>LNFI01000010.1 GCA_001464615.1 Sphingomonadales bacterium Ga0077557 | reverse complement strand
AATCTGCTCTTCGCTGAACCTGCTTGCCTTCATCATCCGACTCCCTTGGTGGGCCGGACTCTACTCAAATCTGGAGGAAAACGCGGGGCTCAGACCACGAACAACAAAGCCTCCTTGATCGCGCCAGATACACTTGGCATCGGCGCCGAGAGGCAAAGTTGGCAGGGATGCCGTTTGGTGAAGAGACCGTAACGGAAACAATCCTATTGGATCTGAAACTCTCTTATCCGGGGAAAATTTGGATTGTGCCTTTCAACAAGCATCAAGAAGGCAAGATTGGTGCGGACTGGGAATGGTGTTTCGCCAGCGAGGATGAACTGTATTTTTTGGCTATGCTTGTTCAAGCTAAAGTTTTGGATGATCGGGAGGAAACGTACAACCACATTGGCCGAACCATTGGGAACACAGGTATCCGCCAGATTGATCGGTTGCTGGAAACAGGTTCTCGCCGTGGTGTTGCAACGACTTATGCCTTTTACAATCATGTGACAGATGAAGGTCGATTGCCCCAGATTTGTGGCTCGTTGTTGCCTGGATACTCTCAGTCTGAGCCTTGGGGCATTTCTATTGCATGCGCCGAGCAGATAAGAGACTTGCTTCCAGATCAGAAATTTGAAACGATCAAACAAGTATCAAAGCCATTGCATTGCCTATTGTGCACACAAGGGGATGGGATTCTGCCAACGCGAGGGTCCCCAGAAGCGATCTCCAGGAGTATGGATCGTGAAGCAAAATCTCTGCGAGATGACATCTGGCGACCTCGACAGGACCGTCCAGCATATTACAACCAAGTCATGGAATTGATGGGCGACTTTGACGAGGGTGAACGAATTTTCGATCATCGCGCGATCATGAGGGAAAAGCTGGCAGCAGAAAATCCTGGACTTGATGGTATCGTCATACTTCGGGACGGTCGCAGAAAGCTACGACGAGATTGAGCTTCCGAGCAAAACGAAATACAATCATTGTCCTCAACATTCTTTGATCTGTTCGGCCCGGTTCGAGGTCAGCCCATATTGAAGCAAGCTGGCGCAGATAGGCAGCAGGAGCGCCCACATGGCTGGCCAGTTGCCCAAAGCTCCAGTGGGTTGGCGTCACCGGTGCCTCGGCACCCGGCAACATGAGAGCCGGGCGTTCCGGATCGTTGCGGTTTGCTTCGACATGGATCAGCGCCGTCTCGACCACGCGCGTCCGGCTCCGGTCGGACCGACCGCGCACTGATCGTGCAAGATCGCCCAAGGACAAAAACCGCTCATCGTCAGGGCGGGAGAACCATTCCGACGATACCCGCCCCATGCGCGAACCGCGCGAGACATCCACCTTGTAGCCGCCGCTCGGGTCGCGGCGCGTATCGAGAACCTGCATATCCATGGGAAATCTCCATGACGGTTGGCCGGGAGCCTCTCTCTCGACCCTCATTCCGTCACGGCGAAGCCCCGCCAAACTCTCACTCTCCCTCCCCAACGCTTGCAACCGCGCGAGCGGCCAGCGAGATCGCCAAAGCAAGAAACTGCACCCTGAAAGAGGCGGAGTATCCCGCCAACGCTCGCGCAGGCGGAAAGGCGGGGTCTGTCGGCTTTCCCAGCCTGCGCTTCGGACCATGTCCGCCGGGTCAGAGTGCGTGCGGGGCCCCATGCGTCAAACACCGCGCCCTCAGGAGCAGGGCAGGTAGCCCTGCGGGACTGAGCGCGTCAGCAGCCCCGCTCTTCGTTTCGGGGCGTTGCGGGGTGTCCCCGCTGAGGTGGGTGTGAAGAAGCAGCGCAGCGGCTTCGACCAGGGAGGAAACGTCCTCCCGCACATCGATAACTAAGCCTCTACGCCAGGCTACGAAACACGTTGATTACGTGGCGATTACGTGGCTCTCGACAGCCCCTTGGGAGGGGTGTATGTTTGCACCTAAGCCGTTGAGAAGTTTGGTGGACGCACTTGGGCTCGAACCAAGGACCCGCTGATTAAGAGTCAGCTGCTCTACCAACTGAGCTATGCGTCCATGCCGATCTGCGAAAAAAGACCGCGCCTTGGTAGGTGCGTTCGCGATTGGAGGTGGGCGGTTAGCACCCGATTGCGATGATTGCAAACCCCTTTGCGTGGCTTTTTTTACCAGCGCACCACCTGACGGTTTTGGCGGTCGATGGACATTAGGATGCCGATGCAGATTAAGACGGTCATTTGTGCGGAGCCGCCCCAACTGACCAGGGGTAACGGGATGCCGACGACGGGTGCGAGGCCCATAACCATGAGAAGATTGATCGCGACGTAGAAAAAGATCGTGCTGGCAAGGCCGGCCGCGGCGAGCCGGGCGAACCGGGTCTGCGCGCGCATGGCAACGGTGATGCCCCAATTGATCAGCAGGAAGAAGGTCAAAATCAGCACCAGGCCGCCCAACAGGCCCCATTCCTCTGCCATCGTCGCGAAGATGAAGTCAGTATGACCCTCTGGCAGATAATCGAGATGGCTCTGGGTGCCGTTGAGGAAGCCCTTGCCGAAGATCCCGCCTGAGCCGATCGCGATTTTCGACTGGCTGATGTGATAGCCGGTGCCGAGCGGATCGCTCTCCGGGTTGAGGAAAACGAGGATCCGGTTGCGCTGATAATCATGCAGCAGGAAATTGACGGCGAGCGGGACAGCCGCTGCCATCGCCAAGGCGCCGCCAATGAACAAGCGCAACGGCACGCCCGCGAGGAACATCACGGTGACGCCACCGCCGACAATCATCAGCGCCGTGCCAAGATCGGGCTGTTTCATGACCAGCAATGCCGGGAAGAGGATCAACGCCGCTGCTGGCCAGATCGCGCCGAAACGCCGCGTTTCATTGGGGGGCAGGAGATCATAGAATTTGGCGACCGCCAGCACGATCCAGGGCTTCATCAGCTCGGACGGCTGGAGCCTGAACCCCATGCCAAGATCCAGCCAGCGCTGGCCGCCGCCACGCACCGCGCCGATCAGTTCGACGAGCACCAACATGAAAACGAGAATGCCATAACCGGGCAGGGCGATCGTCCCCCAGATATTCTCGCGGACGCGCGACAGCATCACGGCGCCGGCAAGGAAGGCGAACAGGCGGATGCCTTGCGGCAGCGCCCAGGGGCGCCAAGAACCGCCGGCTGCGGAAAAGAGGATGACCAGGCCGAAACAGCCAATGCCCAGCACCAGCAAAATGACGCGCCACGGCAGCTGGGCGAGCGGGGCGGGCACGAATTCATATTTCGAACTCATGGTTCGGGCGACTCCGTCGATCCTTCGGCGGCAATGCCCCCACCGCTGGTGTTGCCAACAATGGCAGCATTGGCGGTGCTGGCGGCAGCGGCAGCTGTAACCGCAGGGGCTTCTGTCGCCGCCGTTGCATTGGCTTCGGTCGCTGCCGCCACGGCTGATGGCGCGCCACCAGCGGCCAACCGATACTCCTCAGCTGACGCTGCCATCCGCGTGCGGATATCGCCACCCCAGCTGGGTTCGACCTCAGCCAGCGCCGCCACGGCACGATCACGATCGAACAAATAGGTCATGATATCGCGCCCGATCATCGGCGTATCGAGGTTGCGGACGGTATGGCCGTTATGTTCAAGCACGATGGCGGCGGCATAGCGCGGCTTATCCGCTGGCGCGAAACAGACGAACAGCGCGTGATCGCGCAGTTTGAAGGGGAGCTGGCCGTTTTTGAGCACGCCCGATGCGCGTTCGGCCATGGTGATCCGGCGGACCTGCGCGGTGCCGGTCTTGGCGGCGATTGCAACGCCCGGGACCAGCAAACGCGCCGCGCCGCCAGTGCCGCCTTCATTGACCACGCCGTACATCGCATCGCGCACCTGAGCGAGATGCGCAGGATCAATCCCGAGTGTCGGGGCAGGAGGCACCTGATCGGCCAGGATGCTGGGCTGCAATTGCCGGCCAGACGCGATCCGCGATGCCATGACTGCCAGCTGGAGCGGATTGGCGAGCACATAGCCCTGGCCGATTGACGCGTTGAGCGAATCCGCGACCGTCCATTCTTCCTTATATTTGGCGAGCTTCCAGGCCGGATCGGGCATGGTGCCAAAGCGCTGCGAAGCAAAAGGCAGATCGAATTTCTGCCCCAGGCCAAGAAGGCGGGCCACCGGGGCGATCCGGCCATAGCCAAGCCGCCGCGCCATTTCGAAGAAATAGATATCGCAGCTCTGCATGACCGCGTTTTTCATGTTGAGCGCGCCATGCCCACCGCGTTTGTGGCAGTGGAACACACCATTGCCAACGCGCATCGCGCCAGAGCAGCTCACCCGGTCTTCAGGATCAACGCCCGCTGCCATCAGCGCCAGGGCATTCATTGGTTTTACCGTGGAGCCAGGCGGATAGAGCCCCTGCAGCGTCTTGTTCATCAACGGCACGTGATCATCGTCTGACAGCATTTGCCATTCGAGATGACTAATGCCGTCGGAGAAGCTATTCGGATCATAGGCCGGCATCGAAACCATCGCGAGCATTTCGCCCGTCAGGCAATCGATCACCACGGCCGATCCCGAATTGGTGCCCAAGCGGCGGGCCGCATATTCCTGCAAGCCAATGTCGATTGTCAGCCGACCGGTTTTGCCGGGCTGATCGGTGCGCGACGCCAGTTCGCGGACCAGTTTGCCGCGCGCCGTGACTTCGATCCGCTTTGCCCCTGGCACGCCGCGCAATTCGCTTTCCAGCGCCTTTTCAAGGCCGTCCTTGCCGAGTTTGAAACCCGGTGTGACGAGCAAGGGATCGCGCGTTTTGCGATACTGTTCTGCGGAGGCCGAACCGACATAGCCGGTCAGGTGGGCAACCGCTGCCCCGCCGGGATAGTTGCGCGCAAAACCGCGCGTGGGGGCGACGCCCGGCAATTCCGGTAGCCGCACGCTGACCGCCGCAAAGCGCTCCCAATCCAGATTTTGCGCAACCTGCACCGGCTGAAACCCGGCTGCACCCTTTATATCAAGCTTGATCCGCTCGATATCCTCAGGCGTCAGCACCAGGATTTCCTTTAGCAGGGCAAAGACGCGTTCTTTGTCCTGCAGGCGATCGGGGATGATATCGACGCGGAAATCGGTGCGGTTATTGGCAATCGGCACGCCGTGGCGATCGACGATCCAGCCGCGACGGGGTGGCATCAGCGTCATGTTGACGCGGTTGCTCTCCGCCATCATCTGGTAATGTTCGTTCTCGGCGATCGAAAGCCAGCCCATCCGCGCCGCCAGAACCAGCCCGACGCCACCCTGAATCGCCCCCAGCGCCACCGCACGACGGGTGAAGCTATAGGACTGGTTCGCTTCAGTAACTATCCGGGTCGGACGGTTCATGCAGGTTTCCGTTTGCGGTCCAGCCAGGCGATAAGCCTGGAAATCACCGGATACAGCATGATCGAGACGATCACCTGGAGCAACAGCACAGTATCGACATGCGCCCCGATCGGGGACGCTACCAGCCGACCGGCGATCAAGCTGGCGGCGATGGCCCCTGCCGCGAGCAGCCAGTCCTGCCAGAAATCGCGCCAGACCAGGCGTTGATCAAGCAGATCAATAACCAGAAAACCGATCATCCACAATAACATCGCGCTGCCCAGCGGCTGGCCGCTGATCAGATCGTCGAACAATCCGAGCAATAATGGCGACCAGATCGGTAATGCATCAGGGCGGGCCAAGCGCCAGCCCAGCAGGATCATCAGGCCGAAGGGCGGTAAAATCGGGAAGGTGAAAATCATCGGCAACAGCGTCAGCGCCGACCCGGCCATCACGGTGAGCGCGGGAACTGTCGATGCAGACTGTTTCGGTGCGTTGGCATCATAGGGGCCAAGGATCGGATCGCTCACGGCTTGGCGACCTGTCCTTCAGCGGGCGGCATCGGCAGGAAGGCGCGCTGGACCAGCGCAAAATCAAGCGTGTCAGGCTGCGTGAAGGTGCGGGCCAAGGCGATGTCGTTGCCCTTTCGGACGACACGGGCAACGGGGATATTGGGGGCATAGATGCCACCGGTGCCCGATGTGATGAAGATATCGCCGGGATCAAACCGTGCATTGATCAGATTGACCGAGCGGATTTCAATCCAGCCATCGCCACGACCGGCGGCAATGGCGGGTAAGCCATCGCGCATCCGGCGAACCGGCACGATGCTTTCCGGATCGGTCAGCAACAGCACGCGCGCGGTATTCGGGCCGGCTTCCAAAATGCGTCCCACCAGTCCTTCTGGCCCGCGGACCGGCTGGCCGACGGCCACGCCCTGGCGAAAACCGGCATTGAGCACGGCAAAGCGCCGCGTGCTCGACGCGCTTGAGCTGACCAGCCGCGCCGTTGTTACCGGGGCGCTGGTCCGTTCGCGCAGCGCGAGCAATTTTTTGAGCCGCCGATTATCATAGGACAGCGCGCGCGCGCGCATCAGCACCGCCCGCGAATCCTCGATCTGCTTGCGCAGCGCTTCGTTGCGCTGTTTGACCGCGAAATAATCATTGATTCCGCCGGGCACCGAAAGGATGCCGCGCCCAATCGCCCCAAAGCCCGAAGAAACGGGCGTGGTCAGTTCGGCAACAGCAAGCCGAAACGCGGCGAACGTCGCCGGATCAAAGGTCGACAGCGCCAGCAAGGCGGCAGCAACCAGCGAACCGGCAACCGCCACCACATAGCCCATGAACAGGCCATATTGCGCGCGCCGTGAAAATCCGGGGCGCCGGGGACGAGACGACGCCAGAGCCATCTACGCTATCGCCCGCTTATGCCGTCAACAACACGCCGCGGAAGACGGGGTCTTCCAGGGCGCGCCCGGTGCCCATGGCCACACAGGTGAGTGGATCGTCGGCAATCGTCACGGGAAGGCCGGTTTCGTCGCGCAGCACTTCATCAATGCCCTTCAGCAGCGCGCCGCCGCCGGTAAGAACAATGCCCTGATCGACGATGTCAGCGGCCAGTTCTGGCGCGGTGTTTTCCAGCGCGATCCGGACGCCTTCGACGATCGTGCCGACGGGTTCGCTGAGCGCTTCGGCGATCTGGCCCTGGTTGATCGTGATTTCCTTGGGCACGCCATTGACGAGATCGCGGCCCTTGATGTGGATCGTCTGGCCAATGCCGTCTGCTGGCGCCTTGGCAACGCCGACTTCCTGCTTGATCCGCTCGGCGGTTGCTTCACCGATCAACAGATTATGGTTGCGGCGGACATAGGAGACGATGGCTTCGTCCATCTTGTCACCCCCAACGCGCACTGACGTGGTATAGGCAAGGCCGCGCAGCGACAGCACGGCGACTTCGGTGGTGCCGCCGCCGATATCGACGACCATCGACCCGATTGGCTCCGTGACGGGCATGCCGGCACCGATTGCAGCGGCCATTGGTTCTTCGATCAGCCAGACCTGGCTGGCACCGGCGTTTGACCCGGCATCGCGAATGGCGCGGCGCTCGACCGAGGTGGAGCCCGACGGCACGCAGATCACGATTTGCGGCCAGCGCATGAAGCGCCGCTGGCCGTGGACCTTGTGAATGAAATGCTTGATCATCTGTTCGGCGACATCGATGTCAGCGATCACGCCGTCGCGCAGCGGGCGGATGGCCTGGATGCTGTCGGGCGTTTTGCCCATCATCAGCTTTGCATCGTCGCCGACCGCCTTGACGCGCTTCACGCCGTTGATCGTTTCGACCGCCACCACTGAGGGTTCGTTGAGGACAATGCCACGGCCCCGGAGATAGACGACCGTGTTGGCCGTGCCGAGATCAATCGCCATATCGTGCGACATCAAATTGAAAAACCGCGAGAAAATCATCTACATTCCCGTCAATGGCTGCGCCCGTTCCGGCAACAGCAGTTCGCACTTACGATTCGCTTCCGGCGTCAACCGAATATGCCTATTCGAAACCGACAAAGCTTGGAAAATCCACGCTCTGGTTGGTTGTTGATGCGGGTCGCGGAATGCCGCCGATTGGGCTAGACAGCCCCCCATGTCAATACGCCGCTTGCCTGAACATCTCGTCAATCGCATTGCTGCTGGTGAAGTGGTGGAACGCCCCGCCAGTGCGTTGAAGGAACTCGTTGAAAACGCTTTGGATGCTGGCGCATCCCGAATTGCGATCAAGCTGGCCGGCGGGGGTATCGATCTGGTCGAGGTGATCGACGACGGGATCGGCATGACGCCGGACGACATGGCCTTGGCGCTGGAGCGGCACGCAACCTCCAAATTGCCCGATGAGATGATCGATGCGGTGACGACGCTGGGGTTTCGCGGCGAAGCGCTGCCCTCAATCGCCAGCGTCGCGCGGATGACGCTGGAAAGCCGGGTCCGTGGGAGTGAAGGCTGGCAGCGGATTATCGATAATGGCGTCCTGGTCAGCGAAGGGCCGGCTGGCCTGCCGCCGGGCACCAGAGTGCGGGTTGAGGGGCTGTTTGAACGCGTCCCCGCGCGTCGCAAGTTTTTGCGGAGTGCGCGCGCTGAATATGCCGCGTGCATGGACGTTGTCCGGCGCCTTGCCATGGCACGGCCCGACATTGGTTTTGCGCTCGATCATGACGGGCGCAGTGCGCTCAATGTTGCGCCAGCGGCGGGGCGGCCGCAGCGCGTTGCGGCGCTGACTGACCGGGCGCTGATTGAAAACAGCGTGGCGGTTGATCTGGAACGCGAAGGGATCGTGCTGGGCGGGGTGGCGGGTTTGCCGACCTTCAATCGCGGCATTGCCGATCACCAATATCTGTTCGTCAATGGCCGCCCCGTGAAGGACCGGTTGCTCGTTGGCGCGGTGCGCGGGGCCTATGCCGATGTGCTGGCGCGTGACCGGCATGCGGTGGTGGCGCTGTTCCTGGACGTGCCGAGCGATATGGTCGATGTAAATGTCCACCCCGCCAAGACCGAGGTGCGCTTTCGCGATCCGGCACTGGTGCGCGGGCTGATCGTGAGTGGCTTGAAACAGGCGCTGGGCGAGGCGGGGCATCGCAGCATGCAGCGGCCCGATGAGGCGGCACTGGCGGCGTGGACGCGCGAGCCCGTGGTGGCGTCGCCGCAAGCCGAGATTTGGGGGCAGGGGGGCAACCGTCCATCGGCCGTTTATGATCGCCGCCCCGGCTTCATTACCCCACCGCCGCAGGGCCGCGCTGAGCCTGCCTATGCGCCCCCGCCTGAGACGCACGCGTTTCCGCTGGGCGTGGCGCGCGGGCAGGTGGCGAAGACCTATATCGTCGCTGAAGCTGAGGACGGGCTGGTGATTGTCGATCAGCATGCCGCGCATGAACGGCTGGTGCTTGAACGCATGCGGCGGGGGATGGCGGGCGGCGGGATTGCGGCACAGGCTTTGCTGTTGCCCGAAGTGGTGGAGTTGGAGGAAACTGCGTGCGACCGGCTTGATGCGCGGATTGGCGAGCTGGCCGATTTCGGGCTCGATCTGGAACGCTTCGGTCCGCGCGCCATGCTCGTGCGCAGCGTGCCGGCGATGCTGGGGCAGGGCGATGTGGTGGGTCTCGTCACTGACCTGGCCGACGAACTCGCGGCGTATGATGAGGCGCTGTCGCTCAAGGAGCGGCTGGACCATGTTGCGGCGACGATGGCGTGCCATGGATCGGTGCGGGCCGGGCGCGTGCTGTCGGTCGCCGAAATGAACGCGCTGCTCCGCGAAATGGAGGTCACGCCGAATTCGGGCCAGTGCAACCATGGCCGCCCGACCTGGGTGAAGCTGGCGCATGGCGACATCGAAAAGCTGTTTGGGCGGAAGTGATTTGATGCGGCTGACCTGGCTCATTCTGGCGCTGCTGGTGACGGGATGGGCTGTGCAGGCAGGTGCGCAGGTGCCGATGCGACTGCCGGATCAACAGCTCAGCGGCACAATCACCCGCGCGGATTATCAGCGGTATCGCGCGGTGCCCTTTACCGTGCCGCGCGGGACGGAGCGGCTGGTGGTGGCGTTTGATTATGACCAGCGCGCGCAGAAGACGGTGATCGATCTGGGCGTTGAGGACCAGCACGGCTTGCGCGGATCAAGCGGCGGGAACAAGGCGGACTTCACGATTGCGGAGAGCGACGCGACGCCATCCTATCTGCCCGGTCGGATTGAGCCGGGGCGGTGGCGACTGGTGCTGGCGGTGCCCAATATCCGGCCCGGCATTACCGCCCGCTGGACGGCGCGGATCTGGTATCTGCGGGCAGCCGAGGCCGAGCTGGCCGCATCGCCGCTCGCGGATCGAGGCCCCGGCTGGTATCGCGGTGACCTGCACCTGCACAGCGCGCATAGCGACGGCACGTGCCCCAGCCAGAGCGGGAAGCGCGTACCGTGTCCGGTTTTCAAGACGCTGGAGACTGCCGCCGAACATGGCCTGGATTTCGTGGCGATCACCGATCACAACACGACCAGCGCGCAGGCGGCGATCCGCGAGGCGCAGCCCTATTTCGATCGGTTGTTGCTGATCCCCGGGCGTGAGATCACGACCTTTTTCGGGCATTTCAACATCTTCGGCGTGAGCGCACCGATTGATTACCGGATTACGCCAAACGGCCCGGTGAGCTTCAACGCGATTGCCGATCGCGTCCATGCTTTGGGTGGAATTGTGTCGATCAATCATCCGGCTTTGCCGTCGGGGGAGCCATGCATGGGCTGCGGCTGGGCGATGCCGGGTGCTGATCTTGCGCGGGTCGATGCGATTGAAGTGGTGAATGGCGGCGCGGCGTTGCTGCCCGGCGGGGTGGAGGGGCCGCTATCGGGCAGGGCCTTCTGGCTGAAGACGCTGCGTGCACAGCGGCCGGTGACAGCAATCGGCGGCAGTGACAATCATGACGGCGCACAAACCGCCCCAATCGCGGGAAGCGTGGGGCGTCCGACGACGGTGGTATGGGCCGACGGGCTGACACAACGCGCTGTGCTGGCTGGGCTGCGGGCTGGCCGGGTGTTTATCGACATTGGCGGCATGGCGGAATCGATGCTCGATCTGCGCGTGTCGAATGGGCGGACAACGGCGGCGATGGGATCAATATTGCGCGCAGGAGCGGGCGACCCGCTGATCGCCCATATGACGGTGCGCGCTGCGCCCGGCGCGCGACTTGATCTAATGGCGGGCGATGCGGTGATCACCAGTGTCGCGATTGATGACGCGCGGGATGTTGATTTGCCGATCGATCGGCATGAGCGGCCGTTGCTGGTGCGCGCTGTCGTTCGTGCACCCGATGGCAAAGTCATCCTGATGAGCAATGCCGTCACCATTTCAGACGCCAACGGAGCTGATCGACCATGATCGGCCCATTATTGGGTTTGGCGATGCCAGGCGGGTGTTGAGAAACCGGTCGAGCGGCCATAAGCTACAGCAATGACAACGCCTTCACCGACGGCACTTGTGATTGGGGCGGGCATTGCCGGGCTGGCGTCCGCCATTGCGCTGGAGCGCGCGGGCTTCAGCGTGCGGGTGGTTGACCGGGCCCCGGTGCTGGCACCGATAGGGGCGGCGCTGAGCATCTGGGCGAATGCCGTTGATGCGCTTGATCAACTGGGCGTCGGCCCGGCCCTGCGCGATCAGGGCACCCGGATTGACCAGATGGCGGTATTCAGGCGCGATGGCCGGTCGGTTATCGGGCCGCGTCAGGTCAATGACAGCCCCTATCCCGGCGCGCGGTCCTACATGGTGACGCGGGCGGCGCTGCAATCAATATTGCTGGCGGCGATCGATCCAGCCTGCCTTACATTGGGTGTCGCCATGAAGGCGATTACCCAGGATGCAGGCGGTGTCTCGGTGCAGCTCGACACGGGCACCAGCATCAGCGGCGACATCGCCATCATCGCGGATGGGATATGGTCTAGCCAGGCGGGGGCGATGCTTGGCGGCAAGCCCCGGCATGCCGGTTATGGCGGGGTGCTTGCATTGTCCGATCCCGTCGCGGGTGAGTCGGGCGCGCATGCTGCCCATGAATATTGGGGATTGGGCGCGCGCTTTGGCGTGTTCGATATCGGCGGCGGGCGGCGATATTGGTTTTACATGCGCAATGAGGCGGATTCAGCCGAGGCCCGTTTGCTGACCCATGCGCAAATTGCCGATACGGCGCGGGATTGGATGCCCGACATCGGCGCCGCCATCGCCGCAACACCGGCTGATCGCCTGATCCCCTTTTCGATCCACGCCAAGCCGCCGCCCACCCGATTGGGAAAAGGCCGCATCCTGTGCGTTGGCGATGCGGCGCATGCGATGGAGCCAAATCTGGGGCAGGGCGCGTGCCAGGCGATTGAGGATGCGGTCGCGCTGGGCGTGATCGCCGCCACCCGGCCCGTGTCAGCGATTGTCGATGGCGTCGAACGGCTGCGGCTAAAGCGGATCGCGCATTATGTGAAGCAATCGGCCGAGGGAGCCCGCGCATCGCATAGCCGATCGGCACTGACGCGCGGCGCGCTGAAGGCGGCACTCGGCATGGCCCCGGCGGCGCTGACCAACCGGGTGATTTCGGGCATGCATGTGTTGCCGGATTACGCCGCGTTGGCGCGTGGCGGCTGACGGTTCGCCGGATTTTTTGCGGCTCGACTCATTTTTTCATGGCGCTGCGTAACCAAGCCGCCGGACCCCGCGAATAGCCATTGTGACCCGCAAGGTTCTCCGGTCTCCCCCCCTTCCGGGACCCTGATCGCAGGTCACGCAGTGTTAGCGTAAAGTCCGGTTCAGGTGAAAAAGGTGCGCCCATGAAGCACGTAGTTCCCATCATCCTCGCGCTTATCCCCCTCGCGGCGGTGCTTGGTGCCTATGTCGCTGTTCCCTGATCCGTGGAAAATCGGTCGATAAATTTAGGCCGATAGCGAGTGGCGCAAAAATGAAGGGCCGTCCGGATCACTCCGGGCGGTTCTTTTTTTGCGTTTCAGCTGTGGCGCACAAGCCAAGTTTGGCGGGGATGGCGTAGGTGAAAAAATCCGCTGCGATGAGATTGGTATTCGTTTAACGATTACGTATTTGACAAACCCAATGTGATTGAGTAGGAAAGACGGCAAGGAGCAATGCCGTTATGTCCGTTCTTTCGCAGCCCCGCTTTCACGACGAAGCCAAGGCGTTCGAGTACCTGGAAAGCATCTTTTGGGCGGACGGCAAAGCCTGCCCTCACTGTGGCGTTGTGAACCGTCGCATGTACGATTTGGCGGGCGTGCGCGGTAAGCCGTCCAAGAAGTCCCCGGAAGGGGCTTTGCGTCACGGCCTCAAGAAGTGTGGCGAGTGCCGCAAACAGTTCACGGTCAAGGTCGGCACCGTATTCGAGGACGCCAAGCTCCCGCTGCACCTGATGCTCCAGGCCGTGCACCTGATGATGTCGAGCAAGAAGGGTATCAGCTCGCACCAGCTAAGCCGCATCCTCGAAATCCAGTACAACTCGGCTTGGTTCCTGTCGCGCCGTATCCGCGAAGCTATGCGCTCTGGTGACCTCGCGCCGTTCGGCTCGGGTGGTGGCATCGCGGAAGTGGACGAGACTTTTATCGGTCGCGTGAAAGGTGCGCCGGTCAAGCGCGCGTTTCACCACAAGATGAAGGTTCTTGCGCTGATTGATCGCGACACGGGCTATGCTCGCACGATGGTGGTCGACACCGCCACTGCCCGCGAGAATATGCCGGTCTTGCGCGCCAGCATTGCCCGCGAAGCTGTGGTGATGATCGATGAAAGCAACATCTATCGCAGCGTGCTTTCGCATTTCCCCGCGCACGACACGACGAATCAAAGCGTCGGTCAGTATGTCGATTACGATATGCCGCAGGTCCACACGAACACTGTCGAGGGCTATCTCTCGATTTTCAAGCGCGGCATGAAGGGCATTTACCAGCGCTGCGGCGAGCAACATTTGCGCCGTTATCTCGCAGAATTTGAGTCTCGCTATAACCACCGTGTCGTTAACGGCGCCGACGATCGAGCACGAGTTAACATCGCTTTGACAGGAATCGTGGGCAAGAGGCTGAGCTATAAGTCAGCTAATCGGGCACTCTAAAATTAACTATAAAGGCAACTCTAAAGCAAATTTGAAAGTGCCTCCTTGTGACTGACCAGCTTGAGTTTGATCTCCCACCGGCGTCCGAGAGCCTCATTCAGCTATGGACCCCGAACGAAATTTATGACCGACTCACCGGTGAAAACATCGGCTTGTTCGTGGAAGATCGACGCGTCGAGCGTAAAAGTTCGAGCGTCCAACCACGGGCGCTCGGCGAGTGCCTTTCCATGTGGTCAAACACGCAACCGCATGGAGGGCTCATTCTTGTTGGCATTGATGACGATGGCAGCTTGAGCGGCTGTGCCTCGCTCGGCAAAGGCATCAACGCCCTTGAAAACCTCACACCACTGTGTCCCGATGCTCGGTGGGCCTCAAAGCCCGTTGAGGTAGTAAACGCCAAAGGTGCTCGTGATTTCATATTGGCGTTCCGAGTGGAATACCGGCCGGATAAGGTTGTTGAAGTCCCGGGTGGAAAGGCCTTCATACGTGAAGGCGATCGCAAAATTGAGTTGTCAGAGGCCCTCAAGAGAGAGCTCCGCATCTCCAAAGGCGAGATACACTACGAGTTAGAAGCCACGTCGCTGACCTATCCAAGCGACTTTGACGTGGCCCAGATGGACGACTTTGTACGGCGCTTTTTTATAAATCGGCGTTACCAGACAACCAAGTCGAGAGAAGAATTACTTGAATTAGCAAAGCTAGGAAGGCTATCTGGCGGCGTATTTTATCCCAACCTGGCATGCGTCCTGATGTTCGCCAAAGACCCGCGTGACGTCCTTCCCGGTGCCCGTATTCGAGTTATTAGGTACGAAGGTACCAGCGAGCAGTTTGGCTCTGATTTAAACGCTGTTGCTAGTTTTTATATCGATGGTAATATATCACGTATTTTGTTCGACGCAAAGCCGTTGATTGCCGCTCAATTACGTTACTTTCAGCGTTTTGGTGAGAGTGGACGGATAGAGTTGCAGCCTGAGTATCCTGAAGAGGCGTGGTTTGAGGCGATCGTGAATGCAGTTGCGCATCGTTCGTACAATCTAAAAACTCAGAACATTTTCGTCAAAATATTCGATGATAAGCTCGTTGTTGAAAGTCCGGGGGGCTTCATTCCGCCTACGACGGCTACCACTGTTTACGATGCTCATAATCCGCGCAATCCATTCTTAATGGAAGCGATGATGCATCTGGAACTCACGTTTTGTGGTTTTGAAGGTACGCGCCGAATGCGGCACGCTATGCAAGTCGCGAAGCTTCCTGAGCCTCGGTTTCGACAGATTGAAGCGCATTTTCATCAAGTGCATGTGACGCTCGAGAACGACATCATGTCTAGACGGGTCGGCAACGACACCCGCCTCCAACGAGTTCCATCAGCCATCGCTGACGTGTTGACAACAGATGAGAAAACCATCCTAGCCTACCTTCAATCAAGTCCGCAGATTAACGTAACAACGGCCGCACTTCTGACCTCCAAGTCGTGGCCAACGGCGAGCAAATACATCAATCGGCTAGTGGAATTTGGACTAATTGAGAGTGTCGTAAAGAGGGGAAAAAATGACCCAACCAAAGCTTACAAAGCCGTCATCCCAGCTTGACAAATTCAAGGAAGCCGCGCGCGAGCTTGAAACCGATGACGACGAGGTCCGCTTTGACGAGCGGCTGCGCAAGATCGTGAAGCATAAGCCCGTGGAGAGGCCGCAAGCCGACTGATGGCGGTAAAGCGCGGGCAATTCGCACCATAGAAGGACCTATCTATGCCTCGTTTCCACGATCCTTCTCGTCAAATTCAGCAACCATCTTTTCGATCGCGTCAGCAACAGATCGAAGACTTGGAGCTAGTTGTCGCGCGGCTTTTGCTTCGACTTCGGAATATCGAGCACTTCGTGTCATACCGGTTACGATCTCGGTCCAATGAAAAGTATTCTGACTCATCATTGCGCGGTCATTCGGCCCGCAACTTAGCATAAATGTTACGAGAAAGTGCTCGGGGCAGCCTGGCTGCGCTGAATTATTGATCGTAATGTTGCCAGTTGTCTTGCTAGTAGCAGGAATTGCTTCGATTGCCTTGTTGTATCGAACAGTGCCATATCCAAATTCGACTGAAGTTTCGCCCTCTGCCATTACCCGGCTCCCGACTAATTACTATGGTTGGTTACTGAACCAAACAGCCGGGTTTGTCAAATACGTAATTGCCATTCGTTTGGCGATGAAAATGAAAAAGGGCCGCCCGGATGACTCCGGACGGCCCATATTTTCGTCGGCTTATCGCGATCAACCTTCGGTCGGTTCCTCGGCCGTCGCTTCGGCCACCACTTCGGCGGTCGCGCCGGGTTCGGCGTTGGGATCGTAATCCTCAGTGAAGCCGGCTTCGTCCTTTTCGAACATTGCCTCCATCACGTTGACGCCCTTGGCCTGCATTTCGGCTTCTTCCGGCGAACGCGCGATGTTGACCTTGATCATCACCGATACTTCGGCGTGGAGCGAGACCTTCACGTCATAGATGCCGATTGCCTTGATCGGCTTGTTGAGCACGATCGCGTTCTTCGGGACCTTGTGACCTTCGGCATCCAACGCTTCGACCAGGTCGCGCACCGCGACCGAGCCGTAGAGCTGGCCGGTGTTCGACGACTGGCGGATCATCGTGACGGTGACGCCGTCGACCGACTTGGCCTCTTCCTGCGCAACCGAACGGCGCGCGGCGTTTTCGGCCACGATCCGCTCGCGGTTGGTTTCGAACACCTTGCGGTTGGCAGCGTTCGAACGCAGCGCCTTTTTGTTGGGGAGCAGGAAATTCCGGGCGAACCCGTCCTTTACCTTGACGACGTCGCCGATGGCACCGAGCTTCTCGACGCGTTCGAGCAGGATGACTTCCATGTCAGTCCCTCCTTACTTAACGATATAGGGCAGCAAGCCCAGATGACGGGCGCGCTTAATCGCCTGGGCGAGTTCGCGCTGCTTCTTCGCGCTCACCGAGGTGATGCGCGACGGGACGATCTTGCCGCGTTCGGACACGAAGCCCTGCAGCAGGCGGACGTCTTTATAGTCAATCCGGGGGGCGTCCTTCGCGGAGAAGGGGCAGCTCTTGCGGCGGCGGAAAAATGGGCGTGCCATTGTCTATATGCTCCTTATTCGCCGTCAAAGTCACGACGGGGGCGGTCGCCGCGATCGCCACGGTCGCCGCGATCACCACGATCCGGACGGTCGCCGCGCTCACCGCCACGGCGGCTGTCACGGTCACGATCGCCCTTGCGCATCATCGCCGACGGGCCGGCTTCCAACGCATCGACCTTCACGGTCATGTAGCGGATGATGTCTTCGTTGATCTGCGTCTGGCGCTCGAGTTCGGCGACGACACCGGCGGGGGCGTCGATTTCGAGCATCACATAATGCGCCTTGCGGTTCTTCGCGATGCGATAGGCGATCGAACGGAGACCCCAGGATTCGGTCTTGGTGACCTTGCCCTTATTGTCTTCGATGATCTTGGTGGCGGTTTCCGCCAGCGCGTCCACCTGCGCTTGTGCCAGATCCTGGCGCGCAAGGAACACGTGCTCATAAAGAGCCATGTCTTGTCCTTCATCTTGGCCGATTGCTGACCGCACCGCACCATGCGGGGGCCCCTCCGGCTGTCGTCGTAAAAGCAAAGCAGGGGCAAAGCGACGCGCGCTTTACCCCAGCGATGCGGTTCTCATAGCGAAAACCGGGCGGAAGGCAAGCCTGCTGCCCGGAATCGGCCGTGGATGAATTGTGCCAGTGGTGATGCCGAGCATCACCGCGTCATCGCCGCCCTTTAGAGAGCGATAGCCGCGCGGTCAGACGCCATAGGCCTCACGCGGAATCGGCAGCGCCTTTGGCATCACAAAGGATGATAAGGGCTTATCATCGTCATAGGGCTCTGGATCGGGAAGCTGCGGGGACAGATTAATGGCGCGGCATTTGCCCTGAACATCCCAAAATTCGACACAAACCACCGATTCGCGATCGACCTGCCCGCGCGCCCATCCGCGACCGCCGCTGGACAATTCGAATTCTGCTTCGATTTGATATCGCCCGCCGCGCTCCTTGCTGCGCCGAACGATCCGCAATGTCTCTACCCGCAACCGGTCATAGCGCCAGCTATAGGCATCAAGCTCAATGGCCGCGATAAAGCGCTCATCAACTGGCGCATTGCTGCCAATCACCGCGCGCAGAAATTCGCTGCGACGCTGGGCGGCCAAAGCCTCACGCCGACGACGATCCCGCTCGGCATAATCATTGACCTTGGTGCCGACGACTTCGAAATTCAGCGACATTTGCGTGGCTGCGCCAGGTACGCTTTTGACGGTGCCGACAAAGCCATCGCGATCACAATGGCCGGCCCAGACCGATCCGTCGGTCAAATCGAACAAGCGACATTGCGCGCCCTGGCGGCGACCGATCAGGCCGCTGTCGTGCAATCCGCCTGATCCGCGAAAGCTGCCGCGCACTACCAGGCCGTCAAATTCCAGATCGACCTGAAGGCTGCCCCCGATTCGTTTTGGGCAGCGCTGATCGGGGCGGGTGCAATCGCTCTTGGTCTTGCGCGATTCGCCGGTGCGTTCGACGATGACTTCACCGCTGTGATTGCCGAAATAGCTGACCTTGCCGTGAAAATTATCGGGCAGGATTTCCGGGCCCGGTGCGGATTTATAGGGCTGCTGCTGCGCAACCGCCGTGCCCGGCTGGAGCGATAAGGCGAAAAGCAGTAATGTCGCACGCAAGCTCATCCGGAACATGGCCGATTTCCTCTCGTTGCGACGCGAGCATAACAGCACGGATTTCGAATGGCGAGCAAATGACTGCATGACGTCAGCAGTTTTGCCTTGGTTGCCGGTATCGTTCGGAAATTAAGCAAGGATCCACCCTTTTTCGCTACGCCTGACAGGATGGATCAGGGGAAATCATGGCGGCGGCAGGACCATGCCGGGGCGATCGTGCTGCTGGCGCTGGCGATGGTGGCGGCGCTGACGATCGGCTGGACCGGGTTTATCGCGTCGGATGATTCGCTGTATTTTGTCGGCGCCGAACATTGGCTGACCGATCCTCCCTTTGCCGGCGATAACCACTGGGCGACACGGTTTCCGCTGCTGTGGAGCTTTGCCGGGATGCTGATGTTGTTCGGGCGGAATTTTACAGCCTTCGCAGCGACGGCGTTGCTCTGGTATGCGGCATTGATCGCGATGGTTGGCTTGTTCGCTGCCCGGATTGGAGGGGCGCGCACCGGCTGGATTGCGGCAATGCTCGCAGCGACCTTGCCGGTCGTGGTCAGCAACGCGACGACCGTGGGGGTCGATCTGCTCGAAACGATGCTGTTGCTGGGGGGAGCGTGGCTGCTCGGCGAAGGCGGCGTGGGGCGGGCGGCGATGCTGCGCGGGCTGGCCGCCGGTGTCCTGTTCGGCACCGCGATCCTTTGTCGTGAAACATCGTTGCTGTCGCTGGTGGCGATGGGGCCGCTGTTCCTGATCGGCCGACCCGTTTCGCGCGGTAGTTTGATCGCCGCTGGCCTGGGGTTGGCGCTGATATTGGGCGGGGAGGCGCTGTTTCAATGGCTGCTCACTGGCGACCCCCTGCGCCGTTACGACATCGCCTTTCATCATGATTCCCACATTGATCGTGCGGCCAATCATGAGGGTAATTTCCTGCTGCACCCCGCGATTGATCCGGTGCTGGTGTTGTTCATCAATGATGACTTCGGCCTGCTGTTCTGGGTTGCGAGCCTGGCGGTCCTGATCAACCGACAAAATCTGCTGCCGGCTGGACGCGCCGGGCCGATGATCGTGCTGGCGGCGATGGCGGCGGCGGATTTTCTGCTGGTTGCGGTGTTGACCGAAAAACTGGTGCTCAATCCACGCTATTTCATGCTGCCTGCCATTTTGGCGATCATCTTGATTGCGCTGTGGATGGGGCGGTCAGGCGGGTGGTGGCGATGGCCGGTGCTGGGGGGCATGATTATGGTCAACCTGCTGATGCTGAGCGTGGGCAATGCCCATCCGCGCTGGGAAATGGAGGCGCTGCTCGCCGCCAGCAAAGCCCATCCAGCAGAAATGATCAGCGGCGACCCCGTCATGGTGCGCCGGGCAGTGCTGCCGATGCGCTTTGCGGGCCGGGCAAATCTTCGCCCGGTGCCGACACAGCCGGGCGGCCTTGTCCTGGCACCGCAATCGATCGCGCCAGCTGGAGTTGTGCTGGCGCGGTATCCTTCCCCGCCAACGCCGCTTGGGGGGCTGATTGATTCACTGGGCGGCCGCGCATTTGTCCCGTCGCCGTTGCAGCGGCGGATGTTCACGCCAAATCAAACGATGCTGCTGGTGCGCATGCCGCGCTGACGCTGCAATGCTTGCCAGTCTGGCGCCACGCTCCTAACGGGGCCGCTTCGAGCGGCAATCAGGAGCTAGGACCATCCGCGCTTTTCTCTTTCCCGGGCAAGGTAGCCAGGCAGTCGGCATGGGCCGGGCGCTGGCCGATGCCAGCCCAATCGCCCGCGAAGTCTTTCAGGAGGTCGATGAGTCGATCGGCCAGAACCTGTTCAAGCTGATGACCGAAGGACCCGAAGACGAGCTGACGCTGACCGAAAACGCGCAGCCAGCGATCATGGCGAATGCGATTGCGACATTACGGGTGCTGGAGCGCGAAGGCGGCATCCGCATTTCCGAAAAAGCACAATTCGTGGCGGGGCATTCGCTGGGCGAATATACCGCCTTGTGCGCGGCGGACGCGATGAGTTTGTCGCTGACGGCGCGGTTGCTCAAGATTCGCGGCCGGGCAATGCAGAATGCAGTGCCGGTCGGTCTTGGCGGGATGGCGGCGCTGCTGGGGGCGACGCTGGAACAGGCCCAGGCGATCGCCGATGCAGCGGCGCAGGGTGAAGTGTGCGCCGTCGCCAATGATAACGCCGCTGGCCAGGTCGTTTTGTCCGGCCATATCGGCGCGATCGAGCGGGCAGTGGCCATGGCCAAGGATATGGGGGCCAAGCGCGGCATGATGCTGAGCGTATCGGCGCCTTTTCACTGCAGCCTGATGCAACCCGCCGCTGATTTGATGCTGCATGCGCTGAAGGCGGCGCGGATCGACACGCCCTTGGTTGCGGTGTTCGCCAATGTGCTGGCCGCCCCGATCACGGTACCTGACGAGATCCGTGCGCGGCTGGTCGATCAGGTAACCGGCGTGGTGCGCTGGCGGGAAACGATGCTGGCGATGCATGCGGCGGGGGTCGATAGTTTTGTCGAATTTGGCGGAAAAGTGCTGGCACCGATGGTGAAGCGCACTGTTGAAGACGCCGAGGCAATTGGGGTGGTGACGATGGCCGATATCGAGGCGCTGGCGAAGACGTTATAACTTTTGGGTTCACGCGGAGGCGCGGAGGCGCGGAGAAGAAGTGAGGGACATCGACGAGATCAGCGGCGATGTTCTCGATGTAGCGCTCAAGCTGCATCGCGAATTGGGGCCGGGCCTGCTGGAAAGCGTCTATGAGTTGCTTCTTGCAGGCCGGTTGACGCGGATGGGCTATGCCGTCGCTCGCCAGCGTCCCGTCGATATCAATTTTGACGGAATGTGCTTTGAAGCTGCATTCAAGATTGACCTGCTGGTTGACGGTCGCTTGATTGTCGAAATCAAATCTACCGAGCGGTTGACCGCAGCCCATGGCAAGCAATTGCTTACCTATTTGAGACTGACAAGGCAGCCCGTAGGGCTGCTGATCAACTTCGGCGGTGCAACGCTCAAAGAAGGCGTGAAACGCGTTGTCAATGACCACCACTCCGCGTCTCCGCGCCTCCGCGTGAACCAAATCAAGAGGATAGAATGACATGTTCGACCTAACTGGCATGACGGCGTTGGTGACTGGTGCTTCGGGGGGGATTGGTTCGGCGATCGCGCAGGCTTTGGCGGGGCAGGGCGCTCGGCTGGCTGTGTCGGGATCGAATGTCGACAAGCTGGAGGCATTTCGGGCAAGTTTGGGCGGTGATCATGTTGCCGTGCCGTGCGACCTGTCAGATGGCAGCGCGGTCGACGCGCTGGTCGGTCAAGCGGTTGAGGCGCTTGGCGGCAAGCTGGATATTCTCGTCAATAATGCCGGGCTGACGCGCGACAATCTGGTGATGCGGATGAAGGATGACGAATGGGATCAGGTGATCCGCGTCAATCTGGAAGCGGCCTTTCGGCTCGCGCGCGCCGCGGCACGACCGATGATGAAGGCGCGGTTTGGCCGGATCATCTCGATAACGTCGGTTGTGGGGGCGACGGGTAACCCCGGTCAGGCCAATTATGCGGCCTCCAAAGGCGGGCTGACGGCGATGTCCAAGGCGCTTGCCCAGGAGCTGGCTAGCCGCGGAATCACCGTCAATTGCGTTGCGCCCGGCTTTATCCGGACCGCGATGACGGATGGGCTGCCCGATGCCCAGAAAGAAGCGCTCAATGCCCGCATCCCGGCGGGGCATATGGGCGAAGGCCCTGATATTGGTGCCGCCGTCGTCTATCTGTCGAGCCGCGAGGCAGGCTATGTCACTGGCCAGACGCTGCATGTGAATGGCGGCATGGCGATGCTGTAATGCGCCATTATCGGGGGGCTAATATCATATCGCTGCGGTGCGGTGACGGCTCCCCCCTTGCAAGGTCCGGCAACGCGTTCTACGTGCGATCAGGATTACAAACACCCAACGCTACAAGAGGGAAGATAGCATGAGCGAGACTGCCGATCGCGTGAAGAAGATCGTCGTCGAGCATCTCGGCGTCGAGACCGAAAAGGTCACCGAAGATGCAAGTTTCATCGATGATCTGGGCGCCGACAGCCTTGATATCGTCGAGCTGGTGATGGCGTTTGAGGAAGAATTCGGGGTCGAGATCCCTGACGATGCGGCTGAGAAGATCGGCACCGTCAAGGATGCGATCACCTATATTGACGAGCATAAGGGCTGAGCATTCAGGGCAGCATCGCGCGAGCGATACGCCCGGACAGCCCCCTGGCCCTGTGGGGCCGAAACGACTGAGCGGCTCCTCGTCCCAGGGTTTTCCGGGGTTGGGGGGCCGCTTTGGTATTTGAAGCAAGAACGGAGATTGCCATGCGCCGTGTTGTCGTCACCGGGCTTGGACTTGTCACCCCGCTAGGGGCGGATGTCGAAACAGCCTGGGCCAACATTCTGGCCGCAAAGTCTGGCGCGGGAATGATCACGCGCTTTGACGCGACCGATTATGTCTGCCGCTATGCCTGTGAGGTGAAGCCGGCCGACCATGCGTATGGCTTTGATCCCGGCAAGCGCGTTGACCACAAGGTGCAGCGCCAGGTCGATCCGTTCATTATTTTTGGCATCGACGCCGCTGGCCAGGCGCTGGAAGATGCCGGTCTGACCGATATGACCGAAGAACAACGGCTGCGCGCCGGTTGCTCGATCGGTTCGGGAATCGGCGGTTTGCCGGGCATCGCCAGCGAATCGATCGTGCTTCATGAAAAGGGGCCGCGCCGCGTTTCCCCGCATTTCGTGCATGGTCGGCTGATCAATCTGATCTCGGGCCAGGTGCAAATAAAATACGGCCTGATGGGGCCCAACCACGCGGTGGTCACCGCCTGTTCGACGGGCGCGCATTCGATTGGCGATGCCGCGCGGATGATCATGCTTGACGATGCCGATGTGATGCTCGCCGGCGGGGCCGAAGGCGCGATCTGCCCGATTGGTATCGCTGGCTTTTCGCAGGCCCGCGCGCTGTCGACCGGGTTTAACGACGCACCGGAACGGGGCAGCCGCCCCTATGACAAGGGCCGCGACGGCTTTGTGATGGGCGAAGGCGCTGGTGTCGTTTGCCTTGAGGAATATGAACACGCCAAAGCGCGCGGCGCGAAGATCTATGCCGAGATCGTCGGTTACGGCATGTCGGGCGATGCCTATCACGTCACCGCACCGCATCCGGAGGGCGCAGGGGCGTTCCGGTCGATGCAGATGGCGATGAAGCGCTCAGGCCTGTCGCTTGGCGATATCGACTATATCAATGCGCATGGCACCTCGACCCCGCTGGGCGATGAGCTGGAACTGGGCGCGGTTCGCCGCCTGTTCGGCAATGCGATCGGCACCTTGTCGATGAGTTCGACCAAATCCGCGATCGGGCATTTGCTCGGTGGCGCGGGCGCTGTGGAGAGCATTTTCTGCATTCTGGCGATGCGCGACCAGATCGTGCCGCCGACGCTGAACTTGGATGACCCAAGCGATGGCTGCGAAGGCGTCGATCTGGTGCCGCATGTCGCCAAGGAGCGGCAGGTAAAAGCAGTGCTCAACAACAGCTTTGGCTTTGGTGGTACCAATGCCAGCCTGGTGATGAAGGCAATCTGATCCGGTCGATCGGCTGAAACGAAAGTGGGCTAGCATGCGCAAACTCGGCTGTTTCGGCCTGATCGTGGTCCTTGTTGCAATCGGCGCGCTGTTCCTGCTGGTGCAGGATTGGGGTGGCCGGGGACCGACGCCCAGAAACGCGACGTTCCAGGTGGCTGAAGGCGCAACGCTGTCTGGCACCGCTGATCGGCTGGAAGCGGCGGGCATGATTCCCTCGGCCGCCCGGTTCAAGCTGTTTGCCAAAGTGTTTGGGTCGGGCGCGCCGATCAAGGCCGGTGAATATCGCGTGCCCGCGCATCTCAGCCAGGCTGATATTCTGAAGCTGCTGCAAGGCGGGAAGACGCTCCAACGCTTTGTGACGATTCCAGAAGGCTTGCCCTCAGTGGTAGTCCAGGAGCGGCTGATGGCGGCAAGCGGCCTGGTGGGTGACGTCGCCGTGCCGATCGAGGGAACCGTGCTGCCCGACAGTTACAGCTTCCAACGCGGTGATACCCGCCAGGGCGTGCTTGATCGGATGCAGCGCGCGATGCTGAAATATCTCGCCAGAGCCTGGGACAATCGCAAGCCCGGCATCGCGGTGACGACGCCGCGTGAGGCGTTGATCCTTGCTTCCATCGTCGAGAAGGAAACCGGCAAGGCATCTGAACGTCGCACGGTCGCGGCGGTGTATTCGAACCGGCTCAAGCGCGGGATGATGCTCCAGGCCGATCCGACGATCATTTATCCGATCACCAAGGGCAAGCCGCTGGGGCGGCGGATCCTGCGTTCAGAGGTGCAGGCGGTGAACGCTTATAATACCTATGCGATGACGGGCCTTCCCGCCGGGCCGATCTGCAACCCGGGGCGCGCCAGCATCGACGCGGTGCTCGACCCGGCGCAATCGACTGCGCTATATTTTGTGGCAGACGGCACGGGCGGGCATGTGTTTGCGGACACGCTCGACCAGCACAACGCCAATGTGCAGAAATGGTATGCGATCCGCCGGGCACGCGGCGAACGATAGGGCGGATCGCTGCTTGGCCAAGGCGAGAGCGCTCACTGAGGAGGCGATGATGACTATTTGGCAAGTTGTTGTTGTTGTCGGCCTATTCCTGCACCCCTCGGATGCCCTCGCGCAGTCAGCTCAGCTGGCGACCGCTTCAGCAGCTCCAACCAAGCCGCACCTCCAAGGATTAACTGAAGAGGAGGCGGCTACCCTAGTTAGAAGATTGGAAGACGCGCAACGTCGGATGACGGCCAATGCGTTTGTGCCATTCGACCTGTTGGCGGGATCAATGGCGTCAAACGCCGCGACAAAGATATCGTCCCGAAAGGCATTTCTGGACCTGCCGTTCCAGAAAGTCTGGAGTTTCACGCGTGTCCCAACCGACAATCGTCTCTGGCAGCCAATTCGCCTGACTTACTTCCCCGAAGGGCTTGGCAAGTGGTATTGGGAGATAGAGGTGGTGCTGGAAAACGATCGCAACATCCAGCGTGTGACGCTGCTGTATAAGTTTCCCGCTCCATTTTAGGGCGTGCGTCGCCATCCGCCGCCCGTACCTCACGCAACGCCGTCGCCGCCCGCGCTATCGCTTCTACCTCGATCATTTGCGTGCCTTTGGGTATTACCCAGGCGCAGCTGGCGCAACGAACCGGATCGAATGATGGCAGGTGGGGTGCGCTTGCATCTGCGATTCCCGACGGCGAGGAACATTCCGCCTGGGTCAGTAATTCAGCTTTCGTACAGGCCGGTTTCATGAAAAAGTGACGTCATGACGCCAGCTCGGCGATTCGGAAGGCCTCCCGATGAAAAAGCTCATGCTGTTGCTAATGCTGATCGGCCTAAATAGCTGTGATTGGTATAGAAACGCGGATTATTCCCGTGACGCTAACCAGCGCAGCTATGAACGGCGTGCCTATGAAGACCGGCTGGCGCGCCAGCGGGAAGACCGGGAGCGCGCGCGGATTGCCGAATTGAAGCGGCAATCGCGGTTTCGCTATGACGAGAATGTCCCGCCGCCTGACGCCTGGCTATCGCTGGATTTTGCCTGCTCGGGATCGCTGCGGCGCGCGCAATGGCTGGTCTGCGAACATGATCAACTCGGACTGCTGCACCGTCGGCTCGCGCTGCAATGGGAAGCGGCGAACCGTAGCGCCTCGCCAGAGCGGCTGAGCGTTCTTGCTGCCCAGCAAAATGCCTTTGTGAGCGAACGCAATGCCTGTGAGGATGCGGGCTGCGTCGCCGCTGCCTATAATCGTTACCTTGATGGCTATCAGAAGCCAGCCACGCCGTGGCAACGCCCCACTCATCCATGGCACCGGCATGCCAAGCGCGGTCACCCTGTCACCAAGGTTATCGTGAAGAAGCATGATCGCCGCGATCATCCTGGTCATGATCGCTACGCGCCGGACATTCCGCACTCGCGCAGTTGCGTCAGTGAGATCGGCTTTGCCTCTGCCCAGCGGCTTGGGCATCGGTGCGATGCGGTAACGCCCGGGCTCAGCTCACAATGTAGCGTGCACAACAACTGTGCCAGCATCCGCGCGCAAACGGATCGCGGTTGTGGGCTCAGCAACGACAAACCCGAATTCTGCCGCCATTATTAAGGCCCCAGGGTCGGGCGATGAACGCCTACAATACCTATGCAATGACGGGCCTGCCGGCGGGCCCCATCTGCAACCCCCGCCGTGCGAGCATCGACGCTGGGCTTGATCCCGCGCAATCATCGGCGCCCTATCTCGTCGCGGATGGCACGGGCGGGCACGTATTTGCCGACACGGTGCAACAGCATAATGTCAATGTGCAGAAATGGTATGCGATCCGGAAGGCGCTGGGCGAGCGGTAGGGCAGTCAGGGCACCACCGACATCAATTCAAGATATACATTGATCATGCGTATTTTTGCCTGAAGTACTGATATCGGTCTTCTGGGCTCAGCGTATCGACGTAAGCCGATTCAAGTTTTTCGATAAAATGTTTGAGCGAAATAGAAAGGTGATTTCCGATCTCGTTTCGTAGTCGAATCATGATGCGCTGGTCGTTTGCCAATGTTCTCAAAATGATTCGGCTGCCCCGTATCTTTGCGCCAAAAACGCCCTGCGACAGATTGCTCACAGACAGTCCGAATCCTGATGCGGCCGAAGCAATTCTTATCAAAAAATACGGCATAATATAGATGGCATCAATCGGTTGCAGTGAGATCGTGTTATCATCGAAATCTATCGCGATTACAGCGTGCCGGAAAAGTTTTTCTACCTCTCGTTCACGCAAAGTTTCGAAAACTGGCCAGTCAAAACACATCAAATAACATCGCTCAGTATTCGACAAATCAAACCAATCTGGCGAACGCGCGACACGTGCCGCAGCCTCTGTGACAAAACCGCGGCCAACGGTTTTAGATGTCAGCCAGAACATCAACAGAGATAATACTATTGACCAGAATCCTATAGCATCCTTCGCAACAAAGAAATGTCTTCCAATTCCGAAAACGCCCAACAAAGCGCTCAGGAAAATCAAAGGTCCAGCCCAATGTTGGAAGCGATACATCGGGCAAATATAATGGGTTCTGGCCCAAAAGAAAGTTGCGGTCAGCCTATCGTCGTGAGTCAGCCGATTGAAGCTGTAGACAAGTCTCGCACCCTAAGGCCACTGGCCACCCTTGCCAGTGCCTCCACTTCCGCCATACTCGCGCCTTTCGGGGTCACCCAGCTGCCGCCGACGCAGAGCACCGGGTCGAACGCTAGCCATGCCGCGGCAGTGGATTCGCTAATCCCCCCGGTCGGGCAGAATTTGCACTGGTAGAATGGCCCGGCGAGGGCCTTTAGCGCCTTCAGGCCGCCACTCGCTTCGGCGGGGAAGAATTTGAAATGGGTGAGGCCGAGGTCGAGGCCCGCCATGATATCACCGGCATTAGCGACGCCAGGCAAAAAGGGGACGCCGCTGTCGATGATGGGACGAGCGAGCCGTTCGGTCAGGCCGGGGGAGACGATAAATTCGGCGCCGGCGGCCATCGCGCTGGCAAATTGATCGGCATTCACCACCGTGCCCGCCCCGACGATTGCGCCGGGCACCTGCTTCATTTCACGAATGGCCTCCAGCGCGGCGGGGGTCCGCAATGTTACCTCCAGCACGCGCAGGCCACCTGCCACCAATGCCGCAGCAAGCGGCCGGGCGGTGGCGGCATCGTCAATCACCAGCACGGGGATGACGGCGCTGGTCCGCATGATTTGGTCGATCGTCGCACTTTGGCTCATTGGGTCGGTCATTGGGCATGCCTTTGCGCAAAGGCCGCCGCCGCGCCGAACAGGCCCGGTTGCGGGTGAGTGATGAGCTTGACGGGGATGGACCGCATCAAGTTCTGGAAGCGCCCTTTGGCGGTGAAGCGCTGTTCGAAGCCCGATTTGACGAGCTTATCCTTAAGGCGAAGGCCCAGCCCACCGGCAATCACAACGCCGTGCGGGCCATGCGCCAGCGCCAGATCGCCCGCCACCGCGCCCAGCGCCAGGCAGAAGCGGTCGAGCGCCGCCAGCGCCAGACTGTCGCTGCCATCGAGCGCCATCGTCCAGATCGTCTTGTCATCGAGCCGCTGCACCGCGCGCCCCTCAATCTCAGCGAGCGTCTCATAGATGGCCACGATGCCAGGCCCCGAACATATCCGCTCCACCGACACACGAGTGAAGGTCTTGCGCAACCGCTTCAGGATGGAGTCCTCCAGCCCGTCAAGCGGGGCGAAGTCCATATGCCCGCCCTCTGTCTCAATGACATGATAGCCGCCGGGCACTTGCAACACTTGCGCGACGCCCAGCCCGGTGCCGGGACCGCAGACGGTGATCGATCCATGATCGGGCAAGGGCGCGTCGGGGCCACAGAGGTGGAGAAAATCCTCGGGCCCGACCTGCGCGACGGCGTGGCCAATCGCGCCGAAATCGTTGATCAAAATGAAGTCATCGACGTCGAGCCGTTCCTTCACCAGCGCTGGCCGGATGATCCACGGATTGTTGGTGAGCTTGATGATATCGCCACCGATCGGCGAGGCGACGGCGATCGCGGCAGCGCGGGGCAGGGGCGCGCCGTGCTGTGCGCCAAAGGCCTGCCAGGCGGTTTGCAGGCTGGCATGCTCGGCGGTCTTTTGCGTCACGGGTTCGCCAAGCGAGACCACACGGCCACCCGCCACTTCGGCAATGGCGAAGCGGGCATGCGTGCCGCCAATATCGACCGAGACAACCTGGGTCATGCGCCCATCGCCGCCAGCATCGCACTCGCGCCCTTTTCCGCTTCATTCGCGCCATGGCGAAACATCGCGAACAGCTCACGGCCCGTTCCACTGGCCCAGGCAGGGGCGGCAACATGGTCGCGCGATGCCCATTCGGCGGGGTCGACCAATGCGTCAAGCTGGCCGGTTTCGGCGCAGACCCGGATGATGTCGCCGTCGCGGACTTTGGCGAGCGGTCCATCGCCGAGTGCCTCCGGGCTGGCATGGATCGCGCACGGCACTTTGCCGCTGGCGCCCGACATGCGGCCATCGGTGACCAGCGCCACCCTGAACCCGCGATTCTGCAAAACGCCCAGTGGGGGGGTCAGCTTGTGCAGTTCGGGCATGCCGTTTGCGCGGGGGCCCTGGAAGCGCACCACCACCACGACGTCACGGTCGAGTTCGCCTGCCTTGAAGGCCGCCTGCACCGATGCCTGGTCTTCGAACACACGGGCAGGGGCCTCAATCGTCCAGCGGTCGCGATCGACGGCGGACACTTTGATGCAGGCACGGCCAAGATTGCCGGTGAGAATGCGGAAGCCGCCTTCGGCCGAAAAGGGGTTGTTGGCCGGACGGACGATCGTTTCATCCTTGCTTGGGCCGGGATCGATCCAGGCAAGCCTGTCGTCTTCAATCACCGGTTTCAGGCCATAAGCGGACAGATCATCGCCAGCGACGGTGACGATGTCGCCGTGGAGCAAGCCAGCACCCAGCAATTCGCGGATGACAAAAGGCATCCCGCCAGCATCCTCGAACCCGTTCACGTCGGCCGACCCATTGGGATAGACGCGGGTGATGAGCGGAATGGTGCGCGACAGGCGATCAAAATCCTCCCAATCGATGACGATCCCGGCTGCCGCTGCAATGGCGGGCAAATGGATCAAATGGTTGGTTGACCCGCCGGTCGCCAGCAAGCCGATCGCCGCGTTGACGATCGCCTTTTCATCAACGCATTCGCCCAGTGGCCGGTAATCGGCGCCCGCCCAGCCAATCTCCGCAAGGCGGTGGACGGCGGCGCGGGTCAATTCCTGACGCAATTTGGTGCCTGGGTTGACGAAGGCGGCGCCGGGCATGTGCAGGCCCATCATCTCCATCATCATCTGGTTGGAGTTGGCAGTCCCGTAAAAGGTGCAGGTGCCCTTGGAATGATAAGCGGCGATTTCCGATTCAAGCAGCTCCTCGCGGCTCGCCTTGCCTTCGGCGTATAGCTCGCGGGTATGCGCCTTTTCCTTGTTCGAAATGCCGCTGCGCATCGGCCCGCCGGGGATGAAGATCATCGGCAGATGCCCGAACCGAAGCGCGCCCATCAACAGGCCGGGGACGATCTTGTCGCAAATGCCGAGTAAGGCGGCGCCTTCAAACATGCCATGGCTAAGCGCAATCGCGGTCGACAGCGCGATCGTGTCGCGGCTGAACAGCGACAGCTCCATGCCCGGAAAACCCTGCGTCACGCCGTCGCACATGGCCGGCACGCCGCCCGCGACCTGCGCTGTCGCGCCCGCCTCGCGCGCCCAGATCTTCATCTGTTCGGGGTAACGATAATAGGTCGCATGCGCTGAGAGCATGTCGTTATACGCGGTGACAATGCCAATGTTCATGGCGCGCCCCGCCTTCAGCGTCTCGCGATCCTCCTCGGTCCCGGCAAAGCCATGCGCCAAGTTCGCGCACCCCAGGATCGGCCGGTCGACACCGCCTTCGCGTTCGGCCCGGATCAGCGCGAGATAGGCCTCACGCGTCGGGCGCGATCGCTCGATAATCCGGTCGGTAACGGCAGCGATCTCAGGATGCAGGGCCATTTTATGCGCTCCAGTGAATATCCACGGGCAATTCGACATCGGCCAGAATGCGACCAATCGGATAGGGCGACATCGGCCCGTCATTGATCGCGCGCTCAATGATATCGCGCTTCGCTTGCCCGGTCACCGCGATCATCAACGCGCGCGACGCAATAATCGCCTCGCGGGTCAGGGTGACGCGCGCAACTGGCGCTTCGGCGGGCAGATCGCCTGGCATCACACCAACGGCACGGCGCTCCTTGGGACCATTCACCGCTTCATCGAAATCAGGACCTGGGAAGATCGACGCGGTATGCCCGTCGGCGCCTACGCCGAGCACGCATAGATCGAGCGGCCAATGGACATCCTGCAAGCGCGCATCTGCCGCGCGACCAGCGGCCTTGTAGTCAGCCGCAGCCTCACTGGTAATCGGCAAGACGCGGACCCCTTTGGGCAGGAATACCTTGGCGATGGCGGTGATGTTCGACAGCGCGTCGCCCATTGGCACCAGCCGATCGTCGGTCGGCAGGATCGTTACGCGCTTCCAGTCGAGCTTGGCCTTGGCAAGCTTTTCATAAATGGCCAGCGGGGTCTTGCCACCGGGCAGCGCGATGACGGCCGCACCGCGCGCATCGATGGCGCTTTCGATGATGAACGCCGCATCGCCCGACACTGCATCGGCCATTTCATCGGCGTCTTCATAGTCCCACCATTCAATCTCGGTCATAGTCGCTCCGTTGGTTTTGAAAGCGTCGAGCCGAGTCCCCCCGGCATGTCGTGCCATCAACGCTCGGCTTGTGGCACAATACCCCGGATCAAGTCCCGGCAGATGATGAATTTTTATGCGCGTGCGTCAATCATCATGCCAGCTCGCGCCATCACGCTCGGTCAAGGCAACCGCGGCGGACGGGCCCCAGCTGCCAGCGGCATAGGATTTTGGCTTCACATCATTGGCGACCCAGCCGGCACGGATGCCATCAATCCATTGCCACTGCGCTTCCACCTCATCGCGGCGGACGAAAAGGGTCGGATCCCCCTCGATCAGATCGAGCAACAGCCGTTCATAGGCGATCCGGCGCCGCGATCCGGCGAATTGCGTGTCCAGGCTAAGGTCGAGTGGCACTTCGCGCAGCCGGACGCCTTCGCGGTCGAGCCCCGGTTCCTTAGCCATCACCAACAGGCGGACATATTCGTCTGGTTGCAGCCGGATGACCAAGGTGTTCGGTTGAAGCTTGCCGCCGCGCGCCGCGAACATCGAATGCGGGACGGGTTTGAACTGGATAGCAATTTCTGATTGGCGCGCTGGCAGTCGTTTGCCGGTGCGCAAGTAAAAGGGCGTGCCCTGCCAGCGCCAGTTATCGACATTGGCCTTGATCGCGACAAATGTCTCGGTCGTTGAGGGGCGCTCCAGCTCATCGGCATAGCCGCGCACGATCTCCCCGTTGACAGCGCCGCTGGTATATTGGCCGGTCACTGTCAGCGCCGGGGCGTCGGCCACGCTGATCGGGCGAAGCGACCGTAGCACTTTCACCTTTTCATCGCGGATCGACGTGCCGTCAAACCGCGCCGGGGGCTCCATCGCAATCAACGCGAGCAATTGGAGCATATGGTTTTGGACCATGTCGCGCATTGCGCCCGAACCGTCATAATAGCCGGCGCGCCCTTCCAGCCCGACCGTTTCAGCGATCGTGATCTGGACATTGTCGATGCCCCGCGCATTCCAGATCGGCTCGAACAGCGTATTGCCGAAACGCAGCGCCAGAATATTCTGCACCGTTTCCTTGCCGAGATAATGGTCGATCCGGAAGGTCTGTTCCTCATTGAACACCTCCGCGACGGCATCATTGATCTCGCAGCTTGAGGCGAGATCATGGCCGAGCGGCTTTTCGAGCCCGATGCGGACATTTGCGCCTGCGAGACCGGCTGATTCAAGTCCCTTGATCGTGGCGCGGAACAGGGAGGGGGCGGTCGACAGGAAAATTGCCAGGCCGCCTGAGATATCGCCGATCTTGGCGGCCAGTTCGGCAAACCCTTCGATCGTTGATGCATCGAGCGCCTGATACCCTATTCGCTCGATAAAGCTGGCGATCACCGCTTCATCCTTGCGATCGGCAGGCAGATAGGTGGCGAGCGCGGTGGCGGCGAAAGCCCGGTAGCTATCGTCGTCATGGTCTGATCGCGCGGTGCCGGTAATCGTCAAGCCATCGGGCAGCAGGCCATCAGCGTGCAACCCAAAAAGCGATGGGAGCAGCATTCGCTGGGCAAGATCGCCCGTTGCGCCAAAAAGCAGCAACTTGGCCACGGGCTGGCGAGTCATGTGGCGCTGTCCTTCACAAATTGAGCCCGGTCGTCGGCTCGATTCCCGCCATGATATTCAGGCTTTGGACCGCCGCGCCGGCCGCACCCTTGCCAAGATTGTCAAGCGTGGCGGTGAGGCGTGCCTGACCAAGATCGCTATTGCCACTGATCCTGATCGTGAGGCGATCTGTCTCCGCATCATCCTCGATCCGCACCAGCGCGGCGTCGCCTTCGGCCACGCGGATGATCGGACTGTCGCGATAGACGTCGCGGAGCATCGCTTCACAGGCGGCGAGGCTGGGGCGGCGGAGAAAAGCGTGGAGGGGCAGGGCAACCTCTACAACCATCCCACGATAGCGATTGGCGACCGCGGGCAGGAAGAGCGGCGGGTGCGCGAGCCGAGCATGTTTTTGCATTTCGGGCACATGTTTGTGGGCAAGCGCCATGGCATAAGCGCGGAAGGCCGTTGTCTCGCCGCCGCCTTCGAATTCAGCAATCATTGATTTGCCGCCACCCGAATAGCCTGACACCGCGTTCACGCTCAGCACCCAATCTGCGGGGATCAACCCGGCGCGGATCAATGGCCGGACCAGCGCCAGAAAGCCCGTGGGATAACAGCCCGGGTTGCTAACGCGGGCGGCAGTCGCAATGGCATTGGCCTGGCCCGGCTCCAGCTCTGGAAAGCCATAGGTCCAGCCATCGGCCGTCCGAAAAGCCGTTGAGGCGTCGATCACCCGAGTCCGGTCATTGTCGATCAGCGCAACCGCCTCACGGGCGGCATCGTCGGGCAGGCAGAGAATCACGAAATCGGCATCATTCAGCGCTTGGCGCCGTGCTGCGATGTCTTTGCGCTGCGTGTCATCCAGGCTGATCAGCGCAAGATCGCGGCGCGCCGCCAAACGGTCGCCAATTTCCAAGCCAGTGGTACCGGCAGCACCGTCGATGAAAACCGAAATGGTCATGGCATCGGCCTTAAGCGTCAGCGACGACAAAATCGATCATGTTTCGATCGACATAGCCGACGAGACCAAGATCGACAGCGATGCCCCAGGCTGAATCGCCAGCAAAGTCGAGCGCTTCGAAAACTGCGCCGGGCATAATTTCGGCCAGCGTTTCGCCATTTTTGTCCGATGTTGCGCGCAGAAAGCCAGAGCGCTTCACGGTCATCGCCATCGGCGCTGCATAATGCGGCGCAAAAACATGGTCTGCGAGTCGGACATCAGCCAGATCGGCGCGGACAGCCGTTGTTCGTGGATCGAGTTTGGTGGTGGACCCACCCAGCGCGAAGCTTTTATGCGGTGCCCGATTGGGGGGAGAGCCCTGATTCTGCCCCGAGGAAATGCTCGAACTCTTCAAGAAAATTGGCCCCTTCAATCGTGCGCGCAATATAGACGTTACGCTTATCGCTTTCGTCGCGTTGCCGGCGCAGATAGCCGAGGCTCCCAAGCCTATTCAAGGCGCGTGTCACTACTGGTTTAGAAACATTCAGGCCGCGCGCCAAGCCGCGTACTGTATGCGGCCCGACTTGAAGATATACGACCATCAAAAGAGCCATCTGGCGATTTGTAAGATCGGGTTCGCCTGATCGGACATAATCAATCAGGGCCGTCATCCAGTGGTGAAGCCCAGTCACTTCCGGCTGCATGGCGCGGGGCGGGATGGTGGTTAGCTGCATGGCGTTGTTACCAATTTCTGAAGAATGGGCATATCGGCTCAACGCGTAATCCTGCGGGTAGTTTCACTTCAGCGACGATTTGGGCGAATGCTTACGATAGTGGCGGTTGATCACCCGGTTGATCACATCGCAGTGCGCGCCTATGTGCCCGGCTTGAGCTTCTTTCTGGAAAATTCAGCCCGCTTATGTTTTTCACCTTTCTCCTCGTCGTTCACGCCCTGGTGGCCGCAGCCCTTGTTGGCGTTATCCTGATGCAGCGGTCGGAAGGTGGCGGGCTGGGGATGGGCGGTAGCCCGGCTGGCCTGATGTCGGCGCGCGGTGCCGCCGATTTTCTGACGCGGGCGACATCGATCCTGGCGACGCTGTTTGTATCATTGAGCATTGTGCTCGCCTTTTTGGCGGCCTCGCGGCACGCACAGTCAGTTGATACGACATTGGCACGGCCCACCAGCGCACCAATTACAGCGCCTGGGGCACCGGCGCCGACCCTGGGTGAGGCTCCTTCTGCTGCCGCCGTAGCCGCCGCATCCGAAGCAGCGGGTTCCGGCAATGCGGCGGCGCCCGCAAGCAACAGCGTTATTCCGCTGGAGCAATAATTCCCGGTTCTTTCGATTTTTTGGGTACCCGGCATGAGTCGGGTGCTTGTCGGCGACGGCATTTCAACGCTAGGCGTTTTCTCCCATGGCGCGGTTCATTTTCATCACCGGCGGCGTGGTCTCCTCGCTTGGCAAGGGTCTCATGGCGGCAAGCCTTGCCGCTTTGCTGCAGGCGCGGGGCTATTCCGTTCGGATTCGTAAGTTCGATCCGTATCTTAACGTCGATCCCGGCACGATGTCGCCCTATCAGCACGGCGAAGTCTATGTGACCGATGACGGTGCCGAGACCGATCTCGATCTTGGCCATTATGAACGGTTCACGGGTGTGCCGAGCCGCCAGTCGGACAATATCACCTCTGGCCGAATCTATCAGACGATCATTCAGCGCGAACGGCGCGGTGATTATCTGGGCGCGACCGTTCAAGTAATTCCGCACGTGACCGACGCCATCAAGGCCTTCGCCCAGGCGCAGACCGATGATGTCGATTTTGTGCTGTGCGAGATTGGCGGCACTGTCGGCGATATCGAATCGCTGCCGTTCATTGAGGCGATCCGCCAGTTGCGGAATGATCTGGGGCGCGGCCAATCGGTCAGCATCCATGTGACGTTGGTGCCGTATATCGCCGCAGCGGGTGAGCTGAAGACCAAGCCGACCCAGCATTCGGTGCGTGAACTCGCCGCGCTGGGCGTCCAGCCCGATGTGCTCGTCTGTCGTTGCGAGCATCCCCTGCCGGAGAGCGACCGCGCGAAGATCGCGCTGTTCTGCAACGTCCGCAAGGAAGCGGTCATCCCCGCGCTCGACGCCGCGAGCATCTATGCGGTGCCGATGCAATATCACGCGGAGGGGCTAGATTCAGAGGTTCTGCGCGCTTTTGATATCGTCCCCGGTAGCGCGCCAGATTTGTCGCGCTGGACCAATATTGTCGACCGGCTAACCAATCCCGAAGGTGAAGTGACGGTTGGGGTGGTTGGCAAATATGTTGGCCTGCAGGATGCCTATAAGTCGCTGAACGAGGCGCTGGTCCATGGCGGCATCGCCAATCGGGTGAAGGTCAACATCGAATGGATCGATGCCGAGCTGTTCGAGCAACCCGATAGCGACGTAGCCGCGCGGCTTGAGCCACTGCATGCGATCCTTGTCCCCGGTGCGTTCGGCGAGCGTGGGGCGGAGGGCAAAATTGCCAGCGTGCGCTTCGCGCGCGAACGTGAAATTCCCTATTTCGGCATCTGCTTCGGCATGCAGATGGCCTGTATCGAAGGCGCGCGCGACCTCGGCGGCGTTGCCGATGCGAGTTCGACCGAATTCGGCCCGACGGCTGAACCCGTTGTCGGCATGATCACCGAATGGATGAGCGCGGACGGCCTGCAGGAGCGGGAGGAGGGCGGCGATCTCGGCGGGACGATGCGGTTGGGGGCCTATCCCGCCAGGCTCGACGGCAACAGCGTTGTCTCGTCAATCTATGGTGCGGCGGAAATCAGCGAACGCCACCGCCACCGCTATGAAGTCAACACGGGCTACCGGGACATGCTTGAAAAGGGCGGCCTGGTGTTTTCGGGGATGTCACCCGATGGCATGCTCCCCGAGATCGTCGAACGCCCCGATCATCCCTGGTTCGTCGGCGTACAGTTCCATCCTGAGCTGAAGAGCAAGCCGTTCGATCCCCACCCGCTGTTCGCGAGCTTCATCGCCGCAGCCGTCCGGCAGAGCCGTCTCGTCTGATCATTGGGGCAGCTGGACTGCCACCAAAACGTCACGAAGAATTGACACTTTCCATTGTTAAGATAACTAGACACTTGTGCGGATTTGTACGGGTCGTTTCGGGGCTGGCCGGGCGATATCGTGGCGTCGATCGCATCTGTGGATGACGGCCTTCGGGTCGCCTTTCGGTCGTGCTGGATGATGGGACACTTTCTGCACAATGACCGTCTGATGTCCCGAGAGAGGGTGGTAAAAAATGGCAGACGATAGTGACATGGTCTATCCGACCGGGCTCACGCCAAAACAGGCCGAAGAAATTCAAGAAGGCCTGATGTGGGGGACCCGGATTTATGCTGGCATCGCGATCGCCGCGCATGTTCTGGCATTTATCTATTCCCCTTGGCTGCATTGATCGGGAGGACTGACGATGAAAGAAGGACGTATCTGGCTGTATGTCAGCCCTAATGTCGGTCTACCGCTGTTCTTCATTGCCTTTGTGACGGCATCACTGCTCGTTCATGCGTCGATCATGACGCATACGACATGGGTCGATTCATTCTGGCAGGGTGCATCTAAAGTAGAAGCTCCGGCTGCTGCTGCACCAGCTGCTGCTGAACCAGCAGCAGAAATGGCACCGGCCGCCGATGCCATGGCAACGAACGAAGCAGCGAAATAGTCTTCGGCGCTGCTCGGGCAGTGCATAAGGCTGAAATGAAAAAGGGGCAGGGATCCAGCATCCCTGCCCCTTTCTCTATGCGGGTGCCCGGCGTCCCGAGTGGAGAAGGGGCAGCATCGTGGCCAGCGTGGCGATGAGCAACATGATCTCCAGCGCATAGACAAGGATGTAGCCCGTCGCTGCCGGTTGCCATGGCAGCGCGAGGCCTGCGGGATTGACGACATCGCGCAAGAATCCGCCCAGCGCCGCGCCAACGCCTGCGGCCGTCGCCTGTGCCGCGCCCCAGCTGCCCAGCGCGAGCCCAATCTGATCCTTGGGCGCATAGTTCATTGTCGCAGTCAGCGTGCCATGGCCGAACAGCCCGCCGCCAAAGCCGATCAGCGCGACGCCAGCGACAAACATTGGCACCTGTTGAAGGGGTGCCGATGCGATCACCATCACAAAGGCTGGGATGCCGATCAGCGCGCCGATTGTCGCCATGCGAAACGGATCGAAGCCGCGGCTGAGGATGCGCGAGGCAAGCGCAAAGCCAAGCAGCCCGCCACCAGCAAAGGTTGCCGTCAGCTTGGTCGTATCGCCCACACCCAGCCCAAGTATCTGCCCGCCATACGGTTCAAGCAGGATATCCTCCATGCTGAACGCCAGCGTGCCAAGGGCTACGGCAACCAGCCGCCGTACTGCATGCGCTTCGGCGGCATAAAGCGCCCAGGATTGCTGAAAGGTCCGCTCGACCTCTTCCGGTCGGCTGGTATTGCGCGCCTCTTGCTTCCAAAGGGCCGAGACATTGAGGACGAAGGTGATCACCGCCGTCCCCTGGATCACCTGGATCAGCCGACCGTGCGAGAAATCCGCCAGCGCCGCGCCAAAGAGCAGGGCCGCCAAGATCATGCCGATCAGCAGCATTGAATACATCAGCCCGACAATGTTGGGATGCGCCGATTCAGGGGCTTGATCGGTCGCGAGCGCGAGCCCGACGGTTTGGGTGATATGCACGCCTGCGCCAACGAGCAGGAAAGCAATGCCGGCAGCCGCTTGGCCGATCCAGGCAGGGGCCGTGCTCGATTGCCCCGCGCCCGCCAGCACCAGCAGGGCAAAGGGCATCATCGCCAGCCCGCCAAATTGCAGCATCGTGCCGCGAAAGATAAAGGGCACGCGCCGCCAGCCCAGTGCAGATTGGTGCCGATCCGATCGAAACCCAATAAGGGCGCGGAACGGCGCGAAGAGCAGCGGCAGCGCCAGCATCACGCCAACCAGCGTGGCCGGCACGCCCAGTTCGACGATCATCACCCGGTTGAGCGTCCCCGCCAGCAACACCAGCGATACCCCGACTGACACCTGGATTAGCGACAACCGCAGCAGTCGGGACAGCGGCAGATCCTCGGTCGCGACATCGGCAAAGGGCAGTACGCGCGTGCCCCAGCCCATCCATACCGACATGATCCCGCGGTTCACGCGCCGCAATGGCCCTGCCGCGACGGATCGTGATGACTTGCCGGAATCGCCCATGATGATCGCTCGCCTCGCCCCGCCGCTGCGCGCGACCAAAGGTCTCCGCAGCATTGGCGACAAATGACGTCAGCCAAGAAGATATTGCAAGGTGCCGACTCTGGATCGGCGGGGGCGATGTCGCTGAATCGGCGCCAGACAGGACGCAGTCGCTCGCCCGCATGTTTAGGTAGATTTGGAGCCTCTTGGGCCAAAAAGGTGCCCGAACTGTGATGTCCGGGCACCCATTTTACGTGTTTACGACAGGCTAGTGCTGGGTCACCGCGACACAGCGCAGGGCAGGCCGCACAGCATCACCACCGCAACCAACCCGTCGCCGCAATCAGGCGGCCACGCTGTCTTCCTTGATCACCTGTAGCGGTGCGCCTGACTTGATCGCGATGGTCTTCGGCTTCATCGCCTCAGGCACTTCGCGCAGCAGATCGATCGTCAGCAGCCCGTCGTTGAGCCGCGCATCATCGACCCGCACGAAATCGGCGAGTTCAAAGCGGCGTTCGAAGCTGCGATTGGCAATGCCGAGATGCAGAAAGGCGCGATCCTCGGTCACGTCTTCCTTCTTGCCCTTGATCACCAGCAGATTCTGCTGGGCGACAATCTCGATATCGTCACGGGCAAACCCTGCGACAGCAAGCGTGATCCGATATCGATCATCAGCGAGCCGTTCGAGATTGAAGGGCGGATAATTCTCAGACGTCGTCTGGCGCGCATTGGTTTCGAGCATGTCGAAAAGCCGGTCAAAGCCAATCGCCGAGCGGCGGTAGGGGGTCAAATCAAACTGACGCATTTTCAAATCCTCTTTTTTTTGAGCAAGATGAACGTCGATTCCGGTGCCCGCCAATGCGCGACACCGTTGTCGGTACGGCCCCATAGGCACCGTACGACCGCGAATTTGGGGCGGTTGGTCGCTGGTTCAAGAGGCGATTGCACAGATTCTCGCGGCAAGAAATTTTCTCTTTCCCGCGCTCAAGATCAGCCAGTGATCGAATTCCCATCAAATCAATAGATATTTGGCAGATTAGGGCGCTCGATCGGGATCGAGGGGCCAAGGAAAGCAAGAGGGGGCATCATGTTCGCTACTCTTTCCATCATGTTACTTGCCCAGGCGACCGCCAATGCGGGTGAACCTCCTGTCGCACCGCCCGATGCAGATCAGGTCGCGGTCCAGCAAACGCCCGGAGACGACACCGGCAAGCTCGGCACCGCGCAGCAAGGGAGCGGCGACATCGTCGTCAGCGCCCGCCGCCGCAATGAGACGGCACAGCGCATACCGATCGCAATTTCGCTGATCGGCGGGCAAGCGCTGGCCGAAACCGGGACCTATAATGTCGGCCGGTTGACCCAGCTGCAGCCATCGCTGCAATTCTATTCGACCAACCCCCGCAATTCCGCCGCTAACATCCGGGGCCTGGGCGCACCATTCGGCCTGACCAATGACGGGATCGAACAGGGCGTCGGCATCTATGTCGACCAAGTCTATTACAGCCGGATCGCGTCGGCGACGTTCGACTTCACCGATACTGAACGGATTGAGGTGCTCTGAGGGCCGCAAGGGACGCTTTACGGCAAGAACACCACTGCCGGCGCGATTAACGTCATCACGCGCGCGCCCAGCTTCTCGCCCGAGGCACGGGTTGAACTGACCGGCGGCAATTATGATTTCTTTCAGGGTAAGGCGTCGATCTCTGGCCCGTTGATCAGCGACAAGCTGGTGCTGCGGCTGTCAACGTCAATCACCTCGCGGCGGGGTACGATCTTCAACGTGCGCCAGAACGAGTTTCAGAACAGCCAGGATAACGTCAGCGTCCGCGGCCAGTTGCTGCTGCGTGCGACCGACAATCTCGATCTGACGCTGTACGGTGATTATAACCGCCAGGACCCGATCTGCTGCGTCCAATATTATGCGCGCGTCGGCACTACCCAGCGCCCGCTTAGCCGCCAATATGCGGCCCTGGCGGCAGCGTTCAATTACACCGTGCCCTCAACCAATCCATTTGACCGGGTAACTGACGTCGATTCGCCGTTGCGCGCGCTTCGGGAGCTTGGCGGCGGTTCGCTGCTCGCAAACTGGAATCTTGGCGGGTCGACGCTGACCTCGGTAAGCGCCTATCGCTTCTGGCACTGGACGCCGTCGAACGACCGCGATTTTATAGGTCTGCCGATCACGACAGTGTCAGCCAATCCGTCGCAACAAAGCCAGTTCACGCAGGAGGTTCGTCTCGCATCGAACGGCACCAACACGCTCGATTATGTGGTCGGCGCCTTCTATTTCTATCAGAAGATCGACACCCAGGGGTTGCAGGTGCAGGGAACTGCCGCCAGCCGTTTCCTGCTGAACCCCACCACCGCCAACGCCAACAATCCGGCGGTGCTCAATACTCTGACGGCGCGCAACACGATTGGCTTTACCAACACCAGCGCCGCCGTGTTCGGCAAGCTGACCTGGCACGTCACAGAAAAGCTGGCGATCGCGCCGGGCATCCGTGTGAATTATGACGAGAAAAGCGGGTCATTCGTCTCGCTCGTTACAACTGGAACGGGCAGTACGATCCTGAATGCCGATCAGCGCGGCGTTTTGGCCCCGCAACGCTATCAGCCCAGATTCGACGACTGGAACGTGTCGGGCGATATTACCGCGTCGTACCAGTTCACCGGCGACGTGCTGGGCTATGCGACCTATGCGCGCAGCAACAAATCGGGCGGGATTAATCTGTCCGGCCTGCCGCTCGACGGCGCCAATAACCCCATCCTTGCCTCGGCGACGGTCAAGCCTGAGCGGGTCAATCATTTCGAGCTTGGCCTGAAGACCCAGTTTCTGGATCGCCGCGCGACGGTGAACTTTTCGGCGTTCTGGACCGACATTGAGGATTATCAGGCGACCGTCACCAATGGGCAGCTTGGCGTCTTGCGCGGCTATCTGGCCAATGCGGGCGAGGTGCGGACGCGCGGAATCGAGATTGATTCGGCCTTCCGCCCGACATCGCGGATTAGCCTCTATGCCAATGGCGCCTATACCGATGCGCGTTACGTGCGCTTCACCGATGCGCCGTGCCCGCCCGAATTGGCCGGTGGCGCGACGGCCACTGCGACCAACCCGGCCAGCCCCGCGGCAACCCCTGGGGGATTCAGCCCGCCGAACTGCAACATCTCTGGCCAGCGACTCCCCGGCGTTTCCGAATGGGCCTTTTCCTATGGCGCCGAATATTCTGTTCCGGAGCGGATCATGGGCGCCGATAGCCAATTTTATATTGGCTATGACGGCAGTTACCGATCTAATTTCTCGTCAAATCCGTCGCGGTCATTCTACACCGATGTCGCTGGCTATGCGATCAGCAACTTCCGTATTTGGGTGAAGGCACGCGATAAGTGGAATGCGTTTGCGTGGGTTCGCAACGCCTTTGACCAGAATTATTTCGATCTGCTCGCGTTGCAAGCGGGCAACACCGGCTTGGTCGTCGGCCAGCCCGGCGATCCGCGTACTTTTGGTTTCACCGTGTCGAAAAGTTTTTGAGGGTAAAACAGCAAACGCCCGGACCGTTTCCAGCCCGGGCGCCTGCGTGACGATCGCTCGTCAGCCCCCTTTTTTAACCCTAGCCCAAGCGTGCGCCCCTGTTCGCGCTCAAAGGCATCAGGCATCCCCGAACCACGGCCATTGCCTGTGTGTCAGTGGAGAAACGCTAGGTCGAGCAGGGGGGATTGTCATCGGTGAATCGGCGGTCTTGTGCACTATTGGCGCGGCCTGTGGCGAATTCGCAACAGGGGGAGACCCGGTTGCCAGCGCCATGACGGCACCCTAGATGGGCCATTGCCCAATTCCGGGCGGGGGCTTGGGACCGCACACTATGCTCCTTTCGCGCTATGAACGGATGATCGCGCGCCGCTATCTTTTGCCCGGCAAGGGGGAAGGGTTTATCTTTCTTGTTGCCGGGATCAGCCTGGCCGCGGTGATGCTTGGGGTTGCCGCCTTGGTCATCGTGATGAGCGTGATGAACGGCTTTCGCGCGGAGCTGTTCGACAAGATCGTCGGGCTGAATGGCCATGCGGTAGTGCAGGGCTATGGCGGACGCTTGCCCGATTGGCGCGAGATCGTCGCCCAGGCGCGCGAGACCCCGGGGATTACGCAGGCGACCCCGCTAATCGAGCAGCCGTTGATGGCCACCTATAATGGCCGGGTGGAGGCAATTTTGGTGCGCGGGATGCGCGTCGCCGATATCCGCTCCAATGCCACGCTAAAGGGCAAGGAATTGAGCGGATCGCTTGCCAGCCTGACACCGGGCAGCGGCCGGATTGGCATCGGATCAAGGCTGGCGGAGGCGCTGGGCGCGCAGGTCGGCAGCCAGATTTCGCTATTGAGCCCGCAAGGCCAGACAACGCCCTTTGGGACGGTGCCGCGGATCGTCTCCTACACGGTCGGCGCCATTTTCGAGATTGGCGTGTATGATTATGACAAGGCCTATGTGGTCATGCCGCTGGGCGACGCACAGTCGTTGCTATTGATGGGCGACGCGGTTGGCGTGGTTGAACTTGATACCGTCAACGCCGATCAGGTCGGAACGATCATTGCCCCCTTTGCCGCCCGGGTCGGCAGCCGCGGATTGGTGGCGGATTGGCGTCAGCTCAATGCGCAATTGTTCGAAGCGCTGGAGGTTGAACGGATCGCGATGTTCACGGTGCTGTCGATCATCATCCTCGTCGCGGTGTTCAACATTTTGTCGTCGCTGATCATGCTGGTCCGCGCCAAGACGCGCGACATTGCGATTTTGCGCACGATGGGGGCGACGCGGGGCGGGTTGATCAAGATTTTCATGGTGGTTGGCACCACAATCGGCGCGCTGGGGATGGTCGCCGGCTTGGTGCTCGGTTTTGTCTTCCTGTTTTTCCGGCAGGATGTCGTCTGGTTCATCCAGAAGGTAACGGGGCAAAATCTCTGGGACCCGTCGATCCGGTTCCTGACGGAGCTGCCATCAAAGCCCAATCCTGTCGAGATTGTCGTGATTGCCGCCATGGCGCTGGTGCTGAGCTTTCTCGCCACGCTTTATCCCGCCTTCAAGGCGGCCAATACCGATCCAGTCCAGGTGCTGCGTTATGAGTGATCCCGTGCTGCAAACCGCGGGCCTGACGCGCAGCTTTGTTCAGGGCGACGAGACGATCCATGTTCTGCGTGGGATCGACATTACGGTCGCCAAGGGCGAGATCGTTGGGCTGTTGGGCCCATCGGGATCAGGCAAATCGACGCTGCTCCAGGCGGTCGGCCTGCTTGAAGGCGGCTTTGGCGGATCGATACGGATTGCGGGCACTGAAGCAGCGCGGCTTGATAGTCATGGCCGCACGCTGGTGCGGCGTGATTTTCTGGGCTTTGTCTATCAGTTCCACCATCTGCTGCCCGATTTCAACGCGACCGAAAATGTCGTGCTGCCATTGCTGATCCATGGGGAAACGCGTCCCCAGGCAGAATTGCGCGCGACCACGCTGCTCACCGCGCTTGGGCTCGGGCATCGGCTGACGCACCGCCCCAGCCAGCTATCCGGCGGCGAACAGCAGCGGGTGGCGGTTGCCCGCGCGCTGGCCAATAAGCCGGCGCTGGTGCTGGCCGATGAACCGACCGGCAATCTGGACGAAGCCACTGCCGATATCGTGATGGCCGAGTTGCTGCGACTGGTGCGCGAAGAGGGCTCTTCAGCGCTGATCGCCACCCATAATGAGCGGTTGGCAATGCGGATGGACCGGGTGGTCCGGCTGCATGAGGGAAGGTTGGGCTAAATGGCCGCAGCCGACGCTTGGAGAGCCGCGCCGCATTTGGTCGGCAACCACGTAACGCTCCGTCCATTAGTGATGGATGACCGGGACGCTGTCGTTGCAGCGGCCGCTGACGGGGCGATTACCGAATTGTTCTTCACCAATGTTTCCAGTCTGCGCGATCCGGACGCCTATATGGCGGCAGTATTTGCGGAACGCGATTTTGGCCGGGCAATGCCGTTTGCAGTGGAAGCGGCAGGCCGGGTTGTGGGCATGACGCGCTTTATGCGGATGAACGCGGTGCATCGCCGGCTGGAAATCGGCGGCACTTTCTATGCGCAATCGGTGCAGCGCACCGGTGTCAACACCGAGGCCAAGTTGATGTTGCTGACCCATGCGTTTGAAACGATGGACTGCAATGTCGTCCAGATCCGCACCGACTGGTTCAACAAGCGGTCCCAGCTGGCAATCGAGCGGCTGGGGGCAAAGCGCGATGGCGTGCTGCGCAACCACCAAACCACTGACGGACGCATTCGCGACCTGGTCGTCTATTCGATCATTGCCAGCGAATGGTCGGGCGTGAAGATGAATCTCCAATATTTGCTCAAGCGACATGAGAGGGTAGCATGACCGCCATCACCGATTTTCAGGTCAAAGGCGCCGATGGCAAGCCTGTCGATCTCTCGACCTATGCCGGCAAGGTGCTGCTGATCGTCAACACCGCATCGAAATGCGGTTTCACCCCGCAATATAAGGGTCTGGAAGCGCTGCACCGGAAATATGCGGCGCAGGGTTTTGAGGTGCTTGGCTTCCCGTGCAATCAGTTTGGGTCGCAGGAGCCGGGTGATGCCGCGGAGATCGCTGAATTCTGCACCGTCAATTATGACGTGACCTTCCCGGTGTTCGCCAAGATTGACGTCAACGGCTCCGGTGCTGATCCGCTGTTCGATCGATTGAAGGACGCAGCGCCCGGCCTGATGGGATCGCGGGGGATTAAATGGAATTTCACCAAATTCCTGGTCGATCGCAGCGGCGCGAAGGTGACGCGCTATGGCCCACAAACCACGCCTGAAGAGATCGAAAATGATATTGAAGCGCTGCTCGCTGGTTGATCGAGTTTATCCACAGCCGCTTGCTTCATGACAGTTTCGCGAATCGTCATAAGCCCGCATAGTTGCCCGCATGACCCATTCTGGTTTCGTCCCGCTCCGCATCTTTTCCTCGTTCACGATGCTCGACGGCGCGATCGAACCCAAGGCGATCGCTAAGCGCGCGCGGGAGCTTGGCTTTCCAGCAGCAGCGCTCACCGATCGTAATGGCCTTTACGCCGCCATGGCCTTTGCCGACGCGGCGCGGGACGCGGGGGTCCAACCAATCATCGGCGCGATGATTGGCGTTGCGCGGCCCGATTTGCCTGAAGGCGTGGCGCCCCCGCTCGACTGGCTGGCGCTCTATGCGCAGGATGAGGTCGGTTACCAAAATCTATGCGCGCTGGTTTCGCAGGCGCATCTGGCGCGACCGCTCGAACTGGCCCCGCATGTCGATTTTGCAGCGCTTCAGGGCCATAGTGACGGTCTGATCGCGCTTACCGCCGGCCGGGAAGGCGGGCTCACTCGGTTATTCGCTGAGGACCAGCCGGATCATGCGCTGGCCTATGCCGATCGTCTCCAGGCGCTGTTCCCGGACCGGCTCTATATCGAGTTGACCCGTCGACTCGACGAGATCGAAGGGCGGGCCGAGGCATCCTTGCTCGATCTCGCTTATGATCGAAATCTGCCGATCGTCGCGACCAACCCCTGCTGCTTTGCCGAGCAAAGTTTCGGCGAGGCGCATGACGCGATGCTGTGCATTGCCAATTCCACCTATATCGCCAGCGATGATCGGCCGAAAAGCTCGCCTGATGCGTGGATGAAGCCAGCCAAGGACATGCGCCAGCTGTTCGACGATCTGCCCGAGGCAATCGCCAACACGCTGGTGGTGGCGCAGCGTTGTGCGATTGCCGCCCCCAAGCGCAAGCCGATCCTGCCCAGCCTTGCCGGTGATCGCGATGCCGAGGAGGAAGCGCTGCGCGTCGACGCCCGCGCCGGGCTCGAAAAGCGGCTGGAGCGGATCAAGGGAGAGGGCGAGAACTGGCAGCAAGCCTATCGTGACCGGCTGGAGTTCGAGCTCGACGTCATCATTAAGATGGGCTTTCCTGGCTATTTCCTGATCGTCGCCGATTTCATCAAATGGGCCAAGGAAAACGATATCCCGGTCGGTCCTGGCCGTGGCTCGGGCGCGGGTTCAGTGGTTGCCTGGTCGCTGACGATCACCGATCTCGATCCGATGAAGCTCGGGCTGCTGTTCGAACGTTTTCTCAACCCCGAACGCGTGTCGATGCCCGATTTCGACATCGATTTCTGCGAAACCCGGCGTGAGGAAGTGATCCGCTATGTCCAGGCCAAATATGGCTCGGACCATGTCGCGCAAATCATCACCTTTGGACGGCTAAAGGCGCGCGCGGTGCTGAAGGACACGGGCCGCGTGCTGCAGATGAGCTATGGTCAGGTCGATCGCCTCGCCAAGCTCGTCCCCAATCACCCGACCGATCCCTGGACGCTTGACCGGGCGCTGAATGGTGTGTCGGAGCTCGCGGCGGAATATCGCACCGACAGCGGCGTCAGGCACTTGCTTGATCTGGCGATGAAGCTGGAAGGGTTGCCGCGCCACTCCTCGACCCATGCCGCCGGTGTGGTGATCGGTGATCGTCCGCTCGCGGCGCTTGTGCCGCTGTATCGCGATCCACGCTCCGACATGCCGGTCACCCAGTTCGACATGAAATATGTCGAGGCGGCGGGGTTGGTAAAGTTCGACTTTCTCGGGCTCAAGACACTGTCGGTGCTGCAAAAGGCGATCCAGATGCTCGCCAAGCGGAACATTGTCATCGATCTCGACACGCTCGAATGGGATGACGAGGGCGTCTATAAACTGCTGCAAAAGGGCGACACGGTCGGTGTGTTCCAGCTCGAATCCGAAGGCATGCGCCGCACGCTGAGTGCTGTACGCCCTTCCAATTTCGGCGACATCATCGCGCTCGTCTCGCTCTACCGCCCAGGCCCAATGGACAATATCCCCAGCTTTGGCCGCCGCAAGAATGGCACCGAGGCGATCGATTATCCGCACCCGCTGCTCGAGACGATCCTGGCGGAAACCTATGGCATTTTCGTCTATCAGGAACAGGTGATGCAGGCCGCGCAGGTGCTGGCCGGCTATTCGCTGGGCGGCGCCGATTTGCTGCGCCGCGCGATGGGCAAGAAGAACCAGGCCGAGATGGACGCGCAGCGCGCGACCTTTGTCGAGGGCTGCGCGCGGGTGAACAACATTCCGGCCGCCAAGGCGAATGAGCTGTTCGATTTGATCGACAAATTCGCGGGCTATGGTTTCAATAAATCACACGCTGCGGCCTATGCGTTGCTGGCCTATCAAACCGCTTGGCTGAAAGCGCATTACCCGGAAGATTTCTTCGCGGCCTCGATGTGTTTTGACATGACGCTGACCGACAAGCTTGGCGTGTTCACCGATGATATGCGGCGCATGGGCGTGAAGATATTGCCGCCGTGCATCAACGCCAGCGACGCTGAGTTTACGGTTGAGGAGATCCCGGCCGATGCAGGCGCGGGACTTGGAGTCCGCTATGCCCTTGCCGCGCTGAAATCGGTCGGGGAAGGGGCGATGGAACGCCTTGTCGTCGAACGTCTTGAAAATGGGCCTTTCGCGTCGCTTGACGATCTCGCTACCCGCGTTGATCCCCGCCTGATGAACAAGCGCCAGCTGGAAACGCTGGCGGCGGCGGGTGCTTTTGACAGTATCGATCCCAATCGGGCGGGCATTTATGCCAGCGCAGAGACGATCCTGGCCGTCGCTGCACGGCTGCACGATCAGCGGATCAGCGGGCAGGGCGGGCTGTTCGGTGAGAGCGAGCCGTCATCGGGCGCCTCGATCCAGCTCCCTCTCTCTGCACGCTGGACGCTGGCGCAGCGGATGGATCAGGAGAAAGAGGCGTTCGGCTTTTATTTTTCCGCGCATCCGGTCGATCGTCATCGTCATCTTGCCAAGATGCATGGCGCGCGCAGCTATGTCGGGCTGGGAGAGCTCGATATTCCCGATGACGGCACGCGCGCCGGCGCGACGATGGCGGTGCTGGTCGAAGATACGAAATGGCGGACATCGGCCAAGGGGCGGCGCTATTTGATGGCCATGCTGTCCGATGCTTCTGGCCAGTTTGCGGCGACCTGCTTTGACGACACTGTCGCGGCGGACCTCGAAGAGGCAGCCCGCAGCGGCGGCTGCGGCATCGCCACGGTCGAATTGGATCGCCGGCCGGGCGAAGAGACCCCGCGCGTCACCGTCAAGCGCTTGCAGGCGTTTGAGGATTTGGCGAACACCGCCCGAATGGTGATGGAGATTGCTGTCGATGATCCGCGCGCGATTGGCGAGCTAGGCGCGTTGCTGGCCGAGGCGCGGGGCGCGCGGGGCGAGGTTTATCTCAAGGCCGCCTTGCCCGACGGTGGCGAAGCATTGCTGCTGCTCGGCCGTGACTTTTTGCTCGATGGTGAGCTTGCGACCCGGATCGAGACAATGCAGGGTATTGCTGAGGTGGCGCTGAAGACCGCTGAGACAAAGCGGCTCGCACTGGTTGGGTAAAAGGGAGAGACCCCACATGTTAGGTGGAATGCAGGATTTTGAGCTGCGGGTACCGCGCTTGCTGGACCATGCGGCACGCGAACATGGCGGGCGCGAGATCGTCACCTATTGGGCCGATGGTCATGAGACGCGGACGAGCTGGGCGGGCATCGCACGGGATGCCAAGAAACTAGCACAAGCGCTTGTAAAAATGGGCATGAATCCCGGCGACCGGATTGCGACCCTGGCCATGAACCATAGCCGCCACCTTGCCGCCTGGTATGGCGCGATCGGCATGGGCGGGGTGATCCACACCCTTAATCCCCGGCTGTTCGACGAACAGCTGGTGTATATCGCCAATCATGCCGAAGACCGCGTGCTGCTCTATGACAAGCAGTTTCAGCCGCTGGTCGATCGGCTGAAATCGCAATGGACCAGCATCGAGCAGTATATCTGCTTCGATGGCGAAGGGCCGACCAGCTTTGAAGGCATCATCGCGCTGGAAGACGGCCATTATCAATGGCATGAAGGGCCAGAACGCGATCCCTGCATGCTTTGCTATACCAGCGGCACGACGGGTAACCCCAAGGGCGTGTTGTATGAGCATCGATCAACGATGATCCATGCCATGGCCGGGGTGTCCCCCTGGCTGTTGAACATATCGTCGCAAGCCGTGATCTTACCGGTGGTGCCGATGTTCCACGCCGCCGCCTGGGGGCTGCCCTTTGCCGGGGCGCTATCTGGCGCGAAATTCGTCTATGCCTGTGTCAATGATGCCGCCGTGCTGTGCCGGTTGATGAACCAGGAAAAGGTGACGCATTCAGCCGGCGTGCCGACAGTGTGGCTGTCGATGTTCCAGCATATTGATGCCACGGGCGAAGCACCGCGCTATCTGAAACAAGTGACGATCGGCGGATCGGCTGCCCCCCGCGCAATGATTGAGCGGATCATGGGGATGGGCGCGCGGGTCGCGCATCTGTGGGGCATGACCGAGACGTCACCGATTGGCACGGCCGGGGCCCCGCCGCCGCATTGGGATGAGTTGAGCCTGGGCGAACAGCTCGACATGGTCTGCAAGCAAGGGCAGATTCCCTTTGGGGTCGAACTACGCGTGGTCGATGATGATGACGTGGAGCAACCCCGCGATGGCGCGAGCTCGGGTCGGCTGCAGATCCGCGGGCCTTGGGTCATCAAACGCTATTTCAAGGCCGAGGCTGACTGCGTCGATGCGGAAAACTGGTTTGATACCGGCGATGTCGCGGTCATCCATCCCGATGGCACGATGCAAATCACCGATCGCGCCAAGGACGTGATTAAATCGGGCGGCGAATGGATCAGTTCGGTTGATCTGGAAAATGCGGCGGTCGGCTGTCCGGGGGTCGCCGAAGCGGCGGCGATCGGCATCTATCATCCCAAATGGGATGAGCGCCCGCTGCTGTTGGTGGTGCGCAAAGCGGGCAGCGATGTGTCGCCAGCCGAAATCAACGCCCATCTGGCAGCTCATGTCGCCAAATGGTGGCTGCCCGACGAAATCCTGTTCGTCGACGACTTGCCGCACACCGCGACCGGCAAGCTGCTCAAAACGGCGCTGCGGGCGCAGTATAAGGACCATCGGTTGGCGAGCGTTGCCTAGGAATTGCGCCGCCTAGTCAAAAAGCTGGCCTTGCGCGCCCGGTGGCGGCCGGAACAGATCGGTGCGCAGCGCCACCTGTCCCCGATCGAGCTGGTGTTTGCGGCAGGCAATCTGGAAACGGGTGCGCAATAACTGTCCCCAAGGCCCTTGCCCGCGAAAGCGCGTGTGGAAATTGGGGTCGTTATCGCGCCCGCCCCGGATGTCGCGGATGATCGCCATTACCTTGGCGGCCCGATCGGGGAAATGCGCCTCCAGCCACGCCTTGAACAGCGGCGCGACTTCCCAGGGTAGCCGCACCGGCAGGAAAAAGGCCCCTTGCGCGCCGGCGTTGGCAGCGCGCGCCAGAATATGTTCGATCTCGTGATCGGTGATCGCCGGGATGACCGGGGAGACTGAGACATAGACTGGGATGCCGGCCGCCGCGAGCGCCTTTATGGCTGCGATCCGCTTGGCGGGGCTGGGCGCGCGCGGTTCGATTGTCATCGCTAGTTTCGGATTGAGCGAGGTGATCGAGATGGCAACCGCGACCAGTTGCTTTGCTGCCATGGGCGCCAAGAGATCGATATCGCGAACGACGCGATCTGATTTGGTGGTGATCGTCAATGGATGGTTGGTCGCCGCCAACACTTCCAGGCAACCGCGCATGATCCGCCATTCGCGTTCGATCGGCTGATAGGCATCGGTATTGGTACCAAACGCAATTGGCGCGACGCTATAGCCGCGCTTGCCAATTTCGGCCGTGAGCAAGGCGGGCGCATTTGGCTTGGCAAACAGCCGGGTTTCAAAATCGAGCCCGGGCGACAGATCGAGAAAGGCATGGCTTGGCCTGGCGAAGCAGTAAATACAGCCATGCTCGCAGCCGCGATAGGGATTGATCGAGCGATCAAACGGGATGTCGGGCGAGGTGTTTCTGGAGATGATCGTCCGTGGCACCTCGACCGTCACCGTCGTGCGCAGCTTCGGCGGCGCGCCATCGATTGCTTCGCGGGCATCGAGCCAGTCGCCATCCGCCGCCGATTGGGGCAGATGGAAGCGTTGGCTGACCGCATTATGGGTTGCGCCACGCGCGGGGCGTGCATGATTGGCCATTGCCCTTGGTGGAGATATCTGTAGAACATATCAAGAACTAACTGGAGGACATGATGGCGCGTCTCACCTATCTCGAATTGCCGGTGTAGCGCGGCGCAAGGTTCTGGAGTCTTGGACAAGACAACCTGGAGCACTTGATCGCTCATTCATTGCTGATGATCAGCTCGCGCGCCGGGGTGGCGGGGCCGCTTAGCCGGTAATTTACGCCGACCTCCTCCATCGTGAATCTACCGAAGATTTCGCGCACCTCGGGCGTGTCGTTGATCGACAGGATGAACCGGCCAGCAATGCCTTCTAAGAGGGTGCTCAGCCGCTCGAAATCGCCTTCTGAGAAGACGTTCCGGCCATAGTCATCAGTGCACCCCCAATAAGGCGGATCGAGATAGAACAGGCTGTGCGGCCGGTCATATTTCTCGATCAGGCGATCATAGTTCAGCCGCTCGATCACAACGGGTGACAGCCGCTCGTGCACGTCCTCCAGCGCGGGCACCAGCTTGGTCAGGTCGAATCGCGCGCTGCATGTCGTGCTGACGCCGAAGTTGCGCCCAGCCACCTTGCCGCCGAACGACAGCCGCTGGAGATAGATGAACCGCGCCGCCCGCTCCAGGTCGGTCAACGTGTCGGGGTCGACCTGGACGAGGCGTTCGAACTCGGCCCGGCTCGTGATCTGCCACTTCATCACGTCGAGCAGCTGCTGATAGTGGCGCTGCAGGATGCGGAACACATTGGTGACGTCGGCCGAGATGTCGTTGATCACTTCCAGCGTCGGCCGCCGGTCACGGCGAAAGAACACGCCGCCCATGCCAACGAATGGCTCGATATAGGCCCGGTGCTCGATCGCGCCGATCCGGGCGACCAGGCGGGTGGCAAGGTTGCGCTTGCCGCCGATATAGGCGGCGATCGGCATGATGGGTGCCACGGGCACCAGCGTTTGCGAATTGGTCATCTCTGCATCCTATCTGCCCACACCACCGGGGTGCCCGGTGGCGGGGATCGACGGCGGCCAGCTGGCGCCTGAGGTGCAGGGTTCCTCCTGCGTGAAGGGCGTTGGCGCGCCCTTTGCCCCCGCCTTTTTCGACGGGGAAATCAATCGATCACGTTGCGGCCGTCACACCCATTCCTCAAAAGTGAACTGCCACTTCGTCTGCGCCGGGTTTGAACGCTCAAAGGCTTTCAGGGCAACAAACAGGCCGTAATGGATGCGCGCGCGTTGCCCGGTGGTGGCATCGGGGTCCTCCACCACAAGCAGCGGAATCGTTTCCCCATGATCGCCCAACAGGTCATCAAGCGCGTCGGTTTCATCGCGCGAGAGGTCACCCAGGCTCCAGTTGAATTCCCGCTTGCGCACGCCCTCGATCGTGCCAAAGCCACCATCGGGCAACGCCGCAACCGTGCCGGTATCGATGATGCGCCGACCAGCGCCAAATTCCATGTTGAACGTCGGCCGCCACGCTCGGCCGACCATCGCAACACCAGCCCGCAGGGGGGCGCTGCCAGCAGGCTGTGTGATGGAAAGCCGGATATAGCGCACATTCACTGCCCCGCCTGTCCAGAACGCATGCGTTCGGGCAGGCGCGCGCGTCGCCGTATCGATCGCCCGCAGCGGCCCCGAAGCCTTGATCAAGCTTTCGGTATAGCCCCCCGTTCCACCCGTGATCGTCCAGGTGGCGGCGGCAGCCGCTGGCGACACATAGCCGAGATACACCGTGTCGATCGACGTTACCGCCCCAAGATCGATGTCGATCGATGCCGCCGAGCCAACAGCATTGTCCGCCCAAACTTCCTTGGGTGATCGCGTGAGCAGATTGGCCACCCCGCTCCCCCGCGACGCGGCAATCGCTGCGATCGGCGCCGGGGACAGGATCAGGACGTTGCTCATGTCAATCTCCGCACGACAGTGACTGTCGAAGTGCCCGTGCTGGCTTCGTCAGCCGCCCCGATGACAAAGACGTTCAAGCCAGCATCATAGCCCAGCCGGTCGATCGACACGGTGATCACTTGGCCAAGATAGGGCGCCCATTCACCCAACAGCGAATGCTCCTCAATCACCAGCGGGCCGCTGCCGCCCAGGAACGCGATCTGGCGCGCGGCCTCTGTCACGGCGTCTGCCCGCTCGGCGATCGTCGTCAGGCGCTCTGTGGTTTGGGCACGCGCGCCCCACCGCGCTTGCAACGTGGCATCGGTAGACACCTGCCGATATCCATCGTCCATCAACCATTGGGCATAAAGGGGGTCAACGGCGGTCACCCTGTGTTGGCCCCATGCGGCCCCATATAATCGATCGGCGGCATCGGATCAGGCATTGCCCGCCTCCATCTCAGCAACGCGCGCCTCAAGTTGCGCAAATCGCGTCTCAAGAGATAGCCGCGCCGTCTTTTCCCGCTTCACCACGTCGAGCAACAGCACGCAGACACGCTCATATTGAACGCCATCCGGCACCTTCTCAGCCCCCTCCTTCAGCCGCCGTTCGTATCTTGGCGGGCGGGCGGGAGCGACCTGCACCCGCTGAATTTGGTAACGCGCCGGGCTGGTAAGCGTGGCGGGTGCAATCTCCACCGCTACATCATCGAACACCGCGTCGCGCGCCGGCTCCACTTCGACTTGATCATAATCGCTGTCGAGATAGGCAAAATGCACAAGGCGCGGATCGATCTCAGCGACTTCTTCCGCAACGAAGCCCCAAAATCCGTGCTCTGGATTGTCGGCCTCGGCGTTCGACTGATACCATCTGGAGCGGAACTCAAGCACCTTGTCGGCATATTGCGGTTCAATATCTTCAATGCGGTGCTTGTAACGCCGCGACGAGGTGGACCGCAAAATAGCCGTTCCGCTGGACGACTGAAACAGGTTAGCGGCCGAAGCCGTTGTGGCAGATGCGATTGAAACTGCGCCTCCGCTGGCGATGCGCAGCGCTTCGGCGTTGTTTGTGGAAATCACCACTGCCCCGGCGAAGGTGTTGGCAAGAAGCATATCGCCGCCATCAGACATTGCCGCGTAGCCATATTTCGTACCAGCCTGAAAGCCTATGCGCGCCCAAGCGCCGCTGGACGTCGCGCTGTTGAGAATAAAGATAGAATCGGAAAAGTCAGTGACGGCGCGCACGACGGTTTGCGGGCGCAGAATTCTCACTAGCGCATTGGTCATCGAGCCAACTTCGGCGCCACCAACAGCAATGCCCAACTCGCCAGGTGCTTTGCGGTAAAGCCCGGTCGCCTGCTCGGCGGCAAAGCTGACCCCCGGCGCCCCAACCGTGCCGTCGCCAAACTTCCCCGCCAGCGCGGTCGTCACATAGTTTGCGAACTGCGCGAGCAAATCCGACAGCTTAGAAAATGCCGATTGCGCGAAGCCCTGGTTGGGTTGGATTGAATAGGTTTGGCCCGACGCGGTGGAACCAAGATAATTCGAGCCCAGCGTGATCACGGTGTTGGAAACAACTTCCAGCACCTCATAGACGCGGCCATCCGGCAGGTTGATCGCGTGACCTGGCTGCACATTGTTGTTAAATGCCGTGCCGGTGCCGGTGACGGTGGCGCTGCCATTCGTTACCGCGATTGCTCCTGTCCGATACCATGCCATGATTATTTCCTTCAGATGTGCCGCTTGGGCGATTGGTCAAAATCCGGTGAGTTTGTGGCCAGCCTCAGTAATCCTTGACGTCCAGGATCAACTGTCGGCCCGTCGCAGTGCCGATCGCGTTGTTCCCGGCTTGGACCACGCCAAAGTGCTTCAAATATTTATAGTGCAGCGTGTCACCGCTCCAGCGCGATGCCAGCACCGTGGAGTAATTGACGCCGCTCAGCCGTTCGAACCCCTGCCCGTTGAAGCTGATGGCACTCGCCAGCGTGCCGGAATTGGTGTTCAGGCTGGCCAGGTTCGTTGACTGCTCTGTGTTCGAATTGGATGTCAGATTGGCCGTCGCGCCCATGACCCGCATCGGGCGCATCCGGCTGTCAAAAAACACGTTTCCGGCACTGTCTTTTGTGCGCAGCGCCCCGCTAGTCGAATCAAAGACCATGCCGTTGAAGGGCAGGTCAAATATCCAGTAATCAAGCGTCGCCCCCGGTGGCGCGTCGAACCAGAGCTCAAATGTCCACGCGCTCGTGCTGGTCAGCGACACGGGCTGATAGCTCAGCGACGGCCTGATCCCGACACGCGCCGCGCTTCGATAGGCAAAAATCGGACAGCCGAAATTCCCGCCGACACCGCTGACGCTGACGTTATCCGGGTTCACGTACACCGCACCCGAACCAGTTGGTTTGGCGACTGATGTCCGCGTGCCCTTTTGCGCCAGGACATAATTTCTGGCGCGGGAATCGATGCAAATGGAACCGCTGGCCGGGTTGATGATTTTAATGCCCGTAGCCATCAATAGGCCCCGTAGGCGACGGCGATGTTGTAGCCGGGATATTCGGCCAAACTCAGCGTCAGGACATTGCCCGACAAGGCCCAGGTCACGCCGCTCCCCGGCCCCCCGGTTATCTGATGCACAAATTCCGTGCCGCTCAGGAAGCGATCATCGGTGATGGTGATCGTGCCGGTGCCGGTAAACACGACAATGTCAAAAACGCGCGAAAGCCGGAATTTGGTGCTGTCAAAGACAAGTTGCCCACCATTATAGGTTCTGACGCCATAGTCCGTCATGACAGCTTGCCGATCTCAACAATATTGACGCTGCCGACCCTGACGTTGATCGCGCCGTCAGCAATCGAGAAGCCAGACGAGCCGTCTGGATCTTCGACACGGAGCTCATCGACGCGGAACGTGATGCTGCCGCTGGCGGCGCCGCCGAGCAATTCCCAACCAACGAAATAGCCATTGGTATCGATCACAACGCCGGTCTTGGACTGGAGCCCGTCGATGCTGGCGCCATAGCTGGTCAGTGTTGACGTATGCCCGCCAACCGTCGTGTTGAGCCCCGATACAGTGGCGGACATCGCGCCAAGCGTGTCGGCCTGCGCACTGATCACCGTATTGATTGCTCCCAGATTGCCGTTGACCGTCACCTGATACGCCGCGAGCGCAGAGGCGCTGGCGCTATCACCCGCGATCACGGCATTCTGCACCGCCCCGATCTGCGCCGTCACAGTGCCGATCTGCACGCCTAGCGTGACGCTGAGCGATGCGACGGCATCAAATGCCCCAGTGAGGCGCGCATTCAATTCAGTGCGGGCCTGCGCGATTCCGGTCTGCGCAAAGTTCTTCGCGTCAGCAGCGGCCAAAAGCGCCAAGATGCCGTTTTCGGCTGCAATATCGGTGTCGGTTGCTGCCCGTCGCGCGGCGCTGACCGATTGCACAATCGTGGCCGCATCGAGCGCAGACAGCGTGCTCTCGGCGGCAGTCAGCCGCGCGCCTTGCTCATCAACGACAGTCTGGCTGGCCTTGTCCGCTACCGTTGCTCCCAGCGCGTCCAGCGTCGATTGCACCTCGCTGACGGTGCCAGACAGTGCCGTCAATGTTAGCGCACTAGCCTTCAACTCAACCTGGGCCGCCAGCCCGTCGATCGTCGCTTCCGCGCTGGTCAGCCGTGCCAATAGCGATGTCAGATCGGCGGACGAACCGCCCAAGGTTGCAAACAGAATTGCTTCGTCGACATAATTGACCGTCGCCCGCAGACTGATCTCCGCAAGCGCGGCATTGAGGCTGGCTTGCAGGCGGGTGATCTGGTTGGCGCGGTTCTCGATCGCGAAGAGCTTGGCGACGCCGTTAGCCGGGTCGGTATAAAGCCCGGCATCCCGAAGCACGTTATTGACGATCTGTTGCTGCCCTGCGAGCTGTATCGCCGCCTCTGACAGCGATTCCAGATCCCGCTCCAGTTGCCGCCGCGCGCTATCGCTGGCCGCGCCAAGATCGGGCAGCGTCACCTTGCCCAGCACCGTCGTCGTCCCGCCGATCGTGACGCTCAGTGTGCCGTCTGGACCAAGTACCAGGCTGGAATTGAGCAGCGCCGGCGGCGGGACAACGTTGCCACTGCCATCCTTCACATCGACGCCGATCGTCGCGCCGACAGTGGCATTGTCGGCGGGCCGCGTTCCATCAGGGTCGCCAATGTTGGGCCAATCGGCAAAGACAATCGCTGCAATCTCGCCCCGCGCCATTTGGCGCTCGTTGCGGCGAAAGCCCAGCGTGCGCGTGGCGACCGGCCGGAACGTCGCCGTGCGCTTTACGGCATAGCTGATTGCGGAGGTGGCCGGGCTGTCCCATGCCCATTCCCGCAGGACAATCTCCCCGGCCGCATTCAGCAGCCACAGCAGTGAGCTGTTGCCGAGCAGCTCTTCAATCATCGCGGCAACCGTCGTGCTGTCGTCATTGGCCACCCAGCCAACCGGTGCCGGTCGCGCGGCAACAGCGGCGGCGATCGTGCCCGCAGCAAAGGGGGTAGCGGGGCCACCCGCAACGATCCGCGCGACGATTTCGGCCGTCGTTTCGACATAGCCACTGCCCACCTCGCCGCGCAGATCCGCGGTCAGCTCACCGGCAGGCTGGGTCCACCATTTGACACAGGTAATCGATGGGCAGGCCACGCCACCGCCGCGCGTCACTGCTGCCGATCGTAACGCCGCAAGGGTGGCCGCCATGCTGCCCTGCCAGCCAAGCACGGTCAGCGCGGCGGCCGGTGCGCCCTTGTCGCGCACGGCATCAAATGCCTGGATCGGCCGCCCCGGATCGGCGAATGAATAAATGTTGTTCGCCTTGTCGATCGGCTCACCGGCCTTGTTCCACACCCGGCCCCAGACGCGATGCTTGATCTTGCCCGCCCACTCCACCGGGCCGTCCAGCCCGCCCGTGCCGCCAAAGCGATCGGTCAGCAGCGGCTTCTTCATATCAGCCACCGGATCGCTCAGCTGGATCTTCAGCGTGCCGCCATCGACCGTGGACGACAGCACCTTGCCGGTCAGTTTTACGGGGGGCAGCGTGCCACTGGCATTTTCATCCCCGATCCGCACGGTGATGGGGGCGTCGATCCAGAAATAGCCGGCCATTCCCGACAGGTCTGATTTGGTTGTGGCGGCCCATTGCAGCTCGGCTGCCTGGGGCACACCCCCTTCGCCAAAATCGCCGCCTTCAAAATTGATCGCAGTAATGAAGGTGGGCAGCTGCACCACGCCCGCGCGCCAATGCTGGTTCCCATAAAAATAGGGGAACTGCCCACCGCCGCCCGCCAGCCGCACGGTTTCGGCAACGCCATCGGCCGCGCGGACGGGCGCTGCTTCGATCAGGATGCACGGCGCTGCCATCAATAGGCCGCCGTGGCGCGCAGCTGGGACTGGTCAGTGAAGCCCGCACTCCCAAATCCGGCGATCGTCGACAGCGAACCGGCGCTGTCGCGCATATACGCAACCAGCTTTGCCAGCTGATCATTGCTCTCCCCCAGCTGGGCATTGGTTTCGGCCAGTGCCGGGTCGCTTGCCTTTTGCGCATCGGCGACGCGCTGGTTGGCCCTGGCAATGGTATCGCGTGCGCTATCAAGGATCAGCTGCCGATCGGCAGCAAATCCACCCGTCGTGCCGAATGCATCCCTGGACACGCTGTCGAGCTGCCGCAGCAGCTCCGCAAGTTTTTCCCCGGCGCCATCGACGCCGGCATTGGCATCGGCACGGGCAGCAGCGACCTTGTCGAGCAGGATATTGCGCTGATCGACCGCCGATCCTTCGAACAGCGACCCAGAGGTGATTTCGTCGATCAGATCCTGGAGCGAACCAACCTGGTCCTTCAGCAGCTTCTCACTCAGCGACAGGCGCTGCTTGGCGTTCAGCTCTTCAACCTTGACGATGTCAAAGCCATAAGCCTTGGCGATCCGCAGCCGGTCGGCCGCCGTTTTCTCAAACGCCTTCACCTCCTTGGCAATCTGCCCGCCAATGCCGCCCAGCGCGGTTTCCAGATCGGATACTTTGACCGCTTCCTTCAGCGCCTTGTTGATATCGGGCGATGATTGCAGCGCCTGGGTGACGCTCTTGCTGACCCCGGCAATCGCCCCATCGGCGATCGCATTGGCAATGGCGAACGCGATCGCGCCCTCGGCGTCGTTATTGTCGAACTTGGTGACGCCGTTCTTATTGCCATATTTGCCGCCGTCAGAGCCCCCGCCCGACGGATCGACGCGAAAGCTGGTCTTATATTTGGAGATGGAAACGCTGAAGGTGCCAATCTCGGCCCCCAATGTATCGGCGATCTGCTGCAGGCCAGACTGAACCGATTTTGATGCCTGGGAGACATCGTTCTTCGAATCGGCATTGTTACCGCTGACGCTGATCTTGCCATCGGTGCTCGTGATGGCACCGCCCTTGGCCTTTTCAGCGGGCTTGAACAATCCGCCGAACAGTCCGCCGACAAGCCCCCCCACGATCGAGCCGATCGGCCCGGCAAAGCTGGCGAGCCCTCCAAGGCCCTTGGCGATTGTCGACAGACCGGTTGACAGGAACTTCTCCCCCACCTTGCCGCCAATCGCGCCGCCGATCGAGCTGCCGATCGTCCCGGCCGTGCCGCGATCCCCCAGGATGATCCGCGAGCTGGTCGCGCCGATCGCCGCGCCCTTCAACAGCGACGGCAGCGATTTCTCCAGCTTGCCCAGCGTGTCTTTCAACACGCCGGTCACCACAGGCGGGAATTTGACGCCAATCGCGGCAAATGTCTGGTCGACGATATTGATCAGCTGTTCGGCCACACCTTGACCGGCCAGCGCCGAGGCGCGACGGGCGACGACGACGATATCGCCGTTGCTGGCGTTGTCATTGGCGGGGGTGCCGCCCGCCGCTGTTGCCGCCGCCAGGCCATTGTCATTGGCGGCAGACGCTGGCGCACCGGCGATACGGGCGCTGATGCTCCGCACCGTAGTGGCGAAATCCTCGACGGCCGAACTGCCCTTGCCCAGTGCGCCGGCAATCGTAGTGGCAGCAGCATCAACCTTGTCGCTGCCCCGCGCCTGGTCTTCCAGCGAGCGAAGCGTGCTGCCAAACAATTGCTCGACGATCCGCTGCGAAGCGAGGTTGATCGCGCTGTTGCCGATCGACGTCAGGATCGAGCCGAGCGAGAAGCGCCCGCGCAACGCATCGGCGACGGTTTGCTCCAGCGCACCGCGGAATGATTGTACCGCCTCGACATTGCCCCGGATCAATGCCTGCTGATCGCGCAGCACCTGGCTGCGTTCGCGATCGGCGCGCACGGTGGCCAGTACCGATGCAAGCTGATCATCGCTGAGCGGCCCCAGCCTTTGTTGAAGGCCGATGATCACCTGCAGCGCCGCCGCCTCATCATTGCGCCCCTGCAGCAGCAGCTTGTCGATCTCGGCCGCCTGGCGCTGCTGCTCCAGATAATCATCAAACGGCTTATTGATGCTGTTCTGGATCGTCACGCCCAGCGCCTCGATCCGCCCCTTCAGCGCATCCGCACCCGGCAGCAGCGGCTGCCTGTCGATCGCCGCCTTAATCTTCTCCAGCTCGCGCAGCTGGTCATTGGCCTTTTTGATGGCCGTGGGCAGTTCGGTATATTGCGCCTCGATATCGGCGATCTGATCACTGATACCCAGGCCGCTTGCTGCCAGCGAGGCAGCACTCGGCCCCTTGCGTGCCGCACGGGGGCGACCGGTCGCCTTGAACGGGACAAGCTCGCGCGCGATGCCCTTGCCGTCGATCGCATCGAGCGCCTGCTGATTGGCCTTTTGCTCGTTACGTGCCGTACCCAGCTTTACGAAGCTTTCCACCGTCGCGATCACATCGATCTTGGCCTTGCGGTTGGCAGCCGCAAATTGCTCCACCTGCTCGCGCGCCTGGGTGATGTTGATCGTACCCGCGCGATATTCGTCAGCGATTTTGCGCAAGCCGGTGGTCGATCGGACAAGCGCGTCCTGCTGTGGGCTGCCCAGTAACAGCGATGAAATGCCGCCCGAGCTGAGCGATCCAAATGCCGTGCCGACCCGTTGTGTCAGGGACGGCCGACCGATCTGAGCGACTTCCTTGGCAGCATTTTTTTCGTCCTGCTTTGCCTTCCGCAGTCCGGCCGTCGCTTGCAACCGGATGCTTTCGATCAGCACCAGATTTTGCGTCTTCAGCTTTCCCGTCGTCAGCTCGATGATCTGGCCGACCAGCGATTGCGCATTGCCGAACGAGTCGGCAGCCTTGGTTGCATCGTCAAGGCGGTCCGCCAGCGTGTCGGCACTTTCGCCACCCCGGATCAGTTCTTCGACGAAGGGTGCCGCCAGCGCCGCCGCAATGGTAAAGCCGATGCCAACCGGCCCGGTGAGCGCCGCACCGACTTTACCGGCCTTTCCCCCCATTTCAGACAGGGCGAAGCCCAGCTGGCCGATCTGATTGGAAAAGGCCCGCGATATGCTCGTGCCATCAGCAATTTGCAGCCCGAAATCACCGACCTGCTGCCCGGCGTTTCGAACGGCGAATGCCTGGCGGTTGGCGGCCCGTTCGACGTCATTGGCGGCACTGCGGATCTGCGCACCCGATCGCGTCGCCGCCGTCCCGGCCTTGTCAAACCCCTGCTCGATATCACGCAGCGCCGCCTTTCCAGACGCGCTGTCGCCGGAGATAACAAGGGAAGTCTTAAGCGCCATCAGTCACTTTCTTCCACACCGTTCAGCGCGTTGCGCGCGGCGGCCTCCATGATGCGCAGCCCTGTCCAAACCGATGGCGGGCTGGTGATGCCGCCGCCCGCCAGGCCGGCCGCGACGGCGGCATAATCAAGGCCCTGCCAATAGACTTGGGCCTTCTCCATCCCGCCGCCGATCGCCACGGTGCGCCACTGGGTGCACACGAACAGAAAGGCGTTCACTGCGTCCCAGTTTTCTGCCCACACATCGAAATCGGGGGCATCCGCAGCTTCGATCCGGGCAACCACCTCTGCCGGTGCGCCCATCTTGCGGGCCTCGCGCGCGGCATTGGAATAATCGCCTTTGCCGCCGCGCGCCCAATGCCGCGCAGCGGCCTTTAGTTTCCCGCCCTGGCCTTGGTCATCGCCGCGATGTAGGCCGTGTTCAGCGCCAGGCGCATGTAGGGCAGCGCGATCAGCTGTTCGCGCAGTGCATCGGAATAGGGCACGGGCTGATCGTCTTCGCCAACCAGATCATGCATCTCGATGATGATCCGCCGCAAGGCTTCCTTCTGCTCCTCGATCACCGATTCCTGGGTCACGATTTCATCACCGTCGTCCGATCGCAACTTATCGCCATCGACGACACGGAACGTCACCCTGAAATCCTGCGCGACATACCCGCCATCGATCGGCACCTGAACAGCAACGCGGTGCGTGAATTTCGGCTCGGTCGTTACCTTGAACATGCGTTGTCCTTCTTAGGTGAGGGTGATTTTCCACTGGTCGTTGCCAGCGCTCGGCTGCGGCAAGAAAGACAGCGGCCATTCGACAATGCCTTCGTTCTCCTCGTAGCCGGTCAGTCGCTGTTGCAGGGCATAGGGTACGTCGATCCGCACCTTGCGGCCGTTCACGGTGCCATGCTGCAGCACGATCGCCTGCAATGTACAGTTCTGCGCGATCGTCTGTGGATGGTAAGTTGAGACGGGCACTGCCTCGACCTTCATGTCGATCTTTTCGCCGACGCCAGTGATCTGGATCGTTTCCTCGCCGATCAACAGACGCGGCGTGACCTGGTTGGCGAGATCCAGCTTGAACTCGCGCAGCACGAACGAAATGCCGCCGATCGTGAAGGTCGGCGTGTTCTGGGTGTTGGCAACTTGCGGAGCCTGGAACGTCGAATAATTGGGGGTCGGCTTGGCAGCCTCGGTAGCGGGCGAGAACAGCCCGCTCAACGTAAAGGTCAGCAAGGGGATACCATTGGCGGAAAGCGTTTGCGCAAAAGTGCCGCGCGACCCGAGCATCTTCTGCAGCGTGCCATCGACGTCGAAATACAGCGCAGCCGATTCGGGATTGTTGGTGATAGGCGTATATTCGACCTTGGTCGCCGCCGTGATCACTTCTGCGGCACGACACGCGCGGATCAACGGTCCCCAGCCGGGCGGCGTGCCCAGCGTGCCCGAACCGACCATCTCAACTGAAAAAGTGATGCTGGCGTAAAGCCCGGCTGGGATGGTTGGATCGGCCGAGAAATAAGGCCGCTCAACATTGCGCGCGACGTCGCTTCCTTCCATCGGTGACCATGTGACGTCGCTGGCCAGGATGGCATTGGCGGCACCGGTCGGCACCGGATCGGTGCCATAGACGGCTTCCATCTTCGCCAGGATGGTCTTCGATTTCCAGAACTTCGACATTTATGCCTCCTCGGTCGGTGCGCCTGGGGGCGTGCCCGGCGTGACAGGATCAGTGGGCGGGATTTCATCCCCTTCCGCTGCCCCTTCTTGATCATCTGCGCCGTCATCATCGTCGGCGACGAGCCTGGTCTGTTCGACCACTTCCAGCTTGCCATCCGGCTGGCGCACAAAGCTGCCGCCATGCTGGGGCTGCTGTTCCTCAGGCTGCTGATCCTCGGACGAAGGCGTGGAAGCGCCTGATTTACGGCGTGTCATGCGATTTTCCTCAGTTGATCAGAAAGGGCAAAGTCGAGCTGGAAGATCAGGGCATTGCCCTGCGATCCGACCAGCTCGCCCTTGACGAGCGAAAAGACACCGGGGACGCCATCGGGTGCCCAGCCGATCACGCCCATCACGACGTCGCGCACCAGCGGCGTGATTTCATCCAGCGCCTTTTCACCCGTTGGATCGGATGCCACCCGGCACACCAGCACGACGGCGATCGTTTCCTGCACGTCCTGGATGAACGCCGCTGTCGCCGATCGCACTTGCCCGCCGATCAACCCGCCCGGCAGGATGAACCCGCCGATGCGCCACTGGGGCAGCTGGCCCTTGTCGACCAGCAGGGTGAACTGCGCAGCATTGCCCAGATTGCCCGCCAGTGCTGGCACCTGGTCTTCGATCCGGGTGCGAAGGGCGTCCAGCTGCAGCATCAGATGAAACCCGTCATTTTTTCTGGCGTGAAATCGCGTTCACGGTCGATCGTCTCGACGCCCGATGCGCCCGAACTGGTCGGCTCCACCCCGGCCACAGCCAGCCGGATCACGCCATTGGCGATCCGGACCAGGTCGGCGATCGCCGCCTGATGTTCGTCGGCGATCTTCTTTTCCGGCTCATAGACATGCAGCTTATAGATCGCGATTGCCTGGGCGATCGGCGGCAGCTGCGGCGGCATGCTCGCCAGCGGCAACACATATCGGCCAGCCAGATAGCCATCGATCACCGCGTCGGTATCGGCCAGCGCCTGGGCGACGATCGCGGCATCGATCGCGCCCGCAGGCGGATCAGCGCGATCGGCGACCTGCAACAGCAACCGCTCGCCATAGCGGGCGGTCAACTGCGTAAGCGAGGTGTAAGGCACCGGTCGTTACCCCTCACTCTTCCACGGCGACGATCACGAGATCGCTATCCCACAGAATCGCAGTCAGCTGCTCGTCGGTGAGTTCATCGACGCGCACGGGCACCGGCGTGGCGCCGAAGGCGAGCCCCGCGCGACGACGGCCGTGCGGTGAGGCCGAGCGGACAAAGATCGTGCGGCCATCCATGTCGAACCCGCCCAGCTCGGCAGCGACGCGATCCGCCTCGGCCTTATCAGCGGCAGCCTTGTCGGCGGCGACGCGATCGGCCTCGACCTGGGCAGCAGCGAGAGCAGCGGCGGTCGGTGCGGGGGATGCTTGGGCGGCCGGTGTTGAACCGGCCGCCCTGGGTGCTGGGCGCTTGGCCATCGGGGACGCTCCTTATGCCAGCCAGGGAACGACGAGCACTTCGGCGGTGCCAGCCCAGGGGTTGGTCTCGCCGCCGTTCACCAGCTGCGATGCTACCACCCGGCGTGCTGCGCCTTCGAGCGAAGGGCCGCACACGAGCAGCTTGGGCATGATGCCCAGGGGGCGGCCAAAATCGCCCTTCATCCCCAAAAGCGACGATCGCGCCAGCTCATAAGTCGCTGCCGACAGCGCCTGCTTCGATCCCCAGGCGAACTGCCAGAAGCCATAGCCGACGTTCATCCGCGCATCGACGCCATAGACGAACTCGTTGCGCTCGAAGACGTTGTCGTCGGTCACCTTGTCCTTGGCGACGACATCGCCAAAGTCGCGGCGGACCTGCAGGATCAGCGGCTTGAGCACGCGGCCAACGTCGAGCAGAAACCATGGCTCGCCAGCGCCGCCATCGGTGTTGGCGACCGACAGCATGGTAACGCCGTCAGCGGCCAGCACCGGGTGATCGGTGTCGAAGAAATACTGGCCGTCATAGCAGTTGGTCGCGAAACCAGCCTTGAGCAGGCCCCAGACGAGCTGCTCGGGCTTGGAAATGGTCGACTCGCCGATCGCCTCGAACAGCAACGAATAGAGGCCGAGATTGTCGGTCTCGATATCATCGCGATCGACGCCGACGGTCAGTTCCCACTTCTTCTCCTTGATCGCGTAATCGCTCTCGGAGATGTTCTGGATGACGCGGTCGCCGATCCATTCCCGCACATCGGGCAGCTTACCGAGCCAACCATAGCGCTGCTCTTTCTGAGTTGCCGACACGCGCATGGCGATCCGGGCAGACGTCGCCGCTGCGGTCGACATGAGGCCGCGCTTCATGGCGGCATTGTAACCGACACGGAGCCGGTTGAGGTTTTCGCTATTGACGATCATCTGGACGGGCCCTTCTTATTTGAACTCGACCCAGACGCCCTGCGCGTCCACGTCGTAGCAGGTGCCGGCAGCGGGCCGGGCAGCGGAATTGTCGGTTTTGGCGACCGTCTGATCGTCGACGACATAGACCGTCTTGCCGATCTCAGCCCGCGTGATCAGGTCGCCCGATGCCGAGTTGGCGTAACGGTGCACACCGCGATCAACCTCGACCGACACAGCGCCATTGGCACCGCCCGCGTTGTCGACGGTCTGCCTGGCGCGGCCGATGGTGACGTTGGCCGCCGTGGCGACAGCAGCGACGGCGAAGGTCGATGCAGCGATCTGCACCATGCCGCCCTGGTAAACCTTGGCGTTGGCGAGCAGCGGTACGCTGCGGGTCATCGGATCAAGCTTCTGCGGCGTGGTCCGGGGTGCGGTGAGCGCGGCCATTTACAGGGCCTCCTTCTGCAGGCCGGCACTCTTCAGCTCCGCCTGATAATCTTCCTCTGACACGCCAAACAGCGCCATCACCTGGCGGTCCTCGGCGGCCAGGCCGCGCTCGCCCTTGTCGTCGATCACGCTGTCAGTGATGGTCGAACCGGTGAGCTTCACCATACTGCCGATCAGCTTTTCGGCGCGGGTCGGATTTTCCATGTGAAGCGCGATATATTCGTCGCGCATCGGCTTCAGGCCAGCCCGCCCTTCGCGGATCGCACCATCGACAAACGCGGTGGCATCCTTGCGTGCCTGGCCATCGGTCAGCGCCTTGATCTGCGCCGTCGCCGATGTCAGCTCAGATTGCAGCGCGATCACCGTGGGGTGCTCGATCAGATTGAGCACATCGCCCTGAGACTGCATTGCCATTGCCGTCATCTTCGCCGTCAGCGCGGCGTCGATCGCCGCGTCATCGGCGCTGCTGTCGAGCCCAAGCAGCTCGATCAGCTTCGCTTTCCAATCCATCGTGCTTCCTTCCGAATGCAGGGACACCAGGCCCTGCAGGTTTGGGGTGTTGGTAAGGCTGACGCGCAGCAGCCGCATGATGCGGCCGTCCTTGGTGTGCGCGATCACCGGGCTGACGCCCGAATAGGCTTTGTCGGCCATCAGCTGGCGGCCAGGGCCGGTCCAGTCGACCTTGCCCCACAGCCCGTCCTCGCGCGCTTCCAGCGCCACGATCCAGCCCTGCGCCGGGGCGGGCAGGCCAAGCGCCATGCCCTTGTCGGTCGCGTGATTTTCGTCGAGCACGAGCTTGCCACCCTCTGGCAGCGAGGCGGCGATCAGCGCGGCCATTGATGCGACAGTATAAGGCCCGCGCCCGTCAATCGTCCGCACCGGCCCTGCAGGCAGCAGGTTGATCCATTCGGGCGCACCATCGCCATCAGCAAACGCCACGGCGGAGCAAAGGGCGACCAAAGAAGATTGGGACGGGGGCGTTTTGAGCTTCATCGACAACGGGTTTGCCCGTCCGGAAGCCCTGAAAATATGGCCGCTATCGCGGCCAGGAAACCCGCGATCAGGCGCTGGTTCTATGGGTGATGACGCGGCGGCCCGATTTGGTCAAGTCGGGTCGCCGGTCATCCTGCCGGCCTGTCTAGCTGCCCGCGTCGAGCGGCTTGCCGACATGCTCGTCAACGATATCGATGATCTGCGTCTCGTCCTGGGCGGAGATGCCCAGCCACACGCGCGCCGGAATGCGGCCCCAGGGGACCGGCCGGCCGCGTCGATCGGCACCGAATGCACCCTTGGCAGCACCCTCCTGCATTACCCGCGAATAGATCAGCGCCGATCCGATCACGGCGCCCTGGGGACTGGCCTGGCCGACAATCTCCCGCGACAATCGCTTGCCGGGGCCGATCAGCACGCGGGAGAGATTGCCATAGCCGAGCGCCTTGTAGCGTTCGAGCGTCGCCGGTCGCTTGGCGGCCCAGCGGGAGCCGTCCGGCGCGGTACCGGTGACGAAGCGCTGGCGGGTCGCACCGATCATATATTCGGTCACGTCGCGGAAGATCGGCGTCATGTCCTCCAGCTGCGCGGCGGCGCTGCGGATCGCGGCGCGGGCGGCGTCTGCCTTGAACTCGGTCGTGAACATGCTATTTGGCTCCCAGCTTGATCGCATCCACCGTCCGGCAGGTACCCGGCGACGTTTCCAGGCGTACAGGGGAGGCGATCAAGCCCCTTTCACCCGCCGAATGAAAAAGGTCAGCAGCGCCAAGGTGCGGCGGCGCGACCGGCTCTCCCAGCGCGTCACATATTCCTCCCCGTCGATGATCAGGGTCATTTCGTAAACCGGCAGCTTACCGATGTCTGAGACGCCGACAAAGACCAGCTTAGATGCCTCGATAATCTGGGGCAGCTTGGCGAAGTCTTCAGGCGTCACGCCTCGCTGTCGCTGTGAGCGCTGCTGCACATCATCACCGTGTTTGTTGCGGACATAACGAACGTCTGATGGTGACAGGGTATAGTCGAAGCCGCTGACGTCGATCTCGATACCCTTCCGATCGCCGACGATTGCCGCCGCTTGGTCGCTGCGCACCAGCCCAAGCGTTCGGCCTGGCTGCGGATCGGGCATGTCTTCCCAGATGCGCCGGGCAAATCGGCGCGCATCGTCGGCGGTCGATGGCAGCGATCGATAGGCCGATGACAGCGCGTCCTGATCCGCCACCGGCAGGCTTTCCATGAATGCCTTGGCAACCCGGTAATCCCAGCTGCCGATCTTTGCGGCCGCTGCGTTCACCGCGCTCGCCACGCTCGCGCCCGGCGCATAGCCCCAGCCCTTGCCAATGCCGTTGGGCTGGCCGGTCTTTGGGTTGATCATCTGCCAGTTGGCGGGCAGCCGCTTGTTGGGGTCGCCGCCCAGGCGCACCGCCGCGCGCGCGGAACGCGCCCCCAGCGCATAGCAGGAACAGCCCCAGTCGGACGGCGGATAATGCTTCACCCAGAAAGGGTGACTGGGCGGCGCATAGAAGCTGTCCCATGACAGATGATCCGGCCGGGGTTCCAGGCTGCCACCATGGCGATAGACCCAGAAGGGGAAATTGCCATCGATCAGCTGCGCATATCGCCCGGCCGAATAGCTGGTATAGGCATTGGTGCGCAGGATCGTCTTGACCCGCCACGCCTCACCCCCAACGCTGCCTTCGCCCGTCCAGCCGGTCCAGCCGTTGCGCGTCACGATGCTGCGGAAGTCCTTTCGGAACGCCTCTATCCCCATCCCCTCGGCAATCGCCTTGTCGACGGCGGCGGCCAGATCAGTCAGCAGATCAGCCTCTGCCGCGCCCGCCACCATGAAGGCGGTGTCGTGCGCTTGCGCCACCAGATCGTCCCAGCGCCGGGTCGGCACGCGGTTGCCCAGCTTCTGCCGGAAAAAGGCGACCTGTTCGGGGAAGGGTCGGCGGAAGACACCGGACAGTGATGATGGGTGGCTCATGACCGCGCCTCAACAGCCCAAAAAAGGCCTCTAAGAAGGCATAAGAAGGCAATCGAACCACCACCATGGCCCAGCGTGCCGCCATGCTGCTGCATCGGCCCTGTGGCGGCTAAATCGGGGCATCCCAGTTTGGGGGTCATTTGCCGATCGCCCGCTGCAGTTTTTCCCCGGCCTCGGTCAGTCGGTAAAAGTGATGATAGGGCTCCTTGAAGATCGAACCGGTGCGCAGCTCGACCCGCTGCACCAGGGCCGGGCGATCGGCGCGCGCATTGGTCAGGCTGCGCAACGTGCGCCATTGCACGCCGTCACGCCGATACAGATCCTCATACTGGCGCAGCAGCCCGCGATCGAGCGCCTGCAGCGCGCGCTTCATTGGCGGCGTCAGCCGGACGGGCATCGGGACCGATGGGCGCTTGGCCTTCATGCGTTGCCTGCATCGCTTTCGCCACCGTCGCTTTCGCCACCATCGCTTTCATCAGCCAGATCAGAACGCCCGGCCGCCTGCGCCGCTGCCAGCCCGGCCTCCAGCACCGCTGCCAGATCGCCACCACCGATCGTGCCATAGGCGCTCGACAGCATTGCCCGGAACTCACCCAGATCGCCTGCCTTGGCCAGCATCGTCTCGATCGTCTCGGCCATGCCGGTCACGGCGCGCACCGCGCGCCCTTCCATCTGCGTGGCGATCAGCGTGGCCGGGTGCAGCTCCACCCGCTGGGCGGGGGGCTCGGTGGATTGGGTAGCGATGATCGGGGGCGTCGCGATGATCGGCGGCGTCGCGGCGATCGGGGGCGTCGCGGCGGGCGGCGGCGTTGCCCCGGCTTCTGGAGCGGGCGGCGCGGCGGGTGCCTGCAGCAGCTCTGCCCCCTCGGCCGGATCGGACAGGCCCAGCTTGTCGCGCACTTCCGACGCCTCGACGCGCAGCCCCATCGGCACGAAGACCCGCAGGCTTTCGGTCAGCTGCTTGATGTCCTCCTGTTTCGGTCGGCCGATCAACAGGCGCGGATAGCCCCGGCCATCGGGGCCATATTCCAGGTCGCACCACGGCCTGATCAAATCGCGGTTGAGCGTGGCCGCGCCTGATTTGCAATCGGCGGTTTCGATATCTTCCTGCACCTGGCGATGCTCGCGGCCGATCGCATGGCCGCCCGCAATCGCGTCGGTCGTTGTCGTCTGGCCCAGTACCGCCTTCGATACCTGGCGATCGAGCCAGTCGGCGCGCTTCTCATAGACTTCTGCGCCGGCCGTGACGTTCTTGGCTTCGATGAATTCCATCTGCATCGAATCGGGGATGATCGCCGCGCAATCCCCGGCAATGTTGGCGACGGCGCGGAACAAAGTCTGCTTGTCTTCCTTGGTCGCGCCGCTGCCATATTTGCCCAGCCGCACCGGCTGGCCATAGGTTTGCGTGAAGATCGCCCAATCGCGCTCAGTGAACTTCTTGAACATGTACGCCCAGCTCACCAGGCGCGACAGGCCCGATCGGAGCGGCAGGCCCGACTTTGCCTTGATCTGCGCGGTGATGAACTTGAACGGCGGCAGCGGTTCTGCCTCGGTCGTGCCGTCCACGCCGCCGCGCAGCATCGGCCGGCGCAGCGTGGTGCGATCGAACCGGAACCAGCGCTGGTCGCGCCATTCCAGCCGTTCCGGCCACCAATGGCCTTCAGACGTGTCCCAGATGATTTCAGTAAAGCTGATGCCCTTGCCGATCGCGTCGAGGATATCGAACATCTCGTCCGCCAGCTCGTCGCGCTTCAGCCAGGTGCGCACCATGTCGGCGCGGCGCAGATCTTCGGGATGGTCGGATGCCGCCTCAACCGTCACGTCGATCTGGGTGACGCTGCGTTTGCGGGTGGCCAGCACGCCGGCATAATGCAGGTCGCGCTCCTCGATCAGCTCGGCCAGCTCGAAATAGGCCGTCGGCTCGCCCTGGTCCGCCTCCATCAGCAGATTGGCGAGGCGGGCGGGGTTCAGGCCATTGGCGGGATAGCCCGCGATCGGCGAGCGCACGCCAGCCAGCGTCGGCCCCGCGATATCGCGCGTCATCAGCTCGCGGCGCAGCGGCTGCCCATATTGATCGACCAGTGGAGGGACTGTCATGTCGCTGCCTTCATCATTTAAAAAATGCCACCGCCGCGCAGGCCCGCGCCGAGCGGCTGGCGCCATTCGTCGCGCCAGGCGTCTTCATCGTCATCGGCACCATTCCAGCGGTCCTGCTCGGTCGGCCGGGTGACGGGTTGATAGCCATAGTCGATCGCGCCCTGGCGTGATGCGTACCAGGCGAGCATGCCGGCGATGCCGGTGTCGCCGTGGCGATCGAGCCCGTCGCTGCCCTTGTAGCGGAAGTCATCGGGCACCTTCACCACGCCGCCGACATATTGCAGCGCCTGGTGATCGCGGATCACATCGTCATCGCCCGCGATCAGCACGGTGCGGTCGCCGAACGCCTCGATATAGGGTGGGCCATTCTGCCGGTACCATTCCTGGCTCAGCTTGATCGCGCTGATCCGCGCGCCCCATTTATGCACGGCCTTCTCCGCCAGGTACGCGCCGTTGCCGGTGGCATCGAGCGCGCCGTGCCCGAACCGAGGCAGCCGATCGCCGACGAAGAACAAGATGTCGCGCTGCATTTCGAACGGCACGTTGCGCAGCTCGATGATCAGCTTGTCGCGGCGGACCAGGTCCTGCCCCAGCTCGCGGATGACCATGCCCGACGCGTCGCCGGTGCGCGCGAAGTCGAAGCCGAAATCATGGCGGCGGCGTTGGTCGAGCGCGGCCAGGTGCGGCCCCAGATGGGTCTGGCACCATTCCGCCACCATCGCCTTTTGCAGTGCCTGCGGTGCGCCGTTGAAGCTGTTGGGCAGCTGGTACCGGATGACCGGCACGGCGCGATTGATGACCTGTTCGATCACGACCCGGCTCAGCGCCGCGCCCTCTGCATCGGCGGGGATCGCGTCCAGCTCTTGGCGCATCTTGGCGACGCGCGACCCGTAAGCGCCCCTGATCTTCGCTTCCCAGGCGCGCTCAGCTTCCTCGCTGAATGTCCAGCCGCGCATCAGGCAGACGCGGCGGTACAGGCCGTTATCGACCGCGAGCTGGAACGGGATGAAGTGCACGCGCCAGGTCGGCGGATCGGCCTTCTTCGCTTCGCCGATCAGCTCGTTGAACGGGTTGAGGAAGCCGTTGTGTGAACTGATGATGCGGATCTTGCCGCCCCAGATCAGCAGCGCGTTCACGGCATCGATCACGGCGCGCACGTCCTTGTGGAACGCGGCTTCGTCGATCACGACCACGCCCTGCAGACCGCGGATATTCTCCGGCCGCGACGACAGCGCCTCGACCCGGAAGCCGCTGGCGAATTTCACGCGGTAGGCGCTGATGAATTTCGATCCGCCGTCGTCGCGTTCGTCCTCGAACAGGAACTCCTCGACCTCGACCAGCTCCTTCGCCACCACGCGGGCGAAGTGGGCGACATAGCCGATGAACTCGCGGCCCTTGTCCTTGGTGTCGCCGATATAGAACACGTTGTCGCCACCGGCAGAGCGCGCGGCCGCCGCGATCAGCGTGTCATCCAGCGCCTCGGCAAAGGTGATGCCCGCGCGCCGGCCTTTCTCGGCGATCTTCAGGTCCCCGGTGTCCTCCAGCCACGCGCGCTGATGCTTCATCAGCACGCCCTCGGCGAGCGGATCGAGATCTTGCGGGATCTCCGCGCCGCGCGGCAATTCGCCGGGCAGCTTGTCCGGATCGCGCGAAATGACAGGCGGATCGACGATGTCGGGGGTTTCGACGGGGTCGGTCATGTGCCGTCGTCACGTTGCCGATCGGCAATGTCGGCAAGGCGATCGACCATTGCGTCATAAGCCCGATCGCCGGTCGCGTCGTATGCTTCATCCCAGTCGCAACCGGTCGCGTCCATCATGTCGGTGGTCAGCCGCTCGTGCTCTTCAAGGTAGAGCTCTTTCGTACTGCGCATCGGGCCGCTCATCCCGCCAACCCGAGTACGCCGCGCCGTAGCTCGCGCACCTGCTTTGCGCTCAAGACTCGACGGCGCACCCGTACAGCATGCGCAAACCATGGTGACCAAGACCGATATCCTCTCGGGCGCGGCAGGCTGCGAAGCATCCTCATACCGCCAGCCCCAGCACGCCGCGCCGCAGCTCGCGGACGCGCTCCGCGCCCAGACCGGCCTCGGTTGCGATCTTGGTGACGGTCTCAGCGGCTTGCTCGGCTTCCCTCGCCTGGGCGGCCTGTTGTGCGGCGAGCTGGGCAGCGCGCGCTTCCTCCTCGCGCTGATCGGCCTTTTCGCGGCGCTGGACGTCGATCTGGCGGGCGGCGGTGCTGCCGAGCCGCTGCAACGCCAGCGTCGCGACGTTCAGCAGCTTGGGGTCCGGCTCTTCCTCGGCCATCACCATTTCCAGCACGCGGTATTTCAGCAGCTCGGTCGCCGCGATCATGCCGTCGCTACGCTCGCCGGGCGGCATGCGTGCCAGGATCACATCGGTGATCTGGCGGCTCGCTTCCATCTTGCGGACCTCGGTCGCTAGGCGGATCGAATAGCGGCTAAACGCGCCCTTGCTGACGCCCTTCAGTCCCTTGTCGGCCAGCCGTGCATTGAACTGCCGCAGGATCTCGTTGCCGGGCATCTTGCGCTCGCGCAGCGCCTCATTCGCCCAGGCGATATCTTCGTCGCACTCCTCCGGCAGGGTGTCGATCGTCGACAAGCGACCGCGACCCTCGCGGCGGCGGCGGCGATCGTCGTCAGTCTCAGTGGCGCTCGGGTCCACCGGGCTATTCCTCGTCGGCAGGCGCGGAGACGCCGGTCAGCAGTGCGCGCCGCTCGACATGATCGCGGCCCGTGCGGGTCAGCGTGGCGACGATCACGCGGCCAAGGCCGGGCAGATCGGCATCGCGCAGGTTGACGGCACCGGATTCATCCAGGCGGCGCAGCTGATCCTCCACCCAGTCGCGCGATCGCCGGATGCCCAGCGCATCGACGACGCGCGCGATCGACAGGCTGTTCAGCGTGGCATCGCGCTGGCGGGCCAGCTCGGCCAGGATCGCCAGGCGCGCATCTTCGCGGCAGCGTTGCTCATAATCGCCCATCATGGCTTCCTTAAGAAATCATCGATCCGGCCAAGCGTCCTGGCGACGATGTCCAGTTCGGTTTTGATGCCGGTCACCTTGTGGCTGACGATCTGCAGATCATCCTTGGTGGGCAGGTGGCGCATATCGTCCTCCACCCGCTGGATGCGGCGATCATGGCCCTTCATCCCCTCGGTCAGCACCGCCAGATCGGCCTCTGTCTTGGTGTTCAGCTTGACGATGTCAGCCTCAGCCTCATCGATCCGCTTGTTGGTGTCGCGGTTAGGCATGCTCAACCAGGTCCACAGCACATTGCCGATGCCCAGCAGCAGCGCGATGATCGCCACCCATTGGCTAAAAACCCCCAGCGTCACGCATTTTCCTTTCATGGGCTTGCTGGCAATCGATGCAGCGCTCTGCCGATGGCAGCGCGGCCTTGCGTTCGGGGCTGATCGGATCGTCGCACCCGACGCAGAAATCCTCGCCCTCGACGCGCAAATCGGCGCGGATGCGGGCAACGGCATCGTCGCGCTCGCGCGCCACATTCGCCTCTGCCGTCTCGATCATCCGTTCGGTGATGTTCATCGCGAGGGCGCGGCTTCCGGCCCGGCGATCAGCGCAGCATCCACCGCTGGCTTAGGGCAGGCCTTCAGCCCCGGCATCTTCATGCCCAGGAAAAACCGGCACAGCCGCGCGCCCGCCGAACCGATCCGGTCGCCCCAGCCTTCGACGCTGGCGTTGTAATGCGCCTCTGCCACCGGATCGGTCGCGATCGCGTCATCGGGGATCGGCTTTGGTTCCGTCGCCGCCGTCACGTCGGCAAGCGGGGGGAACCCGGCCGTGGTTGCGCAGCCGCTGGCAAGCAAGAGCATGGGCAGCAGGGCTAATAGTCCCGCCCTTCGGCGCAGTGTCGATCGCATGGTGAAGCTCCTGTTCTTTTCGGGTGTTGATGACAGCGTCGGTCACGCGCTCGGCCGCTGCCTTTTCGCGCAAGGGTGCAGCCCTGGCCTCGACCTTGGCCTGATGCTGGCGCACAACGGCGCGGTCGTGGAAGGCGAGCCAGATGCCGAATGCGGCAATGGCGGCCAGCCCGGCGATCACGCGCCAGTCCTTCAGAAAGACAAGGACACCCGCGATCATGGCTGCGCTGCCGATGCGGTACCGGCGACGATGCGCAGCTGCACGGCCTGGTCTTCGGCGATCTTGAGCGCCTGACCGACCTGTTCGCGATCCAGCCGGTTATCGCGACCGGCGACGGCAAAGCCGACCCAGCCCGTCACGATGATCGCATTGGCGGCGGCCTTGAAGAATTCGTCCTTGGACAGGCCAGGCAGAAAGGCGATCATCAGCAGGATCGCGCAGGTCTGCACGAACAATGCCGCTGCATACCAGCCGCGCTGGTCGGGCCAGCCGGGGCCAAGCCGGTGGAGAAATTCCCAGAAGGTCATCCCGCCACCGGTCATTTCAGGTGGTCCTGGTCGACGCGGTTAGCGATCCAGCCATAGACGAACGCCTCCTGGCTGGGGTTCTTCTCGGCGATCTCGATATAGCGCGCGCCACGCAAGCAGCTGACGGCCCGCAGCAACACGACCAGGCCCGGTGCCTTGCGCCGCGCAATGAAGCGATTGAGCGCGTCGATCGACATGGTGCCGATCCGGCCATCGGCCTCGATATCCGGGTAATCGCTGGCACCCCGGTTGAGCACGTTGAGCGCGCGCTGGAACAGCGTCCCCGCCCAGCGCGGCCCCATATTGACCGCGATATCGAACAGTTCCGCCGCCAGCTCGGGCGCAACGGCGGCAACGCGATCAAGCCCGACTTCGAACCAGTAACGCTGCGCATAGATGGCGGCGGCGAACTTGCGGGGCAGATTGCGCATGTCGCCGGTATAGTTATGCGCGCGCGCCACCTGTTCGGTAATGCCCCACATTGTCGCGCCACCGCGATCGGCGGGGTGGTTGGCATAGCCACCCTCAACCCCGATCACCTGATCGACCAGCTTGTTTACATCCGCAGCCATCATCCAGCTCCGCTCGAAGGAAGCCGGGGCGCGATGCAGCATCGGCCCCGGTTGATGGGGCGACGATGGTCTTTGGCGATGGTCAAAAATATGGCCGCGAAAGCGGCCAGGGGGATCAGATCAGCGTCAACTGTGCAGGCGATCTGCCCGAACCGGCTTTGTCTGGCAAGTCCTGTTCGCGCGCGAACAGCCGGTTCACCCCGCCCTCTGTAATGCCCAGCTTGCGGGCGATCTGCGCGTTGGACAGGCCCTGAATGCCGCGAAAATACAGCGCCCGTTCCCGCCGCGCCAACGGCACGCGGATGGTGGCGGGGGCAAGCGCGCGGCTCAGTTTATCGGCGGTGGCGCGGCCAACGGCCTGGACAATCTCATTTTCGTCACGGCATTTATACGGCACATAGACGCGCGTGCCGCCCAGCGCCTGGCAGAAGAGCACAAAGCCCTCCTCGCCAAGCACGGCGCGCAGATGCGTCAGGAGCCGCCCTTCTTCCATCAGTCCTGAGCCTCGGGCTGAGTGTCGGCATCAATGGGCATCTGAAAATCAACCATGTGCGCACGCACATGCGCGCGGCGACCATCATCGGTGACGACGCTCGTAACCTTCCCGTCGCGCACGACATAAATCAGGCCGTGCGCGACAATCAGATAGTTGCTCACGCCGATCGTCGCCCCGGCCAGGCATGCTCGCCCGAGCGCGTTCTCGATCGTCACGCGCAAAGCCTCGACATCGATCAGCCCGGCCTTTTCGAGCCAACGCACAAGCGCATGGTCGGTCACGCGGATGGAGGATTGCTGCGGCATGATTATTGCCTTTCTGAAGGCGGGCTAAGTGGGGCTTCGGCACCGGCTGAGCGGGTTCTGAGAACGGTCCCAAGCTGCTCGGCAAGGCGCTGAAAATCAGCGGTGGATGCGTCTTTCTGGCCGGGATCGGCCTGGATCGCGCGGCCGCACAGCTGCATTGATGCGCCCAACAGGTCCCAGCCGAGCTGGGCGATACCCGCCGCCTTCAGCTTGCGCAGGATCGCCCCGCACAGCGTCGCCTGCAGCAGCATCGGTGACTGGGTCCGGGTGTTGCTGCCCGCTTCCGGCCAGCCTTCGCGCACCGCCCAGGCCTTCAGCGCCTCGATCAGCTTGTACGCATCGCGCTGGTTCGCCCAGACCAGTTTTTCGCATTTCAGCTGGCGTTTGGCGAAGGCTTCCAGCGCCTGTTCGGACGGGTTTTCGACCGCGTTCAGGTGATAGAGCGAGATCCACAGCGCCCGCGCTTTGCGCGCCATCGGGTGGGTCGCCCCAGAGGCCAATCCGCCGCGTACCGATCCGGCTTGCCCCCCGCCCTGAACCGCACGAAAGCCCTTCGACGCCAGCCATTCGAGCATCCTGGCCAGTTGCGCATCGCTGCATTTGGTCAGGCTGTTATGGCCCGTCACCTCGACCAGGGCGGCGCGGTAATCCGCCTCTTCCATGCGCAACTGGGTCTTCGCCACGTTGATCTTGGCGATCATCGACCGGCGATAGGGGCTGACCGGTACGCCCTTGGCCTTTGTTGCCAGTTTCAGGGCCGCGCTCATGATGCCTCCTGCTCGGCGGCGGCCATGATCGTCGTCTGCCAGTGCACGCGAATGGCCAAGTCGCAGTGAACGGTGCTGTAGGCTGACTGGAAGCTCCAGCCGCATTGGCAGCTTGCCCGCGTCGGGCCAGCTCGGCCGCGCTCGATTAAAGCGACATGGTCGTGCAGCACCCGGCAGTCCTCAGAGGAAAGGCTGCGCAGATCCGCATAGGCAGGCAGATCGACCGATGGGTGGACATGGTAGCGCACCCTCATGCCGCCACCCGCTCGGCCGATGCCGCGATCATTGCCCGCCAGTGCGCGCGCACCGCCACCTCGCGGAACAGATAGCCCGCCTTGTCCCCCGACTGGTAACGCCAGCCGCAGGGGCACACCGCCAGCGGCGCACCGCCGGGGCCGGTTTGTATTGAAACGACATGATCGCGCGCCGGGCGGCAGTCATCGCAGGTCGGGCTGCGCAGATCGGCATCGGCTGCCAGCTCGATCGATCCGCAGACATAGCACGCGGCGCTCATGATGCCCTCAGCACATGCTGAGTGATGCGCGATCCGACCGCGTCTTCGACATGGCTCAGCTCGATCGCGGTATCGTCGGCGATCGCGAGCATGTTGGCGCTTTCGAGGATCTGTTTCACTTCACGCAAGCCGCCATTATGTGGCGACAGCGCGACGCTGCTCAGCAGCCTGCGAACCTTGCCGTCGTCGATATCGAAGGCGTCGAGAAAGACATCGACATCGCCCTGGCTGGGCACGTCCTGAATATGGCTGTTGGAAATCCGGCTGTTGAGCCGGGCATAGGCATGGCTCTTTTCGCCGCCGCGAATACGCTGCAGCAGCTCTTTATTGGCGAACAATGCAATGCCCAGGCCGGTCGCATCATGAATGGCCCGCAGTTCTTCCAGTCCGTCCAGCCCCAGAAAACCGGCTTCATCGACGATCAGCAGGCCTTTGCGGCCGCGCACATGTTCAATGATTTGATCGGAACGCTGGCGGTTCCACCCGCTCACCGAATCCAGCCCCATCTCCTTCATCACCGCGCAGAGCAGCCCGCTGAGCGTGGAGTTGGATTCGCGCATCGTCACCATCCAGCAACTGGATACGCTGGCCTTATAGTCCTCAGCAGCCATCGTCTTGCTGGTGCCCGGCCCGGTCGCGCCGATCGTGATGCGCCCCATATGCGCGATTTCCAGCAGGAACTGCAGCCGCCGCGCCGTTGGCGTCGCGATAAAGCTCGGCTTGGCCAGCGCCGATCGCGAGCGCTCTTCCTGCGATTCCACCTTTTGGCGGAACTTGAACAGCCGCTCTGCCTGAACCTGCATATCGCCGGTATATTTGCCGGAAATCACCTGGCTCAGCGTGCCCTGGGGAATGTCGGTTTCCTTCGCCAGCGCGTTCCAGCTCAGGCCATGGCGCGTGCGATAGGCGACGAACCAGCGGACTTCATCTTCAATGGAAATCGGGAAATTGTCGGGGTTGTTCACCGTGTTTTCTCCTTCTTCGGCGGATCAGTGAATCAGTCGACGCTGCGCAGATGCCGCCGCATGCCCAGCGCCATGCGATCGATGGCGTGGTCGCGGTCTGGCGCGTTTTCGGGCGCCGTGACGCTGACAGGGTTGAGCGCGGCGGCGGTCTGCCCGCGGTGGCGGACGGGGCGGATCACATCGGGCTGCTGAATATCGGGCACCACAACGCGCGCCTGGAGCGCGGCGACTTCCTGTGCGCTCAGCAGCTGTTCGGCCTCAACGCCGTCACGGATCTGGCGACGCACGCCCTTCAAGCGTTTCTGGCTGACGCGCGCGCCCTCTGCATCGCCCCAGCCCGTGTCGGCGACGACAGGCATGGTCAGCAGGAACCGGCCATCCTGCCCATAGGCATGGATTTCCGAATGGAGATTATCGGGGTCGAAACGCACCGTCAGCAATTGGCCATGCAACCGGCCGCAGCCTTCCGCCCAATAGCGGTTGCCGAACAGCTTGATTTCGCCGGTTTGCCGATCGACGCGCATCTGCTGCGCGGCGAGCAACGCCATGCGCAGCTGCTCAGGGCTGGCCTTGCCCACCTCAACAAAGGTGTCGGCAAAGACCTGGTCGAAACTGCGCCCGCGATAATCGCGGCCGGTGCGGCCCAGCCGGGCATTATGCCGGGCGATTCCCTGGGCGACATGGGCGGTAAATTCATCCCAGCCCATCGCTCGCGACCCATAATTTTCGGGCTTTTGCTGGGGGTTGGGGCCGGTATAGGCCCCCTCGGTCGCGGGCGCGCGGCTGATCGTGTCGCACAGATCGCGGAACGCGCGTTCGATCGGCTTTGACTGGCCACGATAGGGCAGCGCCCAATCGATATCGATGCCCAGCGCGACCAGCACGCCCGTCGGATCATTTTCCAGCACCTTGCCCCGGAATCGCGTGGTCGTGCCGCCAGTGAAGAATTTGCTGGCAAAGGCGCGGCCATTATCGGTCGTCAGGCGCTTGGGAATGCCGACGTCGCGGATCATGTCGTACACGGCCAGGCGGGCAAGCGTGGTGCTCTCGCTCTCCCCCAGCCGCCAGGCGACGATCTTGCTGCTGCGGATATCCTGCAGCGCGATCATCATCGGGCGGATCGGCTTGCCGCCCTCGGCAGGCGTCACGAAGACGTCGAATTTGTGCCCGTCGATGTTGACGCATTCCATCGCGTGGAGATGATCGACGGTGCGGCGCTGGGCCGGGATTGACCGGCGCAGTGCCTCTTCGCCCTTGCGGCGCAGGATGATGATGCGCGGGTCGATTTCCGCCTTTAAGCGCCGTCTCAGCGTCTTCTCAGACGGCAAAGAGAGGCCCTTTTCAGCAGCGATGGCGGCGGTGCGTTCATAGCAGCTGGTTAGCGTTGGTTCGCTGGGGCGCAGATAATCGGATTTGAAGATCGTCCACAGCACTGGGTCAATCTCTGCCTCACAGCCGCCGCCCTGGCGGCGCGGGGCCAGCGCGGGCAGCCAGTCACGCACCGGCACGCCGTTGATCAGCCGCAGCCAGGCCCATAATGTTGCCTTGCCGACGTCGCGCCGCGCCGATGCATCGGCAACCGCCGCCGTGCGGCTCACCCCCGATTGCTCCAGCAGATCGATTTCGCGGCAGATCGCCAGCCGACGTTCGGCCGCTGCCCGCGTGGTGGCGCTTTGCGATTCGTACCAGCGCCAGCCGCCGATCAGCGCTTCATTGGCGGCTTCCGGCAGGATTTGCGGGTTGCGCTGCTCCAGCGCGATCCGGGCCGCACCGGGCAGCAATGAGACGTGAAATTCAACGCCACCGCCGCGTCCGCTGCGCGGGCGGACCAGCGGATTGCCGTCGCTGCCGGTGCGCAGCGCCCAGCGTTCGTCCTGAGCGCGCCGGTTGATGGCGCGCTTGTCGGCGGGCAGGCCAGGCAAGGCCAGATCGGCCAGCTCGGCAGCGGTGAACCAGTCGCGTGACGATTCCGCAGCGTTGCCGCCGATGACAGGGGCAGGTGCGCGACTAGCCATCGTTTCCACTGCTCCTGATCAAGGGGGCCGATCCGGCGATGCGCTTATGCTCTTCGCGGAGCGCGGCGATCTGGCGTTCGATATGGCCAAGCCGGGCGGTGTGGACTTCGGCACCGACAAGCAGCGCCGCGCCAATTTCGCGCACGATCGGATCGAGCAGATCGTGCCGGTTGGTGACCGCGATCAGCGCCAGGAATCGCGACATCGGCACCTTGTGTTCGATTCGCGCCGGGCTGGCATAGGCATCCAGCATCGCGCGGCTGACCTCTTCGTCGAGCAGCACGCTCATTTCCGCAGCGATCACTTCGCGCGGTTTGGCCTCGCTGTTCAGGATCACGCCGACCGTGGTGCAGATGCGCCGCTCCAGCCCGGCCAGCACAGCGACGCCGGTCGCCATCACGGGCGGCTCGAATCCGAAACCGAGCTGATCGGGATGCGCGCGGGCCTTACCCATGGCGCGCCTCAAACTTGAACTGAGTTGGATTGGACCTGCGGCGGGTCATGACCGCGCCTCCTCAAAGGCGCGGTCATGCCGGTCAGTCGTCCCTATGGCCTTCAAGCGGGTAGAGCAGAGCACTTGCCTGCTCCACCTGTTCGCGGATGGGCCTGAGCAGGGCATGAAGCCCGTCTGAATGGATCTCCGCGAGGTCCCCGTTGATGAGGCCGAGCAGGTCTTGCAACCCACAAAGGCCGGTAATGGCCTGATCGAGGATGTTGACCGCGTCCAACTGGCGCGACACGAGGTTAGGCCCCGAACAAGTCGGGTTGCATCCCGGCCAGCGGCGCTTCGAGCAGCTTCATCGCCACCATTTCGCGCACCGCTTCCTCTAGCTTGTGGCGCGGATAATTGGTCCGCCGCCAAAGCTCGTCGATCGAAAAGCCCTCGATCGCCGCCAGCCGGATACGCCCGTAGATCGGCTTTTTGGCCAGCAAATCGCAGCGCAATCCCGCCACCATGGCCCGCATCTGATTGAACGCGCGCTTTTCCATCGCCGCAAAGCTGCGATGGACGATCACTGAGACCTCGGCGGCAACGTCCGTCTTTAGGACGCCCGACAGGGCAATGGCACCCGCATGGGTGAAAACAAGTGGTCGCAGGTCGGCGCGTTGCCCCTGCGAGGTCGCCGCATTTTGCGGCAACTTCTGGGTCTCGTCGACCGTCAAATAGAAGGCGAAATCGTCTGGAAACCGATCCGCGTTGCGCTTCACGGCCTCCGTCAATCGACGATACTCGGTCTGATACGTTGTGGCCAACTCGGCACCGAGCATGAACGGCTCGCGCTCCGGCAGCGTGTGAATGAGGGCAGTGAGGCCCGTGGTTGAGATCAGCATAGTCATAGGAGTCAGTCCCTTTGCTGGCCGGAACCTTCCGGCTCCGGGTGTTGAACAGACTGGCAAAGGTCAGTCCCCGCGCGTCTTTAGGCCAAGGCCTTGGACATGCACGCGCGGCACCCGGATGTTCGTCTCTAAGGGAGACGTCGTTTCGGGACGTGGCCGCCTTTGCCAATCTTGTCAGGGCGCTGTTCAAGGCGCTTACTGACGTCAGCAAAATGCCGCGATCCCGCGTAAATGTCAAATTGGAGGAGCCGATGTCGTACCAGCTCGCTTGCGAATATCTCGACAAATGGTGCCCGCCGCCCAAACGCGGGCTGTTTGGCCGGGCCAAGGCGAAGCCGTATTTCGCTCCCGGCGATCCGAAGATGGCGATGGAATTGATCTGGGTGTTGCAGCCCTTGTTCGCCGGACCAGACCAGGCACCGTTTCGCGACACAGAGTATCGCAGCGAGTTTGAAGGCGAGGTTGATGCCCTGCTGCTGGAATGGGCAGCGACCGACCCGATGCAGATCGAAATACCCAGCATCGCGCATGGCCGCGTATTGGAGGAAAGATACCGCCAGTCGCTGCTCGTGATCGCCGCGAACCAGGCAGCGGGAAAGACCGTGCTTATTCCGGACGACGAAATTCCACTTGCCCTGCGCCAATCTGCAATCGTGTTGCTATGGCTCCACGAGATGGATTTGCTGTGGGAGCCGGGGACAACGACGCTACGGCGCTGACCGCTTCTGTAATCGCCTCCCGTGATGACCGGCGCGCGACATCTAACGCCTGATCGTGCTGGCGCTGCAAATCTATCATTATGGGCTCCTCGGGTAATCATGGTTACTTGGCAGCCTTCGCCGTCTCGACAGCAATGAAGCGCAGCGGCTCGCCTTGGGGCCCGCGTGCGATGGGAAAGGGGATGATCGCCGCGCTGGGCGCAGCCGGGGTCGCGCGGCGGGGCAGCGATGCGAGCGACGCCAGCACCGCGCCAGTGGCGGCGTCGCTGATTGGTGCATCGGTCACGTTGGTGGGGCGGCCGAAATAGCCGATTTCGGTGAACTTCATCGCTGGAACCACTTCAGGCCATCGTTGCTGTCATCGGCGGGAATCGGCGGAGACTGGGGCGCAAATTCGGGCGGGCATTGATCGGGCCGGGGAATGTGCGGCATGGCCGCAACATCGCTCCAGCGGCCGACATGCTCGATCGCGCGGGTGCGCAGATGGCGGCGCTGATCGGCGGCTGCCCGCGCCTCGGCGGCGATGCAGCGCTTCGCTTCTGCCATCGTCACATTATCGGCCATGGCGCGCTCAAATATCCGCCGCGCCAGGCGCAGCCGATCCGCCTCGGTCTGCCGCCCGCTCATGCGAACCGCCCCCCGCTGGCGGCGCAGGCGGCTGCCAGCGCCTTGGTGCCGCGCACCACCATCTGGTTGAAACGGTTGCCGTGGCTCCACACGCTGGCAAAATTGTAATGGCCAATCGTCTGGCGAATGTAGCGGCGGCTCACCTGCAGCTGGGCGGCGATGTCCTTTTCGCTGGCCCCGCCATCAAACAGGTCCATGATTTCCTGCTCGCGGGCGGACAGGCCGTGGTGGCTTTTGTCGCTGTCATGCATCGTGGTCGCTCCCACCGCGCAGCAGGCCGCGCGCTTCCTCAATCGCGATCAGGGCTTCGTCGATCGATGCGGCGATGGCGGAAAACACCGTCTTGCCTTGCCCGCCCATCGCCGATTCGACGCGCATCAGGTCCTGGCCGATGCTGCGGTGAAGCAGCGGCACGGCGGTGCCACAGATGGTGCTGCCGCTATCGGCATGGGTCACCTCGATCTGATCATAGGTCAGCGCGGCAATGGCCTGGCCAAGCGGCGCGAGTGCGGGGTGCGGCATCGCCTTCAGCCCTCCTTGCCGGACAGCGTCTGGCGCAGCACCGCCAGGAATCGCGGGCTGGTGATGCCATCGACAAGCACCGTGCCAGCAATGATCAGCGCGGCGGCGAAGGTCGCCACCTGGATGACATGGACCATCAGCGCGCACCCCCTGCAGGGGCGAAGGGCAGCGCAGTGCCGCACCGGGCGCATTCCGCTGACTGTCGGCCAAGGTAAAAGGCACCAAAGCCGCAGCCTGGGCAGTCCATGCCGTCGCGGTAATTGGGCTGGTATCCGCGCGCGGCGATCACTTGATCCAGCGTTGGCGCGGGAACAGCCCGGCGCACCGGTGCCGGAACAGGCAAGCGAGAGATATTGGCCATGGTCACAACTCCGCCGTTGTTGCTGCCAACAGGCAGTCGGTTAGGGTTCGAAAATCGGGAGCGCTGCCGCGCAGCGCCTCTGCGCGGCGCAGGCCGTGGACCACGGTTGCATGGTCACGATCGCCAAGGGCGCGGGCGATGGCCGTCTTCGTCAGGAACAGACCGTGATAGCCGCCAAAATAGACGGCGAACCGTGCCCGCGCGACCGTGGCGCAGCGTTGATTGGAAAGGATTTGCCCGGCCTGGACGTTGCTCAGCGCAGCCGCCAGATCGACCAGGGCGCGCAGGCGCGGCGGGCAAGGGGCCGTCGCCATCAGCGGGCCTCCGCCATGACGAACCGGCCATAGCGCCCACGAAACGGCACGGTGAACAGCGGCCTGCCCGCATGATGGGGCAGCGTTGGCTGGCGCACCACCTGGATCGCCCGTTCCCGGCCGCGCAGGCGGCGAATCGACCCGTCATTCTCCAGGTCGATCAGCAGCCGGTGAACCTGGCTTCTGCAGGCGCCAATCGCCTTTGCGCCTTCCGTGATGGAAGGCGAAACGCCCTCATGCGCGACCTGATAGCCCCAGATATAGCGCAGCAGCGCCGCGCGCTGATCAGCGGGGCTCATGCCAGCACCTGGATTGTCTGATGAAGGTCGGGCCGGTCGAGCGGGGGCAGCCAGATGGTGCGCGTTTCGTGGCGCGGCGTCGGGCGCGTGACGTCCCAGACGAACCAGGCATAATCGACCACGCCGCCGTTAAAGGCGCGGTTGCCCATCGCGGCGATCATGTCGCCGGGCGGCATTGATGGCCGCTGGCTCAGGATCATCACGGCTTGTGGCGGATGATCGGTGAACAGGTGAAACCGGGCCTGGCTGGTCAGCCACTTCACCGGCAAAACCGCGCACACCCGGCGCGACGACAGCTTAAGCGCATGCCGCACAAACGCTTCTGAGATGCCTTTGATGTAGCTGTAAGGCGGGTTGAAGACGATGCTGCAGCGCGCGGGCGCGGCTGTCGTTTCGAGGAAATCGGCCGAAAAGAACTGGGGCAGCGGCGCGGCAGTTGTGCTGAACAGGCTGTAATCGATCCGCTCGACAATGTCTGACGCGAAAGTGACGTGGCCGTTCTGCTGCAAATGCTCGATTGTGTTGCCAAGGCCCGCCGACGGGTCCCAGATGGCCTCGCCCGCAGCCTTCTCAGCCGCAAACCCGCCAAGCGCACGGTACAATTGCATCGCGACCCAGCATTCGTCGACATACCAGTCATAGGGATGGCTGTGGCGCTTGCGGCCGGTGGAGAGATCACCGCGCATCGCGCAGCTCCTCGTCAAGGCGGTCGCGCAGCTCGCGCTTCTGGCCTGGGGTTAGCAGCGGCACGAAATGCTCGCGCAGGAACATGCTGCGTTCGCGCTGGCCGAGCCGGTCCCAGCCACTGGTGATCGCGTTGAAATGCTTTTGATGCGCGACAGGAGTCGCCGCCGTGCCGCCATGCCCGACGCCGCATGACACCAGCGCCACGTCAACGCTCAGCTCGGCGTCGTCGATCAGCGCCTCGATCACGCGACGGCGTGTCGCCTCGTCCTTGACCTGGGCGATATCGCGCAGCTGCTTGCCATTCTCACCAACCACCGGGTGCTTGGACAGCGCCTCGGCAAGGGTCGGGAACGGCTCGATGATCAGGCGGTAGAGTTCAAGGTCGCGGAAGATGTCGCGCTTCGATGCGCCAAGGGCTTCGACCGCCGATTCCTGCCATCCGTATACGCGTGCCAAGTTGGCACGCGTATCGTCGGTCTCTTCTGTCAGCGCCGATTCCGCTCGCGTTTCGCCCAACTTCACGCGCGCCCAGCGGGCCTTCACGGCCATCGCTTGCTGCTTGAGATCGCCATGATCACGAGCGAGTCGGGCGCGCGCCGCTTGCACCAATGCGAAGGTGAACTTAGCGCGCTCGATCGGCGCCAGCGGACGGCGGTGCAGGTTCTCCGACGCCTCCAAATCGGCCAGGTCCTCGGGCGTGCCGGTGACCTCGATCGCCCACACAGGGATGCACTCGATCCGCGCACCGATCAGCCGGTGCATCCCCGTCACCAGCCGCCAGGGCTTGGCCGGGTTCTTCTTGTTGGCAACGACCTTGATCGGATCGCGCTGGCCATCAACGGCCATCAACCGACCAAGCGCCGCCGCCTTGTCCTGATGCAAAAAGCCGATCCGGTCACCCTCGTCGACATGGCCCGGCGCGACCTCGAACAGCGTGGCCCCCGAAAGCAGCGAAGCGCGAGCGTTCATTTGGCGGCCTCACATAGACGATGCGAATCGCGGCGCTTGCGGCCAAGCTTGCCTGCAGGAGGATAGTCCCGTGGATAAATGTCAGGCCGAAGATCGTGGCGCGAAACGCCGTAAAGCCGCTCCGCCGTGAGTACATATTCTGCAGGAAGGCGCTTTGACGATTGCACCCATTTCCATGCGGCAGTCGACGAAACGCCCAGGGCAGCAGCAAGCTTGGATTGCGACCCGGCAGCATCGATGATCTGCTGTAGCGCCTCGAAAGGTGTGATTTCTGTGCTCATGGGCATTGGTGTGGCAACTTTAGTTGCTATCGTCAATGCTCAAAAGAACAGCGCTTGCCTACAACCTAGGTTGTAGGGTGCAAAGATGACCCTGGGCGAACGAATCGAGGCGCGATTAGCCGAAAAGGGCTGGTCGCAAGCCGAGCTGGCGCGCCGGATCGGCGTTCAATCGACCTCGATCTGGAAGCTGGTCACCGGCAAATCGCAAAGTTCCAAACAGTTGCATCTGATCGCCCGCGAGCTTGAGACGACGATCGACTATCTCACGGGCGAAACCAATGATCCAAAACCGATCAATCTGGCAGACCGCAGGCTTGCCTATGGCGCGCCGCCAGCCGAAACGAACGACACGGTTGAGGTGGCAGAGATTGATCTGCGCTATGGCCTGGGTGCCACCTATCTGGCCGATGTGATCGAGGCTGAGCCAAGGCAGTTTTCGCGTGCCTGGCTGCGCCATTTTACGGACAGCCCGCCCGAGGAGCTGTTCTGGGCAAAGGGGCAGGGAAATTCGATGGAGGCGACGATTCATGAAAGCGACATCGTGCTGATCGACCGCCGCCAGCAATCGCCGCGCATGGCCGACCTGATCTGGGCTTTCGCCTTTGGGGAGATCGGCATGATTAAGCGGCTGCGGCCGATGCCCGATGGCAGCGTGAAGATCCTCTCCGACAATCCCGCCGTCGCCGCAGAGACCGCCCATGATGGCGAACTCAACATCATCGGCCGCGTCGTTGCCGTGGTGAAGCGGCTGTGAACGCCAGGCGCGCATCGGTCCTGCTGCGGATCGAAGCCGCCATTCTGTTGGTTCTCATGCTGCTGCAGCTGGCTGCCTGTGGCGAGTCCATTGCAATCGGGGAGCCCGTTCGCAAGCAAATCAAAGAGGCCGTTGCCCGAGAATATGGCTACCGAACGCCGCTCAAATTCGGCGCGATCTGGTCGGCCGGGGCAATGGAAGACAGCGTAACGGCATGCGGCGTGTTCGCCTCACCACCAGAATTTGGGGGTAATCCGGCACGCTTACGCTTTATTTATGACATAACCAGGCATTATACCCAGATAGAAATGCATCGACTATGGGTGACAGACTCGGCGGTCTCGCAAGCCGTAATGGGGATGCACAGGCAGGCTTTCGACGATCTTTGGACTAAGTGGTGCGCACCGTTCGAACCTTGGCAGATGTTATCATGAGGAAGACGAATGATTGAGTTGATCATCACAGCCGCAATGTTTGCGGCCTCAGTCGAGCCGTCGATTGGCTCCTTAAATCTGACCTGCAGCGGGCAGATCGAGAGGGTAGATTATCTGGAAGACGAACAGCTCCGGTCGCAGGATGGCGATGTCCGCCTGTATTTGGCCGACCAGGGCGGCACAGCCGAAATGCCGCGCTTCATGGGTGGTGCAAAGGAAGGGCGATTGATTGTCTCCTTGTTCACGGTCACTGACAGCATGATCACGGGCAAGATCAATTATGGGTCGATCGGAAACGCCAAAATGCGGCTCGATCGGATCGCCGGAACCGTCGCGATCACTGGACCACGCGGGAACTTTTCGGGTCGCTGCCAGCCGTTCGACCCCGCCACAACCGTGCCCAAATTCTAATAGAAAAAACGCGCCCACTTCCGGCATCGATCGACCGCTAAGGATCATCACCAACATCCGCCCAGCGGCCCGGATTTCCGCCATTTAGGTCGATGATCGCCGCGATCGGCGAACTGGGCGCGCAATTACCCCACTTCCGCCCAGTTCGGCGCGCGCTCAGTGGCCTCTCATGCGCCCTTCAGAGCCGCTTTAGTGGCTGATATCTGCGCCTGAGAGCATCCTAAGAGGGTGCATGCCTAAATGGGCATGACTCCAGCCGCTCCTGTCAGACCATCGTCTAAATGGCACCCCACTCTAGACACAGCATCGACGCCTTTGTGCAGCCCTCGCGGCCCACTGGATGCCGGAAATCCGCCAATTATACCGGATGATCCCGCATCTCCCCGGATATCCCCGCCACTCCAGCCTGTCCTGTCAACCTACAGCCGGTCAGCGATCTTGCGTCAGCAAAGGCCTTTTATGCCGCTGCATTCGATTGGGATTTTACGGATTTCGGCCCGAGCTATGCCGCGACCACGAGCGGGGACACAGACATCGGTTTGGATGCCGATCCTACGGAAAAGACGTCGGCTGCATTGCCCGTGATCGAAGTCGATGATTTGGAAGCTTGCGAGGCCAAGGTCCGTGCGGCGGGAGGTGAAGTCACCGTACCCATCTTCGCTTTCCCCGGCGGACGGCGCTTCCATTTTCGTGATCCTGCCGGGCATGAACTCGCGGCGATGCAGGCTGATGGTTGAGCGCGACGGCTATTTCAGCGCATTGAGAGCGGCGCGGGCCTTTCGGGCGGTCTCGCAATTCTGACGTTGGAATTCGCACGAGCGCTCGAGCGCTTCGACCAGTTTTCGCTGCTCGTCGAGGAAATACGGATCCGACATAATCGACGGCGAGAAGACGTTGCGGACGCGTGGTTTCGGCGATGCGCGGGCGATGCCGAGCGCGCGTGTTTTAGGCTGTTCAGAAACAGTCTGTTGGCGGCCCAGAAAAATGCCTGCATAGAAAATAACTGCGGCACCTACGACGATCAGAAAGCCGGTGATCCAGGGTCGGCCAGCGCGCGGGATCGGCTGGTTCACCTTCACCGCTCCGTCAGGCGCGGCATCAGTTCGACAAAATTGCAGGGCTTGTGGCGGCTGTCGAGCTGGCTTGCCAGAATGCCGTCCCAACCGTCTTTTACCGCGCCGGTCGATCCGGGCAGCGCAAAGATATAGGTCCCGCGCGTGACGCAGGCGCATGCCCGCGATTGCACCGTTGATGTGCCGATCGTCTGATAGCTCAGCCATCGAAATAGCTCGCCAAAGCCCGGAATGGACTTGTCCTGCACCTGTTCGATTGCCTCCGGGGTCACGTCGCGTCCAGTGACGCCCGTGCCACCGGTGGTGATGATGCAGTCCACGGAAGGATCGTCGATCCACTGGGTCAGCGTTGCGACGATTGTCGGCACATCATCCTTCACGATCTGGCGATCGGCGAGCTCATGCCCTGCTGCAAGCAGACGCGCGACCAATGTGTCGCCCGATCGGTCATCAGCGAGACTTCTGGTATCGGAAACCGTTAGGACGGCAATCTGGACCGGCAGGAACACTGCCGCTTCGTCAATTGGCACTGGCCGTCATCGTCGGCGTGATCTTTGCCGTGATCCGGACCGACGGGGCACCGGGCAGTCCGGGAAAACGCGGCCAAAGGCCTTGGGCGAGTGCGGCGCGGCTGGGCGATGCCACCTTGCCGCCTTCGCGTTCATACACCCAGTAATTGCGCAGCACCGTCACCACATAGCCGCGTGTTTCCCAATAGGGGATGGATTCGATGTACAGCAGCGGATCGCCGCCATCTTTGACGATCGTGTTCCATGCCTCGACCGGGACAGCACCAGCATTATACGCTGCGATCACTTTGGGCAGCAGGCCACGCGTCGCCGGCTGATCTCGGAGCCATTCAAGATAGGATTGGCCAATTTCGATATTGGTAGACGGGCGGGTAAGGGCGGCGCGATCCGCGCGCGATCCGCGCTGACGGGCCATATCGGACGCCGCACCCGGGCGGACTTGCATCAGGCCATAGGCACCAGCGGCACTGACAACATTGGTGCGGAACGCCGATTCCTGCAGCGTATGCGCATAAACCAGCGCCTTATCAACCCGCCAACCGCCATCGGGGGTCCAATTCGGCGCTGGGTAACGCGCCTCCACCGAGGGTGTCGTGCCGGCAGGCGCATTATGCGCCAGCCAGATTTGCGTAGAGGGCAGATTAAAGGCGCCCGCCAAGCGGAGCAGCCCCGCAAATTCGTTTGCATCGCCGATCCGCGCTTGCCGCTTCATCACATCATCGGCCAGAACATCTTCGTCAATTTCGACTAAAGCGGCGGCAACGCGGAGATTGGGCCGCCGGCCAAGCAGCTGCCAATCGGCGGCGATCCGGGCTTCGTTCGGGCGGCTGACGGGGGTGCGGATGCCAAGCGTTTGGCGGGCAAGCAGGCCGTAAAAGGTTTCGTCATATTGCGCTGCCCCTTTTAACCGGGCTTCGATCCGATCGGGGCGGCCGCAGGCCATATCCGCGCGCGATGCCCAGAACAGCCCGGCCGCGCGCAGTTCGATATCGGTTGATCGACTCGCCACGCGACTGAAGGAGTCGGCCGCGCCAGCGCAATCTCGTTCACGCCAGGCGGCCAGCGCTTCCACCCATTGGCCCTGAATTGCCCAGTCGCCGCTGCCTTGGCTGGCCTTTTGTCCCATCACTCGGGCGTTGGCGTCATCACCGGCAACAAAATAGACCCAGGCGACCTTTTGTTGCCATTCGGTTAGCCCGTCAGGGGACAGGCCTGTGGTTGCCTCCAACAAGGCCTGGGCCTCGACGCCGCGATCTTCCTTGATCAGCGGCTGCATCTTGGTGGCGAGATCGGCAGCGATCTGGTCGCTTTTCAGGCTTTTTGCCCGCGCCCGCACGGGGGCGCCGCCAGTCCAGCTGAGCGCCTGCGTGTAAGGCAGGCTCGGGAGTTCAGTCATGCCGCGCGCCTTGGCCATGCGGGCCAGCTGTTCCGCCTGCGGCAATTCAGGGGCATCGGCGAGCAGCTTGCTAAGGTCTTCTGCAGTCGTGCGGGGCGACCCCTTGGCGGTAAACAACTCGGCGAGCGCAATCGAATGGAGCGGTCCGGGTTTCATCGTCGCGAGCTGCAATCGGGCGTCGATCCATTTGCCGTCGCGGATCGCCTGGAAAACCGCACGATAGCCGGTGCGCTGGCCGTCATCGAGCTGCGCCGGAATGCCATCACCGCTGGTTGCCAGGTTGGGCACTTCGCCCGCCAAGGCAGGCGTCGTCGCCAGCGTTACCGGCAGCGCGAACAATGAAAGGGCCGGCAGGAGCAACTTTTTCACGCATCGATCCCCTGGATCAGCAACAGTAAATCTTTCCAGGCCTCGGCCTTGGCGGCCGGGCGTTCGAGCAAGAATCGCGGACGATAGCTCGCAACGGCCTGAATCGACGGTGCCTGTTGTCTATCTTCCTGGTTAACTGTCCGTAAAGTCCCGCGACTTTCGGCAATGTCTGCCCCGATCAGCGCACGGCTGACCGCATTGCCGAACAATAAAACCCGTTTTGGCGCGGCCAGCATCACATGATGCCGCAGCGTTGCCTCAAGCGCGGCCAGCGACTCAGCCGGGATTCGGCCGGTGCTGGGCCGCGCGGTACACATGGGGAGGAGCAGGATAGTGGTTCGGTCGTGACCAATGGCGGCGAGCATCCGGTCGAACAGCTTGCCGACCACGCCGCTGAGCAACATGTCGGCCTCGCCATCTTCACGCTCGGGCATTTCGACGATGACGGCCAGCTTCGGCTGCGATGATCCTTGGGCAAAAACATGGCTGCCCGGCCAATCGGCATCGGGCGCATCAGGCCCCCGTCGCCAGGCATCGAAGGCGGCGAGTGTTGTCGGCATCGGGGGCAAGGCGCGCGCGGGCATAATGGGCGCGGCGGCGCCATTGGCTTGGACGGGTTGGCGAACGGCAGATGAGTCTCCGGCCGCTAAAGCTGGCGCGCGGACAGCAGCAGGGACAGCCAATGGGACAGGCGCGGGGGCAAGCCAGTTACGGGGCTCTTCGGCGATCATGGTGTCGACGCCGGCCTCGCGCCACCAGTCCAGTGTGCTTGCCGCGCTTGTCGCCCAATCGAATTTTTGTTCTGCCCCCATGATAATTCCATAAAGTCGCGGTTGACGGCGCGGTCAATTCGCGGGCACGCGTGAATGGACAGGACGTTGCCGGAACGCGACGACAGGCCCCGGTGGCGTCCCTGATGGAGACGATCATGAGTGAACGCGAGTCAATGCCGTATGATGTTGTGATTGTTGGTGGCGGGCCGGCCGGCCTGGCAGCAGCGATCCGATTGAAACAGCTGGCCAGTGCGCAAGACAGCGAGATTTCAGTCTGCGTTCTGGAAAAAGGGGCGGAGATCGGCGCGCATATCTTGTCTGGCGCAGTGGTCGATCCAATTGCGCTTGATGAATTGCTGCCCGATTGGCGCGAAACGGGCTGCCCGATGGCAGAGACACCGGTCACCGAAAACCACCACTGGATCCTTACCGAAAAGGGTCACCGCGAGGTGCCGCACTGGCTGCTCCCCGCTTTCCTCAACAATCACGGCACCTATACCGGCAGCCTTGGCAATTTATGCCGCTGGCTCGCCGAACAGGCAGAGGGGCTAGGCGTTGAAATTTTCCCTGGCTTTGCGGCGGCCGAAGTTCTTTTCAACGACGATGGGTCGGTAAAGGGCGTTGCGACCGGCGATATGGGGATCGCCCGTGACGGCACGCACAAGGGCGACTATCAGCCGGGTCTTGAGCTGCACGCCAAATACACCTTCTTTGCTGAAGGCGTGCGCGGGCACCTGTCCAAACAGCTGATCCGCCAGTTTGATCTTGCCAAGGACAGTGAGCCGCAGGTCTACGGCATCGGCATCAAGGAACTGTGGGACATCGCGCCCGAAAATCATGTCCCCGGTCGGGTGCTCCACACGCAAGGGTGGCCGCTCAATGACAATGCCAATGGCGGCGCGTTCCTTTATCATCAGGCCAATGGCCAGGTTGCCTTGGGGCTGGTCACGTGGCTGAGCTATAGCAATCCGCATCTTTCGCCGTTTCAGGAGATGCAGCGCTGGAAGACTCACCCGTCGATTGCGGCAATTCTGAAGGGCGGCAAGCGCGTATCTTATGGCGCGCGGGCGATCAGCGATGGCGGCTTGCAGGCCATACCCAGGCTGATCTTTCCCGGCGGCGCGCTGATCGGCTGCTCGGCAGGCTTCCTGAACGTGCCGCGCATCAAGGGCAGCCATACGGCGATGAAATCGGGCATGATGGCCGCTGAAGCCGCCTTTGCTGCCATTGCCGAAGGCCGCACCAGTGATCAGCTGACTGCCTATCCGGCCGCTTTTGAAAAAAGCTGGGTTCACAAGGAATTGTCGGTGGTCCGCAATGCGCTGCCGCTGATCGAGAAGTTTGGGATGTTGGCGGGCGCCGCGCTGGCGACGGCGACGATGTGGCTGGAAAGCTGGGGCGTGAAAATGCCCTTCACGCTTGGCCATCACGCCAATCACGAAGAGATGTGGCGCAAGGACCTGGTGCCCAAGATCGATTACCCGAAGCCCGATGGTATCTTCAGCTTCGATCGGCTTTCCTCGGTGTTCTTGTCGAACACCAATCATGAGGAGGACCAGCCGGTCCATCTTCAGCTTAAGGACCCGTCGGTTCCGATCGCCTATAATCTGCCCATGTATGACGAGCCCGCCCAGCGTTATTGCCCGGCCGGTGTCTATGAAGTGGTGGGTGAGGAAACGGGTGATCCAAAGTTCGTGATCAACGCGCAGAATTGCGTTCATTGCAAAACCTGCGACATCAAGGACCCAACCCAGAATATCAATTGGGTTGTCCCTGAAGGCGGCGGAGGGCCTACCTATCCGAACATGTAAGCTCCTAGCCATTGGCGTGCTGATGTTCGGCGCGCCAATGCCAGCACTGGCGGAGAGCAATCCACAGGTCCTGTCCGCGTATCTCCGCGCGCGTGCTGCTGATTCCGATGGCAAGGTGGGCGTTGCGGCAGACGGCTATGCTCTCGCCTTGATGGCGGCGCCTGACGATGCGGTGATTGCGATACGCGCCTATCGTGTCGCGGTTTCGGCGGGTGACTTCACCTTGCTCAACCGCGCGCGTTCCGTGCTGGAACGGGCTGACATGGCCCCGGGCGACGCGGCGATTCTCGCGCTCGCTGAAGCTGGCCTTGCCGGGGATGCAACCGCGACACAGTCCGCGATTGAGCGGGTGAAGACGGGTGCGCTGAGCTTTCTTGTGTCGTCGTTCCGCGCTTGGGCGGCGTTTGATAATCCCAAGGCAGCAATGGCAGCGCTTGATGCCGCTGGGACGAACGCAATTGCCCGGCGTTATGCGCAGGAAAGCCGGGCGCTGATGCTGATTGCTGCTGGCAAGACGGCGGAGGCCAATGATCTGCTCGCCGTGCTGCTGCGTGCCGATGGCAATCAAGTCGATTTGCGCATTACCGCCGCCCAGTTATTTGCCAAAGCTGGCCAGCCTGACGCCGCACGATTACTGCTTGTTGGCAATGATCCCTCCGTCGTGGCGGTGCGGAACAATTTGGGGGCGGGGCGTGCCGCCAGCACGGCGCTGGGTATTTCCTATCTCCTCACCCGCCTGGCGAGCGACCTTAACGATGGCGAAGCGTCGCGCTTGTTGATTGTGATCGCGCGGGCGGCGCTGCGGATAGACCCAGGTAATGATCGGGTGCGCTTGCTGCTCGCCAGCGCTTTGGCGCGTGACAATGCGCCGGACCATGCACTCACCGTCCTTACCGCGATCGCGCCGGGTAATGCGTTTTATCAGGTCGCGGAAGCCGAACGGGTTGAGCTGCTGCATAAATCCGGTGATGCCAGTGCCGCGCTTGCCGCTGCCGCCGCGCTTGCGGAGGCACCCAGCGCTACGATCAGCGATTTCCGCCGTTATGCTGATTTGTTGATCGAAGCAGGGCGTGCAGAGGCCGCTGTTGGTGCCTATCAACGGGCCATCGATCGCGACCGGGCAGCAGCGGATTGGGTGCTGTACCTGCAGTTGGGCAGCGCGCTGGACCGTTCCGGGAAATGGCCGCTGGCCAAAACCATGCTTGAAAAGGCCGTGGCGCTTGCCCCTGACGAAGCGGTTGCGCTTAACTATCTTGGCTATGGCTTGCTAGAACATGGCGGCGACCTGAGCGTGGCGGGGAAGCTGCTGGAGCGCGCCAGCATGCTGCGGCCACAGGATTTGTCGATCCTTGATTCGCTGGCCTGGGCCTATTTCCTCCAGGGCGAAACGATGCGCGCCCTTCCCTTGCTGGAAACGGCAGCAAAAGGGGAGCCGGCCAACAGCGCCATTAATGAGCATCTTGGCGACGTCTATTGGAAGGCGGGGCGACGCTATGAAGCCCGTTATGCTTGGCAGGCAGCAGCGCTGCTCGCCAAAGACGCCGATGCCGATCGGATCGTCGCCAAAATTGCCCACGGCCTTGTCGCCCGCTGAGATCCCATCATGATTGTCGAATGCGCTCCGGCCAAGATCAACCTCGCCCTGCATGTCCGCTGCAAGCGCCCGGATGGCTATCACGAACTTGAGACGCTGTTTGCCTTTCTGCAGCATGGCGACACAATCACCCTGCGCCGTGCCGATGAGGCCCGGTTTAGCGTGACGGGGCCATTTGCTGCTGCCTTGGCGGGGGAGGGCGATAATCTGGTCCTGCGCGCGGCATCGCTGTTTTCGGCTCGATTTGGCGATCCGGGGCCGCTGGATATTGTGCTCGACAAGCATTTGCCGGTTGCTTCGGGCATTGGCGGCGGATCAGCAGACGCAGCGGCTACCCTGCGCGCGCTTGCGCGATTGACTGGCATGGCAACTGACGACCCCGCGCTGTTTACGATTGCCGAAGCGCTGGGCGCCGACGTGCCGGCCTGCCTGCTCGGGCGTAGCGCGGTTGGCACGGGCAAGGGCGAACAACTGGACCCGGTGGCGGGGCTGTCCGACACCCCTGTGCTGCTGGTGAACCCCGGCGTTGCCGTTTCGACAGGGCCGGTATTTCGGGCCTGGGACGGGGTGGATCGCGGTGGCATTGGCCCCGGCGATCTGCTTGCCCGCGCTATGGCTGGCCGAAATGATCTGGAGCCGCCCGCCCGCGCGCTGGCGCCAGTGATTGGCGATGTCGTGGCGCTATTGCAGGCGCAGCCAGGGGTGATGCTCGCTCGAATGTCGGGATCGGGGGCGACCTGTTTTGCCCTGTTCGCAACGGTGGCAGCGCGGCAGGCCGCCGCCGCAACTATTGCCCTGGCCCAGCCGGGTTGGTGGTGTCTCGAATCGGCACTGGCGTGACAGTTTTGTGTGTCGTTTTGGGACTATGCGCGACGGTGTTGGCCCCAATCAACGGCAATCCGGGTTTGGCCCGATCCTTGCTGCGTTGAAGGGTGAGCGGGTCCGTCGCCTTGAGCGCCGCGTCCGTGGATGGTCCCCGTTTCCCCGGGCATTATCAGGGCCGAAGGGTGGCGATTGCATCGCCACCCTTCGCCAGACTCCCTCCTTGCTGATCGCGGTGCCATGACGCCGGAAATCATCGCCGGCCATGGCCCGATTTTGCTGATTTGCGACCACGCGTCCAACAGCGTGCCGCCCGGCATCGACCTGGGGATTGCCGCTGCCTTACTCGACAAACATATCGCCATCGACATTGGCGCTGCGTTAATGACGCGCGCGTTGGCGGCGCAGCTCGGCGCACCAGCAATCCTGGCGACGGTGTCGCGGCTGGTGATCGATTTCCACCGGCCGCCGGATCATGCCGGTTTGGTGCCTGAAATTAGCGATGGCCACTCTATTCCCGGCAATGTCGGCGCGGATCGGTTTGATCGGATTGCACGCTACCACGCGCCCTATCATCGCGCGCTTGGCGAGATGATCGGCAGCTATCGGCCACGCCTGCTCGTCTCGATCCACAGCTTCACGCCCGCGCTGGAGAGTGGCAGTGCGCCGCGCCCGTGGGAGATTGGCATTTTGTACAATCGCGACACTCCGGCCGCCCATCGAGCAATTGCAGCGTTCCAGCGTGTTGGCGTGGTGACGGGCGATAATCAGCCTTATTCCGGTCGCGATCTGAATATGACGCTCAATCGCCACGGCGAGGGGAATGGCATTGCCAGCTTTGCGATTGAACTGCGCAATGAGTTGATTGATCACCCGTCCGGCGTCGACCACTGGGCTGGCGTGATTGCGCCGGTTCTGTCGGGCATTGCTCAAGCGATTCAGTCCGCCTAGCGTCAGGCAATGATCCGCCGTTACCAGTTCTTGTTCGGCCTGGCCGTCCCGATGCTTGCCAGCTGCGACGGGACGACGCCAATTTCAGCGCCGGTGACAACCAGTACGACCGCGCCCAAAGCGATCGTTGATCACAATCCCGCGCATATCGTCTGCGCGCGGCGGGGGAGCGATGTTTTTGCCGCGACCTGCACGGTTGAGCGGGAGACGGATGATCAGGGACTGTTGTTGACGATTCGGCATCCCGATGGCGGTTTTCATCGTTTCCGCGTGACGACGGACGGGCGCGGCTTGATCGCTGCCGACGGCGCGGAGGCGGCGCACGTGACGGTGTTGGGCAAAGACCAGATTGAAGTGGCCCTGGGCGGCGATCGTTATCGTTTGCCTGCGACGATTGGCCGACCAACGCCACCCGCACCATGACGCTGATTGCCGGTTTGCCGATCGTCACGGCGACCGAAATGCGCGCCGTCGAGGATCAGGCAATCGCGGCAGGCCGCAGCGTTGATGATCTGATGGCGCAGGCCGGGGCGGGGGTCGCGGATATCGTCGCCCAGCAGGCGAACGGTCGGCGCGTTTTGGTCATTTGTGGTCCCGGCAACAACGGCGGCGATGGTTATGTCGCTGCGTGTCGGTTGGCCGAGGCTGGGCTGTCGGTGCGGGTTGCCGCCATTGCAGCGCCGCGTACCGATTCGGCGATCCGCGCGCGTGCCGCCTGGCATGGCCCGGTTGAGGCGTTGGCTGACGCTGCGCCCGCGCCGGTGTTGGTCGATTGCCTGTTTGGGACGGGACTGATGCGGGCAATTGATCCTGCGATTGCGGCGGCGCTGGTCCGGCTCGTCGCCGCAGCAGAAATCTCGATTGCGGTCGATTTGCCCAGTGGTGTTGCCAGCGATGACGGCATGCTGCTGGGCGCGGTGCCAGCCTTTGATCGCACCGTCGCACTTGGCGCTGTGAAGCTGAGCCATCTGCTCCAGCCATCGGCCAGCTTGTGCGGGATGATTGATGTGGTTGATCTAGGCCTGGACCTGCCGGGAACGACGACGGTCCTGGCACCGCCGGTGCTCGGCCCACCGCCGCCAGAGGCGCACAAATATTCGCGCGGGATGGTCGCGGTGATCAGCGGGGCGATGGCAGGAGCGGGACTGCTTGCCGCCATTGCCGCCCTGCGCAGCGGCGCGGGCCATGTCACTGTGCTGGGTGGAGAGGGCGGCGGGCCGCACGCGCTGGTCCATCGGCCGCTCAGCGCGACAACGCTGGCCGAACCCAGGATCGGCGCTTTGGTGATTGGGCCCGGGCTTGGGCGCGACGAGGTTGCCCGGGCAAAACTGGCGGATGCGCTATCCACTGCCCATAAATTGCTGATCGATGGCGATGCGCTGCATCTGGTGAGCGTTGATCAGCTTGCCACACGCCGCTTGCCGATGATCCTGACGCCACATGCGGGGGAATTCGCCGCTTTGTTTGGCCCAGGCGTAGGTAGCAAGATCGACCGGACCAGGGATGCGGCGCGGCGCAGCGGTGCGGTGGTGGTGTTCAAGGGTGCAGATACCGTCATTGCCGATCCAAACGGTCGAGTGATCGTGGCCGAACCGGGCAGCAGCTGGCTGTCGACGGCGGGCACCGGCGATGTGCTTGCTGGTGCGATTGCGGCGATGTTGGCGTCGGGCTTGCCGCCGATCGACGCCGCCGCTGCCGGGGTCTGGCTGCATGCCGCCGCCGCCCGCCGCTGCGCGGGTGCTTTCATTGCCGATGACCTTGCTTTTGCGCTCAGCGCCGTCAGGGGAGGGGTATGACAGATCAAAACATCATCGTGCGCGTCGCCGGGCGGGGCGAGGGGGTAACGGCAGATGGCCGCCATGCGGCACTCGCAGCGCCGGGCGATACGCTGACCAGCGATGGCCAAGTGCTACCCGGCCCACATCACCAGCCACCGCCCTGCCAGCATTTTCCGCGCTGTGGCGGGTGCCAGTTGCAGCATCTCGACGACGAGAGCTACGCGCAGTTCATTGTCGATCGGATCGCGGGGGCGCTCGCCTCTCAGGGGCTGACGACCCAGATCCGCGCGCCCTTGTTGTCCCCGCCGCATAGCCGCCGCCGCGCGAGCTTTCATGCCGAACGCAAGGGGAACCAGGTGATTTTGGGCTTCAGCCAGGCGGGCAGCCATGATCTGGTCGATCTGAAATCATGCTGGATTCTGGATCCGGTGCTGTTCGGGTTGCTGAAACCCATGCGCGTGCTGCTCGCCCGATTGATGACGGCAAAGCGCCGGGTGGAAATTCAGCTGACCATCGTCGATCAGGGCGTCGATATGCTGATCACCGGGGTTGCTGCCGAAGGGCTAGATGCAGCCGAGGCGATTTCCGCTTTTGGCGGCGCGCATGGCATTGCCCGGATTGCGATCGACAATGGCCTTGGTCCTGAAACGCGCTGGGAACCGCTCGGCGCGACCATCACGCTTGGCGGCGTGCCAGTGCCCTTCCCGACAGCGGCATTTCTGCAGGCTACGCCCGAGGGTGAGGCGGCGTTGGTCGCCGCCGTCCAGGAAGCAGTCGGGGCAGCAAACACAGTGGCTGATCTGTTTGCCGGCCTAGGTACCTTTACCTTTGCGCTGGCGCCTGCCGCTAAAGTCTATGCCGCAGAGGCTGGGCGTGACGCGCTGTTCGCGCTCAAGGCCGCCGGCGCCCGCGCCCAATTGCCGGTCTTCGCCGATCACCGCGACCTTTATCGGCGACCGCTGACCCCCGCCGAACTAGACCGCTTTGACGCCATCGTGATCGATCCGCCGCGGGCCGGGGCCAAGGAACAGGCCGACGGGTTGGCGGCGAGCAAATCACCGGTGCTTGCCTATGTTTCGTGTAATCCCAGTACCTTTGCGCGCGATGCAAAGACCATCTGTGATGGCGGGTATCAGCTCGATTGGATCCAACCTGTCGGACAGTTCCGCTGGTCGACCCATATCGAACTCGCGGCGAAATTCAGCCACCAGGGGTAAAAGTCTAGCACTTTGGATTGGACCAACCCAAACCCCGTTCGCCCTCGTCTTAGCGGGATATCGTATGCTGGTCACTGCCGTGTAGGATGCGGTGCCGGGTTGGGG
>LNFI01000009.1 GCA_001464615.1 Sphingomonadales bacterium Ga0077557 | reverse complement strand
GCCCTCCGGTTCCGCTTCGCTCCACCTCCAGGCGGCAATGGCAACGGAGGCGATAATGCACTAACAATCAGCACGGACCACTCAGTGGGGGCCGGTCACTTGCCCTTCGCGACGAACGAACCCTTCAACCACAATTACCAGAAGATATCGTACACCGTATCAACGACATAACCGGTCCGAATATCGACAAGCAGCGCATCGTTGTAATAGCGCACCCATTCATAGGGGCCATAGGCAGGCGGAAGCCGATAATATTCGGGATCGTCGATCCAATAGCTCTGGTTGAACAGGATGCTGTTCAGCGTGAAGCCAATCCCGAAGCGGCGATAGCCATAGTTCCAGCCATAGGGCGCATAGTAACGCGGCAGCTGAAAGGCATTGCGGTTATAGCCGCGATAGCCCTGCCAGTTAAATTGCTGGTTCTGCCGCCAGCCGCGATTCCAGTTGCCGCGATTGTTAAATTCGCGCCCGCGATCGTTAAAGCTACGATTGCGATTGCCAAATTGCTGCCCGCGATACCCCTGATTGGTATAGCCCTGATTGTTCAAGCCCTGGTTATTGAAACCCTGGTTATTGAACGCTGGGCCGCGCCGATCATTTTGGTTGAAGCGCTGATCTTGCTGGCCAAATCCTTGACCCTGCCGGGCGTCGCGCCGGTCATCACGCCGGTCATCACGTCTGTCGTCGCGAAAACCCTGGCGATCTGCCCGGAAGTCCTGCCGATCTACCTGCGCGACCGGGGGGGTGGTGGTTACGACAGGCGGGGTGCTGAACCCGCGCTGCTGGTCCTGGCGGAACGCCCGGCGATCCTGGCCCCGATCCTGGCCCCGATCCTGGCCCCGATCCTGACCAAAGCCCTGCCGATCCTGGCCGAAGCCCTGGCGACCCTGTCGGAAGTCGCGCTGCGGTTGCTGCAGCTGCTGCTGCACAACGGCAGGCAGCGCTGGTTGCTGGACCTGAGGCTGGAACCGAGGTTCGGCCTGGCGTGGAGCCTGAAATTCGTTTTGCGGCGGGGCGCTTTGCTGACGCTCAAAGCGCGGCGGGCGGCTGCCACGGTCATTCTGGAAGCGATCGGCAGGGGCCTGACGAAAATCACCACCACCGCGGCGACCGCCATCATTCTGCGCGACCTGGCCCACCTCATTAGCCGTGCGAAGCTCATTTTCCGCTTGCTGTGGCTTTGCCATGGCGGAGGCGGGGAGCATGGCGGTCGCCGCCAGCAAAGTGACTAGTAACGATCTACGCATAAGTTCCTCCACATCACGCGCTGCCCGAACGGTCCGGAGAAGCGATGCCCCGTAATGGAACAGAGTCGATGAGCCGTTTCTGAATTGCGATGTAAGGTTAGCGAAAGGAAACTATCGTCGGCTCGGCGGCGTGGTCGCCCCCTTGGCGGGTCCGGTGGTGGGTGTCAGCGCCGGGATCGACCGGGCGGCATCAGCATGATTGATATCCGGCGCGGCAGTGATTTCAATGGTTTCATCGCCCCGCTGCACACGAGCGGCCAATTGAATGGCCTCAATAATCCGGGGGTATATGCCACAGCGACACAAATTGGTGATCGCCTCTTCGATATCCTGTTCGGATGGGTCGCGATTTTTTTTGATCAGTATCGCCGCGGCCATAATCATTCCCGGCACGCAAAATCCGCATTGCGGGACGTTTTTGGCAATAAAGGCTTGCTGAACGGGATGCGCCCGCTCGCGCGACAGCGCTTCGATGGTGGTGACAAACGCCCCTTCGATCGACCCGATCGTCGCCTGGCAGGAACGCACGGCTTCGCCATCGATATCCACGGTGCAGGCACCGCAGTCGCCAGTACCACAGCCATATTTTGTGCCGGTAAGGTTTGAGGCATCGCGCAGCGCCCACAGCAGCGGCGTTTTCGGATCGAGCCGATATTCGACGGGCTGGTTGTTGACCGTGAAGCGGGTCATGCGGCGGTTCCTTTGGCCGGGCGGGGCGGGCTCGCACGCTCGGCGACCATGCGCTTGCCGTCAATCACGATCGGGCTGGCGACGCCGGGCAGGCCCTGACGCATAATCTGCATGCCACGCGCGATCACCTGGGGATCAGCAAATACGTCGTCGACGCGGTTGATCGGTCCTGCCGGCACGCCTGCCACTTCAAGTGCTTCGTACAAATCGGCCTTGCGCCAGGTGACAATCGTTGCGGTAAGCGTGGCGATCAAGGCCGCGCGATTGCCCAAACGCTGCGGATTGGTGGCAAAGCGCGGATCATCGGCGAGCGGCACGTTCAGCACGTCGCACAGCTTGCGAAACTGCCCGTCATTGCCGACCGCGATGATCAGGTCGCCATCGGCACAGACGAAAGACTGATACGGGGTCAGGTTCGCATGGCCATTGCCCATCCTGTGCGGCACCACCCCCGATGCCATCCAGTTCAGCGCCTGATTGGCGAGCACCGCCACCTGGGTATCGAGCAGCGCCATATCGATATGCGCGCCTTTTCCCGTGGCGTCGCGCTGGCGCAACGCTGCCAGGATGGCGACCGCCGAATAGACGCCCGTAAAGATATCGGCATAGGCGATGCCCGACTTTTGCGGCGCGCCATCGGGCTCGCCAGTCATCGACATGCTGCCACCCATGCCCTGGATGATGAAGTCATAGCCCGCCCGGTGGGCATAGGGCCCGGTCTGCCCGAAGCCAGTGATCGAGCAGGTAATCAGCCGCGGGTTGATCGCGGAGAGGGTGGCATGATCAAGGCCATATTTGGCGAGGCCGCCGACCTTGTAATTCTCAATCACGACATCGGCGTCGGCAATCATCGCGCGCACCTGTGCCTGCCCCTCAGGCGTCGCGATATCGATCGCCACCGATGATTTGCCGCGATTGGTTGAATGGTAATAAGCCGCATCCAGATTGGCCCCGTCCGGACCGATCATAAAGGGCGGCCCCCAATGGCGGGTGTCGTCCCCTGCGCCGGGACGCTCGACCTTGACCACCTCGGCACCCAGATCAGCGAGCAATTGCCCGCACCACGGCCCCGCCAAGATGCGCGCGAGTTCGACCACCTTGATGCCGGACAGGGGGCGTGCGGCTTCGGTCATGCGAGGGGCTTACGGATCGCGTACACGACATGCGCTGTCGGCACGCCCGCCATTTCGAAATCAATCGTTCGGCCAGGCAGTAATTCTCCGCCAATCTTCTCCATCGCGCGGCGCGACCGGATATTCCCGGCACCAACATAGAAGACGGCGGCATCAAACCAGCGCAGCGCATGCGCGATCATCAGCGTCTTGATCTCGCGGTTGGTGCCACCCCCCCAGTAACTGCGGGCAAGGAACGTCCAGCCGATCTCGACCTCGCCGGGTTCAACTCGGGTCAGGTCGTAGCGGCTTGACCCGATTACCGCGCCGGTCGCCTTGTCGCGGATGACAAGGCAGCCGCCCGACTCCATCGCATTGGCAAAGAACTGCTTGAACACCGGCTCCTGCCAGCGATCATGCGCCGGGTGGACTTCCCAAATCAGCGGATCAGCGGCGACCGCGAACAGCGCCTCCCAATCCTCCGCGCGCAGCGGCGACAGCGTCACCATCGGCCCGACCAAGGTCGGTTGCGGATCAAACGGCATCGGCTCTTTCATCAGAACGCCGAAATCCCCGTGATCGCCCGCCCCAGGATCAGCGCGTGCACGTCATGCGCGCCTTCATAGGTGTTGACCGTTTCCAGGTTCATCAGATGGCGCATCACCTGATATTCGCCCGAAATACCATTGCCGCCATGCATGTCGCGCGACGCCCGCGCGATTTCCAGCGCCTTGCCGACATTGTTGCGCTTGATGATCGACACCATCTCCGGCGCGAACTTGTGCTGGTCCATCAACCGCCCGACCCGCAAGCTCGCCTGCAAGCCCATCGCGATATCGGTCTGCATATCCGCCAGCTTCTTCTGATAAAGCTGCGTTGCGGCGAGTGGCCGGCCGAATTGCTTGCGATCTAGCCCATATTGCCGCGCGGCGTGGAAGCAGAATTCCGCCGCGCCCATCGCGCCCCAGCTGATGCCGTAGCGCGCGCGGTTGAGGCAGCCGAACGGCCCCTTCAGCCCCTGCACCTCGGGCAACAGCGCGTCTTCGCTGACCTCGACCTCATCCATCTGGATCATGCCGGTGATCGACGCGCGCAGCGACAGCTTCCCCTCGATCTTGGGCGTCACCAGCCCCTTCATGCCCTTTTCGAGGATGAAGCCGCGAATGCCGCCGCCATGCGCGTCGGATTTTGCCCAGACGATGAAGACATCGGCGATCGGCGCATTGGAGATCCAGGTCTTCGCGCCTGAAAGCAGATAGCCGCCATCAATCTTTACTGCCTTGGTCGTCATGCCGCCGGGATCGGAGCCGGCATCGGGCTCGGTCAGGCCGAAGCAGCCGATAAATTCGCCCGTCGCTAGCTTGGGCAGATATTTGCGCTTCTGCTCCTCGGAGCCAAAGGCGTGGATCGGGTACATCACCAGGCTCGACTGCACCGACATCATCGATCGATAGCCCGAATCGATCCGCTCCACTTCGCGCGCGACCAGCCCGTACGCGACATAGGACGCACCGACGCCGCCATATTCGGCCGGGATGGTCGGCCCGAGCAGCCCGAGCGCCCCCATCTCGCGGAAAATCTCCGGATCGGTCGTCTCGTGCTGGAACGCGTCGATAATGCGCGGCGCCAGCTTGTCCTGCGCATAGGCAGCCGCCGTGTCGCGGATCATCCGTTCGTCTTCGTCGAGCTGATCGTCGAGGTTGAAGGGATCCGCCCAGTCGAACCGGCCCATGCTGCTCATCGTACCTACTCCTGCGATTACCTGCCGCCCGCTTCCTGCTTGGGCGTCGATTTGTCCAGCCCCACCCGGTACAAGAGCCGTATGATACACGAAATCCGCCCCTGCCGCAGCGCGCTTTACCTGCCCGCATCAAACCCCCGCGCGATCGAGAAGGCGCGCACCCTGCCATGCGATGCGGTGATCCTCGATCTTGAGGATGCGGTTGCGCCCGAAATGAAGGTGGCCGCGCGGATGGCAGCGGTGGCGGCCTTTGTTGAAGGCGGGTTCGGCCATCGGCTGAAGGTGTTGCGCGTCAATGCCCTCGATACCGAATGGGGCGCCGATGATCTTGCGGCGGCGGCAACGCTTGATATCGACGCGGTGCTGGTGCCCAAGGTGAACGGGCCGGAAGATGTCGCCCGCTATGATGCAGCGCTCGCCGCCGCGCAGCCGGGGTTGAAGCTGTGGGTGATGATCGAGACCTGCCTGGCGGTCGGCCGGTTGCAGGCCATCGCCGATGCCGCGCGCACCACGCGGCTGGCGGGATTCGTCATGGGCACCAACGATCTCGCGCTCGAAATGCGCGCCCGGTTGACGCCGGATCGCGCCACGATGCTATCGATCTTGACCTTCGCGCTCGCGGCGGCGCGCTCACGCGGGCTGATCGCGCTTGACGGGGTGTGCAATGATTTCAGCGATCTCGATCGGTTCCGCGTAGAGGCTGAGCAGGGGTTGGCGCTTGGCTTCGACGGCAAGACTCTGATCCACCCGGCACAGGTTGGCCCCTGCAATCAGGTGTTCTCCCCAACCGAAGACGAGATCGCCCGTGCCCGCAGCATTACTGCAGCATTTGCGCTGCCGGAGCACGCCGGCAAGGGCGCTATTCGCCTCGACGGGCGCATGGTCGAGCGGCTGCATCTGGTGGAGGCGGAACGCGTGCTGGCGGTGGCAGAGGCTATCGATGGTCAAACACCATAACCTTCATCCCGGACTAGTTCCGGGGCCCACTCATCCTCCCGTGCTGAGCTATCGAGGCACGGTGGACCCCGGAACAAGTCCGGGGCGACGGAGGTGGGGGCGGAGGTTTACGTTCCACTTGCGTTCATTCGTCAGACGGTCCAATCTCGTCGAATGACAGCAGCAAATGTTCTTGCAGCAATCGCGTTATCTTTCTGGGGTTTGGCGTCGCTCGTGGGTGTTTTGGCTTATCAGAGTATCGTAGGTCAGCACGTGCCCGGCTATCCAAACTCGGGGCAAGTCAATCTCTACCTCACAATCCCAATTTTTGTTTTTTGCCTTTTGTTGGCAGCGATCTTTTTCGTCAACAAGAAGGGTCGAGGTGCCGTGTTGCTTGCCATGGCGTCAAGTATGTCGCTGTTTGTAGTTCCAATGTACTTGGCGGTGTGGAGCGGCGGAATCTGACGGGCTCAGCCCCCTAACCACCGCACGCATTGCACTTCCGCCGCCCATGTGGTGAGGTGTTGCCAAGCGGGAGAGAAGAATAAATGGCGTCCGTAATCGAGAAAGCGTCGACCTTTCCGTCGCCCCCTGCGTTGCCTGTCGTCGGCCACCTCCACCACATCATCCGCCAGGGCCTGATCGGCTATTTGCTGCATGCGGGGCGTGATTTTCCCGGGGGCATTTTCAAGCTGAAGTTTGGCAGCCGCGTCGGGCTGTTCGTCACCAATCCCGATCTTGTCGCCGAATTGTGTGACGAAACCCGTTTCCGCAAGATGCCGGGGCCGGGGCTGCGCGTCGTCCGCCGTTTTGCGGGCGATGGCCTTTTCACTGCGTTCAGCGAGGAGGAGAATTGGGGCAAGGCGCACCGCATCCTGCTCCCCGCGTTCAGCCAGCGCGCGATGAAGGGCTATTTCGACATGATGCTGGAGGTGGCGGACCAGCTCGTCGCGAAATGGTCGCGGCTGTCGGGCAATGATGTGCTGGTGGCGGACGACATGACTCGCTTCACGCTCGATTCGATTGCGGTCGCGGGGTTCGGGCACCGCTTCAACAGCTTCGAGATGGAGGAGCTCGATCCGTTTCTGGAGGCACTGGGTCGGGCGCTCGGCGAATCGCTCAACATGATCACCCGGCTGCCGATGCAGCAACGTTTTGCCAAAAAGGCGGAGCGCCAGTTCGAGGCCGATATCGCGCTGATGAACGCGCTGGTGGACGGTATCATCGCCGAACGCCGCGCGCATCCAAACGACGGCAAAGACCTGCTCAATCTGATGATCGCGGCGGCCGACCCCGAAACGGGCGAGACGCTGGACGACATCAACATCCGCTATCAGGTGCTGACCTTCCTGATCGCGGGGCATGAAACCACGTCGGGGATGCTGACCTTCGCGCTCTACCATCTGCTGCGCAATCCGCACGTCCTGGCGCAGGCCTATGCCGAGGTTGACCGCGTCCTGCCCGGCGATACCCGTCCGGACTATGCGCAGAACGCACAACTGGTGGTGATTGAGCGCATCCTGAAGGAAGCGCTCCGCCTCTGGCCGACCGCGCCCGCCTTCACCCTCGCCCCGTTCGAGGACACGAGCATCGGCGACGGCAAATGGACCCTGCGCAAGGACCGACCGGTCAACGTCTTCTCGCCCGGCCTGCACCGCTTTCCCGGCGCCTGGACCAACCCCGACGAGTTCGATATCGATCGCTGGCTGCCCGAGAATGAAGCCAAGCACCACCCGCACGCCTATAAGCCCTTCGGTAATGGCGAGCGGGCGTGCATTGGGCGCCAGTTTGCAATGGTCGAGGCCAAGCTGGCGCTGGCGATGATTCTGCAGAAATTCGCGATCGGCGATCCGCACATGTATCAGCTGCGGATCAAGGAAACGCTGTCGATCAAGCCCGACCAGTTCTTCATGCGGGTGCGCCTCCGCCAACCGCATGAGCGGATGTCGGTCGCCCCCGCCACCGAGGTCCCGACCGAAACCGCCCCCGCCGCCGCCGTATCGGGCAATGGCCAGCGCTTCACCGTGCTCTATGGCACCAGCCTGGGCACCGCCCGCGACATCGCCGAGGAGATCGCCGAACGCGCCAGCGTCGATGGCTTCGAAACCGCTGTCCGATCGATGGACGAGGCGTTTGTTGCCGGGCATTTGCCCGAGGACAAGGTGATCGTCATCGTCACCGCCACCTATAATGGCCGCGCGCCCGACAGCGCGGTGGAAATCGAGCGGTTGATCGATTCAGGGCAGGTCGATGTGCTCGACTGGTCGGGCGCGAAATTCGCGGTGCTCGGCATCGGCAACAGCCAATGGCCCAATTACCAGCATTTCCCGAAGCGTGTGGACGACACGATTGCAGCGCTTGGCGCCACCCGCCTGGTCCCGCGCGGCGAGGCGGACGGGCAGGGCGATTTTGACGGCGCGGTCGCCAGCTTCGTGCGCGATTTGTGGAAGGCGCTGGGCAGCGAGGTTGCGCCCTCCGAACAACGCTCGACGCTGTCGCTGCAGCCTGTGGACGCCGCCGCCACCCGCGCGCAGGTTTTGCCAGAACACGCCCAGCGTCTCGACATCATCGCCAATGACGAGATGGTCGCGCCCGCCGACGGCCTGTGGGATTTCGCGATCGAGCCGCCGCGCCCCTCAACGCGCTTCATCCGGGTGCGTCTGCCCGAGGGGCAGCGTTACCACACGGGCGATCATATCGCGGTCTATGCGCATAACCGCCCCGAACTGGTCGATCGCGCGATTGCGGTGCTCGCGCTGGATGGTGCGACTCAGCTCAGGATAGACGCGCAAGGCGGGCGCTTCCGCCATTTGCCGCTCGGCCAGACCGTGACGGTGCGGCACCTGCTCAGCGATTTCATCGAGCTGTCCGATACGTTGCCGCGTCGTGCGTTGGCGGTCATCGCGGCACAGACGCGCTGCCCCAATACGAAGAAGGAACTGGGGCGTCTGGAGGGTGCCTTCGACGCCGAGATTGCCGCCAAGCGGCTCACTCTGGTCGACCTGCTCGAAATGCACCCGGCCGCCGAGCTGTCGCTGGACAGCCTCGTCGAGCTCTCCTCCGCGATTGCGCCACGCTTCTATTCGATCGCTTCCTCGCCGCTGGTTGATCCGCAGATCGCTGATTTGATCGTCGGCACGATGGAGGCACCGGCCTGGTCGGGCCTTGGCGAACATCGCGGTTTTGCGTCGAGCTATATGCAGCGGGTGATGCCGGGCGATGCGGTGTTTGGCTATGTCCGGCGCCCGAATCCGCCCTTCGCGCCGCCTGAGGACGCCAGCGTGCCGATGATCCTGATCGGCCCCGGCACTGGCTTTGCGCCACTGCGCGGCTTCATCGCCGAACGCGCCGCGCAAAAGGCAGGCGGGGCAGGGGTAGCGCAATCGCTGCTGTTCTTTGGCTGTCGCCACCCCGATCATGACTGGTATTGCCGGTCGGAGATGGACGCTTGGGCAAAGGACGGCGTGATTGAGCCCTATGTCGCTTTTTCCGCTGTAAAGGATTTCAAATGGCGCTTCGTGCAGGACGCGATGTGGGACGCCCGCGACGCGATCTGGTCAGCCACCGAAGCCGGCGCGCAAATCTATCTCTGCGGCGACGGCAAGTTCATGGCCCCGGCCGTCCGCGACGCGCTGATCCGCATCGCGGCCGACAAGCAGGGCGGCGACCACGCCAGCGGTTCCGATTGGCTTGAAGCAATGATCGAGGCTGGACGCTTCCACCAGGATGTGTTCGGGTTCGGGAAGTAAAAAACATTCCTCCCCGGCACGGGGAGGGGGACCGCGAAGCGGTGGAGGGGGCGAGCCCCCTCCACCATTCGCCGAAAGAGGCGAATGGTCCCCCTCCCCACACTGGGGAGGAATTAGAGCGGGGAGGAAGCAATGCTACAATTATCAGGTCAGGACGCATCGTTCGTCTATCTGGAGACGCCGCACACGCCGATGCATATTGGCTCGGTCGGCATCTATGATCCATCGACCGCGCCGGGCGGGTTCGTGCGCTTCAAGGATATCCTGAAGTTCATCGCGAGCCGCCTTGGTAGTGCGCGCAGTTTCCGTCAGCGGCTAGTGCGCGTACCATTTGATCTCGATCATCCCTATTGGATCGAGGATCCGGAGTTCGACATTGAATTCCATGTCCGCCACATCGCTTTGCCTAAACCCGGCGACTGGCGGCAGCTGTGCATTCAGGTGGCGCGGCTGCATTCGCGACCGATGGATCTGAACAAGCCCTTGTGGGAATTCACCATCGTCGAAGGGCTCGACAATGTGGAGGGGCTACCACCCGGCTGTTTCGCGCTCGTCTCCAAGGTGCATCACGCCGCGATCGACGGTATGTCGGGCGTCGAAATGTCCGCCGCGGTCCATGATCTCGACGCCAGCATGCGCCCGCGCGAGGCGACCGATGCGTGGTCGCCTGAATCGATGCCCAATGTCGCCGAATTGCTGATGCGCAGCTATTTCAACTCGCTGCGCCAGCCGATGCGCGTTGCGGAAACGATCGGGCGGTCGTTGCCCGGCATGGCCAAGCTGACGATGAGCGTCAGCAAGGGCGAGATCAGCATCGCCAACACCAAGCTCGCGCCCAAGACGCGCTTCAATGGCAAGGTCGCCGCGCACCGCGTGTTTGATGCGGCCCCTTTCCCGTTGAAGGACATCCGCGCGATCAAGGACGCCGTGCCGGGCGCGACCGTCAACGATGTGATCCTGGCGATCGTCGGCGGTGGCCTTCGCGGCTATCTGGACGCCAAGGGCGAGCTGCCGGCCGAATCGCTGACCGCGATGGCGCCGATTTCGGTGCGTGCGGAAGGCGAGAAGGCAGCGCTCGGCAATCTCGTTTCGGCAATGGTGGTGGGGCTGGGCACGCATATCGCCGATCCGCTCGAGCGCCTGGCGCACGTCCATGCAGAGGCCGCCAATTCCAAGGCAATGACGGGCGCGGTCGGCGCACGGACGCTGACCGATTATAGCCAGCTGATCCCGTCGGGACTCGCAGGCCTCGCCGCGCGGCTCTACACGCGGGTTGGCGCTGCCAATGCGCACGCGCCGGTGTTCAACTGCGTCGTCACGAACGTGCCCGGCAGCCGGGTACCGCTGTTCTTCTGCGGCGCGAAAATGGTGGCGATGTATGGCCTGGGCCCAGTGTTTGATTCGATGGGGCTGATCAACACGATCTACAGCTACACCGATACGATCGCGATTTCCTTCACTTGCGACCGGGTGATGATGCCCGATCCCGATGTCTATGCCGCATCGCTTCGCACCGCTTTTGAGGCATTGAAGACGGCTGCGGCGGACCCGGCGGCTGCCGCTGCGGCAGTTGCGAAGACAGCAGCGGTTGCGGTAAAGCCTGCCGATCGCAAGGCACCCACAAAGAAGGCTGCTGCGCCCAAACCCAAAACCACCGCTGCCGCGCGCAAGCCGGCCGCTAAAGCGAAGGAAACCGCATAATGGCCGATACCAAAAAGACTGCCGACAAGGTGAAGGACACGATCAACGAAAAGATCGTTGATCCGGCGAAAAAGGCTGGCGAAGCCATGAAATCATCGGGCGCCAAGCTTGCCGAGGGTGGATCGACTGTGGGCATGAAAATGCTTGACCAGGCCGAGGAAAACACGCGGCAGGCCTTCGCCGCGATGCGCGCCGCCGCCCAGGCCAAGGACCTGACCGAGGTCATGAAGGTGCAGGGCGATTTCCTGCGCGACCAGGGCACCCGCAGCATGAGCCAGGCCCGCGAGATTGGCGACCTGATCATGCAATTTGGCAAAGAGGCGGTTGCACCGCTCAGCGGCAAGAAGTGAGGTGACTTCCACCCCTCCCCTTCAGGGGAGGGGCCGGGGGTGGGGACTGTCAGTCTCACCGAGACCGACTTGTATGGGGGCAGCCCCCACCCCAACCCCTCCCCTGAAGGGGAGGGGCTTTTTGGTCTTGAAGGACAGCCCATGACCCTTGCTGCGCAAACCCCAATCAGCTTCATTATCACGCGCGATCGAAAAATCGCAGAGCCCTTCTACCGTGACACGCTCGGCCTGCCGTTCGTCGTCGATGACGGCTTTGCGGCGGTGTTCGACCTTGCAGGCGTGCCGCTGCGGATCACCGAAGTGCCGGGCCACACGCCCGCTGCGCACCCGGTGCTCGGCTGGCAGGTGGACGACATTACGGCGACCGTCATGGCGCTGCGGGGGCGCGGCGTTACTTTCACCATCTATGACGGCATGGGGCAGGATGACCTTGGCATCTGGACCGCGCCAGATGGCAAGGCAAAGGTTGCGTTCTTCAACGATCCGGACGGCAACGCGCTGAGTTTGACGCAAGCCTGATCCTCTGCTGGCCAGACGAAACTGACAGGGGGCAGGATGAATATCGATCTAGCGCATTCGGACGGTGTTGCCTTGCTGACGATAAGCCGTCCGCCCGTAAACGCCCTTGATGTCGAAACGGTCGAACAGCTTCGTGATCTCGCGATCGGCATGGCTGCCGCGCCGCCAAAGGGGGTTGTGCTCTGTGGTGGCGGCCGGTGCTTTAGTGCTGGTGTCGATACCCGGGCATTCGGCTCCTATACGCCAGCAGATCGGGCGCGCATGATCCTGGCAATCTCGGCGATGATTACAGCACTTTATGCACTGCCTTGTCCCGTGGTCACCGCCGTGGGCGGTCACGCCCTGGGTGGCGGGTTCGTGGTGATGCTGGCCGGTGACGTTCGAATCGCGGTCAATGACGACAAGGCGAAATTGGGCCTGACCGAAGCCAAGGCAGGAGTCCCCTTTCCGGCAGCCCCGCTGGAGATCATCAAGGCCGAATTATCGCCCGAACTCCTGCGTCGATTAACGCTGACCAGCCAGACCTTGTCCCCAGCGGCGCTGCACCGGCACGGCGTGATTGACGAACTTTGTTCAGCGGAGGATCTGCTGTCGACGGCACAAGCCCGTGTGCGCCAGCTTGCCGATCAGCCCGCTTTTGGTTTGGTCAAGCAGCAGATCCGCCGCGCGACGCTCACTCGCCTCCGCGCGATTGTCGCGTCGGGGGAAGACCCACTGATCGACGCATTGGCGCGTGCCTGATCGGACAGGGGAGCTAGAGTCTGATGACTTCGGAATGGATCAACCCAAACCCCGTTCGCCCTGAGCGAAGTCGAAGGGCATGCGAAGCGCGAGGGCTTCGACTTCCCCCGGACCTGATCCGGGGCCGAACGGGTATGAGGTTGAAGCGACCTAACGTCATCACGCTCTAGGCAGACGGAGCCTGCCTCCTGATTTTGTCCTCTGGGTCACCCCAGATGGCAAGGCGCCGAACTTGACGCAACCTAGGGACTAACGTCCTCATATCCAGGTCGCATGGTGTGCGAAGGCCATTCTTCGTCAAAAATCACCATCGCATCCATGACCTGCGACCAATCCAACGTGCGGTAGACATGGTCCAGTGCCGCGGCGGGCCTGGTGCCGATGGCGCGTAACAGCGCCAGGTTGAGATAAACAGCGCTGGACGTGCTGTTCGAAATGACTTCCAATTCCAGGGCGAGCGCTGGCGGCGGCGCAATGGCGATCTGCTTGCGCGAATTGCGGTAGCTGCCTTTCAGCGCGGAGAAACCTATCGATACCGCCAGATTGCCATATTGATCGTGAACACGCGCACCCAAGGACCGAAATTCCGGAATCCCCCATGCTGCACCAGGATCCTTAGCCAAATGGGTTGTTGCCCCCCAGATGATGATCTTGGTGCGGGGAACCAGCCTTCCCGCAAAGGTGGTGAAATTCTGGTACAGGGCGTCTTCACGGGCAAGGATCTTTTCCCCATCGGTACCCAGGCTTGGCCGCAGCATCGAGTCCAGATTCTGTACCATCATGGTTCGTTCTTTTCGGGTGCGATCATCGGTCGCTGTGCTGGCAGCGACCGCGCGCTTCATCGCTGCGACGCAGGCTAGCAGCGCAGCGTTCGCCGTTGGTCCAAAAGGTTGGGCGGTGGAATAAGCCCATTTGATGTGACGGTCGAAGGCTGCACGACACGCGTTCGCCTGCTCAGGCGGCAAATCGAGCGTCAATTCAGGGATCATTTGTTCGTTCGTAAAGCTCTCGCCCAGGCCGCCAATTTGAAAATCGAGCCCGGCAAGTTTGATTTGGCCTGCTGCGGCCAGGGGAAACAAAAAGTCGATGAGCGGCTGGAATTCGCGATCAAATTTCCACAATGCCCCAACCGCATCGGCAACCATGGCAGGTGTGGCACTGTTGGCGCGAAGGGCGCGGTTCAGGGCAATGAAGTCATAGACTCCGCTTTCGAACGCGATTGCCCGGTACCCGCATCGCGAGACCAGTCGTTTGACCAGTTCAACCTTGAACGCTTCGGTATGGCCGTCGCCATGCGTCGGTCCTTCGCCCAATAACGCGACCCGCTTTCCACAAAGGTCTCGTTCGGCGATTGCCAAGGCGAGCTGGTCCTTCGCCAAAACGGTGACCGGGCCAGACTCTGGTGGTGGAGCGGAGGGCGCCATGGGCATGGCACCGGAAAGCGCGGCGCTCAGGAGAAACATCAACGCGAATATCCCTTCAGCGCCCTAGCATCGCGGTGAACTGGGTAGCGCCGCAAAGGCCAATGACCGGACCGCAAAGAGATGTTCGGGTTTTGAGATCAGGCATGCCCCGCAAAAGGATACACCAGCGGCCTGAGCCCGCTTTTGCGCTCAAACGGGTGCCAGTCGCCCTCATCCTGCGCCAGACGATCCGCCACCGCGTAGAGCACCGCCGGGTTCACGCCCAGCCCGCAATGGCTGCCATGCACCTCGATATTGTCGGTTTCGGCACCCTTTGGTTCGACGCAATTCTGCCATGCGACGACGCCGTCCTCGCGCGTGTAGATGGAGGTTGATGGCACCGGCGGCGGGGTTGCGCTTTCGCGCAATTGATCGCGCGTGTCCTTGTCATCGATCTTCTGGCCGGTCAGCATTTCATAAGCACGCCAGACATTGGTTGCCTTGGGCGTGCCGGCAAAGGGCGAGCCGAGCGAAATAACCTGCCGCACGGCGTCGGGCACGCGGCGCGAGAGTTGGCGTGCCATGACACCGCCCAGGCTCCACCCGATCAGCGACACGCGCTTGCCGGTGTCCTTGTGGATTTCGTCAAGCCGAGCGATCAGTTTTTCGCCGCCCCAGCCAATCGCTTTTGGCCCCAGATTGCGGCCAAGGTCCCAGGCGTGGGTGTGATAGCCAAGCCCGGTCAGAAAGCGACGCAGCAACGTTGTCGAGATATCGCTCGTCACGAAACCGGGCAAGACCATCACCGGGTGGCCGTCACCACGCGGTGCCATTGCCAGCAACGGCGCCGCTGGCGCGAGCGACGTTAGCTCGGCAATCGCGCGCGGCAATTCCGTCAGCGCGAGCAGCAGCGAGGGCGGGCTGACATCAGCCTGCGGTTTGAATTGGGTAGCCATCGGTCGTTCTCCTGTCGTCTCCGGGATCAATGCCCGGCTTCTTTCATTTGTTCATTCGGTCCAGCCGAACGCTTGGTGACTCGCGGCGAGCGCGCCCATGCGTAAACTGAGTATCACCAGATCATGAAACTGCCCCGAACGGTCGCAAACATGATCGCGCAGCATTGCTTCGCCCCGGAAACCCAGCGATTCGAACAAGGCGACTGATCCGGTCTGGTCCGGCGTCATCTGCGCGATCAGCTTGGTGGTGCCGTGCGCCTGCGCGATCGCAAAAATCGCCTCCAGCAAATCGCGGCCAAGGCCAGCGCCGCGGCGATCGGGCGAGACGAGCAGGCGGACCTCGCCAACATGGCGGCTCCAGCTTAGCGGATCGCGGACAAGTGCTGCGGTGCCGACGATCTTGCCGCCATCCTCCGCGACCAGGCTGTCGATCACCCCTTCGCCGATCGCTTGCGCCCAGGCCTCCACCACGCGGGGATGCTGCACATCGCGGCTCAGGAACAGCAGGTCATGGTCGGGGAGCGTCGCGGTAAAGGCGAGCATTGCCGCCTGATCGCTGCTCACGAACCGGCGAATGCTGTAACTCATGTCGATCGCTCCGAAAGCCAGTCGGCCAATTTCGGCCATAGCCGTTTGATTGCATTGCCCCCGGCGACCAGGCTGACATGCCCGCCCTTCAGCTCAACGGCTTCTTTGTCGGCCGATCCGATCATCTCAATGAGGGGCGCTGAGGCGGCAGCGGGGACGATATGGTCGTGCTGGGCGGTGACGTGCAGGAATGGCGCGGTAATCTTGCCCAGATCGACCTTGCGTCCCGCCACGGTCATTTTGCCTTCGTAGAGCTCGTTGTTCCACATCAGCTGTTTGGTCGTTTCGCGAAAATATTCGCCCGCCAGTGGCAAGATGTCCGCCGCCCAGCGATCAAACATGCGGTATGACTTCACGAATTCGTCGTTCCACATATTGTCGTAAAGCCGGATATTGGCGACCATCCGCGCGCCCGGCCGCAGCATGTCGAACGCGGTATAGAGGTAATCGCCGGGGCAATTGCCGAACGTATCGACCAGTCGATCGACATCGAAAAAGCGCTTGTCGGACCAGGCCTGGAACATTTCCATCTTGGTAAAATCGATGGGCGTGGTGAAGCACACCAGGTTCTTCATCGGCGCTTCGGGGTGCAGACCCGCCCACAGCACCGACAGCGCACCGCCAAAGCAATAGCCGACCACGGTGAAATCTTCTTCGCCCGTTTCCTGCTGCACGCGCGCGATCGCGCTCGGCAGGAAATCGAGCACATAATCAGCCATGCCCAGATGCTTCTCGTCAGCGCGCGGCGCTTCCCAATCGAGCATGAAGACGTCGTAGCCAGCCCGCAGCAGATATTCGACCAGGCTCTGTCCCGGCACCATATCAAAGATATAGCCGCGATTGGTGGTTGCCATCACCAGCAGCAACGGCACCCGGTACACTTCGTCGGACATTGGGCGATAATGATAGAGGTTCATCGTGCCGCGCTGGATCAGCCGATCCTTGGGCGATGCCCCCAGCACGGGCGCGGACGACATGAAATAGCCGAGCCCTTTGATATTGCGTTTCAGCGCACGGTCGAACTCGACACGGGCCTGCTCGACAATGCCGGGACTCCCGTCGCTCACCCGGCCGCCTTGCTTTGAGGGGGCTTGCGGGTGCGTTTTGGTTTGGGCCGATCGGGCGTTGCCGATCCGCCGGCTTGCGCCGCCAGCATCGCTTCGATTCGGTCGACAGTCGCCTCGATTCGGTGGAGTCGCGCCGAAAGATCACCGACTTCGGCCTTGGTCGGCATGTTGGCGGCGTCGAGCGCGCGGTCCATCATCTCGGCGCGGGCTTCCTTGAATTTCATATTGGCAGCGTTCGCGCCGTGCATCACGCGCGTAAATTCGCCGCTTTTCATCAGGTTGCCGCCAAATTCATTGGCCATTGATTCCCATTGGCCAAGCATTTCGCGAAACAGCGCTGCGGGATCAGTCGGGGTAGGGCCAGCCATTTGCCTATCCTTCACCCGCTGTCTCGGCTCGTCAAGCGGCGTTTGGCCTGCTAGCGTTACATGCTGTGCCGTTATTTATGCTGCGCAACATATGCTGCAGCGCAACTTGACCGTGATACCAGGAGAAGACGACATGGCCACCGCCCTGAAGCCCGCCGAAACGATCCGCGACCGCTGCTCGCCTGAGGAATGGCAGGCTCGGGTCGATCTCGCCGCTGCTTACCGGCTGGTCGCCATGTATGGCTGGGACGATCTGATCTTCACGCACCTGTCGGCGCGGGTGCCGGGGCCAGAGCATCATTTCCTGATCAACCCCTATACGCATATGTTTGAGGAAATGACCGCCTCGGCGCTGGTCAAGATCGATGTCGAGGGCAACAAGGTTGACGATACGCCTGCGCCGGTGAACCGCGCGGGCTTCGTGATCCACTCGGCGATCCACATGGCGCGCGAGGATGCCGCATCGGTAATGCATCTCCACACGCCTTATGGTCAGGCGGTGTCGGCGATGTCGGATGGGCTGTTGCCGCACACCCAAACATCGATGATTGCGGGGCACGATGTCGCCTATCACGAATATGAAGGTATCGCGACCGAGCTTGAGGAGCGCGAGCGGCTGGTCGAGGATCTCGGCACCAAGCACACGATGATCCTGCGCAACCACGGTACGCTGGCGGTGGGCGCGACGGTGGCGCAGGCATTCCTTCGCCTCTATTTCCTGGAACGCGCGTGCGAAGCGCAGGTGCATATGCTGAGCGCTGGGCGCAGCGGCCTGCACAACCCGCCACAGGGGGTGGAGCACAAGGTCGAGGAACAATCGAGCGGCGCGGGGATGGCGATGCTTGCCCAGGGATTGGCTTGGCCGGCGCTGCTCAGGAAGCTGGATCGGCATAATCCGGGCTATGCGGAATAGGGGGTGAGTTTTCCACACTCCCGTTCGTCACCCCGGACTTGATCCGGGGTCCCGCTGTTGCGGTGGCAAAGAAGAAGCTGGACCCCGGGTCAAGCCCGGGGTGACGATTGGGGTAGGGCGGCTCGCGCCCCATAATTGGTCTTGGAGAGCCGGGAGGAGTGGGCCTGAAAGCTGCCGCTCGTTATCGTCCGAAGCGTTGCTGGAGCTTCGTTCCGACGGAGAAAATGAACGCAGCGGGAATGCCGCCGATGATACATCCGACGGCAACCGAGACAGCGAGGCTCACGAGCATAATCGCGAACATGCCGAGTTCTTGCCATGCCGATATCCTCCAAGGCTCCATGAAGATCACGCCAAGCCCATAGGACAGAAGAAATGGTCCTTGAAAGCCCGGACTGTTCTTCGACAGAATGGCGCTTCCAATGATCCAGCATGCTGTGATTACCGCAGCGAGCGGGATCAAAATGAGGCCAGAGAAGTCCATCAGGTGATGGTAGCGGCAGCTTTAGTCATGATCCAGCCGCAAGCCTGCGTGTTGGCAATCCACCAATTGCAGCCATCCCCCTTAAGGCACCAACACCACCCGCCCCACTGCCTGCCGGCTCTCGATATACGCATGCGCCGCCGCTGCCTCCGACAGCGCAAAGCGGCGGTCGATCACCACCTCCAGCTTGCCTGCTGCGACCTCCTCGATCAGCCCCTGGATCATGTCATGCACCCGGTCGGTCATGATCTCGGCCCCCAGGAACACGCCGCTTAAGGAGCGGTTGCCGCCCATCAGCGAACCGACATCGACCTTCATCGCCTCCCGCCCCGCCGCGCCGACCATCGACAGCCGCCCGCGATAGGCGAGCGAATCGATCGATCCTTGCAAGGTGGTGCCGCCGACCGAATCGACCACCACGTCCGCGCCCTTGCCGCCGGTAAGCCGCTTTACTTCGGCGGCTACTTCGTCACGCGTGTAGTTGATGCCGTGATCCAGCCCGTACGCCTTCAGCCGCTCAAGCCGCTCGTCGCTCGATGCGGTGGCGAGCACCGTCGCGCCCGCTTGCTTCGCCAGCTGGATCGCGGCGATGCCGACGCCGCTCGCGCCCGCCTGGATCAGCGCGACCTCGCCGGCTTTCAAGTCACCGCGCCCGAACAGGCATTCATGCGCCGTCCCGAACGCAACGGGCACGACGGCGGCCTTGGCGGGGTCAAGCCCGGCGGGGATCGGCCAGCAATTGCGCGCAGGGACAGGGCGCAGCTCTGCATGCGATCCGAACGCGTCAACCGTCGCGACGCGCATGCCGACCTTCAAATGGGTGACTTCGGCGCCGACCTCGACGATCTCGCCCGCTGCCTGATAGCCAACGATGTGCGGCGTGGTGACGAGCGGCCCGCGCCAGCGGTTGAGCGTGTCGCCGCCCTCGATGCTCACCGCCTCGACGCGGATGACGACGCCCTTGGGGTGGCAGACGGGGTCAGCGACGTCCTCATACACCAGCACGCTGGGATCGCCATTGCTGTAATAGACCGCTGCTTTCATTGATCGTCTCCAGTTTTATGATTTTTCGAGGTTGTGGCGAAGTTTGCGGCAGCCGTCACCCCGGGGGGTTGGGCGAACGTTGTCCTGTAGTCCGCCAGGTCCCGTGTGCAGATCAAAATTTGCGCCACGATGGGCGTCGATGATAAGCAAAAAAGTCGTGCAACCGCTTGTCTTATATGGGGTTCGCCCGTTATCTTTTGATAATTCACTACGGCCAGGGTCCATCACCGCATTCGGCAACAAACGACCGGCAAGGAAATCGCCATGACCGATGACGAATACCGCATCAAACCAACCTACGCCAAAAACTTGGCACTGTTGCTGATCACCGCAGCTACATTTGTCTTCAATTTTTATAACCTCCAAGCGGGCAGGATGCCGTTGTTCATCGTGATCTTTTTCGCTCAGATGGCGGCGATGTACGCCGTGATGAAATTCGGAGAGCCAAAAAGACCGCGTAACGGCGGTCCCCGCTAGTCGGCGAGTTCAACGAACATTATCCGCCCATCGCTACCGCCAACTCGATCAGGCTGCCCGCCGACCATTCCCAATCCTGCGCCATATGGGCATCCGGAGCGGTCGCGCCGCCATATTCCATCGGCCGGTGGATATAGGCACATGTCAGGCCACAGCCCCGCGCCGCCGCCAAATCGCTGTGATGCGCCGCCACCAAACACAGCTCGCCTGGTGCAATGCCCAGCAGATCGGCGGTGCGCAGATAGGCCGCTGGCATCGGCTTGAACGCCTGCACGGCTTCCGCCCCCAATACTGCATCGAAGGTCATGCCGACACGCCGCGCGATTTCCATCGTCAGCGCGATATTGCCGTTGGAAAGCGTGACGATCGGATAGCGCGCTTTTAGCCGCGCAAGCCCGTCGACGACATCGGGCCAGGGATCGAGCCTGCGCCATGCAAAGGCGAAATCCTGCGCAGCCGCGTCGTCCAGCTTCACATCATGGGCCGCCAGCAGCATATCCAGCGTCTCGCGGTTTAGCACATCGAGCCGCGTAAAGGGCCGCTTGCCGGATCGCACCGCCTCCATTGCGGGTTGATACAGCCCGCGCCAGGCATCGGCGAACCCGGCTGGATCAATGTCGTCGCGCCCTGCGCGCGCAAACACTGCCTGTGCTTCGCGTGCAATGCTCGTCCGCCAATCGACCAGCGTGCCGAACACATCGAACGCCAGCATCTTGACCTTGGCCATGTTCGGCTCTCCAACGGTTTTGGTATGAGGCGCGACGTTGCCAGTTTCGGCGTGTCGGTCAATCGGGGGCGGAATCATGGCGCAAGGATTGCCGAAAAGCGGCTGGTGGATGCTGATCCTGGGATTGGCGCTGGCGATTGGCGGGGCGATGCTAGCCAGCCGCATCCAGACGACCGGCGGCATCGAAGTGCGCGACATCCGTTTCCAGGGCACCGGCGGCAAGACGATGAGCGCACTGCTCTATGTGCCCTCAACCGCGACCGCCACCAGCAAGGCCCCCGGCATCCTTGCCGTCCACGGCTATATCAATTCGCGCGAAACCCAGGATGGCTTTGCGATTGAATTTGCGCGGCGCGGCTATGTCGTGCTCGCGCTTGATCAGACCGGCCATGGCTATAGCGATGGCCCGGCCTTTGCGAACGGCTTTGGCGGGCCGGACGGGCTCGTCCATCTCCGTTCGCTGTCGATGGTCGATCCCAATAATGTCGGGCTGGAAGGCCATTCGATGGGCGGCTGGACGGTGCTCGCCGCCGCCGCTGCCTATCCCGATGATTATAAGGCGATTGTGCTGGAGGGATCGTCAACCGGCGCACCCTATGCGCGCGAGGGCAGCCCCAGCTGGCCGCGCAATCTGGGGCTGGTTTATAGCCAGTATGACGAATTTTCGAAGCTGATGTGGGGCGTCGATAAGGCGCGCGACATTGGCGATTCGGCCAAGCTGAAAACAGTATTCGGCACCAGCGAGCGCATCGTCCCACGCAAGCTCTATGGATCAATCGCGAACGGCACCGCGCGCATCCTGGCCACGCCTGCCGTCACCCATCCGGGCGACCATATCTCGCCAGAGGCGATTGCCCGCGCGATCGATTGGTTTTCAGTCACGCTGAAGGGCGGCACGCCGATCCCGTCGGCCAACCAAATCTGGTATTGGAAGGAAGCGGGTACGGCACTGGGCCTGATTGGCTTCGTCATGGTCGTGCTGGCGGTGTTCGATCTGCTGGTACGGCTGCCCGCCTTTGCCGCGATGCGCGGGCCGGTCGAGCCCGGTGTTGAGGCGCGTGACGGCGGCTGGTGGCGCGCTTTTCTGCTCACCGCTTTCCTGCCCGCGATCACGTTTTTCCCAGTGTTCGTCGCGGTTTTCCTGCTCGTCCAGCCCAACCCGATCCTGCCGCAGACAGTGACCACGCAGATCACGCTTTGGGGGTTGGTCGGCGCAGGGATTAGCTGGCTGATCGGGCGCAAGATGGTCAGCGGTCGGCAATCGGATTGGGGGCAGTCGATCACCGCCGCGCTGCTCAGTGTAGCGGCGGGTTATGCGCTGTTGTTCGCGGTTGATCGCGCTTTCCACACCGATTTCCGGCTCTGGATCATTGCGGTGAAACTGCCCAGCGCCACGCAATTGGCGATTGCCGCTATTTATGTTGTGCCATTGACGATCGGCTTTCTGGCGAGCGTCAAGACGCTGGTCGAGCGGCTGACGGTGCAGGGCGATGGCTGGGTGGCGCAGTATGGCTGGGCCAAAGTCGCGCTGTCGCTTGGCTTTGTGGTGATGCTGCTGCTCGATTACGGCGTGTTCTTCGTCACCGGCCAATTGCCGACCGCGCTCGATCCGCTCAGCACGGTGATCGCGCTGCAATTCCCGGTCGTGCTGGCGACGGTGGCGGTGATCGCGATCTTCACGTGGCGGCGCACCGGCAGCTATCGGCCGGGCGCGCTGATTTCGGGGTTGTTGGTGACGCTCTATGTGGTTGCGGGCACGGCGACGCAGGGATGGTGAGGGACTTGAAAGGGCGATGTCGGCAATTGATCGCGTTTCCCGGCCAGGTCTCAGCCGTAAGTCATCCCTGATGAGCGATGTTTAGGATGTTGTGTTAGCATGTAAAAAGCAAAAATGCTGCGCTAAGTTCCGGTATGCTGCGGCAGTGGGAAAAGCAGGGGAGGCAGGCAATGACCGTGGTACCGGTAGTGTTCTTGCTGGGCATGGGCGTGGCGATAGGTGCCTATATGGGCTATCGCTATCTGCGCGGGGAGCGCAATTCGCAAACACTGGCGGGGGTGCACTTGCTGCTGGGCGCAGGTGGGCTGGAACTGCTGGTGATGCTGCTGCGCGGCGCACCGAGCGGCGAGACGCTGCCCCGCCATGCCATGGGATCGACCGTCGCGCTCATCGTCGCGGGTGCGCTGGCCACCGGGCTGTTCGTGCCGATCATCGCCAAATCGCGACCCGGCATTATTGGCGGGTCGCTCGCCGTGCACGCGGCCATTGGCACCATCGGCTTTGCCCTGCTGCTGTTCTGGGCCTGGGGCGCAATCGGCTAGCCGATCAGGACGCCAAGCAACAGCCACCGGCGACCGGTTAGGTCGCCTTCATATTGGTCGATACGTTTGAGAAGGTCGTCTTGAGCTTGTTGCCGAGACCCTGCATCGCCGCAATGGCTGCTACGGCGATCAACGCGGCGATCAGGCCGTATTCAATTGCCGTCGCAGCGCGATTGTTACGGATGAACTTGCGAAAAATCATTGGTGCACTCCCTTGCGTTGGCTTCACCTACGCGCGGATAGGTGAAAATGGAGTTAAGCCTCATCGACATGACGCACCTTTTTGGCCGTTAGCCTTGATTTTGGTGATGCGCAGGCAAGGGATAGGGGGAATTTCTCGGCACCCGCAAAAAGAACAGGCCGGGGACGGCATCCCGCTCCGGCCTATCCCCCACCACCGCAAAAGGGTTGCCCCAAATCGGCTGGCAGCAACGATTATGTCCAAAACGGATGTAAATATCTATCTCCATGATACGGTATAGGGGCCGATTGCGCGTCCAATTTCCCAAGTTGCGGTCATTTCACGGTTGTGCGATCCTGGTCCCGTCGCAAAAGGGGATAGCCACAAACCATGCAGCTGAATGAACGATTGCAACGCCGCCTCGCATGGACCGCTTTGGGCGCGGTGTGGCTTTACGCCGGTGCCGTTGGTGTTCAGATCGGGTTGGATATCGGACATGCTATTTTCGGCTGATCAGGCCAACAAATGTCCTTTATTTTCAGGGATTAATGATTTTTAGTCTGCTTGACTCGCGCACCGTTCTCCCCGATGCGGCAAGATAACCGCGCCGCTGATTGACCTGTCCTAAACCCCATTGAGTGTGGCACAGATGCCATCATGACTCGCTCGATCGCCCTGCCAACGCCCGCACCGATGCGCCCGGTGCGTCCCGTTGCACCCCGCGACGGTGACCTGCAACGTCCGCAACTTCGTTGGAAATCATGACCTTTACACTCCTCGGTTTCGATCTCGACGCCTTCGTCCGCGCCACCTTGGCCGAAGATATGGGGGAGGGTGGGGACATCACCTCCGCTGCCGTTATCCCGGCCGATGCCCGTTTCACGGGGGTGATGGACAGCCGCGATGCGATCATCGTCGCCGGGCTGCCGATCGCCGAGGCGTTTTTTCGCGCGCTTGATCCCGATGTCCGGATTGAGCGGCTGGTTGAGGATGGTGACCGGGTGGCGGCGGGCACCGATTTGCTGCGGATCGAAGGGCTGGCGCGGGCGATGCTGACGGCGGAGCGGTCGGCGCTCAACACCGTCCAGCACCTGTCAGGCATTGCAACGATGACGCGCGGCTATGTCGACAAGATCAGGGGGACGGGGGCAATCCTGCTCGATACGCGCAAAACTATCCCGGGCCTGCGTCGGTTGGAAAAATATGCGACGCTGATGGGCGGCGCGACCAATCACCGCATGGGGTTGTGGGACGCGGCGATGATCAAGGACAATCACGTCGCGGTCGCCGGATCGGTGGGAGAAGCCGTGCGGCGCGCCAAGGTGGCGGGGATCGCGCGCATCATCGTCGAGGTTGACCGCGTCGATCAGATCGAACCGGCGCTGGCGGCGGGGGCGACGCATCTGCTGCTCGATAACATGCCGCCGCCGATCCTGCGCGGCGCAGTGACGCTGATCGGCGGGCGCGTGCCGACTGAAGCATCGGGCGGCGTGCGGCTCGACACGATCCGCGCGATTGCCGAAACCGGCGTGACCTTCATCAGCGTGGGGCGGCTGACGCAATCGGCGCCGGCAGCGGACATCGGACTGGATTTTAACGAAATATCATGAAATAGTTGGGAAACTACCCTATCAACAAAGGGGTATTTCATGGAGCGCCCAGTATCAATCGTTCGATTTGAGCAGTTTTATCTTGGTTCCACCGCTATCACAATTATGAGTGCTGTTGGAAATTACCTCTTTAATCCCGCGATCGGGGTAGTGTTTGCACTGCTTGGGTTTGGGTTGGTAGCGTTGATGACCGGATTCAGCATATTGATCGGCCTGTTACTTTGTTACGCAGCCGGTCGGCGCAGAAGTGTAGTTGCAAAATGGCTCATTACGCTGTTTTTCCTGTTGGGTCTGACTGGCGTGGTCAGTGGAACGATTGGACATCGTCTTGCACTGGTTACGCCGATCCAGTTCGTGGTCACAATCATCAATTATTCTTTGCAGTTGTTTGCCGTAATCTGCCTGTTTAGGAAGGATGCACGGGCATGGTTCTCCAGGGAGACTCGGTAATGCGGCATTTCACGATCATTGTCGCCGCCGTCATGCTGGGCCTGCCCGCCGCAGCCAGCGCCCAGGCCTATAGCTGCGCGGTCCCCGCCGATCTGCCCGTACCGCGCGCCGATGGCCCCAGCGCCAGCCAGCCCCAGCGCGTGCTCCCGATCGGCAGTTATACGCTGGCGATCAGCTGGGCGCCGCAATATTGCCGCAGCAATGCGCGCGATGCCTCTGCTCAGTTTCAGTGTGGCAGGGGCAACCGTTTTGGCTTCACGCTGCACGGGCTATGGCCCGATGGTGAGGGCGAGAAATGGCCGCAATATTGCCGCGCTGCCGATATTCTGCCGCCGGCTGTCATCCGCGAAAATCTCTGTGCGACGCCGTCCGCGCAATTGCTGCAGCATGAATGGGCCAAGCACGGCACCTGCATGAGCGACAGCCCCAAGGCCTATTTTGATCGCGCGACCCGGCTGTTCACTCGGCTGCGCTATCCCGATATGAACGCGCTGTCGCGCCGCCGCCTCACCGCCGGGCAGCTCGCCAGTGCGATTGCCCGCGCCAATCCCGGGATCAGCGCGGAGATGATGCGGATCACCGCCAATCGCCAAGGATGGCTGGACGAGGTGTGGCTGTGCCTGGATACTCAGACCCGCTATGCGCGCTGTCCGGCGCATCAGGGCGGGCTGGCCCCCACCAAGCCGATCAAGATCTGGCGCGGGGTGCGTTAAGGCGCCGGATCAGCCCTGGATGATCGCGGTTGCCGGGTGATGATGATCAAGGAAGCGTTTGATCATTTTCAAATTGCGGGTGTTGGAGCGGAAAAAGAAATCAGGCACCGCGCCGATCCAGGGGATTAGCCCGAGCAGATAATCAAAGCCGATATTGCCAGCCATCCGCGCCATGTGCGTTTTGGTCATGCCCAGATTGCGGGCCTCCCACATCATCCAGCCGCCCATCGCGGCCGCGATCGTTGGCCCGGCGACGGGAATGAAATCAAGGATCACGTCCAGCCCGACCTTGCGATTAATGCCCGGAATGGTGATCAATCCTTCGAGCAACTGCTCCATCGCTTCGATCCGGCGTCGGACCGTGCCGGGATCGCGCCCCAGCGGCAGTTGCGCGGCAATCTTGCGGATCTGTTCGGGGTCTAAGCGGGTGGTACGGTTGGCCATGGCCCTCAGCTCTGGTTGGTTTACTGGCTATTGTCGCGCAATGCATTCAACGGATGCCAGGCCCGGCTGTTCCCTTGCCACTGGCGCAGCCGCAACGCGACCAGCGACCAGCGTAGCGGACGCGCGATGACGATGAAAGCGGCATCCTGTTCAACCGCGACATCGGCCTCCGCAATGTTCTGCGCGCGTTCGGCCAGGCTATTGGCATCGCGCGCCTTGATCAGCGCCTCTTGCGCCGCCGGGCCGCACCGCTGGCAGGCCATCGCCAGATACCACCGCGCGCTGTCATAAGGGGCAACCGCATCGACCAGCCGTAGATCGGCTGTTTCGGTCATTGCCACCCGGCGCGGTTCAATACCGATCGATTGGAAAGCCGCACCGATAAAGCCAAACAATATCGTCGATCCCGGCCCTTTGGGCAGGGCGATCCGCAGCGTCAGCGGGGCCGTATGCGTTTCCTTCCAACGCCTTACCCGCGCGTGCGCGCCGCTGCGGCGTTCCTCAGGCGGCAGGTTGACCCAGGCGGGGACCGTTGGGGCGGCGGCGGAATCGAGTTGGTCGGGCAGGATTTGGCTTGCCGCTGCCCAGCCCGGCGCAAACGCCGCGACCAATGCCTCGCGGTCAAGCGCCTGGGCAAGTGCGACCCGGTTCTGGGCGTCAGCAAGGAAACCATCGCGATTGACGATCGCCAGCCCGAACAGTCCAGCCGCTGGATCGAGCTTGAAATTGGCCGGGGCTACAGTGGCGGACGCAATCAATGGCCAGTCGACAAAGGTGCCGCCAGTGACGAGATCCGATTGTCGTTCGATGAAGCGGACGATTGCCCGAGAGGCGCGTTCGCCGATCACCTGCACGGATTGTTCGGGGCCCGATGCCGTGATCTCGTCATCCACCGCGCGTACCGGATCGATCGCCGGATGAAGCAGGACACTGATCTTGCCCCGCGAATTGATCCGAAACGGACCACTGCCGCTATCAAGCCGTTCGTCGATCACCGCGAGTTCCGGCTGGGCAAACAGCTTGAGCAGATCCAGCCTGGGGCGCTTCAGGCGGACTTCGATAACCTGCGGCGTCATTTCGACAATCTCGTCGATGGCGCTCAGATAGGGTCGTAACGCGTTGCGCGATCGGGGTGCAAGCTGACGACGCAGGCGCTGGACGACTTGTGCAGCGGTCACCTTGCTGCCGTCGCGCCATGTTGCTTCGCGCAGGCGGAAAATATAGCTCATGCCGTCGTCGATGACGATCCAGCGCTCGGCCAGCGCCGGGGCGATCTGACCAGCCGCATCAAACCGGACCAGCCCCTGCGCGACCGAATCAAGCAGCAGTCGGCTGGGGCCGCCCGGGTCTACTCTCCCTGGATCGACCATCGCCGGTGGCGCCCCAATCGCGCTGACGATTACCGGGCCAACATCGCTACGCTGATTGCAGCCGGCCAGCAGTATCACGGCGCAGAAAAGGCGACCGATTTTCGATCCGGTACGCACAGTTAACCGGTGGTGCGGGTTGGCAGCGAGAGTCATGACTCTCCTTTGCCATCGCTTGCGGTCGGACGCCACCGGCCCGATCAAGTCGGTGGTGCGGACGGCGGGACTCGAACCCGCACTCCATAGGAGGGGGATTTTAAGTCCCCTGCGTCTACCGGTTTCGCCACGTCCGCTTGACGGATACGCAAGCCGAATGCCGGCCACAGGTCAAGCAGGGTTACGACTCACGCCTCACAATTGAGACGTGCGCGCATTTCCTTGCCGGGTTTGAAATAGGGAACGCGCTTTGCAGAGACATCGACGACTTCGCCGGTGCGCGGGTTGCGACCGGTGCGTGCGTCACGAGCGCGGGTTGAAAAGGCACCGAAGCCACGCAGCTCAACCCGGCCATCAGCGGCGAGGCGAGCGGAAATTTCGTTGAAGAAGGTAGAGACGATTGCTTCGATTTCGCGCGGTGTGAGGTCTGGATTATCGTCCGTAAGGCGCTGCACAAGCTCCGAGCGTATCATAGCATTCTCCCCAATTTTAAAACACACGCACCGCCGCCCCCGCAGCGATGCGCTCAAGCACCTTGTTATCCTTATGTTATTCAGTTGGCCAGAAACGCGGCGCAACAAAACGTCACAAAATGACGAAAATGGGGACATTGCGCCGGGCAATGTCCCCATTTTGAGTATGTTACTTCTTAGTGTCGCCCGACCGTGCCTTGAGGGCCTCGCCCAGGATGTCGCCCAGCGATGCACCCGAATCGGATGAACCATATTGCGCAACGGCCTGCTTCTCTTCGGAGATCTGCATCGCCTTGATCGAGAAGGTCGGCTTTTTCGAACGATCAAAGCCCGTCACCATGGCATCGAACTTCTGCCCGACCTGGAAACGCTCTGGACGTTGCTCATCGCGGTCACGACCAAGATCGGTGCGCTTGATGAAGCCCGTCGCGCCAGCGTCGCCGGTTTGCACTTCAAGGCCCGCATCGCGGACTTCAAGCACGGTGACGGTGACAATGGCGTTCTTGTTGAGGCGTGCGCCGCCGGCGTCGCCGCCTTCGGTCGCTGCACCACCGCCAACGGCGGGGGCACCACGCTCAAGCTGCTTCATGCCAAGCGAGATGCGCTCCTTTTCGGCATCGATGTCGAGCACGATGGCCTGAACGGTCTCACCCTTGCGATGCAGGTTGAGCGCGTCCTCGCCCGATACGCCCCAGGCGATGTCGGACATGTGGACCATGCCATCGACATCGTTGTCGAGGCCGATGAACAGGCCGAATTCGGTGGCGTTCTTGACTTCGCCTTCGACGGTCGAGCCAACCGGGTGTGCTTCGGCAAAGGCTTCCCACGGATTGCTGATCGCCTGCTTGAGGCCAAGCGAGATGCGGCGCTTTTCCGAATCGACTTCCAGGACGATGACATCGACTTCCTGGCTGGTCGAAACGATCTTGCCAGGGTGAACGTTCTTTTTGGTCCAGCTCATTTCGCTGACATGGACCAGGCCTTCGATGCCTGCTTCCAGTTCGACGAACGCGCCATATTCGGTGATGTTGGTCACGCGGCCCGAAAGCTTGGCGCCGATCGGATATTTCTCCATCGCGCCATCCCACGGATCGCTCTCAAGCTGCTTCATGCCGAGCGAGATGCGCTGGGTGTCCTTGTTGATGCGGATGATCTGCACCTTCACAGTATCGCCGATGTTGAGCACTTCGCTCGGATGGCCGACGCGCTTGTAGCTGAGATCGGTCACGTGCAGCAGGCCGTCGATGCCGCCCAGATCAACGAACGCACCATAATCGGTGATGTTCTTGACGACGCCGTCGATGATCTGGCCCTCGGCCAGGCTCAGGATCAGGCCCGAACGCTGTTCAGCGCGGGTTTCTTCCAGGATCGCGCGGCGTGAAACGACGATGTTGCCGCGCTTGCGGTCCATCTTCAGGATCTGGAAGGGCTGCGGAATGTCCATCAGCGGGGTCACGTCACGCACCGGGCGGATATCGACCTGCGAACCGGGCAGGAAGGCAACGGCACCGTTCAGGTCGACGGTGAAGCCACCCTTCACGCGACCAAAGATGACGCCTTCGACGCGCGCAGTCTTGGCGAATTCGGTTTCCAGCGTGTCCCAAGCGGCTTCGCGGCGGGCGCGGTCGCGCGACAGCATTGCTTCGCCGTGGATGTTTTCAACGCGGTCGACATAGACTTCGACTTCGTCGCCAACCTTCAGGTCGGCCTTTTGGCCCGGCATCGCAAATTCGCGCAGTGGCACGCGGCCTTCGCTCTTCAGACCGACATCGATGACGGCAAGGTCATTCTCAATGGCGGTAACGGTGCCCTTTACAACCCGGCCTTCAAAGCCGTCTGCATCGCCAAGGGTTTCTTCAAGAAGGGCGGCGAAATCATCGCGCGTGGGGTTTGCCGAAGAGGCCATAAAATTTCAGTATCCCAAGTTCATTGTCCGGCCAGCCGGTTGTATCCGGCGGTCTTTGGCCATGTTGCCGCGGCGGCCGGTTGCCGGTCGCGGCATCCGGGCGCGCGGGGAAGCGGGGAAGGGGCCTAGACGCAAAATGCGAAAAGGGCGCTAGAGGACATGCCTCCGCGCCTTCCACCGCGAGCACCTGCCCGCCGGACGGGCGCGCCTTAGCGCATGGGGGGGGAAGAGGCAAGCGGGCCCATCCGGTTGATGCCCCAAAGGCTTTGCGTGTATCGGGTTCGCATTAGCAGGGGGATTAGGTGATGCGGAATTTGCAATTGGCGGTTGCGGCGATGGCGATGCCCGCGATTGCCGGTGCAGCCCTTGCGCAGGCGGATGTCGACCCGCTGACCCGGCCCATCGCTGCAGAATTTGCCGCGCGCTGGCTCGCGCCGCAGCCGCCCAAGCGCATCTTCGGCAACAGTTACCTGGTCGGCTTTCGCAAGATGAATGTCGCGCTGATCGATACCGGCGCGGGGTTAATCCTGATCGATGGCGCGCTGCCGCAATCGGTATCCTCGGTGGAATCCAATATTCGTGCGCTTGGTTTCAAGGTCAGCGACGTGAAGCTGATCCTCAGCACCGAACCGCATTATGATCATGCGGGCGGCATTGCCGCTCTGGCGCGCGATAGCGGCGCAACGGTGGTCGCCAGCGCCGCCGCAGCCCAGGTGCTGCGCCAGGGCCGAAGCGGCGCCGACGATCCGCAATTCGGCCAGCTCGCCGATCTGCCCGCGATCACCGGCAAGCTGCGGGTCGTCCGCCACGGCGAGGTCATTCGGCTGGGCGCCACCCGCGTGCTGGCGCAGGCGACGCCTGGCCATACCGCCGGCAGCATGAGCTGGCGCTGGCAATCCTGCGAAGCCAAGCGCTGTTTGAATATGGTGTTCGCCTCCAGCCTTAATCCGGTGTCGGTTGATGGGTATCGATTCTCGGACCCGGCCCACCGGTCGATTGTCGCGTCGTTCCGGCAGACGATCAGCAGGGTCGCAGCGATGCCCTGCGATATCCTGTTTACCGCCCATCCCGATAATTCGGGCGGCGACACAAAATTCGCGCAGTTTGAGCGGCGCGCCGTGCCGAACCCGTTTGTTGATCCCAAGAGCTGCCGAAATCTGAGCGCTGACTATACGAAAATTCTCAACAAGCGGCTGGCGAGCGAGGCGAAGCCAGGGGCGTGAAGCGATAGGCTTGGCGCGACGCCCGTTCAGCTCGTCTTGGCGCGCACCCGCGCTTCGACCAGTTCGATCGCCCGCTGCACAGCGCTTTCGATCGACAAAAAGCTCGTGTCGAGCAAATTGGCGTCGTCCGCCATCACCAGCGGCGCGGCAGCCCGGCCAATGTCGCGCAAATCGCGCGCGCGGATGTCAGCGAGCACCTTGTCGAGGCTGACGGTTGATCCCTGTGTACGCAGTTCGGCATGGCGGCGCTTGGCGCGGATTTGCGGGGTGGCCTTGATGAACAGCTTGGCATCGGCATTCGGCGCAATCACCGTGCCGATATCGCGCCCGTCGAGCACCGCACCGCCCGGCTGGTTGGCAAAGCGCCGCTGACGGTGGAGCAGGGCGGTACGCACCAGCGGATGCACCGAGACGACCGAAGCGATCTTGCCGATCTCATCGCTGCGCAACGCTGGATCGCCAAGGATTGAGTCGTCGAAATCGCAGGCGGCAAAGCCATCAGCTTCGATTTCGGGGTTTAGCTCCTGGCGCAGCACGTTCAGCCCAACCGCTCGGTAGAGCAATCCGGTATCAAGGTGCGGCAAGCGATAATGTTTCGCCAGGGCACGGGCGAGGGTGCCTTTGCCTGAAGCGGCGGGTCCGTCGACGGCGATGATCATTTGCGTACCAAAGGCCCTAACCGGCGAGTGCGTCAAGCGTTTCGAAGAAGGACGGAAAGCTTGTTGCAATCGGGGCGACATCGTCAATGGTGACGCTGGCCTGCGCGACGAGGCCGGCAACCGCCATACTCATCGCGATCCGGTGATCGAGCTTTGACGCAATCGTTGCGCCGCCGGGCAGCATCGCGCCGCCTGAGCCGGTAATCGCCAGCCCGTCGTCAAATTCTTCTATTTCCACCCCAATTGCCGTCAGTGCCGCGGCCATTGTCGCGATCCGGTCTGATTCCTTAACCCTGAGTTCATGCGCGCCGCGTGCCACCGTCCGGCCCGAGGCAAGCGCGGCCGCGACAAACAGAATCGGATATTCGTCGATCATGCTGGGGGCGAGATCGGGCGGCACATCGATTGCCCGAAGCGGCGCATGCCGAACCCGCAAATCGGCGACCGGCTCGCCGCCCACCTCGCGCGGATTTTCCTTGGTGATGTCAGCCCCCATCATCCGCAGCGCGCTGAACAAGCCGGTGCGGGTGACATTCAGGCCGACATTGGCGATCAACACATCGGACCCCGGGATGATCGACGCCGCTACTGCAAAAAAAGCGGCTGAAGACGGGTCGCCCGGCACGATGATCGATTGCGGCTTGAGCTCCGCTTCCCCGGTGATCGAAATGAGTCGGCCCTGGTTGGTTTCGTCGACGCTTAGCGTCGCGCCAAAGCCCTTCAGCATGCGCTCGCTATGGTCGCGCGTCGCGATTGGCTCGATCACGCGGGTAATGCCGGGCGTGTTGAGGCCCGCGAGCAGCACTGCCGATTTCACCTGCGCAGAGGCAACCGGCAATGTGTAGCTGATTGGCACGGCGGGGCAAATCCCGCGCACCATCAGCGGCAATTTGCCGCCGGGGCTGGCGGTGATGTCGGCGCCCATCTGTGACAGCGGCTCAATCACCCGCCCCATCGGCCGGGCTGACAAGGATGCGTCGCCGACAAAGGTCACCGTGATCGGGTGGCTCGCGACAAGGCCCATCAGCAGCCGGGTAGAGGTGCCCGAATTGCCCATGTCGAGCGCCTGGGTCGGCTGGAGCAGCCCACCGACGCCGACCCCGCTGACTTCCCAAATGCCATCATCATGCCGGATGATGGTTGCCCCCATCGCGCGCAACGCGGCGGCGGTGGCGAGCACATCTTCGCCTTCCAGCAATCCCTCAATCCGGCTGGTGCCAATAGCCAAAGCCGCAAACATCAAGGCGCGGTGGCTGATCGATTTGTCGCCGGGCACCGTCATCTGCCCGCGTAACGGACCATGGGCGACAAAAGAGCGAGGGGAGGCGGCAGGGTGCGACATTGGCGGCGGCTTTGACAGCGCGCTTGCGCTATGGCAAGGCGCGCCCCACTTTGCGGCTCAACAGCCACAAAATCCCATCTCTTTGAAAGGTCACGCACCTCATGGTGAAGCCGGAATGGGGCACGAAGCGAACGTGTCCGAAATGCGCAACGCGTTTTTACGATCTGGGCAAGGATGACCCGGTCACCTGCATCGAATGCGGCCAGGCCTGGGAGCCCGAGCCGATCCTGAAGTCGAAGCAGCCGCTGCCGTTCGATGCGCCCAAGGCGCTGACGCCCAAGAAGGATGACGACGATCTCGCCGGTGACGACGAAGATCTGGACATCGCCGCTGACGACGAAGAACCCTCGCCCGATGACGAGGTTGATCTGGGTGGCGATGACGATCTGGGCGTGGAAACGTCCAATGACGAGGAAGAGCGCTAAAAGCGTTTTCCCGCGAAAAAGCGCACAAAGCGCTACTTGCCAAGGAAGCGTCGCCCCGATAATGGCGACGCTTCCAGAACGTAAGGATGGGGCCGTAGCTCAGCTGGGAGAGCGCTGCGATGGCATTGCAGAGGTCTGGGGTTCGATCCCCCACGGCTCCACCACTCGTTCGATAGACCTTCATAAAAATGGACCCCACCAGCACAGCGCGCTTCGCGGCGGTGGGCGGCTTGCCTTGCGCATCGGCCTGAACAACGGGTCTATCTTGTGCTGAAAATGCCCCATCGCCCGACCACCCATGTCTTTGGTCTGGCCAGCGGTATCGACCCTGACCTATGAGGAATCATTCGATATTCGGCGTGAAGGAAGTGATGAATGAAGACCCGTGCCGCCGTCGCCTTTGAAGCGAAGCGTCCCCTGGAAATCGTCGAGCTTGATCTGGAGGGCCCAAAGGCCGGCGAAGTGCTCGTCGAGATCATGGCGACGGGCATCTGCCATACCGATGCCTATACGCTGGACGGGTTGGACAGCGAAGGACTGTTCCCCTCCGTGCTTGGCCATGAAGGGGCAGGGATTGTGCGCGAGGTTGGGGCGGGGGTGACATCGGTCAAGCCCGGCGATCATATCATTCCGCTCTACACCCCCGAATGCCGCCAGTGTAAATCATGCCTTAGCGGCAGGACCAATTTATGCACTGCGATCCGCGCGACCCAGGGCAAGGGGTTGATGCCCGACGGCACGACCCGCTTTTCCTATCAGGGCAAGCCGATCTTCCATTATATGGGCTGTTCGACCTTTTCGAACTTCACTGTCCTGCCCGAAATCGCGGTCGCCAAAATCCGTGAGGACGCGCCGTTCAAGACGAGCTGCTATATTGGCTGCGGCGTCACCACTGGTGTCGGCGCTGTCGTGAACACCGCGAAGGTGCAGGTCGGTGACACCGTCGTGGTGTTCGGTCTCGGCGGGATTGGCCTCAACGTGCTGCAGGGCGCGCGGATGGCCGGGGCGAGCAAGATCATTGGCGTCGATATCAACCCCGCGCGCGAGGAATGGGGCAAGCGCTTTGGCATGACGCATTTCGTCAATCCGGGCGATGTCGATGATCTGGTCGCGCATCTCGTCGCGTTGACCGATGGCGGCGCCGATTACAGCTTTGATTGCACCGGTAATACCACGGTGATGCGCCAGGCGCTCGAATGCTGCCATCGCGGCTGGGGTACCTCGATCATCATCGGTGTGGCTGAGGCGGGCAAGGAGATCAGCACGCGGCCGTTCCAGCTCGTCACTGGCCGTAACTGGCGCGGCACGGCCTTTGGTGGCGCCAAGGGCCGCACTGATGTGCCCAAAATCGTCGACTGGTATATGAACGGCAAGATCGAGATCGATCCGATGATCACCCATGTCTTGACGCTGGAAGACATCAATAAGGGCTTTGATCTGATGCATGCTGGTGAAAGCATCCGATCAGTCGTGTTGTTCTGATCACGCTGGCCGGGGAAGCTTTAGGCCCGAGAATGTGATGACTTTCGATTGGATCAACCCATACGCCGTTCGCCCTGACCGAAGTCGAAGGGCATGCGGAGCGCTTGGGCTTCGACTTCGCTCAGCCCGAACGGGTGTGGGGTTGAATCGGCCTAACGTCATCACGCGCTAGCCCGTCACTGCCTCCCCGGCCTTTGCCGATCCATCATCGATCCGCAGCATGGCAAGTGCTGCGATGGCCATCACACAGGCAGCGACAACCATCGTCCAGATTGGCTGGCCGGGGAAAAAGGCGCGCATCGCTCCGCCCATGATTGTGGCCACCATCAGCTGTGGCAAGACGATGAAAAAATTGAAAATCCCCATGTAAATGCCAAGCTTGCGCGGCGGCAGCACGCCCGCCAGGATCACATAAGGCATGGTCAGGATTGATGCCCAGACAATGCCGATGCCGATCATCGGGATGATGAGCATATTGGCGTCGCGGATGAAGACGATGAACGCATAGCTCAACCCGCCAATCAGCAGGCAAAGCGCATGGGTGCGCGCCGCGCCAAGCCGCTTGGCCAGCGGTGGTAGCAGGAACGCCGCGATCGCCGCGACGCCGTTATAGATGGAAAACAGGATCCCGACCCAGTCTGCCCCGGCGTTATAGGCTTTGGTCGCGGTATCGGTCGATCCAAATACATATTGGGTGACGACTGGCGTGGTGTAGATCCACATGATGAACAACGCCAGCCAGGAGAAGAATTGGGCGAGCGCCAATTTCTTCATCTGTTCAGGCATTTGCGCCAGATCACTCATGATATGAACGAGCGCGCCCTTGGTCTTGCCAGCGCCCACCAGCGCTTGCGCTACAAGTTGCGCCGCGCCAAAGGTAAGTAACGCGCCGCCCAGCACATAAAGATCACGCTCCAGCTTCAGCACTAAAACCAGCGCCAAGGTCACCAGCCCGGCCACTACCCAGCGTAAGCCGCGGGTCGGCGCGATCGGGGGAGCCTCACTATGGTCGCTGTCCCTAAAATCTTCAAAGCTGCGGAGTTGTTCGGGGGGGTATTCGCGGGTGGTAACAACCGTCCACAACACACTGGAAAGAATTGCGAATGCGCCGATGTAAAAGGAATAGACGACAGATGGCGGGATGCTGCCGACGGAGGCTGTATTGGCAACCCCCATTGCGGAGAGCAGGGCTGGCGCCAGCGAGCCAAGTACAGCGCCCGCGCCGATAAACGCGGTTTGAAAGGCATAGCCCGCCGTGCGCTGTGACGGGCCAACCATGTCACCGACAAAAGCGCGAAACGGCTCCATCGATACGTTGAGCGATGCATCGAGCATCCAGAGCAAGATGGCTGCGGCGACGAGCAGGCCGGCATTCGGCATGATGACCAGCGCCACCGCCGCCAGTACGGCCCCAGCGAGGAAATAGGGGCGGCGGCGGCCGAGTCTGCCCCAGGTACGATCACTGAAATGGCCGATTAGCGGCTGCACGAGCAGGCCGGTGACGGGCCCGGCGATCCACAAAAGCGCCAGACTATCGACATCGCTGCCGAGCGATTGGAAGATGCGGCTGACATTGGCATTTTGCAGCCCAAACGCCACCTGAATGCCGAAGAACCCGAACGAAATATTCCACAGCCCGATGGGCGATTGGCGCGGCCGATTAGTCATCGCTCTCCCCGTTTTGCTCTCGCGCGCGAGGGTGGCAGCGGGATTTGGTGGCGGCAATCGCCAATCTTCGCGCATGTTTGCAAGGCGATGCCAATGCCGCGGGTACCCCGCCAGATCAAACCGGTCGTTCGGTGTTAGCCGGTCGCCCCGCTCGATCGCCGGACGACTAAGCGGACAGGCAGGGTGGCGCTTTCGGTGGGCTCACCGCGGATCAGGCGCAACAAGGTGTCGACCAATTTTTCGCCGGCCAGCAGATAATTTTGCGCAACCGTGGTCAGCGGCGGGTGGGTGAGGCCGGCGGCAGGGATGTCGTCAAAACCAATCACCGCCACATCGCGCGGCACGGCGATGCCGAGCTCTTCCAGCGCCCTTAGCGCGCCGATCGCGAGGGTATCGCTGGCGGCAAAAATGGCGTCGAATGGGTTCCCCCGCGCCTTCAGCGTCATCACCGCGTCATAGCCCGCCTGTTGCGTGTTGAGCGCATCGACCTGCAGCAGGGGATCGGCAGCAATCCCGGCCGCTGCCTGCGCCGCGCAGGCACCGCGATAGCGATCATGAAATTCGGGATAATGGCTTGATGCCTGGCCGACAAAAGCAATCCGCCGCCGCCCGCCGTCGATCAGATGCGCACCAGCGTCGCTGCCGCCGGCAAAATTGTCACCGCCAATGGTGATCCCGGGCTCACCTGGCTGCACTGATCCCCAGCGTACAAAATGCGTGCCTTGCTCGATCAGCGCGGCAAGTCGGCTGCGATACAGCTCATAATCGCCATAGCCCAGCAGGATGATCCCATCGGCCTTGTGGCTGTCTTCATAATCGACATGCCAGTCGTTCGACATTTGCTGAAACGAGGTGAGCAGATCATAGCCCCGGAGCGAGCAAGTTCGTGTCAATGATCCCAGCATCGATAGGAAGAAGGGGTTGATCAGCGATTGATCGGGTGTCGGGTCTTCAAAGAACAGCAGAGCAATCGTCTTTGAATGCCGCCGCCGCAGCCCCGACGCATTCTTGTCGACGGTATAGTTGAGCTGGCGCGCAATCGCCTCAATGCGCTTGCGCGTCGCCTCGCTGACCGACGGACTCCCGCTCAACGCCCGCGACACGGTCGGCTGGGACACCCCGGCCAATGCGGCGATGTCGAATGATGTCGGTCTTTCCTTCATTGGCGGGGCAGGAAGCCCTCTCCTGGCGATGCTCTTCTCTTCTAGCGTCAGCCTAGCCGCCTCGATCGCTTGGGGAAAGGGCGCCGTGAATACGTATGTGTTGTTGTTGGCTTTCCATGCCAGTAGCGCAATCTATTCCCACAATAGAACCCGCATTGGTTGCGAGGTTCGCCAATCGCTCGACCCATGCTTAAGTCGTGGGCGGGCAAGACAGGGAGGGGACCGATGATTTTTTCTGGCAACCGTAATTCTCAGCAGCGCCTGGCAGTAGGCGTTAGTCGCGCGGCGCTCGCAATGGGCTTGATGTTCGTCGTCGGCACAGGCACCGCAATGGCGCAATCCGCGCCGACGGAAAATGACACCGTAGCGTCCGACTCCACCGACATTGTCGTAAACGGCTTCCGCAAGAGCGTGCAGAGTTCGATCGATGCCAAGCGTCGTTCGGATTTCATCGTCGATGTGGTGACTGCCGACGATATTGCAGGGCTTCCTGACGTATCGATCGCCGAATCGCTCGCGCGTCTGCCCGGCGTTACGTCGCAACGCACCGGCGGTCAGGCGAGTGCGATCAACATTCGCGGCCTTTCGCAGGATCTCGTGTCGGCAACGCTCAATGGGCGTGAACAGGTGGCGACCAGCGGCAACCGCGTGATCGAATTCGATCAATATCCGTCAGAACTGATCAACCAGGCCGCTGTCTACAAATCGCCGCTCGCCAGCCATATTGAGGGCGGTATCGCCGGTAAGGTGGAGCTTAAGACGGTTCGCCCGCTTGACATCACCACCGATGTGAAGGGGTCATTCAACGTCCGCGGCCTGTATAATGACCGCGCTGGCCAAAACACCGACGTGTCCGAATTTGGCTATCGCGTGTCTGGCTCCATCCAGACCAAGCTGCTCAACGATACGCTTGGCTTGGCGCTCGGCTATTCGCGGCTGTATCAGCCCAACGTTGCCACCCGCTTCGTCCAGTTCGATTTTCCGGTGCCTGGCACTAATGGCTCGCCGTCGGTCGATTTGAACGGCAACGGCAGGCCCGAATCTCGCAATTTTGGGTTCGAAGGCATTCAGTTTGGCGGCCAGGAAACCCGCGATGCCGGCATTGCCGTCGTCCAGTGGGAACCAAGTGATCGGGTCCACGTGCTGATCGACGGCTATTATTCGCGCTTTAATTCAGACGTGAACCGTCGGGGTTTCCGGGTCTTTAACACCCAGAGCGGCGGGAATCAGATCCTCAACCCAGTCATCGTTAACGATGCACTGGTCGGCGGTCGCTTCATTAACCAGACCGGTGGTGCGGTTGGCACCGAGTTGGTTAACCAGGACGAAAGTCGGCGCGACGAACTTTACACGATCGGCGGCAATTTCGCTTATGACTTTACTGACCGCGTAACCCTTGCGGTCGATGTCGCCTATTCGAGCGGCTCGAGCGATTTCAACAATGCCGGCATCAACCTGCGCCCCTATAGCGCGACGTCAACCGGCCTGCAGCGCACGGACGGTGTTGGACCAATTATCGTCGATTACCGACTGAACGGAACGCGGCTGCCGACGATCAACCAGATCAGCACCAACTTTACCGATCTGACGGCTGCAGGCGGCGGGTTCCTGCTCGATGGCCAGTTTCTGGTGCCGCAGGGCGATCGGGATCGGCTGTTCACCGTGGCAACCGACCTTGTCGTGTCGTTGGACGAATCGAGCGTCTTCGACAAATTGCGCTTTGGCTTTCGCTATGCTGATCGGCGCGGCGACCGCACGGTGACGTCCTTCAATACCTTTGGCATTCCTGGTTCACCGCGCGAAGTGCCCGCCAGTCTGGTGACGATCAGCGGATTCCGCGGTGCCTATGCCGCTGCGGGGCTTCCCAATTTCGGCGTTGTCGATATCAACGGCGCCTTCAATCTGGCGTTCGGCAATTCGTTCGGATCGCGCCAGCCAACCGATCAGATCGCGTTCGATTTCACACTCGATCAGAGCTTCCGGATCGATGAGACCACCTATGCCGGCTATGGTCAGGTTGATTTCGCCACGGTCCTTGGCGGGTTGAACTTTCGCGGTAATTTCGGCCTTCGGGTGATCAATACCGATCAGAGTTCGACGGTGTTTTTTGCTGATCCGTTGCTGAGGGATAACCCCGCCACGCCGCCACCCGCGCGCGAAAATCGCCGGTTTGTAACGCGCGGCGACAATTTCACTGACTTCCTGCCTTCCGTAAACGCCATCCTTGAGCTTAGCCCGACGGATCTGGTCCGTGTCAGCTACAGCAAGCAGATTTCGCGCCCCCGCTTCCAGGAACTGCGCGCATCGATCAGCGTGAACACCGGTGCGGATGGCAATACCAGCGGCGGCGGCGGCAATCCGCAACTCGCTCCATTCCGCGCCAACCAGGTCGATTTCAGCTACGAACATTATTTCGGCAACAGCGGTGTGTTCGCGGTGGGCGCCTTTTATAAGGGGCTGGGATCGTACATTATTAACGGGACGATCCCCCAGTTTAACTTCCCCGCCAACGGCGTGACCCCGCCGCCATTCATCAATTCGCTCGGCCAGCAGGTGCCCGGCAATCCGATCGGCAGCTTCTCGTCGCCGATCAACGGCAGCGGTGGCTATGTTTACGGTATCGAAGTGCAGTTCACCAAGAGCTTCGTCGAATTGCCGGCACCGTTTGATGGCCTCGGCGTTCAGCTCAACTATGCTTATAGCGACAGCGATCTGAACTTCCCGAGCTCGACCAGCGGCCAACCGATCAACCTGCCGCTGCCCGGCCTGTCCAGCCATGTCTTCAACCCGATCGTGTTCTACGAAAAGAACGGCTTTGGTATCCGCGGCAGTGCGCGGCATCGCTCTGGCTTCGTGAGCCCGCAGATCGGTATTAGCGAACTGATCCTGACGAGCACGCCAGAGACCATCTTCGACGCTCAGATCTCTTACCAGTTCCCCAAGAACAGCTTCCTGTCGGGCCTGAAACTGCTCGCCCAGGCAAATAACCTGTCCGACGAACCGACGCGCACCTTTTTCGGGCAAACCGCGCAAACGGGCACGATCCAGAATTTCGGCCGGACATTCTATATCGGCGGAAGTTTCTCATTCTGATCAAATACAGGATCGCCGTCGGTGCACGCTCACGCTGTGCACCGGCGGCGATACTGATATATGCGTGCCGGTCGTTGCGTCGGCCAGACAAGGCTGAAAAGGTAGGACTATGGGAAACCGCTTCCGTCCGAGCCGCCGCCTAGGCAAAACTCTTGGTTTCTTGCCGATGGTCGGCGCGACTGTGCTCGCGCTGCTGCTGCAACCAGCGCTCACCCTGCCGGCATTCGCGCAGCAGAGCCCGGCACCCGCACCCGCACCCGCACCCGCACCATCGTATCGCGATCGCCTTCCGCAAGACGAAATCATCTATTTCCTGCTGCCCGATCGCTTCGAAAATGGTGACACGTCCAATGACAGGGGTGGGCTGAAGGGTGATCGGCTGGTCACTGGCTATGATCCGACCGCCAAGGGTTTCTATCATGGTGGCGACCTGAAGGGCGTGACCAAGCGGCTCGATTATATCCAGGCGCTGGGCGCGACCGCGATCTGGGTCGGGCCGATTTTCAAGAATAAACCCGTCCAGGGCCCGCCGGGCAATGAATCAGCGGGTTATCACGGCTATTGGATTACCGATTTCACCCAGGTTGATCCGCATCTGGGCACCAATGCCGATTTCAAAGCGCTGGTCGATGCAGCGCATGCGCGCGGCATGAAGGTGTATATGGATATCGTCGTCAACCACACAGCGGACGTCATCCAGTATCGCGACTGTCCTGGCAATTGCGCCTATCGGAGCGCTGCCGACTATCCGGCCAGTCGTCGCGGTGGCGTCAACGGCGCGCCGATCAACCCCGGTTTTCAAGGGGAAACAGTTCAAACGGCAGAGAATTTCGCCAAGCTCACTGACATGGATTACGCCTATCAGCCGTTTGTACCAAAGGGCCAGGAGCACGCCAAGACGCCCGATTGGTTGAATGACATCCATTATTACCACAATCGCGGCAATTCCTTCTGGAAGGGCGAAAGCATCACCCATGGCGATTTCGTCGGGCTTGACGATGTCGCGACCGAGCATCCGCGCGTCGTCGCTGGATTTATCGAGATTTTCGGCGACTGGATCGACAAGTTCGGGGTTGATGGCTTCCGTGTCGACACCGCCAAGCACGTTAATCCGGAGTTTTGGCAGGCCTTTATCCCCGCCATGCTGGCCCGCGCCAAGGCGAAGGGCATCCCGAATTTTCCGATCTTCGGTGAAGTCTATACCGAGGATTTCGATCCCGCGCTCCTCGCCCATTATACCCATGTCGACAAGATGCCGTTGGTGCTCGATTATGCATTCCAATATGCGGTGATCGCCGCGACCAGTGGCAAGGGCAGCGAAACGCTGGAGCGCTTGTTCGCTGCCGACCCGATTTATGCAGGCGGGGTCGAAACCGCGCTGGCGCTGCCGACCTTTGTCAGCAATCACGACGTCGGGCGGCTATCGACCTATGTACGCAAGGCGCTGCCCGCAATCAGCAATGACGAGCTGTTCCGGCGCACGATGCTGGCGCAGGCGATGCTGCTGACGCTGCGCGGTGCGCCGACCATTTATGCGGGCGATGAACAGGGCTTTGTTAGCGACGGTAACGACCAGAATGCACGCGAGGATCAGTTCCCGAGCAAGGTGGCGGTGTACAATGATAACGTGCTGCTGGGCACCAAGGCGACGACGGCGGATGCCAATTTCGATCAGACCCATCCGATCTTCCAGCTTATCGCCGAGCTGACCAGGCTGCGCTCCGCAACCCCTGCGCTGACCCGCGGGCGCAGCGTCGTCCGACTAGCAGGCGACAAGCCGGGACTGTTTGCCGTCTCGCGATTTGATCCCGTGAGCGGTGGCGAGGTGCTGATTGCGTTCAACACGGCAACAGAGGCGGTTTCCGCCAATGTCACGGTTGATTACGGTTCCCGCCAGTTCACGTCGCTGCACGGGCAATGTGCGGTGGAAGCGACCGCCCCTGGCAGTGTTCGGGTCAGCGTCCCACCGCTTGATTTCATCGTTTGTGCTGCAGAAAAATCAAAATGAACCAACAGCTTGCCCATATGGATCGACCCCGTCTCACGCGTGAATGGTGGCGTGGCGCGACGATCTATCAAATCTACCCGCGCAGTTTCGCGGATTCGAACGGCGACGGTATTGGGGATCTGCCCGGCATTACCGCGCGGCTAGATCATGTCGCGTCATTGGGCGTTGATGCGGTGTGGCTGTCGCCCTTCTTCCCGTCGCCAATGGCTGATTTCGGTTATGATGTGTCCGATTATTGCGATGTCGATCCGATTTTCGGGACGCTCGATGATTTCGACGCGCTGATCGAACGCGGCCATGCGTTGGGGCTGAAGATCATCATCGATCAGGTCTATTCGCACACCAGCGATGCGCATGGATGGTTTCAGGAAAGCCGCGCCGATCGTGCCAATGCCAAAGCGGATTGGTATGTTTGGGCGGATGCCAAGCCGGATGGCTCGCCGCCGAGCAACTGGCAATCGGTGTTCGGCGGTCCAGCCTGGACCTGGGACGCGCGGCGTGGCCAATATTACATGCATAATTTCCTCAGCAGCCAGCCGCAGCTCAACGTCCATAACCCGGATGTGCAGGACGCCTTGCTCGCGACGGCGCGCTTCTGGCTTGATCGGGGTGTTGATGGCTTCCGGATGGATGCGATCAATTTCTCAATGCATGATCCGGCGCTGACGGATAATCCACCCGCGCCGCCCAGCAACACCCCACGCACGCGGCCTTTTGATTTCCAGTTGCACGTCCACAATCAATCGCATGCCGATATCCCGCGCTTTATCGCGCGCATTCGTGCCCTGCTCGACAGTTGTGGCAATCGTTTCACCGTGGCGGAAATCGGCGGCGCTGATAACGATCATGAAATGAAGGCGTTCACTGCCGATGGTCGCCATTTTGACAGCGCCTATGGTTTTGATTTTCTCTACGCCCGGCAACTGACACCTGGGCTGGTGCGCGAAGCGACCGAGCGCTGGCCGGACCAGCCAGGGCTTGGCTGGCCAAGCTGGGCGTTCTCCAACCATGATGCGCCGCGCGCTGTATCGCGTTGGGCTGCGCCGGAGGATCGCGACGGCTATGCGCGGCTGACGATGCTGTTGCTGCTGTGCCTGCGCGGCGATGTCTTCATTTACCAGGGCGAGGAACTGGGCCTCAGCCAGGTCGAAATCGGCTTCGATGACCTGAAGGACCCGGAGGCGATCGCCAATTGGCCGCTGACGCTGAATCGCGATGGCGCGCGGACGCCATTGCCGTGGTGCGCTGTCTCGCCGGGTTTGGGCTTTTCGTCGGGCAAGCCGTGGTTGCCGCTGGGCGATGACCATGCCGCACTGACGATAAGCGCGCAGGACGGCGATCCGGAATCGATGCTGGCCTTCACCCGGACGCTTGTGGCGTTGCGCAACGACAGCGACGCGCTGCTGCTCGGCGCGATGCGCGTCATTGAGGCATCGGACCAGATGCTGGTGTTTGACCGGTCAGTGGCCGGTGAGACGATGCTGTGTGTTTTCAATCTGGGCGAAAAGCCAGTCCGCTGGGCACCGGCCGAGCCCGCTCGCTGGCAGATCGTTGCGCAGGTCGGGACGGTTGATGATTGGGCGCTGGGCCGCTTTTCCGGCTATGTAGCAAGGACGATCGATCAATGAACGCGATCACAATGGTCGGTCGGATTGGCGCCGCGATGGCGCTGGTGGCGGCAATCCCCGCTTATGCCGAACCGGTCGCCGGGCTCGCCTCGCCGGGCAATGTCGTGGCGGTCTCGGTCGATGTCGATGGCGACGGCCGCGTGCTGTATGAAGTGAAGCGCAACGGCAAGCCGATCATCACCCCGTCGCGGCTCGGTTTCCTGTTCACCGATGCCCGCAAGATTGAGCGCGGGCTGAAATTCGTCAGCCAGTCGGCGCGTGACGAGGACGGCAATTGGACCCAGCCCTGGGGCGAATGGCAGTCGATCCGCAATCATTTCCGTGAACTGCGCGTGCGCTTTCAGGAATCAAGCGGGCTGATGCGCCAGATGGACGTCGTGTTCCGGCTATATGATGACGGCGTCGGCTTTCGCTATGAATTCCCTGATCAACCCAATCTGAAGCAAGCCAATATCGCCGATGAGTTGACCGAATTCGCCTTCGCGCAGGACGGGACGGCGTGGTGGAAGCCCGCCTTTCTGTGGAACCGCGAGGAGTATCTCTACAACAAGACGCCGCTGTCGGCGGTTGGGACGGCGGATACGCCAGTGACGATCAAGCTTGCGGACGGCACGCATGTCGCGCTCCATGAAGCGGCTTTGGTCGATTATTCGGGCATGGCGGTGTCGCGCGGAGAGGGCACGACGCTGCGGGCGACGCTGACGCCCGGCGCGGGTAAGCCTAAGGTGACCAAGACCGGTGCCTGGTTCACGCCGTGGCGCACGCTGATCATCGCCGATAATGCGCCGGGCCTGTACATGAGCCATCTAATGCTCAACCTGAACGAGCCCAACAAATTGGGCGATGTCAGCTGGTTCAAGCCGGGCAAATTCGCCGGCGTGTGGTGGAACATGATCAAGGGCAACTGGTCCTGGGCGCGCGGGCCCAAGCACGGTGCCACCAATGAGAACGTCAAGAAATATATCGATTTCGCCGCCGCCAGCGGCATCCATGACGTGCTGGTAGAAGGCTGGAATGTCGGCTGGGACGGTGACTGGTTCGGCAATGGCAACGACATGGACTTTGCCCAGCCGACCGCTGATTTCGACGCCGATATGCTTGCCGCCTATGGCAAGAAAAAGGGCGTCCGCTTGATCGGCCACCACGAAACGGGCGGTGCTGCCAGCCATTATGAAGACCAGTTCGACAAGGCGTTCAAATTCGCCGCTGATCATGGCGAGATGGTTGTGAAGACGGGCTATGTCACCGATGCCGCGCAGATCGAACGCGTCGATGCCGATGGCACCAAATTGCGCGAGTGGCATGAGGGGCAGTGGATGTCGAACCACTTTATCCGCGTGGCCCTTGCCGCTGCCAAATATCATGTCGCGTTCGACAGCCATGAACCGATCAAGGGCACTGGCCTGCACCGCACCTATCCCAATTGGGTGGCGCGCGAGGGATCGCGCGGCATGGAATATAACGCCTGGAGTGCCAAGAATCCGCCCGATCATGAGGCGAACCTGATCTTCACCCGCATGCTCGAAGGGCCGATGGATTTCACCCCCGGCGTGCTCAGCCTGACAGGCAGCGACGACAGCCCGATCCTGTCGACCATCGCCAAGCAGCTGGCGCTCTATGTCGTGCTCTATTCACCCGTGGTGATGGCTGCCGATACGCCGGAAAACTATGCGAAATACCCAGCCGCCTTCCAGTTCATCAAGGATGTGCCTACCGACTGGGTCGATACCCGCATGCTGAACGGCGAAGTCGGTGATTATGCAACGATCGTCCGCCGCCCACGCGGCAGCGATGACTGGTTCCTGGGCGCAGTCGGCGATGAAGATGCCCGCAAGCTCGACGTGAAGCTCGATTTCCTCGATCCGGGCAAAACCTACACCGCGCAAATCTATCGCGACGGCGACGATGCCACTTATGCCACTGAAAAGCGCCATTCGATCGTGATCGAGACGCGCAAGGTAAAGCAGGGCGACACGCTGATGCTAGCGCTGGCACCGGGCGGCGGGCAGGCGATCCGCTTTGTTGCGAAGGGTAAGGGCCAATGATCATGAAGCTGGTGGCCCTTATCGGCGCGGTGCTGCTCGGTATGGGCGGTGCGCAGGCGGCAACGCCCACCGATGAGGGCAGCTTTGTCGATCTGCCCAAATTCGGATCTGCCAATATTGGCGCTGCGCACGTCACGATCTGGCTCCCGCCCGGCTACGCGCGTGGCAAGCAGCGCTATGGCGTCGTCTATATGCACGATGCCGAGAATCTGTTCTTCCTGGAAAAGTCCAATTTCAACAAAATCTGGGCAGCCGACAAATCGGTGATGCGGCTTGTCGCCGACAAGGCGATCGATCCGGTCATCATCGTCGGCATTTACAGCCACGGCCTGGATCGCCCACGGACCTATATGCCACAGCGCGTCTTTGAATCGCTGTCTCCCAAAGTGCGCGGCGAGGGCCAGGACTTCCTGAAAGGGCCAATCCGTTCGGATGCCTATTTGAAGTTTCTAACCGCCGAGCTCAAACCAATGATCGACCAGCGGTATCGCACCAAGCGTGACCGGGATCATACGGCCATTGTCGGTTCGAGCATGGGCGGACTAATCTCGCTTTATGCCATTGCCGAATATCCGCAGATATTTGGTATGGCGGGCTGTGTTTCGACGCACTGGCCGCTGATCGATCCGATTAAGGCGGACGAAAACCGGGCGGAGATCACTGCTGCATGGACCCGGTATCTGAACGAGCGGCTCGGCCCGCCGGCTGGCCGCCACATCTGGTTCGATCACGGCGACCAGACGCTCGACCAATATTATGGCGCGTGGCAGACAAAGATCGATGCAGCGCTCATCAATGTTGGCTGGCAGCCGCAGCGCGATTTTGAAACGCGCAGCTACCCCGGCACCGCGCATGAAGAAAACGCCTGGAACGCCCGGCTAGATGAGATTTTCCGCTGGCTGCTGGGCCGCCATGTGAATGACTAAAGCGCGGTTCCGCATCGTCATTCTGGGCGGCGGTACGGCGGGCTGGATAGCCGCCAATCTGTTCGCCCATGGCTGGGGCAAGATAAAGGGCAAGGGCCGCGCGCAGATCACCGTCGTTGAATCCCCCGACATTGGCAGTATTGGCGGCTATTATTCGGCAATCTCATGACATTGCTTGCTTGCGGGCTATGGGACTTTCCCCGATGATAGCCGGATGCAAGCCGTATCAGGTGGCGACCGGATGGCGGTGATTGATAATTTCATCGCCCGGTGCGGGATGAACTTCCCCTCGCATCGCGATATGCTGGCCGCGCTGGCCTGACCCTCCGAACAAAGGACTGATCATGGCCCTCGCCCCCGCTCAACCAACCGCCACCGCCGATACCGGGCAGGGGGTGAACGCGCCCGATCTGCAGATTTTCGTCTTTGCCCTGTTCTTCATCTTTGGCGGCATCACCAGTTTGAACGATGTCATCATTCCAAAGCTGAAAGACCTGTTCACGCTCAATTATTTTCAGGCGCTGCTGGTGCAATCGGCCTTTTTCGCGGCCTATTTCATCTTCTCGATCCCCGCTGCCGCGATTGTGCGCAAGGCGGGCTATATGCGCTCGGCCTCGATTGGGCTGGTGATCATGACGGCCGGGTGCCTGTTGTTCATCCCGGCATCGCAATCGGGCCAATTCGGTGTGTTCCTGTTTGCCCTGTTCGTGCTGGCGGCGGGGATCACAATGGTCCAGGTCGTCGCCAATCCGCTGATCTCACTGCTCGGCAGACCGGCCACCGCGCATAGCCGACTGACTTTTGCGCAAGCGTTCAACTCGCTTGGCACGACGATCTTCCCGATCGTCGGCGGCTATCTGATCCTCGGCAGCCTCGCGAAGGTCGATCCGAAGACGCTCAGCGGCGCTGCGCTCGATGCCTATCGCACGGCGGAAACGCAGGTGGTGGTGAACACCTATCTCGCGCTGGCGCTGGCGCTGGTGATCGTCGCGGGCGTGGTGTGGACGCGGCGCAATCGCTTGCCCAATGTCGTTGAGGACAGCGGCAGTGTGCTGCGCGCCTTCAATCTGCTGGAGCGGCCGCGTTTCGGGTTCGGTGCGGCCTGCATCTTTCTGTATGTCGGGGCGGAAGTCGCCATCGGGTCGCTGATCGTCAATTATCTGATCCAGGCCGATGTCTTCGGCATCGGGGCGTCCACCGCGGGCACCTATGTCGGCTTTTACTGGGGCGGCGCGATGGTGGGGCGGTTCATTGGCGCGGTCGTGCTGCGGCTGGTGTCGCCGGGCATGGTACTGGCTGCGGTGGCGGCTGGATCGATCACGCTGATCCTGCTTTCGGCGAATAGCACGGGGCCAATGGCTGGTTGGTCGCTGCTGCTGATCGGGCTGATGAATTCGATCATGTTCCCGACGATTTTCTCGCTCGCCAGCGAAGGGCTGGGCAAGCGCGCGGCAGAAGGATCGGGCATCATCGCGATGGCGATCGTTGGCGGCGCGGTGATCCCGCCGCTAACGGGCCTGATCGCTGACGCGAGCAGCCTGCGGTTCGCGCTGATCCTGCCCGCCGCCTGTTATGCGATCATCGCGGCCTATGGGGTTTATGCGCGGCGGCCCGCGATGGCCGGCTGATTCCGCCGCTACCCGTTGGCCAAGCCCTGATCACGGCCCCAGGCACCGTTGCGCCATCGCCTGCTTGCCGCTGATCGGCCAAGGCGTTAAGTTCGCGCTTCGTTCCATGGGAAGGCCAGAGATTTGGACCCGTTCGTGATCATTTTCATCCTCGCGTCACTCGTGCTTGGCCTGGGTATTGGCTGGGTGCTCGGCGGGCGCGGCGCCGCACAGGCGCGCGCGGAGCGTGACGCGCGGGCGGAGGATTTTCGCCGGGCGATCGTCGATCTGGCCGGCGCGGAGGAGCGCGCCAAGGGCGTCGCCGCAATCGCCGCGACGCTCGAGCAAGTGCGCGATGAACGCGACACGGCGCGCACCGATCTCGCCACGCTCAAGGCGCAAGCGGGCGCGTTCGAGGCTCGGCTGGCGGAGCTGCGCGAGGCAAAGGACGTGATGGCCGCGCAATTCGCTGATGTCTCGACCAAGCTGTTGACCGACGCACAGGAGAATTTCCTGCGCCGCGCCGATGAGCGGTTCAAGCAATCCGAAGAGACGGCGGGGCAAAATCTCCGCTCGATGCTCCAGCCGGTCAGCGATCGGCTCAGCCGCTATGAAGAGACGGTCAGGAAGGTGGAGACCGATCGGACCAGCGCATTCGATCAGCTCAAGGGCCAGTTGGAAGGGCTGCGCATCGGCCAGGAAAAGGTCTCAAGCGAGGCCGCCAAGCTCGTCAATTCGCTGCGCAATGCACCCAAATCGCGCGGTCGCTGGGGTGAGCAACAGCTCAAAAATGTGCTCGAAACCTGCGGCCTCTCGGAACATACCGATTTCCAGACCGAAGTCAGCGTCGCTGGCGGCGATGATGAGGGCGGGCGGCTGCGCCCCGATGCGATCGTCCGCGTGCCCGGCGGTCGTGCACTGGTGATCGATGCCAAGGTGTCGCTCAACGCCTATCAGGATGCGTTTGGCGCGGTTGATGAAGAAGAGCGGCAAAAGGGGCTCGCACTCCACGCCGCCTCAATGCGCGCGCATGTCAACGGGCTCGGCAACAAGGCCTATTGGAGCCAGTTCGCCGATGCGCCCGATTATGTCATCATGTTCGTGCCCGGCGAACATTTCCTGTCGGCGGCGTTGGAGCATGACCCAACCCTGTGGGATTTCGCCTTCGAAAAACGCGTGCTGCTGGCGACGCCAACCAATTTGATCGCGATTGCGCGCACCGTCGATGCCGTATGGCGCCAGGAAAAAATGGCCAAGCAGGCGCAAGAAATCGGTATGCTCGGCAAGGAGCTGTACGAACGCCTCGCCAAGGCGGCGGGCGATTTGCGCAAGGTCGGCGGCGGGCTGACCAGTGCGGTCAATAATTACAATATCTTTGTGAGCAGCTTCGAAAGCCGCGCGCTGGTCACCGCTCGCAAGTTCCGCGACCTCAGCATCGACACCGGCCCGCGCGAGATCGAGGACGTGCCGCCCGTGGAAGCGCTCGCCCGCTATGGCGACGCGCTCCCCCTAATCGAGGATTTGGGCGAGGCGGTGGAGTAGGGCGCGCGAAAAGGGGGTAGCGAAGCGGCTCCCAACGTGATTGAACGGGAACGCCTCAGCGCTCCCGCAGCCCTACAGCCGCATCTCTCGGGTCGTTATAGTGTGATGGCATCGACTTGAATCAATCCATCCCCGTTCGCCCTGAGCGAAGTCGAAGGGCAAGCGTCGCGCTTGGGCTTCGACTTCGGCCATATTGGCCGAAGTTTATCCTGAGCTCCTGCCTTGCAGGCAGTCGAAGGGCTCAGCCCGAACGGGTGTAAGGTTGGATCAATCCGACGTCATCACGTTCTAAGTGCAAAAGCATAATTGTCGTCAGGCCGTGACGCGGGTCAGTCGGATGTCGACCTCGCGGTCGACATAATCCCATTCGGCACATTCGCGCAGCCGCACCAGCATGTGGTCGAACGCGGCTTCTTGATCGGGCGCGAATTCGAACCAGGTCAGGAAGTCGAAGGGTTCGCCATGATCGCGCGAATGATAGAGTTTGCGAGCGACACCCGGCAGATAATCGAGCCCGATCGGCAAATGCGATCCCTGTTCATAGACGGCGCGACGCTCGTCCTGCGCCATTGCCCACCATTCGGCCGATTTGCGGATCGGGATCAGCGCCGCGCGGGTAGAGGCGGGACGCCCCAATCCTTCCTGCTTTGCCTGCAGCGCCGTGCGTTCAGGCGCAGTGGTGTAGCGCAAATTGCTGCCGGCACCGCGCAGCGTCCATGCTGGAGTGCCTGCACTGGCCTCGGCATCGATGGCCAGAAAGCGCGCCGAGGGCAGGCTTGCCCCGCGAAATTCGCGAATTGACGTGATCTGCCACTGCCCCGCATCGGCACCGACAAATCGGCTGAGGGTAATGGGTGCGCGCTCAGTCATAATACCTCATGATGGTTGGCGCTGACTTTCAGCGCTGATTGGAAAATCTGCAACGGGCGGGCAAGCGCGGACATCGCGCTTACCCGATGGCAAGGACAAGCTTGTTGATCGTACCGTCAGCGCTCGCGGCGGGTACCGCGCTGCAGATCAGCACTTCATTGTCGCCATGCGCGGCCGAGGTTTCTCTGAAATAGGCAACCGCACCGGCAACTAACGGCGTTTTGCACGCCCCACAGGCACCCTCGCGACAGCCGAATTCGGGTGTCAGGCCCGATGCTTCGGCAAATTCGAGCAAGCTGCCTGCACCGGGTGCCCAGACGCCATGGTCGCCCGCTGCATTGAAGACGACGTCAATGGGGATCGCGGATGGTTCGGCTTGCGGGGCGACACTGCGGTTTTCGGTCTGACGCTTCAGCGACGCAGGGCCGAACGCTTCGGCAAAAATGCGATGATCTGCGACGCCGTGGCTCGTCAGGGCGTCATAGATCGCTTGCATGAAGCCCGGCGGCCCGCACATGTAGAAATCATAGAGTTGGAAGCCCAGATACTTCTCCAATATGCCCGCGGACAGGATGCCCTGTTCTTCATAATCCTTACCGATCACGGCATCATCGGTTTCCTGCAGCAGGCGGATGATCGTCAATTTGCCGTTCGCTCGCTCAACCAGGCGGTCTAGTTCGCCATCAAAGCCGCGCTCAGCCTTGGTGCGGGCGGCGTAAAAGAAGGTGATCGGGCGCATCGCACCGGTGCGTTCGCCGTCATCGACCAAGTGCGTGATCATCGCGAGGATAGGCGTGATGCCAACGCCCGCCGCAATCATGACGACAGGGTGGGTCGGGGACGTGTCGATGATGAAATCGCCGTCGGGCTCGCGGCAGTCGATCGTGTCACCGACAGCGATCGCGTCGTGCAAATGGCTTGAACCCGTGCCAAGCTTCCGCACGCTGATGCGCAATTGCTGCGCAGACGGCGCAACAGAGACCGTATAGGTCCGCAGCAGGGGTGGTTCACCGCCGGGCTGTGCTAACCGGATCGGCAGATGCTGTCCGGCGCGGTGTGGGGCCATCGCCGCGCCATCGGCGGGTTCGAGGTAGAAGGATTTGATCACCGCACTTTCCGCCACGATCTGCGTGATCCTGAATTTACGCCAGTCGGAACGGGAAGATGACGTGGTCGTCGACGACATTGGGGTGCTCCGTTAGTAATCAGTGAAATGATGGTCTCGCACGCGCCACGTGCGCCGCAATCAGATCCAAAAGTCGATCCGTCAGCGAGCTGCAGGCAGCACCGGCAAAGGTCAGGAAATCCTCAAGGTCAGTGCGATCGACAGAGGCCAGCTGGGCCTGCAGCATCTGGCGAGCCCGGAAGAACCTGGTTTTGACGGTGGCGGGTAGGATATCCAGCGCGACGGCTGCCTCGTCTACTGTCATCCCCTCGATCTCGCGCAGAACGAAGACGATCCGGTAGATGTCCGGCAAACGGCTCAACGCTTGTTCAAGCGCTTGTTGTAATTGCACGTTGGCGACATGCTGTTCCGGGGTCGGCTGGCCAGCCGGATGCCCCCTGTCATCGCTCCGGCCAGACTCAATTCCCAACGCGTCAGCTTCCCCGATAAGGGGCGCGCGGCGACGCGCGGAGCGGCGTCGGGTCAACGCTTCGTTGATGACGATGCGGGTCAGCCAGGTCGACAGCTTTGATCTGCCCTCAAAGCTGTCGATCGCCGCAAATGCCTTCAGATACCCGCTTTGCACGGCATCTTCCGCCTCTCCGCCGTCCTTCAGGACCGCCCAGGCCGCCCGAAACAGGCGTTGGTTGTTCTGGGTCGCAATGAACCGAACTGCGCCGGAATCGCGCGCCCGAAACAGGTCGGCCAAGACGGCATCGTCCATCTCGGCGTAGTCAAGCGTGTCGGATCGCATCAACGCTCGCCCGCGCGCGCGTCACGGACCGATGTCAAAAAGTCTCGACGCAGATCCCGATCCTCTCGGAAATCCCCTAGCCAGCATTCTGTTCGCATCGTGACCCCGCGCTGATTAACCCCGCGAGTCGCCATACACCCATGCGTAGCGTCAATCACCACCGCAACACCGCGCGGGGCGAGAACCTCCCACAGCGTCATCCCGATTTGCTGGGTCAAGCGTTCCTGCAATTGCAGCCGCCGGGAGTACGCGTCCACCAGCCGTGACAGTTTTGAAATGCCCACGACGCGGTCGCGCGGCCGATAGCCGACATGCGCCACGCCAATGATGGGGGCCATATGGTGTTCGCAGGTGGATACTAGCGGGATATCGCAAAGCAGGACGGTTTCCCGATACGATTCCGCTTCGGCGAATGTCCGGCTGAGCAACGCAGTGGGATCAATTGCATAGCCCGAAAACCATTCATCATAGGCGCGGGCGACGCGCGCTGGCGTGTCGATCAATCCTTCGCGCGCCGGGTTGTCCCCCGCTGCCTTGATCAGGGTGCGCACCGCTGCTTCTATTTCCATTTGGCTCGGCTTTCCGGGCCTTGCGGGCAGGTCTGGCGATACGTGTTCAACTGATGCCGTTTGGCCCAATTCCGTCTGGTCCAATCCCCCCTGGCATGATGAAAGCTTCAAAATCATTCCTTCGTCAGTCGACACTTGTTCGGAGGACCGCGCTAATTCGGACATGGGGGCCATCTCCGGGCGATCTCGCAGACCTATACGGCTATTAGATGCCGGAGCGCCGCCTTGGTTTCCATATTTTTGCGAAAAAATGCTGACGGCGAAATCGGGGCCCTTAGCCGCGCCGCTGCCCCAGCACTTCATAGGCCATCACCGCTGTCGCCACCGCGGCATTCAGGCTGTCGGCCTTGCCCAACATGGGGATCTTGACCAGCAGATCGCACGCTGCGGCATAGTCATCGGGCATGCCCTGCGCTTCATTGCCCGTCAGCAAAAAGGTCGGCGCTGCATAATCAGCGGCGCGGTAATGTGTTTTGGTATCCAGGCTCAGTCCGACCAGCTGGCCCGGCCCGGCGCGCAGCCAGGCGATGAAATCGGCCCAGTCGCACTGCACGATCGGCACGGTGAACAGCGCGCCCATGCTCGCGCGCACCGCCTCTACCGAGAAAGGATCGACGCACTCGCCGATCAGGATCAGCCCGCCCGCGCCGACCGCATCGCCGGTGCGCAGGATCGTGCCAAGATTACCGGGGTCGCGCAGCCGCTCGGCGACCAGCCAAATGTCGGCGCTTGGCCGGTCAAGCGACGCAAGCGACCGGGCAAATTCGGCGAACACGCCGACCACTGCTTGCGGGTTATCCTTGCCCGATAGTTTTGACAGGATATCGGGCACCGTCTCGATCGCCTCGCCACCCGCCGCCTCGACATCGGCGATCAGCGCGGTAACCAGCGGGTGGGCGGCACTGTCGCGGGCATAAAACAGGAACTGCGGCAGCCGCCCGGTCTCGCGCGCCTCCGTCAGGATGCGCAAGCCCTCGGCCAGGAACAGCCCTTCTTCGCGGCGGTGGCGCTTTTCGCGCAGCTGGCGCACGCGCTTGATCAGGGGATTGGAGTAGGCGGTGATTTCGCGTGGCATTGGCGGGATCAATCCTCGCCGAACTTCGCCTCGACCAGCTCGGCCAGCGCGTCCACGGCGGCCTGGGCGCCGTCGCCCTCGGCGCTGATCGTGATGTGGTCGCCCATCGCGGCGCCCAGCATCATCAGACCCATGATGGATGTGCCGGTGACCGGCGATCCATCCTTCACCACCGCGACATCGACAGGCAGGGTGGAGGCGAGCGTCACGAATTTCGCGCTGGTCCGTGCATGCAGGCCGCGACGATTGGTGATGGTGACCGTGCGAAAAACCTTGCTCACGCGGCGGCTTCGCCCAGCACTTCGGACGCGACCGAGATATATTTGCGCCCCGCTTCGCGTGCAGCGGCCACGGCGTCGGTCACTTTCATCGATTTGCGCGCGCCTTCCAGGCGAATCAGCATTGGCAAATTAATCCCGGCGATCACCTCAACCCGGCCGGTTTCCATCAACGAAATGGCGAGGTTGGACGGTGTACCGCCGAACAAATCGGTCAGCACGATCACGCCCTGGCCGGTTTCCACTGCCTTGATGGCGCTGGCGATATCGGCGCGGCGGCCCTCCATATCGTCATCCGGGCCAATCGAAATGGTGGCAATATGGTCTTGCTTGCCGACGACATGCTCCATCGCCGTCACAAATTCTTCGGCCAGGCGGCCATGGGTAACGAGTACCAGCCCGATCATTGCCGCCCGATCACTTTAGAAAAATCCCCACAATCATGCCCAGAAATATGCCCGTCCATCGTCACACAATACTCGGCGTCACTGGAATAGCCTCAAGCGAGTCCTGCGACGCGGCCCCCAGATCGCGGTGCGTAACCGTGGGCGAAAAACCCGCGTCGCGCAACCGCTTCGCCATCCGGTCAGCGACATGCACCGAACGATGTCTTCCGCCGGTACACCCGAAAGCGATCGTGACATAGGATTTTCCCTCGGCCCGGTAGCGCGGCAGCAGCAGCAGGATCATCGCGTCGATTGCCGCCATCGCCTCTGCATAAGCCGGATCGGCGATGATATAGGCGCTGACATCGGCATCGAGCCCGGTCCCCGGGCGCAGCGCATCATCCCAATGCGGATTGCGCAGGAAACGCACGTCCAGCACCAGATCGGCATCCCGCGGCAACCCGCGCGCAAAGCCGAATGACATCACCGATAGAGTCGGCCCACTCAACCCTTCACGGGCAAAGGTCGATCGAATTTTCTGCGCAAGTTCGTTGCTCGACAAGCTGGTGGTGTCGATCAATCGATTCGCCCATCGGCGCAGTGGCGCCAGCAATTCGCGCTCGCGGGCGATGCCGTCGGACGCTGGCCGATCGAGCGCGAGCGGATGACGTCGGCGGGTTTCCGAATAGCGTCGCTCGAGCTCGGCGCCGCTGCAATCGAGGAAAAGCGTGCCAATGTCATGGCCGTGATCGGCCCGCAGCGTCTTGATTCGTTTGACGATGGTATCGGGGTCGAAATCGCGGGTTTGCGCGCCGATTCCCAGCGCGAGCGGCCGGGCATTATCACCGCCGCTGGGGGGCTGGGCCGTCGCCAGCAACCGATCCAGCAGCAGCAGCGGCAGATTGTCGACCACCTCCCAGCCAAGATCCTCCAGGGTTTTCAGCGTGGTCGATTTGCCCGCACCCGACATGCCGGTGACAAGCAGGATGTCCTTTGATCCCGGCCGCGTCATGCCGCTGCGCCCAGCCGCTGAAGGGCAAGTTCCACCTTGATTGGCGCCGATGCGTGCTTCCCTTCCAGGGCGACCACGGCAATATCGATCCCGGCGATGCGCCTGCTTTGCTGTTCAGGGGGCATGCGCTCAACATTCTCGGCCAAGGCGATCAACAAGGCGACGGGCACCCGATCGCGATGGGGCATTGGCATGATGCCAAGCCCGCGTACTTCGATCTTCCCGGCAATCGTTGCGGGTGCCGTCGCCAGCAATTGTTTCCCGGATCGAATCAGCATTGTGTAATCGTCGCTGACAAGCTGCGCGCCGCGATCGATCAAGCGGAGCGCCAGATCGGACTTCCCCGCGCCCGAAGGCCCCTCGATCAGGACGGCAAGGTCACCAATCGCGACGCAGGATGCGTGCAGCGTCTCGGAAGAAACGATGGTCATCGACGCGCCTCGTTCATGACATCTCCGCCAAGGGCAGCCTGACGACGAATCGCGCGCCATTGTGCTGGTCGCTGCGCGATTCGACGGCAATTTTCCCTTGATGGCCCTCGATGATGGTCCGCGCAATGGCAAGGCCAAGCCCGGAATGCTTGCCAAATGCTTCTTCCTTCGGCCTTATTGACTGAAAGCGGCGGAAAACCTGCTCTCGGGACTCTTCGGGTACGCCGGGCCCCTCATCCTCGACCGCAATTTCAACCTCGCGCGCGTCCACCACCAGCGATATCGCAATCAGGCCGTCATTGGGCGAAAACGAAATCGCATTGTCGATCAGGTTTTCGAATACGCGTTCCAGCCGGGTATCTTCCCCAAGCACCAGCAATGGTTTGTCGTGGCGATGATCGGCCAGCATTCTAACCCCGCGTTCGATGCCGCGCTGCGTGCGCGCATTGAGCAATGCGTCGATCATCGCGCCGATATCGACGGGTTCAAATTTGGCCCGGCTAAGCTGGGCGTCGAGCCGTGATGCTTCGGAAATGTCGCTGATCAGCCGATCGAGCCGATGGACATCGTCGCGGACGATCGCCAGCAGTTTTTCCTGGAGCACCGGTTCACGCACCATGCCCAGCCCCTCAACCGCAGAGCGAAGCGAGGCGAGCGGGTTTTTCATTTCGTGCGTCACATCGGCGGCAAATGCTTCGGTCGCATCAATCCGGGCGCGAAGCGCCTGGCTCATGTCCGACAGGGCGCGCGCCAGCATGCCGATCTCGTCACCGCGCGAGGGGAGCCGGGGGACCACGACTTCACGGGCGCGGCCCAGCCTGACTCGCACGGCGGCCAGCGCCAGCCGACGTAGCGGGCGGACGATCGTGCGCGCCAAAAACAGCGAGAGCAAAATCGACGCAATCGACACGACCAGCAGCACCAGGCTTAGCCGAAACCGCTCGAGTCGCACCGTTTGGGTGATGTCCCGTGCGTTGATCGCGGTCATTACCACTGTGCTACCGCGACTTTGGCCGGGCAGTGGCGCAGCTGCTGTGATGACGGGCGTGCGATCAGGCGCGCGCCAAACCGTCGCGACGGCTTGCTGCGTCTGTTGGGCGATGGGCACGTCAGGCCAGGTTTGGCCCGCGCGGCGTTCGCGATACAGCGGTGCGCGCTCTGCCCCGACCACCGTGTCGATCAGCGCATCCAGGAACCGACCCGCGCGCGCACCGCTACCTTCGGTGTCGGGATCGACCAGGGTGAAATTACGCAATCCCATCGCGCGGCTATCGGCGGTCTGGGCGCCGGTTGCATCGAACAGGCGCAGCCTTGTGCCGGTGCTACGGGCAAGATCAATCGCCAACGCCTCGCGCGCCTTTGGCTGGGCCGCGGCAAGAGCCTCTGCGATCAGCCGCGCCTCCCGCTTGGCCTGCGCGACCCGGCTATCGACGATGCGGCTGCGGAAACTGTCGAGATAGAAAAAACCGCCAGCCAGCATGGCGAGCGCGAAGATGTTGACCGCCAAAATACGGCGGGTGAGGGAGACGCGCCCCGACCAGCGCAGAGAAAGATCGCTATCACGATCGTCGCCGTGGCGCGGGCTACTCCTCTGAGAATCGATAGCCAGCGCCATAAAGCGTTTCAATCGCGTCAAATTCCGGGGCCACTTGGCGGAATTTGCGACGGACGCGCTTGATGTGGCTGTCGATGGTCCGGTCGTCGACATAGATGTCGTCCTGATAAGCCGCATCCATTAATTGATTGCGGGTCTTCACGATGCCGGGGCGTTGCGCCAGCGTTTCGAGGATGAGGAATTCTGTCACGGTGAGCGTAACGGGGTTGCCTTCCCAGGTCACGCGGTGGCGCGCCGGGTCCATGGCCAATTTGCCGCGTTCCAATATTTCCGACGGCACTTGCTCTTCACCGGGGGCCGTCGGTTGCGACAGTTCGGTCCGGCGCAGGATCGCTTTGATACGGGCGATGAGGAGCCGTTGTGAAAATGGCTTGGCGATATAGTCGTCGGCACCCATGGCGAGGCCAAGGGCTTCGTCGAGCTCATCATCTTTCGAGGTGAGGAAAATCACCGGCATCACGCTTTTTTCACGCAGCCGACGGAGCAATTCCAGGCCATCCATCCGTGGCATCTTGATATCGAAAATGGCGAGATCAGGTGGGTTGTCGATCAGTGCCTTCAACGCGGTCTCGCCATCTGAATAGACGCGGGTCAAAAATCCTTCGGCCTGGAGCGCGATGGAGACCGAGGTGAGAATGTTGCGATCATCATCGACAAGCGCGATCGTAGCCGTCATCGGCGGTGCAAGCCTTTTATTACCGGCGCTTGGCCTAGGACAAAGCGCCGCGCGGCTCAACTCCTTGTCGCATTCGCTGGTTTGACCGTTTGGGCGATGGGCGATATGCGCCGAATCAGTATACGTATGCGCAAGCATCGCTAGGGACATTTCTGGGAGAGATCATCGTGACCGAACGCACCCCCAATAAGGGCCTAAGCGCTCAGGGATTCGCCACGAAGGCAAAGCTCCATTGGAATCTGATCACGGCCCCGCTCGTCGAAGTGGCGCTTGCGCGGGGCGAGGGGCATCTGGCTGCGGACGGTCCGTTGGTGGTCGCAACCGGCCAGCACACTGGGCGCAGCGCGCAGGATAAGTTCATCGTCCGTGATGCCGAAACCGAAAACACGGTGTGGTGGGGCAAGACCAACAAAGGCATGACGCCTGAACATTTCGCCGCGCTGAAGGCCGATTTCATCGCCGCGCTCGGCGAAAAAGACACCTTGTTCGTCCAGGACCTGTTCGGCGGATCGCAGCCTGAGCACCGCGTCCGCGTTCGCGTGATCAACGAACTCGCCTGGCACAATCTGTTCATCCGCACGATGTTGGTGCGCCCGGCGGCTGAGGAACTGCCCGGCTTCGATCCCGAATATACGATTATCGATCTGCCCAGCTTCCGCGCCGATCCCGCGCGTCATGGCTGCCGCAGCGAGACGGTTATCGCGGTCAATTTCACCGAAAAACTTATCCTGATCGGTGGCACCGCTTATGCGGGTGAGATGAAGAAATCGGTGTTCGGCCTGCTCAACTATCTGCTGCCCGTCGATGGCATCATGCCGATGCATTGTTCCGCCAATATCGGCCCGAACGGCGATACGGCGGTGTTTTTCGGTCTGTCGGGCACGGGCAAGACCACGCTTTCGGCCGATGCCAGCCGCACGCTGATCGGCGATGACGAGCATGGCTGGTCGGATACGGCAGTCTTTAACTTTGAAGGCGGCTGCTACGCCAAGATGATCCGCCTGTCGGCCGAAGCCGAGCCTGAAATTTTCGCAACCACCAAGCGCTTCGGCACGGTGCTCGAAAATGTCGTGATGGACCCCGACACGCGCCAGCTCGACTTTGACGACGCGACGCTCGCCGAGAATAGCCGTGGTTCCTACCCGATCGACTTCATCCCCAATGCGTCCGAACATAATATGGGGCCGGTGCCGAAGAATATCGTGATGCTGACGGCTGACGCATATGGCGTCCTTCCGCCGATCGCGAAGCTCACCCCCGATCAGGCGATGTACCATTTCCTGTCGGGCTATACCGCGCGTGTCGCCGGCACCGAGATTGGCGTGACCGAACCTGATGCGACCTTCTCGACCTGTTTCGGCGCGCCCTTCATGCCGCGCCACCCGAGTGTCTATGGCAATCTTCTCAAGGAGCGGATCGCCAAGGGCGGGGTCGATTGCTGGCTGGTCAACACCGGCTGGTCGGGCGGCAAGGCGACGATGCCAGGCATCAAGCGCATGCCGATCAAGGCGACGCGCGCGCTGCTCAATGCTGCGCTCGACGGCAGCCTCAACGATGCCGAATTCCGCACCGATCCCAATTTCGGCTTCAAGGTGCCGGTGGCGGTGGCTGGCGTCGATTCGGCGATCCTCGATCCGCGCAACACCTGGGTCGACAAGGCGGCTTATGACGCGACCGCAGCCAAGCTGGTCGACCAGTTCGTCGAGAATTTCGCGCAATTTGCGGACCATGTCGATGAGGGCGTCCGACAATCGGCCCCCAAGGTACACCAGACCGCCTGACCGGCCCGCTCCTCCGGGCCTTCCTAACCGAAAGCCCGACCAATGACTGATCACTCGCCCCGATTGTTTGAGACCGACGCTGCCGTGCGGCACGTCGGTGTCGGCCTGCTCGAACGCACCCTGCCGCGCCCCGAATGGACGCATGAGGCGCATTTGGCCGCGACGACCTGGCTGGTCGTCGAGCGCCCCGAAATCGATCTCGACGCCGACCTGCGGTGCATCATTTCACGGTATAACGAGAGCGTCGGCGGGGTGAATGACGAGACGCAGGGCTATCACCACACGATCACCTACTGCTTCCTGGCGGCGGTGCGCGATCATGTGCGCGAGAGCGAGGGGCAGGGGCTTGCCGAGCGTGTCAATGCGCTGCTGCTGTCGCCGCGCGGGGGGCGGGACTGGCCGTTGCGGTTCTATTCGCGCGAGCGACTGTTTTCAGTCGAGGCGCGGCTGGGGTGGGTGGCGCCTGATCTGGCAGCAAGCGATTGAAGTCGATTGACTGCTTTCGCCCCAGTTGTGGACGTTGACGTTGTGCTCCCGCCAAGGCGGGAGCCCAGGCTGGGTCCCCGCCTTTGCGGGGACACATCTGAAGTTGGTGTAACCGCTAACCACCCAATTGGTGCCGATCGACCGTCCGTAGCCATGCGGTTCTGCCTGAAAGCAGAACGGCGGCTATCGGGTGGAAAAGCGGTCAGGCTGCAAGCGCCCCGGCTGCGGACGTTCTTCACTCGAACTGCCAGTAACATAAGCGGACCCGACCTGTTGGGCTGAAAACGCCCTATCTTATTACTCGCAGGGCGCGTTCGTCGGCTTCATAATCGAATAGATCAAACGGATATGCGGCAAGAGCAGGGAGGACTTCACGCCACGGCCTATCACGGGTTGCTTCAATCAGCCAGCGGATCGCGGTCGGGACAAGCGACTCATAGCTCCCTGCGCTTTCAAAATCGTCTGATGGCGCCACCACAAACGGCTTTGCAACAGACCAGGGCGTGACGCCGACGTTTGGCGGATATCCGCGATCGGGCAAGCCAACAACATTCGCCTGCACACCCATGGCCCGCATGATTGCTAAGCCGATTTCCCCCACGGTTAGCGCAGCCGGGTCGGCAACATTCATGACTGTGGAGGCAGTTTTTGACGCGGACGCCATTACCGCTGCTGCGATACCTTGGACCGAGGACGTGTGAAATCTGCTCATACCGCCATAGGCTACAGGAATCTCTCGACGACCATCCAGCAGCCGCTTGACGAAAAACCACTCGCGCGCGTGGCGGCAGTGCGGTCCATATATTGCACAAGGCCGCAGGATGGTGACCGGTATTTGGCAATGGTCGAGCAGAGTGCGCTCCATAGCCACTTTCCGGGTGGAATAGGTCGCGTCACCGGGATCAACGGTGGGTTGGGTGGTGGTGATCGGAACGGGCATTTCGGGGAAACCCGTCGATCGGGCCTCATCAAGAGTTCGGCCCGCATCATCTCGATAAACGCTTGCCGAGGAAATGGCGCAGATGGTGCCGACGCTGTTTTGGACATCGACAAGTTGCCTGGCGTCAGCCGAATTAAACGCGATACAGTCGAGCAAGAGATCGGCGTCATCGCCGAGCGCTAGTGCGATTGCGCCAGGGTCCCGGCGATCGAGTATTACGTGCCGAAGGTTCGGCTGCTCATCCAGCGCACTTTGCGGCTTGCGGCTCGCTAGCGTTACTCGCCAGCCCTCTTCAAGCAGCCGATCGGCAACCGCGCGCCCGATTTGGCCGGTGCCTCCGAGAATAAACGCATGCTGCATCGGTAGAGGTTACCAATTGCAATTTCCAAAGCCAACTATTCTTCAAATGGCCGCTTTGGCACCCCGTCAGCCGCAAACCCGCCTGTCGAGAGTCCACCACAAGCAGAAATTCACGAAACGGTTAGCCACATCATCAGTCCGCCACCTTTCCCATTACCCCTTCCGCGACGCGATATGCCGGTCGATCACGCTGGCCAGCACCGTCATCGGTACATTCCCACCAAGCACCACCGCATCGTTGAACTTGCGGAAATCATAGCGATCGCCAAGTGCCGCCTTGGCCTTGTCGCGGAGCTGGTTGATGCGGGTATGGCCAATCTTGTAGCCACAGGCCTGGCCCGGCCAGGTGCAATACCGCTCGACTTCGCTGCGGACTTCGATCGGGTTGGAGCCGTTCTCGGTGACGAAAAAAGCGATCCCCTCATCGCGGGTCCAGCGCTTGGCGTGGATTCCGGTATCGACCACCATCCGGCATGCGCGGAACGCGAGCGATTGCAGATAGCCAAGCCGCCCGGCGGGGAAATCATCATAGACGCCCAATTCGTCGGCAAGCTGCTCAGCATAGAGCCCCCAGCCTTCGCTATAGGCGCTGAAGGTCATCAGGGTGCGGATTAGCGGCTGTTTGAAGGTATATTCGCCCTGCCAGCCATGCCCTGGAATCGCTTCATGATAGGCGAGATCGGGCAGGCTGTAGCGCGTCCAGCGTGAGGTGTTGCCCAGGTTGATCCAGAAACGGCCGGGCTCCTTGCCATCGATCGATCCCGCCCCGCCATAGGCACCGGGCGCGCCCGGTTCGGCAGCGGGGGACATGCGCGTCACTTCGATAAAGCCGGGCACTAATGTTTCAAATGCCTGCGGCATCCGGCCTTTAATGTCGCGCAGCTTATCGCGCAGATAGGCCATGATCTCAGCGCGGCCGGGATCGCCTTCGGGGAATAGATAGCGCGGGTCCTTGCTCAGCGCCGTCATCCGCGCGCCAACCGATCCTTCTGAATAGCCCTCTGCCTTCAGGATCACGTCCATCCGGGCATGGAGCTTGGCCAGTTCGTCGAGGCCAGCCTGATGCACCTCATCCGGGGTCATCGTCGTGGTGGTCGCCGCGCGCAACGCCCAGGCATAATAGGCCTCACCATCAGGCAATTTCCACGCACCGGCGTCACTGGTGGCGGTGGATCGCTGCGCCTCAAACGCTGCAATCTGACGGGCAAGCGCAGGGGCGATTTTGTCGGCGGCGAGTTTTGCGGCCTTGGCACCGAAATCGCCAGGCATCTTCGCGCTCTTCTTGGCCAGTGCCGCGACAATGCTCCATTGCTCGATCGGCCCGCTGCGCGCGATGTCGAGCTGCTTCAGGCATTGGTTCAGCGCAAAATCGGGCAGCGCCACGCCCAGCGCCCCCGCCGCACGCACGCGCTCGGTCTCGCCATCCAGCTGCCCGGCATAGGCGGCCATCCGTGCCAGATAGGCTTCGGCATCGGCTTTGGTCTCAACCTTGTGATCAACTTCCAGCATTTGCGGAATATCGAGATAGGCGCCGACATTCTGCGCCACCGCATAGGGCGAATTGCGCCAGCCCGATGTCAACGTGGCAACATCGCCATAAGCGAAGCCATAGCCATCGACTGCGTCGCGATAGGCGGCCCGAACGACTTCGACATTGGTGCGCACTGCGGGGCTTAATGCGCCGGGATCAATCGCCTTTAGCTTGCCCAGGATGGTGCGCGCATGGCTGGCCATCGCTTGCTTGCCGGTCCCACTGCGATCGCTCAGCTTTGCCTTCAGCCCGGCGCGCTTATCGGTGTCGAGCCCGAGCCCAGCGGCGGCTTCTGGATAATCGCGCAGGATTGTCTCTGCTGTCTCTGCAAGCATTGTCGTCGCCGCTGAATCTGGGCCGGATGCAGCCAATGCGCGGATCGGCACCAGGGGGGCGATGGCGGCCAGGCTAGCGCCCTGTAAAAGATCACGACGATTGAACGACACCGGCAAAGCTCCCGTAATTTCACGCCAACTTATGGGCGGCGACGGGGAGCAGCGCAACCAATCCGCATGGCTGAATGACCGCCAATCGGCTAAGCGCGATTCGGGCTCAGCTCAGGGTCAGATGGGAAGGAATGGCGCATGTCGATGCTGGACGGTTTGTTGGGTCAGGTGACCCAGAATGTCGATATCAAGAATCTCGCGGCCAAGGTGGGATTGACCCCAGAACAGGTTGAATCAGCGGTCGCTGCGCTGGGCAAGGCGCATCCCGCGCCCGGCGATACGGTCCAGACGGCGGCATCGGCAACGGGGCTGTCGAGTGATGTTCTGTCGCAGATTGTCGGCCATATCGGCGGCGAAGGCGCGCTGGCGCAATTCGCCACATTGCTGGGCGGCGCGGGTGCATCGGGGATGATGGGACAGATTAGCGGGATGCTCGACCAGGATGGGGACGGTAACCCGCTCAATGATTTGGCCGGACTGGCCGGCGGTTTGTTCGGCGGCAAGAAATAAGCCGGCATCGGGGCCGGCCCGTGTCCGGCCCCGCAACCGTTTAGTGTGTCAATTCTTCGGGGATCGTACCGCCATTTTCGGCGAGCTTTCTCATCACCTGCTTGTGCAGCCACATGTTCATCTCGGCGCTGCCGTCCTTCTCGCCGGGATAGCCCAGCTCTTCGGCAAGCTCCTTGCGGTTGGTCAGGTTGGAATCAAGCCCGATCAGCTTCATCAGATCGACAATCGAGGTGCGCCAGTTGAGCTGTTGATTATGGTGGGACTGGATCTCATCGAGCAGTGCGGTCACATCGACCTTCAACAGCCCGGTGGGGACCGGGGCAGCGGATGGTGCCGCTGAAGCGGGGGCCGAAGCTGGGGCCGAAGCTGCCGAAGCGGTCGCCGGAGCGGCTTGGGCGGCGGCCTTTCCCCAGATCGCATCTTTGATCATGCTGAAAATACTCATGTAACGGGCCCCCTTTCACTGCAAATTCACAGCATGAAGGGAGAACGTCACACCCCAGCGAAGGTTGCACTTGCGGGCAAATCAATCGAGCATGATTTGCGACGTGACGACCAGCTTGCCATCGCGGATCGCCGTCACCCGCAGACGTTCACCCGCCGCAGCATCGGCACCGATCGCGATCCATTCACCATCGCCGACCTTCACGCGACCCTCACCCTGGATGATCGGGGTCACCACCGTCACCAGTTCGCCGATCAGCCGCGCGCCGCGATCATTGAGCAATGGGTCGGCGGTGGCGACCGGATAATCATGATACCAGCGCTTGCCGATCAGGATCGAGACGACGCTCCATAGCGCAAACGCCACCAATTGGGCCGACAGCGGCAACACCGGCAGGGCGAACACCGCCAGCCCCGTAATCGCGGCCGCAATCGCCAGGAACACCAGGAAAACCCCAGGCACCATCAATTCGGCTGCGCCGAGCAGGATCGCCGCACCCAGCCACAGTAGCGCCGCGTTGGCGATCAAGCCGTCCAGCGTCACTGGTCCCGCGGCTCAAATGGCTCACGGCGCGGTGCTGGGGGCGTTAGCGGGGCAGGGGGCATTGTTGCATGATCCCCCATCGCCTCTCGCGTCAGCGCGCCGATGCCGCCTAGCGTGCCGATTAATTGCGTCGCTTCGACCGGGAACAGGATCGTCTTGGCGTTGGGCGACGTCGCGAACTTGCCGACCGCCTCGACATATTTTTGCGCGATGAAGTAATTGATCGCCTGTGCGCTGCCCTGTTCGATCGCGACCGACACAAGCTGCGTCGCCTTGGCTTCGGCCTCGGCGGCACGTTCGCGTGCTTCGGAGTCGCGGAAAGCCGATTCCTTGCGGCCCTCGGCCTCCAGAATGCGCGCTCGCTTCTGGCCTTCGGCGCGCAGGATTTCGGATGCGCTTTGACCTTCCGCATCAAGGATGTTCGCCCGCTTTTCACGCTCGGCCTTCATCTGTTTCGCCATGGCGTTGACGATATCGACCGGCGGGCGAATATCCTTGATCTCAACGCGCGTGATCTTGACGCCCCAGGGGTTGGTCGCGTGATCAACCACGCTGAGCAGCCGCGCATTGATCTCGTCGCGCTTCGACAGCAGCTCGTCCAGGTCCATTGATCCCATCACGGTGCGCAAATTGGTGGTGGCGAGCTGCATGATCGCGACGAACAGGTCGCTCACCTCATAGGCCGCCTTGGCGGCATCGAGCACCTGGAAGAACACCACCCCGTCAACCGCGACCATCGCGTTATCCTTGGTGATGATCTCCTGCTGCGGCACGTCGAGCACCTGCTCCATCATGTTGATGCGCTGGCCGACGCCGTAGAAAAAGGCGGGATAGAAATTGAGCCCGGGACGCGCCACGGTGGTAAAGCGGCCGAAATGCTCGATCGTATATTGATATCCCTGGCGGACCATTTTCACGCTGGCGAGCAGATAGCTGATCACCAGGATCACCAACGCCAGGATAAGCCCAAAAACCACGTCCATCATCATCACTCCCGCGTCGCGCCGTCATGCCCGGCACAGGAGCCAATTCTAGCACTATCCTGGGGTCTGCACAGCGTAATACGACAGCAACACGCCAAATCAGACGGTGTGGAGAGGAATTGATCGCCAGCGCAATCCTGCCCTAGCGCCATGCTGCGGCTTTGGTTACATGGGCCGCCACGTATCCCTTATCGACCCCAAGCCTTCAGGAACGGGCATCCCATGGAAATTCGCCTCGGCCTCACCTTTGACGATGTGCTGCTCTATCCAGCAGAATCGGACATCGTGCCCAGCATGGCCGATCCACGCACACGGCTGACCAAGAGCATTGCGCTCAACATTCCCGTGCTTTCCTCGGCGATGGATACCGTGACCGAGGCCGATATGGCGATCGTCATGGCGCAGATGGGTGGCATCGGCGTGCTCCACCGCAACCTTTCGATCGAAGAGCAAGTGGCTGCTGTCCGTCAGGTCAAGCGGTTCGAATCCGGCATGGTCGTCAACCCGATCACAATCGCACCCGATGCAACGCTGGCGGAGGCGCAGGCGCTGATGGCGCGGCACCGGATCAGCGGCATTCCGGTGGTGGAGCAAAGCGGCAAGCTGGTCGGCATCGTCACCAATCGTGACGTCCGCTTCGCTGGCAATCCGAACCAGCCGGTCGCCGAGCTGATGACGCATGAAAATCTCGCCACCGTCGATCCCGGCGTCAGCCAGGAGGAGGCGCGGCGGCTGCTGCATCAGCGCCGGATCGAGAAGTTGCTGGTGGTGGACAATGACTATCACTGCATCGGCCTGATCACTGTCAAGGATATCGAAAAGGCGGTCACCTATCCCAATGCCACCAAGGACGCGACTGGCCGGTTGCGGGTGGCGGCGGCGACGACCGTTGGCGATTCCGGGTTCGAACGGACCCGCGCGCTGGTTGAGGCTGAGCTCGACCTGGTCGTGATCGATACAGCGCACGGCCATAACCGCGATGTCGCGCGCGCGGTTGAACGCGTGAAGGCGCTCAGCAATTCGGTGCAGGTCGTGGCCGGCAATGTCGCCACGGCCGAAGCGACGCGGGCGTTGATCGACGCTGGCGCCGATGCGATTAAGGTCGGCATCGGGCCCGGCTCCATCTGCACGACGCGTGTGGTGGCGGGCGTCGGCGTTCCCCAGCTGACCGCAATCATGGACTGTGCGGCGGAAGCGCGGAAATCGGGGATACCGGTGATCGCCGATGGCGGCATCCGCACCTCAGGCGATGTCGCCAAGGCCTTGGCCGCAGGGGCGTCGAGCGTGATGATCGGATCGCTGCTCGCTGGGACTGAAGAAGCGCCAGGCGAGACCTTCCTGTACCAGGGCCGCGCCTATAAATCTTATCGCGGCATGGGATCGGTTGGCGCGATGGCGCGCGGTTCGGCGGATCGCTATTTCCAGCAGGATATCAAGGATCAGCTGAAACTGGTGCCCGAAGGGATTGAGGGGCAGGTGCCGTTCAAGGGCCCAGCCAAGGACGTGATCCACCAGTTGGTCGGCGGCGTGCGGGCAGCGATGGGCTATACCGGCGCGCGCACGATCGAGGAATTGCAGGCGCGGGCGCGCTTCGTCCAGATTACAGGCGCTGGCCTGATGGAAAGCCATGTTCATGATGTTGCGATCACCCGGGAAGCACCCAATTACCCAACGCGCTAAGCCATGACGCCCTCGGCCCGCCTGCAGGCGGCGATCGAGTTGCTCGATGCTATCATCCTCGCCGCGCGTGAAAGCGGGGCTGCTGCCGACACATTGATCGCGCGCTATTTCGCGGAACGCCGCTATGCTGGCAGCGGTGATCGTCGTGCGGTTCGGGAGCATGTCTATGCCGCCATTCGGTTGGCGGGCGAGCGCCCGGCGAACGGGCGGGCGGCGATGCTGGCGGTCGCAAAGGCTGATCCTGCGCTGGCGGCCTTGTTCGATGGCTCGGCTCACGGCCCTGCGCTGATTGGCGACAAGGAGGTTGCGGCAACGCCCGGTGTTGCGCCCGGCTGGCTGCTCGACAAGCTCCGCGTTTCTGGGCTTGGCCCGGAGGAATATCCGGCGCTGATTGACCGGGCACCGCTCGACATTCGCGTCAACTGCGCGCGCGCCGAAATGGCAGCGGTGATTGCGGCGATTCCGGGTGCAACAGCGTCGCCGCATGCGCCAGATGGCGTTCGCTTGCCATCCGGCACCCAGATCGAGCAACTCGATCTGTGGCGTGACGGCGCTATCGAGGTGCAGGACGAGGGCAGCCAGATCGTCACGCTCGCCGCCGGTGCTGGGCCGGGGATGACCGTCATTGATCTTTGTGCTGGCGCTGGCGGCAAGACACTCGCGCTGGCATCGGCGATGCAGGGGGAGGGGCGGCTGATTGCTGCCGATATTGATCGCGCCCGCCTGTCACGTCTCGCCCCACGGGCAGCGCGCGCTGGCGCGACGAAGATCGATACCCGGCTGCTCAATCCCGGCCATGAAGCAGAGAAGCTGGCCGATCTGAGCGGGGAGGCCGATATTGTGCTGATCGACGCCCCGTGTTCGGGCACCGGCACCTGGCGCCGCAACCCCGAAGCGCGCTGGCGGCTGACCCCGACGCGGATCGATCGGCTGATGGCCACCCAGGCCGGTCTGATCACGTTAGGGGCAACGCTGGTGAAGCAAGGTGGCGTGCTGGTCTACATCGTCTGCTCGTTGCTGGATGATGAGGGGGCTGATCAGGTGACGCGCTTTATTGCAGCACATGCCGGTTGGCGAGCGCTGCCAATCGATCTCCCGGCCGGCCGCCGCCACGGTCCCGGCGTGCGGTTGACGCCATATCATGACTCGACGGACGGCTTTTTTGTCGCAAGACTGCAATCGCCATGCTAGCCAAAGCGAAATCTTCCTTGTTGGAGACGTCCATGCGTATCTCGTCTGTTGCTGCTGCTGTCGCGCTGACCCTGGTCACGGTGTCGACATCGCTGCATGGCCAGCGCCCCGACAGCCAGATTGATCCGCGGTCGCTTTCGCTTCTTGAAGCAGGTAAATCGGCCCAGGCCGCCGGCAATCTCGATGCCGCTGCCGATACGCTTGAAACCGCGCTCGCGGTCGATCCGCGCAATCGCGCCGCCTTTGTGGCGCTGGGGGATGTCGCTGAAGCGCGCGGGCTTTCGGGCAAGGCAATCCGTTTCTATCGCGAAGCGCTATTGCTCGAACCGAATGATCTTGGCGCGCTGAAGGGCCAGGGCAAGTCTTATGTCAGCAAGGGCGCGATCGATCGCGCGCGCCAGAATCTCACCAAAATCCGCAAGATTTGCGTGAAAGGCTGCAGCGAGGCCACCACGCTTGCCACCGTGATTGCCCAGGGTGTGCCGGCAACCGTGCTGGCAGCGCAACCGGCGGCAAAGGCGACTGCACAGTAACTTCCGATTGACGGGGTGATCTAACCCCGCTGCGCGGCCAGTGTTCGTGCCAGCGCCACAAATTCCGCGACGCTAACGGTTTCGGCGCGGCGGGTGGGTGCAATCCCCATCGCTTCAAGCGCATCGACCGCGCCGGGCACGCCCTTCAGGCTTTGGCGCAGCATCTTGCGACGCTGGCCAAAGGCAGCGGCGGTGATCTGTTCGAGCATCCCCAACGGCACGCCTGCCGGGCTGTCGAGCGGTGTCAGATGGACGACCGCTGACATTACCTTGGGCGGGGGGGTGAAGGCGGAGCGGTGCACCCCCATCGCGATCCTTGCGCTGGTCCGCCATTGGGCGAGCACCGACAGCCGACCATAATGTTCGCTATCGACGGTGGCGACAATCCGGTCAGCGACTTCCTTTTGGAACATCAATGTCAGGCTTTGCCACCACGGTGCCCAGGGCGCGGAAAGCCAGCCGACCAGCAGGGCCGTGCCGATATTATAGGGCAGGTTCGAAACGATATGCGGCCGGCTGCTGAACAGTGCCGGGGCATCCACCGCCAGCGCGTCTTCTTCGATTACGCGCAGCTTGCCGGGATAGGCTTCACCCAATTCGGCCAAAGCGGGCATGCAACGACGATCACGCTCAACGGCGATTACCGATGCACCGCCCGCCAGCAATGCGCGCGTCAATCCGCCGGGGCCGGGGCCGATTTCGAATATCTCCGCTCCATCCAGGTCGCCGGGGATTCGGGCGATCCGGGCCAGCAATTGGCTATCGAGCAGGAAATTCTGGCCAAGCGCCTTGCTCGCTTGCAGCCCGTGCCGGGCAATGACATCGCGCAGCGGCGGGAGCGTCGTCACCCCTGCGCAGCGCGACGGATGGCAGCGCTAGTGGCAAGCTGGATTGCGGCAATCATCGCCCCGGGTTCCGCCAAACTCTTGCCGGCAATATCAAAGGCCGTGCCGTGATCGGGCGATGTACGGACGATGGGAAGGCCCAGGGTAATATTGACGCCATCGTCGAAATGCAGCGTTTTCAACGGAATCAGCGCTTGATCATGGTAGCAGCATAACGCCGTATCAAAGCGCGCCCGACCGCGCGGGTGAAACATCGTATCGGCGGGCAATGGGCCGATAATGTCGATCCCCTCTGCGCGCAGTGCTTCGATCGCCGGGCGCAGGATGTCGATTTCTTCCCGCCCCATCGCGCCCTGTTCGCCGGCATGCGGATTGAACCCGGCCAGCGCCAGCCGCGGGTGCTCAATCCCGAAATTTCGCGTCAGGCCGCGCGCCGTTACGCGCGCTTTGGCGATGATCAGTTCCACGCTCAGTAATTCACTAACGCTGGCGAGCGCGACATGGGTGGTAATGGGCACGACCCGCAAGGTCGGACCGGCCAGCATCATCACGGTGTTGTCGCGGGAAATGCCGCATCGCTCCGCGACAAATTCGGTTTGGCCAGGATCGGTAAAGCCGATCTGATATAGCTGCGCCTTGGAAACCGGACCAGTTACAAGGGCACCTGCAGCCCCCGATCGGGTCAGGCCAACGGCGAGTTCAAGCGCATGGAGCGCACAGCGCGCACCGTCGACATCGGGTTCGCCCGGCGTGATGTCCCCGGCGTCCTGGATCGACAGCACTGGCAGCGCCGTTTCAAACAAGGCCGCCGCATCAGCGGGATCGCTGACTCGCTCGACCGGCCCATCCCATATTTTTTCGATTGCGCGGACATCGCCAACCGCGAAAAACGGCGCCAATCCATGTTCACGACGCCCGGCCCAGGCCTTTGCGGCCACCTCCGGACCGATCCCTGCGGGATCGCCCATCGAAACGGCGATTGGCGCCAGCATCGTCCGATCAGCGATATTCGACGATGGCGTCGCGGCGGAGATCGCGCAATTTGTGGTCGGCGCGCAGATTGACGCCACGCTGCTCCATTTGCTGGCGCACTTGCTCCATGCTGGGCAGGCCAGCGACCTTCGGCTCATCGCGACCGCAGAGCACAAGCGCGCGAACACCGTCAGTCGGCGACCCAAAGGGTGGGGTGGATTCACCGATCTGCAGCTTCAGCATGATGTCTTGCAGCTGTGGCGGCAGATCGCGCACCTTGATCGAATCATTATCGACGACTTCAGCACCAAAGGCGGCAGCTGCTTTCGCAACATCGCCGCAACCTCTGATCTCCTGTGTCATCTTAGCAAAGGCTGAAACCTTGTCCGTCGCCTCTGCCGTGGTGATTCCGGTTTTGAAGGCCAAGCTGATCTGGCGGAGATTGAGCACCGTATCGCGCGGGTCGCTGGTGCCAATCGTGCGGGTATCGACCAGATAGAGGATCGAATAGCCGCCCGGCACCGGCACTGGACCCGCAAGTTGGTTGACCCGCATTTCCACGGCGGCCTGTGCCAGCGTTTCGGGCAATTGGCCGGCCCGCACCCAGCCCAGATCGCCACCGACAGCAGCGGTCGACGCCTCTGAACGGTCATGAGCGACTTGCTCGAATGGTTTCTGCCCCTTCTGGATTTCGCCAATCAGGGCACGCGCTTCAGACAATACCTGTTGTTCGCGTTCCGGGCTTGCGGTCAGATAGATTTCCTTGACGTGGAATTCTTCCGCGCCCTGGTTCGCCTTGATCCGCGCGATAATGCCAGCGACTTCGGTATCGCCAACATTGATGAACGGCTCCACCTTGCGGCGCAGATAGCGGCTCCACGACAATTCTGCCTCGATCTGGCGACGCAGCGATCGCTCGGATGACCCGACGGCACGAAGATAGATGCGCAGTTCAGGTACTGGCTTGTTAAAGCTGCGCGCTACGCCGGCAAAGCTGCGATCAATCTCTTCCTTGGTCACCGTGATATCGCTGGCCTTGGCTTCCTGAATCTGCAGCGTTTCGTCGATCAGGCCGCTCAACACCTGCAACCGCAGCCGTTCGCGGTCTTCCGGGGAGGGTTTGACGTTATTCGCCGCGATCAGCAGCGCGACGCGCTGATCGACATCGGTGCCGGTGATGATCGCATCGTTGACGATCGCAGTCGGCTTGCGGACATTCGGATCGAGCTTCCCGAAAACCTGCAGATTGGCAGGGATATTGAGGTTGGTTTCGGGTAGTTGATTGTCAGCCACTGTCTGGGCCAGCGCGGCGCCTGCCATGATGATGCCAGTGGCGAGCAGGGCTGAACGGCCGAACAGGCGCGGTGTTGCGAACGATTTCATCACTAGCTTCGAATTCCCAATAATCGATCAAATACCGGATCGCATCGGCCCTTTGGGCCCGGACGGCTGAACCCAAGCTTAGCGCCCGAGGTTCTTGAACGCCAGCGTCAACAGAAAACTGTCGCCGCGCCGTGCGTCGCCAGTGTCCCGATAATCGCGTTTCCAGGTCAGGCCAAGCCGCAGACAGTCATCTTCATACGCAAAGCCGATCCGGTGGCGCACTGGCGTAAAGCCATTCGCTTGCGACGTCGGATCCTCGCGTCGATCGGTAAGGTCCACCACGGCGGAACCAAAAATCGACCAGAACCGAGCAAACTGCACGCGCCCGCCTACCCGGGCTTCCTCGCGATCGCGCAAATCTTCCAGCGAGGGGGTAATGTTCCGGTTGAGCCGCAAATAGCCAAGCAACAGGTAAGTCCCGCGTGTCCCGATCGTCGCGTCGAGTTCGTTACGGCGGAGCGCCAGCCCATCCTTGTCGAGACGGTAGCGATGCGTCAGCGTGACGAGATCCTTGTACCGCAGAACATTGCGCCCGACGATATCAGACACGCTGTCGCTCAGCCCGGTGCCGTCAGGCAATAAGGTCGCCCGGTTGCTCAGCCGATAGCTCTGGCCAATATTTGCATCAAAGGTGAAATCGGGCAGCGCGAGCGACCAGTCGACGCCATAGGTTACCCGCGTCGAATCCTCGACCCGATCATAGCCGGGGAACCGATTGAGCGAAAAAAGGTTGGAATCTTCCAGATCAACCGCCCGCGAATCCTCATTGGGGATCGCCAGGTTGTTGATCGGCGGGGAGGCGACGATCTGGACGCGGGGGGTCAGTCGCTGCGTGCCGCCCAGAAACTGACCAATCAATGGCCACCTGACGTCTAGCGCGACTGCGCCGATCGCGCGCGCGTGGAATCCGTCCTCGCCGCGATAGCTGACGACGCTGGTCGCCACGGTGTTGCCGGCATTGTAGATATCACCACGGGCAAAAGCCGTCAGCGTCACTTCCTGGCCCAGCGGTGTTATCCGGCGAAGATCCCATTGCGCACTGGCAAAGGCACGCTGGCTATTCTGGCCCGCTGCCCGGCCGATCGCTAAGCTGTTGACCTGCAAATTCAGCCGACCGCCATCGATCAGCACGTCGTTTACCCGTCGCCGATAATCGATTTCAGGCAGCGCAAAGGGCTGCAGCCCCTGACGATCGCCGACCCGCAAGGTCTGCACAGCCCAACCAGCGATCGACAAATAGCTGTTAGCGTCAATCCGTTCGATCTTGATCGTGTTGCGCAGAATGTCGCCGCGCGAAATATCATACCGGCGCAGGAAGGTGCGATCGGTTGTCACCCGGATCGATCCACTGATGCTCCAATAGGGATCGAACTGGAATCTGCCACTCGCGTCGAAATATCCGCGAAACGCGTTTTGCGCGGTTTGTGGGTTTACCGCGAGCGTATCTGTCCGGTCGCTGACGGTGCCATAGGCCAGCACGCGATAGGCGCCCTTGGTGGTCAGCGCCTGATATTCGGCCTGCAGCATGGGCAGCGCAGCGCTGAACAGACGCGGCGTAATGGTCAGCCCGCGATTGGGCGCGATGCGGAAATAATAGGGAACCGCCGCCTCGGCCCCGTTCACGCGGCTATATTTCAGATCGGGCGTCAGAAATCCGCTATCGGTGCCAACGCCGACCGGATTGGAGAAGGCGGGGAGCGGGATAGAGGCGATGCCGAAGATGTTGACGCGTGCGCCCTTGTAGAAAATGCGCTGGCGAACCGGATCATAGACGACGCGCGCCGCCGTTATCTTCCAGGACGGCATTTTCGGGCAATTTTTTGAATCGACGACTGAACAGGGGGTGTAGGCGGCATCATCAAGCGTGACGATGCCGTCCTTGCGGCTGCCCCGGTCTGCGGCCAGGCGCCCGCCCTGATCAAGTACGACCAGCATATTCTCGATCACGCCATCCTTCAGCGAATCGGTCAGTTCAATCGTATCGCCATAGGCAGCATCGCCGCCTGGATTAGTCACGACGATATTGCCCGTCGCGGTCACCAGGCCCGTTTCGCGGTTCCACACGATTGTGTCGGCGCGCAGTCGGTCGCCGCCGCGGTTCATGCGCACATCGCCGCGCGCCGTAACGATATCGCCCTTGCTATCATAGTCGATGCCGTCGGCGCTGAACCGGACCTGATCGGCGGTTGCCCCGCCCTTTATGTCATTGCTTGGAATTTCGGTCGGCGATGGCAGATCGGTGGGGCGATCCTGCAAATCCTGCGCGCCCGCAGGCGTTGCCACCGCAAGAATCGCTGCCAGAGCACAGGAGGCAAGAAGAAAGGAACGCTTCACGCTGGCATCGACCCCTGGCGGAAATGGCCGCCGCCTTGCGCGCCTATCGCATTGGACGGGCGGCGCTGCAATCTCGGTTCGCGCTTTGCCACGCTGGTGCGGAGCGCTTAAGGGGAACGAGTCGTCTTTGTGACTGTCCTAAGGAATCCGATGCATATCCAGTTTGCTGCTCGCCGCCCCGTTGACACCCGGGTCCTGGCCCTCCCTGTCGAAAAGGATGGATTAGAGCGGATCGCGTTCGGCGATATCGATGCTGCCGCCCAGCGACTGGTGATCAGCGCCGCGCGGGCAGCGCGTTTCGACGGTGAAGCGGGCGCGATCGTTGAGGCCTTTGTCGATTTCGGCGATGATGTCGTTCAGCTATTGCTGGTCGGCGTCGGGCCGGGCGGTGAGGCGGAATATGAACGCGCAGGGGGCGCGCTGACGGCGCGGTTGCTGACATCGGGCGTGACCAGCCTGACGGTCGAATTTACCAGCCTTGGTGGCAAGCCAGCCGCTGGCGCGGTGGCACGTTTTGCCGCTGGCGCCGCCCAGCGCAGCTGGCGGATCGATCGGTATCGCACCAAGCTGGCCGAAAAGGCCAAGCCGACGCTGACCGCGATCACGCTGGTCGGCACGCCCGCTGGCAGCGAGGACGCCTGGCACCGGCAGGACGCGGTAACCAAGGGGCTGGACCTGACTCGTACGCTCGTGTCCGAACCACCCAACATCATGTATCCAGTCAGCTTCGTCGATGCCGTCAAAGCCGATGTCGATGGGCTCGGCCTGGAAATCACCGTGCTGGGCGAAGCGGAAATGGCCGCGCTGGGCATGGGATCATTGCTGGGGGTCAGCCAGGGATCCGTGCGCGACGCGCAGCTTCTGGTGATGAAATGGTCGGGCAAGGGGCCGGGCGATCCCGATCTCGCGCTGGTCGGCAAGGGCGTTACCTTCGATACGGGCGGTATCTCGCTCAAGCCCGGGCCGGGCATGGAAGACATGAAATGGGATATGGGCGGCGCGGGCGCGGTCGCCGGCGCGATGAAGGCGCTGGCGCTCCGCAAGGCAAAGGCCAATGTCATCGGGGTCTGCGGGCTGGTGGAAAACATGCCCGATGGCAATGCGCAGCGGCCGGGCGATATCGTCACCTCGATGTCAGGCCAGACGATCGAAATCCTCAATACTGATGCCGAAGGTCGGCTGGTGCTCTGCGATGCGCTGACCTGGGTCCAGCGGACGCATCATCCGAAAACAATCGTCGATCTTGCTACCCTGACCGGCGCGATGATCATCGCGCTGGGCAACGAACATGGCGGGATGTTTGCCAATGATGACTCGCTCGCTGATCAATTGCTCGCGGCGGGCAAATCGACCGGTGATCTGCTGTGGCGGTTCCCGCTGTCGGATGCGTATAACAAGCTGATCGATAGCCCGATTGCGGATATGAAGAATGTCGGTCCGCGCGGTGCCGGGTCAATTACCGCTGCGCAATTCCTGCAACGCTTCGTCGACAAGGGCGTTCGCTGGGCGCATCTCGACATTGCCGGCATGGTTTGGGCCGACAAGCCCGGCGCGACCTATGACAAGGGCGCAACCGGCTATGGCGTGCGCCTGCTCGATCGGCTGGTGGCGGATAACTTCGAACAATAAGCGCACCACCTTGGCCAATGCGCGGTCTATGGTAGGGTGAGGAAGAGATGCAGGTCGATTTCTATCACCTTACCGTCCGACCGCTTGAGCGCGTGTTGCCGAAAATCGCCGAAAAGGTCGTGGAAACGGGTGGCCGCTTGCTGATTGTCGCCAGCGAACCGGCGCGGCGCGATATGCTCAACAAGCTGCTCTGGAGTTACGCACCGGACAGCTTTTTGCCGCACGCGCAAATCGGTTCGGCGAATGACCCTGATCAACCGGTGCTGATCGGTGCCGGCACTGATGCCCCAAATGGTGCGCGCAACATCGCCATCGCCGATGCGCTATGGCGTGATGATGCGCTGTCCTTCGACCGGGCGTTTCATTTTTTTGACGATGACGCGATTGTGGAGGCCCGCGCTGCCTGGCGCGCGCTGGCAGACAAACCGGGTGTCGAGCGCCGCTATTGGAAACAGGACGATGGCGGCCGCTGGGAACAGGCCGCCTGAGCGCTGCTTGCAGGAACGTCTGGCCACCGCTAAAGGCTCGCGCGACCTATCCCATCTCAACCAAGCACAGGAACCGCACCAGTCATGGCCGCGACACGCACTTTTTCGATCATCAAGCCCGATGCCACCCGCCGCAACCTTACCGGCGCCGTCACCAAGATGCTGGAAGAGGGCGGCCTGCGCGTCGTTGCTTCCAAGCGCATCCAGATGACCCGTGAACAGGCAGAGGGCTTTTACGCCGTCCACCGCGAGCGCCCCTTCTTCAACGATCTGGTGACCTTCATGATTTCCGGACCGGTCGTCGTGCAGGTGCTGGAAGGTGAAAACGCCATGCAGCGCAACCGCGACATCATGGGCGCGACCAACCCCGCCAATGCTGAACCAGGCACGATCCGCAAGGAACTGGCGGAATCGATCGAAGCCAATTCGGTTCATGGTTCGGACAGCGACGAAAATGCGGCGATCGAGATCGCCTATTTCTTCAAGCCCGAAGAACTGGTTGGCTGAACCCGATTTGGGATCTACGACTCCATGGGCGCGGATTGTCGATTCGATTATTCGAGGAGACAAATTCCCGCGCCCAACGGTCTCTTTAGGGCCCACGCCTGACATCTTGAAATTTGTCGGCTTGGCACCCGCCGACCTTATCATGACCCAGGGAAAGGTCGCGCGGTGCCGCCGCGAGCATCCCGAAGTTGGTCGGGACATATGGCACCACCTGCCAGCCTTGCTGATGGACCCGTTAGCTGCCGTACCGTCGAAGCGTCGCGATGGATCGCTGGTGGTGGTGCTGGTGGTGACGGACTCGTCGGGGCATCCCGTGGTGGTTCCGATTGCGCCAGGTAGCGACGGATCGCCCAACGCCGTGCTGTCGGTATATGGCAAGGCAAACGGGATCGATTGGCTAGCAAAGCAAATCGAATATGCAAAAGCCGACGGGCTACCATATTATGTTAAAAAGGACTTCGTCGCCACTATGCCGCAGCCGGGGTCTGCAGAAGCTATCCCCTCGTCACCTGGTCTAATTCCAGCAGACGGGACGACGAAGCCGAAAAGAAATATACTCTCCCTGCGTAAAAATTCAACTAAAAGCTGAATATTTCAGCTGGGTCGAATTTTGGTCCACAGGGCATCGACCCTTGCTTGATCGGGCTTGCCGCGTTCGCGCAGGATCAGCCCATCGAGCTTGAGCGACCGACCGAGCAACAGCCGCCCTTCGGTTTGCCAAACGATATCGTAAATAGCGCGATCGGTGATGTGCTGGTCGCCATCCCAATAATCGCTGGCGATCATTACAGGGAGCCGACCGGTGCGTCGATCAGCCCCGCCATCGGTCATCGCCATCAGCTTGGCGGCGAACCAGCGTGCTGAAATTGTCGGTGTGGGCGCACTGGTCTGGGGGGAAAGGCCAAAGGCGGTGGGAAAAGTGACGGTGATGCTCTGCACCGGGTGCGCCGCATCGGCGAGCGCCAATTCCTCGCCGCCACGCTGCGGCGTACTGGTCAACAAGACGACCGTTTTCGCCTTGGCCGCCAGCGCTTTTTCGGCGCGTCTATCTGCTTCGTCGGCGCGGTGATCGGCCCAACTGCTCCACAGCGCGAGCGCCGAAATGATCAGCCCGGCGATCGCGACAACCTCGCCTAGTGTCACCCAGCGGCGGCGGATCGCTGCCGCTTCGGCTTTTTCGGCGGCGGTGTCGGGCATCTCGTTCATCGTCCACCCAATTCCAGCAAGCGGCGCGGCGCGATCAGTTCCCAACTCGTGGCGATTCGGTCTGCCACTCGGTCCCAATCCGTGTCTGGCTGATCGAGCCGCATGCCAATCCAGCCACTCGGCCCCAGATAGGGCGGCACGAAATAGAAATCCGGGTCCATTTCGACAAGCATCGCCTGTTCCTCGCGCCCGCTGGTCTTCACATGGCAGGCGGTGATCCCGTCATGATGATGATTATGCCAGAAATAGGCGAAAAACTTGCCCTTGGTGATGAAAAAACCGGGCGATCCGTGAGACAATCGCTCTTCCGCCGCTGGCAGGGCGAGGCAGATCGTCCGGATTCGCGCTAACTCGATGGCGGGATCGGGGCTCATTGTGCGGCGAATTCTGCCAGAATCCGTGGGTAAAGGCGATGCTCTGCAGCGAGCACCCGATCGGCAAGGCTGTCGGCCGTGTCGCCCGGCAGAATCGGCACCTCGGCCTGGCCAAGCACCGCGCCACCATCAAGCTCTTCGGTCACGATATGCACCGAACACCCAGCCACCGCATCACCAGCGGCAATTGCCCGGGCGTGCGTGTCCAGGCCCTTATATTTGGGCAGCAGCGAGGGGTGGATATTGATGATTCGTCCCCGCCAACGTCCAACAAAGGCATCGGACAATAGCCGCATATACCCGGCAAGCGCGATGATATCGACACCGGCGTCAAGCAGCGCGGCATCGATCAGCGCTTCATAATCGCTCTTTGCCATGCCCTTCGGGCTCTGCGTAAACACCGCCAGCCCCTGCGCGGCAGCCCAGGCGATACCGGGTGCTTCGGGCTTGTCGGAGGCGACCAGCGCGATTGCATAAGGGCTGTCGCCCGCCTGTGCTGCCTGTACCAGCGCCATCATGTTCGACCCGCGCCCTGACAGCAGGATGCCGACCTTTTTCCTAGCCATGATTGTGCGTCGCCGACCAGACAGCGCGAGCGCCCCAAACATCGGCAGGCCCCGCCACCGTACAGCCGCGCGCACCGGCATCGATGTGGCCGATCGTGAAGACGGTCTCTCCCGCAGTTGTCAGCTCTTCGGCCACTGTTGTCGCCTGATCCGCTGCCACGATCGCGATCATGCCGATCCCGCAATTAAAGGTTCGCGCCATCTCCTCGGGCTCGATACTGCCCTGCGCTTGCAGGAACGCCATCAGCCTTGGCTGTTCCCAGCGCGCGGCATCGACCATAGCATGCGCGCTTTCTGGTAACACGCGCGGGATATTTTCGAGCAAGCCGCCGCCGGTGATGTGCGCCAGTCCCTTGATCCGGCGCTCGGCGAGCAGCGGGAGCAGGCTCTTCACGTAAATTCGGGTCGGTGCCATCAGCGCGTCGATCAGCAGGGTTTGCTGATCGAACAGGGCAGGGCGATCAAGCCGCCAGCCGCGATCCGCCGACAGCCTGCGAACCAATGAGAAACCGTTGGAGTGTACGCCTGAAGAGGCAAGGCCCAAGATGACGTCACCCGGCGCGATCTCGGCACCGGTCAGCACCCGGTCGCGCTCGACCGCGCCGACGCAGAAGCCCGCCAGATCATAATCGCCCTCGGCATACATGCCGGGCATCTCAGCCGTCTCGCCGCCGATCAGCGCGCAGCCAGCGAGCAGGCAGCCCTGCGCGATCGACGCGATGACGCGCTCGGCCACGTCGGGCACCAATTTGGCGGTGGCGTAATAATCAAGGAAGAATAATGGCTCGGCGCCCTGGACGATCAGATCATTGGCGCACATCGCGACCAGATCGATGCCAACGCCGTCATGCGCGTTGTGCTCGATCGCCAGTTTCAGCTTGGTGCCGACCCCGTCATTGGCCGCGACCAGCAACGGATCGACAAAGCCCGCCGCCTTCAGATCAAAGAAACCGCCAAAACCGCCAAGATCGGCGTCTGCGCCTTTGCGCCGGGTGGCCTTGGCCATGGGCCCAATCGCCCGGACAAGCGCGTTGCCGGCAGCGATCGAAACCCCGGCTTGCGCATAGGTATAGGGCTTGGCGGAGGCGTCGGTGTCGTTCATGGACGATGCGGTAGCCATATCCTGCTTGGATTTCCACGCTTGCTTCGCCAAAAGGGCGCCGACATGGCCAAGAACCTCCTCCGATTTTTCCCTGCCGCTCTGGCAATGGCCGCATTGCTCGCCAGCGGCGGCAGCGTCGCACAGGGCGATAGCGCTCAGAGTCGCAATGGGGCGGGTCGGCCTGCGGTGGGCACGGCCGGCAGCTTTGAAATCGGCGGCGTGGAGGTTGATGCCACGGGCAAGAACGCCTCGGCTGCTCGCCTGGCGGGCTGGCGGCTGGCCCAGCGCAAGGGGTGGCAGATGCTGTCGCGCCGCATGGGCGGTGGTGGCAGCGGCCTTTCTGATTCGGCGCTTGATGCGATCGTGTCGGGCATTGTCGTTGAAAATGAACAAATCGGGCCGAATCGCTACATCGCCCGGTTGGGCGTGATGTTCGATCGCAATCGTGCTGCGGCGATTCTCGGCGTTTCGGGCAAAATCCTGCGATCGCCGCCAATGCTCGTCATTCCTGTCGAATGGTCGGGCGGCGCGGGTCGCGTGTTTGAACAGCGCACCGATTGGCAAGATGCCTGGGCGGCTTTTCGCACCGGCAATAGCGCGATCGATTATGTCCGCCCCAGCGGCACTGGTCCCGATTCGCTGCTGCTGAATGCTGGCCAAATCAATCGGCCGGGTCGGCTGTGGTGGCAGGCATTGCTGGCGCAATATGGTGCATCGGATGTGCTGATTCCGATCGTTCACCTCTCGCGGCTTTACCCAGGCGGGCCGATCGTTGGTAAATTTCAGGCACGATTTGGTCCCGACAACCGCTTGCTGACGCAATTCTCGTTGCGCGTGGCGAGCGGGGATGCGCTGCCCGCGCTGCTGAATGCCGGCATCAAGCGTATCGATCAGGCCTATCAAGCGGCACTGGCGAACGGCATGCTCCGCGTCGATCCGGGTCTGAATGCCCGCCTCCCTGAAGCTGAAATCGCACCGACCGAGACTGACGAATCGCTTGCGGCTGATGCCGGCGTGCTCGAATCGGCGGGCGCGGGCAATCTCAGCGTCCAGTTCGATACGCCCAGTGCCAGCGCGGTCGAGGCGACTGAGCGCACCCTGCGCGGCATTGCGGGCGTGCGGTCGGCGGTGACCACCAGCCTGGCGCTTGGCGGTATTTCGGTGATGCGGGTCGGCTATGACGGCGATGTCGCGACGCTCAAGGCCGCGCTGGAAGCGCGTGGCTTTGTCGTGACGCTTGGCAGCGGTGCAATCCGCATCCAGCGGCCGCGCACGTCCTTGCCGCCCCCTGATGTGCAGCCGGAAAACGCGACCGCGGGATGAAGCAACTCGCCCTGCCGCTGCCCTATCCTGAGGAGGCCGGGGAAACGGCATTCTTGATCAGCAGCTCCAACAGCCGCGCTGCCCAGGCGCTCAAGCGCTGGGGTGCCTGGCCGGTCATGGCGGCGATGCTGGTCGGCCCGCGAAAATCCGGGCGCAGCCTGCTCGCGCGGATTTTTGCCGCGCAAAGTGGCGGCACGATCATCGACGATGCCGAACGCGTCGATGAAGAAGTGATTTTTCATGCCTGGAACAATGCCCAGGCCGATCGCCGCCCGTTGTTGATTGTGGCGGATGCCCCGCCGCCCGACTGGCCGGTGACCTTGCCAGATCTTCGTTCACGGCTGGCCGCGACGCCGATCATCGCCATCGATCCGCCCGATGAAGCCTTGATGCATGCGTTACTGGAGCGCGATTTCGCCCGGCGCGGGCTCGATGCCCGACCCGAACTGGTGCAATGGTTGCTGGCCAGGCTGGAGCGCAGCCACGTCGCCCTAGTGCGCGCTGTCGATGCACTTGATCAGGAGGTTGGCCAGACCCGCAAACGCTTGTCGATTCCGCTCGCACGGGGCACATTAGCACCAGCCGGCCTGATCATCGATCGCGCCATGATCACAGGGAATGATGCAGCATGAACCGCCCCGCCCATATCGCGGAAGTCGATGACGACGACCTGTTTGTTGGCAGCAGTGCGGGCGAACGCTATTTCAATCGCGAACTATCCTGGCTCGCCTTTAACCGGCGCGTGCTGGAGGAAGCGTGCAACCCTGCGCATCCGTTGCTGGAACGGCTCCGCTTTCTGTCGATTTCAGGGTCGAATCTGGACGAATTCTTCATGGTCCGCGTCGCGGGATTGAAGGGGCAGCAGCTTCAGGATGTCGATCGTCTTTCCGCCGACGGGCTGAATTCCAGCCAGCAATTGACGGCCATCGTGGCGGGGGCCGATGCGCTGGTTGAAAGCCAACGCAATGTCTGGCGCGAATTGCGGCGCTTGCTGGGCGAAACCGGCATCGCCGTGCTCGGGTCAAAGATGATCGATGAGGCATTGCCGGCTGCCGATCTCGCCTGGCTCGAAACACATTTTCGCGAACAGATTTTCCCGATTCTGACACCACAGGCGCTTGATCCGGCGCACCCGTTCCCATTCATGCCCAATAAGGGGCTGGCGGTGATGTTCGATCTGGTGCGCTTGTCGGACGACCAGCCGATCCAGGAACTGGTGATGCTGCCCGCCCCGATGCCGCGCTTCGTGCGCGTGCCCGGGGAGACGGTGCGCTACATTGCGGTCGAATCGCTGGTGAAGCGCTTCTCGTCAGTGATTTTTCCGGGATACCGGGTGATTGGTGCTGCGGAATTCCGCGTGCTGCGCGACAGCGATATCGAGATCGAGGAAGAAGCCGAGGATCTGGTCCGCTATTTCGCCAATGCCATCAAGCGGCGGCGGCGCGGGCGCGTGATTCGATTGGAACTCGAATCGGGGATGCCCGATCAGCTGAGCGCGGCGTTGCGCGATGAGCTGGGCGGCGCAGATGCGTTCGTTACCGATGGCGCTGCGTTTCTGGGCGTTGGCGATCTTGAAGCGATCGTCGATGAAGACCGGCCTGACTTGAAATTCCCGCCTTATTCGCCGCGCTTCCCGGAGCGCATCCGCGAATATAGCGGTGATTGCTTCGCCGCGATTAAGGCCAAGGACATCGTCGTCCACCACCCTTATGAGAGCTTTGACGTTGTCCTGGCGTTCCTGCGCCAGGCCGCGAGCGATCCTGATGTCGTCGCGATCAAGCAGACGCTCTACCGCGCCGGCAAACAGCCTGCCGTCATCAACGCGCTGATCGCTGCCGCCGAAGCGGGCAAGTCAGTCACTGCCGTTGTCGAGCTGAAGGCACGCTTCGATGAAGAGCAGAACCTGCTCTGGGCCTCCGCGCTGGAACGCGCCGGGGTGCAGGTCGTCTATGGCTTTATGGAGTGGAAAACCCACGCCAAAGTCTCCATGGTCGTGCGCCGGGAAGGCGGCCAATACCGCACCTACTGCCATTTCGGCACCGGCAATTATCACCCGATCACCGCAAAAATATATACTGATCTCAGCTTCTTCACGGCCGATCCTCGCATCGGGCGTGATGCAGCGCAGATGTTCAATTATGTCACTGGCTATGTCGAGCCGGAGAATATGGCGCTGGTCAGCCTGTCGCCGCGCGATCTGCGCAAACGCCTGGTCGATTGCATCGATGCCGAAATCGCCTTTGCGCGGGCCGGCAAGCCTGGGTCGATCTGGGCCAAGATGAATTCGCTGGTCGATCCGGCGGTGATCGAAAAGCTCTATGAGGCCAGCAATGCCGGCGTCGAAATCGATCTCGTCATTCGCGGCATTTGCTGCCTGAAGCCCGGTGTGCCCGATATGTCAGAGCATATCCGCGTGAAATCGGTCATTGGCCGCTTTCTGGAGCACAGCCGCATCTGGGCATTTGGCAATGGCAAGGCGTTGCCCAATGATGGCGCAAAGGTATTCATCTCTTCAGCCGATGCGATGCCGCGCAATTTCGATCGTCGCGTGGAATATTTGCTGCCGATCGAGAACAAGACCGTGCATGATCAGGTGCTCGATCAGGTCATGGTCGCCAACCTGATTGACAACGAACAAAGCTGGGTATTGCAGGCCGATGGCAGCTATGTGCGCGTTGAGGCGGGCACGCGTCCGTTCAACCTGCATCGCTATTTTATGACCAACCCCTCGCTTTCCGGGCGCGGTGCCGCGTTGCAGGGCAGCGATTCCGTGCCGAAGCTGTCGCTGCGGCGGCGTACCTAATGCCATCCCGGGCGTTATAACCCCATGGCCACCCTGCTTTTCCGCAAGCCCAAGGTAGAAAGCGTCGCCGAACCGCGCACGGCGATCATCGATATCGGCTCCAATTCAATCCGCCTGGTGGTCTATCAGGGGCCGGCGCGGCTGCCGGCGATCCTGTTCAATGAAAAGGTCATGGCCGGACTGGGGCGGGGTTTTGCCGCCACCGGCGCTATTGATGCAGAGGCGCTGAAGACGGCACAGGCGGCGCTTGGCCGCTTTGCAGCGGTGGCGCGCGAAATGGAGGTTGCCCAGCTCCGCACCGTCGCCACGGCTGCCGTGCGGGATGCCACCAACGGCCATGTGCTGATCGACAATGCCCGGTCACTTGGCCTGGAAGTGGAACTGCTGTCGGGCGAGCAGGAAGCGCTTGGCGCGGGACTCGGCGTGCTGTCAGCCATTCCGCTGGCGGATGGCATTGTCGGCGATCTTGGCGGTGGCAGTCTGGAGCTGGTCCGCATCGCCAAGGGGCAGGTCGAAGACCGAGCCTCTTTCCCGCTCGGCGTCCTGCGGATCGCCGCGCTCAGAGCCAAGGGACTGAGATTATTTGATCGCCGGGTCGGCACGATGATTGATGAAGCGGGCTGGACGGGCAAGGGGACTGGCCTGCCGCTTTATCTAGTTGGAGGATCGTGGCGCTCGCTCGCCCGGCTCGATATGCATATCACCGGCTATCCGTTGCCCGTTATCCACCAATATGAAATGTCGCCCGCGGCGATCACTCGGATCGGCCGCACGCTCAGCCATGTCGCCAAGGGAAAGCTGCGCGAGATTTCATCGCTGTCATCGGCGCGCGTTCCGACATTGGGGGATGCCAATGCGCTGCTCGGGGTCTTGCTGCGCCACCTTCAGTCCCGGACCACGATTGTTTCTGCCTTTGGCTTGCGCGAAGGCTTGCTGTTTGGCGCGCTGACAGCAGAGCAGCGCGCACAGGACCCGCTGATTGTGGCCGCGCGCGACGAAGGTCGGCGGCTTGGGCGCTTTGCCGAACATGGCGATCTGCTCGATCGCTGGATTTCGCCGCTGTTTGCCGGCGAGCCCCCCGAACTCGCCCGCCTGCGCCATGCCGCCTGCCTGCTCGCTGATGTCGGCTGGCGCGCCAATCCTGAATTTCGCGCTGAACGCGGCGTCGAAATTGCGTTGCACGGCAATTGGGTGGCGATTGATGCGCGCGGCCGCGTGCTGCTTGCCCAAGCGCTGTTCACTTCGCTCGGCGGCGGCACCGATTTTTCGCCGCTGATTCCGCCGCTTGCCAGCCCGTCAGACATTAAACGCGCGACGGCGTGGGGCTTGGCCATGCGGCTGGGGCAACGGCTGAGCGGCGGCCTTGCCGGTCCGCTGCAGCGCTCCCGGCTCGACGATGACGGCAGCGCCATCGCGGTCACCTTGGCGCAGGATGATTTGGCGCTGTACAGCGAAGCGGTCGAGCGGCGGCACAAGGGGCTGGCCAACGCCTTGGGGCGGCAGGCGGTATTACGCGGCTAGCGGCTTAGAATGTGATGACCTCGGATTGGATCAACCCATACGCCGTTCGCCCTGAGCGAAGTCGAAGGGCATGTGCAGCGCGTGGGCTTCGACTTCGCTCAGCCCGAACGGGTGTGTGGTTCTATCGCCCTTGCGCCATTACGCTCTAGCCTGCATCCTCCGCCCGCGTCATCTTCAGCTTGCCGTTCTTGACCGCAAAGGCCAGCCGTCCTTCGACCAAGGCCAGCGCATCGCGGCCGAATTGTTCGAACCGCCAGCCATCCAAAATCGCCAGCCCCTCGCGCTGACCGGCGGCCAGCGCCTCAAGATCCTCGGTGCGTGCTAGCAATTTTGCCGCGACATCGATGTCGCGCGCCCTGATTTTCAACAGCAGTTTGAGGAGATCGGCAACCAACGCGCCTTCCTTGCCCATGCCCGGCTTGCGATCATCGCGGCTGGGCATCTCGGCTGCCGCCATCGGTGTTGCCTGCTCCAGCGAGGCCATCAACCGCGCGCCGATATCGTTATTGGCCCAGGCGGGCGACAGCCCGCGCAGGCGCGCCAGATCGGCTTGTTTCTTGGGCGGGGTGCCGGCCAGATCGGCCAGGGTTTCGTCCTTGATGATGCGGCCGCGCGGCAGATCCTTGCCCTGTGCCTCAAGCTCGCGCCATTTCGCCAGCGCCTTTAACCGGCCAAGCACATCGGCCTTGCGGCTGGCGATCCGCACCCGACGCCAGGCTTGTTCAGGATCATTTTCGTAATTGGCAGGATTGCCGATTCGCTCCATTTCCTGGTCGAGCCAGTCGCCGCGCCCGGTCTTGCGCAGCCGATCGAGCATTTTTGGAAAAATCGTCGACAAATGCGTCACGTCGCCAATCGCATATTCGATCTGGCGCTTGTCGAGCGGACGGCGGCTCCAATCGGTAAAACGCGCGCCCTTGTCGACGCTGATGCCCAGATAGCTTTCAACCAGATTGGAATAGCCGATCTGTTCGCCTTGCCCCAGCGCCATCGCTGCCACCTGGCTATCAAACATCGGAAACGGCGTTTTGCCGGTCAGGTTATAGACGATTTCGATATCCTGCCCGCCGGCATGAAAGACCTTCAGCACTTCATCATTCTCGGTCAGTAGATCGAGCAATGGTTTCAGGTCGATGTCGGGTGCCATCGGATCAATCGCTGCCGCTTCGTTCGCATCGGCGATCTGGATCAGGCAGAGTTCGGGCCAATAGCTATTCTCGCGCATGAATTCTGTATCAACCGCGACGAACGGTGACTGCGAGAGGCGGTGGCAGAGATTGGCGAGCGACGCGGAATCGTCGATCAGGTCGTGAATGTGCATGAATGATGCCATAGCGAGGGATGTCTGTCTTGACAAAGCCGGGGTTGGCGGGGAAGCGCGAGCCCTCGCTCATGCCCTCCTGTCGATGAAAGTCGGCATTGCGCGGTAACGGACGAACACCCTTGCCCCAACAGGCTCCAGCCTGCGCTGGGGCGACGCTATTTGAGAAGTTTAACGCCATGCACGCCTATCGCACCCATAGCTGCGCCGAACTCCGCCCGGATCATGTCGGGCAAACCGTCCGCGTTTCGGGCTGGGTCCATAAAAAGCGCGATCATGGCGATCTCGTCTTCATCGATCTGCGCGATCATTATGGCATCACCCAGATCGTCACCGATGTCAGCGGCCCGGCCTTTGGCGTGATTGAGCGCCTAAAGAACGAAAGCGTCGTCACGATCACCGGCATCGTCACCGCGCGCGATGCCGAAGCGATCAATCCCAACTTGCCAACCGGCGCGATTGAAATCCGTGCAACGGAAGCGGTGATCCAAAGCCATGCTCAGGAACTGCCGATGCCGGTGGCGGGCGATGCAGAATATCCCGAGGATATCCGCTTGCGCTATCGCTTCCTCGATCTGCGCCGCGAACGGCTGCACGCCAATATCATGCTGCGCTCGCATGTGATCTCATCGCTGCGCCAGCGGATGATCGGGCAGGGCTTCACTGAATTCCAGACCCCAATCCTGACCGCGTCGTCGCCCGAAGGCGCGCGCGATTATCTGGTGCCCAGCCGCGTTCATCCGGGCAAATTCTATGCGCTGCCGCAGGCGCCGCAGATGTTCAAGCAGTTGCTGATGGTCGCCGGCTTCGATCGCTATTTCCAGATCGCGCCGTGTTTCCGGGATGAGGATGCCCGTGCGGACCGGTCGCCCGGCGAATTTTACCAGCTCGATTTCGAAATGAGCTTCGTCACGCAAGACGATGTTTTTGCGGCAATTGAACCCGTGCTGCACGGCGTGTTCGAAGAATTCGCTGATTGGCAGGGCAAGGGCAGGACGGTCTCCGCACTGCCGTTCGCGCGCATTCCTTACCGCGAATCGATGCTGAAATATGGCAATGACAAGCCCGATCTGCGCAACCCGCTGCTGATCACTGACGTGTCGGATCACTTCAAGGGATCGGGCTTTGGCCGGTTCGCTTCAATGGTCGATAGCGGCAGCGTTGTCCGCGCTATCCCGGCACCCAACACCGCGGAGAAAAGCCGGAAATTCTTCGATGACATGAACAGCTGGGCGCAGAGCGAGGGCTTTCCCGGCCTGGGCTATGCCACGCAGAAACAGGGCGTGTTTGGCGGGCCAATCGCCAATAATCACGGGCAAGACGGGATGAAGGCGATCGCCGACGCGCTTGGCCTTGGTCCTGATGACGGCATCTTCTTCGCGGCCGGTTCGGCAGCGCAGGCGGCAAAGCTGGCGGGGCTGGCACGTACCCGAATTGGGCAGGAGCTCGGCCTGATCGACGAGAGCCGGTTTGAATTCTGCTGGATCGTCGATTTCCCGATGTTTGAATATGATGAGGACGCCAAGAAGATCGATTTCAGCCATAATCCCTTCAGCATGCCGCAGGGGGAAATGGCCGCGCTGGAGAGCAAGGACCCGCTCGATATCCTCGCCTATCAATATGACATCGTCTGCAACGGGATTGAGCTGTCATCGGGCGCGATCCGGAACCATCGTCCTGAAATCATGTACAAAGCCTTTGAAATTGCGGGCTATAGTCAGGCCGATGTCGATCGTGATTTCGCGGGCATGATCAACGCCTTCAAATTCGGCGCGCCGCCGCATGGTGGATCTGCCCCGGGCGTCGATCGCATCGTCATGCTGCTCGCCGATGAACCGAACATCCGTGAAGTCATCACTTTCCCGATGAATCAGAAGGCGGAAGACCTGATGATGGGCGCGCCCAATGTGGCAACAGCAAAGCAGTTGCGAGAACTTAACATCCGTACCTTAGAGGTTGCCGCACCAAAGCCTGCTGTATAGCGAGGCAACCAACAGGGTTAGGGGAATAATGCTCGATCACCAGCTGGAACCGGCCGCGCCAACTGCGCTTGTCCGCAGCCTGGGTGTGGTGGGCGTATTGCTGCTGACCTTGTCGGTGACCAGTCCGGTCTCTTCCTTGTTCGTGATCGTCCCCGGCATGTTGCGCGTGGCGGGGACGGGGGCGATCTGGGCGGTGCTGCTCGCTGGGATCGTCTGCGTGGCGACGGCCTATGTCTATGCTGAGCTCTCGTCGGTCTGGCCAGTCGCGGGCGGCGAATATGTGATGGTTGCCCGAACGCTTGGGCCGTTGGCTGGCTTTGTCATGCTCGGCGTCAATGTCTTCAATAACCTTTTGTTTCCACCCGCAATCGGTCTGGGGTTAGCGGCGATTCTATCGACCGTGATACCGGGCCTGCCGGCTGTGCCGCTCGCGGTAACCGTGATTATTGGATCAACGTTGGTCGCGTTGCTGCAAATTCGTGTCAACGCTTGGGTTACCGGCATTTTCCTGCTCATCGAGTTGGTTGCGGTTGTTTTGGTGGTGGTGCTTGGTTTTGGCGAGATAAGTCGTCCATTCACTGAGATGCTATCTAATCCGACGATGCTTGGGGCAACCAGTTCGACCCTTGTACCGGCATCGGCGGCATCGATTGGATTGGCCACGTCGATCGCCATCTTTGCGCTCAACGGTTACGGCGCGGCGGTCTATTTCGGCGAGGAAATGCATGAAGCGCCCCGCAAGATTGCCAAGGCGATTTTCTGGGCGGTGGCGCTGACCTTGCTGCTCGAAGGCGTGCCGATGGTCGCCATTCTGGTTGGCGCCCCCGATCTCGTTACGCTGTTCAACAGCGATGATCCGTTCGGGTTGCTGGTCCGCCTGCGCGCTGGCGATGCAGCGGCGAGCTGGATATCGATCGGCGTGGCGACGGCCATCGTCAACGCGATCATCGCCTGTATCCTGGCCTGTTCGCGCTTCTTTTATGGGACCGCGCGTGACCGATGCTGGGGGCGGCCGATCGACGAGCTATTGACCGCCATTCATCCGCGTTATGCCTCTCCGTGGATCAGCACGCTGATCGCTGGCGGGGCAGGGGTAGCTTGCTGTTTCCTGCCACTGGAACTCTTGCTGGTGCTTAGCGGCACCGGGCTGGTCGTAATCTATGCCGGTATCGCGCTGGCGCTGATCGCCGGGCGGCGCAACGGCATGCTGGCCGATGCGCCATTCAAAAGCCCGCTTTACCCGCTGATGCCGTTCCTGACGTTGCTCGCGCTGGGGTATATCATCTGCCTGAATTGGCTCGATGTGGAAGAAGGTCGGCCGGGTCTGATGATGACGGGCGCGCAGATACTGCTTTCTGCAGCCTATTATTGGCTGGTATTGCGGCGCAGAGGAGTTTGGGACGTTCATGTCCCGTCCCTGATAAAGTGAGTTGTCGATGAGCATCGATCTGGCCGATTTTGAAAAGGGCGCTGCCTATCCCGGCGATTATGATCAGGATCTCGCCAATCTGCAGGAACGTCTAGCGCATATTCAGGCCGCGCATATCTGCCATGGTCGGCGTGCCGCGATTGTTTTTGAGGGATGGGATGCGGCCGGCAAGGGCGGCATCATCCAGCGCCTCACGACCGAATGGGACCCACGTTACTTCACCGTTTGGCCGATTGCGGCCCCGACGCCGGAGGAAAAGGCCCGGCATTTCCTGTGGCGCTTCTGGAAGCGACTGCCGATGAATGGCGACATCGCCGTGTTTGATCGCAGTTGGTATGGCCGGGTATTGGTCGAGCGGGTCGAAGGTTTCGCCACCGAGGCCGAATGGCGGCGCGGCTATGACGAGATCAATGAATTTGAAGCGCAACAGGCCGATTCGGGCACGACGATCGTTAAGCTCTTCATCCATGTCACCCAGGAATCGCAGGACCAGCGGCTCAAGGATCGGCTCGATCACCCGTGGAAGCGCTGGAAGACCGGGCTTGACGACTATCGCAATCGCGCCCGACGCAGCGATTATCTCGATGCGATGGCGGAGATGTTCCGGCGGACCGACAAGCGCTGGGCTCCCTGGCATGTGATTGATGGCAACAACAAAAAAGCGGGCAGAATCGCTGCATTGACGGCGATTGCCAATCGGCTTGAGGCGACGGTGCCGATGGACCCGCCGCCGCTTGATCCAGCGCTCGAAAAGATTGCGCGCCAGGCGCTCGGTCTCGATTGATGACGACTAATATCGGCGATGCCCGCCGGGCGAGCGCTGGATTCATCGGCGGACTGGGCTAAAGTCGGCGGAATGCCGCAGCCGGTCCATATCCTGCACCTTCATTCCAGCTTCGATCTTGGCGGCAAGGAAGCGCGCGCCATCCGGCTGATGAATGCCTGGGGCGATCGCGCCCGGCACACCATCGTCTCGGGCGTGCCCGGCATGCTCGGCGCCCGCGACGCGATTGCGCCCGGCATTGCCTACGAAATCGCGCAGGACCCGCCGCCGCTCACGGGCCGGCCTTCGGTCAGTCGCTATGAGGCGATAGCGCGGTATATGCGGCGCTTCGATCTGGTGCTCAGCTATAATTGGGGGGCGATTGATGGCGTGATGGCGCGCCGGGTGTTCGCGAAAGCCGTGCCGCCGCTCATCCACCACGAAGACGGCTTTAACGAAGATGAGGCGGGTGGCCTCAAGGCGGAGCGCAACGCCTATCGTCGGCTGGCGCTGGGTGCGGCGCATGCGCTGGTCGTGCCGTCGCAGACGCTGGAGACGATCGCTCTCGATATCTGGAAGCAGCCGCGCGGGCGCGTCCACCGCATCGTCAACGGCATTCCAATCGAGCGCTACGCGGCAAAGCCCGCCGCGCGCGCCATTCCGGGCTTTCGCCGCAAACCGGGCGAGGTCGTCATCGGCAGCCTGGCGGGCCTGCGTGCAGTGAAAGACCTGCCGATGCTGGTGCGGGCCGTTGGCGGCGTATCGGGGCGATTGCAGCTGGTGATCGTGGGCGAGGGGCCTGAAAAGGCAAATATCAAGCAGGCAGCGATGGCGATGGGCATCGCCAATCAGCTCCACCTGCCGGGCTTTTTGACCGATCCTGCGCGCTATATTGGGTTGTTCGATATCTTCGCTTTGTCGTCGCGGAGCGAACAATTTCCGATCTCCGTGGTTGAAGCGATGGCGGCAGGACTCCCTGTTGTCGCTCCCCCGGTCGGCGATGTGCCGGTGATGGTATCGGCCGCCAACGCGCCGTTGATTTGTCCCTATCCGGGCGAGGTCTTTTTGCGCGATTCTCTTCAAATGCTGGTCAATGATGCCGAATTACGTCGCCGGATTGGGGCGGAGAATCAGGCCAAGGCAAGGGCAGATTATGACGAAAAAACCATGATTTCGGCTTATGCTTGCCTCTATGGTGCCGCAATTGGCAAAGCCAATATTTTTGCTTGAATCGTAATTTTCTCGCGCCGTGCGTCGTAACGCGTATAACAGCAAGATTGAGCAAAACGGAGAGAAGCGTGTTCAAGGGCGTAAAGCCGATTATCTATGGCGGCCATGAAGTATGGCCGCTGGTAGAAGGCGGCAAGGGCGTGGCAGCCACCAACCATGCCAGCGCGGGTGCCTGGGCAGCTGCGGGCGGCATCGGCACGGTCTCTGCGGTTAATGCCGACAGCTATGACGCGGATGGCAAAATCATCCCGCAAATTTACCGTGCTCTCACCCGCCGTGATCGCCACGAAGAACTCGTCCAATATGCCATCGATGGGGCCGTCGAGCAGGTTCGCCGAGCTTTTGAAGCTGCCGGCGGCAAGGGCGCAATCAACATAAACGTGCTGTGGGAAATGGGCGGGGCGCAGCGCGTACTGCACGGCGTGCTGGAACGGACGCGCGGCATGGTTGCTGGCGTTACCTGCGGTGCAGGCATGCCCTACAAGCTATCGGAAATTGCGGCCTCCTATGAAGTCAGCTATTTGCCGATCATCAGCTCGGCGCGTGCCTTTCGCGCGCTGTGGAAGCGGGCCTATTCAAAGGCGTCCGAATGGCTGGCAGCGGTCGTCTATGAAGATCCCTGGCTGGCAGGCGGGCATAATGGCCTGTCCAATGCCGAAGATCCGCGCGTGCCGCAGGACCCCTATCCCCGCGTGAAGGCGCTGCGCGAGACGATGCGTGAGGGCGGCATTTCAGACGATGTGCCGATCGTGATGGCAGGTGGCGTCTGGTATCTGCGCGACTGGGGCAACTGGATCGACAATCCAGAGCTCGGCCAGATCGCCTTTCAGTTCGGCACGCGGCCCTTGTTGACAAAGGAAAGCCCGATTCCGCAGGGCTGGAAAGACAAGCTGACGCACATCGAGGAAGGCGAGGTGCTGCTGCACCGCTTCTCCCCAACCGGCTTTTATTCAAGCGCGGTGCGCAATCCGTTCCTGCGCCACCTCGAAGCGCGCTCCGAACGCCAGATCCCTTATTCGACCGAAGTGGCGGGCGACCACCAGTTCCAACTCGATGTCGGCGTGCGCGGCAAGAATTTCTGGGTGACCAAGGGCGATTTGCTCCGCGCCCGTGCCTGGTACGGCGCTGGCTTCACTGATGCGCTGAAGACGCCCGACAACACCCTGGTGTTTGTCACGCCCAGTGAAAAGGCCGAGATTCGCCAGGATCAGTCGGATTGCATGGGCTGCCTCAGTCAGTGCGCCTTCTCCTCCTGGATGGACAGCGAGACCAATTCAACCGGACGGCTGGCTGATCCGCGCAGCTTCTGCATCCAAAAGACGCTGCAGGACATCGCGCATGGCGGCGATACCGAACAGAATCTGATGTTCGCCGGCCACGGCGCGTATAATTTCAAGAAGGACCCGTTTTATTCGAACGGGTTCGTGCCGACCGTGAAGCAGCTGGTGGACCGGATTTTGACGGGGGATTGAGGCGGCGATCGATGGGCTATCGTCAGCTGCCAAATTCCTTGCGCGAACGTAGGATGATCGCAACGGCCACAGAAAGCAGCAGGATTGATCCCGCTTCAAACAAGATGTTTTCGGGCTTCATGTCCTTGCCCTGCAGCACGATCAGCCGGGCCAGCGCGGTGATCGCGATGAAGATCGGGTACACGAAGGGCGATGCCGATCCGCGCCCGGTGTAGAACACCCCGATCATGCTGATGACTTCGGTATAAAGAAACATCTGCAGGATATCGGCCAGGGTTACCACCTGCGTGATGATCACCGTGTTCACTTCGCGCGCCACCGCGCCGAGCGTCAGCACCGCGATGATGATGAGCAGGCCATGTTCGAGCAGGTGAAAACCCGTCAGCGCATAGCTGCTGATGCGCTCATTGGTCGTTTGTCCCGTCGGCTCACCTGGCTGCATGCGACTTGCCCTGTGCTCTATTGGCCTAATGCGATCTGCCTATATCAGATTTCAGCCAGGGCACGCTGTTGCTAAATCCAGCCTTCAAGCACCTGATCCGGCGGGCGGTGGCCATCGGCCCAAACGCGAATATTGGTGATGACCTTATCCCCGGTCGCCAATCGCCCCTCAAAGGTCGCGGAGCCCATATGGGGCAGCATCACGACATTGGGGAGGGCGAGCAGGCGGGGGTCGATTTGCGGTTCATGCTTCCACACGTCGAGACCTGCACCCGCCAGTCGCCCAGCCTCAAGCGCATCGACCAAGGCATCTTCGTCAACGATGCCGCCGCGCGCCGCATTGATCAGGTAGACGTGTGGTCGCATCAGGCCGATCCGCCTGGCGTCCAGCAAGCCCTCGCTTTCAGCATTGCGGGGTGTGTGGATCGTCAGGATGTCGATGGCGGCGAGCATCTCGTCGAGCGAGTCGTGCCAGGTCGCGGCGAGCTGTGCTTCGAGCACCGCAGGCAGGCGATGGCGGTTGTGATAATGGATCGACAGGCCAAAAGCGCGCGCGCGCAATGCCACAGCCTGCCCAATGCGGCCCATGCCGATGATCCCCAGCGCCTTGCCGCCAATGCGGTGGCCGAGCATCCCGCCCGGGCTCCAGCCCTTCCACTGGCCGGATCGGACAAGCTTTTCGCCCTCCGCCAGCCGACGCGGCACCGACACGATCATCGCCATTGTCATGTCGGCAGTGTCTTCGGTCAGGACGCCCGGTGTATTGGTGACGATAATGCCGCGCGCGCGCGCCGCTTGCAGCGCAATATGGTTTACCCCCGCCCCGTAATTGGCGATGAGCCGAAGCCGTTCGCCAGCCCCCTTGATCAGCGCCGCATCGATATCGTCGGTCACCGTTGGCACCAAGACGTCGCAATCGGCCATGGCCGAGGCAAGCTCTTCGCGCGTCATCGGAACATCGCGGCGATTATTGGTGGTGTCGAACAGTTGTTCCATGCGATCCATCACCTGATCGGACAGCTCGCGCGTCACGATCACCTTGGGATGGGGCACCTTTGGCATGGGACGTCTCATTTCGGGCATGGATATGGATTGGCGGGTCTCGATTGCGCCGTCAACGGTGTTGAAGATCGGCCACGGAACACGGTAAACGGGCGATAACCAAATAAGGGGTCGTAGATGCGTTTCTGGGCATGGATGATAGCGATTGCGGGCACGTTGCTGTTCGCTGGCCTAGCCGATGATGCCGCGCAATCGCAAAAGCGCAAGACGCCCTATTTTGCGTCGATCGCCGCGGGCAAGGCGCGGATGCGGACCGGACCGGGCCGCAATTATCCCGCAAGCTGGCTGTATCAGCGCGCCGATCTGCCGATCAAGGTGATCGACAGTTATAAGGAATGGCGCAAGATCGAGGATCCGGACGGCACCCAGGGCTGGATGCAAGGCAATTTGCTGAGCGAAACCCGCACTGGCATCGTCATGGGCAATAGCGCTGAATTGCTGGAGGCACCGCGCTTCAACGCGCCGCTGCTGTGGCGCGTGGCACCCGGTGTTGTCGGCCGAATCAGCCGGTGCGCGCGGGGCTGGTGCTGGTTCGATGTGCGCGGCCGGGCCGGTTATATCGAGGCGAACCGCATTTGGGGTGTCGATCAAGGCGAACAATTGTCCTGATGACAACGCCGACTCGGTTCACAATCATTCAAGACGACGTGACGGGGCCTGAAATTACGGCATTGATCGCGCTGCACCTGGCGGCCGTAGATGACGGCACAGCCGCCGAGTATAGGTTTGCGTTGGGCGTAGAGGCGCTTCGCGCGCCCGGCATTACACTCTGGAGCCTGTGGGAGGGCACAAACCTTCTCGGCTGCGCGGCCCTCAAAGATCTCGGCGAAGGGCAGGGCGAGGTGAAATCGATGCGCACGCACCCCGCGCATCTGCGGCGCGGCGTCGCCGGGCTGTTGCTCGGCCATCTGATCGGACAGGCGCGGGCACGCGGGTGGCACCGACTCAATCTGGAAACGGGGACCAATGCGTCATTTATTCCGGCGCATGCGCTGTATCGCCGTTTCGGCTTTGTCGATTGCGGCCCCTATGCCGATTATGTCGAAAGTCCGCATAACCGGTACATGACATTGGCGCTTGAATCCGGCGCAGTCGATCGGGGACCGGGTTGATCGGATTAAGCTGTTTGCTGCCCTTGCCCCTGCCAATCCATCGTCCTAGAAGCGCGCCAAGTTAAATTCCGCATCTGCGAGAAGCCCATTGGTCGATCTATCCCAATATCTGCCGATCCTGCTGTTTCTGGGGGTCGCGCTTGCGCTTTCGGGCGTATTCGTGTTCGCGCCGATGGCGGTTTCGCGGCTGACGGGCGCGCATAAGCCGACTGCTGAGAAGCTCACCGAATATGAGTGCGGCTTCCCGGCTTTCGAAGATTCGCGCAGCCAGTTCGACGTTCGTTTCTACCTCGTCGCCATCCTGTTCATCATCTTCGATCTGGAAGCAGCCTTCATTTACCCATGGGCGGTTTCCGTATTCAAACTCGGCTGGGTCGCTTGGATTTCGATGATGATCTTCATCGCTGAACTCGCGCTTGGCCTGGCCTATGCGTGGAAGAAGGGAGCGCTCGATTGGGAGTAGAACTCGAACGAGCACCTGCGGCTGGCACCCTGCCGGACGTCGGTTTCCTCAACGACATCAACAGCGAACTGGGCGACAAGGGCTTCCTCGTCACCTCGACCGAAGAGCTGTTCCAATGGGCACGCACCGGATCGCTCTGGTGGATGACCTTTGGCCTGGCGTGCTGTGCGGTCGAGATGATCCATGTGAACATGCCGCGCTATGATCTTGAAAGATTTGGCGCCGCCCCGCGCGCATCGCCGCGCCAGTCTGACGTCATGATCGTGGCCGGCACGCTCTGCAACAAGATGGCCCCGGCACTGCGCCGCGTCTACGATCAGATGAGCGAGCCCAAATACGTCATCTCGATGGGCAGCTGCGCCAATGGCGGCGGTTACTATCATTACAGCTATTCAGTGGTGCGCGGCTGCGACCGGATCGTGCCTGTCGACATCTATGTGCCCGGCTGCCCGCCGACCGCCGAGGCGTTGCTTTACGGGATCATGCAACTCCAGCGTAAAATCCGCCGCGTCGGGACGATCGAACGGTGATGGCCCGCGCAGCGATCAGTCTTTTATTCTCCGCGTCTCCGCGCCTCCGCGCGCGCAAAAATTGGGTTCACGCGGAGCCGCGGAGACGCGGAGGAGTGGCTCATGCGTAGCCCTGCTCCTGCCTATGCGACCAATGATGGGGTCATTGACGCTGCAGTCGCCGCACTTGGCGGCCTGATCGTCGATACGCTCGATGCGCATGGCGAAGTGACGCTGACGGTCGATCGGCTTCACTTGATCGACGCGATGGTCCTGCTGCGCGACACGCCCGGCCTCGAATATCAGCAGCTGATGGAAATCGCTGGGGTCGATTATCTCGACCGCGCTGAGCGGTTCGACGTCTGCTATCATCTGCTCAGCCTGACGCGGAACCACCGTATCCGGGTGCGCGTGACGACCGATGAGGAAAAGCCGGTGCCGTCGGTAACCGTGATCTGGCCGGTTGCGGGCTGGCTGGAGCGCGAAGTGTACGACATGTACGGCGTGCTGTTTGACGGCAACGCCGATTTGCGCCGTATTCTGACCGATTATGGCTTTCGCGGCCACCCGCAGCGCAAGGATTTTCCGCTCTCCGGCTATGTCGAGCTGCGTTATTCGGAAGAGGCTAAGCGCGTGGTGTATGAGCCCGTCAAGCTTGCCCAGGATTTTCGCACCTTTGATTTCATGAGCCCCTGGGAAGGGGCGGATTACATTTTGCCCGGTGACGAAAAGGCGCCGCCGCCGCCCGCACCGGAGGCGAAGAAATGAGCGACTATATGGAAAAGCTCGAAGGGCTCACCGACGCCGCCGATCCCACCACGGGTGACGTCGCGATCGAGAATTACACGATCAATTTCGGCCCGCAGCATCCCGCAGCGCACGGCGTGCTTCGCCTCGTGATGGAACTGGACGGCGAGATCGTCGAGCGGCTCGATCCGCATATCGGCCTGCTCCACCGCGGCACCGAAAAGCTGATCGAACACAAGACCTATCTGCAGGCGCTGCCCTATTTCGACCGGCTCGATTACTGCTCGCCGCTGTGCATGGAGCATAGCTATGTGCTCGCGATCGAGAAGCTGCTGGATCTGGAAGTGCCGCTGCGCGCGCAATATCTGCGCGTCTTCTTTGCTGAATTGACCCGCATTTCCAACCACATGCTGAATCTCGGCAGCCATATGATGGATGTCGGCGCGATGACGCCGAACTTGTGGCTGTTCGAAATCCGCGAGGATTGTCTGAATTTCTTCGAGCGCGTTTCCGGCGCGCGGATGCACTCGGCCTATTTTCGCCCCGGCGGCGTGCATCAGGATACGCCGCTCAAGCTGCTCACAGACATTGCCGACTGGCTCGACACCCGCCTGCCGCGCCTGTTCGAAGATGCGATCAGCCTTGTCGCCGACAACCGCATCTTCAAGCAGCGCAACGTCGACATCGCGGTGGTGAGCCGCGAGGACGCGATCAAATGGGGCTTTTCCGGCCCGATGATCCGGGGCGCGGGCATCGCCTGGGACCTGCGCAAGTCGCAGCCCTATGACGTGTATGATCGGATGAAGTTCGAAATCCCGGTCGGCACGCGCGGCGATTGCTATGACCGGTTCATGGTGCGGGTGGAGGAAGTCCGTCAGTCGATCCGCATCATGAAGCAGTGCCTGAACGAGATGCCCGAAGGGCCGATCGCGTCGCTCGATCGCAAGGTGGTGCCGCCCAAGCGCGGCGAGATGAAGCGATCGATGGAAGCGCTGATCCACCACTTCAAGCTCTACACCGAAGGGTTTCACGTCCCCGCCGGTGAAGTCTATGTCGCGACCGAAAGCCCCAAGGGCGAATTCGGCGTCTATCTGGTGAGCGACGGGACCAACAAGCCGTACCGCTGCAAGATCCGGCCGACGGCGTTCTCGCATTTGCAGGCGATGGATTTCATGAGCCGGGGGCACATGCTGGCCGACACGACGGCAATCTTGGGCGCGCTCGACATCGTGTTCGGGGAGTGTGACCGGTGAGGTTTTTGCTAGCCATCACCGCCATTGCTTTGCCATCCGTTGTTTTGGCCCAGCCAGCGAATGACCAGAGTGCAGACATAGCGCGTGTCGCTGTATATCTGGTGGCACTCCGCGACTCCAAAGCTGACCTGCGACGCATGGTTACAAGCGATGTTGTTTTAATCGATTCAAAGTCGCAGCAACCTCGAACGCTCGATCAATTTTTTTCTTATGCTACCGAATGTAAGTTGCAGAAGATCGAAGCCGTTGCTTCTAGAAATTCTGGGCTTCCGATATCTACAACTTGGAATTGCAATCGCTTTCAAATCATAAATGGTAAGCCGGTTTGGGACGAGCGCACCGCTTCTTTCTGGTTCAACGGCGACAAGATTAGCAGGATAAGTTGGGGTGAACGTCCGGTAGTGTTCATTGCCCCGCTGCGTCCAACGGGAGGCAAGTAAACCGATGTCTGGTTCCCCCGCCACCCTCAACCTCGCCGACAAGCTGGCGCAATTTGCCGATCGCTGGAACCCGCGCAGGTCCTCGCGTCGGCAAACGCTGGCCGATGCGACGACGGTTCTGGGCGCGCGCGATATCGGTTTCGGGGAGTGCGACCGGTGAAGGGTCTCACGGGGATGCGGGTTATTTTCGGCAGTTGCGCCGTGATGTTTTGCGCGGCGGCGATCGCTCCGCTCATGCTGCGCCTGATGGGCATTGATTTCTTGCCGCTGAAATGGCCGATCCTGATTTACGGGGGGCTGGCGCTGATCGGCATGCTGGTATCTAGTCCGCTGTGGATTGCGGCTGAGCTCAATCACAAATTCCAGTACAAGAATCGAAATCGGACCAAGGAAGGGGCGCAGCACAATGGCTGAACCAGCGTCCACCCCCGCCACCCTCAACATCGCCGACAAGCTCGCGCAGTTCGCCGATCACTGGAACCCGCGCATCATCGGCCATTATAACGGCAATGAAATCCGTGTGGCCAAGGTGCAGGGCGACTTCAGCTGGCACGCGCATGCCGATACCGACGAGCTTTTCCTCGTCGTCGCGGGTGAGCTTGGCATCGAGTTCCGCGATGGCGTGCGCCGCTATGGCCCGGGCGAGATGGTCGTCGTGCCCAGGGGCACCGAGCACAAGCCCTTTGCCGACGCCGAATGCCACATCCTGCTGATGGACCGCGAGGGCGAGCCCAATACGGGCCTCAACCCCTCGCACCTGACGCGCGAAAAGTTGGAGGTCATTTGATGACTGAAGCTGAATCGTCAATCATGCTTGAGATTCTCAAGCGCCTCCAGTCCGACATGTCGGAAATGAAGGCCGATATGTCAGACATGCGTCTGCGCATGACGGCGAACGAGGAACACCTTGCCACGTTGGTTATGTCGGTTTCCGGGATCAACCATAGGCTGGATCGTTTGGCCGACCGGGTAGAACGCATCGAGCGTCGTCTCGATCTGCTGGATACGCACTGATGGCCGACCACGCCCATATCCCCGACGAAGCCGAAACCCGCGCACGCTGGGGAGATTTCGCCTGGACGCCCGAAAACGCCGCGAAGGCGAAGGAAATCGTCGGTCGATATCCGCCCGGGCGGCAGCAGTCCGCGTCGATTCCGTTCCTCGATCTCGCCCAGCGGCAGGTCGGCGCGGCGACGCAGACGCAAGGCTGGCTCCCCGTGCCGGTGATCGAGTTCGTCGCGCGCGAACTCGGCATGCCGTACATGCGCGTGTACGAGGTCGCGACCTTCTACACGATGTTCAACATGGCGCCCGTCGGCCGCTATCACGTTCAGGTCTGCGGGACGACGCCGTGCATGCTGGCGGGCTCGGACGATGTGTTCGCCGCGTGCAAGAACCACGGCCTGATCAAGGGCAAGACCACGCCCGACGGGCTGTTCACGCTGACCGAGGTCGAATGTCTTGGCACCTGCGCCAACGCGCCGATGGTGCAGATCAACGACGACAATTTCGAAGACCTGGACTATGATCGCACCACGGCAGTGCTCGAAGCACTGGCGCGGGGAGAGAGCCCCAAAGCGGGTTCGCAGATCGGACGGCAAACAAGCTGTCCAGAGGGTGGCCCGACCAGTTTGAAGGACATGGTGACCGAGAACCACGATTATCGCGGGGAATGGGCATGACGGTTGAGGAAACGCGCTTCATTACCGAGATGCTGCAAGGCATCCGATCGGAGCTGCGCGATTTGCGGGAAGAGCAGCTCAACCAAGGCATGCGGCTGACAGCGGTCGAGCATCGACTGCTTGGGATCGATACGCACATGGCTGCACTTCAGCACGGGGTTGATAGCGTTAAAACCGACATGCGCCGGGTGAAACAACGGCTCGAACTGGTGGAGGAATGAAATGAACATCCTGATCGCAATCGGCTTCGCGCTACTCGCGGTATTTGTCCTGGTGGCGCTGGTGAAGCTTGCCTTTGGGTTGATCGTGCTTGCGCTCGTGCTCGGTACGGGCGTCGCGGCCTATTTCGTTATGGAAAAGCTGATCGGGCAGGGCCGCTGATGCGCACCGTTATCGACAGCAATTGGCGGGGAGCCTGGTGATGCCCAAGTCTGCAATGGCTGGTGTGCCCGTGCTCGGCGTCATTTTCCTGCTGCTGGCGGTAATGAAGCTGATCAATGGCGAAGCCTGGGTCGTTTGGGCCATCCTGGGCTTTCTGTTCGGCGGATTCGGCGTTTTCGCGAACCGGTCAGGAGGAAATAAGGCGTGACCCTTGCCGACAAGGATCGCATTTTTACGAATGTCTACGGCTTTCAGTCATGGAAGCTGGAGGCAGCGCTCAAGCGTGGCGATTGGGATAATACCAAGTCACTGCTGGCGCTGGGCCCGGATACGATTATCGACCGGATCAAGGCGAGCGGCCTGCGTGGGCGCGGCGGGGCAGGGTTCCCCACGGGCACGAAATGGTCGTTCATGCCCAAGGAACCGAAGCCGGACCGGCCCAATTTCCTGGTGATCAACGCTGATGAATCGGAACCGGGCAGCTGCAAGGACCGCGAGATCATCCGCCACGATCCGCACAAGCTGATCGAGGGCGCGCTGGTTGCCGGTTTCGCGATGCGCGCGCGCGCCGCTTATATCTACATTCGCGGCGAATATATCCGCGAGGCGGAGGTGCTGTTTGCCGCGATTGCCGAGGCGTATGATAAGGGCCTGATCGGCAAGAATGCGTGCGGATCGGGTTATGATTTCGACGTTTTCTGCCACCGCGGCGCCGGCGCCTATATCTGCGGGGAAGAAACCGCGATGCTCGAAAGCCTGGAGGGCAAAAAGGGCCAGCCGCGCCTCAAGCCGCCCTTCCCGGCGGGGGCAGGGCTTTATGGCTGCCCGACGACCGTCAACAATGTCGAATCGATCGCGGTTGCCCCCACCATCCTGCGTCGGTCACCCGAATGGTTCGCCAGCTTCGGGCGCGAGAACAACAAGGGCACCAAGCTCTTCCAGATCAGCGGCCATGTGAACCGCCCCTGCGTGGTCGAGGAAGCGATGAGCATCCCGTTCCGCGAACTGATTGAGGTGCATTGCGGCGGCGTGCGCGGCGGGTGGGATAATCTGCTCGCAGTCATCCCCGGCGGGTCATCGGTGCCGCTGGTGCCCGCCGCCGAGATCATGGACGCGCCGATGGACTTTGACGGGCTGAAGGCGCTTGGCTCCGGCCTCGGCACCGCTGCCGTCATCGTCATGGACAAGTCTACCGATATCGTCCGCGCGATCAGCCGATTGTCCTACTTCTACAAGCACGAAAGCTGCGGCCAATGTACCCCGTGCCGCGAAGGCACCGGCTGGATGTGGCGCGTGATGGAACGCATGCGCACCGGCGATGCGGACATCAGCGAAATTGATACGCTGTATCAGGTGACCAAGCAGGTCGAAGGGCACACGATCTGCGCGCTGGGTGACGCCGCCGCCTGGCCGATTCAGGGTCTGATCAAGCATTTCCGCCCGGAGATGGAACGGCGCATTGCGGAGAAGCGCGGCGACGCTGGCGAAGCGATGCTGGAGGCGGCGGAATGACCGACGAACGCGCCGATCTGATGCTGGAAATTCTGAAAGGCATCCAGAGCGATGTCGCCGCGATCAAGCGCGAACAGGTGTCGCAGGGCATCCGCTTGCTGGCGCTCGAAGATCATATTCGCGGCCTCGTCGGGACGATCTATGGCATTCAATCTGACATCGCTGATCTGAAGATGCGGGTCGACCGGATCGAGAAGCGCCTCGGCTTGACGGGCACGGAACACTGATGTTGTCCTCGGTCACCAAAAAGGTCGAAGGCCACACGATCTGCGTACTGGGCGATGCGGTTGCCTGGCCGATCCAGGGCCTGATCAAGCATTTCCGCCCCGAGATGGAGCGCCGCATTGCGGAGAAGCGCGGTGGTGGGTTGGAAACGATGCAGGAGGCAGCGGAGTGACGAGTTTTCAGAAGGTCGCGATCGCGGTTCTGGCCGGGCTCATCCCCAATGCCGTTTCAGCGCAATTGTCATCACGCGACGGTCTGCTTGAGGCAGTGCCGACAGCGCAAGCCCGTGTTGCGTTGATAGAATATGCGTCTTGCCTCGTCGCACGGCGTCCGCAACCCGTCCGTCAGCTACTAACGATGGATGCGCGTTCCACTGATTATTTTTCGAAGATGAACAAATTGATCAATGATCTTGAAAGCTGCCGACTGCCCGGGCGCCTGAAAATGTCGAATGTCTTGTTGCTCGGTGGCTTGGCTGAGGCAGCCTATAAGCATGATTTCGCCGGTCGTAGGGCATTGGATCCAGTGTTACTGGCAGAAAATGTATCGCCGAATTTGCCGTTGGATAGCAATGAAGCTGCATTGGCATGCGTTGTTCGGAAGAAGCCTCAGGCCGTGCATGATCTGCTCGGGACGCGCATCGAGAGCGCACAGGAGCTGGACGCAATCAAGCCGCTCGCCGAGGAGTTGTCGAGCTGCATGGTTCCGGGAACTACCAGCCGACTGAACAAATCATATTTTCGGTCGGTGCTGGCGCTGGCGCTGTTTCGCTCGGCAACTCTAACCGCTTCGCAAGCGGGGGCCCGCTGATGCCTAAGCTCAAAGTAGACGGCGTCGAGATCGAAGTCCCCGCTGGTGCCACCGTGCTCCAGGCGTGCGAGATCGCGGGCAAGGAAATCCCGCGCTTCTGCTATCATGAGCGCCTGAGCATCGCGGGCAATTGCCGGATGTGCCTGGTCGAGGTGAAGCCCGGACCACCAAAGCCGCAGGCGTCGTGCGCGCTCCCTGCTGCCGAGAATCAGGAGATTTTCACCAATTCGCCGATGGTGAAAAATGCGCGCGAAGGGGTGATGGAGTTTCTGCTTATCAACCATCCCCTTGATTGCCCGATATGCGATCAGGGCGGCGAGTGCGATTTGCAGGATCAATCGGTTGCCTATGGCCGTGGCTCGTCACGCTATGACGAGAATAAGCGCGCGGTAACCGAGAAATATATGGGCCCGATCGTCAAGACGGTGATGACGCGCTGCATCCAGTGCACGCGCTGCGTCCGCTTTGCCGAGGAAGTCGCGGGCGTTGAGGAAATCGGCGCGATCGGGCGTGGCGAGAATATGCAGATCACCAGCTACCTCGAACATGCCGTGTCGAGCGAGCTCTCCGGCAATGTCGTCGATCTCTGCCCGGTCGGCGCGCTGACGTCGAAGCCGTATGCGTTCGAAGCGCGGCCATGGGAGCTGAAGAAGACGCTGACGATCGACGTGATGGACGCGGTCGGCACCAACATCCGGCTTGATAGTCGCGGGCGGCAAGTGTTGCGTTGCCTGCCGCGCATCAATGAAGACGTGAACGAGGAATGGGCGACCGACAAGACGCGTCACGCGATCGACGGGCTCGTCCGCAAGCGACTCGACCGGCCGTTCGTGCGCAAGGGCGGCAAGCTGGTCGAAGCGACATGGGACGAGGCCTTTGCCGCGATCGCCGCCGTTAAGGCGGGCAAGAACGTCGCGGCGATTGCGGGCGATTTGGTCGATTGCGAAACCATGTTTGCGGCCAAGGCGCTGCTCGCCAAAATGGGGTCGTCGCTGCTCGAAGGGCGGCAGACCGGCATGGATTATGACGTAACATCGCTTGCCGCCGTCAATTTCAATACGACAATTGCCGGCACGGAAATGGCAGATGCGATTCTGCTGGTCGGCACCAATTTGCGCTGGGAAGCGCCACTGGTGAACACCCGCGTCCGCAAGGCGATCAAGCGCGGGGCGAAGGTGTTTGCGATTGGGCCAGAGACTGATCTGACCTACAAGGTCGAATGGTTGGGCAATGGCCTTTCCGCGATGACCAAGCTGCCCGAGGCGGCGGCGGCAGCGTTCAAGAATGCACAGCGCCCGATGATCATCGTTGGCGGCGCGGCGCTGAAATCGGGGCACGGCGCGGCGCTTGCCTTTGCCAAAAAGCACAAACTGGTCCGCACGCTGGAAGATGGCACGGCATGGAACGGCTTTAACGTCGTCCATATGGCAGCAGCGCGGATGGGCGGGCTGATGCTCGGCTATGCGCAGCCCGGCGGCATTGCAGACATTGCCGCTGCCAAGCCAAAGCTGGCGTTTTTCCTGGGAGCGGACGAGGTCGATTTCTGGGACTTCGCCAAGAGCTTCAAAGTCTATATCGGCCATCATGGGGACAAGGGCGCGGCGCATGCCGATGTCGTGCTGCCCGGTGCCAGCTATGCCGAGAAATCGGGCACCTGGGTCAATCTGGAAGGGCGCGTTCAGCGCGGCGAACGCGCGGTTTTCGCGCCCGGCGACGCGCGCGACGACTGGACGATCCTGCGCGCGCTGTCGGCGGTGATGGGCAAGACATTGCCGTTCGATACGCTCGATCAACTTCGCGCTGAAATGGCAAAGGACGTGCCCACGCTCGGCATGCTCGGCCTGACACGATTCGATTGGGCCCCCCCTGCACTCGAGGCAAAGGGGGAGGGCGAGATTGCCTATCCGATCAAGGATTTCTACCTCACCAACGCCATTTGCCGCGCCAGCCCGACAATGCAGCGCTGCTCGGCTGAGCTGGTGCACGGCCAAAGCTTTGCGGAGGCGGCGGAGTGATGGGCACCATTTTTCAGCATATCCGGCTGGCCAATGCGGCCCAGCCCGATCTGGAAGAGATTGACGCACGAGCGCTGGTCGATTCCGGTTCAATCGACCTTTGCATTCCGCCTCTGTTGGCAAAGCAGCTTCGGCTCGCGCCCATCGAGCAGAGGGTGGTGACGGTCGCTGATGGCCGGAAGGTCTCTGTCGATTACGTTGGTCCCATCAGGGTGGAAGTGTTTGGTCGCCATGCTTTTACGGGGGCGATGGTAATGGGAGATATGGTTCTGCTCGGGGCGATTCCGATGCAGGCAATGGATGTGCTGATCGATCCAAGGCGCGAACAATTAATCCCAAACCCCCAAAACCCGGATATTCCAGGGGCAATGGTGATGAGCCATAGGACGTCGCATCAATGACCTGGTGGTTCACCTATCTCGGCATGTCGTTTGAGGGCGCTTGGTTCCTGGCCACGCTGATCGACATTCTGCTGATCGCGCTACCCGTCATGCTGGCGGTCGCGCTCATCATTTATGCCGATCGCAAGATCTGGGCGTCGATGGCGCTGCGGCGCGGGCCCAACGTTGTTGGCCCGTTCGGCATTCTGCAGTCCTTTGCCGATGGCCTGAAGGTGTTCCTGCAGGAAACGATCATCCCGTCGAGCGCGAACAAGGGCCTGTTCCTGCTCGCGCCGATCATTACCTTCACCGTCGCGCTGATCGTGTGGGCGGTGGTGCCGTTCCAGGCCGATCTGATCCTGTCGAACATCAATGTCGGGCTGCTCTATGTGCTCGCGGCGAGTTCGCTCGGAGTATATGGCATCATTCTGGCCGGCTGGTCGTCCAACTCGAAATACCCCTTCTTCTCCGCGATCCGCGCGGCAGCGCAGATGGTGTCGTACGAAGTCGCGATCGGCTTTGTGCTCATTTCAGTGGTACTGTGGACCGGCAGCTTCAATCTCGCCGCGATTGTCGAGGCCCAGAAAGATGTGTGGGGTTTTGCCGCATTCCCCATCAATGGCTTTGCGTTCAATCCCTTGCTGTTCCCGATGGCGGTGGTGTTCTTCATCTCGTCGCTTGCCGAAACGCAAAGGGCGCCGTTCGATCTGACCGAAGCGGAGAGCGAGCTCGTCGCGGGCTATCAGACCGAATATTCGTCGATGGCGTTCGCGCTCTACTGGCTGGGCGAATATGCCAATGTTATCTTGATGTGCGTGCTGAACGCGACATTGTTCTGGGGTGGCTATCTGCCGCCAGTCGATTGGGCACCGCTTTATTATGTGCCCGGCATCATCTGGCTGTTTTTGAAGATGTGCTTCTTCTTCTTCCTGTTCAGCTGGGTGAAGGCGACCGTGCCGCGTTACCGCTATGATCAGCTGATGCGGCTTGGGTGGAAGGTTTTCCTGCCCTTGTCGCTGTTCTGGGTGTTTTTAGTGAGCGGGTATTTGATGCTCGTTCGCGTGGGAGTGTCGGCATGAATATCGGCCAGACCATCAAGGCCTTCACGCTGTGGGAATTCGTCCGCGCGCATGCGCTGACCTTGCGGTATTTCTTCCGCGCCAAGGCGACGATCAACTACCCCTATGAGAAGAACCCCATCTCCCCGCGCTTCCGGGGCGAACATGCGCTGCGTCGCTACCCCAATGGCGAGGAGCGCTGCATCGCGTGCAAGCTGTGCGAGGCGGTGTGTCCGGCCCAGGCCATTACGATTGAAGCCGAACCGCGCGACGACGGCAGCCGCCGCACGACGCGCTACGATATCGACATGACCAAGTGCATCTATTGCGGCCTGTGCGCAGAAGCGTGCCCCGTCGATGCTGTGGTCGAGGGGCCGAATTTCGAGTTCGCGACCGAAACGCGCGAGGAACTGATCTACGACAAGGCGAAGCTGCTCGATAATGGCGACCGGTGGGAGCGGGTGATCGCCGCGAACCTTGCCGCCGATGCTCCATACCGTTAAGCGCACACCGATTCCAAGGGGCCTCCACACATCGTGATTCAGGTTTTCGCCTTTTATCTTTTCGCATCGATCGTGCTCGTTTCGGGTGCGATGACGATTGCGTCGCGCAACCCGGTGCATTCGGTGCTCTGGCTGATTTTCGCCTTTTTCAATGCTGCCGGGCTGATGCTGTTGGTCGGCGCCGAGTTCATCGCGATGCTGCTCGTCATCGTTTATGTCGGTGCGGTATCGGTGCTGTTCCTGTTCGTGGTGATGATGCTCAACATCGATTTTGCCGAAATGCGCCAAGGCTTTGTGCACTATTTGTGGCCGGGGCTCGCGCTGGCGGTGGCATTAGCGATCGAGTTGTTCATTGCCGTCAACGCCTGGACGGCCGGCGGGATCGAGCTGGCGCGCCGGATTGCGCCGACGCCGGATACGACCCCCAATATCGAGGCGATCGGCGATCTGCTGTACACGCGCTACCTTTATATCTTCGAAGGCGCCGGACTTGTGCTGCTGGTGGCGATGATCGGGGCGATTGTGCTCACGCATCGCCAACGCAGTGGGGTAAAGCCACAGAATATCGCCCGCCAGGTCGCGCGCCGACCGCAGGACGCCACGCGCAATGTTGATGCGCCGGTCGGCCGGGGAGTGAAGCTGTGATTGGCCTCGTCCATTATCTGGTGGTTTCGGCCATCTTGTTCACGATGGGGGTGCTCGGCATCTTCCTGAACCGCAAGAACATCATCGTCATCCTGATGGCGATCGAGCTGATCCTGCTCGCGGTGAACATCAATTTCGTCGCCTTTTCGGCCTATTTGCACGATCTGGTTGGCCAAGTGTTCGCCATGTTCGTGCTGACTGTCGCGGCCGGAGAGGCAGCGATCGGGCTCGCTATCCTGGTCATCTATTTCCGCGGCCGGGGTACGATCTCGGTCGACGATGTCAATCGGATGAAGGGGTGATGACGTTGTCCCAGACCCCTTTCGTCACCCCCGCAAAGGTAGGGCGCCCGCTTCTTTGCGGGGTCGAAAAATGTGACTGGTTCCCCGCTTTCGCGGGGATGACGGTGGTATCTAAATGAATCCGATCCTTCTCATCGTCTTTCTGCCGCTGGCGGCCGCGTTTGTTGCTGGGTTCAGCAACAAGGCGTTTGGCGCGACGTTGCCAAAGATCCTGACCACGGTCGCGCTGTTCACCTCCGCCGTGCTGAGCTGGACGATTTTCCTCCCTTTCGTGACCGGCACCGCCATCCCAAGCGTTACCCCAGTGTTCGATTGGATCCGATCGGGATCGCTCGACATCGTCTGGTCGCTGCGCGTTGATGCGCTGACGGCGGTGATGCTGGTCGTCATCACGTCCGTCTCAGCGCTCGTCCACCTCTATAGCTGGGGCTATATGGAGGAGGACCCGGACCAGCCGCGCTTCTTCGCCTATCTCTCGCTCTTCACCTTCGCGATGCTGATGCTGGTGACCGCCGACAATATCGTCCAGATGTTCTTCGGCTGGGAAGGCGTGGGCCTCGCGTCCTATCTCCTGATCGGCTTCTGGTTCCGCAAACCCAGCGCCAATGCCGCCGCGATCAAGGCGTTCGTCGTCAACCGCGTTGGCGACCTTGGCTTCATGCTCGGCATTTTCGGCACCTATCTTGTCTTCAACACCGTCCAGATCGATGAGATCCTGCGGCTCGCGCCGGGGATGAGCGGGTCGACGATCGGTTTCCTGTGGTTCCGCGCTGATACGATGACGGTGCTCTGCCTGCTGCTGTTTGTCGGCGCGATGGGCAAGTCCGCGCAGCTTGGGCTCCACACCTGGCTGCCCGATGCGATGGAAGGGCCGACGCCCGTCTCCGCGCTGATCCACGCCGCGACAATGGTCACGGCGGGGGTGTTCATGGTCTGCCGCCTCTCGCCGATGTTCGAGGCGAGCCCCTTTGCGATGACGGTGGTGATGACGGTGGGTGCCGCGACCTGTTTCTTCGCGGCCACGGTCGGGCTGGTGCAGACCGACATCAAGCGTGTGATCGCCTATTCGACCTGTTCGCAGCTGGGCTATATGTTCTTTGCCGCCGGCGTCGGCGCGTATGGCGCGGCGATGTTCCACCTGTTCACCCACGCCTTTTTCAAGGCGCTGCTGTTCCTGGGCGCGGGGTCGGTGATCCATGCGATGCACCATGAGCAGGACATGCGGCATTATGGGGACTTGCGGAAATCGATCCCGCTCACCTTCTGGGCGATGATGATGGGCACGCTGGCGATCACTGGCGTCGGCATTCCGGGCGTGATCGAGGGGCTTCCCGCGATTGGCTTTGCCGGCTTCCATTCGAAGGACGCGATCATCGAAGGGGCCTGGGCCTCGGGCAACATGGGCGCGTCGATCGTCGGGATGATCGTCGCGCTGCTGACGAGCTTTTATTCGTGGCGGCTGATGTTCCTGACCTTCTGGGGCAAGCCGCGCTGGGCGACGTCCGAGCATATCCAACACGCGCTGCACGATGCCCATGGTCACGCCCATGATGATCATGCCCATCACGACGACCACGCGCCTGCAGACCATGGCGACGGCACCGGCGGCTACCATCCGCATGAGAGCCCCTGGACGATGCTGCTGCCGCTCGGCCTGCTCTCGGCGGGCGCGGTCGCGGCGGGGTTCATTTTCCACGGCGCATTCATCGAACCGGAAGCGGGCAAGGAGTTCTGGAAGGGCGCCATCGCGTTCAGCGAGCACCTCGCCCACGCCACGCATGAGGTGCCGTTGTTGGTGAAGCTGAGCGCCGCCATCGCCTGGATCATCGGGCTGGCCGGGGCCTATTTCGCCTATATCCGCGCGCCAGAGCTGCCAGCGCAGATAGCGCGCAGCTTCAGCGTGGTTTACGACTGGCTGCTGCATAAATGGTATTTCGACGAGCTGTATGACCTGCTGTTCGTCAAGCCATCCTTCACGATCGGTCGTTTCTTCTGGCATCGGGGTGACGAGCAAACCATCGACCGGTTCGGCCCCAATGGCGCGGCGGCGTTCGTCGCTTCGGGCAGCCGGTTGGCCGGGCGGATGCAGACCGGCTATATCTATACCTATGCGTTCGTGATGCTGATCGGCCTGACCGCGGTCGTCACCTGGGCGATTGCGAGCTGATGACGATGAACGGCCTTCCCATCCTCTCGATCATGATCGCCGTGCCCGCTATTGCGGCCATGCTGTGCCTGTTTGTCGGCGCGAATGGTGCACGCTGGCTGGCGTTGATCGCCACGCTGGTCAACCTGGCGCTCGGCGCGGCGCTGTGGACCAATTTCGATGTCGGCGGCCCGCAATGGCAATTCGTCGAGCATGCCCAAATTCCAGCATTTGGCACGTTCGGCTGGGCGCTTGGCATTGATGGCTTCGCGCTGATGCTGATCATGCTCAGCGTGTTCCTGATGCCGATCTGCATCGGCGCGAGCTGGACCGCGATTACCAAGCGCGTGCCCGAATATATGGCGGCGTTCCTCGTGACCGAAACGCTGATGATCGGCACCTTCGCGGCGCAGGATATGTTCCTGTTCTACATCTTTTTCGAAGCCGGGCTGATCCCGATGTATCTGATCATCGGCATCTGGGGCGGCGCGAACCGGATCTACGCGAGCTATAAATTCTTTCTCTATACCTTGCTCGGATCGGTGCTGATGCTGGTCGCGATGCTGTGGATGGCGAATTACGCGGGCACGACGGACATCCCGACCTTGCTCACCACCGATTTCCCGCGTGAGGCGCAATTCTGGCTGTGGCTCGGCTTCTTCGCCTCGTTTGCGGTCAAGATGCCGATGTGGCCAGTCCATACCTGGCTGCCCGACGCGCATGTGCAGGCCCCGACAGCGGGATCGGTGATTCTGGCGGGTGTGCTGCTGAAGCTGGGCGGTTATGGTTTCCTGCGCTTTTCGGTGCCGATGTTTCCGGAAGCCTCAGCGAGCTTTACCTGGCTGATCCTTGGCTTGTCTGCCGTCGCGGTCATCTACACCTCGCTGGTCGCGCTGGTGCAGTCGGACATGAAGAAGCTGATCGCCTATTCGTCCGTCGCCCATATGGCGATCGTGACGATCGGCCTGTTCGCGTTCAACCAGCAGGGCATTGAAGGCGCGATGATCGTGATGCTCAGCCATGGGCTGGTATCGGCGGCGTTGTTCCTGTGCGTCGGCGTAATCTATGACCGCCTGCATACCCGCGAGATCAACCGTTATGGCGGCCTCAGCATCAACATGCCGCGCTACGCGATCCTGTTCCTGCTGTTCACGATGGCGAGTGTCGGCCTACCCGGCACAAGCGGGTTCGTTGGCGAATTCCTGAGCCTGGCCGGCACCTATCAAGTCTCTACCGTCGCCACCTTGCTCTGCACGACGGGGATCATCCTTGGCGCGGGCTACATGCTCTATCTGTATCGCCGGGTCGCGTTTGGGGAGATCGTCCATGATGATGTCCGCGCGATGCCCGATTTGTCGATGCGCGAGATGGCCTTGCTGGTGCCGATTGCCGCAGCGGTGATGTGGATGGGGGTTTATCCCGAAAGCTTCCTGGCCCCGATGCGCGGCGATGCAGCGACACTGGTTGCGCGCGTCTCGCGGGCCCAGCCGGCAGGGGATTCGCTGCCCACGCCGGGGCGCCCCGCACCGGTCGCTGCCCCAATTGCCGCGCATGCGGAGGCGCACTGATGGACTATACCGCAAATCTGGTGATGACCCTGCCGGAGATCGTCCTGTCGGTCGGCGCGCTGCTCTTGATGCTCGTTGCGGCATGGGGCGGGCAGAGCGCGTCACGGGCGATTTCCTGGGCCTCGATCGCCGTGCTGATCGGCGCAGGGATCGCGCTGAGTGGACCAGCCTCGAGTGGCGGCGTCGCCTTTTACGGCCTGTACCGGGCCGATGGCTTTGCCGCCTTTGCCAAGGTGTTGATCTTTGGCGCGGCAGCGGTCGCGATCATCATGGCACCCGGGTTTTTCGAACGAACGAGTGGCGACAATCTGCGTCCCGAATATCCCGTGCTGATCCTGCTGGCAGCCGTCGGCATGGGGATGATGGTATCGGCGACTGATTTCTTGACACTCTATGTCGGGCTCGAACTGCAGAGTCTCGCTGCCTATGTGCTGGCAAGCTTCATGCGGCAGGATGCGCGGTCAGCTGAGGCTGGGCTTAAATATTTCGTGCTCGGTGCGCTGGCGAGCGGGATCCTGCTCTACGGCATTTCGCTGGTCTATGGCTTTAGCGGCACGACGGGGTTTGATTCCGTCGCCACGGCCTATGTTGCCGGCCATTCAAAGGGGCTCTTGTTCGGTCTGGTGTTCGTGTTCGCCGGGCTCGCTTTCAAGATGAGCGCGGTGCCATTCCACATGTGGACCCCCGACGTGTATGAAGGCGCGCCGACGCCAGTAACGGCGTTTTTCGGCAGCGCGCCCAAGGTCGCCGCGATTGCGCTCACCGTTCGGGTAGCGGTTGAGGCGATGGGGCCGGCGTTGCTCGAATGGCGTCAGATCGTGATCTTCGCGGCGCTCGCCTCAATCATCCTCGGCGCGGCAGGCGCGATTGGCCAGACCAATATCAAGCGGCTGCTGGCTTATTCCTCGATCAACAATGTCGGCTTCATTCTGGTCGGGCTGGCAGCGGGAACGCAAAAGGGCGTGGCGGCAGTATTGTTCTACCTGGTGGTGTATGTCGTCATGACGCTCGGCAGCTTTCTGGTTGTCCTGCAAATGCGCGATGGGAACGGGCAGCCGATCGAACGGATGGACAGCCTGTCGGGCCTTTCGCGGACGCGACCGGGTCTGGCGCTGGCGATGGCGATCTTCATGTTCTCGCTGGCGGGGATTCCGCCCATGCTGGGCTTCAACGCCAAGCTGGCGGTGTTCGATGCTGCTGTGTCGGCCGGGCTATTCCCGCTGGCGGTAATTGGCTTCGTCGCGTCGGTGATCGGGGCTTATTATTATCTGCGCGTCGTCAAGATCATGTATCTCGACGAGCCTGCCGAGCCGTACGGCCGCGGTGATGTGGTTGAGGGTGGATTGATTGCAGCGGCGGCAATCTTCATTTCGCCTGCTGGCTGGATATTGCTCTCGACGCTCAGCATCTGGAGCATGACAGCGGCCAAGGGGCTGTTCCCATAAGCGCGACAATCCGCGTTGTTGCGGAGACGGGCTCCACCAATGCCGACCTGATCGCGCTGGCGGCAACGGGATCGCCCGAGGGGTTGTGGCTGCGTGCCGAACGCCAGACGTCGGGGCGCGGACGGCAGGGGCGGGAATGGGTTTCGCCGCTGGGCAATCTCTACGCCAGCACGCTCGTCCGGCTGCGCCCCGCCGATCCCGCGCCGGCGACGTTGGCGCTGGTTGCAGCGGTGGCACTGGAGGAGGCGGTGTCGGCCTATCTTGGTGCGGGGCGCGTCCAGCTGAAATGGCCAAATGACTTGCTGCTGGCGGGCGCGAAGCTGTCGGGCATTCTGCTTGAACGGTCGGGCGACGCCATCATTATCGGCTTTGGCGTCAACCTCGCGCACCACCCGACCGATCTCGATCGGGTCGCCACAAGCTTAGCCGCGCACGGTGTTAGCGTTGATCCGGACGACTTCCTCGTCACGCTGTCGGACGGATTCGCGCGCTGGCTTGGCAAATGGCGAGGGGAGGGGCTCGCTGCCGTCCGAGACCGCTGGATGGCGCGCGCGCACCCGCCCGGCACCGCGCTGACCGCTCGCCTGCCCGATGGGACTGCAGTGGACGGGCTGTTCGATCGGCTGGACGGTGACGGCGCGCTCATCCTGCGCTTGGCGGACGGCGGCACCCGTGTCATTCACGCGGGCGATGTGTTTTTGATTTGAAGACCCAACCGCCGTTCGCCTTGAGCGAAGTAGAAGGGCAGGCGCAGCGCCGGGGCTTCGACTTCGCTCAGCCCGAACGGGGGTAGGCTTGGGGGTAGGCTAATGGAGGCAGACATGCTGCTCGCGATCGATGCCGGAAATACCAATGTCGTATTCGCGCTGGTCCGCGATAATGCCATCATCGCGCGCTGGCGGATCGCGACCGATCCGCGCCGGACGGCGGATGAATATGCCGTTTGGCTCAGCCAGCTGCTCCAGCTTGAGGGGCATGATCGCAAGGATATCGCCGGTGTCATCATCGCGACCGTGGTGCCGCGCGCGCTCCACAATCTGCAAACCCTGGCGCGCAAATATTTCGATACTGAGCCGCTGATCGCGGGCCAGCCGCCGGTCGAATGGGGCATCGAAATCGACGTCAAGGAGCCCAATTCGCTGGGGGCCGACCGCGCGGTCAACACGATTGCCGCGCACGCGCTGCACCCCGGCGATTTGATCGTCATCGATTTCGGGACTGCAACCACCTTCGAGGTCGTCGACTATACCGGCGCGTACAAGGGCGGCATCATCTGCCCCGGCATCAACCTGTCGCTCGATGCGCTCGTTACCGCCGCTGCCAAGCTACCGCGCATCGCCATTGAAGCGCCCGCCGACACCAGCGTGATCGGCCGCGATACGATCAGCCAGATGCATATCGGCATCTATTGGGGCTATATCGGCATGCTCGAAGGGCTGGTTGCGCGGATCAAGGCGGAGGTCGGTCGCCCGGTCAAGGTGATCGCGACCGGCGGATTGGCAACGCTTTTTGAGAAACAAACCAATGTTTTCGATGTCGTTGAGCCTGATCTGACTATTCAGGGGCTGGCGATGATGTGGGATCGCGCCCATATAGCAGCGTAGAGTTGCACCGGAGTGCGCCCAACCGCGCCGCTTCGCTCCCCCATCTCGATGATATTCTGCGCCTGACCGCGCACCTTCCATGGCCGCTCGCCTGTGCCGGTGGCCGAAATTGAAAGAACAGGACCTTAGTGACTACCCCAAAGAAAGAACTGCTTTTCCTGGCCCTTGGTGGGTCGGGCGAAATCGGCATGAACGTCAATCTTTATGGCTGCGACGGCAAATGGGTGATGGTCGATTGCGGCATCACCTTTGCCGATCCCAATTACCCTGGCGTTGAGGTGATCCTGCCCGACCTGGCCTTTATCGAGGAGCGCTTGGACGATCTGCTCGGCATTGTGCTCACCCACGGGCATGAAGATCATATCGGCGCGCTACCGTATCTTGCCGAAGATCTCGGCGTGCCGCTGTTCGCGTCGCCCTTCACCGCCGGGCTGATCCGCGGCAAGCTCGACGAAGAGGGCATTGCCGACCGGGTCAAACTCAACATCGTCAAGCCCGGCAAGGAATTCCAGCTTGGGCCATTTGGCTTTCGCTTTGTGCCGGTCGCGCATTCGATCCCCGAAGGTAACGCGCTGTTGATCACAACGCCTTATGGCAAGGTATTCCATACCGGCGACTGGAAGCTCGATGACGAACCCGTCATCGGTGCCCCGGCGAGTGCCGATGTGATGACGGCAATCGGCGATGAGGGCGTGCTCGCGCTCGTCTGCGACTCAACCAATGTGTTCAACCCGCAAGCATCGGGTTCGGAGAGTTCGGTGCGCAAGGGCTTGTTTGACGTGGTCGCCGCCGCCAAGGGGCGCGTGCTGGTCACCACCTTTGCCTCCAACGCGGCGCGGCTGAAGACGCTGGGCGACGTTGCGCGCGACAGCGGTCGCGCCATCTGCGTTGCTGGCCGATCACTCGATCGCATCCTGAAGGTCGCGCAGGCGACCGGCTACCTCACCGATTTTCCTGAACGAGTCGATTGGGACGCGGCGATGCGGATGCCGCGCGACAAGGTGCTGATCGTCGCGACCGGCGGGCAGGGCGAAGAACGCGCCGCACTCGCCCGCGTGGCGTTCGGTTCGCACCAGATTTCACTTGATGCCGGCGACACGGTGGTCTTCTCATCGAAGCAGATTCCCGGCAATGAAGTCGCCATCGGGCGTATCCAAAATGCGCTGGCGGCAAAGGGCGTGATCATGATCACCGACCGACAAGCGCATGTCCATGTGTCGGGCCACCCGGGTCGCCCGGAACTCGCCACAATGTATGGCTGGATCCGGCCCGAACTGCTGATGCCCGTGCATGGCGAGATGCGCCATATGATGGAACATGCCCGTTTCGGGCTTCAGCAGGGTGTGCCGCGTGCATTGGTGCAAAGCGACGGCGATATCATTCGGCTCGCGCCGGGTGCGCCTGAGAAGATCGGCCATGCGCCCGTTGGGCGATTGGTGCTCGACGGCGATGTCATCCTTCCCGCTGACGGTACGACCATCAACGAGCGCCGCAAGCTCTCCCTCAACGGCCAAATCTCGGTCGCGGTTGCGCTGGGCAAGAATGGTGGGTTGCTGGGCGATCCGCAGATCAAGTTGCAAGGCGTCCCGGTCGAGGAGGATCGCGACCCATTTATCGACGAAGCGGTCGATGCGGCTGCCAAGGCGGTGCGTGACGGCGGCAAGGATCGCGAAAAAACCCGCGAACAGGTCCGCCTTGCGGTTCGCCGCGTCGCCTCGCGCTGGACCGGCAAAAAGCCGATTGTCGATGTGCTGATGATCGAGGCCTGATCGCCATGCAGATCACCTCAATGGTCGCCATTTATTTTCTGATGTGGGCCTTTTCGGTGTTCCTGGTGCTGCCTTTTGGCGTCCGCACGACTGAAGAAGCGGGCGCCGAACGTGTCCCCGGCCAGGCCGAGAGCGCGCCGCATGTTTTCAGCCCAGGCCGCTTCATTCTGCGCACCACTATTGTCGCGACAATCATGTTTGCGCTGTTCATGCTGAACTACGAATTTGGCTGGGTGCGGGCGGAGACGTTCGATTTTTTTGGCGGCATGAAGCCAGTAAATTGACCCGCGGCCTGGACGTTTTTATCGCGAATCGCGGCGCGCCGCCGACGCTATTTTGACTCAAAACAGTCGAGTCGCGAATTGATTCGGGTGGCCACGTCCTTGTGCATTCTAGATAATGAACGGCATGACCTTAGCGGAGTATACTTCGGAATTGGCACGCTGTGTGCCGCAAACTATTAAAGTCTAAGGAAATTTCAAAACTGGCTCATCACCGCTGTGTTTGATAAAACCGCATAGCTTTTGCCCGACTTGCCATTGATCCAAATCGGATGAATATTGGCAATGCACTTCGGTGTTTTTGGGTAGAAGGAATGAATGAATGAACGCACCAGTTGGTTCCGATGATGCGCTTGTTGCGCTGACGGCAGATATTGTCGCCGCACATGTCAGCAACAACAGTACATCCGTTTCGGACCTGCCGAGATTGATCGAGTCTGTTCATGGCGCGCTTGCCGGGCTGGGTAGCCCAGTTGCCGCGCCAGTGGTTGTTCAGGAGCCAGCGGTTTCGGTGCGATCGTCTATCAAACCGGATTATATCGTTTGTCTTGAAGACGGCAAGAAGCTGAAGATGCTCAAGCGCCACCTGATGACTCACTATAAGATGACGCCAGACGAATACCGCGCCAAGTGGAAATTGTCTGCCGACTATCCGATGGTCGCGCCGAACTATGCCGAGCAACGCCGCGATCTGGCCAAGAAAATCGGCTTGGGCACTAAACCACGTAAGCGGCGGTAACCGCCCGGTTCAAGCTCAACGGCCATAGCGATCGAGCCAGTCTCTCATCATCACCGATGCTTTGTCGCTGAGTCTTACGGTTGATCGCCGGCGGTCTTCGGAATCCGCCCGGCGAACAATCATGCCCCGTGCTTCAAGGTTGCCGAGGTGACGCAGGGCTGTTGTGTTAGGTACCTTTGCGGCCGAGCAGGCGGTCGAGATCGATATTTCTCGACCGTCGGCACGGGCCGAATAGAGGGCAAGCAAAATGTCCCAGGCCGGTTCGCCGAACAATATTGCGTCGGCACCAAAACAGGCATCGCGCATCCGCCGAGCTTGATAAGCTTCGGCAGCGATGTCCTGCGGTTCTTCTAGCGAAAGAATGCGGGAACGGGCATCGGCCAGAACTGTTTCCAGTTCTTCAATCTCCGCCAACGCTCCTTGGATTGAGCGGTGCTCATATGACATTGTCGTCTCCGGATAATTTTAGCGATTCCAGGCGGCATCGCTACCGTATGTTTGCAGCCGGGCCCGATGCCGCCACGTGCCGATCGCGAGAATGATGGGGATGGGGTAGTTCCACGCGGCAATCATTACTGAATATGACCATGGCATGAGTGACGGCGTCAGCATCAGGGCATGGGTCAGTACGATGTCGAGCAAGATGGCGGCCATCCACATTGGCCAATATCGCTGTGCATGAATGGCAATTGCGACAACAGCGACCAAACAGGCCGTATCGACGGCCATGATGCCATATTCGATTCCCTGAAATCGGATGGCATTGGATGCTGGGGTAAATACGCTTGCGATGATTGCTGCGACCAACGTTAGTGCAGCTAACCGCTCGGGTGGGCCGCCGCGCATCCCTGCGTAGAGGCAGCTCACCACGAGGATCGCGAGATACACCAAAACATTCATAAGCGTTTACCGGAGCAATGATGATCGCTGGTATCAATGACCGTATCAGGCGACAGCGACAAGCGGTGCAGCCGGTTCGACGGTTGCACGGGGCGTGTCATGGGGCGGTGTTTCGAAGATGTCGCCCAAGCCAAGCACATTGTGATGGACTGCAGTCGCGCGCAATTCCTTGTGGGCACATTGAATGTCCTTCATTGCCCCAAATACCTTGGCAGTCGCTTCGCCGACAAAATCGACGGCAGCTTGGCCCTCCAGCGGATGAAAGGTCCCATCGGCACGTGCTGTCAGGACCGCAGTGCCCATAGCAAGTACCTTGAGCGCGGCCTCGTTCACTGCTTTTTCAGCAGGCTGCAGGGACCGAGCGATGCGAACGGCGGCAGTTGTCTTTGCAGAAGTCATGATATCTCCTCCACGCGATCAATTCGATCGCGAGCTAAAGGTTTAAATTGTCAAACTAATTCGGCTGCTTACTTGGTGATCAAGAAAAGCGCAGAAACCCCGTTTAGGAAATTGGCGACGACGAACATGATGATCAGCGCCAAGGCACAGATCCAGCCCAGTCGTTGGATTGATGTCAGGTCATTTTCCTGCCTCCCCTGCCGGCGGAAGGGCACCGCAAGGCGAGGCGCCGTTTCCGTCCGGACTGAGGACGATATGGCAAGCACGGGGGGTGGTTCGGCAAGGTCCGGTGACTGGGTAACCAATTCTTGGTTATCCTGCGCCTCTGAAATCTCTAGTGCGCGAGCAGCATCGCGCCGACTGCTTGCCCCAAGCGTCTTGATGGCCCGTTTCAGGTAAAGATCGACGGTGTGATGAGAAATGCCGAGCTCTGCCGCAATCTCTTTTGACGAGTGACCGCGCGCGACAAGCCGAAGACAGCCGCGCTGGCGGTCCGTGAGCAGTTCGATTCTCGCGTTTGTCATCTGGCAACTAGAGTCTGTCCTGATTAGATTGAGGCGTATCCGCTGTTTCGGAGGTAGCTTGCGCATTCGTGTGGCGGGAAGGTGTCGAGTAGCGTTCCGATGCG
>LNFI01000008.1 GCA_001464615.1 Sphingomonadales bacterium Ga0077557 | reverse complement strand
GCCATCGCTGCTGGCCTCCTGCCCAGCCAGCAGCTTGAATCACAATCAATCCCGCTTGGGAATCCCCTATCGATTCAGTCTCATCAGGACAGACTCTAACGCATATTTGATCCGTAATCTCAACCAAAGCGGAGTGAAATGCGATTCCTGAAGCGGGATTGTTGATGGCCGGTGCCCGCGATGGCATCACCAATAGGTGTCGCCACAATTAGTCCGTATCGGCTGGACCGGCTGAAATCGGGGACTGAACGGCGATGACTTGTCGATGCCGGCCGATTTGCGCTCATGCCACTGCCTTGTTTTGCATGGCGACGGAATGGCACTTTCTTTTGCTTGTCACCGAACGTTGGTCCAGCATCTGCCCCGTGAAATTGACTGGGCAGCGTCGCGCCAGCCGCCGAGCATCAGCCCGTCAATTGATGGCTGCAATGTGACCCGTTGCCACGGAAGCAGGGCGAGTCGCTGGGGGACTGATTGTGCAGGGGCTCCTGCGTGGCGTCCCGAAAGCGTTAGGTACGCAACCGCTCAATGGCCTGGGCAAGCGCGACATAGAGTTTGCCCATGTCTGACGATAGCAGGGTCACGCTCATCGGGGCGCCATCGCGCTGGGCAAGAATCGTCCGCAGCATCGCTTCGAAATCATGGATATAGCGATTGACCTGTTCGCGGAATGCGCCGTCGCCGTCGTAGAGGCGGGCAACATCGCGCGCTTCGCCGGCATCGAGCAGGCGGACAGCGCGGCGCGTGAAAACGCCCCGATCGCCCTTCAAATACGCCGCCCAGGCGCTATCCGACACTTCCGACGAAAAGCTTTTGGCAATGTCGATCGCGCCGGAGTTAAGCGCTTCGATGAGCAGTGAGGCGCGCCGAGCGAAGCTATCACTGTCGGCCTTTTCACGTTCTGCGCGGGCATCTTCGATGCGGTTCTCGACAAGCGATGTTGTCTCCGCGATTGTCAGCATCTGCTGCGTCAACCGATCAGAGGCGCGCGCAGCGGCTTCCACTGCATTGTCGGCGGCAGCGGCGATGGCGTGGACCTGGCTTTCCACCGCATTCCCCACCGCGCGCTGCATTGCCTGAGCACTCGCCAGTTCCAGCGACCGCGCCGCCTCTGGGATGACCGTGGCCAATGTTTCGCGCGCGCGGTCAGCGGCGGTGGCGGCAGTGTCGCGGACCCGCATCAGCGCTTCGACCAATCGGGGCGCGGCCTGTTCCGCAAAATCATGAGTGCGGCTGATTGCCTCGTCGAGCGTTCCGCCAATCGCACTGGCCTTGTCGCGGCCATCCTCCAGCGTTTGGATCAGCAGAGCAGACAGTTGATCGAGCGTGAGGCGCTGAGTCTGGATGACCTGGGCAATCGCCTCGATGGCGTCATGCGTGCTCTCTGCAGCAGTAACAAGCGCGAGCAATTCGGGCTTGGCGCTGGCAACCACGCCGCGGCTGGTGGAGATCTTTGCCTCAAGCCGGGCGAGCGCCTCTGGCAAGGTCTCGTCAATTTCGCGCGCAGCGGCATCCAACGCGACAAGCAGTTCTTCCGTTGTGCCAATAACTGTTTTGGCCATTGAGTCGCCGGTCTTGAGCGCCTCCGTCATCGCATCGGCGGACCCGCCCAATGCACTGATTGATGCGGCCAGGGTTTGCGTGCGATCAATACCCTGGCTGTGGAACGCGGCGACCTTGGTTTCGACCGCCGTAAAGTCAGCCTCGACAGTGCGGACCATCGCCTCGCTGACGGTACGTTGCTCGTCGAGCCGAGCAGTAATGCGATCAATCACTGTTTCGATATCAGCGATCCGGTTGCCGAGCGTTTCAACGGATTCGCGACCAGTGCGGTCCAATGCAGCCTGATTGGTTGCAACGACGGCCATCATTTCTTCGCCCTGTGCGGCGATGGTTTGGCGCGCTTCGTCAATTGCTCTGGTGGTGCGATCAACCAGGCCATCGATTGCACCGGACATTTCGGCAGTAACGGTTTCAAGCCGTGCGCCCGCTGTTTCGCTGGTTGTTTCCATCCGGGCGATATGGGACGCGAGTTTTTGAGCAGCCATGCCGGCAACCGCATTGGCTTCACGGCCGCGTTCAGCCAGCGCAACCATCTGGCCGTCCAGCGCGGCGGCGTGATCGCTGGCGATCTGCGCGGTCGCTTCCAGCGTCTTCGTCAGGCTGGCTGTTTCGCCATGCGCTTTGGGCAAGGCAGCCAGCAAGGTAGAAAGGTTGTTCTGCGCCGTACTGATCGCGTCGGCCAAGCGCCGCGCCTGATCGTCAGCGGTGGCGATTTCGTGGCCCATACCATTGCTGATCGCGACCAGGCGTTCGCTTGCCCCGTCGCCGATGATCATCAACTCGTTGGTTTGTTTCGCCAGCGTATGGCGGTTGGCATCAAGCTGGCGGGAGACGATCGCGAGCGTGCGTTCGAGTGCTGCCGCTTCGGCGCGCATTTGCCGGGCGGTCGCGCCGAAACGCTGCGCCTCGGCACTGCTGGATCGCATCGCCAGCAACCATAAAATGCCGATCAATGCCGGAGGCATGCACAGCGCAGCGACGAATTGCACAAGCTCAAGCGGGCCAATGCCAATTTCCAGCCGCGACCAGCTGAGCCAGATCATGCCGCCAAACCACGCCACGCTTGCAATCAAGGCGAAAGCTGGGATGACCATTGCCCAGGCGCTGCGCTTCGGCGGCGAGGGCACAAGATCTTCATCCAGAAGCGTTATTTCGGGTTGGGTTTCCGCTTGGGGGGCTGATAGCAACAGCTCATCGACCGTCGCAGTTTCCGCCACGTTCGGCATGAGGTCGATGATCCGCGAACTTCTGCTCATGCGGCAGGTTTACCACGATTTCTGGCGGAACAAAGCGAATAGCATAACCTTGTGTTAACGGGTCGAGTTGTAAATTTGCCCAATGGCATATGATCCCGGTGCAATTGATGCGACGTTGGCGGCAGCAGTGGGCGATGAGCCCGCTCTGATCGCCGAATTGCGTGAAGCCTTTATCGATAGCGCCCATCGCGCAGTGAAGGCGATGGAGATTGCCGTTGCGCCCAGTGAATGGCGCGATGCGGCGCTCCGGCTGAAGGGGCTCGCCGCCAGTTTCGGGGCCGTTCGCCTGCTGGCGATCGCGACAGAGGCAAGTGAAAGCCTGCCGCATGCGCCGCAGATGCTCCAGCGCGTCCGTCGCGCGGTCGAACGGACTTAAATCTTTCGTTTGGGGGCGAACGTCACGCCCCTTTGCCAAGCAGCGATTGAGGCCGTAAGCGCCTGCCATGCTTGCAGGGCTGATATTCGCAACCGACGACGCTCATGATCGTCCAGACATGCTCGCCGCAACGCTGCCGTTCGGCGGCGGGACGCTGATCGAGTTCCAGGCCCGATTGCTGGTGACAGCGGGGGCGGGGCAATTGATCATCGTGGTCACCCGGTTGACCCCCGAATTGGTGGGTGCCGTCAATCGGATGAAGCGGCGTGGGATTGGTGTGGATATCGTGCGCACCGCCCGTGAGGCCGAGGAAAAGCTGCACCCGCTCGCCCGAATATTAGTGATCGCCGATGGGCTCGTCACCACCGATAGCGTAATCTCCCTGTTGAGCAGCGAGGGTAGCGATACCCTGCTGGTGACCGCAGATGCTGATGCGCTGCCGGGATTGGAGCGCGTCGGCGCCGATGCAATCTGGGCGGGGCTTGCACGGGTCGAAGCGCAACGGATCACTGATGTCGCGGCCTTGCCCAAGGATTATGATTTCGAATCAACGCTGTTGCGGGTCGCCGCGCAGGCAGGGGCCGATCATCTGCTGCTGCCCGGCGGCGCGGCACGGGACGGCCATGGCATCGAACGCGATTCTGCCCGCCTGCGCGCGCGCAATGAGGAAGTCGTCAGCGCCTTTGTGTCCAACCGCATATCCTGGGTGGATCGCTTCGTGATCGCGCCGATGGCCCGGCTGGCCCTTCCGTGGCTGATCGGACGAGCGGTGCCGGGGCTGGTGGTCGGTGGCTGTTCGGCGGGCGTGATGGCGCTGGGGCTTGGGCTGATGGCCTGGGGCTTGCCGATTATTGGCCTGCCGCTGGTGACGGCATCGATTGCCGGATTGGCAACGGGTGCCGTGTTGTCGTGGATGCGCGATGCGGAAAGCGAAGCGCTTGTCCAGCGGGGCGTCATTGCCGGAGGATCGGCGGCGGCAGTGCTGTTGCTCGGCCAGTCGATCAGCCGTGCGGAGGGAACTGGCACTGGCCTGACGATTGCGGTGGCTTTTGTGGTTCTTGCGGCACTGCTCGAACGCAGCACCAATGATCGCCAGCGACAGCGGTGGTGGGGCAGTCCGGCTGCCTATCCATTGATTCTGCTGCCCTTTGTCGGGATGGGCTATCCTTTGCTCGGACTCTGGGCCGGCGCGAGTTACGCAGCCGTGTCACTTGCCGCCGTTATTGAGCGGTTGCGAGAAAAGCCTTAGCTTGAATTTAACGCTGTATCCTTACGTCTGGGACCATGTCGATCGACCCATCGCACGTGAACGATGGCACTGCTTATGGTGCCAGCCAGCTGCTTGCCCGCGGCGCGGCTGATGATGTGTGTGCGGATCGACGGGTCATGGCCGCGATCGATGACTTTTTTGTCGCAGAAACGGCACGGCTTGATGACCGTGTGCGCGGTGGATTGGCCGAAGCAATCGCCAGACTGACCAGCGCGATCGAGGGCGAATTGCGCCAATATGCCGCCCGGTTGCTGATCGGCCGTGGGGAACCAGAGCTGGCCGAGCGGCTGGTGAACGATCCGCTGATGGTGCAGGCGGCGCTTCGCCAGGCGGGTCTGCTGCAGGATGGCGAGTTAATGCGTGAGCTGCTGGCGCGGGTACGCCAGGAAGTTTTGGGCGAGGCCTTGTTCCCGGCCGCACCGGATGATCCGGACCGACCGAGTTTGGTGGCGCGGCTGGTCGGCAGTCCAGATGGCGTTGTGGCAACCGCAGCGACCGGCTTGCTGGCGGCGGATGCGCGGCGGCGGGCTGCGATCGACACGGGTGGCGCACCCCGCAGCGATTTACCGGCCGAATTGCATCATCGCCTGGTGTGGTGGACGGCGGCGGCGTTGCGCAGCCTGGTCCTATCACCGCCCTCGGCAGCGCTCGACCGCGCCTTGACCGAGGCCGCCCTGCGCAGCCTGGCCGCGCATGATGAAGGGGATCGGCTGGAGGCAGCGGCCGTGCGGCTGGCCGCTGCAATTGGCGCTCAACCCCATGAATTGCCTGATTTACTTGTCGAGTCCCTTGGCGACCGGCGTGTGGCGCTTTTCGTTGCATTGCTCGCGCAGGCACTGGATTTCAGCTATGATGTTACACGTGACATCGTGCTCGATCCTATTGCCGACCGGCTCTGGCTGGCGCTGCGAGCGGCAGCGCTCGATCGTGCGGCGATCGCTGCCATTGGGCTTGCCCTGTGTGAAGCGGATCCGTGCCGCGATGTGGAAGCGTTCGCTGACCAGATTGACGCGATTATGGCGGTAAGCCCCGATGACGCGCGGCAAGCACTGTCGACCCTGAGCCTGCATCCCGATTTCCGCCAGGCGCTGATGGCGTTGATCAAGGCGCAACGGGCATGAATGTGATCGATCCTGGCCTGCCGCCGGTGTACGGCCTGGTCAACGCCGCCGGGCGCCTGATCGAGGCCGATGCCCGGTTGAACGAGCTCAACGCTCGGGCGGGCGGTGAGATTGGAGCCCCGCTTGCCGTGCCGCAGCTGGCGACACTGGTTCGACTGGTGCAGCGGCTGCGGATTTTGGTGTCGCGCGGTATTGTTGCTGCCGATGGTGACGACGATGTCGATATGTGGGTACGCGCCGAACCCGTCGGCGATGACGGCGTCCGATTGGCGATCACGGGATGGAAACTGCGTCAGCCCTGGCAGCCGACCACAGAAAATGGTGTGCGGGAGCGCGACTTTGTTCGCAGCGCCGCCAACTGGCTATGGGAAACGGATTCGGCGTTGCGGCTGACGTTTCTGTCGGCAGACGCGGGCGTGCGGCATGGCTTTGATGCGCCGCCGCTGCTGGGTCAGCCGCTAACCCGGCTGTTCATCTTGGCCGAAGATTCCAGCGGTGTTTTTCCAATTCTGGGTGCGCTTGCGATGCGCCAGCGTTTCGCCGAGCAGCCAGCTAAAATCCGCGCGACCGGCCGTCCGGTACTGCTTTCTGCCGCCCCGCGCCTTGATATCGAGGGCAATTTTGCTGGCTTTGCGGGGGCGACCCAGATGATGGAGACGGCGCAACCGCTTGCGCCGATTGTGCCGCAGACAGCAGAACTTGGCCTGCCCGCAGCCTTCAGCACTCGGTTAGACAAGGCGTTGCGGGCGCCGCTGGGGCGGATCATTGCCAACGCTGACAGCATCAACGCCCAATCGGAAGGGCCGCTGCGCCAGGATTATGCCGATTATGCCGCAGATATCGCGACGGCTGGGCGGCATTTATTGGGGCTGGTCGATGATCTGGTCGATCTCCAGGCGATTGAACGCCCCGATTTCGTGGTTGCCGCCGAACCAATCGACATGGCCGATGTCGCGCGCCGCGCCGCTGGCTTGCTTGGGGTGCGCGCTGCCGCCGTCAAAGTTCGGATCGATCGCCCAAGCGTCCAGGAAAGCCTGCCCGCCACGGGTGAGTTCCGTCGCGCGTTACAGGTGCTGGTCAATCTGATCGGCAATGCCGTGCGCTATTCGCCCGATGATGGCATGGTATGGATCCGTGCCGAGCGTGATGGCGATTTCGCCGCCGTCGTTGTTGCTGATCAGGGCAAGGGCATCGCCATCGAGGATCAGGCGCGCATTTTTGACAAATTTGAGCGCATTGACGCGACCGAACCGGGCGGCAGTGGGCTCGGCTTGTATATTGCCCGGCGTCTGGCGCGGGCGATGGGCGGCGACGTGACAGTCGATAGCGCCCCAGGGCAGGGCGCGCGGTTTGTCTTTACCCTGCCGTATCGCGCCCTCTGAGCCGCCCCGGTTAACCGAGGCGGCTTGAAGAGGGTAACCGTGATCAGCGTCCGCTGAGCGCCGGATAATCGCGTTGGGCCGGCCCAGTATAGAGCTGGCGCGGACGGCCGATTTTCTGTTCTGGATCGGCGATCATTTCGTTCCACTGTGCAACCCAGCCGACGGTACGCGCGAGCGCGAACAATGCCGTGAACATCGTGGTCGGGAAGCCGATCGCCGACAGGATGACGCCCGAATAGAAATCGACGTTCGGGAACAGCTTCTTTTCGATGAAATAGGGATCGTTAAGCGCCATTTCCTCGAGCTGAAGTGCCACGTCGAAGATCGGATCAGTGACGCCGAGCGCCCCAAGCACTTCGCGCACTGTCTGCTGCATCACCGTCGCGCGCGGATCGTAATTCTTGTACACGCGGTGGCCAAAGCCCATCAGGCGGAACGGATCATTCTTGTCCTTGGCGCGCGCAATATAGTGCGGAATACGGTCTGGCGTGCCGATCTCGCGCAGCATGTTGAGCGCGGCTTCGTTGGCGCCGCCATGTGCGGGTCCCCAGAGACACGCGATGCCCGCCGCGATGCAGGCAAACGGATTGGCGCCCGATGACCCTGCCAGGCGCACCGTCGATGTTGACGCGTTTTGTTCGTGGTCGGCATGCAGGATGAAAATGCGATCGAGCGCCTTTTCGACGACCGGATTGACCTCATATTCCTCGGCCGGCACGCCAAATGTCATGCGCAGGAAATTGCCGGTGTAGGACAGCGAGTTCTTTGGATAGACGAAAGGCTGGCCGACCGAATATTTATAAGCCGCCGCCGCAATCGTCGGCATCTTGGCGATCAGCCGGTGGCTGGCAACCATGCGCTGATAGGGATCGGTGATGTCGGTCGAATCGTGATAAAAGGCGCTGAGCGCGCCAACGACGCCGCACATGATCGCCATCGGATGCGCGTCGCGGCGGAAACCCCGATAGAAGGTCATCAGCTGTTCGTGCAGCATCGTGTGGCGCGAGATCGTATAGGTGAACTTGTTCAGCTCGTCGCTGCTCGGCAATTCGCCGTTGAGCAGCAGATAGGATACCTCCATGAAGCTTGATTGTTCGGCGAGCTGGCCAATCGGATAGCCGCGATGGAGCAGGATGCCTTCATCGCCATCGATATAGGTCAGGCCTGATTCGCAGCTCGCCGTTGAGGTGAAACCGGGGTCGAAGGTGAACTTGCCGGTCTGCGCATAGAGCTTGCGGATATCGATAACCTGGGGACCGACACTGCCAGAGACCACCTTATAGTCGTTTTCGGCGCCATCGATGATCAGCTTTGCGGTGTCAGTCATAGGTCCCTCTTCTTGTCTAAAGCGTTTCTGTGCCAGCGGCCAATGTGCCCGCCATCTGGTCAGCAATTCGGCCGAGACTTTCATTCCGCCCGAGTAAAACGAGCACGTCGAAAATCCCCGGCGATGTCTTTCGTCCGGTCAGCGCCGCGCGCAAGGGTTGCGCAACCGCACCGAGTTTCACCCCGGCCGCCTCAGCCACCTGGCGGACGGCATTTTCAAGGCCTTCCGTATCCCAGTCATTCAGGGCGTCAAGCGCGGCGTGTATCTGGGCGAGCAGGGCAGGTGCGGCGCCCGCCAAAAGCGTCGCGGCATCGCTATCCATGGCCAATGGCCGTTCGCGAAACAGAAAGCCGGCACCGTCAGCCAATTCCAGCAAATTGGCGGCGCGCGGCTTCAGGAAGGGCATAGCGCGGCGCAACAGATCATATCCAGCCGCGCCAATATCGTCCCCAATCCGGTCCGCCACCAGCCGGGCCAACCGATCATCATCGGCGAGCCGAATGTAATGGCCGTTCAGGTTTTCCAGTTTTTTTATGTCGAACCGGGAGGGTGATTTGCCGACGCCTGAAAGATCGAACCAGTCGATCGCCTGCGCCCGGCTGATGATCTCATCATCGCCGTGCCCCCAGCCGAGCCGCAACAAATAATTATCAAGCGCCTCGGGCAGAATGCCCAGAGTGTCGCGATAGGCGTCGACCCCGACCGCGCCATGCCGCTTCGACATTTTTGCGCCGTCGGTGCCGTGAATCAGTGGGATATGGGCATAAACGGGCACGGGCCAGCCGCCCTCAATGGCATCCATCGCCTGCATGATCGGAATCTGGCGGAAGGCGTTGTTCAGGTGATCATCGCCGCGAATGACATGCGTGACGCCCATATCATGATCGTCAACGACGACAGCGAGCATATAGGTCGGTGTGCCGTCCGAACGCAGCAGCACCATATCATCCAGCTCGGCATTCTGGACGGTGACGTCGCCCTGCACGCGATCCTGAATCGTCATGGCGCCTTCGCGCGGCGCCTTGAGCCGGATAACGAAGGGCGCGCCGGCAGCGGCCTCGGCCGGATCGCGATCACGCCAGCGACCATCATAGCGCGCCGGCTGCTTGGCGGCCTGTTGCGCCTCGCGCATCGTGGTCAGCTCTTCGGCGGTCGCAAAGCATTTATAGGCATGGCCAGCCGCGAGCAGCTGGTGCGCGACGTCGGCATGGCGCGCCGCGCGCGAGAACTGATAGGTAACCTCGCCGTCCCAATCGAGCCCGAGCCATTGCATCCCATCGAGGATCGCGTCGATGGCAGGCTGGGTTGACCGGGCGCGATCGGTATCTTCGATCCGCAGCAGAAATGTGCCGCCCTGGGCGCGGGCAAATAGCCAATTGAACAACGCGGTCCGGGCACCACCAATGTGCAAAAACCCCGTGGGTGAGGGCGCAAATCGCGTCACCACAGGGGGTTGGGCTGACACCGCATTCATGGCTGCGACAATTTCTTAACTTGCGCCACGATGCGGCTGCTCCCACTCTTCAACTTCAATGGCCAGTTCAGCCACGCGCGCCTCTAGCACGGCCCTTGCCCCGCTTCAAACTGCGGCGTGGTGGCGCGTGGAGAGGCACCCGCAGCCGATTGAGCACTGGCTCGATCTTGAGCGTGACCAACTGTTTTTATGGGTGCCCGTCATGCTGGGGTTGGGCGTCAGCGCCTGGTTCTGGTTGCCCGATCCGCAGGCCTGGACGAGCATGATGCTGGCGTTGGTCGCGGTTGCGCTGCTGGCGCTGGCGGTGGATCGTGGGGGGCGAGCATCGCGGGCAGTTGCCATTGGGTGCGCTGGCGTTGCGATCGGTTTGGGATTGATTTGGGCAAAGGCGGAGCGCGTTGCCAGCCCGCCACTGACAAAGGCCAGTGTTGTACAATTCGAAGCGCAAGTGGAGCGGATCGAGATGCTGCCGCCGCGTGGCATCGTCCGGCTGCGGCTGGCGCCCATCCGGACGATCGATCGGCCTGGCCGTCGCTTGGCTGCGGCACTGCCAGCGCATGTGCGAGTCAATCTGCCGATTGCGGATATGCCGAGGAACCTGTCACGGGGCGCTGTGGTTCGACTGGGTGCCCGGCTGGTGCCGCCACCGCCGCCATCGGTGCCCGGCGCCTATGATTTTGCGCGTGTTGCCTGGTTTGACGGGATTGGGGCGACGGGCAGGGGCTTTGGACCAATTGAGCTGATTGCGCCCGGCGATGCCAGCGGCGGCGAGCTGCGGGCGCGTTTATCGATGCATGTTCGGGCGCAGGTTGCAGGTGGGCCCGGCGCCATTGCGGCGGCGCTAGCGACGGGGGATCAGGGCGCGATACCGCTTGACGATGCAGAAGCGATGCGCCGCGCCGGGCTCTCCCATTTGCTGTCGGTGAGCGGTCTGCACATCACGGCTGTGGTTGGCATCGTGATGCTGGTTGTGCTTCGACTGCTCTCGCTCAGCCCATGGTTGGCGCTCCATTGGCGATTGCCGCTGATCGCTGCCGGCGCAGGGGCCTTGGCAGCGATTGGCTATACGATTCTGACTGGCGCTGAAGTGCCTACCGTCCGGTCCTGCGTGGCCGCGCTGATGGTGTTGCTGGCCGTCGCGCTTGGCCGCGCCGCGATGACGCTGCGGCTGGTGGCGACGGGCGCGATCATTGTGCTGTTGTGCTGGCCAGAGGCGCTGGCCGGCCCGAGTTTTCAGCTTTCGTTCGCAGCCGTAACAGCGATTATCGCCCTGCATGAATCGCCACGCGTCAAGGCGTGGTTTGCGGCACGTGACGAGGGATGGATGCCCTGGCTCGCGCGCCAGCTTGCCTCGTTGTTGCTGACGGGGATCGTTGTCGAGGCGGCCCTGTCGCCGATCGCGCTATATCATTTCCACAAGGCAGGGCTCTACGGATCGCTCGCCAATATCGTCGCCATCCCATTGACTACCTTTCTGGTTATGCCCGCCGAAGCATTGGCACTTCTATTCGATCTCGTCGGGCTGGGTACGCCTTTCTGGTGGGTGGTTGAGCAGGCCTTAAGGTTGGTTCTGGCCATCGCCCATGCCATTGCGGCCGCGCCGGGCGCTGTCACTGCGTTGCCGGCGATGCCGCAGGGCAGCTTTGCCCTGATAGTCCTTGGCGGGCTTTGGATCGCACTGTGGCGGTCGGCTGCGCGATTAATCGGGGTGGTGCCACTGGCGATCGGTGCTTTCTGGGCCGTCTCGACGCCGCCGCCCGATCTGTTGGTGACCGCCGACGGTCGGCATCTGGCGCTGCGCACGATTGACGGCGAGATTGCACTGCTGCGCGACCGAGCAGGGGACTATACCCGTATGATGTTGGCCGAAAATGGCGGGTTTGACGGTGAACCGGTGTTGCTCTCTGAACATCGCTTCGCCCGGTGCAGCCGAGATCTGTGCATAGCCGACCGCGTGATTGCAGGCAGGCAGTGGCGCATCGTTGCGACCCGCAGTGCCTATTTGCTGCCTGCCACCGATCTGATCGCCGCGTGTCGCGGGGCCGACATTGTGGTGAGCGAGCGGCGCCTGCCCTTGCGATGTCAGCCACGGTGGTTGCGGCTTGATCGCCCCATGTTGGCGCAGACGGGCGGAGTCGCGATCACCTTGGCTACCCGACAGGTGGTGACCGTGCGTCAACCGGATGATCGCCATCCGTGGCGTGTGCACGCGCGCGCTGCCCAGGGAAACGATAATTTATGTTGCAGTATGCAGGGCTTGGCGAAACAAAAGCAGCTATGACGTTGCCGCCATCCGTGCTTGATCGCGTCGGTCCCTATGTGGTTCGGGACAATGTCTTGCCGCCAGCAGAGGCGCAGGCGTTGTTGGCTTGGGCTATCGATCACGAAGCCAATTTTGTGTCGTCGCGCGTGCGTGACGGCGCGCTTCGATCTGACGTCCGCCATTCCCGGCAGCTGCGCGACGTCGATTTTACCGATTGGCGGCGGTGCCTAAAAGGGCATTTCAAGCCATTGGTCGCCTTGCTTATTGGCGAACTGGCGGTGACCCCGTTTGAAATCGCGGGCACCGAAATGGACGTTGCCAGCCATAATGACGGTGACTTTTACCGCCAGCATATCGACATGCGGACAGGGCCCGTTGATCTGGAACGGCGACGTGTCCTCAGCCTGGTCTATTATTTCAACGCCGAGCCTGTGGCGTTCACCGGTGGTGCGCTTCGCCTGCATGCCGCTGCCCGGCGGCATGCCGCTTCCACCGACCTGAGCCCTGCGCGCTTTGTCGATATCGCACCCGTGCATAACCGGCTCGCTGCCTTCCCCTCTTGGATGCCGCATGAGGTATTGCCGGTACACTGCCCGTCAGGCCGTTTTGCCGATTCCCGCTTCTCGATTAACTGCTGGTTCTATGCAGCCGTCCCAAGCGGCGTCCCAAGCGCCGTCTCCGGCGCAACGCCGAGCGCGATGCCTAGCAATCAGTCGTAACGGCGCAGCAGCCCGGCCAGCTTGCCCTGGACGCGAACCTGACGCGGATCATAACGCTGCGGATCATAAGCGCGATTGGCGGGATCGAGCCGAACCATCGCGCCTTCGCGGCGGAAATATTTCAGCGTGGCCTCGCTATCTTCAATCAGCGCGACGACGATCTCGCCATCGCGGGCGACATCGGTGCGGCGGATCAGCGCATAATCGCCGTCGAGAATACCAGCATCGACCATCGAATCGCCGGCAACTTCTAGCGCATAATGTTCGCCACCGCCCAAAAGCGCAGCGGGCACCGCCAGCATTGCATGATCCTCAAACGCCTCAATCGGGACACCGGCGGCAATTCGGCCATGCAGCGGAATTTCGATCACATCATTGGCCGGTTGCGGCATGCTGCGGACATTGCCAGCCACGGCTGGGGCGGACGTCTTCGCCTTACGGGCCGGTTCCGGGCGATCGGGCATGCGCAGCACTTCCAGCGCGCGCGCGCGATTGGGCAACCGGCGGATGAACTGGCGCTCTTCCAATGCACTGATCAAGCGGTGCACGCCCGATTTGGATTTCAGGTCGAGCGCCTCCTTCATTTCTTCAAAAGAAGGGGAAACGCCGGAATCGGCCAGGCGATCGTTGATGAAGCAGATCAGCTCGTGCTGTTTGCGCGTGAGCATTATGTTCCTCCGTCCAGAACAGACGACGAACGTTTAGGCAACGATAAACGCCAAGTCAAGCAAGCGGCAAAATGCTGACGGAATCGCCCGCCACGGCTGCCGGCGCAAAGGGTGGCCGGATGATCAGGCAGGCGGCTTTGGATAAGGTAAGCAGCAGCGAACTATCCTGTTTTGCGGCCGCCACGACCTTTCCTTCATGCCAGCTGCCGCGCAAATAATCCTGCCGCTGATCATTGGCGGGCAGCGCTTCACCCAACATTGCGGTGATCGGTTCAGGGATCGGCGTGTGCGCCCCGCCAAACGCCGCAATCAGCGGGCGCAGGAACAATTGCGCGGTGACGAAGGCGGAGACGGGATTGCCCGGCAGCCCAAGGATCACCGTCTCCCCGATTATGCCCGTCAGCATTGGTTTGCCGGGCCGCAGCGCGATCCGCCAAAAGTTGATGCTACCACCAGCGGCGTCGATGGCAGGACGGATGAGATCGTGATCGCCAACCGATGCGCCGCCAATCGTAACGATAATGTCAGCCTGGATATGCGCAAGGGCGGCGCTGATGACGTCGAGCCGATCGGGCAGGATCGGCGTTAGATCAACATCAACGGGCAAATCAGCGAGCAAGGCGGCAAGCATTACGCCGTTAGATTCGGGCAGGTGCGCGTCGGTAAGCGGCGCGCCGGGCGGCACCAGTTCATCGCCCGTTGTCACGATCGCCACACGAATTCGCCGGTTGACGGTGATCATGCCCTGTCCACCCATGGCCGCCAGCGCAATCCGGGCCGGGGTGAGCCGATCACCCCGCGCGATCAGGGCGTGGCCGGCACTGAAATCAAGGCCCCGAGGCCGCACATTGCGTCCGGCTGCCGACGGCCCCGCACCGGTTAGCAGCACGCGGCCATCCTGAAGCGCAGCCTCTTCCTGCATCATCACCGTATCGGCACCCAAGGGCAGCGCTGCGCCCGTAAAGATGCGCACGGTTTCGCCTTCGCTCAGGATACCGGTAAAGGGGCGGCCTGCCGCGCTTTCGCCAATCAGCGTCAACGGCCCTGGCAGGTCCTGAAAGCGAATCGCATAGCCATCCATGGCCGACAGATCGGTCACCGGCTGGGATCGCTGGGCGATGATGTCGGCGCTTGCCCAGCGCCCGGCAGCGGTGCGCAGATCGACAGACTCGCTTGCGACCGGGCTCGCCAGCGCGAGCAACTGATCCTGGGCATCGGCGACCGGCAGCAGCGCGACCATCATCCTGTCCCGTTGTCTAGTGAAGCTTCAGGCGGGGGCGGATGACCTGGTTGATCCGGCCCATCGCGATCAACGCCACGCCCTTTAGCCAGCCATGGATGGCGACGATATGCATGCCGTAAAGCGAGACATAGATCAGCCGCGCAATTCGCCCTTCCACAGCCATGCGCCCACCGACCAGATTGCCCATCAGGCTGCCCACCGTCGAATAGCGGGACAGCGAAACGAGCGATCCTTTATCCTGATAGATGAATGGTTTAAGGGGCTTGCCAGCGATCAGCGCGCGGATGTTATGATAGGCTGTCCCGGCCATCTGGTGCGCCGCCTGGGCGCGGGGTGGGATTGGCCGATCAGCACCGGCCGGGATATAGCGCGCGCAATCACCAATCGCGAAGATGCGCTCGTCGCGGGTTGTTTGCAGCGTTTCGGTAACGACAAGCTGGTTGCCGGGGGTTGTTTCAAGCCCTCCAATGCCTTGCAGAAAATCGGGCCCCTTCACGCCTGCGGCCCACACGCGCAAATCAGCGGGAATGAAATTGCCGTCTGACGTCGCAATGCCTTTATCGGTAATCTCGGTAACCTGCCTGCCGGTCATCACATGAACGCCAATTGCCTCCAGCTCTCCGGTTGCTGCCTCTGACAAATAGTCGGGCAGCGCTGGCAGGATGCGCGGGCCAGCCTCAACCAGCGTCACGTCCAGCCGCGATTCGTCGAACACCTCAAGCCCGTAATAGGCGAGACCTTTGGCAGCGTTGAACAATTCGGCTGATAGTTCGACCCCAGTTGCGCCACCGCCGACAATCGCGACACGCACGCGGGCATCGGCGCTGGGATCCGCACTCATCGTGCGGGATACCCGCAGGCACTGATTGAGCAGGCGCTTGCGAAAGCGATCGGCCTGGGTGCGATCATCAAGGTAAATCGCGTTTTCGCGGACGCCGGGTGTCCCGAAATCATTGGAAACCGATCCAACCGCCAGCACCAGATAATCATAGCGAATGCGGTGTCGTCCGACGATTTCATTGCCGTTTTCATCAAGGATTGGCGCGATGATGACCTGGCGGGCGTCGCGATCGATCGATTCAAGAGAGCCGTCGAAAAAGCGGTAATTCCAGCGATAGGCATGGCTGCGGTAACCGACTTCATCGAGATTGGCGTCGAGCGATCCAGCCGCCACTTCGTGCAGCAGCGGTTTCCAGATATGCGTCTGATTGCGGTCGACCAGGATAATGTCGAACTTCTTGCGGCCAAGCATCTTGCCCAGCTTCGCGACCAGGCCAAGGCCGCCGGCCCCACCGCCAATGACGACGATCTGGATCTTTTTGGGCGATCGCAAGACGACGCGCGCCTCGGTGCCGGTGTCCGCTACGTCTCGATTGTCCAAAGCGGTATCCGCCATGGCTTTGATGTCTCCAGAAAATGCGGCCTTCGCACCTGTTGCGCGATATTGCAGTGCGGTACCAGTGCTAAGTTGCTGGCGGCGGTGCCCGCCAGTCGCCGGATTTGCCGCCACGTTTTTCCAGCAGATGAACGCCGGTGATTGTCATGCCGCGATCAATCGCCTTGGCCATGTCGTAAATGGTCAGCAGCGCGACCGACACCGCCGTCATCGCTTCCATTTCAACACCGGTCTTGCCCTCGGTCGCGCAAGTTGCGGTGACGGTAACGCCGTCCTTGTCTGGGGCCAGATCGAGGGCCACCCGCGTCAACGGCAATGGGTGGCAGAGTGGAATCAAATCACTCGTCCGCTTGGCCGCCATGATGCCAGCGATCCGCGCGACGGCCAGCACATCGCCCTTTTTGGCGCTACCCTCCCGAACAGCGAGGATCGCGGCTGGCGACATCGTAATCCGCCCTGTCGCCACGGCTTCGCGCATGGTCGTCGCTTTGCCGCCGACATCGACCATGTGGGCGGCACCGCTGGCGTCGAGATGGGTGAGCCCGGTCATTGACCCAGCAGCATCCGCGTCGCCGCTTCAACATCGTCGGCGCGCATCAGCGCTTCGCCAACCAGGAAGCATTTAACGCCCTTTTCGGCCATTGCATCGAGATCAGCACGGCCCGAAAGCCCGCTTTCAGCGACGAATGTACAGCCCGTCGGCGCGCGTGAAATCAGATCATAGGTGCGTTGAAAATCAACGCTGAAATTGTGCAAGTCGCGGTTATTAACGCCGATCAGCCGCGATTTGAGCTTCATCGCGCGCTCAAGTTCCCTGGCATCATGGACTTCAACTAGCACATCCATCCCGCATTCGATGGCTGCAGCCTCAATTTCGGCGAGCAGATCGTCGTCGATCGCAGCAACGATGAGCAGAATGGCATCGGCCCCCAGGGCGCGCGACTCGGGCACTTGCCAGGGATCAATCATGAAATCCTTGCGGATCACCGGCAGGCTAACGACGCCGCGAGCCACCGTCAGATAGGCGTCGGCACCCTGGAACCAATGTTCGTCGGTGAGCACCGACAGGCAAGCAGCGCCCCCAGCCTGATACGCCATGGCATGGGCAGGCGGATCAAAATTTTCGCGGATCAGCCCCTTTGATGGGCTGGCCTTTTTGATTTCAGCGATCAGCGCCGGGCCATGCTCCGCCTTTGCATCCAGCGCCGCACGAAAGCCGCGCGGGGCGGTTTGTTCAGCGATCATCGCATCAATGTCGCTCATCGAAATACAGGCCTTGCGGGCTGCAACATCGGCGCGCTTGGTTTCCAAAATACGAGTCAAAATCGTCGTCATGAATAGGCGATCCAGCAATCCAGCAGCGCGCTGGCAAGTCCGTTGTCGAGCACTTCGCCAGCTTCTTCTACCCCGTCAGTGAGCGATGCAGCGCGTCCGGCCAGCATCAACGCTGCAGCCGCGTTGAGCAATACGGCATCCCGGTACGCCCCCGTCTCGCCAAGCAGAAGCCGACGCAGGGCCGCGGCGTTATAGGCGGGGTCCCCGCCGCGCAATGCCGCAATAGGCTGGCGAGCCAGGCCGCCATCCTCGGGCGCGACGGTGGATGGCAGCCTGATATCACCGACACTGACAACAATGCTTGGCCCAGCGCCAGACAGCTCGTCGAGCCCCTCTTCGCCGGATACAACCAGCGCTGCCTCGGTGCCGAGCTGAGCGAGCGCATCGGCATAGACCGGTGCATAATCTGGCCTGGCGATACCGATCAGCTGGCGCGTGACTCGGGCTGGATTTGCCAGCGGCCCCATCAGATTGAAGATGGTTCGCGTGCCAATCTTGCGGCGAATGGGCGTAATCCGCTTCATCGCTGGGTGATGGTTGGCGGCGAACAGAAAAGCGATGCCCAGGTCGCGCAGGCTTGCCTCGGCGAGCGTGCCCGCCCGGGCCATATCAAGGCCAAGGGCCTCGAGCGTATCGGCTGCGCCGGCCTTGCTGGAGGCTGCGCGATTGCCATGTTTGGCAACCGGCACCCCGGCTGCCGCGACAATCAGGGAGACGGCTGTCGAGACGTTGAGCGTGTGGTGTCCGTCGCCGCCCGTGCCACAGACATCGATCGCGCCGGTCGGGGCTTCGATCGGGATCAGCCGCGCGCGGAGTGCCCGTGCGGCCTCGGCAATCTCAGTACTGGTCTCGCCGCGCTGGCTGAGGCCGATCAGGAAATCCGCAATTGCCTGCTCAGTGGTGCGCGCATCAAGGATATCCGCAAACGCCTGCGCCGCCGCGTCTGCCGAGAGCGGCACGCTTGTGTCCGGCAATCGAACCATGGTCGTCACGCCGATACGCCGGGCGTGAGGCCGGCGAGCGCCATAAAGTTGGCGAGCATGGCGTGGCCGTGTTCGGTGGCGATGCTCTCCGGGTGGAACTGGACGCCGTGGATCGGCAACGATGCATGCCGAAAGCCCATCACCGATCCGTCGTCGGCGGTCGCATTGACGATCAAGTCGCTCGGTATGTCCTGAACGATCAGCGAGTGATAGCGGGTGGCCGTGAAGGGGGAGGGCAGGCCAGCGAACAGTCCAGTGCCGTCATGCGATACTGGTGACGTCTTTCCATGCATCAGGCCGCCGCGCACCACCTGGCCGCCAAAATGCTGCCCAATCGCCTGATGGCCCAGGCAAACGCCAAGCAATGGCTTTCCCGAAGCGGCGCAGGCGGCGACCAGATCGAGCGATATCCCGGCCTCGGTCGGCGTTTTGGGGCCGGGCGAGATTAGAAAACCATGGGCATTGCTGGCCATCGCTTCAGCAGCTGTCAGCGCATCATTACGGACGACGCGCACTTCTGTCCCCAACTCCATCAGATAATGGACGAGGTTCCAGGTAAAACTATCATAATTGTCGATAACGAGGATCATGCGGCGCGCTTGTAGTCGATGCGCTCTCAAGCGCAACCGGGCGACCCGATAATCGCGGGCGATCATTTCGCGATTCTAAGCCGCCCAGCTTGCTGCAAGTCACTGGACTTCCGGCATGGCTGCTGTAGGATTTGGGCGTCGCTGCGGCGTGCGGATCATCGGTGTGGGAGTGAGTATCATGGTTCGTTCGTTCGTCATCGGCACGCTGATGGTGCTGTCGGCAACCACTTCTTTTGCGCAGGATGCGCCAGAAACCGGCAAGCCGCCCGCAAAAATCCGCAGCGTTACCTTGACGCCCGGGGAGCAATGTCCGCCATCGACGGATGGCGAAATCGTCGTCTGCAATACCCTTGAGGAACCCTATCGAATCCCCAAGGCATTACGCCAAAGCGTGCCAACCGCTGCCAATCAACCCTGGGCAAACCGGGTTGAAGGATTGGACGAGGCGGGGCGCGAAGGGGGCGGCCTGCCCAATACCTGCTCGCCATCGGGCACGGGTGGCCAAAGCGGGTGCACCCAACAGTTGCTCGATCGCTGGCGGGCAGAGCGGCGCGCGCCAAAATAATCGGTCGCTCAGCACAAATCAGCCCGATAATTGGCCAAATTCAGAACGATTATTGGCTCGAGTGCCCAGCTATTGCCCGAACCGGGCACTGCCCGCCTGGCTGATCGCTTCGCGCGCTGCAGCCAATAGCGCGCCGGCCTTCGCCTCGCATTCGCGCTGCTCATAAGTGGGGTCGCTGTCTGCAACGATGCCGGCACCGGCCTGCACATGCATCGTTCCGTCCTTCACAATCGCCGTGCGCAGAACGATGCAGCTGTCCATAGATCCGTCGGGCGAAAAATAGCCAACGCCCCCGGCATAGGCCCCGCGCACTTCGGATTCGAGTTCGGCGATGATCTGGCAGGCGCGAACTTTGGGTGCGCCCGATACCGTGCCCGCGGGAAAGCCGGCAAACAGGGCATCGATCGCGTCATGTTTATCTTCCAACCGCCCCACCACGTTGGAGACGATATGCATGACATGGCTATAAAATTCGACGGTATAGCTATCAGTGACCTGGACGCTGCCTGCCGCAGCGACGCGACCAGTATCGTTGCGGCCAAGATCGAGCAGCATCAGATGTTCGGCGCGTTCCTTCGGGTCAGCAAGCAGGCTGGCGCGATTGGCTTCATCCTCTGCCGCTGTCCGCCCGCGCGGCCGTGTGCCGGCGATTGGGCGAATGGTGATCTCGCCATCGCGCACCCGCACCAATATCTCCGGGCTCGATCCCGTCAGCGAGAAGCCCGGTAAATCGAGATGATAGAGGAAGGGCGAGGGGTTGATTCGCCGCAATGCCCGGTAAAGTTCAAAAGCGGGCAGGGTGAAGGGAAGAGTGAAACGCTGGGCAAGCACCACCTGAAAGATATCACCTGCCACAATATAGTCCTTCGCTGCCGCAACCATTTCGGCATAGCGCCCCGGCGGCAGAACCGGCTGAAGCGTGACGTCGCTCGGCTCGGCACGGATGGGTGCCGGCAGGGACGCGGTTGCCAGTTTAGCGGCGATGTCGTCGATCCGCTCGGCTGCCGCCTCGATCAGGGCATCGCCGTGCCGTGCAGGATCGGGCCAGACCGGCGCAACGATGAACAGGGCATCCGTCAGCCGATCAAAGATCAGAATGACGGTGGGGCGCACGAACATCATGTCCGGCAGATCAAGTGCGTTAGTGGCGGGGCGATCGAGTTTTTCGACGAGCCCGACCGTTTCATAGCCGAAATACCCCACCAGGCAGGCCAAAGCGCGCGGCAGCGCATCGGGCACGTCCATCAGGCAACTGGCGACAAGCGCACGCAGGGCATCGAGCGTGGGCTGTTCGCATGGCACAAAAGCCGCGCGATCGGTTTGCCAGTGCGGGTTAATCGCGGCGGCGGCGCCATGGGCGCGGAACACAAGATCGGGCGCGAGCCCGACCAGGCTGTGGCGCCCGCGCACCGCGCCGCCCTCAACCGATTCGAGCACAAAATCGCCACGCCCGGGCTCGATCAGCTTTAGCGCTGCCGCCACGGGCGTTTCGGTATCGGCAATCTGGCGTTGCCACAGCAAAGTAGGACGCCCGGCCGCCAGCGCCAAGCGCGCAGCGTCAGTCCCCTCGATAGCCGATCCCGCGTACATCAGCTCGCTCAGCGCTCGCCCGCCAGGTCCTTGCGGGTCTGGGCAATCAACGCATCATTCTTCTTCACGCCGACGTCGCGACGCACAGCTTGGACGAACTGGCCGATATATTCGCGGCCGATGACCTTGCTCAGGTCCCCACGCATCGCCTGAATGAGTCGGGGATTGTTGGAGGCGGCGCTCCGTTCGATCTGCCCGAGATAGATGACATAATAGCCTGCCCGTTCAGGGGCTTCGAGCAGTTTGGCGGTTTTGGGAGCCATGCTGAACAACAGCACCAGGGGCGGCGGGGCACCCTTTGGATTGGCAGCGAGCTGCGCGCGCGACGCAGCGATCGGGCGAACAGCGGGCAGCTTGGCCGACGCTTGGGCGACGGCATCAGACAGCGTGATCCCCTTATTGGCTTTGGCGACGATTTCCGCGGCGATCGTGCGCGCGGCGCGGCGGGCGCGATCAATCGTGAAATCGCGCTTCACCAGATCAGCGATCTTGGCGATCGGGGGTGGCGCGCTAGGGACGATCCGATCGAGCGAAACGAGCGCGAAGCTGCCATCCTGGCCCACCGGCACCAATTGCGGATCATCGCCTTGTTCGGCGGCGAACCCAGCGATCCAGACCTGCGCAAGCTGAGGATCTGGGAGGACGGAGCCGTTGTCGGGGTCGCGGCCATCCGCGATCACCGGCACTGTGGTAACGGGCTGCAGCTTTTGGTCTGCAACAATTTCGGCAAAAGTCGAATTGTCCCCAATCGAATCGTCGATCTTGTCATGCAGCGCACCAAGCGCCTTGGTGAGCTTATCGGCGCCCAATTCGCGGGTGAGATCAGCGCGCGCTTGATCGAGCGTTTTGGCAGCGACCTGATCAACCGAATCGACCCGAATGATCGTCCAGCCAAAGGCAGATTTGATTGGCCCGACCACGCTGCCGCGCGCGGCGGCAAACACAGCGGAGGCAATTTCTGTGGTCGTTTGTGCGCTATAGGCCAGCTTTTCGATTCCCGTCAGCTTTGCTGCCTGAAGTCCTGCTCCCTTGGCTGCGACGTCGATCCCGGTGCCTGATTTGATCTTGGCAACCAGGGCATCAGCAGCGGCCCGATCCCCAATGACGACCTGCGAAAGCGATCGCTTCTCGGTTGCCGCAAAGCGCCCGGCTTGCGCCTTATAGGCCGCCGCGATCTCTGCTTCGGTCGGCGTCGCCGCTGCTTTGACCATCGCCGGGGTAATCAGCGCATAGCGGATCGCCCGCCGTTCTGGGATGGTGTAGCGGGCGGCGTTGCGCTTGAAATAGGTGGCAATTTCAGCCTCTGTGGGCGGCGCACCAGCGCCAACCGCCGTGGTTGGCACAAAGCCGACCACGCCAGCGCGCTTTTCGAGCAGCAACGCGGCATAGGGCGCAGCAAGATCAAATGGCACCTGGCTTGCGCCTTCGGTCGGGACGGTCAGTTGCTGGCTGATCGTGCTGCGGGCAATGTCGGATCGGATCTGCGCATCGGTAATCTGGCGCTGCGCCAGCAGTTGCTGATATTTTTTCTGGCTGAACTTGCCGTCCACTTCCTGCAGATCAGGCACACTGGCAATCTGACCATCGATCGATCTTTTGCTGACGACCATCCCGACCTTTTCGCCGAACTGCGACAGGGCCAGCGAGCCAATCAGCCGTTCCAACGTGCTTTCAAAGCCGCCACCATTGACGAATTGCACCATATCCAGCGTCGGCTGGCGCTGCCGGAACGTTTCCATTTCATCCCGGGTCCGGCGCCGCAGTTCGGCTTCGCCCACATCGACCTTGCCAATCTTTGCAATGCTGGTCCCGCTCGTCGCGCTGCCATTGCCCGCAACGCCAGTGATATCGCTGACGGCGAAGGCCAGCGCGATCAGGCCGAGGAAAATGAAGGTGACGACAATCCCCGTCCGCGAATTGATGATCGAGCGAATAAAGCTAAGCATGCGTGGGGGAGACCGATCCTGCGGGTGATTTGGCATCGCTTTACGCAGCGTTGCTGGCGGCTTCAAGCTTGTGTGCGCCGTGGAGCGCGCTATCGACAGGCGGCAGAGCCAAAAAGGGGTGGAAATGCGACGCAAGCTGGTGGCCGGCAATTGGAAGATGAATGGATCATTGGCCGCGCTGGTGGAGCTTGATGCGATTGCCAGTGCGGCGTCTCGCACACCGACGGTCGATGTCGCAATGGCCGTGCCGGCGACGCTGATCGCAACGGCAGTGGCAAGGGCGCCGGGTCTGATGGTCGGCGCGCAGGATGTGCATGGCGCGGCCTCGGGCCCGCATACCGGCTGTCTATCGGCGGCAATGGTCCGTGAAGCGGGCGCGCGCTTCACGATTGTCGGCCATAGTGAACGGCGTGCCGATCAAGGCGAAACCGATGCCGATGTTCGCGCCAAGGCGGCGCGAGGGCATGAGCAGGGTTTGTCGATCATTTTGTGCGTCGGCGAAACATTGGCCCAGCGCGAAGCGGGCAGGGCAGAGGCAGTAGTGACCGCCCAGCTCATTGGCTCTTTGCCGGAAGCGTTCGATGGGGCCTGGCTATCGATTGCCTATGAGCCGGTCTGGGCGATCGGCACCGGCCGGGTCGCTAGCGTTGGCGATGTTGCCGCCATGCATGCGACCATTCGGGCAACGCTTGCCACCGCCATTGGGCAGCGGGCATCGGCTGTCCGCATCCTGTATGGTGGATCGGTCACGCCCAATAACGCCGCTGATTTGCTCATGACCGATAATGTCGATGGGGCACTGGTCGGCGGGGCGAGCCTGACAGCGGGTAGCTTCTTGCCGATCATCGCTGCAGCGGCGGCAATCAGCGCTGGCCAGGCGGCTAAATGGCCCGGCGACCGCTCACCAGTCGCACGACAATGACCACTGCAGCGATCACAAGCAGCAGGTGGATTAAGCCGCCAGCAACATGAAAGCCAAGGCCGAGCGCCCATAGCACGAGCAAAATTAGAACGATTGTCCAAAGCATCCGGATAGCCTTTCATGACGCCGACGACGAGCCGACATTGCCTATCCGGGGGTAACGCGTCGTTTTGGTAGGGGTTCCGAATAGCCCATCTATCATCCTGCTATCGGCGCTCCGTTAGCTGAAAATGTTTCATTTCTTTGCCGTGATTTAGCGAATATTCAATCTCCAGCACCCCAATGATGCTGAGCCAAATGGCATATAAATTTCGGGCGTCGCCCTATTTTCTCCCTCTAGCCAAAGCCTGCTATTCCCCTATTCCATCTTAATGTGAGGGGTGTAGGATTCAAAACGCCGAAATCGAGGTCGGCAGCACTGCGCCAATCTTGGTGCAATAGGAGTTACCTGTGATCGATTTGACGATTGTTAGGCACCGAAGATCATCACGGCTGCCCGTCATGCCCTCGCTAATGGCGCTCGAAGGGGACGAAGGCTCAATCCATTGCTGACTCTGGCGATTTTGATTGCGAGTGGGCTGGCCCAGACCAGCGACCTGCCCGCTTCCTCCAAACAGATCATTGCTGCGCCGATTGCCAGCGAAGGCCTCCCGAACCAGGTGCCAGCGGCTCCGGCGCCGCTAGGCCCTGTCATATCGACCCAGAATCTCCCGGCCCAAACGCCCCCGAGCGAGGTCGCGCCGAGCGCGATTGCGCCGCAAGCCAGCCCTGAGGCGTCGATCCAAGCCGTAACGCCGAACCCGTCATCGGCAACCCCGAGCCGAGACCCGAATGAGATTGTCGTCAAAGCCAGGGAGCGGACACGAGGTGATCCGTTTGCCCGGCTGAACGCCCGATCATTCGCGATCACGCAGGAGGTTGATAAGGCCGTTATCGGCCCGGCGGCGATGGCATACCAGGAACGTGTGCCGTCACCGTTACGCAGTGGATTGCGCAACCTGATCGGCAATATCCGTGAACCGGTTAACTTCGCGAATTATTTTTTGCAGCTAAAGGTTGGCAAGGCTGCCGAAACTGCCGGGCGCTTCGTGATCAATTCGACGGTTGGCGTGGCGGGCGTGTTTGATATCGCGAAAAGACGCCCGTTTCGGTTGCCGCGGCGCGTGAACAGCCTTGCCAATACGATGGGCTTTTATGGCATTAAACCAGGTCCGTTTTTCTACCTGCCGCTGATCGGGCCGACGACGCTGCGCGATTTGACGGGGACAATCGTCGATCGCTTGGTGCTGCCGCTCTCGTTCGGCACACCGTTCAATAATGTCTTCTTTACCGTCCCGGTTGGTGTGGTCGGGCAACTCGACACCCGCGCTGAGTTTGACGAACAGTTGCACGCGCTCCACGATCACACGCCAGACCCGTATGTCGCCACGCGCGATTACTATCTCACGCGGCGCCAAGCAGAAATTGATCTGCTGCGGTTGCGGCATCGGCGTAAAGCGACACCAGCCCCTGCCGACAGCATACCAGCCACATTACCGGTCAAATAATAGCCGCAGGCAAAGGCGGGTGGCTATGGCTTTATGATCGGGAATAGCGGCCCTTGAGCATGTCCCAAACCGCACGCAGGCCAAGCGCTTCGCCCCCTTTTGGCCGCGCGGGCTTGGCCGTTGGTCGCCAGGCGAAGGTGTCGAGATGCACCCAGGGCGTCCCCTTTGGCACGAAGCGGCGCAGGAATAGTGCAGCGGTGATCGTCCCCGCAAAGCCGCTATCGGGTGCATTGACCAGATCGGCGATGTCGGATTTCAGCATTTCATCATAGCCGTCCCACAGCGGCAACTGCCACAACGGATCATGCACCGCGCGACCGGCAGCGAGCAGGGTTGCCGCGAGCGCGTCGTCATTGGCGAAGGTGGCTGGCAGGTCCGGCCCCAGTGCGACCCGCGCCGCGCCGGTCAGCGTCGCGAAATCGATAATTAGATCGGGCTTTTCCTCCCCTGCACGGGTGAGCGCGTCGCCCAGGATCAACCGCCCTTCGGCATCGGTATTGGTGTTCTCGACAGTCAGGCCCTGCCGGGTCGGCAGCACGTCGCCAGGGCGAAACGCATTGCCCGCAATCGCATTTTCGACCGCCGGGATCAGCAGATGGAGCCGCACTTTCAACCGGCCGCCCATGATCAGCCCGGCCAGCGCCAGCGCTTGCGCCGCGCCGCCCATGTCTTTCTTCATTAGCCGCATGCCAGACGAGGGCTTGATGTCCAGCCCGCCGGAATCGAAGCACACACCCTTGCCGATGATCGCGAGCCGGGGGTGCGCGGGATCGCCCCATTCAAGCTCAATCAGGCGCGGCGCGCGGGCGCGCGTGGCAGCTTGGCCGACGATGTGGATCATCGGAAAGCCCTGCTCGAGCGCATCGCCGCGCGTGACTGTCAGCGTTGCGCCATGGGATGCGGCCAGCGCCTCGGCTTCCTTTTCCAGTTCGGCGGGCCCAAGGTCGGACGCGCCGAGGTTGACCAGGTCGCGCACCTTGGCAACGGCTCCGGCCAAGCGCACGGTTTCTTCAATTCGCGCGACATCGCGGGTCAGCAGGATGCGCGCGCCGGTCGGCTTGTCATCTTTACGGTAGCGATCGAACCGGTGCTGCGCGAGCAGCCAGCCTAGTCCCGCCGCGCCAACGTCGCCGTCTTTCAGGCGATAAGTTCCTTCGGGCAGATTCTCCCCCTGCGACGCAATCCGCCAGGGTGAGCTTTCAACCTCGTCGCAGACCAGCAAGGCATGCCAATCGTCCGGCCCGTCGCCGGGCAGGATCGCTTTATTGCCGGCCTTGCCCGACAGCTTTTGCGCCGCCACCATCGCCCGGACGCGCGGTGGTTGCGCACTCAGCCAATTGTCGAACGCGTCGGGGTGGACGACTTCGATCAGGCGCGCGGGCTGGCCCAGATCGGGCTGTAGCAGGGACGAGAAATCGGTCATTGCGCGGGCATCACCAGAAATTGTTCGTATCGGCCGGTGTCGCCGGGTTCGGCATAGCTGATGACGGTCAGCTTGCGATCGGGATAGGTCACCCGGTAGTTGCGATTGACGAAGCCACCGCGCAGCCGGGGCGGCCCCAAGGGCTCAAAGCTGATCGGGTCACCCAGCGGACCCAGCGACGCCTTATAATCTTCGGCCGCAGTGCCCGTGAAAAAGTAATTCCAGTCCTCGGTCATCTTTGCCGGGTCGAGCGTTCCGGCGCGCATCGCATTGAAAATCGCCCGCGCCTGCGCCGTCTTGGCGACTTCCGGATCGGTCGCTGCGGCTGGTTTCGGTGGCAGGATCAGGTCAGCAATGCCCTTGGCGATTGTGCCCTGTGCATCACCGAAATCGGCATTGACCGCGACGACAATCGCCGCCTTGTCATCGGGATAGACGATATTCTCGGTCAGGAAGCCGACCGCTTCGCCGCCATGCTCGACGAAGCGGCGGCCATCGGCACCGGTCCGCGTGACGACGCCCAGGCCATAGCCGGTGTTCCTGCCATCCGGCAGCACGACCGGCGTTTCCTGTGCGGCCCAGTCATCGGCGGGAAGGACGGTACGGTTGATCCGGGCGATGTTCCATTTGGCCAGGTCGGTCGGTGACATCGATAACTCGCCCGCTGCGAACAACCAGCCATGCGCGGCGGGCGTCGCGATCCTGACGGGCCCTAGCGCATAGCGATGATAGCCCTGCGGATATTTGGGTCCGATCGCCAGATCCTGATCCATCGCCTTCATGCCCAGTGGCTTGAAGACATTGGCTTCAAGAAAGTTGATCAGCGACATGCCCGCGACTTTTTCGACGATCATCCCCGCCACGACATAGCCGGTGTTCGAATATTGCCACTTGGTGCCGGGCGCGTAATCGAGCGGTTTCTTGCCCCAGCGATCGACGATCTTCTGCGGTGTGGTCGGCGTTTCCATCGCCTGGAAGCTGTAATCCTGCGGCCAGTAATCCTGCAGGCCCGATGTGTGACTGAGCAACTGGCGAAGCGCGATCTTGTCGCCATCGGTGACGCCAGGGAGATATTTTGAAACCATATCGTCAAGGCTCAACTTCCCCTGATCCTCGAGCAGCAACAGCGCTGCGGCGGTGAATTGTTTGGAGACCGAGGCAATCTGGTAAGGGGCAGCAACGCTGGGTGACTTGATCGTTTCCGATTGTTTGCCATAGGCTTTGGTGAAGACGATCTGCCCCCCGCGCACAATCGCGATCGAGGCGGAGGGAACGCCCGTGTTCGCCAGGTTTTCGGCGACAATCAGATCGATCTTGGCGGTTTCCTCAGGCGTCAGTGCCTGTGCCATTGCAGCGCTGGAAGCAGTGGTGGCGAGCAAGGCAAGGCCGCACGTGACGAAGCGAAGGCGCATCAACAATCCCTTAAGAAAACCAGCGTTGGCGCGTTCTTGCAGATCGTGCCGTCGCACGCCAGAGGGCGGGCCTTGCCGCCGCGCCGCTTTGCGATACGGTGGCCGCTAACGACAAAACAAGGGGGCAGGGGATGCAGCCAATCGGCGCGCGCCGGATTTTCACGGCGCTGATTTTTGCGGCACTCTCCGCGCTTGGCATTGTGGCGCTGCTATCGGCGCTCGGGCCCGACTGGAGCGTCTATGCCCCTGCGACCTGCACGACGACGCGCTGCTTTTGCGAAATGCCGCGCGCCGGCGCGCTGATCGTTCAGCCAGCGAATAGTTGGTCGTCTTATGGCTATGTTTTTGCCGGGTTTTTGATGATCCTGCTGGCGGCGGGACGCGATTGGTCGTCGGCGATGCCGCGTATCGCGGCGACGATGTTCGGCCTCACGGCAATTTCAGTCGGACTGGGATCGGTGTTGTTGCACGCCACGCTGACCCTATGGGGCCAGTTTTATGATGTGCTCGGCATGTATCTGGTTGCGTCCTTCATGCTGGTGAGCGGGCTCAGCCGCTGGCTGCGGATCCCCGACAAGCCGGCAATCGCACTTTACCTGCTGTTATGCGGTGCGCTGGTGACCGTACTGATCGCCGAGCCGGAAGTCCGGCGCTGGCTGTTCGCGGTGGAGCTGATCCTGGCGATCATCATCGAAATGGGCTTTGCCCGACCCAAGCGCGCCGATGTTCAGGTCAGATATTATCTGCTTGGTATCTTGGCAAAGGCGGTCGCCTTCACGATTTGGAACCTCGATCAGCATGGCATTGTCTGTTCGCCGACCAGCCTGCTGCAGGGGCATGCGATCTGGCACTTGCTCGGCGCGACGTCGATCTTCCTGACCTTCCTTTATTATCGCAGCGAACGACGCGGCCGGGCTTGATTATAGGTGTAGATGCACCTAAATAAGCGCTATGAGCGAAACAAAGTTCCTGACTCCGCAGCAAATGGGCGCAGCTTGCCTGTGCCTCAACACCCAGCGCGCAGCGCGGGCTGTCGCGCGACGCTATGATGCTGCCTTTCGACCGATTGGGATAACCTCGGGACAATTTTCGATCCTGGCGGGGCTCAATCAAGCCGCGCCCGTCAATATCGGCACCCTGGCTGATGCGCTTGGGCTCGAACGAACGACGCTGACGCGCAATCTCGCGCCGCTCGAGCGGGCCGACCTCATTCAATCAACGGCCGCCGATGGCGACAAGCGTGTCCGGGGGCTGACCCTGACGTCAAAAGGGCGCGACAAGCTTTCAGTCGCGATGCCGTTGTGGTCGGCGATTCAGGCAGACAGCGTCAAACAGCTCGCCCCGCATGACTGGCACGCCGTCCAGCCCGCTCTCGATCAGCTGGGAGCAAGCTGATCCTTCTTTACCTATAAATGTGTAACTACAGGAAAATATTCATGGCCACACGATACGAACAACCACAACGGGCAGGGCGGATCATCCTGGTTCTGCTGTTGCTCTGGGCCGCAGCAATTTCTGTGGCGGCAATCGCCGGTTGGCTTACCGCCATGCCGACCATCGGCGTCCCGACGATCACAGCGACCGGCATTACCCTGCCGATGCTTGCCTATGCGAACAGCCCCAGCCTGCGTCGCTGGTTTGCGGATGTCGGCCTGAAACGCTTAACCCTGTTCCATGCCTGGCGAATCGGCGCAGCAGGGTTGTTCTTCGTGTTTGGCGCCAATGGGGCGCTGCCGCCGACGCTGGTCGTTGATGGCGGGATCGGGGATCTGCTGGCGGGCATTTTCGCTTTGATCGCGGTCGCATTGCCCTTCGCGCGCTGGCGCTATTGGGGGACGCACCTGTTCGGCGCGGCCGATCTGATCGTCGCCATGGGCACGGGAATCTATTTCTCGTTTACTGATCCAGCGTCGATGGCAAATGTCCGGCTGCTGCCCTTTGCCCTGATCCCGATGTTTGGCGTCGCGGTGACCTTCACTGCGCACCTGGTCGCGTTTGACCTGCTCCGCCGCCACCCCGGCAGCGCGCAATAATAACGCAGGCTGACGGAGGAGGCGCCATCATCGGCGATGGCGCCCCCTTTACAGCGCGAAGGCGAAGAAGATTATGGTCGCCGCCGCCATGACAAAGGTCGCGCTCCAGCCAAGGATCGTCGAGCCGATCGGCAAGGTCAATCGACCCATGGCCCGGCGATTGCGGACGATGAGCATCATCATCACCATCAGCGGCGTCGCGAGCACGCCATTGACCACCGCCGCCCAGTACAGCGCCCGAACGGGATCGATACCGACCGCGTTGATCGACGACCCGGCCAAGGTCGTAATGGCAATCGTCGAATAGAAAATACGCGCATCAAGCGGCTTGGCATCCAAACTGCCGGGCACGCCCAGCATCTCGGTCACGGCATAGGCCGCCGATCCCGCCAGCACCGGCACCGCGAGCAAGCCGGTGCCGATGATCCCGAGCGCAAACATCAAAAAGGCGAATTGCCCGGCGATCGGCCGCAACGCTTCTGCGGCCTGCGATGACGTGGTGATGTCGCGGATGCCGTGGGCGTTGAGCGTCGCCGCGGTCGCAAACACAATCGCCAGCGACACAATCGTGCTGAATGCCATGCCGATCAGGGTATCAAGCCTGATCCGCGCAATCTCGGGTCCCGACTCGCGCGGCGTGATGCACAAAGGCTTGGCGTGCCGCCGATGTTCTTCCTCCACTTCCTGCCCGGCCTGCCAGAAAAAGAGATAGGGGCTGATCGTCGTGCCAAGGATTGCCACAAAGGCAGTGGCATAGGCCGCGTTCAACTGAATTTCGGGCACCACCAGTGATCGCAACGCATGCCCCCATGGCACGCCAGCGACCATCACCACCGCGACATAAGTGAACAGCGATAAGGTCGTCCATTTGAGCACCGACGAATACCGCGCATAGCTCAGCACCACTTCAAGCACGACGCAGACGATGCCAAACAGCAGCGTGTAAAGCCCAGCATTGCCGCCGGTTAGGAGTTGCAGCGCGGCACCCATAGCGCTCAGATCCGCGCCGAGATTGATGATGTTGGCGATCAGCAGCAGCGACACCATCGCCCACAACACCGGCCGGGGATAATGCCGCCGCAAGTTGCGCGCGATGCCGGCCCCGGTTACCCGCCCGATTTCGGCGGCGACCTGCTGGATTGCGACCATCAGCGGAAAGGTCAGCACAAAGGTCCAGGCCAGCCCATAGCCGAATTCCGCACCGACCTGGCTATGCGTGCCGATCCCGCTGGGGTCGTCATCGGCAGCGCCGGTGACCAGACCGGGGCCTAGCCGCGCGAGAAAGCCTTTCAAGCCGGTTTTCGGGGCGTCACCAAGCCGAGTGTCGGTCGCGTTGGGATGGGACAAGGCGATTATCCTCGCGGCCCAAATGGGTAACCCAGCCGCCAACCCGCGATTAGCACCCTTTGCCGATCACTGACGAGGTGATTGTGCGCTTGTGCCCTCCAACGGCTGGTGCGCAGTGACCAACGCCGGTGCCGGGCGGGTCAAATTCGCCAAGTCACCGATCTTCGCGCACCCGTGATGCCAAGGATAATCCGGTGGCTTCCGCCAACAAGCGCGCATGGCACTCGCCGCCGCCGCGTCGAGTTTCAGAACGCCCAGAGCATTGGACGCACGACAGAACGCTATGTTAGTACAGATATAATTATATCTAAATAAAATGGCATAAATTTAGAATCATTGACGATGTTTCAGAATTAGAGTAAAATAGCCCCATAGTATTTTTATTTGCGAGTCTGGAGTCACTCTCAAAAAGGGGGTTGTCCGATGCTGTCCGTTAATGAAAAGAATATCAGCCATATAGCTATCTTTGGTTCGTTGGGTCTTGCCTTCATGGCGACGGCGTCGAGCTTGTCCGTGGCTCAGGCTCCGGCAAGCGACCCGATCGCCTTTGTCGGTCATGGTGCATTGTTTGATGCGAAGGGTGGCCAAATTCAGCCCAGTGCGGCCTTTATTGCCAAGGCGCTGGCATGGTACCGTAACAAACTGCTCCACGACGTCGACGCCAAATCGCGGGACGAATTTGCATCGTTCGAGAAACGACTAAAGTCGGGGCTTCGGCTCAGCGGTCAGGCGCAGCTGGTGGTTGAACAACGGGCAATCGATTGGCTTGCGGCCCGTTCTCCAAAACTGCGCGACGATGAACGTCTCGGGAGTAAGCTCAATGCGATCCGCTACCAGCTCACCTGGAACCTGCCGGGCGAAACTCGGGTTGGCGCGAAACGGATAGGTATCTGGGACGGTGGTCCGTTCCAGCTTGATCCGGCGATTGAACGCAAGCTCAATCTGCCGGTGTTCAAACCTGGCGGTGCTGTCGTCTTCCTGTCGACGACGAACACTGGCCAAGCCTATATCAATGAATGTGCCGCCAATCAGGTGCCGATTCCGCCGACCATTAATGAGATGGACCCGAATGGCACTTCTGGATGGAAAATCCAGGGCTCGATTCCGCAAGGTCAGCAGTTCATTGTGCAGTCGCCCGCCGAGGTGCGCACGTTTGAAAGTCCGCAGGGCATGTGTATCGCATTGCCGCGTTTCAATGCTGGCAAGACGACAGTGGCACTCGATGGCGTAATCTGTCTGAGCAAGATCACCTCCAAAGTGTGCATCTGGGACAATCAGAAGAGCGGCGCTGCGTTCTCGTTCCCGGCCAATCAGAAAATACCAATCGGCGTGCCCAACCTCGCGATCGATCCGATGGGCCGCTATCAGGGGGGTGGCGCCGAGCTAAGCGGCCCTGTGGGCGGAATCTGCACCGACTGCCACGCGGGCGAGAACCCCTATATTGTGCATCCAGACGCCGTGCTCGCGCCTGGGCTGACCTTTGGGCAGCTCGAAAACACGTTGCCGATGTTTGCCCCCAATCGTTACGATCCACTCGTGCTGGCGGCGTGGCCGCAGAATGCGGCGTCGCATGCAGGGGCGCTGGTCCCGGGCCAGTGCTCCGGCTGCCACAGCAAAGGCCTGAACGGGCGGTTCCCGCATCTTTCCAATCAACTGCCAGCCTATTGCGCGCTGATCCTGAAGGGCGCCGTTCAGGGCCTGACAATCGGCACTGATGGGGTCAACGCCCCGGCAACGATGCCGCAGGGCGCACCGGGATCCGCTGCTGGCAATGCTGCGGTCAACACGTTCCGGGCCTTTTGCAACGATCCGCCCGACGCCAATGCCGCAGACTGGGGTGATCCGCATCTCACCACCGTGAACGGGATTAATTACGACTTTCAGTCGGCTGGCGAATTCACCGCGCTGCGCAACCTGGACAGCGAGTTCGAGCTGCAGACGCGCCAGACGCCAGTGGTCACGTCCTTTGTCCCAGGAACTAACCCCTATACCGGGCTGCAAAGCTGTGTGAGCCTGAACACGGCAGCCGCGTTGCGCCTCGGCAAGCGGCGGGTAAGCTATCAGCCCGGCTCGGGGACGGGCGAGCGGATGGAGATCCGGATTGATGGCAAGCTCGTCAACTTGCCGGCAGGCGGCATCAATCTTGGTGGTGGCAACCGCATTGCCACAGCTGCGGCGGGTGGCGGAATTTTGGTCAATGCGTCAGACGGTACGCGTGTGGCAATCACCCCGAATTTCTGGTCGTCGCAAGGTCATTGGTATCTGAATGTCGATGTCCTGAAGACGCCTGCCCGCGAAGGGACGATGGGCTATATCCAGGCCGGTAACTGGCTGCCGCTTGCGCCCGATGGTTCGTCCTTCGGCCCTCGGCCGGTGCCGCTCATGGCGCGCTGGACCGTGCTCAATCAGAAATTTGCCGATGCCTGGCGTGTCAAACCGACGGCTAGCCTGTTTGATTATGCTTCGGGCACGTCTACCGGCACCTTTACGGACCCGAGCTGGCCAGCGAAGCCTGGTGGCGCATGCAGCGCGGCGCCAAGCGTTCCGTCGATCCCGTCGCCCGGCCGTCCAACGATTCGTCCACTCGACAAGCAAGTCGCCGCACAAGCGTGCCGTCCAGTGATCAAGGATGAGGCGGTGTATCAGGCCTGTCTGTTCGATGCGACGGTCATGGGGGATGCGGCGGTCGGTGAAGCCTATCGACGGACACTTGCGGCGCGCGCTGCAGCGAAACTACCTTAGGGACGGGGTACCCCGAAAAGATCGTGCTCGTCGGCATCCTCGATGACGACGGGCACGATATCGCCTTGGCTCAGGTGCCCGGCGTCGCGCAGATGCACCTCGCCGTCTATCTCGGGCGCGTCGGCCTGCGAACGGCCGGTTGCGCCGCCGGTTTCTTCATCGACCGCATCAATGATCACGTCGAGCGTGCGGCCGACCTTGGCACGCAGTTTTTCCGCTGAGATCCGCGCGGTCAGGTCCATCAGCCGGGCGTAGCGTTCTTCCTTCACTGCCTCTGGCACCGGATCGGGCAGGTCGTTGGCCGCCGCGCCCTCGACCGGCTCGAAACGGAACGCGCCGACGCGGTCGAGCTGCGCTTCTTCCAGCCAGTTCATCAGATAGGCGAAATCAGCCTCGGTCTCGCCAGGGAAGCCGACGACAAAGGTCGATCGGATCGCGATATCGGGGCAGATCGCGCGCCAGCCCTTGATGCGCTCGAGCACCTTGGCCTCATTGGCCGGGCGCTTCATCGCGCGCAGCACATTGGGCGAGGCGTGCTGGAACGGAATGTCGAGATAGGGCGTCACCAGCCCCTCGGCCATTAGCGGCACGGCCTGATCGACATGCGGATAGGGGTAGACATAGTGGAGCCGCACCCATGCCCCCAGCGACCCCAGCTCGCGCGCTAGATCGGTCATGTGCGCGCGTACTTCGCGTCCATGCCATTCGCGGGGTTGATGGCGGATATCGACGCCGTACGCCGAGGTATCCTGGCTGATGACGAGCAATTCGCGGGTGCCCGCCGCGACCAGCTTTTCCGCCTCGCGAAGAATGGCATCGGGCCGCCGGCTGACGAGATCGCCCCGGAGCGACGGAATGATGCAGAAGGAACAGCGGTGGTTGCAGCCTTCGGAAATCTTCAAATAGCTGTAATGGCGCGGGGTGAGTTTCAGGCCGCTTTCGGGCACCAGATTGAGGAACGCACTCGGCGGCATCGGCGCTGCCTCATGCACCGCGCCGACGACTTCCTCATATTGGTGCGCGCCGGTGACCGCGAGCACGTTCGGGAATTTCGCGCGGATCATCTCCGCTTCCTTGCCCATGCAGCCAGTGACGATAACGCGGCCATTCTCCGCAATCGCCTCGCCGATCGCCTCAAGCGATTCCTCCTTGGCCGAATCCAGGAAGCCGCAAGTGTTGACCAGCACGACGTCCGCCCCGGCATAATCGGGCGACATCTGATAGCCGTCGGACCGGAGTTTGGTCAGGATCCGCTCGCTGTCGACCAGATTCTTGGGACAGCCGAGCGAGACCATGCCGATCTTCGGCGGGGAGGGGAGGATTGTTGCCATGCGAAGCGGCGCACATAGGGGTTTGCGCGCGTTTTGAACAGGGCGCTTCCCGTCGCCGTTTCGTGCGGCTAGCCTTCACCGGGGCAAGGGGGAGAATGACATGGGAACGCCGATTCACTGGATCGCGATTTTGGTGGCCGCCGTCAGCGGTTTCCTCATCGGGGGCATTTGGTACGGGCCGCTGTTCGGCAAGGCCTGGCAGGCAGAGCGAGGATTGTCGGACGAGACAATGAAGAACGGCAATATGCCGCTGATTTTTGGCCTCACCTTCGTGCTGAACCTGGTCGCTGCCTTCATCCTCGACCACACGCTCGCAACCTATTCGGGGCTTAGCTTGTCGACCATCGTCCAAATCGCCTCGGGCGTGGCGCTTGGGTTCATCATTCCGGCGATCGGCGTGAATTACCTGTTCTCACGGCAGTCGCTGAAGCTGTTCCTGATCGATGGGGGATATTGGCTGGCGATTTATACGGTGATGGGGTTCGAGTTCGCGCTAATCGCGATGTAAACGCCTTGTCGTGTTCGCGCTAAGGCAGAAACCCCGGCTGGACCCCCGCCTTCGCGGGGGTACAAGGAGCATATGTTCGAGCTGATACCCCATCCTGATACGCCGCCGGCATCGGTTCGCGCGGTGCGGATAGCTTTGACCTATGATGCCGATAAAATCCTGCTGACGGCCAGCGTCGACGGACAGGAGAAACTGGCGATCCCAGATTGGCAATCGCCAGCGCGCTCTGACAATCTTTGGAAAGCCACTTGCTTTGAGATTTTTTTGAATCCTGCCGGAGCACAGCAATATTTCGAGTTCAACTTTTCGCCGTCATGCCAATGGGCTGCCTATATTTTCGATAGCTATCGAGATGGGATGCGCGACCTGGAGTTACCGGTGGACCCCTTTATTGAAAGAGGTATCGAAGCTGGCGAGGACTATGTGATCGAAGTTGATTTGGACCTGACCAGCATTCCGTCGGGGGCACTGAGAATGGGCCTCTCCGCCGTCATCGAAGAACGCGACGGCACCAAATCCTACTGGGCGCTCGCGCATGCGCCGGGGCCGCCCGATTTCCACAATTCCGATTGCTTTATCGCCACCCTCCCGGCACCAAACGCCCCATGAAATTCGGTATCGATCGCCTCCTCGCTGACCCGCTATTGCGCAAGCCGCTGCAGGGCAAGCGCGTCGCCCTCCTCGCGCACCCCGCCTCAGTGACCGAAGACCTGACCCACAGCCTCGACGCGCTGGTCGCCTGTGGTCTCAACGTGTCCGCGATGTTCGGGCCGCAGCATGGGGTTCGGGGCGATTTGCAGGACAATATGATGGAGTCCCCCGACTTCACTGATCCGACGCACAATATCCCGGTTTTCAGCCTGTACGGCGAAGTCCGCCGCCCGACTGGCCAGTCGATGGGCACTTTCGACGTGATGCTGGTCGACATGCAGGACCTGGGCACGCGCATCTACACCTTTGTGACGACGCTGCTTTACGTGCTCGAAGCCGCCGCCGAACATGGCAAATCGGTGTGGGTGCTCGACCGCCCCAACCCGATCGGTCGCCCAGTCGAGGGGCTGACGCTTCTGCCGGGCTGGGAAAGTTTCGTAGGCGCAGGGCCGATGCCGATGCGGCACGGGATGACCTTGGGCGAGCTCGGCCGCTGGTTCATCGCGCACTACAAGCTCGACGTCGATTACCGCGTGATCGCGATGGAGGACTGGGGCCCCGACGCTGCCCCCGGTTTCGGCTGGCCGATCGACCGCATCTGGATCAACCCCAGCCCCAATGCCCCCAATATCAACATGGCGCGCGCCTATCCCGGCACGGTGATGCTGGAGGGGACGACCTTGAGCGAAGGACGCGGCACCACGCGCCCGCTTGAAATCTTCGGTGCGCCCGACATCGATGCCAAGGCGGTGATCGCCAAGATGCACGCGATTGCGCCCGAATGGCTCAAAGGGTGCACCCTGCGCGACATCTGGTTCCAGCCGACCTTCCACAAGCATGTCGGGCAGCTTTGTAACGGCGTTCATATCCATGCCGAGGGTCCGGGCTATGATCATGTCGCGTTCCAGCCGTGGCGGGTGCAGGCGCTGGGTTTCAAGGCGATCCGCACCCTTTACCCCGACTATGATCTGTGGCGCGATTTTCCGTACGAATATGAATTCGGCAAGCTCGCCATTGACGTCATCAACGGCGGGACTGGCTTGCGGCAATGGGTGGACGACCTGGCCGCGACACCGGGGGATTTCGACGCCGCGACCCGGCGCGACGAAGCGGCGTGGGTGGATGAACGCCGTTCGTCGCTGATTTACTAAAAGCCCCGTCTATTCCGCCGGGGGCAGGGTTGGATCGCGGTCGGTGATGCTGACCAGGCCAAGGCCAAACATGAACGCCAACATCGCGATGATGACGAGATAGGCGAACCAGTAGGATTCGATCGCAGGCATGATGGTCTCCCTCATTGTTGATGAGGGTATTGTTCCTGCACGTCCCGTGCTTCGCTTTGATTTTGATCAAATCATCGTCATTGGCCGGCGTCGTCCCTCACCGCTTCCGCGTCAATTCCCGCATCCCGTCGTCCAGCCCCGCCAGCGTCAGCGGGTACATCCGATCGGTCATCAATTCCTTGATGATCCGGATGCTCTGCGAATAGCCCCATTGCTCCTCGGGCACGGGATTGAGCCAGACCGCCGCCGGATAGGTCGTCGCCATCCGGTGCAGCCAGACCGCACCCGATTCCTCGTTGAAATGCTCCACCGAACCGCCGGGATGGGTGATTTCATAGGGGCTCATCGATGCGTCGCCGACAAACACCAGCTTGTAGTCATGCCCGAACTTGTGGAGCACATCCCACATCGGCGTGCGCTCACTGAAACGGCGGCGATTATCCTTCCACACGCCTTCGTAGGGGCAATTGTGGAAGTAAAAGAACTCCAGGTTCTTGAACTCAGTGGTCGCCGCCGAGAACAGCTCCTCACACAGCTTCACCCAGGGGTCCATTGATCCGCCGACGTCGAGGAACAGCAACAGCTTCACCGCATTTCGCCGTTCCGCGCGCATCACCACGTCGAGCCAGCCCTGCCGCGCGGTGCCGTCGATTGTTGCGTCGATATCCAGCTCGTCGGCAGCACCCTCGCGCGCGAACTTGCGGAGGCGGCGCAGGGCGACTTTGATGTTGCGCGTGCCAAGTTCGCGGGTTGAATCCAGGTTGCGGAATTCGCGCTGATCCCAAACTTTCAGCGCGCGCTTGTGCTTGCTTTCGCCGCCGATCCGGACGCCTTCGGGGTTATAGCCCGAATTGCCATAGGGGCTGGTGCCGCCGGTGCCGACCCATTTGTTACCGCCCTGGTGTCGGCCCTGCTGCTCCTCGAGCCGCTTTTTCAGCGTCTCCATGATCTCATCCCAGGAGCCAAGCGCCTTGATCGCCTCCATCTCCTCGGGTGACAGATATTTCTCCGCTACCGCCTTCAGCCAGTCAGCGGGGATCTCGGCTTCGGTTTGGCCAAAGGTCGTTGCGATGCCACGGAATACCTTGGCGAAGACCTGGTCAAACTTGTCGAGCAGCCCCTCGTCCTTCACGTACACGGCACGCGAAAGATAATAGAAATCCTCCGGCGTGCGTTCGATCACGTCGCGATCGAGCGCTTCCAGCAGGATGAGATGCTCCTTCATGCTGGCTGGGATGCCCGCGGCACGGAGTTCGTCGAGAAAATTGAGAAACATTGGTGGTCGTTCCCGTCAAGGCGCGTCGCTTACCGTAACGGGAGCACCCACAGCGTCAAAGGTAATTAACCATTAGGACATTTTGTTTATCCGAATCGGGGAAGGGGCAATTTCGAAGAATGGGATCACCGGTCGAACTTGAGCGTATCATCGGCGACGTTGCGCGCAGTTGCAGCTCGCTGGTGATGGAATGTGCCGATGTCGGCGGCCATGTCGCTGGGGTGTCCGCGCGCATGGACCAACGCGTCGCCCAGCTCGAACGGCTAGAAACCGCAACGGGGGAACTTGCCGCCGATCAGCGCCGCGTCGTTGACGCCGTCGATCAGTCCCAGACATTGTCGCAAGACATCAAGGACAAGCTGACCCAGGGACGCGAATCAATCATTGAATCGGTTGCTGGCTTTACCGATGTGACGGATCTCGTCATGCGGCTCGGCGACCGGATCGATCGGATCATTGGCGCGCTTGGCCATGTCGAGCAAGTGTCGCTGCTCATCGGCGGGATTGCCCAGCAAACCAATATGCTCGCGCTGAATGCGGCGATTGAGGCGGCGCGGGCGGGGGAGGCGGGCAACGCCTTTGCGGTTGTTGCGACCGAGGTGAAAAAGCTGGCGCAGAATACCCGCCAGGCGACCCAGCGCATAACCGATACGATCGCTACGCTGGCCGAAGAAGCTGGCCATTTCGGCAACGAAATCCGGGGCGGCGTTGAACAGAGCAAGACGGCCGCTGCTAAATTTGCTGCCATCGAATCGACGGTGGAAGATATCGGGTCGATTGTTCACCTGGTTGACGAACAGGCGGTTGGCATTTCGCATAGCGCCACAGAAATGCAAAAGAGCATCGCATCGGTCAGGGCCGAAATGGTCTCTGCCTCCTGGTCGGTGCGCGCCAATGATGCGGCGCTGCGTGATGCGCGTCAGCGGCTCGAAAAGCTTGAATCGGTCGGCAATCAGATGCTCGATCAACTGGCCAGCAGCGGTATTGAGATTGACGATAGCAGCAGCATTGCGACGGCGCGGCGCATCGCGGATGAAATCACTGGGCTTGTCGAATCCGCCATTCGTTCAGGCAATTTGCGCGCTGACGCGGTATTTGACGTGGATTATCGGCTCATCGCCGGGACCAACCCGGCCCAATATACGACCGCCTTTAATGACTTTGCCGATCGCTATATCCGGCCGATCCTAGATCGCGCGAAAAGCGCGGATGCGCTGGCCATTGGTTCGGTGATTACCGACCTGAACGGCTATTTGCCGACCCATTTATCGCTGCGATCCCAGGCCCAGGGGCGCGATGTTGAATGGAACAACACCTGGTGCCGCAACCGCCGCATCTTGATGGATGATTGTACGCGCCGGGCGATCGCGAATGAATCGCCGTTCATGCTCAATTGCTATCGGATGACGTTGGGGAAGGGCGAATTTCTGCCCCTGAAAAGTGTCTTCGTGCCGCTCCGCTTCAATGGTCGGCGCTGGGGCAATTACGAATATGCCTATGTCGATGAATTTACCGCCACCGCGGAATCGATTTCGCCCGAAGCGCTTGCCGCCAGTCTCAACCGCGCGCGCAATGCAGGCAGTGAAATCGCCGCCTAACGGACGTAAACGTCGATCAGCGCGGCAACATAATCCGGGCTGCGGCTCGTCACTTCATTGGCTTCGCGGCCGCCATAAATAAAGCCGGCGACAGGATAGTTGGTTGAGCCGAGCCCCGCTGATCCGCGATACCATACCCGTACCGCGCTCCAGTCGCCGGCATCGGAAACATCGGTCAGCGTTACATCCTGCTCGACGCGGCCGCGAACCCCGTCAATGCGTGACCAATTGGCATGGGTGACCATGGCGACACGGTCGTCCACCACGCGGCTGATAACAGCCACATGCCCCAGGGGTAGCCGCGCGCTTCTGGCAAAGACGATGACCGCGCCTTCGCGGGGCGCATAGCCGCGGCGATATTTCCCCTCGGCTTTGTCCCACCAGCTCCAGGCATCACCATAAATCTGAATACCCGATGCTGCCCGCGCAAACGGAACGCATTCGCCGATATAGTCGAGCAGCGACGATGCCGCAGCGGGCGCACTCGCGAGTAGGGCGATCGGCATCAGCAACAGGGCAAGATTTTTCCGGTCCATCCGGCAAACCTTTGCCGATAACCTGTAGACGATGCGTGTTCGCTCTTGGTTTAGCGGCTAGTAACCACTTTTTTGACCGATCTTCAGGCGGCCATCATGACAACTACCGGTCGATCGTCGTCGTTGGCGTTCGATGGCGGGCGTTGACGCCGCGCCCGGTGCGCTCGGCCAGGGCGGCGAGTGCGACGCCAGGCCAGGGCGGCGCGCTGAATGCCCAGACGCGTCGCTTGCCATCCGGCCTTTGCGCGCGCGCTAAGGCCCGAAATCGTCGCCAACACCAGGATATCGACATAGGTCGACACGTCCCAAAGCATGATCAGCCCGGCATCGAGCGACCCGGCCATCATGATGAGTTCGCTCGAAAGGAGCACTACGGGAATCATCAATAGCCAGAACAACAGATGTCGCCGCTCTATCGCCATCAACCGCCGGGCGATCGGCACCCAGATCGCCCGATCAATGATCCGGCTGATCAAGGCATTGGGCGTGCGCCAAAGCAGGATAATCAACCCGGCAAGCAGCAAAGATAGGATCAAGGACTCGCTCCCACAAAGAATTGAAACCCGGTATTGGCACCCCTAAACCCGATTGGCCTTGGCCCGTGCGCCCAGATGAAGGGCGCTTGGTTTGGGCGTCCGCTTGAACGTCGTGCGATCCACCGCCACCAGGCCAAAGCGCTGTTTATAGCCAAAAACCCATTCGTAATTATCAAGCAGTGACCAGTGCAGATAGCCGCGCACGTCGATGCCATCGTCAATGCACGCCCGCACGCCCGCTAACGCCCGATCGATATAGGCAATGCGACGGCTATCGTCATCGGTGCCGATGCCATTTTCGGTGACGTAAATCGGTTTGCCGGTCATCTTCGCGGCATAACGGATCGTCGCCTCAAGCGCTTCGGGGTAGAATTCATAGCCGGCAGCCGTCAGCTCCGCGCCCTTTGGCGGTGGCATGATCCCCTTGGCGTCGACCCGCACCCGGGTATAGGTCTGGACGCCGACAAAATCAGCCTTGGCGGCCTGCGCAATCCAGGGGCCATAAACGGCTTGGGCGATTTCATCGGCCTTGTTGCCTTCGCCGACTCCCTGAATATCCTGCATGCTGATCGTCACGCCGACCGGAAAATCGCCGGGTCCAGCCTTGATCGCGTCAAAGGCGAGTTCATGGGCGCGCACCTGATTGGCTTCACTCTTGGCGAGATCGGCGAAAAGCACCGATGCAAATCGGTCCGATCCACTTGCCTTGGCACAGGCGGCGAGCATCGCGCGGACCAGCGGTTCAATTGCCTTTGCTTCCTGCCGAATTTGAATCACGCGGGCGATATTGGCTTCATTGAATGTTGAAGCGGCGGCCATCAGCGGCCCGAGCTTCGCCGTTGCCCGCTCGGCAAAGCGCGCGAAAAGCGCCGGGCTGTCGGCATGTTCGAAGCCGCCCATCGCCGCAAACCAACGCGGTACCGTCCAATGGCTATAGGTGACGACGGGGGCCAACCCATGGGCGTGGCATGCCTCCATGACCCGCACATAATGGTCGAGCTCGGCTTCGCTGAACTTGCCCGGTTCGGGCTCGATGCGTGCCCACTCAATACCAAAGCGATGCGCATTAAAGCCGAGCTTTGCGGCAAGGATGATGTCTTCTTCGTACCGATGATAGCTGTCGCAGGCGTCGAGAGACGGCTCCTGAAACAGGGTCGGTTTGACGTTTTCGGCCAGCCAGAAATCCGAATTGGTGTTGTTACCCTCAATTTGATGGGCGGCAGTGGCGGTGCCCCAGCGCGCCGGCGCAGCCAACCCCGGTGCAGGCGCTAACGCCGCTGCCGCGAGCCCCACGCTTCCCGCCATCAGAGCGCGGCGCGAAAGGGAAGAGTCTTCGTGCGTTGGTCTGGTCATCATCGCTCTCCCGCATTTTTTTCTGGCGTCCAGGCTATCGCATCATTCGGTCGGGGAAAAGCGGCATGCAGGCCACAGGCGTTCACGGTGCGGCGGCGTCAGGCCTCGCGGCGCGACAGGTGGAACAACATTGCCGCGAGTCCAGCCAGGCCTCCCCATCCGCCGATCTGAAGCGCGACGGTCTGCATGGCTTGGTCCGTGGACAGCATATGCAGCGGCATCAGCCAGGGGAAATAAGCCCCTTCGCGCGCTGCCGCCGCGACGACCGAAAAGAAGGTGCCGATGATGCCCAGCAGCAGCGGCGGCACAAAGCTGCGAAAGCGCAGCGCCGTCCAAAGCTGGAGCACACACATCAGCCCGCTCGCCAGCAACATGCGACCCAGCGTGGTCGCCAACTGGCGCAGATCGATCATCCCCGTCACCGGCTTGGCTAGATCGAGCACAGAGCCGCCCAGCACGAGCATGGCACCGACCAGCACCGTCATAATCGCAACCAGGGCGAACATCGTCACTGCCTTGGCCAGGAACAGCCGGTTGCGTGCGCCGGGCATCGCCAGCAAATGGTCCCAGGTGCGCGGTCCATGCTCCATCTGCGCCATCAGCACGCTGAGCGCGGTAACCGACAGCGGCAGCATGGCAAAGGCCCAGAACGCGGCCCCGGTCATCCAGTAATTGGCGAGCGGCGAGGCGGCCTTCCCGCGCAGCCCGATCAGCACACACATGACGGTGACGCACACAGGTGCAGCGAGGCACAGGAACACCACCAGCGAGCGGCGGAGCTTGAGGATTTCGGCAATCAAATAGAGGTGGAACATGGCATCAATCCTTCAGGCCGCCGCGATCGCGCGGTGATAAGCATGTTCGAGTGTCGGCCGGCGCAGCGCGAGGTGGTGAAGCACCTGTCGTTCCCCCATCAGCAGCGCGGCGATCGGCGCTGACGCGGTCGGCTGGTCGGGCGACGCGGTAACGAGCAGCAGCCTGCCACTGGGATCATAGGCAACCGCATAGCCCGCGCGGTCGAGCAGCTCGGCGCTCGCCACCAGGTCATCGGTCGCAATCTCGACTGCGGTCTGCTGGCCCAGCAGCGCATCCAGCGGCTGTTCGAGCAGCAATTGGCCGTGGTGGATTAGCCCGACATGCGTCGCGACCTGCTCGATCTCGGCAAGGTGGTGGCTCGATACGATCAGCGTCGCGCCGTCGGCGGCGGGCAAGCGGCGGATCAGGCTGCGCATATCGAAGATCCCTTCGGGGTCGAGCCCGTTGGTCGGCTCGTCAAGGATCAGCAACTGGGGACGGCCGAGCAGCGCCCGCGCAATCGCCAGCCGTTGCCGCATGCCGAGCGAGTAGCCACCGACCCGCTGCCGCCCCGCACTCGCCAGATCGACGATCGAGAGCACCCGGTCGATCTCGCCATGGTCCAATCCGAGCAAGCGACGCGTAATGTCGAGATTCTCACGGCCCGTGAGGTGTGGGTAGAGCGACGGATTCTCGATGAGCGCACCAACGCGCGGCAGCGCATCTCTGCCGACGCGGCGTCCGAACAGCTCGACCCAGCCCGAATCAGCGCGGAGCAAGCCGAGCGCCAGCCGGAGCGTGGTCGTCTTGCCGGCCCCGTTTGCGCCAAGAAAACCGTAAATCGCTTGGACAGGGACGGCCATCGACACGCCATCGACGGCCATATGTCGTGCGAAGCGCTTGGTGAGACTCTCCGTCCGCAGGGCGTTGGGCATATTCGATTCCTTAAAGTCTTACTTAAAGTTGCAAAGCGGGGTGTTTTAAGTCAAGCTTAAATTTTTTGGGATTGTCATGCTGCTGTGGATCACCCGCCCCGCCATCGCTTCAAAGGCGATTTTGGTCGTCTTCGTCGTGCTCTGTCTTACTTTCGGGATTGAACTGATCGGTATTGCGCAGAGCGGGCGCACGCCAATCATCCTGCTCTATGATGTTATTCCGATGCCATTTTTCCTGGCAGCGATTTGGAGCATGCGGCGCGCGGTCATCCTGATCGGGCGCGGTGGGGCGGTCGAATCTCTGCTCTCAACGTTGTTGTGGCGCGTTGGGGTGTCGCTTTTTCTCGGCGGGCTGGCGCTGGTTTTCGCGGCGCCACAACTGGTGCGCCTGTTCACTGGCAGCGGCAGTTACGCGCGCTATGATTCGTCGGCGTTAACGGTGGGGGTCGTTGGGCTCGCGCTAATGATCGTCGCCAAGGTCGTGACCGAAGCCGGGGCGATGCGCACTGAACTCGACGAGATCCTCTGATGCCCGTCACCGTCACGCTCGATCAACTGCTCGGCGCGCGCGGCATGACCGGCCGCGACCTGGCCGAACGGATTGGGTTGAGCGAAACCCAGCTCTCCATGTTTCGCTCGGGCAAAGTCCGCGGCATCCGCTTCTCGACGCTCGCCAGGATGTGCGCCGCGCTTGAATGTTCGCCGGGCGACCTGCTTGGCTATGCGATCGACCCGTCCGATCTGGCTGCCCCGCCCGAGGCGTGAGGCGCGCGATGCAGCAGCGACACCAGCACAAATGAAATAATCATCAGCAGATACCAGGCGCCAAGCTTTTCGGGCGAGACGAGATGCCAGCCGTTGCGCTGCCCCGGATAAAGCCAAGCCCGCGAGAAAGTGCCGATGTTCTCGGCGCCCCAAATGAACAGCGCCACCAGCAACCAGCCCAGCAGCAGCGGCATTGCCCGCGCTGTGCGGAACGGGGTGAACCACACCGGTGTCCGCCAGAACAGCACTGCCGTGGCCGCGAAGAGCAACAGCCGGATGTCGGGCAGCCAATGATGCGTGAAGAAATTCACATAGATGGCGGTCGCGAGCGTGATCGTCGTCCAGCGCGGCGGATAGTGATCGAAACGAAAATCGAAAATGCGCCAGACCCGAGCGATGTAGCTGCCGACGGCTGCGTACATGAAGCCAGAAAAGAGCGGGACGCCGCCAATCCTGAGCACGCTTGGTTCTGGATAAAGCCAGGATCCGTGCGCTGTCTTGAATATCTCCATGACCGTGCCGACGAAGTGGAACGCCAGGATGACCTTGGCTTCGCGGAGTGACTCCAGCCGGAAGGCGATCATCCCGAGCTGGATCGCCACGGCACCGATCGTCAGAAAATCATAGCGGGCGAGCGGCGCGTCGGCGGGATAAAACAGATAGGTCGCGATCAGCATCGCCAGCATCAGCCCGCCAAACAGGCACGCCCAGCCTTGCTTGAAACCGAACAGCAAAAATTCATACGACCAAGTCGGCCAGCCTGGCGATGGCGTGAACGCTTCAAGCCGGGCGCGAACGCGCGCAAAACGCGTAGCGCCGCTCGGGGTAATCGGGTCAGCCAATCGGCGGGGGCTGGCGCTCGACCTGTTTCAGGTCAGGGTCGAAACTGGCCCAACTGGGCGCCGATGCCGTCCAGATCACTTCGGTAGGGCGCACGCTGTCCGGATCGTCGAGCGCACCGACCCGGATTGCAATGATGTCATGAAAATCGGCCATCCCGGTGAACATCGGCGTGCCACATACCGGGCAAAAGCCGCGCCGCATCGCGTTGCCGCTATCCGCGACGCTCTGATACCATTGGAGATTTCCGGTCACTGCAAGGTCGCTGGAACGATAGGCGGCATTGGTCGTGCCGTTGCCCGATCCCCAATATTGGCAATCCCGGCACCAGCATGTTCGCACGCGGAGCGGTGCGCTGGAGATTGCCACCCGCACCTGTCCGCACCGGCAGCCGGCGCCTTCGCTCATTTGTTCTGTTGCCGCTTGGCCATGAACGCCAGCCGTTCGAACAGCATTACATCCTGCTCATTTTTCAGCAGCGCGCCGTGGAGAGGTGGGATGGCCTTGGTTGGGTCGCGGTTCTGCAGCACGTCCAGCGGCATATCCTCGTGGAGCAGCAGCTTCAGCCAATCGAGCAGTTCCGAGGTTGATGGCTTTTTCTTCAGGCCCGGCACGTCGCGAACGTCATAGAAAATGTCCATCGCCTTGTTCACCAGGATCTTCTGGATGCCCGGAAAATGCACGTCGATAATCGCTTGCATCGTGTCGCGATCGGGGAACTTGATGTAATGGAAGAAACACCGGCGCAGGAACGCGTCGGGCAATTCCTTTTCGTTGTTGCTGGTGATGACGACGATCGGGCGTTCGACCGCGCGGACAGTCTCCTTGGTCTCGTAGACATGGAATTCCATCCGATCGAGCTCCTGCAGCAGATCGTTGGGGAATTCGATATCGGCCTTGTCGATTTCGTCGATCAGCAGGACAGGGGGCTTGGGGCGGGTAAATGCCTCCCACAATTTGCCACGGCGGATGTAATTGCCAATGTCGTGGACGCGCTCATCGCCAAGCTGGCCATCGCGCAATCGGGCAACGGCATCATATTCATACAGGCCCTGCTGCGCCTTGGTCGTGGATTTGATGTTCCATTCGATCAGTTCGGCATCGATCGCTTTGGCGATTTCATAGGCAAGCACCGTTTTGCCGGTGCCGGGCTCACCCTTGACCAGCAACGGCCGGCGGAGCGTTACGGCAGCGTTGACGGCAACCTTCAGATCATTGGTTGCCACATAGCTTTGCGTGCCCTCGAAGCGCTTCATGCAATCATCCCTGCCAGATTCGAATATCCGGTTCGGAGATAGAGGCATTTTGGCCATGCGCGCAAGCCGGGGCGCACGGGGTAATTGGGTCAGCCTTGGCTGCGCCTATTGGCGATCGCGGGCGCTTGTTCGCGCTTCCAGCAAATCCCATAAGCCGCGATGCTGGGCCAGGACTTGCTGCACGCCAAAGGCCATTGCCCGCTCTACTGCCGGATTTTCAGCAACCTGGGCGACAATGGTTTCGGTCTCGGCGGCAAGCGGTAAAGCATAAGCGGGCGGCTCAATGCCGAAGCGGCGGGCCGCTGCCTCCATGATCTGCCGCATGGCCGCCCAATCGCTGACGAGTGCGACCGCTGCACCAATCGCGCATCCGGTACGGTCCGACTGGGCAAGCATATCCAGCGCATGGCGTTGCGATGCGACGGCGGCCTCCGATTCGGCCTGACCGGGTGTAGACGGCAGCGGACCAGCGGCGGACGCCAATTTAGCGAGTAAGGCGCGTTCTACGGCAAAACCCTCAACCGCGACTTCGAGCCATGCCTGGGCGGCGGGCTGCGAATTTCGGGCAAGCGCGTGATCGATGATTCCTGGCTGGCGCCCATGCAACAGGCACAGGGCATGGACGGCATCTGCAATGTCGCGAACCGGCAATTGTTGGGCCGTCAGCCGAGCCATAATGGCATGTTTGTGGCTTCCATCTGCTGCGATCAGCGCGACGACGATGCTTCGTCCAGCACCCTGGATCCCCAGTGCCGCTGCCCGATCGGATGATTCTTCCGGTTCCGATGCCATGACGTTTTGTTGATCCCCGATAGATTGCCCGGACACCCCGGTTCCAATCGCCTATCGGGCACACATATACTGAACCGCGTAAAGACGCGGTTTATAAGCGCTTAAGCCTGTCTCAACGCTTATCGAACCACGACGGCGACAGCGATCGCCTCGACAATCGATCCGCGCCTGATCGGGCTCAGTCCCAGCCGAACGGGGCGAGGCCTGGCGCCTGCCACGAGCAGCATCGCATCGGCAATCCGCGACATTTGCTGGTCAATTGCTGCCTCAATAGCCGCGTCTACGGTTGCTCTGCCGGCAGGCTCAAACAGCGTGGTGAAGCGTGCGTCGGCCAACACCTGAGGTTCGACGCCAACCAGCACGGCTAATGCCACGACCGGTGCCTCCAGAAATCCGCGTAGCGACAGGCGAACATGGGCCATCATGCCGGTTGCAATCATTGCTTCGGTTTCAGCGACGGCATGGGCCCTGGCAGCAGCGAGGCTGTCGATCACCGTAACATCGTGCACGAGCAGAATTGCGCCGGTGTCGCACGGATGAATGGTGACACTCAGCGTGCGTCCGGCAAAGGGCGCGGCATATTCTGCCGTTTCGACCAGGCCGGACGCCATTACCCGCTGTGCTGCTTCATTCAACAGCAGCATGGCGACGCTCGCCGCCAGCCCCACCAGGGGAGCACCGGGCTGTGCCCGCTCACCAAAATAACCACGTGCAGCCCGGCTTGCGGCAATCAACTTCATGTCGTGATCGATCAGCAGGATGATGTCGCGTGTTACGTCGAGCAGCGTCTCTACACCGGCATTGGCACCGGCTTCGGGTTCCCCGTCATGAGGCGCACACAAGGCCTGCATGATTTCCACCGATGTCAGCACCAGACGCGGCCGGCCGCGATGCAGGACGTAAACAGGTTCGCGTGTTGCGCGATCTTGCCAGATGCCGAAATGGCGGACAAGTTCGGATGCGGTGACGACATTTGTGCCGTTTAGCGGACGTGGTAGAGATGATATGACCATGTGAATATTTCGCAACGTGCGCCGCCTGAGCGCAAGGGATTTGCTCCATTTTGGATGTAGCTGCCGAACATTGGGCAGGCGCTTGTTTCACGAGCGTTCATGTTGGGCAGATTAGGTTCTTTTGATCTGGCAGGTCGTTATGGGGAGCACCAAGACCAATGCAGTTGCGGCAAAGCGCGGCCTTTTGTGTATTTTTCGTACTGATTCTTGGCGGTAATGCGTCTCCCGCGCAGCAAGCGAGTGCCGAGTCAGCAGCCGGTCCTGAACTCACGGTTCGCCCTGGCGAGGTGGTTACCGCGACGGTAGAGGGGGCACCCGCCGCCATTCGCGTTTTGTCTGGCGGACCCGATCGGTTGCTGCTTGACCCGGATTATGTCGCCCGTCGCGAGATCAAGCCAGCGCCGTTTCTGGGCAGGGGAAACCTCAACGTCGCTGGGCGGCGCGAGTTCAAGGGATGGAACCGCCCGCTTGATTTTGTCATCGACGGTGTGCGCCAAAAGGGCAGAGCATTCTGGTTTGCCGGTGCGCCGCCGATCGAGGGCGATGGTACGATCGGCCCCTGGGCCTTGCCGCAGTCCCGCGTTACCTTGGTGTTCGGGGGCAATGATGCCCGGACACAGCGACACGATTTTCCGCTGTTCGGCGACATTAGCTCGTCCAGTTTCACAGGTTATCGGGGAGCGACCTTCGGCCTGGCGGTGTCGTTCGATCTGGACGCTACGGAGCAATATCCGGTCGCGTCAGCAGCGGCGGGGGCAGCGATTGCTAAGGCCTATGGTGGTCAGTTGAGCGGGCCTAGCTGGGATATCGACATCCTCCTTGGCGTAAAGCGCCCGGTGCGGTTGATGACGCTGTCACAACCTTTTGTTTTTGGGCCTTTGTCCTTTGATCGGATTGCGGTGCGCGTCCGTGACCGGATCGATTCAGCCGGGCGCGGCGACCCAATTCCTGACGGTACCGAGGACCCATCTGAAATTGTCGTCGCTGCCACGAAAAAGGGACCTCAGCCCCGATACGGGTTGAACATCCCCCGCGCAGGGCTGTCGCGATGTTCAAAACTAACCTTCGACAAGGCGGCAAAACGGATCGAGCTGTGGTGCAATCCAGCCTGATAATGCCGATCCGCCCGCTCTACTGATCCAAAAACGACCGCATTTTCCGCGACCGACTCGGGTGCTTGAGCTTGCGCAGCGCCTTCGCCTCGATCTGGCGGATGCGCTCGCGCGTCACGCTGAACTGCTGGCCGACTTCCTCGAGCGTGTGATCGGTGTTCATGCCGATGCCGAAGCGCATCCGCAGCACGCGCTCCTCGCGCGGGGTGAGACTCGCCAGCACGCGCGTGACCGTTTCCTTCAGGTTCGCCTGGATCGCCGCATCAACCGGGATCACCGCATTCTTGTCCTCGATGAAATCACCGAGATGCGAATCCTCCTCGTCGCCGATGGGCGTTTCGAGGCTGATCGGCTCCTTGGCGATCTTCATCACCTTGCGGACCTTTTCGAGCGGCATGCTCAGCCGCTCGGCCATTTCCTCGGGCGTCGGCTCGCGGCCCTGCTCGTGCAGGAACTGGCGGCTGGTGCGCACCAGCTTGTTGATCGTTTCGATCATATGGACCGGGATACGGATCGTGCGGGCCTGATCAGCGATCGAGCGGGTGATCGCCTGACGGATCCACCAGGTGGCATAGGTGCTGAACTTGTAGCCGCGGCGATATTCGAACTTATCGACCGCCTTCATCAGGCCGATATTGCCCTCCTGGATCAGATCCAGGAACTGCAGGCCGCGATTGGTGTATTTCTTGGCGATCGAGATCACCAGACGCAGGTTTGCCTCGACCATTTCCTTCTTGGCGATCCGCGCTTCGCGCTCGCCCTTCTGGACCATGTTGACGATGCGCCGGAACTCGCCCAGCGACATGCCTGTCGCCTGACTAATCTCCGAAATCTCGATGCGAACGCGATCGACGGCATCGCCTTCATTGGCAACAAACGCTGCCCATTTCTTGTCGAGCTTGCCAACCGTGGTCAGGAAGCCTTCGTCGAGTTCGTTGCCAATGTAGCGATCAAGGAAGTCCTTGCGCGGCACCTTGTGGCGCTCGGCCAGGCGCAGCATCTGGCCGCCAAGCGCGGTCAGCCGACGATTAAACGCGTAGAGTTGATCGACCAGAAATTCGATCTTGGCGTTGTGGAACTGAACGCTTTCGACCTCTGCCGTCAATTCTTCGCGTAATTTCTGATATTTGCGCTCGTCGGCATTCGAAAGCTCGCCGCCCGCCGCCATCGCGTCGAGCCGACCGGCCTGCATTTTCGAGAATTTCTTGTAGAGCGACGTGATGTTGGCGAATTTTTCCAGCGCCTGCGGCTTCAGCTGCTCTTCCATCTGCGCCAGTGAAAGGGTGTTATCCTCTTCCTCATCGTCCGATGGGCGCGGCGTGCGCCGCTCGGTCATCGAATCTTCTTCTTCGTCAACCGATGCCTCTTCGGGCTCGGCTTCTTCCTTGAACGAAGGACCGGCATTTTTCTCGGAAATCTCGCCATCGGCCGAATCATCGTCATCGGTGAGCGATTCGGGGGCAGGGTCCTTGGAGAGCATCGCATCAAGATCGATAATCTCGCGCAGCTGCATCGTGCCTTCATTCAGCGCGGTCGACCAGTCGATGATCGCGTTGAAGGTGATCGGGCTTTCGCACAGCCCCAGGATCATCGTGTCGCGGCCAGCCTCAATCCGCTTGGCGATGGCGATTTCGCCTTCGCGGCTGAGCAGCTCGACGGCGCCCATTTCGCGCAGATACATGCGCACCGGATCATCGGTGCGGTCGATCGTTTCTTTTTTCTTTTCTAGCGCCGGCGCGGCTTCTTCGGTGGCATCAACCGATTCGACCTCTTCCTCTGGCGAATCCTCGCCATCGGCGTCTTCGCCAGCTTCGTCATTTTCGACGATGTTGATGCCCATCTCGCTCAGCGCCGAGGTGATATCCTCGATCTGATCGGAGGTCATGTCCTGTGGCAGCCCCTCGTTGAGCTGGTCATAGGTAATATAGCCGCGCTTCTTGGCGCGTGCGATCAGCCGTTTGATCGACGCATCATTCAAGTCGATCAGCGGTGCGTCACCGGATTCTGTCGTGTCGGTCGCGTCCGCCATAGTCGCCTTCGCCATTAACTGCCCTCAGTATCAAGAGTTCGTGCGTCTTCGTTCGCTTGGCACAGATTTGCAAGCCGTGCTTCGAGCGCCTGTTGTTCCTTCACCAGCGCCACTTGCCGTTCAAACGCCTCTTCAGAGAAACGCATGGCCAGCGCCGCTGTTGCATCGGCCAGCGCCCCATCCACCTCGGGACGCGCGACCAGGATCGAAATTGCCTCGCCAAGATCGGCACTTGCGCGTCCGGGCGCCGCCATTTTCTGGGTAAAGGAATAAGGTGTTGCATCTGCCCGGAGCAAATCTGTCGCCATTTGATCAAATCCGGAATTTGCCAATATGGTGCGCAGTCGCTCGCTATCAAGCGCCTGATCTTCAATCGCGACATCGACCACTGCTTCGAAGAGTCTCCCCAGTGCGCCGCCAGCGAATCGCAGCGATCCCAATACCTCGACATGCCGCGCTATTTCAGCTGGATGCCGGATCAGTCCAGCAAGCACGGCCTTGGCCAGCACCGGATCGATGCCGCTCGCCTTTACGCCCTGCGCTTGTGGGTGATCGCCACCGGCGGGTGGGGCAGGGCGCCATTTGCCGCCCTTTTGGGTGTTGGCAGGGCGCGGCGCATTCCATACGCGCGGCGGCGGCGCAAAATGCGCATCGAAGCGGCGGCGGAAATCGCTGAGATATTCATGCTTTACCGATGGATCGGCAATGGTCTGGGCAAGCTCGTTCAGACGTTGCTTCAGCCCAGCGCGCTCTTCGGGCGTACCGAGCGGGCCAGCGGCGAGTTCGCTTGCCCAGAGCCGCTCGACGAGTGGCTGAGTCTCGGCAAGTACCGCCTCGAAGGCGGCAGGCCCCTTGGCGCGGACCAGATCATCAGGGTCCTGACCGGGTGGGAGTGTCGCAAAGGCCAGGCTCCGACCTGGGGCGAGCATTGGCAAAGCGCGATGCGCGGCGCGAAGTGCGGCCTTCTGTCCAGCACTATCGCCATCGAAGCACAGGATCGGGACATCGGACAGCCGCCATAGCCGCTCGAGCTGCGCCTCAGTCAGCGCCGTGCCGAGCGGGGCGACCGCCTCGCCAAACCCGGCCTGGGCAAGCGCGATCACGTCCATATAGCCTTCGACGACGATGATCCGATTTGTCTTGCGGCTCGCCGCCGCCGCCCGATCGAGATTATAGAGCGTGCGCCCCTTGTCGAAGAGCGGCGTGTCGGGCGAATTCAGATACTTTGGTTCGCCATCCCCGATCACCCGCCCGCCAAAGGCAATCACCCGGCCACGTGGATCGCGGATCGGGATCATCAGCCGGCCCCGGAACCGGTCATAGGGTTCCTTCTCATCGACCTTGATCAGCAGCCCGGCCTCGACCAGCAACGAATCGCCATAGCCCTTTAGCTGCGCCTTCAGTTTGCCCCGGGAATCGGGCGAAAAGCCCATGCCGAACGCCTGCGCCGTCTCCGCCTTGATCCCGCGCTTTTCCAGAACGCTGCGCGCCTCGCCCCCGGCGATGCCCATCAGCTGTTCGGTGAACCAGACTGCGGCATCATCCATCGCCTCGTAAAGCCCCTTGGCCGCTTCCGCTTTTTGGGCAGCGCGCGGGTCCATCGCGGGCAATTCCATCCCCGCCGCCTGCGCCAGCTCCTTCACCGCATCCATGAAAGGCAACCCGCGCTGATCGGTCATCCAGCGGATAGCGTCGCCGTGGGCAGAACAACCGAAGCAGTGATAAAACGCCTTGTCGTCGTTGACGTAGAAGCTTGGCGTGTTCTCATTGTGGAAGGGGCAGCATCCTTTGAACTCACGCCCCGCCTTGGTGAGCTTCACCGTCTTGCCGACAAGCGCGGACAGCAAGGTCCGCGCGCGCAGTTCGTCAAGGAATTGGGCGGAAAGGCTCACCTCAGCTCAGCGCCGCCTTCACCAGCCCGCTCGCTTTGCTCATGTCGAGGCTGGTCGCATGCCGCGTTTTCAGTTCGGCCATCACCCGGCCCATGTCCTTCATACCGTCGGCGCCCAGCTCTGCCTTGATCGCCAGGATCGCCGCGGTGGTTTCCGCCTCGGTCATCTGTTGCGGCAGGAACTGCTCGATCACCACGATCTCGGCGCTCTCGGCATCGGCGAGTTCCTGCCGACCGCCCTTCACATACATGTCGATCGATTCGCGGCGCTGTTTGACCATTTTCTGCAGCACTTCGACCACCAGCACATTATCGTCATCCGGCGACTTACCGGTGCGCGCCTCGATATCGCGGTTTTTGATCGCTGACTGGATGAGGCGGATCGTAGCGGTGCCCGCCTTGTCGCCGCCCTTCATGGCGGTGACGAGCGCGGTCTTGATGTCGTCGCGAATCATTTGTGGTCCTTTTCGGTAATCTTTACCCGTAGCGCGACCCGGCGATTTTTAACAGATTGACGCTGCGGTCCTGCGTCTCTAGCGACGGTGCCTTAGCGACATCGACAGCTTTATCAGGAGCGCCCACACCCATGGCCGACGCCAAGCCCCTACGTGCGTCCAGCGCTGCGCCTGAAGGAGCCACCGGCGTTCTGGTGCTCGCCAATGGCGAAATCGCGTGGGGGCGGGGCTTTGGCGCGGAGGGCGCGGCGGTGGGCGAGGTCTGCTTTCACACCGCGATGACCGGCTATCAGGAGATCATGACTGATCCGAGTTTTGCCGGGCAGATCATCACCTTTACCTTTCCGCATATCGGCAATGTCGGCGCCAATGCCGATGATATCGAGGCCGACGATCCCCATGCGCTCGGCATGATCGTGCGCGAAGACGTTACCGCGCCTAGCAATTTCCGCGCGGTCGAGCCGCTGGATGTGTGGATGAAGAAGCATAACCGCATCGGCCTGTCGGGCATTGACACCCGCGCACTCACCCGCCGCATCCGCTCGGGCGGGGCACCCAACGGGGTGATTGCGCATGCGGCGGACGGCAAGTTCGATATCCCCGCGCTGCTGGCCCAGGCGCAGGGCTGGCCGGGGCTCGAGGGCATGGACCTCGCCATCGATGTCACCACGCAAACGCATTTCGGCTGGGAAGGCGGCGTGTGGCGGCTGGGGCAGGGGTATGGCGACGGTGCTTCGACTTCGCTCAGCACGAACGGGGAGGGGCTGGGTCTTCAACTACAGCCGTTCGCCCTGAGCGCAGTCGAAGGGCAAGCGCACCGCCCCCATGTCGTCGCGATCGATTACGGCGCCAAGCGCAACATCTACCGCAACCTCGTCGCCGCCGGCGCGCGCGTCTCGGTCCTCCCCGCGACCGCAACATTCGATCAGGTGATGGCACTCGCCCCCGACGGCATCTTCCTCTCCAACGGCCCCGGCGACCCCGCCGCGACCGGCGACTACGCCGTGCCGGTGATCCGCCAGCTGCTGGACACGAAACTCCCGCTGTTCGGCATTTGCCTCGGCCACCAGCTGCTCGCGCTCGCGGTCGGCGGGCAGACGACCAAGATGTTCCAGGGCCATCGCGGCGCCAACCACCCGGTCAAGCGGCTGAGCGACGGCGCGGTCGAGATTACCAGCATGAACCACGGCTTCGCGGTGGAACGGGACTCGCTGCCCGCAGGCGTGCGCGAAACGCACGTGTCGCTGTTCGACGGCAGCAATGCAGGGATCGAGCTGGAAGACGGGCGGGCGTTCTCGGTGCAGTACCACCCCGAGGCTAGCCCGGGGCCGCAGGACAGCTTGTATCTGTTTGAGCGGTTTGTGGGGATGATCCGCGAGCGTGCCGCGTGACCGCGCCGAGCGCGCCACTAAGGGCCGGTCAGCCGCGCTCGCTTGCCGCTGGGCATGGCGCGCCCACTGCCACGGCGCGTTTGGCGCAGGTGCAGTTATTGCGCAGCATTGATGGCGGGGAAGCGGCGCTGGGTGGGCCGATTGAAGCCGAAGGGGTACTGCGCCTGGTGGCGACACCCGGATCTGGCGACGTCACCTATCGTCCGGGCTTGGCCACCGCCGTCCCTCTGCCGGGGCATCATGGCGGGGAGAACATCCTCGCAATCGATCCTCGAGGCGGCACGGGACTGGGTGCCTTCCCGCCTACGCACGATTCATCTGTTCGCCGCTCGCGCGTCATGCCGGTTGATCCGCTCGGTGCGCGGGGTGGCGTGCGCTGGCTTCGCTGGGGCGTGGCGGTGCTCGCTGTGCTGGCGCTGGTGGCGCGGTTGACGCCATGACAGTTCTACCGATCGTCAGCGACGGCGCGGCTCCCTCTTCCCGGCGGGGAGAGGGTTGGGGTGAGGGGGAGCGCGCTCTTGCGCTTTTGGCGTGCCCTAAGTGGCCCAGGGATCGATCAGCTCAACCCCGGTCCATTCAAAATCCCTCACGTTCCGCGTGGCAACCGGAATCGACCGATATTGCGCCTGCGCCGCGATCAGCATGTCGATCACTTGCGGCTGGCGCGCTTTCACTTGCGGGTGGGCTGCGATCCGGCCGTAGCAATCAGCGTCGTCATCCCCGAACGGCAGCGTGTGGTGATAATAGCGGCTACGCAATCCCTCCAGCCATGGTTCGAGAAACGGGCGCTTCCGCGCCGCCGCTGGCAGCGCGATACCGTACTGGATTTCCGCTACCACCAGCACCGACAGCGCCAGGTCATCGTCATGGGCTTCTAACCAAGCCAGCACGGCAGGGTCGCCGGCTGGCTTGGTCAGTTCGCTCCAGACGTTGGTGTCGACAAGGATCAAAAGTCCGGCGCCTCGAGGGTCGGATTCAGGCGCGGTGGCAAGTCCAGGCTTGCCCCGTTCGCGAGCCGACGCAATTCGGCCATCGCATCCTTAGCGGTCAGATATCGGATGTCGGCATATTTCCGGCGGTCGAGCACGCCGTCGAACAGGTCGTCACCTTTACCATTTGCCGCCTCGATCAACGCGCGCACAATTTCCTCTCCGGATGGCTGATGACCAAATGTCGGTGCTGCTTCGGCAACATGGCTTACGCGAGCGTCGCCGAAATCAGCCTCGATGACCAGCGTGCGGAGATGCTCCTCCATCGACCTGCCATGCGCCGCCGCCACCTGGCGGAAACGATGCTTGGCCTCGTCGGGGATATTGCGGACCGTAAGCGTCGCCAAAGCCGATCTCCTTTTGCAATCAATGTATTCAATGAAAGCATTGCCGTCAATGCCTAAGCGCACCGACATCTCCTCCATCCTCGTCATCGGCGCGGGGCCCATTGTCATCGGCCAGGCGTGCGAGTTTGATTACTCCGGCACGCAGGCGATCAAGGCGTTGAAGGAGGATGGCTACCGGATCATCCTCGTCAATTCGAATCCCGCCACGATCATGACCGATCCCGAGCTGGCGGACGCCACCTATGTCGAGCCGATCACGCCCGAGATCGTGCGGAAAATCATCATCAAGGAGCGGCCCGATGCAGTGCTCCCCACGATGGGTGGGCAGACCGCGCTCAACACCGCGCTCGCTTTGTTCAACGACGGCACGCTGGCGGAATTCGGCGTCGAGATGATCGGCGCGGATGCCGAAGCGATCGACAAGGCCGAGGACCGCCAGAAATTCCGCGACGCGATGACCAAGATCGGCCTCGAATCCGCGCGCTCCGGCATCGCGCATACGCTCGACGAGGCGCTCGCCGTGCTCGAACGCACCGGGCTACCCTCCATCATCCGCCCGAGCTTCACCATGGGCGGCACCGGCGGCGGCATCGCCTATAATCGCGAGGAGTTCGAGGTCATCGTCCGCTCCGGACTCGATGCGTCGCCCACCACCGAGGTGCTGATCGAGGAATCGCTGCTCGGCTGGAAGGAATATGAGATGGAGGTGGTGCGCGACCGCGCCGATAACGCCATCATCATCTGCTCTATCGAGAATATCGATCCGATGGGCGTCCACACTGGCGATTCGATCACCGTCGCGCCCGCGCTGACGCTGACCGACAAGGAATATCAGATCATGCGCAACGCGAGCATCGCGTGCCTGCGCGAGATCGGCGTCGAGACGGGCGGATCGAACGTGCAGTTCGCGGTCAACCCCGCCGATGGCCGGCTGATCGTCATCGAGATGAACCCGCGCGTATCGCGCTCCTCAGCGCTGGCGTCGAAGGCGACCGGCTTCCCCATCGCCAAGGTCGCGGCGAAGCTGGCGGTGGGGTACACGCTCGACGAGATCATGAACGACATCACCGGCGCCACGCCCGCGTCGTTCGAACCGACCATCGACTATGTCGTCACCAAGATTCCGCGCTTCGCGTTCGAGAAGTTCAAGGGTGCCGAGCCGCTCCTTAACACCGCGATGAAATCGGTCGGCGAGGTGATGGCGATTGGCCGCAACATCCATGAATCAATGCAAAAGGCCCTGCGCGGGCTCGAAACCGGCTTGAGCGGCTTCAACCAGATCGACGCGTTGGTCGGCGCACCGCGCGCTGACATCGAGGCCGAACTGGCACGCCCGACGCCTGATCGGTTGCTCGTCGCAGCCCAAGCGCTGCGCGAAGGCTTCACCGTCGCCGAGGTCCATGCCATCGCCAAATACGACCCCTGGTTCCTGGAGCGCATCGCCGAAATCGTTGCGGCGGAGGAAGAGGTCTCCACGAACGGCCTGCCGCGCGATGCGGCGGGGATGCGCCGCCTAAAGTCGATGGGCTTTTCCGACAAGCGGCTGGCCTATCTCGCGCTTAAGTCAGTCAATATGCGCGCGGGGTCTGAGACAATGGCGCGTAGTTCGGGCCTTATCGGTCAGGTCGCGAAGGCGATGGCGGGTGGCGTCACCGAAAGCGAAGTCCGCTCGCTGCGCCACAAGCTCGGCGTGCGCCCGGTGTTCAAGCGGATCGACACCTGTGCCGCTGAGTTCGATGCGAAGACGCCGTATATGTACTCGACCTATGAAGCCCCCAGCTTCGGCGAGCCCGAATGCGAGAGCCAACCGACCAACGCGCGAAAAATCGTGATCCTGGGCGGCGGGCCGAACCGGATCGGGCAGGGCATCGAGTTTGATTATTGCTGCTGCCACGCCTGCTTCGCGCTGCACGATGCGGGGTATGAGACGATCATGGTCAACTGCAACCCGGAGACGGTGAGCACCGACTATGACACCTCCGACCGGCTCTATTTTGAGCCGCTCACGGCCGAAGACGTGCTCGAAATCCTGCATATCGAGCAGCAGAATGGCACGCTGGTGGGCGTTATCGTCCAGTTTGGTGGCCAAACTCCGCTCAATCTCGCCAAGGCGCTCGAGGATGCCGGTATCCCGATCCTCGGCACTAGCCCCGATGCGATCGACCTCGCTGAGGATCGCGAGCGCTTCGCCGCGCTGATCACCAAGCTCGGCCTGCGCCAACCCGCCAATGGCATCGCGCGCAGCCGTGACGAGGCGATCGCGGTGGCGCAGCGGATCGGTTATCCGGTGTTGATGCGGCCCAGTTATGTGCTGGGTGGCCGCGCGATGGAGATCGTCGACGGGCCCGACCAGCTCGACAATTACATCCAGACGGCGGTCCGCGTGTCGGGCGACTCGCCCGTCCTGATCGACCAATATTTGCGCGACGCGATCGAAGTCGATGTCGATGCGATCTGCGACGGCACGGATGTGTGCGTCGCGGGCGTGCTCCAGCATATCGAGGAAGCGGGCGTCCATTCGGGCGACAGCGCCTGCTCGATCCCGCCCTATTCCCTGTCGGCAGATGTCATCGCTGAGATCGAGCGGCAGACGACGGTGTTGGGCGGGGCACTCTCCGTCAAAGGGCTGATGAACATCCAGTTCGCGGTGAAAGCCAGCGTCCGGGAGGACGGCACTGAAGAATCGCTGGTTTACCTGATCGAGGTCAATCCCCGCGCCAGCCGGACGGTCCCGTTCGTCGCCAAGGCGATCGGCGCGCCTATCGCCAAGATTGCAGCGCGCGTGATGGCGGGTGAAAAGCTTGCAGATCTGCCAGCGGTTGATCGCCATATCGATTATTATGCGGTGAAAGAGGCGGTTTTTCCCTTTGCGCGCTTCCCCGGCGTCGATCCTGTGCTCTCACCGGAAATGAAGAGTACCGGCGAAGTCATGGGAATCGATCCCGATTTTACGCTCGCCTTCGCCAAGGCGGAGCTGGGGGCGGGGACAATCCTGCCGCGCGCGGGCACGGCCTTTGTCAGTGTGAAGGACAGCGACAAGGCGGTTATCCTTCCGGCCGCCCGCACCTTGGTCGAGCAGGGCTTTGGTATCGTCGCGACGGGCGGCACGGCCGATTTCCTGATCAGCCACGGCGTGCCCGTTGAGCGCGTGAACAAGGTTGCGCAGGGCAGACCGCATATTGTTGACCGGATTAAGGATGGCGATGTCGCGCTAATCTTCAACACCACCGAAGGCTGGCAATCGTTGAAGGACTCGCAACCAATCCGCGCCTGCGCCCTGGCACAGAAGATCCCATATTTCACGACAGCCTCGGCCAGTGTGGAGGCGGCGAAGGCAATTGCAGCACTTTCAACGCAAAGCCTTGAAGTACGTCCATTGCAATCCTATTATTCCCATTCGCATAGTTGACCCCGACATTGATAAATGCGTGCGGGCGGACCCTGTGGGTCTGCGCGGGAACAGGGATTTTTACGAAGGACGCGATCAATGGCGACGGTAGACAAGATGCCGATGCTGCAGGAAGGCTATGATAAGCTTTCCAAAGAACTGAAGCGGCTCAAGGCCGAACGTCCGCTCATCGTTGACGCGATCGAGGAAGCGCGTGCGCATGGCGATCTGTCCGAAAACGCCGAATATCACGCCGCCAAGGAACGGCAGGGCCAGATCGAGGCCTCGATCAGCGATATCGAGGATAAATTGTCGCGCGCCCAGATCATCGATCCGAAGGAAATGTCGGGCGACAAGGTGGTGTTTGGCGCAACGGTTACCCTGATGGACGAGGACGACAAACCCATCAGATACCAGATCGTCGGGCAAACCGAGGCGGACGCCAATGTCGGGCGTATTTCTTACAATTCGCCGCTTGGTCGCGCGCTGATTGGTCGCAAAGTTGACGATGAAGTTGAGGTGACGGTGCCGTCGGGCGATCGTTATTACCTTGTTTCAAAGGTGGAATTCATCTGAGACGCTCAGCGCTTGACGAGACTCCCGCAACCATCATCATTGCCGGGCTGACGATCGCCGTTTCGGTGTTGATCACGGTGCTTGGCATTGAGGGCTATGCCGCGATTGGGGCGGGGTTTATTCCGGCGAGCCTATCGGTAGATCTGGTCGCACCGCAGGGCATCATCCTGCTGCCGTTCTGGCTGACGCCGCTGACCGCAACATTGGTGCATGGCGGCTTTCTGCATCTCGCGCTCAATATGGTGATGCTGGTGTATTGCGGACGGCTGCTTGAGCGGGCGCTTGGCGCGGCGGGCACGGTCTTGCTTTATGTCGTCGGCGCCTATGCAGGTGCAGCGGGGCATTGGGCGTTCGGACCGATGTCGGCAGCACCGATGATCGGGGCGAGCGGCGCGATTTCAGCGATCCTGGCCGCTTATGCGATGCTGTTTGCCGAGCGGCCCGTACCTGCAATCGGGCCAATCCCCTCGCGCGTGGTGCGCGTCGTCTGGTTGGCGGCGGCTTGGATCGTTATCCAGTTGCTGATCGGCTTTGCCTCGGGTGGCGGGCTTCAGCCGGTGGCGGTGGGCGCTCATATTGGCGGATTCATCGCCGGACTTGCGCTGGCCCGGCCACTTTTGCTCTGGCGCTACCGATCGGCTTGATTGCCGGCCGGCCAACGCTTCATTCCTTGGCTGGAGCCATTAAGTCCGGCTGGACCAGCCTGTGCAGATGCACCACGACATATTTCATCTCGGCATCATCGACGGTGCGCTGCGCTGCGGCGCGCCAGGCTTTTTCTGCGCTCTTATAGTCGGGAAAGATGCCGACGATATCGATCGACGCCAGATCATCGAAATCCAATGTCATCGGATCATCCACCCGACCGCCAAAGACGAGATGTAGTTTGTTCATCGTGAGCGGCCCCTCAGAAAAGCCCGCGCTTAGCCCGAAGTGGGCCGGTTTTGAAGATCAGTTCTCGTTCGCGCCGGGCTTTGTTGCATTGGACGCGGCCTCACCGGCGGTCTTGACCGCGGTGACGACCCCGTCGAGCAGTTTGGACACCTGCGCGCGGGCTGCTTCTCGGCTGATGCCAGCGGCGACCAGTTCTGCCGTTCCTGCATCACGCGCGGCGCGGGCGGCGGTCACTGCCCCCTCGGTCAGCCGCTTGCCGACTGGCCCTAACATGGCGGTTTCGCGTTCGGTGCGGGGCAGCAACACGCCTGCGAGCACGCCGACGGCGATACCACCGACGAGCACGGACAGCGGGTTATTCTCGATGGTGTCGACCGTCCGTCGGGCCGCATCCTGGGTGGTATCGACGACATTATCCAGCGCCTTGCTGGCGGCCTGGGTGGCACCACTACGCTTATGGGCAAACGGATTATGGGGATCACTCATCGGATTTCCCTTCCTGGGGCTGGGGCTCGCCAATTTGGTCGTCGGTCTCGTCTAAACGCGCTGCAGAAGCTGCGGTTGCGGTTGTACCATGGTCTGCAAAGGCATCGCTAATCCAATCGCGCGCAAAAATCGCCACTAGTGTCGCGCCGATGCCGATAAGTGGTCCGGGGTTGTGCTGCGCCGCTGCCAGCGTGCGGCGCGCGATAGCAATCCCGGTTTCGCGCAGCTCTTCAATCGCGTCGCGCGCCAGCGCACGCGGATGAAGGCGCGCCTGAATATCAACCAGTGTGCCGGTGAGCTGGCTACGGGCCGACGCCGCAGCGATTTCGGCGCGGGCGCGCTCTTCTTCGATATCGCTCATCGCGGCTTGTCCTTGATGTCGGTCGCCTGGCGAATCTTGATCATCGCGATCCAGGCGAGCAACCCGGCAATCGCCATCGATCCGCCAAAGACGGCCGCTGTCGCGCCGATCGCGCCAAGCTGCTGCCGCAGGATTACGATCAGGCCAACAAGCAGCGCGATCATCGCCGATTGGGCAAGGAAAAGGCTTGCCAGCAGCATGATGACAGCGCTGCGAACCTCCACCAGCCGCGCAAACAGCGTGGCGCGATAGAGCTTTAATTCGGCGCGGACGAAGCGTTCGGCATCATCGACCAGCCGCGCAAACAGCGCGACGATCGAATCGTCCTCCGGGCCTTCCTCGCTTGGTCCGTCCTCGTCCATCCCCCGCCGACCGTCCGTCAGGCGTCGGGGGCGGTTGGGGTGTCGCTTGCATCATCGGCAGCATCAAGTCCGGCCTTGACCAGCCGAGCCACGACAAAGCCAAGAGCGGCGGCAATGCCGATGGCGACGGCCGGGCTCTTGCGGACAAAGGCGGTTGCATCAGCCATCAGATCCTCAATCTCCTTGCCCTTCAGGCTTTCGGAGAAACCGGCAATGCCTTCAGCGGCGGTGCGGGCATATTGGCCATATTGCGGGCCGATTTTTTCATCGACTGTGGTGGCGGCGTCTTCCATCAGCCGGGAAACTTCGTCGAGCGCCCCGCCGGCGCGATTTTTGCCCTCGGCGACGTAGTCGCGGGCCTTGTCGGTCGCCTGGCGAGCGAGCTTGCCGGCACCGTCCTTGATCGTCTGCGCGGCGCTTGTGGGCGTTTCAGCCGGGATGACGGCCGATGCCAGCGGCACAGCTTTGGCCTTGACCCCGGCGCTGCCCGGTCCGTCCTTGATCGGGGCCTGCGGCACGGCGCGCTTCCTTGGTGCCTTTGGCGTTGTGTCGTTCGTGTCTTTGGCCATGATGAAGAGACCTTTCCCGTTCAATCGTAAACAACGGTCACCAGCTGTTTGCGTTCCAGTCGCGTAAGCGAATTGCTCCCCGTAAACGAACCGGATAGAGCCGCGCCAACGCTTGCACGCCTGTGCAGCCCCAGCATTAGGAGCATCATTTCATGACCGCAATCATCGACATCCATGCCCGCCAGATTGTCGATAGTCGCGGCAACCCCACGGTCGAGGTGGATGTGATGCTGGAGGATGGCAGCTTTGGCCGCGCGGCGGTGCCATCGGGCGCGTCGACGGGTGCCTATGAGGCGGTCGAACGCCGCGACGGGGACAAGACGATGTGGCTGGGCAAGGGCGTGCAGGGCGCCGTCGATGCCGTCAATGCCGACATCGCTGAGGCGGTGCTGGGGATCGACGCTGAGGATCAGCGCGAAATCGATCAGGTGATGATCGAGCTCGACGGCACTCCCAACAAAGCGCGGCTGGGCGCGAACGCGATTTTGGGTGTCAGCTTGGCCGTCGCCAAGGCAGCGGCCGATGCGCGCGGTATGCCGCTCTATCGCTATGTCGGCGGCGTTTCCGCGCATGTCCTGCCGGTGCCGATGATGAACATCATCAATGGCGGCGAACATGCCGACAACCCGATCGACTTTCAGGAGTTCATGATCGTGCCGGTCGGGGCCGATTCGATCTTTGATGCGGTTCGTTGTGGATCGGAGATTTTTCACACGCTGAAAAAACGGTTGCATGACAAAGGGCTCGCGACGGCGGTCGGCGACGAGGGCGGCTTTGCCCCCAACATCGCCTCGACCAGCGACGCGCTTGATTTCATCATGGGGTCGATCGAGGCGGCAGGATACACGCCGGGCGACGACGTGATGCTCGCGCTGGATTGCGCCGCGACCGAATTTTTCAAGGACGGCGCCTACCATATCAGCGGCGAGGGCAAGGTACTCAACCCGCATGAAATGGCGGGCTATCTCGCCGATCTCGCGGCGCGCTATCCGATTTTTTCAATCGAGGACGGGATGAGCGAGGATGACTTCGAGGGCTGGAAGGCGCTGACCGACCTGATCGGCGACAAGGTGCAGCTTGTCGGTGATGATCTGTTCGTCACCAATCCGGAACGGCTGCGCATGGGCATCGACATGGGCCTCGCCAATTCGTTGCTGGTCAAGGTCAACCAGATCGGCACGCTCACCGAAACACTGGCGGCGGTGTCGATGGCCAATCGCGCGGGCTACACGGCTGTGATGTCGCATCGATCGGGTGAAACCGAAGATGCGACGATCGCCGACCTCGCCGTTGCGACCAATTGTGGACAGATCAAGACCGGCAGTCTGGCGCGTAGCGATCGGCTGGCCAAATACAACCAGCTGATCCGGATCGAGGAAGAATTGGGCGACATGGGCCGTTATGCCGGGCGCAGTATAATCCGCAAAAATAGGCCTTGATCGCCGAGTCGCGGTAGTCCAGAATCATCGAATGTCAGGTTCTTCCACCCTCAAGATTATTTTGCGCCGCGCCGGCCCCCCGGCGCTGGCGCTGATCGTGATGGCGTTCTTTGGCGGCTATGCCGTGGTCGGGCCGAATGGGATGTTTGCTTATGGCGATTACAAGCGTGAGCTGGCAGCCCGCGAAGCCGTTTATGCAAAGCTCGATAAACAGCGCACCGTGCTGAAAAACCGTGTGGCGCTGCTTGATCCAAAGCACACCAATCCGGACATGGCCGAAGAACTTGTGCGCAAGCAGCTGAAGCTGGCGCACCCGGATGAGGTGATCGTACCGCTCAACTAAGCGCTTTAAGAACCTGCCAGCAATTGCATGCGGCGGGTGACTGGGCTTATAGCCGCGTCTCCCCAGGAAGAAGAGGTCTTGTTGACCGTGGCAAAACCACCCGCGCGCAGCCGCAAAAGTGAACCGCCCCTCCCGAACCGCGAACGCCCGGACGAGCCAACCCGGTTTGACGCCAGCAAGGATCAGCTGCTTGAATTCTACAAGCAGATGCTGCTGATCCGCCGATTCGAGGAAAAAGCCGGTCAGCTTTATGGTCTTGGGCTGATTGGCGGGTTCTGCCATCTGTACATTGGCCAGGAAGCCGTTGCGGTCGGGCTGCAATCCGCGCTGTCGGACAAGGATAGCGTGATCACCGGCTATCGTGACCATGGCCATATGCTGCTTTGCGGCATCCCGCCCAAGGATGTGATGGCCGAACTGACCGGGCGCCAGGCGGGCATTTCCAAGGGCAAGGGCGGTTCGATGCACATGTTCAGCGTCGAGCATAAATTTTACGGCGGCCACGGCATCGTCGGCGCGCAGGTGTCGCTGGGCACCGGGCTTGGCTTTGCGCATAAATATAAGGGCGATGGCGGTGTGTGCCTCGCCTATTTCGGCGATGGCGCGTCGAACCAGGGCCAGGTGTATGAAAGCTTCAACATGGCCGAGCTATGGAAGCTGCCGGTCATCTATGTGATCGAAAACAACCAATATGCGATGGGGACCAGCGTCAATCGCGCCTCATCAGAGGATCAGTTGTTTCGGCGCGGCGAATCCTTCCGCATTCCGGGCCTGCAGGTCGACGGCATGGATGTGCTTGCCTGTCGCGCTGCCGCCGAAACGGCGCTCGCCTGGGTCCGTGCAGGGAAGGGGCCGATCATCCTGGAAATGAAGACCTATCGCTATCGCGGCCATTCAATGTCCGATCCCGCCAAATATCGCTCCCGCGATGAGGTGCAGGCGGTGCGCGAAAAGTCCGATCCGATCGATCATTGCAAGAAGGAGCTTGAGGGCCTGGGCGTGACCGAGGCTGACCTGAAGGCAATCGAGGCAGCGATCCGCAAGACGGTGAACGAAGCCGCCGATTTTGCCGAAAGCGCGCCCGAGCCCGAGCCCGGCGAGCTGTATACCGATGTGCTGGTGGAGCGTTACTGATGGCCGTCCAAATCAAGATGCCAGCGCTCTCGCCAACGATGGAAGAGGGCACGCTCGCTAAATGGCTCGTCAAGGCGGGCGACACCGTCAAATCGGGCGATATCCTGGCCGAGATCGAGACCGACAAGGCAACGATGGAATTCGAAGCCGTCGATGAAGGCGTGATCGCCGAGATTCTGGTGGCCGAAGGGACCGACAATGTGAAGGTCGGCACGGTGATCGCCACGCTGACGATGGAAGGCGACGAAAGCGCAGCATCGGAACCTGCGTCGGCACCGCTCACCAAGACCGAAGAACCTGCCAAACGTGCAGCGCCCGCGCCACAGAAGGTGGACGGCGACCCCGCAAAAATTGTTGCCGACAAGGTGGCGGCCATTGGCGACCCCGCCATTCCTGCCGGCACCGAAATGGTCAAGATCACCCTGCGCGAAGCCCTTCGCGATGCGATGGCCGAGGAAATGCGGCGCGACGAGCGCGTTTTCGTGATGGGGGAGGAAGTCGCGCAATATCAGGGTGCGTATAAGGTCACGCAGGGCCTGCTCGACGAATTTGGCGACAAGCGGGTGATTGATACGCCGATCACCGAATATGGCTTTGCCGGTATTGGTGCTGGCGCAGCAATGGGGGGCCTCAGGCCTATCGTCGAGTTCATGACCTTCAACTTTGCGATGCAGGCAATTGATCACATCATCAATTCAGCCGCCAAGACCAATTATATGTCGGGCGGGCAGATGCGCTGCCCGATCGTGTTTCGCGGCCCCAACGGCGCCGCCAGCCGGGTCGGCGCGCAGCATTCGCAAAATTATGCACCCTGGTATGCCAGCGTCCCCGGGCTGATCGTGATTGCGCCCTATGACGCCGCTGATGCCAAAGGGCTGCTCAAGGCCGCCATCCGCAGCGAAGACCCGGTTGTTTTCCTGGAAAACGAGCTGCTTTATGGGCGCTCTTTCGAGGTGCCGAATCTTGCGGATCACGTCCTGCCGATCGGCAAGGCGCGGATCATGCGCGCTGGCGCGGACATGACGATTGTCAGCTATTCGATTGGCGTCGCGCTCGCGCTAGAGGCCGCCGAAGCCTTGGCGGCTGAGGGGATTGATGCGGAAGTGATCGATCTGCGCACCTTGCGTCCGCTCGATACCCGCACCGTGCTCGATAGCCTGAAGAAGACCAACCGCATGATCGTCGTCGAAGAAGGTTGGCCGACCTGTTCGATCGCGTCGGAGATCATCGCCGTTGCCATGGAGCAGGGCTTTGATGATCTCGATGCGCCGGTCTTGCGGGTGACCAATGAAGACGTGCCGATGCCCTATGCCGCCAATCTGGAAAAGCTGGCCTTGGTCGATGTCGCGCGCGTCGTGGCGGCAGCCAAGAAGGTCTGCAATCGAGCCTGATCAGCAAGTCGATGCGGTTACCCCAGTGACCGGATAGACTTGGGTGGTATCGCGCTTGTCGCGAACGATCATTGAGGCGATTTCGGTCATCGATGTCGATGGCACCAGGCTCGTCTGCACAATAGGTCTATATTCGTAATAGATTTCGACGAACATTACCGCGCCATTGTCTGGCGCGGTGACCTGGCGGCCGGTGGGGCCAATGCCGGTTAACGCTGTCGTTCCGCTGCCGACCGGATATTGGCGGGCATAGGTGGTTTTTGCGCCATAACAGCGCCGCCAGCCAATCTTGTAGGTCCCCGCCGTATTCGGGCTTGCCGTCGGCTCCAGGCTGGTAACGATAACCCGGCCATTGGCTTGCAGATTAAGCTCGCTTGATTGCAGGTTGGCACCAACGAACAGGTCGTTAATGTCGGCCTCGGTGATTGTCTTGGCGACGAGCTGGCTGCCGGAGCCAATTCGCGCGGCGTTATCTGCCAGATGCAGCGCGATCTGGCTCATCCGCATTTTAGTGCCGATATAGTTGGTCATCTCTGCGCCGCTCAGGCTCATCACCAGCAAAATCGGCAGCGCAAAGGCGAATTCGAGCAGGGCGAGCCCACTCGTGTCGCCGCGCAGGCGAGCGAGCAAGTGGGATAAAGCAGCCCGGCGGATCATGGGCAATTCCTCGTTACCGGCGCGCCATAGGCCGCCTGGTCGTCATAGGGTTGATTCTTCAAAATGGTTGCGGCTTTGACGGTCGTCGTGTTGCCGATGTTGACCAGTCGATACAGCGGAAACATCCGCTGATAGCTGACGGTTACGGTATAGAGCACAGCGTCCTTGGCGCCGCCTTGGCCGGCATTGCCGCCGTCTGAATCCCAAGTGCCGTTGAGATTGGCGTCCTCGTAAGGTTCGCCTGCGTCGCAGCGCAAATTGGTGTTGGTATCGGTCCAGGTTTCGGCCCGGGCCGCCGCTGCTGTGGTAAAGGTCTTGTAGAAGCGGCGCGTAATCGTGATCGTCGCATTGTTCGCCAGCGCGCGTGCTTGAGCGCGGACCTTGTCGTCGATTGCCGTCTGGGCGGACGCTTCGTCATTGCCTTCAATCGCGGAATCACGGCCAACCTTTTGCACGACGCCCTGCAAGACGGATCGAACATACAGCGTGTGCGCGATATCGAACGCACCGAGCAGGGTCAGCACCAGCACCGGCGCGACAAAGCTGAATTCGATGAGGGCCGATCCGCGCGTATCGTTGGTGAGACGATCGCGAAAGCGAGAGCAGAATCGGGGCGCGAGCCGCGTCATCGCGTTAGCCGCAACTGCGAGATTTCGGACGCAATTGATCCAAACACGGTGTCCAGGTCAGCAGAATTGCGGGCCGAATAGAAGCGTCCGCTCGTCGAGCAGCTGCGCAGCGCGTTTTCGATCGTGGTGTTCGAAACCCCAAACCAGATCACCCACAGCGTGATGTTCTTGTTCTTTACCGCCGAACACAGCCCGGCCAGGCGGGCGTTGACCTGCTGGGTCAGCGTGCCGCTGGTTCCACAGCCACCGGAGGGAACAGTGTTTGGATCGGTTTGCCGACGATCGAACCATGACACGCCATAGGCGGTGTAATTGCCAGCACCTGTGCAGGCTTCACCGTCGGTCATGAAGATCAAGTGGCGTTCGATTTCGCCGCCGTTGGGCGTCAACGCGTTTTCGCTCGCAAAAATGCCGGTGGGCGACATCAGGCGGGCACCCCACAACATGCCGATGTCGTGATAGGTGTTGCCGGTCGGGCTTAAGCTGTTGACGTAATTCTCAAATACCGTCGGATCATTCCACTCGGCCAGTTTACGCGCCTCTGCTGGGCAGTAATAATCCGATCCATTGTCATATTCTGTTGTTGTGGTGATTTCATCGAGATTCCAGTTGCTCCCGTCACCCGAAATATCATTACGCGTGTAAATCAACCCTGGCAGCAACGGTGCCCACAAGGTCTCTTCGTCGCCACTGTTGGGAACCAGATCGATATTCAGATCATTGGCATCGGCGGGGATCGGATCATAGTCCGTTTCACGAACCGTTTCACGTTCTTCGATGCAGCCATCCCAGGTAATGGTCTTGTTGGTGAAACCCGTGCCGATCGGCAGCACAAAGCTGTTGTTCCAGCTGTTGCCGTTCTTCAACGCGGATACATCTTGCGAGATCGGGCCATAGTGCCAGGTGTTGGATGGCGGCGTCCCATTGGTGCCGGTATAGGTCGTTGTGGTCGTCGTTTTGCGCGTCTTGCATTTGCCGCCTGAGCCGCTGCCCCACGACCGACGCGTGTAGACGATCGTCGTGTTCACACGGCTGTTGCCGTTGATGGCATCGGACGAAGAGCCCTTCGACGCCAGTGCCGTATCATTGCACTGCGCGCTGGGTGTGTTGTTGAAGTTGATGTTCGACGTTTTGACGACAGGGTTGCCCACCTGTGTCCAGCCAGCGGCCGTCCCCGGAATGGAGATTTTCTCGCGGGACTGGTATGTCCAATCGTCCGCAAAGAAGGTGGTCGGCAACAGCTTCCCGACATTGACGTTGACCGAATAGGGCACGAAGCCAAACCTAACTTGCACCGCTGAGACCCCGCCGGTGGGGGCACCCGTCGTACAGGTTTCGGTCGTGTTGCGCTGGGCCACGGATTCGTAAAAGCACTTCACCGCACTCCGCAGCGCCTGAATTTTGGTCTTGCTGTCGGTGCTCACTGCCTTGCTGCCCATCGATCCGGTAACGTCGAGGACGAACATGATATCGGTATTGGGCAGGCTCATCGCCGCATCGCACGTTACGGTCAGCGTTTCGCTGGTCGTGCCGATCACCCGAGTGAGCGTCATCGGCACGGTGGCCGAAACCGTGCCGGTCACCTTGCCATTTGCCTCAGTAAAGGTGCGGGTGAGCCCCGTCGATCCATAGGCGCTGGTCTGGAAATTGGCGTCGAAAAAGCGCTCAGCCGCTGCGCGCGGCGCATTGTTGCTCTGCGTCCAGATCCCGCCGCCCATTGCCTTGCGGCCTGCCAGCGCGCCAGCGTCGCAGGCGTGTTGCAGTCTGGTTTTGGTGATATACAGGCGGCTCATGTCGATGCCACCGCCAACCATGCCGGCCAGCGGGATCAGCGCAGCGGCCATGATCGCCAAAGTGTTGCCGCGGGCGTCGCGGACCAAGGAAGCAAGAAAGCCGCGCAACCGATACGCACCGGGATGCCCTTTTTCGATCATGACTGCGCCCAACCCACTATTCGACCAATTTCAATGAAGGGCTATGCGCTGGGAACGGCTAACTAGTTTTCAAGCGATATGGTTAAACGGACGTTTACTGCTAACAGCCACGCCGTGGTGGCCCGTTTGACAATAATCGCTGATCCCGAACGGCAGCTCGCGCTGAGCTATGCCCCGCCAGATGCTCGCGCGGCGCTAGGCGCGCTATTCGCGCTCGACGAGACGCTCGGTGCAATCTTGAGCGGCGGCCGCGAGCCGACACTACGCCAGATCCGGCTGGCCTGGTGGCATGAAGCGCTGACCCGGCTTGATCAGACTGCGCCGCCGCCGCAGCCGCTCTTGCAGGCGCTCGCTGCCCATGTCCTGCCGCGCGGCGTGACTGGGGCAGCATTGGCATCGATGATTGATGGATGGGACTTGGTGATTGATCCTGATCCGATTCCGGCGGCGGCGCTCGCGCGCTACGCCGAAGCGCGTGGCGGCAGGTTGTTCACAGCCGCTGGCCGGATGCTGGCCAGCGCCAATGATCCAATCGATGCGGCGGGGCAGGGCTGGGCCTTGATCGATCTTGCCTGCCGGACCAGCGACGCTGCACTGGCGGCCGAGGCGCGCGCGATAGCCGCACCGCTGCTGGAGATGGCGACAGCGCCCCGCTGGAGCAAAGCCGGGCGGCCGATCGGCATGTTGGCGGTGCTCGCCAGGATCGATTGCCGGGCCGCGCCGGGCACTACGCGCCGCCAGGGATCGCCGCAGCGCGTTGGCCGGATGATGTGGCACGGTTTGACAGGGCGATAGGCTTTTCCTCTCACGATCAATGGGTTATCTGTCGCGTCAACGGATACGGTTGCGGAGGGGTGACAATGTGGCGATATCTGGCAGCGGCGCTGGGCACGGTGTTGCTGATTGCCGCGGCCTATAGCTTTATGGGCGGGCGCGCAGGGTCGGCTGCGCGGCTGCCTGCTGCGCCGGGAGCGGACACGGCGCAGGCGACGGACTTGCCCGATACCGCCCCCGAAGCCAGCGCCAAGACGCGCGAAGAGCGTCGTTTCGGTCGCTATGACAAGGACAAGGACGGGGCGATCACGCGTGCCGAATATCTTGCATCCCGCCAAAAGGCTTTTGCCCGGCTGGATAGCGACCGCAATGGCCAGCTTTCATTCGAAGAATGGGCGGTCAAGGCCACCACTAAATTCGCGACCGCCGATGCCAACAAGGACGGCGCGATGACTCCGGCTGAGTTTGTTACCACGGCAGTAGTGCGCAAACCCAAGCCGAAATGCGTGTGCCCGGCGCCAGCAGCGAGTGCCGCTGAAGACGATAGCTAGAGCGTGATGACGTTAGGTCGCTTCAACCTCACACCCGTTCGGGCTGAGCGAAGTCGAAGCCCACGTGCTCCGCATGCCCTTCGACTTCGCTCAGGGCGAACGGAGTATGGTTTGGTCCAATCCAGAGTCATCACACTCTAAGCCGCGATCCACCCCGCCAGTGCTTCGCGCGCGCGGGCCGTATAGAGTAATTTGCGATCGGCCTTCTTGGTGCGTCCGGAAATCGGCGGGAACAGGCCGAAATTGACGTTCATCGGCTGATAGGTTTCAGCCTCTGCCGCGCCAGTGATGTGGTGCAGGAGCGCCCCCAACGCCGTTTCGACCGGCGGCGGGGCGAGCATTTCGCCGCGCAGTTCCGCCACGGCGAAGCGCCCCGCCAGCAAACCAATCGACGCGCTTTCGACATAGCCCTCGCACCCCGTGATCTGCCCAGCAAAGCGGATATGCGGCCGCGATTTCAGCCGCAATGTGGGATCGAGCAATTCGGGCGAGCGGATAAATGTATTGCGGTGCAACCCGCCCAGCCGCGCAAACTCGGCATTTTCCAGGCCCGGGATCGTCCGGAACAGTCGCACCTGTTCGGCATGCTTCAGCTTGGTCTGGAAGCCGACGATGTTCCACAAAGTCCCGGATGCATTATCCTGCCGCAGCTGCACTACCGCATAAGGCCAGCGCCCAGTGCGCGGATCATCGAGCCCGACGGGCTTCATCGGCCCATAGCGCAGCGTATCCACCCCGCGCGCGGCCATCACCTCTATCGGCATGCAGCCTTCGAAATAGGGGACGTTTTCCCATTCCTTATACTCGGTCTTCTCGCCCTCCATCAGGCCGGTGTGGAAGGCGAGATACTGCTCCTTGTTCATCGCGCAGTTGATATAATCCTTCGTCTCGCCCTTATCCCAGCGCGATTGCATCCAGGCGACGCTCATATCGATGCTGTCGTGATGGACGATCGGCGCGATCGCATCGAAAAAGGCAAGCGCGGCCGCCCCCGTCGCCCCGCCGATGCTCTCGGCCAGCCCTGGTGCCGTCAGCGGCCCGGTGGAAACGATTGTCAGCCCGTTGGCTGGCAGGACATCGACCCGCTCCCGCACCACAGTGATATTGGGATGCGCCAGCAGGATCGCCGACACGCCCGCCGAGAAATGGTCGCGATCAACCGCCAGCGCGGAGCCGGCCGGCACCTTGTGGACATCACCCTGCGCCATGATGATCGACCCCAGCGCGCGCATCTCGGCATGGAGCAGCCCCACGGCGTTGCGATCGGCATCGTCGGAGCGAAAGCTGTTCGAGCAGACGAGTTCGGCCAGGCCATCGGTCTGGTGGGCGGGGGTCATGTCGCCGGACCCGCGCATTTCGGAGAGCTTTACGCGGAAACCCGCTTCAGCGATCTGCCAGGCTGCCTCTGATCCGGCGAGGCCGCCGCCGATGATATGGACGTCATGTGTCATGCTGGCGCTGATAGCGGGGCGATGCACCGATGACAAAGGGGGCATTCTCTGCCAGCCATGCAGCGAACATGCAGGGGCTGAAATGACCGGTTGGCGATTGCTATTGCTTGGGGCTGCGGTGCTGGCGGGGGCGAGCTATCTCCCCGCATCGTGGCTGCTGCCGGATGAGCCGCTGGTCATCGTGTGGAAAGGCGCGGGTGTTGCGCTGCTCGCAGTCTGGGCGGCGGTGCAGGCGCGGTCGGTCGATGGCTGGTTGCTCGCAGCGGTCTTGGCGCTTGGCGCCGCAGGGGATGTTCTGCTGGAGACAGCGGGGCTGACGACTGGCGCGCTGGCGTTTCTTGCCGGGCACCTTGTCGCAATGGTGCTCTATGCCCGCAACCTGCGCCCGCTCAGATGGCGCGCTGATGCGCCAATCGCGATCGGGCGATTGATCGTCATCCCTTTGCTCGCCTTCGTCTTCCCGGCGGATCGCGCGGCTGCACCGGGCATTGCGCTCTATGCCACGGGGCTGGGCGCGATGGCAGCGCTGGCGTGGCTCAGCCGTTTTCCGCGGGGGCGAGTGTCGCTTGGGGCGTTATTGTTTGCGGTGAGCGATTTGTTGATCTTCGCGCAGCTTGGGCCGTTGCGGCAGTCAATCATTCCAGATTTGCTGGTATGGCCGCTCTATTTCGGGGGGCAGGCGTTGATTGCGGTGGGGGTGGTCGGCGCCCTGCAGCAAGCCGTCGGCAGAAACCGAATCATGCCCCTTCGGCGATAATTGCTTCGATATTCGCCCGTAAGCTATCGCGGGTTTGATAGAGCCAGTTGCCTGAACCACGGCCCTTGGGCTCTTCCCATTTTTCAGTGATCTCGATGGCCAGCGCGTGCGCATCGAGCACCTCCCCGGCAGCGCGCTTCGCGGCGATCGCTTCTTGGATTTCGGTTCGAAGGATCCGGTCGATTTCCATGGGTGGGCAACTCTTTCACTAACGCGCTGAATCGGGTGGGGCTTATCCTTTATGGGGACTCAGTGCCCGTTTGGGAATATGGGCCGGGGCCCAAATCAGTGCGTTGTCCGGCTTGACGGTCGCCCCGCCAGAGGATTGCGCATCGCCGGCCGTCGATCGTCAGCGCGGAACCTTCATCAGCCATGGTTTGACCTTGCCGGTTGGCTTTGGCGTTCCGTCGAGTCGGCGGGCGGTAATGATCCGTACCGGGCGACGCAGCAATTGCCCGCGCATCGCATCACTACCGCCGCCTGTTTCCTGTGCGAGGATCTTGCGGACCACGTCCATACCCTGAACAACATGGCCGAAGGCGGCATAGCCCTTGTGATCGGGGCTGGCATTCATGCTGGGGATGGGGCCGACACAAATGAAATAATTGCCGCCCGCTGATTTCGGATCCTCGCGCCGCGCCATCGATATCGTGCCGTCAAGGTGGAGCACACCGGTCTTGTCGGTTGTCTCGAGCGGGAAGGGCGGCAGGATACGGCGCGCATCGGTCTGAATGCCGCCCTGGACGAAGCCAAAGCGCGGATCGGCCTTGCGGCGAGCAGCCCGATAGAAAACCGTGCCATCAAAACGGCCATCATCGACATAGGCGAGGAAATTGGCGGCAGTCGCTGGTGCGCGGCGGGTTTCCAGCGCGATCACGATGGCGCCAAGCGTAGTGTTGAGCTCCACACGGGGGAGAGCGGCGGGGCGGGGTTTGCGCGCGAGTGACGGCGAGGTGACCAGAAGGATCGCCGCCGCGAGCATCAGCAGCCGGTGCATTATCCAGGCGAACCGCACCGGCACTTCCCTCCGACTCAACCGGCGACCGGCAATTGGACATTGCCCGCGTCGTCGCGCGTCAACTCGCCATAAGCCAGCACGGCCGACAACGGCAGCGGGGCATAAATATGCGGGAACAGTTGCCCGCCGCGTGATTCCTCCCACTTCACCGCCGCGCCGAGCGCCTCGAGATCGACCGAGGCGACCCACAGCCCGGTCTGCCCGGCGAAGTGCTTATCGACCGTTTCAGTTAGCTGAGCGTGGGTGGAGAGGTGGATATAGCCATCGGCAAGATCGATCGGTGCGCCGACGAAACTGCCCTCATGCTCCAGGACCTGCATCTGATCGGCGGTCAGCACCTTGTACGCGACGAGGTTGGCGACGGGGGTTTGCATGCGTTACCCAATCTTGGTAATTGAGCCGCCGGAGGTATGCCACGATGCGCAACACGTCAATCGCGCTCAGCGATCACTGGGTCAAGTTCACCGCCGATCTGGTGGCGAGCGGACGTTACGGGTCAACCAGCGAAGTTGTTCGCGAAGGGTTGCGGCTGGTGGAGGCGCGGCAGAAGAAGTTGGCCGAGCTTGATGCTGCCATCGATGCGGGGCTTGCCAGCGGGCCCGCGGTGCCGTTCGATCCCGATGAATTTTTCGCGCGAATGCGAGCAGCGCGCGCCGGAGAGGCGACCTCTGAGTGAGGTCGATCGATCTTCGTCCCGCCGCCGACGCCGATCTCGCCGACATCTTCAGTTATAGCGAAGAGACCTGGGGCGCGGACCAGGCCGAACGCTACACTGGCGAAATCATCGCCATGTTCTCACGCCTTGCCGCCGATCCGCGCATGGGACAGCCAGCGAGCCAACGGCATGCGTCGCTCCGCCGGTTTCCGTGCGGGTCGCACCTCATCATTTTTGCCTCACGCGACCGCTCGATCGAGATCGTCCGCATCCTGCATCAGCGCATGGACATCGACTCAAGGCTCGATTGAATCTGCCGGTCCGTTGGTGTTGGGCACGTCAGTCTCGCCGCCGTCTTCATCATCGCTGTCCGTAATCTTCGCCGCACTCACCACCAGCTCGTTCTTGCCGACGTCGAACAGCTTTACGCCCGCCGAATTGCGGCCGATCACGCGCATCGTGGCCAGTGGCATCCGGATCAGCTTGGCTTGATCGGTGACAAGCATCAGCTGGTCACCCTTCGCCGCAGGGAAGCTGGCGACGACGGGGCCGTTGCGCGCGATATTGTCGATATTGGTGATGCCCTGGCCACCACGCCCGGTGCGGCGATACTCATAGGCTGACGATAGCTTGCCATAACCATTGGCACAGACGGTCAGGATGAACTGCTCGCGTTCGACGAGTTCTTCATAGCGTGCCTGCGTCATCGCGATGCTGCCGTCCTTGTCGCCCTTCCACGGGGCGAAGCGCAGATAATCCTCGCGCTCCTCGGGCGATGCGCCGACCTTGTGGAGGATCGATAGCGACATCACTTCATCGCCTTCGGCCAGCCGCACCCCGCGCACGCCGGTGGAATTGCGGCTCTGGAACTCGCGCACGTCATCGCCCGGGAAGCGGATCGCCTTGCCCGCGCGCGTCGCGAGCAGCACATCGTCCGCCTCGTCGAGCAACGCCACCCCGATCAGCCGGTCGTCAGCGTCCTCGCCCTCGAACTTCATCGCGATCTTGCCGTTCGACGGCACGCTGGTGAAGGCATCCATCGAATTTCGCCGCACATTGCCCTTGGCAGTCGCGAACATCACGTGGAGCGCGCCCCATTCCGCCTCATCCTCGGGCAGAGGCAGCACGGTGGAAATCTTCTCGCCCTCCGCCAGCGGCAGCAGGTTGATCATCGGCCGCCCGCGCGTGGCGGGACCGCCCTCGGGCAGTTTCCACACCTTCATGCGGTAGACTTTGCCGTGGGTGGAAAAGAACAGGACGGGCGTGTGGGTGCTGGTGACGAACAGCTCGGTAACGATATCCTCGTCCTTGGTCGCCATCCCTGCGCGGCCCTTGCCGCCGCGCTTCTGCGCGCGGAAAGTGTCGAGCGTGGTGCGCTTGATATAGCCCTGCATGGTGACGGTGACGACCATCTCCTCGCGCTCGATCAGGTCTTCGTCCTCGATCCCGTCGGCGGCGGCGGCGATTTCGGTCTTGCGCGGGGTGGCGAACATCGCGCGCACCTCGACCAGTTCCTCGCGCATCACCGAATAGAGTTTTACGCGATCACCCAGGATCGCAAGCAACTCGGTGATTGATTCGGCCAGCGTCTTGAGCTCGTCGCCAATCTCATCGCGGCCAAGCGCGGTCAGCCGGTGGAGCCGCAGCTCCAGGATCGCGCGGACCTGCAAGTCGGAGAGCTTGTAGGTATCGCCCTCCACCTCGGCCTCGACCGCTTCGACCAGCCGGATATAGGGCAGGATTTCCGCCACCGGCCATTCGCGCGCGGCCAGCGACGCGCGGGCGATGGCGGGGTTGGCGGAACCGCGGATGATGCGGACGACCTCGTCCATGTTGGTGACCGCGATCACGAGGCCGAGCAAGATATGCGCGCGCTCGCGGGCCTTGAGCAGCTCATATTTCGAGCGGCGTGTGATCACTTCCTCGCGGAATTTAACGAACGCCTCGATGATGTCGCGCAGGTTGAGCGTTTCGGGCCGGCCGCCGCGGATCGCGAGCATATTGGCCGGGAAGCTCGATTGCGCGGGGGTGTGCCGCCACAATTGGTTGAGCACCACTTCAGGGGTCGCATCGCGCTTCAGGTCGATGACGATGCGCACGCCTTCGCGGTTCGATTCGTCGCGGATGTCGCTGATGCCCTCGACGCGCTTGTCCTTGGCAGCTTCGGCGATCTTTTCAACCAGGCCGTTCTTGCCGGTCTGATACGGGATTTCAGTGAGGACGATCGAGCGCTTGTCGCCGCGCCCTTCCTCGATCTTGTAGCGCGAGCGCACGATGATCGATCCGCGCCCCTCGGCATAGGCATTGCGGCAACCGGTGCGGCCAAGGATGATCGCGCCCGTTGGGAAATCGGGGCCCGGGACGATCTCCATCAGCTCTTCGATCGTCAGCGGATCACCGCCATCGACCGAGCGGTCGATCATCGCCAGACATGCATCAATGACTTCGCCCAGGTTATGCGGCGGAATGTTGGTCGCCATGCCGACCGCAATGCCGCCCGCGCCGTTGACGAGGATGTTGGGGAAGCGCGCCGGGAGGACGGTCGGTTCCTCGCGCGAGCCATCATAGTTCGGCGCGAAATCGACGGTATCCTTGTCGATATCGCTCAGCAGCATCATCGCCGCCTTGGTCAGCCGCGCCTCGGTGTAGCGCATCGAGGCAGGCATATCGGGGTCCATCGACCCGAAATTGCCCTGGCCGTCCATCAGCATCACGCGCATCGCCCAATCCTGGGCAAGTCGGGCGAGCGCCATATAGATCGAGCTGTCGCCGTGCGGGTGGTAATTGCCCATCACGTCGCCGACGATCTTGGCGCATTTGCGGTACGGCTTGCCGGGGACGAAGCCGCCCTCCTGGCTCGCATAAAGGATGCGGCGGTGGACGGGCTTCAACCCATCTCGCACATCGGGCAGCGCCCGCGCGACGATGACGCTCATCGCATAGTCGAGATAGCTCGACCGCATCTCGTCGACGATCGAGATCGGGGAAATATCGGAAGGGTCGGCGAGCAGTGTCTCGTCGGTCAATTTCTGGCGCTTTCGGATGGGTGTTTCTGTTGTGTGACGGTTTAGACCGCCCTTCCGCATTTGTCACGCGTGCGCGCGTGCGCGAGGGGGGGGTGTTGATCGGGAGCTGGGCGTAGTGTGTTGGGGGAGCAAGGATTGGGTTCGCGCGGAGGCGCAGAGGGCGCGGAGGGGTGGTGTTTATCGGGCGCTTCGGTTGGCGGCTTCGCCAAGGGTGTTGAGACCTGGGCCAGTGAATGCTGCCAGTCGGGTGTCGCCCAATCCCAGTCGTTCAGCGGCGATCCACAGCTTCTTGTAAGCCGCCGTTCGCTGACCAACTGTTTTTCGGCGAATGTTGTGCCGGTAGCTGACCGGCATGTTTCGGGAGGATAGGGTAGTTTGACAGACGGTCAAAGGGCGAAGCCGGTTTTGGCTATTTCCTACCCAGTGTCGGTCTTTCATCCACCTGCAGCCGCTAGCAACTCCGTATGCCGACTGCCAAATTGCTCTGACAGCACCCACTTGGAGAAAAGACTGATATCTCTTGCAAATTCCAAAACTTTCGCCAGCCTAGCGCGGCAACCACAATGGAAATACACAGAGATGCCTCCTACGCAGCTCCCTATCGAAGTTGTCCATGATCAGCGAAAAATTCGGTCTGGCGTCATCGCGGGTTTGATCATGGTGGTCATCGGTATTTCTCTGCCTGTAATGATTGCGCGTTTCAGTGACGTGCCTTTTACAAGCGAGCTTCCTCTCTTGATCACGGTATCAGGCGGTTTGATTGTTATGGGTGGCGTACTTGGTGGAATGTGTGTGATGCGTATCATCGATCCAATCTATCTCGCAATCTCCAAAGGTGGTGAGGGTAAATGGCGCCCTTTCTTTCGCGTGCGGCATTGTCAATTCCCTATTGAAGCTCCAATTATTGAAGATGGAAGAATGATCTGGTCCGCTCCACTCACATTCTGTGCTACAAAACAGACCCCTGATGGGCGATACTATATTGAATTGCCCGTAAGTGTCAAAATAGCTAAGAGTAATAACCATTCCGGCTGATCCGATGATTTTTTGATTTTGGAAGGCGAAGACATTGTCGTTACACTCCGACACTCCTTCGGTCGCTATTTCAACTATCTCTAATATACACAGGCACTTCAGGTCTACCAGGCTACAGCACCATGGGCCGACGTCGCCGTGAGCGAAACAAAGGGCGGCGGGAACGATGGCCTCCAAGGGCATTGGCTCACGATTGTTGCGCGCAAGGCTTAGGGCATGCGGGCCATAGGAGCTTGCTCGGTGCGTGACCTACTCATGCGACTACTCGCCTCACATCGAAGCGTCCGCTATTCGGGCCGGACTTCCTAGAAGCTGCCGGTCCGCCTTCTACCACGGTCGGCCATTCCGGGTCTCCAATTGCGGATGTTGCAATAGTGCTCCCGCGAAGGCGAGCGTGGGGCCGGATCGTCCCCCGGACGATCCTTGGACATGCGGGGCATGTCCAACCCCACACTCCCAGGCTGTGTCCCCGCCGTCGAGGGGGCACATTGGAGGTGAAGCGATTGCATTTAACCAATCTCGGTCGTCGGCATTCAGGGCCTCACGACCAGATCGACCGTCCGTCCTCTCCGCGCCCTCTGCGCCTCCGCGCGAACAAATCGGCTCGCGCTCAGGGCGAAACCTCAACCCCATCCCACGCGAACAGTTTGCCGCTATCCGGTGGGCGCAATCCATCGAGCACGTCGAGCAACTGCACCGCCGCGCGGCCCGCGTCGAACAGATGCCCCGGCGCGACATTGCTTTGAAAAGGCTTCGACAGTGCGGTGTCCACCGTGCCCGGATGCAGCGCGACGACGATCGAACTCGAATTGCGGCGGCGTTCCTCGATCGCGATTGTTCGGATCAGCTGGTTGAGCGCGGCTTTTGATGCGCGATAGCCGTGCCAGCCGCCGAGGCGATTGTCTGAGATGCTGCCAACGCGCGCCGACAGCGCGGCGAACACCGTGCGGCCTGCCTTGGGCATGATCGGCAGGAAATGCTTGGCGACGAGCGCGGGGCCGATCGCGTTGATGGCGTAGACCTGTGCAAGCCAGGTCGCGTCCAGCTCCTTCAGTGCCTTTTCGGGGCCGTGCGCCGGGTCATGTAAAATGCCGGTCGCGACAAAGACCAAGGTCGGGGAAGGGCCTTTCGCAACAAGCGCTGCAGCAGCGGCAATGCTTGTCTCATCGGTAATGTCGATATGCCCGTCACCAACGCCCGATCGGGCGAAGCGGTGAACCGTCTTGAACGCGCCTTCCTCCTCCAGCGCATCCGCGATCGCGCCGCCGATCCCGCCCGTTGCGCCGATGATAACCGCTGCGCTCATGTCCGGCTAAAGCGCCAGCGATCACCCTCGCTTGCCTCGGCGTCGAAACGATAGCCATCGCTGTCGAAGCCCTTCATCGCGTCGATGGCGTCGATGCGGTGTTCGCACAGCCAACGCGCCATCATCCCGCGCGCCCGCTTGGCGTTGAAGCTCACAAAGCGCGGGCCATCCGGGCCGGGTTCGCGAAATTCCACCTCGATCACGCGGACGGTTTTGGGCAATTTGCCGGCGACGGCATGCCAATATTCCTGGCTGGCGAGATTGAGCACAACGCCTGTTCCTTCTTGCGCGACGTCATCAGCAAGCGCCTTGGCGATTCGTGTGTCCCAATAGGCGTAGAGGCTTTTGCGGCGGGGTGCCCAGCGCGTGCCCATTTCGAGCCGATAGGGGCGCATCGCGTCAAGCGGACGCAACAGGCCATAAAGGCCAGAGAGCATGCGGACATGGTTTTGGGCGAATTCGATCGCCGGCAGATCGAGCGTCTTGGCTTCGAAACCGGTATATACATCGCCGGCAAAGGCGAACAGCGCCGGGCGTTCGGGCTGGCCTTCAAAGCCCGCAAAGCGATCCGCATTGAGCGTGGCGAGTTTGTCCGAAATATCCATCAGCGCCGCGAGGCGCTTCTTGCCAAGCTTGGCAGCAGCAGTCGCCAACTGGCTGGCCTCAGCGTCGAACCGTGGCCGGGTTGGCGCAATCGGCGGCAGGGGGCTGGCATAATCAAGTGTTTTGGCGGGGGAAAGGACGGCGATCATGCCCGCCTGCTAGCGGGCAGGGCGATGCTGGTCAAAGCGCTTTGCGCCGGTGCCCCTGCGGATTGGCGCGTTCAATCGTCATTCAGTCGCTGGGCAGCAGGAAAGCCATTGGGTTTGCTTGTGCGGGACCGGGACCATCGGTATGGCACGGCGCAACGCAGGCTGAACACGGCTCGAGGAGAGTTTTACATGATCACGTTTTCGAAGGCAGGATTTGCTGCAGCGTTGATGATCGGCGCGAGCTCGATTGTCGCCGTCGCCCCCGCAGACGCGAAGAAGAAGGAAGAGGCGCCCAAGGGCCCCGTACTCAGCGCCGAATTCCGCAAGCCAGCACTTGAAGCGCAGACCGCGCTAAAGGCCAAAAACATCGCCGCAGCCGAACCTGCTGTGGTCGCCGCCGAAGCGATCGCGAAATCCGAAGACGAAATATACTTCGCGCAGATTTTCAGGCTTCAGCTGGAAAGTGATCGTGTTCAGGCCGCTTCCAACGGAGATTCAGCCGCTTATCGTCGGGGTGAGATTGCCCTCATCAAGCCGCTTGAGGCGCTGATCGCCAATCCCAAGACCCTTGCTACTGATCGGGCGCGCTTCACGTTCCGGCTTGGCCTTATTCAATATGATCAAAAAAATTATGCCGCATCGGCGGTTTTGTTGAAGCAGGCACGCGATCTGGGCGAGACCAATCCTGATTTGCAGCTCACGCTCGTCAAGGCGCGGATCGAGGGTGGTGATGTGATGGGCGGTGCTGCCGACATGCAGCAGGCGATCGACGCTGAGATTGCCGCTGGTCGCAAGCCGCCTGAGACCTGGTATGATTATATCATCCCGCGCCTGGCGCAGGCGGATAAATTCGATGATTTCATTCGCTGGTCGCAAAACAAGCTGAAGCAATATCCAAGCGCCAAAAACTGGCGCACGCTGGTCATCTATTTCGGCTTCTCGGGCAAGCGTAGCGATCTGCTCGACAAGCAGCAGAAGATTGACCTCTTCCGCCTGCTACGCGCCAATAATGCACTCGCCGATCTTGCCGATTATGGCCAATATGCGCTGTATTTGAATACCAGCGGTCTGCCGGTGGAAGCCAAGGCCGTGCTCGACGAAGGCACGAAGTCGGGCAAGATGGCGTTGACCCGTGAAGACGATAAGGCGCTATATGCTGCGGCGTCCAGTGCGATCAAGCTGGATGGCCCGGTCGCTCCGCGTGAGGCGCGCGCCCGGGCATCGGCAACGGGGATCGCTTCCATTGCGGTCGCTGACGCTTATCTGGGCGAGGGCAATTATGCTAAGGCGGTCGAACTATACAAGGTTGGGCTCGGCAAGGGTGTGAGCAAGCCGGATGAAGTCAACACCCGGTTGGGCATCGCCTATGCGCTGATGCGCGATACCGCGAATGCCCGCGCCGCCTTTGCGCTGGTTAAGGCCAAACCGCGTGATCAGATCGCCGCCTTCTGGCTGGCATGGCTCGATCTTGGCGGGACGCCCGCAACGTCCTGATCGACGCGTTTACCCACAGTATCAATGAGGGGGTGGCCGCAATGCCGCCCCCTTTTTGCATTGGGCCTAGGCGTCTGGGATCACCGGGATGCCGGGCAGGGCCTTGGCGGTGCGGATTGTCAGCGATGTCTTTACGCTGGCGACATTGGGGGCAGGGGTGAGGTGCGTTGTCAGAATATCCTGAAACGCCTTCAAATCGGTCGCGACAATCTTCAGAATGAAATCGATCTCGCCGTTCAGCATATGGCATTCGCGAATTTCGGGAATCGCGTCGACATATTCTTCGAACGCCGTCAGGTCTTGCTCGGCCTGGCTGCGCAGGCTGACCAGAGCAAAAACAGTGATTGGGTAACCGAGAGTCGCCGCATCGAGGCTAGCGTGATAGCCCTTGATCGCGCCTTGTTCCTCAAGCGCGCGGACGCGGCGCAGGCATGGCGGCGCCGTCAACCCGACTCGTTCGGCCAGTTCAACATTGGTCATACGGCCATCGTCTTGTAGCAATTCGAGAATTTGCCGATCGATGCGGTCGAATGCCATTATTTACGTTCCCTCGATGCGGATTTTTTCCATCCTGCCAACCAGCACCGACATAATATAATTGCTGGCAAACGCAATTGTCCCACATTGCGACGTGCCAAAAACAGCAGTTCCCACAGCCCCGCCAATGCGGTTAAGAAATCGTTACGACACGCCCCCGCGTGGCGGCAAAAGGCACTGTAGATTTGCGTTTCGACGATAGCCTGGAAACTGTACTCACGGCCGATATGTCGACCCCGTTCGGCGCCCAGACTGCCTGGCGCCAATTGGTTGACTTAATTGGTCGCGGACGTGCGCCGGCCAGTGAAATGGCGATGGCGCGGTTGCGCTCGATCCGACCGCAGGTGCCGTCACCCATTCGCGCAGCGAGCGCCAGAGCGCTTGCCTTTGCGCGTCCGCCTGCACCGTTAGTCCGCCTTTTTGCCGAAGAAGATCTGGCGATTGCTGCGCCAGTGCTGCGCATGGCTGATCTGCGCAGCGACGAATGGATATCAATGCTGCCGGAGATGACGCCGGCGGCGCGATCGGTGCTGCGCCATCGCCGTGATCTTCCCGCCGAAGTCAGTCGAGCACTGGAAAGCTACGGGCCGATTGATTTCATTCTGCCGGCGGCGCTGCCTGGCGTATCCCCGTTGAACGCTACGCAAGTGCCCGAGTTCGCGCCAGAGGCTGCTGCTGAAGCGCAGCCCGAGCCGCTGTTTTTCGCCACTGAGGCCGATGTTGCCGCTGAAACGGCGGTCGAACCCGTCGATCAGGCCGTCATCGATACAGTTGAAGCGCAAGCGGACCCGATTATTTCGGGCGAACCGATCACCGACTCGGTTGATGTCGATCCAGTTTCTGATCCGGCACCCTTGCCAATGTCGCCGCCCTTGGCTGAAGTCGCGACAGCAGTCACAGCCGCGCCGTTGATGCTCGCGCCCACTGGGACGAGCGGCACACCCGAACCATTGACTGGACCAGAAGAGGTTGCCTCGTCGGCGGTTGAGGCCGTGATGCAGCCTGAAATAGAGCCTGCGCCTGACCTTGCGCCGGTCTCGGCAATAGAATCTGCGCCCATCGTGCCCGAAGGCACTTTGGAAAGTGCAGCGGCGATTGCGGATGTGCCGGAGACGCTGCTTGAGAAGCAGCCTGATGCTTTGTCTGAATCCGTGGATGTTGCACAACCGCTGTCGATTGACTGGACATCGGTGATTGCGGCGCGTCCGGCGATCGCGCCGACCAGGCCCCAGGCGCTCCGCTTGCCCAATGTGCAGCCAGCCTTCACGCTGCCACCCGCCGCACCGGCCCCAGCGGCCGAAGCCGTGCCAACGCCAGCGCCTGTCGAGCGCGTTGCGGATGTGCCAGCTGAAACCAGCAGCGAGTGGTCGTTTGTGTCGATTGCCACCGTCGCCTTTGGCTTGCCCGTGGTTGTCGAGGCACTGCGCCAGCAAGACGATGTGGCGCCGCAAGAAATCGTGCCGGAAAATCCCGCGCCAGCGGCCGCCGAGACGACTACCTCGTTGCCCGACAGCGATCTGCCTCCTGTGGCGCTAATTGAGAGCGAGCCAACTTCAGCGCCAGTGCCGCTGGCGCTCGTTGAGCCAGCGCCGATTACCGCGCCTGTCGATGACCTATCGGCAGCGGCAGTGGCTGCGCCGGCCGCGCCGTTAGTCGGCGATGGCCAGGATATTGCGCCCCGCGGACCTTATCAGATCTCTGATCTTGTCGCGCGGATCGATGCCTTCAACCGGCAGCGTGAGGAAACTGGGCGGCCCGATGATGAGACATTGGCCGCCAATGATGTCGCCGCATCAATCGCCCCGCGTTCAGGCTTCCGGTTTGAAACCGATGCAGCAGGCACGATCCGGTGGGTAGAAGGCGTTGCGCGGGCAGCAGTGATCGGCATCTCGCTCGATCTCGCCAGTGGCATCGACGCTGCGAAGGTTGATGGTGTGGCGGCTGGTGCCTATCGCCGCCGATCTGCCTTTGCCGATGCGCGCTTGCTGATTGACGGCCAGTCCGATGCGGCAGGCCAATGGCGGATTTCGGGCGTGCCGGTGTTCGATCATGCAACCGGACGCTTCACCGGCTATCGTGGCACTGCGCGCCGCCCCCGGGCTGACGAGCGAGCCGAACCCGATCATGGCGACCGTTCCCCCGCGATCGATTCGCTGCGCCAATTGGTGCACGAACTCCGCACGCCGACAACCGCGATTGCTGGCTTTGCTGAGATGATTGAGGGCGAATTGCTTGGCCCCGTGCCAGGCCCATATCGCGATTATGCCGAAACGATCCGTGATCAGGCAATGGGCTTGCTCGGCGCAATCGATGATCTCGATATGGCAGCACGGATTGAAGCCCAGGCGCTGGATTTGCGCCCGACTGAGGTGCCGGTCGGGCTGTTGCTGCAGCGAATCGTGCATGACCTAGCGCCGCTGGCGACATTGCGTCAGGCGTCTATCCTGCTTGATATCGATGCCGGCGATGTTGCGATCAAGGGCGATGATCGTGCGGTCGATCGGTTGTTCACCCGGCTGTTTGCGGCTTTGGTTTCTGCTGGCAGTGCTGGCGAGACGATTGCGATCCGGCTGGGCCGCGAAGGCGAAGACACGGTCGCTGTCCACATCGGTCGGCCACGCGCATTGGCGGCCTATCCCGGCGATGCGTTGCTCGCGATTGACGCCGAAAGCGAGGCCGAAATTGAAGGAGCGCCCCTGCTTGGCACCGGCTTTGCGCTGCGGCTCGCGCGAAACCTGGCGGTTGAGCTCGGCGGCAGCCTGACGATCGGCGTTGATCGCTTGACTTTGCGGCTGCCCGCCGCCTTCACTCAGGGTGTGGGCCAAGTTTCAACCATCTGATCGTGCCGGTGCGTGATCCTCCGGTAAATGTCGCGGGCGGGTATCGTCCGCCGCTGCCTGCACCAGCCGATCTGATCGCTTGGCCGGCTGATTTCGGCACGCGCTTCACCGTTTTTGTCGATACCGAAGAGGAATTTGACTGGCACGCGCCGCTATCGCGGGAGTCGCGCGCGACGACTGCGGTCGCAGCATTGCCGGCCACGCATGCCCGCTTCGCTGCGGCTGGCGTACCGCTGAATTTCATGATCGATCACCCGATTGTCAGCAATCCAGCCGCCGTCGATATTCTGCGGTCGCTGATCGGGCAGGGGGGCACGACGATCGGCACGCAGCTCCACCCCTGGGTCAACCCGCCCTTTGATGAAGCGGTGACGCCGCATAACAGCTTTCCCGGCAACCTGCCGATGACGCTCGAAGCGGCCAAGCTCGATTCACTGACAGCGGCCATCACCGATGCTTTTGGCGTGCCCCCGATTGCATATCGCGCCGGGCGTTATGGCATCGGCCCGCAAACCGTCGCGCTGCTGGCGGCGCGGGGCTACCGGATCGATAGCTCGATGCGCGCGCGCTATAGCTATGCGTCGGAAGGCGGGCCGGATTTTTCCGCGATCGATAATGCGCCGTTCCGAATCGGTGGCATGATCGAATTGCCGCTGACCACGATTTTTACCGGTCTTCTCCGGCGGGCAGGGCAACCGCTTTATGCGGGGCTGGGCCGGGTGCCGCGCGGGCGTGGGCTGTTTGCCCGCACCGGCATGCTCGCGCGGGTTGCGTTGACGCCAGAGGGTATGCCGCTTGCCGATGCGCTGGAGGCGGTAAGAATCGCATTGGGCGAAGGGCTGCCCTTGCTCAATTTCTCATTCCACTCGCCGTCCTTGGTTCCCGGCCACACCCCTTATGTTCGCGACCGGACCGATCTCGCCGCTTTTGATCGCTGGTGGGAAAAGGTGCTGGCGATGCTCGATTTGCGCGGTGGGCGACCCATTACGCTTGCTGATCTCCTTACGGCAGCGGGCTAGGCTTGCTCTCCAGCGGTTGCCTCCGCTAGGCGTGCGGGCGGTGGGGCCTGTAGCTCAATGGTTAGAGCTGGCCGCTCATAACGGCTAGGTTGCGGGTTCGAGTCCTGCCGGGCCCACCAGCTTCTTCCGATCGGCGCTAGTCTGATGACGGATATGTTGCTTGCACTCGATCGTGATGCCCCCTAGGGCACCCCAGCGTCGGGGAGTGGCGCAGTCTGGTAGCGCGCCTGCTTTGGGAGCAGGATGTCGCAGGTTCGAATCCTGTCTCCCCGACCATTTCTTATCCAAACAATTGATAATCTGCCTTTTGGCGTGATCTTTGGTTCTTGTTTGGCCACATCCCCCCGATGCATGGGCCTGTAACAGCCCCATTATTGCATAGCCCTGGCTGTGTAGGGGGCATCCACGCCATCACATCACCCGCTGCCCGACGCGACTTGAAAAAGCCGATCTGCGAACATGATCGGTTTGCAGTTTTAAAGGTCCTTTTCTGATTCTTGCGCTGGCGGTGTAGGGGGCGGGCCATTGATGAGGGTGCAGACTTGCGCAGGCGCTGAACACTAGGCAGCGTTGGCACAGCAAAATGCAGCGAGGCAGACCATGCACGCCCTCAAAAATATGCCTCCCAACAAGAACAGCGGCAAAGTCCTGACGCTGCTGGGGCTGGTCGCGTCCGGCGGCATCGCCGTGCAGGTGGCGGCGCAAACGGCACCCGAAACGCCAGCTGCCAAGGCAGTCGAGGTCGCCAGCGGTGAGCGGGCAGCGCATGTTGAATGGGGCTATACCGGCCCGACCGGCCCGGATCACTGGTCGACGCTCAGCAAGGATTATGTGATCTGCAATAGCGGTGAGCAGGAAAGTCCTATTGACCTGAAGGACGCTATTCCCGCCGATTTGGGCAGGTTGGCGATTGCGTGGAAACCGCTGGCGATCCGCGCCACGAATAACGGCCATACGGTGCAATATGATGCGCCCCCCGGCAGCAGCTTTGCAGTCGGCGGCAAGACCTATGCGCTTGCGCAGTTCCATATCCATCATCCGAGCGAACATTTGCTCAACGGGCGGCGCTTCCCGCTTGAAATTCATTTCGTTCACAAGCTGACCGATGGCGGCTTTGGCGTGGTGGGGGTTCTGGTCGCCAATGGCGTGGGCAATCCGACGCTGGGAAAGATGATCGCCGCGATCCCTGCCGAGGAGGGTGAGACTGGCACCGGCCCGATGATTGACCCGCGTGCTCTGCTGCCGGTCGCGCGCGGTTTCGATCGTTATGAAGGATCGCTGACGACACCGCCGTGCGCCGAAGCGGTCGACTGGGTCATCTTGCGCACGCCAATTACCGCATCGGCAGCGCAGATCGACAGGTTCGCGACATTCTTTCCGTTCAACGCTCGCCCGATCCAGCCGCTCGACCGGCGGTTCCTGCTCGCGAGCCGTTAATGGCGCGAACGACGGTGCGGATCGCGGCGCTTGCGCTTGCAACTGGGCTGGCTGCGCCCGCAATCGCCAAGGATCCGCCGACGCTATATGAAGCGCTTGGCGCGCCGGACAATCTCAAGATCAACGGCAGCACGCGCGTCCGCTTCGAAGCGTTGGACGGTCAGGCCCGGCCGGGATTCGACAGCGCATCCGAACTGGTGAGCCTGCGCACCACGCTGTTTGCCGAATATAATTTCAACCCGATCCGTATTGGCGGCGAAATCCGTGACGCGCGGGTTTATGATTCAGGGCCGGGCACGCCGGTGACCACCAGCGAAGTCAACGCGGTCGAGCCAGTCCAGGCCTATATTGCTGCGGATCTTGGCGGGGTGCTTGGCAAGGGCAGCACGACGTCGCTTCAGGCCGGGCGGATGATCATTTCATTGGGGTCGTCGCGGCTGGTAACGTCCGAGGAATTTCGCAACACCGCCAATGGCTATACCGGTCTGCGGTTCGACCATAAGGCAAAGTCGGGGGCAGCGGCGACTGCGTTCTGGGTGCTGCCGCAGACCCGGCTGCCGACTGATCAGGCCGGTCTTCGCGCCAATCGTGTCGAGCTTGACCGGGAAAGCATCAATCTGGTGCTCTGGGGTGCCTTTGTCACGACGCCCAAGCTGATTGCTGGGGGCAAGATCGACATCGGCTATTTCCGCCTTGTCGAAAGCGATAGCGGGGCATTCCAGACAATGGATCGCAACCTCCACACGTTCGATTTCCGGCTGTATCGCGACCCCGCGCCGGGCAGGTTCGACTGGGACGCCGAGGGCGCTGTCCAATATGGCACGATCTCCGCAGGCCTTGCCGCGAATGCGCCGACGCGGCGTGTGTCCGCGGGATTTTATCATTTTAGTATCGGCCACAGCTTCAATGGGCCATGGGCGCTGCGGGTTGCGATCGAATATGATTATGCGAGCGGCACTCGATCAACCGGGAGTTTTGGCCGGTTCGATACGCTGTTCGGCGGGCGCCGGGTTGATTTTTCGCCCAGCGGCATCTTCAATGAAATCAACCGTTCCAATATTTCGTCGCCAGGCGTTCGGCTTGAAGTGAAGCCGACCAAGCGCTGGGACGGGATGGTCGATGCGCGCGCGCTGGTCGTGCCCGAAATTACCGATGCCTTTGCGACGACCGGGGTGCGCGATCCGCTGGGCCGGTCTGGCAATTATGCTGGCGAACAGTTCGACATCCGCGCCCGCTATTGGGTGATCCCCAAGGTTTTGCGAGGCGAGGTGGACTTTACTTATCTGCGCAAAGGGCCATTCCTGCGGCAAGCCCCCAATGCCCAGCGCAACGGCGACACCAGGTTCGCAGCGGTCAGCCTGATCGCCTATTTCTAGCGCAAGGGCGATCGGCTGAGCGTCAACTCAGCCGATGCAGCTTAGCGCTTGCGCTGTTTGCGGGCGGCGTATTTGGCGTCGCGAATGGCCTTTTTCTCGGCTTCGGTCAGTTCGGGCTTGACCTTGGCGGCTTCGGCTTCGGCTTCCAATCGCTTGCGTTCGGCCTTTTCGGCAGCTTCCTGTTCGCGCTGGGCCTGTTTGGCGGCGCGCTTCTCGGCATCGGCTGCTTCCTTGGCGGCACGCGCTGCGAGCTTGGCAGCGACGGCTGCTTCATCAACCGGCGGACGCGCCTTCAGCTTGTCGAGCGCGGCCTGCTTGGCCTTGGCGGCGCTGGCGATGCGATCGTTAAAGCCGGGATCCTTATAAGACATGGGGTAAGCTGCTCCGGAAATTTTGCATTTGCCCCGAGATTCTTTCGTCAGGGCGCGGTGGGCGTGCTATGATGCCATATGATGCTACAGTCCATCCCGCACAGTTACAGCGTTGCCATTGATCCCGCCGACATCGATTTCATGGGGCATGTCAATAATGCCAGCTATCTCAAATGGGTACAGGCGGCGGTTATCAGCCATTGGGAAAGGCTGGCGCCGGCCGATGCGATTGCCGCGCATTTGTGGGTCGCGCTGAAGCACGAAATTACCTATCGCAAGCCCGCCTTTCTGGCGGACGATCTGGTCGCGACGGTGCTGCTGGAGAAGGTTCACGGCGCGCGCGCCTTTTATCAGACGATCATTCGGCGCGGCGAGGAAGTGCTCGCCGAGGTGCAATCGAGCTGGTGCTGCATCGATGCGGATACCCACCGACCGGCGCGGCTGACCGCTAATGTGATTGACCGTTTTCTGCGCAAATCGATTGATTGATTGGCCAGGTTGCGCCGGTCGGGGTGATCAGCGTTTTCGGGTAGAATTGGATGGGTCGGCGCCATCCGCCGCGCTCGTGGCGTCATCCGCGCCTATATCCATCGCGTTTTCGTCGCTGGCCATCATGTTCGCGGCCATCGCATCGGACATGCTTTCTGCCCGCTCTTCCATATTATCGGCCATCATCGCCATATTAGACGTAATGATCTCGCTGCCATTATCGACGGTGGCGCTTTCTGGCGAGCGCGCACAGGCGGCAAGGGTAATGACTCCGACAGCAAGGGCGGCGGCGGTGATGGCGCTCTTCATCGATCTGCTCCCACAGAAACTGGCGTTGATCTGGCCTTATCGTCGCAAGGCGAGGTGCTGGCCCCGCCACAATTAGGCCGATCTCTCTTTATCTAACGACCATTTTGACGTCGGCTTGATGCGCTGAAGATCAGGGCTTGGCTTTGGTGGTGCCGATTTCTTCGGGCGCATTGGCGATTACCGCCAGCATCGCGGTCCAGGCCGCGACATTTTGCCGCAGCTGTTCGGGATCGATCCGCTCAAGCGTGTCTTCAGGCGTGTGGTGATAATCGAAATAACGGGTGCCGGACTGGTTGAGATCGATCGCGGCCACCCCGGATTTCACCAGCAGTGCGATATCGGCGCCATCGCCGCCCAATGCCGTGCCGCGGACAATCCCAAGCGGCGCGAGTGCCGCGGCGACCCGGTCGCCGGCAGGTTTCGCGCTGTCGGGCAGGTTGAACTCCACCCGCCAGATACGATCGGCACCGAAATCAGATTCCGCCACCAGATCATGGCGTTCGTTCTTATGCGCCGCGAAATAGGCCGCCGCTCCGGCACCGCCGGTTTCCTCATCGCCGAACCAGACGACGCGAATCGTGCGGCGCGGGGCAGGGCCATCGAGCAGCCGCTTCGCCGCCGCTGCGGTGATGGCGACGCCGGATGCATCGTCAATCGCACCGGTGCCGAGATCCCAGCTATCAAGATGGCCGCCGACTACGATCAGGCCTGCATTTGGATCGGTGCCGGGCACTTCGGCGATGACGTTGCCAGTATCATGCTGGCCGGTTTCACGCGGCGTGAGCACCAGATGAAGCGTGATCGGTTTGCCCCGCGCCACCATGCGGGAGAGGTTATCGGCATCCGATGTCGACAGCGCGGCGGCAGGAATTGGCGCGACGCCCTTCGGGAAATTAGTCTGGCCGGTATGCGGGCCACGGCCATGATCGCTGCCAATCGATCGGATCACCATCGCAATTGCGCCCTTTTGTGCGGCAATCCCGGGGCCAACAAAGCGCGCTGCGCCGAACTGGCCATAGCTGGACCCATCCTGGGTCGCGACCATGGCGTTGGAGACGAAGGCGATCTTGCCCTTCAGGCTGCCCTCAGGCGCGCGCTGCAGATCGGCAAAGCTGGGGAAATAGACGATCTCTGCGGTAATCCCTTCGGGCGGTGTCGCGCCGGACCCGCCAAGCGCCGTCAGATGCAATTTTTGCGGAAAGGGGGCGACAACCTCGCCAGTTTCAACACCGCGCACCCAAACCGACATCGGTGTCGTTTCGATCCGGACGTTTTTGAAGCCCAGCGCGGTGAGCTTTTTCGCCGCCCAGTCGCGCGCCCGTGCCTCCGCTTCGGTGCCTGCCAGCCGGGGGCCGACTTCAGTCGTCAGGCCTTCGACAATGTCATAAGCGACATCATCCTTCAGTGCTGCGTCGCGAAGGGCGGCCACCTCGGCGGACACCGCAGGTGCCGGGGCCGGGGCGGGGCGACCCTGCGCGAAGGCAGAAAAGGGGAGAGCGGTGGCGGCGAGCGCGGCGAGCAGGGCTGTTTTTCTCATCGGACCATGGGGTAGCGACCCCAGCGGGGTTTGCCAATCTTGAACGCGCCCGCTACATGCCGCGCTCGAAATTCCCACGCTTCATGCATTCATTCAACGACGGAGCACGTCGGCCATGGCCGTACAATATACCTATGTGATGAAGGGTCTGACCAAGACCTTCCCCGGTGCCGCCAAGCCCGTGCTCAACAATATCAGCCTGCAGTTCATCCCCGGCGCGAAGATTGCGATCATCGGGCCGAACGGCTCGGGCAAATCGACGCTGATGAAGATCATGGGCGGCATCGACACCGAATTTGGCGGCGAGGCCTGGGCCGCTGAGGGTCTGAAGGTCGGCTATCTGCCGCAGGAACCGCAGCTTGACCCGACCAAGGACGTGATCGGCAACGTTCGCGACGGCGCTGGCCCAATCGCCGCGATGGTCGAGCGCTTCAACGCGATCTCGGCCGAGATGGGCGATCCGCAGGACGACACCGATTTCGACGCGCTGATGGAGGAGATGGGCGATCTCCAGACTAAGATCGACGCGGCGGATGGCTGGTCCCTCGACAATCAGCTCGAAATCGCGATGGAAGCGCTGCGCTGCCCGCCTGGGGACAGCCCGGTCACCAACCTGTCGGGCGGTGAGAAGCGCCGCGTGGCTTTGTGCAAGCTGCTGCTCGAAAAGCCCGATATCCTGCTGCTCGACGAGCCGACCAACCATTTGGATGCCGAAAGCGTCAGCTGGCTGGAGAATTTCCTGAAGGAATATACCGGCAACGTCATCCTCGTCACCCATGATCGCTATTTCCTCGATAATGTCGTCAACTGGGTGCTCGAGCTCGATCGCGGGCGTTATTACACCTATGAGAGCAACTATTCGGGCTATCTGGAAAAGAAGGCCAAGCGGCTCGAACAGGAAGAGCGCGAGGAACAGGGCAAGCAAAAGGCGATTCAGGACGAACTCGCCTGGATCCGCCAGAGCCCCAAGGCGCGCCAGACCAAGTCCAAGGCGCGCATCAAGGCGTTCGACGAGCTGGTCGCCGCCCAGGAGAACCGCACCGTCGGCAAGGCCGCGATCCTTATCCAGATGCCCGAGCGGCTCGGTAATAATGTGATCGAGGCCAAGGGGCTGACCAAGGCTTATGGCGACAAGCTGCTGTTCGAAAATCTCGATTTCAACCTGCCGCCGGGCGGCATCGTCGGCGTGATTGGGCCGAACGGCGCGGGCAAATCGACATTGTTCAAGCTGATCACCGGGCAGGACACGCCCGATGAAGGCGAGATCAATGTCGGCCAGACGGTGAAGCTCGGCTATGTCGACCAGAGCCGCGATCATCTCGATGGCGACAAGACGGTGTGGCAGGAAGTGTCCGACGGCTCCGACGTTTTTCGCTTCGGCAAGCAGGAAATCGGCACCCGCGCTTATGTCGGCGCGTTCAACTTCAAGGGGCAGGACCAGCAGAAAAAGGTCGGGCAGTTATCGGGCGGCGAACGCAACCGGGTGCACTTGGCCAAGATGCTGAAGGAGGGCGGCAACGTGCTGCTGCTCGACGAGCCGACCAACGATTTGGACGTGGAAACGCTGCGCGCGTTGGAAGAGGCGCTGGAGAGTTTTGCGGGCTGCGCGGTGGTGATCAGCCATGACCGCTTTTTTCTCGATCGCCTCGCCACGCACATTCTGGCGTTCGAGGGGAACTCGCACGTTGAATGGTTCGAGGGAAATTTCGAGAGTTATGAGGAAGATAAGCGGCGGCGCATGGGCGATGCGGCGGATCGGCCGACGCGGTTGGCGTATAAGAAGCTGACGCGTTGACGCCTAAGTTGATCGCGCGCCGATAATCAGGTGTAAAGAAAAGAAACAGGTAGCAAAAAAACGAAAAATTTCATCGGCTCAATCGGCGCGTTTAAGTCAATTTCCATAGATAGGACGACCAGCGTTAGCCAAGTAAAACACGTGATGTCGCCTAACGCCATGACCAGTTTTGAGGATGAGTAACGCATTGCACTGAGCCAGTGACTAGGGTTTTTTATCGGCTCTTTGTTTGAAAACAGATTTGTTCCGAGAATGTCACGTTCAACTTGTTCAACTTTCAATTCCCATGATTCGTGCCAGTACTTGCTTCCTCTGTTTTGGAGAGACCAAGCCAAAGAGCACAGAAATCCGTAGCACGCTGCAATGAACTGAAGTCTAGGATAGTCTTTGGTCGCCGCACCATATGCAACCAAGGCGGTTGTTATAAAACCCCAAAAGAAAAGTGAACGATGCCAAAATCGTTCTATTTCGAACTTACGGACATCGGCAGCATACTCAAATATCTTAGATTTCTGCTCAATGTTACACCCAGACACATCAAGAAGGCGGTAGTTATGACCGCGACCGGAATGTTCAAATTCTGTGGAGGGCTGGATAGCTTTGTCCGTCGCTTCCGTCATGCTTGGATGGCTTCCACCACCAACCCCGCCACCGTCACCGCCTCGATCCGCTCACCGAACGCCACCTCGCGGCGTTGCGTATAGCCCTCGCCCTCGGGTGCCCAGAGCTGGTGGATGATCTTCGCCTCGACATCCACCACCCAATATTCGGGCACGCCAGCCAACGCATATAGCGCCGCCTTGCGGCCGAGATCGTCGTTGAGCGTCGATGCTGACACTTCCACCAGCAGGGCCACGGACGCGATCGGGATGGGGCCATCGCCGCGGGGTTCGCTGGTGAGCACAATATCGGGTTGTGGCATGGCGTGGTCGTTGAACAGGACGCTGCCCGATGCCGCATAGAGATTGCTGCCGATCGCTTCGAGCGCGCGGCGCAGGCAATAGGCGAGTTCGTCACGGATATAGGCGTGGCGACGAAATTCAGGGGCCATGACGATGATTTCTCCATCGATCAGCTCGGTACGCGCCTCGCCAAAAGCGCCCGACGCCGCCAGGCTAACATAGTCGTCGATCGTCAGGCGATATTTTCCGGGCTGCGGGCGATCTTGAAGGCTCATGGCTGCACCGATTCCACCACCAACCCCGCCACCGTCGCCGCCTCGATCCGCTCTCCAAACGCGACCTCGCGGCGCTGCGTATAGGCCTCGCCCACGGGTGCCCATAGCTGGTGGATTACCTCCGCCTCGACATCCGCGACCCAATATTCAGGGATTCCAGCTGTCGCATAGAGCGCAGCCTTACGGCCCAAATCTGTGCTTAAAGTGGCGTCCGAAACTTCCACGACCAATTTGACCTTGGAAAGCGGCAACGGCCCATCGTCATGATCCTCGGCCACGACGAGGTCGGGTTCCGGAGTCGCGTCGTCGGACAGGTCGATCGAAACCGCCGTGAACACGATGAGTGGCGACGCCGCATCGCGCAGGGCCGACATCAGCGCAAACGAGATCGCGGATTGCAGCTTCGCATGCGCCGAATAGGCCGCGTTCATCGCCCAGATTTCTCCATCGATCAATTCGGTTCGCGCATAGCGATCAAGCGCCCCTGACTCGACGAGCAGGCGGTAGTTGCACGCCTTCAGTTTTGCCCGGTGCGGAATATTGAGGGGTTCCTGGACGGTCATCATCGCGGGGTCTCCACCACCAAACCCGCCACCGTGACCGCCTCAATCCACCCCCCAAACGCCACCGCCCGGGATTGCGCATAGCCGTCAGTCTCAGGGCCCCACATCTGGTGGATTGTTGCTCCTTCGACATCAACGATCCAGTATTCCGGCACATGATTCCGCGCGTATAATGCGGTTTTGCGCTTGGTATCAAAAGCCAATGTCGTGTCTGAAATTTCCACAATCCGGCGCACCGACGCCAGCGGGATCAGCCCGTCGCCTTCGGGCTCGCTCGTCACCACGATATCGGGTTCAGGTGCGCCGTCTGGTGGCATTGCGACTGACCCTTCGGCCATCGCTTCTAGGCCTACACCGAGCTTATCAAGTGCCGCTGCCATGACGCGGAACAGCCGCGACTTGATTCGCGCGTGCGGCCGGTGCTGCGCGTTGATGAAGTAGATTTCTCCATCGATCAGCTCGGTCTTGCGATACGCTTCGAACGCACCCGATGCATCGAGGAGAAGATAATCCTCGATCCTCAGCTTCACCGGCAAAGGGGCGGTGTTGAGCAGCGCCATCTCGGTCATGCTGATAATCTACCAGAACCGCGAACGACCGCCAATGGCCTGTTCAGGCGGTCAACCGCTTGGTAAAGCCCTTGGGCACGGGGTCGGTTGCTATCTCGGCAATTACGGTGCCGATCTGGGCGAATTCTGGGCCCGTCCGGCATTCCTCGACCAGCGTTTCGACCGCGGTTTCGTCGCCCGCCACCAAAATCTCAACCCGCCCGTCTTTCAGGTTGCGGACCCAGCCGGCCAGATGCAGTGCTTGTGCCCGGCGGATTGCCCAGGCGCGGTAGCCGACATTTTGGACTTTGCCGGTGACAAAAACGCGTCGCATCACACTCATCACGCTACTCTTTTTACAACTATCTGGGGGGAGCCCTAACCGCGCTCTAGCACGGATGTGGGATACACGCGGAACATTCCGGCGCAAATCGCGCAGCGCCGGTCGAAAAGGGTGACGCCTCCGGGTCGCGCCAGACCGGATAGCTGATGGCCAGGACTTCATAATCGCGCGTGCCGGCGGGCAGGGTGACGCGGCGGGTGTCGCCGATGCCGGCGCCGCGCAGCGCCCGGGCGAGGGGGGCGCTCCAGCCGATCATGCCCGCCCCTGCGTCCGCCTCATCATCGCCGACCAAGGTAACGATGCGCTCGGCGTGATCATCATCGATCAGGGTAACCGTCGCCCCGAAAAACACCCTGCTGCGATCGATTTGTGCTGCCGGATCAATTACCTTGGCTGCTTTCATCCGGCGCGACAGCCAGCCGAGCCGACGATCAATTTCGCGCAGCCTTTTGCGGCCATAGATATAGTCACCATTTTCCGATCGGTCGCCATTGCCCGCCGCCCAGGATACGACATCGACAATGCGCGGGCGTTCCTCACCAAGCAGTTGGTCATATTCGGCGCGCAGCACGGTGTATCCGGCCGGGGTGATGTAATTGGGCGCGTCCATGGGGACGATGCTAGGCACTGGGTGCGCCTGTGTGAACCGGGATCACGCGCCCGGCCGGCGCCCCAGATACCAGCTCATCCGCGCCTGGCCTTGTGACCGGGCACGCTGCGGGTTGAGCAGATCATAGACCACCGCATTTTCCAGCACGCGCTGGACATAATTCTTGGTCTCAAAGATCGGAATCGCCTCAATCCAGTCGATGATGTCGATCTCGCCGGTGCGCGGGTCGCCATTGGCCTTGAGCCATTTGTTCACATTGCCCGGCCCGGCATTATAGGCAGCGACGGCGAGCGGATAGCTGCCATAATTGTCGAGCATCCGCTGGAAATAGGTTGATCCCAGCTGGATATTATAATCGGGATCGCTCGTCAGCGCGTTGCCGTCATAGGACAAGCCAAGCTTGGTTGCGGTTTCGCGCGCGGTGCCCGGCATCAGCTGCATCAGCCCGCGTGCGCCGGCCCGGCTGATCGCGGCGCGATCAAACTGGCTTTCCTGGCGGGCAATGGCGTGGATCATCGTCCAGGCGCTGGCCTGATTGTCAGGCACTTTCACGCTGGGGAAACCCGTGACGGCATAATCGGGCAGCCCATTGGACAGCGCGCTGCGGCCGACCATCACGCCCAGATCGGGCCGGCCAAGCGTGCGCGAAAGCTCGGTGGCGAGCGCGTGATCGGTATCGCTTTTTGCGTCAATCGCGATCTGGCGGACAAAGGCGGTCTGGTCCTCATGCGCGCCGATCGTGCCGAGATAGCGCGCCGCGCGCACGGTTTCGCGGGCATAAAAAGCGTCGCGCGTTGCCGGGTCGATCGTCCGCGCGGCGGTCATGGGCGGCGCGGTCAATTCGCGGCCAAGTTTTTCGGTGGCGAGCTGGCCGTAAAACTGGTCGCGGTAACTCGCCGCGCGCTCGAAATAGCTGGTCGCCACGTCGCGCTGGCCAGCATTGAGCGCCGCGCGCCCGGCCCAATAAAAGCCCTTGGACCGCGTCTGCGGGGTCTGCGACCCGCCTGCATAACGTTCGAACAGCCCGATCGCCTCACCCGGCTTACCCAATTGGCGCAGCGCGGTTTGCCCCGCGAGCCAGGCCAGGCTGGTATAGTCATCGCGCTCGCCATAAGGGCGCATGCTGACATCAGTACCGGCCGGATAGGCATCGTCAATCTGCCGCGCGATGGCAAAGGCCATGCCATATTGGCCGTCGGCCTGGGCGCTGCGGGCATTGCTCAGCAGGATTTCGTACCAAGGCTCAACCCGGCCGGGGCGGCTGATCAGCACACGCGGTTGCGCCAGCAGCGATCGGGCACTGCCCCAGGCATTATTGTCCTTCAGCCAATTCGCGCGATCGGCGAGATAGCCCGCATCATTGGCATATCGATCAAGCGTGATTGCCGCGAGCGCGGACGCATCGGGTGCATTGCTGCGAAAGGCGAGGCGGGCGGCGAACATCTCGCGCTTGTCGGCGCTGACCAATGGCAATTGGCGCTGCGCCGAGCTGGTCGCCCCGGCCCAAAGCAACGCATCCATCCGCGCGTCATGATCAGCGGGCGACAGCGCCGCGCTGAACGCGCCGATAATCTTGGCCTCGTCTGATGCCGGCAAGGTCCCTTGCGTCCAGGCAGCGCGCGCCGCCTGATTGGCCTCATCGCGTAAGCCCACCGCAGCAAGCGCCTCGGCATGGCGGACCTGGCCCGTGCCAGTCAGTGGCGGAAAGCGGCGGAAATAGCTGACCGCAACGCCGGGCGACCAGCTGCCGGTATCCAGCGAGCGCTCCGCCGCGCGGCGCAGCCCGGCCTCGCCCGGCCAGCCGGGATGCGCAAGCAGGAAGGCCGAATAGCTGTTGAACGAAAAACTGTCCGATTGCTGGAGCTGTTTCCACTGGGCAACGGTGCTCGCCAGCGCGGCGGTCGCCTCGGTTGAGACGGGCACGCGTTCCAACTGCGCGCGATAATTATCGAGCTGATCCTGCGGCACGCCCAGTGCCGTAGCGATTGCGGAGACCCCTGCCATCAGCAGGCTCGATTTGGAGAAGAGCGACAGCATGTGGACATGCTACGTGATTCGCCCCTATCTGTCTTGTCCCAAAATCATTAATTTGGCGCGTTTTGGTACGCGCGAGAACGCGAGCAAAGAGATGTTTTCCGGTTCGATTCCTGCCCTTGTCACCCCGTTCCATCCCGATGGCCAAGTTGATGAAGCCGCCTTTCGCCGCTTTGTCGATTGGCAGATCGATCAGGGCTCGGCAGCGCTGGTCCCCTGCGGCACCACGGGAGAGGCAGCGACGCTCTCCGCCGAGGAGCATTTCCGCGTCGTGCATATCTGTGTCGAGCAAGCCGCTGGCCGGGTGCCCGTCATCGCGGGCGCGGGATCGAACGACACCGCCGTCGCCAAGCTCAACATCGATGCCGCCAAAGCCGCTGGCGCCGATGCCGCGCTGATGGTGCCGCCTTATTATAACCGCCCCAGCCAGGAGGGGATTTTCCGGCACTTCGAAGCAGTTGCCCAATCGTGTGACTTGCCGATCATCCTGTACAATGTCCCTGGTCGGACAGTGACCGACATTGCGGTGGAGACGATGGGGCGCATCACCGCCGCTTTCCCCAGCGTGGTCGGCGTCAAGGACGCAACCGGCGTGCTCCAACGCGTCACCGCCCAGCGCGCGGCGTGCAGGACGGATTTCTGCCAATTGTCAGGCAATGACGAGACCGCGCTGGCGTTCAACGCAATGGGCGGGGTGGGGTGTATCTCGGTCGCCGCCAATGTCGCGCCGCGCCTGTGTGCCGATTTCCAGGCGGCGTGCGCGGCGGGCGATTATGCGGCGGCGCGGGAGTATCAGGACCGGCTGTTCCCGCTTTACGTCGCGCTGTTCAGCGATGCCTCGCCGGGGCCGATCAAATATGCGCTCACCCGCGTCCGCCCCGATTTCCCCCCCGCGCTCCGCCTGCCGATGACCTGGCCGAGCGAAGCGAGCCAGCGCGCGGTGGATGCTGCACTGGCGCATGCGGGGTTGGTTTAGGGTCTGAACCACTAAACGGGAGCGGCAGCTAACGCCCAATGTCGGTCATAACCGAGCGCGATTGCCCATCCCAGAAACCGGCATGGTGGGGCAGGATTTCGACCTTCGCAAAGCCGCGCGCACCGATGGCGCGGCACGGGTGTCAAAACCGACCGGTTGTGACACATTCTGAGCGCCCTAACACGTAGTTGGACTAGGCTGGTGCCGAGGCAACGATCGCGTAGCTCATAGGGATGCCCTTACCCTCGAACGGCTGCCAATCCGTTTCCGCGATATTGTGGGCGTACTCACGAAACCGCTCAAGGCGGAAACCGTGATCAAGCAGTCCGCCAATGATCTCGGACAGCGTATGAAAGTGCCAATATGCGGTTGAGCCGGTATGCTGCGAGCCATCGTAGGTGATAGCCTTCGTGATCGGATAGGGCTCCACGCGAAAGTAGTCATGCGCAATGCGCGCAAGGTCCGGAGCGTCGGGCTCGAACATTTCAAGGACAGGATGCATCTCGTAGATAAATATCGTGCCGCCAGAACGTAGCAGGCTGCGGACGGAGGCAAAGAACGGCTCTAGCGAGGGAAACCAGCCAAGCGTGCCGATCGTGATCACAACCAGGTCGAAGCGACCGAAATAGGCTTGCGGTAGAGCGTTTGCGTCGCTCTCGACAAACTCCACGTCTTGTCCGGCCAGGGCTGCAAGTTCCCGCCCTTGGGTGAGGAACGCGAGTGAGATGTCGAATCCGACGCACTCCTTAGCACCTAGGTTCGTGATCGAAATCAGTTCCGCGCCGTTGTTGCAGCAGACATGCGCAACCGCTTTCCCCGCGACTCCTATTGTCGAAAGGATTTCGGTGGCAGTGGGATCAAGGCAGGAGAAAGCTGGATCGGCAATCCGGCTCACTAGCTCCATCCATTCGGCCGTGTCCCGGTGATGATCTGCTGACGCATCCCATGCTTTGCGGTTCGCCGCCGAAATCGATGATGTATCCATGCCGGTCACAATACACCGGAACTGCTGTTGGCTAAGTATCTATTTCGGTCCGCTTCAGCCTGCTAATCAGTGTATCAAAACCGAACGGTTGCGACACCAAGCGAAGCGCGGCTTTCTATCACGCCGTTCCCAAAACCCGCCCGTCGCCTAACCACCACCAACGGCCATTCGCTATCAGGTAAGCCAAACCCCAACCCCACCGCTTCCCTTATCGCCCGCCCGCGCCTACATGCCGCTGCCTTATGGCGCGCCCGAAACCCCCCACGTTTGAAAAAACCAAGATCGTCGCCGAAAACCGGCGGGCGAAGTTTGATTATGCGATTGAGACGGTGTTCGAAGCCGGCATCGCGCTGACCGGGACTGAGGTGAAGGCGCTGCGGGCGGGCACCGGCTCAATCGCCGAAAGCTATGCCGAAGTGAAAGACGGGCAGGTCTGGCTGGTCAATTCGAACGTTCCCGAATTCAGCCATGGCAACCGGTATAACCATGAGCCGAAGCGCGCGCGCAAATTGCTGCTGCATGAGCGTGAGATCAACAAGATGCACGGTGCCGTCGCGCGCGAGGGGATGACCCTGGTGCCGCTGATGATCTATTTTAATTCAAAGGGGCGCGCGAAGGTGGAACTCGCTCTCGCCAAGGGCAAAAAGGCCCATGACAAGCGCGAAACGATCAAAGAGCGCGATTGGAAGCGCGAACAGGGTAGAATCATGCGAGATCGCGGCTGAAAGCGTTTTTGATCACATTGCAGCCTTCTTAAGCCCCTCTCCTTCAGGAGTTAGCGCGCAGTCCCGTCCCCCAGACGGGACCAAAGGCGCCCGAACTGGGTTGGGGTGGGGGCTGTCCCAAATTCCCTCGGTCTCGGTGAGACTGACACCCCCCCCCCCCTGCCCCTCCCCTGAAGGGGAGGGGTGAGTTGATTTGTTCAAAAATCGCGCTGAAAAAGCAAGATAGTTTCGTATGTTACCGATTTGACTACACGTGTCGTTACCGTAAAACATGGGGCATCCACCCTCGATCAAGGATGCTCCATGCGGAAGTCGATTCTCGTTTCTTCGCTCCTCGCCACCGTCGCGTTGACCGGCGCCGCCTTTGCCCGTGAAGCGGCAGCACCCGCCGCGCCCGCCACTGAAGTTGCTGCCAAAACAGGCGCTGAACTCGGCACTTTCGGGATCGACCTCGACGGGATGGACCCCAGCGTAAAGCCGGGCGATGACTTTGCCGCCTATGCCGGGGGCACCTGGTACACCAAGACCGAAATTCCGGCCGATCGCGCTGCGTACGGCATGTTCAACAAATTGCAGGACCGTTCGCTCGAGCAGACCCGCGTGATCCTGGAAGCCGCCGCTGCCAAGCCCGGCAGCAAGATCGGCGATTTCTACGCGAGCTTCATGGATCAGGCCGCGATCGAAGCGCGCGGCACCGCGCCGATCAAGCCATGGCTCGCCGCGATCAAGGGCGCGACCGACAAGACCGCCCTCGCCGTGGAAATGGCAAAGCTGCAGCGCTACGGCGTCGGTGGCATGTTCGGCGTCAGCGTCGGGCAGGATGACAAGGCACCGGAGAATTACATCGTCAATGTCGGCCAGAGCGGGATCAGCCTGCCTGACCGCGATTATTATCTGAAGGACGATGCCAAGCTCGCAGGGATTCGCACCGAATATCAGGCCTATCTGGTCAAGATGCTGACGATGTTGGGGGAGGGCGATGCAGAGGCGCGCGCCGCTGCGGTGTTTGCGTTCGAAAAGAACCTGGCGACGGTTCACTGGACCCGCATCGAATCGCGCGATGCCGACAAGACGTACAACAAATGGTCCGCCAGTGATTTCACCGCCAAGGCCCCTGGCTACCCCTGGGCGGAAATGCGCGAGACCCTGGGCGTCGGTGACCAGAAGACCTTCCTCGTCGCCCAGCCAAGCGCGGTGACGGGCGAGGCCAAGGTGTTCGCCGACACCCCGGTATCGGTGCTGCAAGATTATGCGATGCTTCGGCTGGTGCGCAGCTATGCCGGCTATCTTCCCAAGAGTTTCGATGATGCCGTGTTCGCCTTTTACGGCAAGATTTTGTCGGGCCAGCCGCAGCAGCGCGATCGTTGGAAGCGCGGCGTGGCCGTGGTCAGCGGCGGGCTGGGCGAGGAAATCGGCAAGGAATATGTCGCGCGCTATTTTCCGGCGGAATCAAAGGCCAAGGCTGACGAACTGGTGAAGAACGTCGTCGCCGCGATGGGCGAGCGGATCGACAAGCTCGAATGGATGGCCCCCGAAACCAAGGTGAAGGCGCGTACCAAGCTCGCCTCGTTCACCGCCAAAATCGGCTATCCCAGCCAGTGGCGCGATTATTCGGCGCTGAAGATCGTGCCCGGTGATCTGGTGGCGAATGTCGCGGCGTCGAACTCCTTCGAGTATAGCCGCGATCTGGCGAAACTCGGTAAACCGATCGACCGGACCGAATGGTTCATGACGCCGATGACGATCAACGCCTATGCCAACCCGCCGATGAACGAAATCGTGTTCCCGGCGGCGATCCTGCAGCCGCCCTTTTTCGATGCAAAGGCCGATCCGGCGGTCAATTATGGTGGCATCGGCGCGGTGATCGGGCATGAAATCAGCCATCATTTCGATGATCAGGGCCGCAAATACGATCCGACCGGCAAGCTCGCCGATTGGTGGACCGATGAGGATGTGAAGCGCTTCGCCAGCTTCACCGACAAGCTGGTGAAGCAGTATGACGCCTATGAGCCGATCCCCGGCCAGCATGTGCAGGGCGGGCTGACCCTGGGTGAAAATATCGCCGATCTGGCGGGACTCACGGTCGCGCTCGATGCCTATCATCGCTCGCTGAACGGCAAACCTGCTCCAGTGATCGGCGGGCTGACGGGCGATCAGCGCTTCTATCTCGGCTGGGCGCAGGTGTGGCGCATCAAGTTCCGCGAACCCGCGCTGCGCTCACAATTGCTGTCCGATCCGCACTCGCCGGGACCGCTGCGCACAGCCACGGTCCGCAACCTCGATGCCTGGTACGCGGCATTCGGGGCCAAGCCGGGGGACAAGACCTATCTGGCACCGGCGGACCGCATTCGGATTTGGTGATTTTTTGGGGGCGGTGCCGCAGGGTGCCGCCCCCTTTTTCTCGACATAATAAAATGGACTTGGGGAGTTTGTCATGCGTCCGCTTCGATTGATCGCCGTCGTTTCCACCCTTGCCATCTGCACCGCCACGCTTGCCGGGGTTACCTTTGCGCAAGCCGATGCTCAGCATGCAGCCCCCAATATGCATATCGTGCCCCCCGCCAGTGCTGAGCGTCCGCAATATGGCAGCTTTGGCTTTGATACCGCTGGCATGGACGCAGGCGTGCAGCCGGGGGATGATTTCTTTGGCTTTGCCAACGGCACCTGGGCAAAGAATACCGAAATTCCAGCGGACAAGGCCAGCTATAGCTCGTTCGATATCCTGCAGGACGTTTCGCAAAAGCGGACGCGCGGGTTGCTTGAAGAGGCGATGAAAAAGCCGAAGTCAAAGATCGGTGCCGCTTATGCCGCCTATCTCGATACCAAAGCGATTGAGGCCAAGGGGCTGGCGCCGATCAAGCCCTGGCTGGGCACGATCAAGGCGCTGAAATCAAAGACGGGCTATGCCGCGTTGGTGGCGCAGGCGGATCATAATGGCGTCAGCGTGCCGTTTGGCAGCGGCGTGTCGCAGGATGCCAAGAACCCCGATGCCTATACCGTCAGCCTGCGTCAGGCCGGGCTGGGGCTGCCGGACCGCGATTATTATCTCAGCGACGATGCCAAGCTGATTGCCGCGCGCACCGCCTATCAGGCCTATATCGCGCAGATGTTCACGCTGGCGGGGGAGGGCAATGCGGCGGCGCGGGCCAAGGCTGTCGTCGAATTCGAAACGGGGATTGCCAAGGCGCATTGGACGCGGATCGAAAGCCGCGATGCCGACAAGACCTATAACAAGATGGCGGTTGCCGATCTGCAGAAAATGGCGCCCGGCTTTGATTTTGCCGGCTATTTCAAGGGGGTCGGCACGCCTGTAAAAACGGTGATCGTCGGCCAGCCAACCGCGATTACCAAGATGGCGGCACTGATCCAGGCGACGCCGCTCGCCGTGCTCAGGGATCAATTGCTGATCCGCTCGCTCGACGCCTTTGCCGATGTGCTGCCCAAAAAGTTCGATGAGGCACGCTTTGCGATGTACGGCACCGTGCTGGGCGGCACGCCTGAACAGCAGGCGCGCTGGAAGCGCGCGGTGAATTGGACATCGGGGGCGATCACCGATGACGTTTCGAAAATCTATGTCGCGCGCTATTTCCCGCCCGCAACCAAGGCGGCGATGGATCTGCTCGTCAAGAACGTCATCGCGGCAATGAATGTGCGGCTCGACAATCTTGAATGGATGTCCGCTGAAACCAAGGTGAAGGCGCATGCAAAGCTCGCCGCCTTTGTGCCGCGGATCGGTTATCCCGATAAATGGCGCGATTATTCGGCGTTGGTGATCACGCCCGGCGATGCGTTCGGCAACAAGCTCCGCGCGAACCAATGGGCGGATCGCTATAACAAGAACAAGCTCGGCAAGCCAATTTATCGCTGGGAATGGGGCCTGGCACCGATGACGGTGAATGCCCAGGCCAACCCGACCTTGGTTGCGATTACCTTCCCGGCCGCGATCCTGCAGCCGCCTTTCTTTGATCCAAAGGCGGATCCGGCGGTGAATTATGGCGGGATTGGTGCGGTGATCGGGCATGAAATGAGCCATCATTTCGACGATCAGGGATCGAAGTTCGATGCCAAGGGGCGGTTGACCCAGTGGTGGACCGATGCCGATATCGCCGCCTTCAAGGCGCGCACCGCTAAACTGGTCGCGCAGTTCGATGCCTATGAACCGCTGCCGGGCTTTCATGTAAAGGGTGGGCTGACGCTGGGCGAGAATACCGCTGATCTGGCTGGTCTTTCAGCGGCGATCGATGCCTATCACACCTCGCTTGGCGGCAAGCCCGCACCGGTGATCGACGGGCTTACCGGGGATCAGCGATTCTATCTCGGCTATGCGCAAGTCTGGCGGCGTAAGCACCGCGAGGCTGATCTGCGGAATCGGTTGCTGACCGATCCCCATGCACCCGGCGAACAACGCGCTTGGATCGTCCGCAACCTCGATCCCTGGTACGCTGCCTTTGCGCCAAAGGACGGCCAGAAGCTGGTGTTGAAGCCCGAAGATCGCGTGCGCATCTGGTAGCCGCTTGACGGTCGCGCGGACGGGGCCAAAAGGGGGCATGGCCAGCCTTCCTGCACCGTCCGCGTCGATCCGTCGCCCCGCCCGCATGGCGGCGCTGCTGGCGTTGCTCTGTGGGCTGTCGGCGGCGGTCGTGGTGCTGGGCGCGATTGGCGATCCAGTGATTGCGGCGGGCTTTCTGGGCGGCGCGATCGTCCTGTTCGGCATCGTCATCGGCATTCGGGCAATGATTGCACCGACTGCCACGGCACCAGCCGAAACCGACTGGTCGGTCGCTCGCGCGCTTGCAGAGGCGAGCAGCGATGCGGTGGCGGTCACGGATCGCGCTGGCCGCTTGATCTGCGCCAATAATCGCTATCAGCTCGTCTTTGGCGGCTTCCCGACGCCGCCCAATCTGCCGGTTGGGGAAACGCAGATTGCTGCGCTCGCCAGCGCCGGCCGTGCCGCGTGGCGAGACGGTGTCGCAGGTCTTGATCGCCTGATGATCGACGCCGGGCCAATCGCTGCATCGATCGAGCGGGCGGGTGAGGCGGAGGATATGCTCGTCTGGCGCTTTGCCGGGGCGCAGGGGGCTGATCTTGCCGCGACGGTTGAGGCGATGATCGGTGGTACGGTCGGCAATCGGCTGGCGACGGCCGGGATCATGACCGCGCTGATTACCGCCGATGGCCGAATTCGCGCCGCAAATCGGGTGTTTCGGGTGCGGGCAATGGGGCATGAGGAAGGCGCGATTGCTGGCCGCGATTTCGCCCGTTTCCTGATCACTGATGGCCAGGGAATGGTCCGTTTCGAGCGCGAAGGGATGACCGGTACGCCGCTGCGCGTGGTGCAAATCCCGTTTATCGAGGGCGATGATGCGCCTTTGCTTGTGGCGCTGCTTGACGAGGAGGAGGCGACCGGGCCTGCGATCGGTGCCAATGCATCGGCGCATGTCCGCAGCCTGGTGTCACTGATGCCGTTCGGGATCGCGCTGATCGATCGCGAGGGGCGCTTCCTCCAGATGAACGATGCGTTTGTCCGCGCCGCCGATGTCGATCCCGCCGCGCCGCCGCTCTATCCCGGCGATCTCGTCGTGCGAGAAGACAAGGCCGCCGTGGCCGATGCTGTCCGCCGCTTTGCGGGTGGAGCAACGCATAGTGCCGATATGGCGGTGCGGCTGCGCGATCGGCCCGATGAGCCCGTTGCCCTATCGATCGCCGGCGCGCGCGGGTTGGGTGAGGCGGCGGTGCTGCTGAGCTTGAAGGACAATGGCGAGGAAAACCGGCTGAAGCGCGAAGTGGCGCAGGCGACCAAGATGCAGGCTGTAGGCCAGCTCGCCGGCGGGGTTGCGCATGATTTCAACAATATCCTAACAGCGATTATCGGCCATTGCGACTTGATGCTGATGCGCCATTCGCCGGGCGATAGCGATTATGACGATATCCAGCAGATCCGCGCCAATTCGAACCGCGCCGCCAGCTTGACGCGGCAATTGCTCGCCTTTTCGCGCCAGCAGACGCTCCGTCCGCAGATATTGCAGCTGCCCGATGTGATCTCCGAAGTCTCAAACCTGCTCAAGCGGTTGCTGGGGGAAACGGTGACGCTGACGGTAAAGCATGGCCGCAATCTGGGGCCAGTGCGCGCCGATCCCGGCCAGCTTGAACAAGTGGTGATGAACCTGGCGGTTAATGCGCGCGATGCGATGCTGGCGAAGAGTGGGCAGGGCGGCGGCACGCTGACGATCCAGACGCTGGCGGTGCCCGCTGCCGATGTTCGCAAGATGGAATCGGATATCCTGCCGGTCGCCGATTATACCGCGATCAAAATCTCCGATACTGGCACGGGTATTCCGCCTGAGATCTTGCCCAAGATCTTCGAACCCTTTTTCACGACCAAGGAAGTCGGCAAGGGTACCGGGCTGGGGCTGTCGACAGTCTATGGCATCGTCAAACAATCGGGCGGCTATATTTTTGCGGATTCCCGGCCAGGCAAAGGGGCGGAGTTCACCATCTATTTGCCCGTCCACACCGCCGCGGCTACCGCCAAGCCAATCCCTGCCGCACCCAAGGCCAAGGAAGGCGAATTGTGGGGCAGCGGGACGATCCTGATCGTCGAAGATGAAGACATGGTGCGCGCGGTCGCTGAGCGTGCGCTGACCCGACAAGGCTATACCGTGTTGACCGCGGAACATGGCGAGGCTGCACTCGAGCTGCTCGCCACGCACCAGCGCCCCGATCTGCTGATTTCAGACGTCGTGATGCCCATGATGGACGGTCCGACAATGGTGCGCCATGCCCGAAAGCGCTATCCAGATCTGCCGATTTTGTTCATGTCCGGCTATGCCGAAGAACAGCTGCGCAAATCGATCGACCTCGACAATGTCGCCTTTATCGCCAAGCCATTCTCGGTAAAGCAGCTCGCTGAGGCAGCGCGTGATGCGCTGGCGGTGAAATGACGCTTGGCGGCGTGCGCTATCTGGGCTCTAAGCGCGCGCTATGCCCGCCAACACCATTTTGATTGTCGAAGACGAATCGCTGATTGCAATGATGCTCGAGGATTTTCTCGAATTGCTCGGCAAGCAAGTAATCGGTCCGATTGATTCTGTTGCAGATGGGTTGGCCGCGGTTGCTGCCGGCGGCATCGGTGCGGCAATATTGGACGTAAACCTGCGCGGCGGCGAGACCAGCTGGCCGATCGCCGATGCCCTGGCCGCAGCCGGAATCCCTTTTGTTGTCGCGAGTGGGGGCGGTATCCAAGACATTGCCGAGCGGTTTCGCGATCGGCCGATGCTGTCCAAGCCGTTTACAATGGATGACGTTGAAGCGGCGATTGCCCGGTTCGCCTGATCAAGCGAAGGCTCACGCCGTCCGTTCTGGCACGGCGGCTGCATCATCGGCCAGCTTGGATTGTGGCGCGACGGCTTCCCACGGAAAGACGAACCAGTCTTTGGTGATCGCGCGGTCAATCGTCTCGGCGTGAAACTCCACCCGCTGTGCCGACCGGACATTGTCGATCAGCGTCGCGAAGCGAATGCTGCCGGCAACCGCCCCCTGTTCGGCCAGGATCGTGCGCAACCGGCCGATCGTGCCGCCAGTGTCATTGATGTCATCGACGAACAGTAGCTTATCACCACCCTGGGTCCGCGCAGCCAGCCGGGCGAGCGCCCCTTCTGCAAATTCTTCGACTTGGCTCGAATAATCGACCGACAGCATGGGCAAGCCCGTGGCGTGGCTAAGAAAAGTGGCCGGTACAAGCCCGCCACGCCCAATGCCGATGAGATAGGATGGTGCCCAGCTATCCACGCCGATCTGATCGGCGAGCGCCAGGACATGAGCGACAAACTGTTCCTGCGGGATTGGGGTGAAAATTGGCATCAGGCGGCATCCACATAGGCATCAAGCCGGGCGAGGTGCATGGAGACTGCGTCTAGCGGCAGGAACGACCCCAGGAAGGAATTGCGCGCGAGCAGCGTAAGATCAGCGCGGGAGAGGTCGCGCCCAGCGGCGGCAGCACGATAATTGTCAGCGATATAGCCGCCGAAATAGGCCGGATCGTCTGAATTGATTGTCGCGCGTAGTCCAGCGCGCAGCATCGCATCGATCGGGTGGGCGGCCATATCCGGCACTACGCACAGTTTCAGGTTAGAGAGCGGGCACACCGTCAAGGTCATACCGCTACGCGCGAGTCGTGCTGTCAGCACAGGGTCTTCAAGCGCGCGATTGCCATGATCGAGGCGATCGATATCGAGCAGGTCGAGCGCCTGCCACACATATTCGGGTGGACCCTCCTCACCGGCATGGGCAACGCGTTTCAGTCCCATGTCGCCGGCCGTGGCAAAGACGCGCGCAAATTTTTCTGGCGGGTGACCAATTTCTGACGAATCGAGCCCGACGCCAGTGATCCGATCGAGCCATGGCTCGGCGGCCTTTAGCGTCGTAAAGGCAGCGTCCTCGTCGAGATGGCGGAGGAAGCAAAGAATGAGTTGTGCCGTTAGCCCATGCCTGGCTTGCGCCGCGGCCATGCCGGCGAGCAGGCCGTCTGCCACCACTTGAAACGGAATGCCGCGATCCGTGTGCGTCTGCGGATCAAAGAAGATTTCTGCATGGACGACCCCGTCTTCGGCTGCCCGATCGAAATAGGCGAGCGCCAGATCGTGGAAATCCTGTTCGGTGCGCAGCACGTCCGCCCCGGCATAATAAATATCCAGGAAATCCTGCAGCCGTGAGAAATTATAGGCTGCCCGCACTTCCTCAACCGTTGCGAAGGGAGTGGTGATGCGATTGCGCTGCGCAAGCGCCATCATCAGTTCGGGTTCAAGGCTGCCTTCAATATGCAAATGAAGTTCTGCCTTAGGCAGACCGGCGATGAAGTCAGGGTGATCGATCATGCGCCACCATCGCGAAACCGCCTCGACAGGGCAAGCCGGGAAAGCGGTGAAGGAAATTTTCGTTCACCCCTTGTTCCTGTAGAACATTATGTGTACAAAGACTGAGCGCATTGCCCAACCGGCATGTTCAGTCTAGCGACGGAGGCTTCCAATGGCAGCACAATTGAAGGTCATCGACAACAAAATGGCGGTATCCACGGACAAGGCGGCCGCTGAGCGGCAAAAGGCGCTCGACGCTGCGCTCGCGCAGATTGATCGGGCCTTTGGTAAAGGCTCGGCCATGCGGCTCGGCTCGAAGGAGACGATGCAGGTTGAGGCGATTTCGACCGGCTCGCTTGGGCTCGACATCGCGCTTGGCGTTGGCGGGTTGCCGCGCGGTCGGGTCATCGAAATCTATGGGCCGGAAAGCTCGGGCAAGACCACGCTGGCGCTTCACGTCATCGCCGAAGCGCAGAAAAATGGCGGCACGGCGGCGTTTGTCGATGCCGAACATGCGCTTGACCCGGTCTATGCCAAAAAACTGGGCGTTAACATCGACGAACTGATCGTGTCGCAGCCCGATACCGGCGAGCAGGCGCTCGAGATCGTTGACACCTTGGTGCGTTCCAATGCCATTGACGTGCTGGTGGTCGATTCGGTTGCGGCTCTCGTGCCGCGCGCTGAAATTGAGGGCGAAATGGGCGATAGCCATGTCGGCCTGCAGGCGCGGCTGATGTCGCAATCGCTGCGTAAGTTGACCGGGTCGATCAGTCGGTCGCGTTGCATGGTGATCTTCATCAACCAGCTGCGCATGAAGATCGGCGTGATGTACGGCAACCCGGAAACCACGACGGGTGGGAATGCCCTGAAATTCTACGCCTCGGTTCGGCTCGACATTCGCCGCACCGGCCAGATCAAGGACCGCGAGGATATCGTTGGCAACACCACCCGGGTGAAAGTGGTCAAGAACAAGGTCGCGCCGCCGTTCAAGCAGGTCGAATTCGATATCATGTATGGCCAGGGCATTTCGAAAATCGGCGAAATTCTCGATCTTGGCGTCAAGGCCGGGCTGGTCGAGAAATCGGGCGCATGGTTCTCTTATGACAGCGTCCGGATCGGCCAAGGCCGCGAAAACGCCAAGACCTATTTGAGCGAGCATAGCGAGATGGCGGATCGGCTCGAAAAGGCGATCCGGACCCGCACCGACAAGGTTGCCGAGGAAATGATGGTCGGTGCCGAACCGGAAGATGATGACGAGATGTAAGCTTCCCGGCGGCGTATTCCTGCAGGGACTAGCGCTGCAATAACTGGAAAGGCCCGCCCATGTCGGCGGGCCTTTCATGTTTTGGGCGCTGGCATGTCGGGCGGGCCGTTGCGGCAGTGTCGGTGACCCGCAAATTCCCCACCTTTGTTCGAAGATCGGGAGACGACAGCGCGCGAAGCGCTCGACTTCGTGCCGCGATCGGCTAGCGTCGCTGGCGTTCAGGAGACCATGTTATGACGATCATCGTCCACCATCTCGAAAATTCGCGGTCGCAGCGCATCCTATGGATGCTCGAAGAAATTGGTCTGCCCTATGAGATCAGGCATTATGCGCGCGATAAGAAGACGATGCTGGCACCGCCCGAGCTGAAGCTGATCCATCCGCTCGGCAAATCACCGGTGATTGAGGATGACGGTGTCGTCATCGCTGAAACGGGGGCCATCGTCGAATATCTGGTCGAAAAAGCGGATGGCCGGCTTGGGCCGGGCGCGCACCGCGAATCGGTACTTCGCTATCGCCAGTTCATCCATTATGCCGAGGGCTCGATGATGCCGCCGCTCTTCGCGATGCTGGTGGCGGGACGCATTCCGCTATTTGGCAAGGCAGTGCTCAAGCGCCTGGTGCCGATGTTCGATGTCCATCTTGATTATCTTGAGGCCGAACTTGCTTCCCGGCCCTGGTTTGCCGGCGACGAAATCAGCGCAGCCGATATCATGATGAGCTTTCCGCTTGAAGCAGCGCGATCACGGGCGGGTCTCGGCCCGTCGCGACCGGCGACCACCGCCTGGCTTGCCAAGATCCACGCCCGCCCGGGCTATCAGACCGCGCTCGCCAAAGGCGGTCCCTATGCCTTTGCGTGATGCCTAGGGCATGACGCCAACGGCCTGACGGCCTTCCCGAAGGAGATGGCGGCGTCGCTAGGTCGTGGCGCGGTGCGCAGGCGCATGGGGCGGCTCAATCTCCGGTGGTTCGGGTTCGTCCAGCGCACCCTCCCACTTCGCCACTACGGCGGTGGCAACCGCATTGCCGACGACATTGGTGCCCGACCGCCCCATGTCGAGGAACTGATCGACCGGCAGGATCAGCAACAGCCCTGCCTCCGGAATGCCAAACTGACCCATCACCGCTGCGATCACGACCAGCGATGCGCGCGGCACGCCGGCAATGCCCTTTGACGTGACCATCAGGACCAGCAGCATGATGATCTGGGTGCCGATCGACAAATCGATGCCGTAAACTCGGGCGATGAACAATGTCGCAAAGGTCATGTACATCATCGAGCCGTCAAGGTTGAACGAATAGCCCAGCGGCAACACAAAGCTTGCGATCCGGGGCGGCACCCCGAACCGATCAAGCGCCTCCAGCGTACGGGGATAAGCTGCCTCGGATGACGCGGTGGAAAAGGCCAGGAGGATAGGTTCGCGAATATAGCGGATCAGCGAAAATGCCCGTCGGCCGATAAACGCGAAAGCAGCACCGAACAGCAACAGCCACAGCACCGCCAGCCCGATATAGAAGCTGCCCACAAACAGCCCCAGCGTGACGATGATGCCCAATCCGTTAACAGTAATGGTGGCCGTGATCGCGGCAAACACCGCCAGCGGTGCGATCCGCATCACATAATCGGTGATCTGCAGCATCATTGCCGCCAGCGCTTCTGCACCCTTAACGATTGGTGCGCCCCGTTCGCCAATCGCCAGCAACGCGACGCCGGCGAACACCGAAAACACTACGATCTGGATAATCTCATTGGTCGCCATCGCATCGACGATTGACGATGGCACGACATGGGTGATCCATTTCGACAAGTCGAACGCCGCCTTGTCGAGGCCGACCGTCGCGTCGGGTGCCGGCAGCGAAAAGCCAAAGCCTGTGCCGGGCGCAACGGCATCAATCACGAATTCGATCCCGTGGAACAGGAGCAGCCCCAGGCTGAGCGAAATCAGTGACGCGGTAACGAACCACCCCATTGTCCGCGCGCCAATCCGCCCGAGCGACGCAGTGTCGCCCATATGGGCGATGCCGACGACCAATGTGGAAAACACCAGTGGCGCGATGATCATTTTGATCAGCCGCAGGAAAATCGTCGTGACGATCGAGAACCCGCCAGCAATCTCCTTCAGCCGCGCGGTCGCCTCCGGCGTCCCATCAGCAATCGTGGTATTCAGCGCCCAGCCGGTAATAAGGCCAAGAACAAGGCCGATCATGATGTAAAGCGTCAGGCGCTTGGCCAAAGGAACCTCCCCGAAAATTCTGGCACCAGCGAAGGGCATTGTGGCGCGTGGGTCAAGCGCCCTATGAAGCAGCACCGACTTGAAGGGGGAATAGCGGCGATGATTCAGCACCTGTTTTGCATCGTGCCGCTTGCCCGTGTGTTGCCATGATTAGTCGGCGCCAGGTGCTGGGAGCAGCCACGGCTTTGCCGTTGATGAGTGTAGCAGGCCTGCTGCGCGCGGCCGAACCCGACCTTGCCGGACTCACCGATCTGACGGGCAATGTGCAGCCGATCACCCCTGCTGAGCGCCAGGCGCGGATTGCCTGCGCGCAAGCGCTGATGAAGGCAGCGGGTATCGGTGCGGTGCTGATCGAACCCGGCGCGAGCCTGACCTATTTCACGGGCGTTGAATGGCGCCGCAGCGAACGGCTGACGGCGGCGCTGCTGCCAGTCGAGGGCGATCCATGTGTCGTCACGCCGTTTTTCGAAGAGCCGTCGGTTCGCCAAACGCTAGCGGTGACGGCCACTGTCAAGGTCTGGCAGGAAGATGAGGACCCGCTTGCCCTGATCGCTGCGTTGTTGCGCGCGCGGGGACTCGCCGGCTTGCCGGTCGGCATTGAGGAAACCGTGCGCTATTTCGCGGTCGATAAATTGCGGCAATCCCTGCCAAAGGCGCGAATCGTTTCCGCCAATCCGGTCGTCAGGGGCTGCCGGATGATCAAGACGCCCGCTGAAATTGCATTGTTGCAGGCCGCCAGTGACGTGACGGTTGCTGCCTACCGCTGGACGTACCCGCGGATCGAAAAGGGCATGACGCCAGCGCAGATCGGCGCGCTGATGACGGCGGCGACCCGAAAATTGGGCGGTGATCCAGAATTCGCGCTGGTGCTGATCGGCGAGGCTGCTGCTTATCCGCATGGCAGCCTGGCACCGCAAATCGTCGCTGACGGGCAGGTGGTGCTGATGGATTGCGGCTGCAGCGTTCATGGCTATCAATCTGACATTTCGCGGACATTCGTGCATGGCACGGCGTCTGCCGAGCAGCGCGCGGTGTGGGACCATGTCGCCAAAGGGCAGCAAGTGGCGCGCGCGGCCGCTCAGATCGGGGCGCCGGCAGGCAGCGTCGACGATGCGGTTCGCCGCTATTACGAGGCCCAGGGCTATGGACCGGGCTATAAGCTGCCTGGTCTGTCACACCGGACAGGTCATGGGATTGGGATGGATGGGCACGAACCCGTCAATCTCGTGCATGGCGAGACGACGCCACTGGCGGCAGGGATGTGCTTTTCGAACGAGCCCGGGATCTACTTGCCCGGCAAGTTCGGCGTCCGGCTGGAAGACTGTTTCCATATGAGCACGTCCGGACCAGTCTGGTTCAGCGAACCCCCGAAAAGCATCGATTTGCCGTTCGGATGATAAGGCGAGAGGCGTGGCCAGAGCTGCGCTGTCGCCGTGCCAGCACTTTGTGGTTCCGTGGGCATCGAGGGGATTACTTATCGCCGAATAACGCCCAGCGGTCACGGGAGAGGATTGGTGCAGCAACGCGTGCCCAAGCCAATCGCGTTAGTTTGGAAATAGTTACGGGTCGCCGATGGCCGCCTGGTCATCGAGCCAATCGGCGAGTGCCCGGTATGAAAGTGGCGATGAAAGCCGAAGGCCGATTTCGCCGTCCAGGCTCCACCGGACAAAGGCATGCGTTGCGCCAAGCCCGTCAACCGCAACGACAACGGGTTCGTCCCGCGCGAATATTTCCGGGGTCACGACGGCAACTCCGACGATTGAGATATTGGCAATTGCCCCTTCGATGGTGCCGCGCCCGCTGATAATTCTGGCATTCCCTGCGCGTTGGAAACGGGGGGCACGGGGATGACGGCGGCGAATCGACTGACGTTCTTCGCGCAATACCGCATCGACATCGATTGGCATTTCAAACTGAACCCCGGCCTCGCGCCGCCGTGCCCAGCGGACGGTGGCCCAGAAGCATCGGTCTGACCGCAAATCAATCTGGACCCGGTCGCCTACTGCGGGCACCCGGTTCACCTCGATCATCGCACCGCTTGCGGAGAGATTTCGGACCACACAGAGTTGATCCGGCCCTGTCGAAACGAGCCGACCGACCCGAAAGACCGAAATATGACGCGCACCACCCCGGCGCTCAATATAGCCACGGCGATTGTCCAGCTCCATCGTCGCGGCAATTGTCATGTCGGTGTCAATCTCCTCGTCATGTCGGTCGAACGATCGGGTTGGTCAGGCGGGTCGGGTCGTTAAGGTGCATTCTAACGGGCGAGTATTAAGGGATTACAAAAAACATGTTTTTTCCATCGTTTGTGGACGGGGAGGCGTGAAGACGCGCGGGGGCTTTCGTCACCGTGATCGCGATGTTTGATGTGCGCGCCGTGTTTTGCTTGAGCGTGGCCGCGCGTCGCCCTAGATCAGCGGCATGACATCGACCAACGACATCCGCCGCAGCTTCCTGGATTATTTTGCCGGTGAGGGGCATGCTCGCGTGCCTTCCGCACCGCTCGTGCCGCATAATGATCCGACGTTAATGTTCGTCAATGCCGGCATGGTGCCTTTCAAGAACGTCTTCACCGGGCTTGAATCGCGGCCCTATCTCACCGCGAGCTCATCGCAGAAATGTGTGCGCGCGGGCGGCAAGCACAATGATTTGGACAATGTCGGCTATACGGCGCGGCACCATACATTCTTTGAAATGCTCGGTAATTTCTCGTTCGGTGATTATTTCAAAGAACGCGCAATCTTGCTCGCTTGGAATTTGATCACCCGCGAATGGGGCATTGATCCCGATCGGCTGACGGTGACCGTCTATCACACCGATGATGAAGCCTTTGATCTGTGGCGCAAGATCGCCGGGCTGCCGGAAAGCCGGATCATCCGGATCGCCACCAACGATAATTTTTGGTCGATGGGCGATACCGGGCCGTGCGGGCCATGTTCCGAGATTTTCTACGACCATGGCGACCATATTCCTGGCGGCCCGCCGGGCAGTCCGGATGAGGATGGCGACCGCTTTGTAGAAATCTGGAATCTGGTCTTCATGCAGTTCGAGCAGGCCGCCGGTGGCGAGCGGACGCCGTTGCCGCGCCCATCGATTGATACCGGCATGGGGCTGGAGCGCATCGCCGCCGTGCTGCAGGGTGTGCACGACAATTATGACACCGATACATTCAAGGCACTGATCGCTGCATCCAGCGCGCTGACGCACACGCCGTCTACCGGGGAAACCCAGGCGAGCCACCGGATCATCGCCGATCATCTGCGCACCAGCGGCTTTCTGGTGGCTGACGGCGTGCTGCCCGCCAATGAGGGGCGCGGTTATGTGCTGCGGCGGATTATGCGCCGCGCGATGCGCCACGCCCATCTATTGGGCGCCAAGGACCCGCTGATGCATCGCCTTGTGCCTGCGCTCGTCGCGGAAATGGGCACTGCCTATCCGGAGCTGCTGCGCGCGCAGCCGTTGATCGAGGCAACGCTGGCGCAGGAGGAAACGCGTTTTCGCCAGACGCTGACCAACGGGCTGAAGCTGCTCGACGAGGCGACGGCAGGCATGGCGCCGGGCGCAACACTCGCCGGAGAAACGGCGTTCAAGCTATATGACACATTTGGCTTCCCGTATGATCTGACCGAGGATGCGCTTCGATCGCAGGGATTTGGTGTCGATCGTGCCGGATTTGATACGGCGATGGCCGAACAAAAGCGCGCCGCCCGCGCCGCCTGGAAGGGATCGGGCGAGCGCGCCTCCGATGAAGTCTGGTTTGACATTGCCGAGGAGGTGGGCGGTACTGAGTTCACGGGCTATACCAGCGATGTCGGTGACGGTACCGTTATCGCGTTGTTGAAGGACGGCGTTCGGGTTGATCGCGCTGGCCCCGGCGAAGTGGTCGTGTTGACCAATCAGACGCCCTTTTATGCCGAAAGCGGCGGCCAGATGGGCGATGCTGGCGTGATTAGCACCGATGGCGGTTTGCGCGCGAGCGTGCGGGATACCAGCAAGGCAGTCGGCCGGTTGCACGCGCATCAGGCGTTGATCACGGCGGGCGAAATCGTGCAGGGCGATACCGTCCACCTGGCAATTGATGTCGCGCGGCGCGCGCAGATTCGCGCCAATCATTCGGCAACGCACTTGTTGCATGCAGCGTTGCGCACGCGGCTCGGCGGGCATGTCTCCCAAAAGGGCAGCCTGGTGGCGGCCGATCGCTTTCGCTTCGATTTCTCGCATCCAAGCGCGCTAAGCGCCGCCGAGATTGCCGATATCGAAGCTGATGTGAACCGCCAGATCAGGGGCAATGGCCCGGTCACTACCCGGTTGATGACGCCCGAGGATGCGATTGCGGCGGGGGCAATGGCGCTTTTTGGTGAGAAATACGGCGATGAAGTGCGCGTGCTTGCGATGGGAACAGACGCGGACGCGCCCTATTCGGTTGAGCTGTGTGGCGGCACCCATGTATCGGCGCTGGGCGATATCGCCTTGTTCAAAATCGTCGCTGAGGGCGCTGTGTCGAGCGGTATCCGCCGGATCGAGGCGCTGACGGGCGAGGCCGCACGGCTGTGGCTCGCTGATCGCGATGAAAAATTGCGCGAGACGGCGAGTGTGCTGAAGGCGTCACCTGACGAGGTGCCGATGCGGGTCGCTGCCCTGGTTGACGATCGCCGGCGGCTTGAACGTGAGCTTGCCGAAGCGAAAAAGGCATTGGCGCTGGGTGGCGGCGCTGGCGCTGCACCAGCCGGGCCCGAAACGGTGGGGGGCAAGAACTTTGCCGGTCAGGTCGTCGACGGGCTCGACCCCAAGGGTTTGCGCGGCGCAGTTGACGATGTGAAGACCCGAATTGGGTCGGGCATCGTGATGATTGTCGCGGTGAATGAGGGGCGTGCCTCTGTCGCGGTCGGGATCAGTGACGATCTGGTCGCCAGCCATAATGCGGTTGATTTGCTGCGGATTGCGGTCGCCGAACTGGGCGGGCAGGGTGGTGGCGGACGACCTGACATGGCGCAGGGCGGTGGCCCCGAAGGCGGGCGGGCGGCTGATGCCATCACTGCCGTCAAAAACGCCCTGATGGCGGAGACAACGACGGCCTGATCGGGTCGCTAAGCTATTGTCCGGCCCATACCAGCGCAGAGATTAGCCATTTGCCGTCAACGCTGCGCAGCGTGGTAACAATGACGCCCTGTTGCGACATTAACTCATCGCCGCGCGCCGTGGCCATCATTGCTGGGCAGACCACATAGGCTTGATCGCCAACAAGCGTGAAGCGGGACGGGGCGCGCAGTGTCGTGTGGTTCATCGAAAAATCATGCTTGGTGCAATAGGCCCAGAGCGCTTCTACCCAGCGATCAAAACTGTTCGCCCCCGCCCACTGGAACGGGGCAAACGCATCAATGATCATCATATCGGGCGCGGTCAACGCACGCGCTTTGTCTGCTTCCAGCGCATCCAGGGCACGCCAGAATTGCTCGATTATCGACAAAATTTCGCGGGCGTCGTCGTTCATATCCATTAATTGCGGGATACTGATGCTTGGTTGACGTAAGGTAAAGGCCCTGGGCGCAACCGGCGGCATTCTTTCAGCGCGAGAAGATCGAATTACGGGCAGAATCGGCCAGCCAATGACCGAGATGACCGATGCTTGCCATGGTCGCCGCGCTATAGCTGCCGCCGGTGAGGGCGTAATCGACCGCCAGCAGAATGAGCGTAAGCGCAGCAAGGGCTTTGATCATCATGCGCAAATCAATGCGCTTTTGGGGTTAAGTCCGGCTGCACAGGGGTAGTGAATCGCGTGGGCAGGATGATTCTGCCCTCACGCCGGATGATCGCTGTCGCGTAATCGACGAAAGCGTGGCTCGCGCATCAGCCCCGCAGCGCCCTTAATCTCTTTGCGCAATGCATCGCGCTTTTCATGAATCGATGCGATCACAGGGCCGACGGCAACGCCAAGATCAGTCAGCACGGCTTCTGATAGCTGCAGCGAGCTCTCGAGCGTTTCCGGCACTGCATCGGTTACGCCTGCGCGATAGAGTTCTGCGGCGTGGTCGACATCGCGGGCGCGGGCAACAATGGTCAGATCAGGCACCCAATTGCGGACCCGTTTGGTCAGCCGGACCGTGAGTACAGGATCGTCCATCGTCAAAATCAACGCCCTTGCGCGGCCAAGATTGAGCCGATCGACCAATTCCGTCCGTGCGACATCGCCGAAGATCATTGGATAACCTTCTGCCCGGGCAGCGATAACGGTATCGATATCGGCTTCTACCGCGACAAAGGGCTGTTGATGGGCGCGGAGCATTTCCGCGACCATTCTGCCTACCCGGCCAAAGCCAATGATCACCGTGCCAGGCCCCTCTGCCGGGATGGTAATGCCCAGCGGATCGCCATCGGTGCGGCGTTCGATTCGACGCGCAGCCTGTCTGCCGATCCAAGCGAGCAGGGGCGTGAGCGTCAACCCAAGCGCGGTTACAGTTTCCCAGAAATTGGCAAAATCGGGCTTGATGAGCTGCGCCTGCGCAGCAGCACCCAATACAATCAAGGTTGTCTCTGACGGACTGCCCATCAACAGGCCGGTCTCTGCGGCAATGCCGCCGCGGACACCGGCCCAGCGCAACAGCCCAAAAGTAACCAGCGCTTTCACAGAAACGACCGCGACAATCGCGAGCAACAGCTCTGGCCAGCCGGCCAGGATCGATCGAAGATCGATGCTCATCCCCACGGTGATCAGAAACACGCCGAGCGCCAGACCGTTAAACGGTGCCGTCATCACTTCGACCTCGCTACGGTAATCGGTCTCTGCGATCAGCAGCCCGGCGAGCAGCGCGCCGACAATGGGTGACAGGCCGACGGCCGTCGTGGCCAGGCTGGCCACGATTACGACGAGCAGCGACGCTGCCAGGAACAATTCGGGACTTTTGGTGCGCGCCGCCTGCGCGAACAGGCGCGGCAAGATGACCCGCCCGCCGATAAACATTAGCGCGATGGTCACCAGGCCCAGGGCAAGAATCCAGACTATCGCCAAAGGATCATTGGAGCCATGCGGGGCAAGGGCAGCCAGCGCAAAGATGATCGGCACCAGCGCCAGATCTTCGAACAACAGCATCGCAAAAGCCGCGCGGCCCACTCCGCTGGTGGTGCCTGCAATCGGGAGGACCAACGCTGTCGATGACAAGGCAAGCGCGAAACCCAGGGCCAGAGCGCTCGACCAAGGCACGCCAAAGAGATGTGCCCCGACGCCAATAATCATGCCGGATGCGATCAGCTCAGCCGCTCCGGTGCCGAAAACCAACTGACGCATGCTCCATAGCCGCTTTAGCGAAAGTTCGAGCCCGATCGAAAAGAGCAGCAATGTGATACCGAATTCGGCAAACGGTTCGATCGCATCGGCATCGGAAATGGTGACATGCCGCAACCAGGGCATTTTGCCGACCAGTGCGCCCAGGCCGAAGGGGCCAACCAGTACGCCGACCAGAATGAAACCGATCACCGGGCTGATTTTCGCGCGGGCGAATGCCGGGATGACAAGCCCTGCGGCCCCCAGAATGACGAGCGCGTCGGAAAATCCGTGACTGTCGAGAGCGATGGTCATGACGGCATCTAGCCTGCCACGATGCGCTTTGTCAGCCCATGGCGGATTGAGGATAGCTGAAACCCCAATTGGCGGGGGAAAACTAGGTTGCAGCCCTTTGCGGCTTCGGCTCGTGGATAACTGGATCGTCGTTTGCGAACAGCGCATCGACTGAGCCGCCATTGCGCGCCAGAATCGCTTCAACGCGTTTGCGCCCGAGATAATAAGGCAGCGCTGGATGATCAGTGCCCGCAGCGATCAGCCTTGCCGCTTCTGCATCGCTAAGGCTGCCGCCGCCGGCAACAAAATCGCAATAGCCCTCTACTTTCCAGGCGGGCGCTGCCTGCGCTGCAGCAAGGCCGAAATGGCGACGGAGCAGGCCATGCGCCATCTCATGGGCAATGACTTGGGAGAGCGGCCGGACCCCGCCAATCCTGCGTCCGTTGAAAGCGAGGTCCCGGACCATGTCGCTGCGGTTGACGATCACCAATTCCGAACCGGGCCGCGAGATCGCAAACGCGCTGACGCTCGCCTTTGCGAGCGCGCGCCAGCGCCAGCCGCCATTGGTGAGGAATATCCGGCTGCCTAGGCCGGGTACTGCAATGGCCGACGAGCTGAGCCGTTGGTCTGCCCGCGCAAGCACCGCATCCATCGCCGATGGGATCGGGAACTCAGCGGAAATATGATGCCCGCCAATCTGACGATGAAAGGGGAATGCAAGGTCGTCAGACGGTTGAGGTGCGCTGGCGGCGATCGCTGGCGCTGCAAGGGCGAGCAGCCAGCGAGATCGCGCGCCCGCCACGCCTACACACCCATCGCGGTTTCCAGATTGACGCGGACCTGTTCGAAAAATTGCTCCGTCGTCATCCAGGGCTGATTGGGCCCGATCAGCAGCGCAAGGTCTTTGGTCATATGACCGTCTTCAACGGTCTTGATGCAAACCCGCTCAAGCGTTTCGGCAAAGGCGGAGACTTCGGGCGTGCCATCAAACTTGCCGCGATATTTAAGGCCGCCGGTCCAGGCGAAAATCGACGCGATCGGGTTGGTCGAGGTTGCCTTACCCTGCTGATGCTGACGGAAATGGCGGGTGACGGTGCCGTGCGCCGCTTCTGCCTCAACGGTCTTGCCATCGGGCGTTAGCAACACGGACGTCATCAGCCCGAGCGAACCAAAGCCCTGGGCGACCTGATCGGACTGGACGTCGCCGTCATAGTTTTTGCAGGCCCAGACGAATTCGCCATGCCATTTCAGCGCGGAAGCGACCATGTCATCGATCAACCGATGTTCATAGACGATGCCAGCTTCCTTGAACTTGTCCTTGAATTCGCTTTCAAAGACCTCAGCGAACAAATCCTTAAAGCGGCCATCATAGGCCTTCAGGATGGTGTTCTTGGTCGATAGATAAACCGGCCATTTCAGGTTCAAGCCGTAATGCATCGATGCGCGCGCGAAATCGCGGATCGAATCGTCCAGATTGTACATCGCCAGCGCGACGCCCGGCGACGGGTATTGGAACACTTCGCGATCAATCACCGTGCCGTCATCGCCTTCGAACACCATGCGTAGCTTGCCGGGGCCGGGGACGAGGAAATCAGTAGCGCGATACTGATCGCCAAAGGCGTGGCGGCCAACGACGATCGGGTGGGTCCAGCTGGGGATCAGGCGCGGTACGTTCTTGATCACGATTGGTTCGCGGAAAATCGTGCCGCCCAGGATGTTGCGGATCGTGCCGTTGGGCGATTTCCACATCTTTTTGAGGCCGAATTCCGTCACCCGGTCTTCATCGGGAGTGATCGTGGCGCATTTCACGCCGACGCCATATTTTTGGATCGCCCGCGCGCTTTCCACCGTGATCTTGTCATCGGTCTCGTCACGCTTCTCGACGCCCAGATCATAATAATCGAGATCGATATCGAGATAGGGAAGAATGAGGCGTTCACGGATCCATTGCCAGATGATCCGGGTCATCTCATCGCCGTCGATTTCGACGACGGGCGTCTTCACCTTAATTTTCGCCATCGATTGCTCGCTTATCCTTGGGGAAGGGTTTCTCAGCGCCGTCTAGGATGAAGGCCCGCGCCAATCAACCTCCCCAAACGTGCTGACTGGTACGAGTCCGCCCGGATTGGTGCGCGCGCATTGAAATGCTGCATTGCGCAATGTACAAAGCGACCATGCCATTGCCCGAAAAACCGCCAATTGGTGGTGCCAGCGTCACCTGGCGCTTTCCTGATGTTCATCCCGAAGGGCGCAAATATGTGCTGATCGCCGGGGCGGCGGCGTTTCTGTCCTTTTTTATCTGGGATTTCGTGACCTGGCCGCTGATTGGCCTAACGATCTGGGTTGCCGCGTTTTTCCGTGATCCGGTGCGGGTGACGCCACAGGGCGATGATTTGATCACAGCGCCTGCCGACGGGTTGATCACGATGATCGAACGAATGGCGGTGCCGCCCGAGCTTGCCGGTGAGAATTGCCTGGGTGCCGCACCATTGGTGCGCGTGTCGATTTTTATGAGCGTGTTCGATGTCCATATTAACCGGACGCCCATTCCCGGCACGATCCGCCAGGTTATTTATATTTCTGGCAAATTCCTCAATGCGGACCTCGACAAGGCGAGCGAGGAAAATGAACGCCAGCATATTCTGGTTGAGAGCCGCGATGGCCGCAAAATTGGCTTCACCCAAATTGCCGGGCTGGTTGCGCGGCGAATCGTGGGTTTCGTCAAACCTGGCGATATGGTGGCATCCGGGCAGCGAATCGGCCTGATTCGCTTTGGCAGCCGAGTGGACGTCTATTTGCCTGACGATTTCGCCTGCCAGGTCGTGCTCGGCCAGCGCAGTGTCGCGGGTGAAACGATCATTGGCCGCGCGCATGCGACGACGCCGCTGGGTATTACTCAGTGACGATGCCCGTGGCGGTGCCAAGGACAGCCCCGTCCACGCCCAATTTTGCCAAGCAGACGCGTGACGCCGCTGCCCCCCGTAGGTTTCGGCGCATCGCAGCAGCGCGATGAGGCGACCCCGGCCACGCCCGGTGCGCGGCCTGCCGTTGCGGGCAGTGGCGCCCAATGCAGTGACGGCGTTGGCGCTGTGTTCCGGGCTGACAGGCATCCGTTTTGCGATCGCGGCCGAATGGCAACTGGCGGTGACGATGATCATGATTGCCGGTGTGCTCGATGGCCTGGATGGCCGGATCGCGCGGATGGTGCGGGGGGAGAGCCGGTTTGGCGCTGAACTTGATTCGCTGTCGGACGCCATTTCCTTCGGCGTTTCCCCGGCGCTGATCCTGTATCTTTGGTCACTTGGGGCATTTCCGCAGCTGGGCTGGCTATGCGCGTTGGTATTTGCGGTATTTTGCGCGCTGCGGCTCGCCCGGTTCAATGCCGCAATCGATATGGCCGACCAGCCCCACAAGCTGGCCGGGTTTCTCACCGGGATTCCCGCGCCGGCCGGTGCCGGGCTAGCAATGCTGCCGCTTTATCTATGGTTTTGGACCGGAGAGGGACTGTTTCGGTCGCCCTGGCTGGTCGCGCCCTGGATAGCGTTGGTGGCAATCATGATGGTGTCCAGCATGGCGACCTATAGCTGGTCGTCGCTCAAGCTGCGCAGTTCGGTCCGCTTTGAAGCGATTGCGGTCGTTGTCTTGCTGGGCGCGGCACTGGTTTCTGCCCCCTGGCACACGCTCACGCTGGTTTGCGTCGCTTATCTGTTGTCGATGCCGTTCAGTATCCGCGGTTATGCGCGAATCAAGCAGCTGCGCGCCAAGCCGGCGGCCGCGCCACTGCCATGACGGGGCGACGACGTGGCATGGCACGGACGGGCATCACCGGTGCGATTATGCCCTCAGCCGCGAACAGCGCGATGATCCGTGGCATGGCGGGAACCAACGTAAACATCATGACGGCACAGACTGACATCAGGGCCGCGGAGAACAAAATCAGGCTCAACAGCGTCACCATCGTCTAATCCTCCGTCAATTGTTGAAATGCCCTGTCGTCCATGAAGGGACGGGCGGTCATTTTTGTTCCGTGTACAGCTTACGAACCCTGTATGTTCCACCTCCGTTCCAACTGTCAAGCGTTGAATTGAATCTTGATTTGAATCCGGGTCTCGGCTAAGCGCCGCGCCTCAACCCCGCATGGGAAGCGCACATCACCGGTGTCCGCCCGGGCCTTGGCCCGTTCGGATATTTGCTTCCCAGAGGACAAACCGGAAAGGAATTCCCTATGGCGGCACCAGTCGTCACCATGCAGCAATTGCTCGAAACAGGCGCACATTTCGGCCACCAGACTCACCGCTGGAACCCCAAGATGAAGCCCTATATCTTTGGCGACCGCAACGGCGTCCATATTCTCGACCTCAGCCAGACCGTGCCGTTGTTTGCGCGCGCGCTCGAATTCGTCGCTGCGTCGACGGCATCGGGCGGCAAGGTGCTGTTCGTCGGCACCAAGCGCCAGGCGCAGGAGCCCGTCGCAGATGCAGCGCGTCGTTCGGGCCAGCATTTCGTCAACCATCGCTGGTTGGGCGGCATGCTCACCAACTGGAAGACCATCTCGGGCTCGATCAAGCGCCTCAAGACGCTCGAAGAGCAGCTGTCGGGCGACACCACCGGCCTGACCAAGAAGGAAGTCCTGCAGCTGACGCGCGAGAAGGACAAGCTTGACCTGTCGCTCGGCGGCATCCGCGACATGGGTGGCATCCCGGACGTGATGTTCGTGATCGACGCCAACAAGGAAGAGTTGGCGATCAAGGAAGCCAACACGCTGGGTATCCCGGTCGTCGCGATCCTCGATTCGAACGTCTCGCCCGATGGCATCGCTTTTCCGGTCCCCGCGAATGATGACGCCAGCCGCGCGATCCGCCTGTATTGCGAAGCGATTGCGATCGCCGCGACGCGCGGTGGACAGCAGCAGCAGGCACAGAGCGGTCGTGACCTGGGCGCGATGGACGAGCCACCCGCTGAAGAAGCGCTGGCAGCACCCGTTGAAGCGGCCGTTGACCCCGAAATGGTCGCAGCAGCGAGCGATGCCGTGATGGCCGTCGAAGGCGAGCAGCAGCTCGACGCCTGAGTGGCGTCTCCGAACTGAAATATGGGCGGGGTAGGGCGCAAGCCTTCCCCCGTCCCTACCCATATTTATCGAAGATAAGGATGTAAGACATGGCCGAGATCACAGCCGCCGCCGTCAAGGATCTGCGCGAGAAGAGCGGCGCGGGCATGATGGATTGCAAAAAGGCATTGACCGAAGCGAATGGCGACATGGATGCCGCCATGGATTGGCTGCGCACCAAAGGGCTGGCTTCGGCCGCCAAGAAATCCAGCCGCACCGCAGCCGAGGGCCTGGTCGGCGTCGAAGTGTCGGGCACCAAGGGGGCCGTGGTTGAGGTCAATTCCGAGACCGACTTTGTCGCCAAGAATGATCAATTCCAAACGTTCGTCCGTGACGTGACTTCGGTGGCGCTTGAGCTCGGCGATTCGATCGACGTGATCAAGGCGGCGCATCTGGGCGGCAAAACCGTTGAGGAAGTGCTGACCAACAACATCGCGACGATCGGCGAAAACCAGAATCTGCGTCGCGCCAAGCGGCTCGAAGTCAGCAGTGGCGCCGTGGTCCCTTACGTCCACAACGCGGCGGCACCGGGCCTCGGCAAGATTGGCGTGTTGGTTGCGCTTGAGAGCGACGCCGATGCCGATGTGCTGCTGCCGCTTGGCAAGCAGATTGCGATGCACATTGCAGCCGCTTTCCCGCTGGCGCTTAACGAGGAAGATCTCGATCCCGAGATCGTCGCTCGCGAACGCGCGATTGCGACCGAAAAGGCTGCCGAGAGCGGCAAGCCGGCCGATATCGTTGCCAAGATGGTCGACGGCGCGATCGCGAAATACCGCAAGGAAAATGCTTTGGTCAGCCAATTGCTGGTGATGGACGGCAAGACCAAGATTTCGGACGTGGTCGCCAATGCCGCCAAGGCTGCCGGCAAGACCATCGTGCTCACGGATTATGTCCGCTTCCAGCTGGGCGAGGGCATTGAGCGCGAGACCAGCGATTTCGCCGCTGAAGTTGCCGCCGCTGCCGGCGTCAACTAATCAAATAGGGGGTGGACCGGCACGGCTGGCCCACCCCGATTTGGCAAAGCGATGATGCGGTGCATGGCCCGTGTGAATCGTGCCGGCATGGACCGGCCATGATTAAGTCGTCACTGGTATCAGTGCTTGGCACGGTGAAGGGGGCCTACTAAGGTCGCGCCGCTGCCCTGCCCAAGCGCAAGTTGGATCGATGACCATACCCAAATTCAAGCGCATTTTGCTCAAGCTGTCCGGAGAGGCGGCGATGGGCGATCAAACCTTCGGGATCGACCCGGCCACCGTGGCGCGTGTTGCTGGCGAAGTGAAGCAAGCCAAAGACGCCGGCTATCAGCTGTGCCTGGTGATCGGCGGCGGCAATATCTTTCGCGGTATGGCTGGTGCTGCCAAGGGTATGGACCGGGCAACGGCGGATTATATGGGCATGCTGGCGACCGTGATGAATGCACTCGCGATGCAGGACGCACTGGAGCGGCTAGGCGTTGAAACCCGGGTGCAGTCTGCAATTCCGATGGCGAGTGTTTGCGAGCCCTATATCCGGCGGCGGGCCGAGCGGCATTTGGAAAAGAACCGCGTTGTCATCTTCGCGGCCGGCACGGGGAGCCCCTATTTTACCACCGATTCAGGGGCGGCGTTGCGCGCGGCGGAAATGCGCTGCGACGCGTTGCTTAAGGGCACCAGCGTCGATGGTGTCTATAATGCCGACCCCAAGGTCGATCCCAATGCCGTCCGCTATGAACAGCTTACCTTCAGTCGTGTTCTGTCCGACGATCTTAAGGTAATGGATGCAAGCGCTGTTGCGCTGTGCCGGGATAACGATATTCCGATTGTCGTCTTCAATATCCGCGAAACCGGTAATCTTGCCCGGGTCTTGCGCGGCGAAGGTACATCGACAATCGTCAACAACAAGACGGAGAACTGACATGGCCGCCTATGACAAGGCCGATCTTGAGCGGCGCATGGCTGGCAGCGTTGAAGCGCTAAAGGGTGATCTGATCGGCCTGCGCACGGGCCGGGCGAGCACGTCATTGCTCGATCCGGTAACGGTTGAGGTCTATGGGTCGCATATGCCGCTAAACCAGGTTGCAACCGTGTCGGTCCCCGAATCACGGCTGATCTCAGTGCAGGTCTGGGATAAGGGCAATGTCGGCCCGTGCGACAAGGCGATCCGGTCGGCCGGCCTGGGCCTGAACCCGATTGTTGATGGCACCACTTTGCGTATCCCGATCCCGGATTTGACCGAAGAGCGCCGTAAGGAACTTGCCAAACTGGCTGGGCAATACGCTGAAAAAGCGCGTATTGCCGCGCGTAACGTGCGACGCGATGGCATGGAAAGCCTGAAGGCCGACGAAAAGAAGAACATCTTCAGTGAAGATGAGCGCAAGCGGCACGAGACTGAGGTGCAGAAGCTCACCGACGCGACGATTGCCGAGATCGATGCGGCTGCAAGTGCCAAGGAAAAGGAAATCCTCGGTAAGTGAAGCCTCGACCCGCCAATGTGCCTGAAAAGGCGGGTGAAGAAGGTGCGGTGCCGCGCCATGTCGCCATCATCATGGACGGCAACGGGCGCTGGGCAAAGCAGCGCCATTTGCCACGCCTGGAAGGGCATCGCCGCGGCGTAGAGGCGGCCCGGCGGATCACGCGCGCGGCCCGCGTGTTGGGTATTGAAGCCCTGACGCTTTATGCATTCTCGTCAGAGAATTGGCGCCGCCCTGAAGAGGAGGTGGGCGATCTGATGGGGCTGTTGCGGCTGTTCATCCGCAATGACCTTGATGAAATGGTGCGCGAGAATGTTCGGCTCCGCGTGATCGGCGACTATAGCCGTTTTTCGGCCGACATCGTTGCCCTGGTTGATGATGCGTTGGCGCGGACGGCGGGTAATGACGGGCCGATTTTGGCGATTGCGCTAAACTATGGCGCTCGGGCTGAATTGGCCAATGCTGCCCGGACGCTTGCCCAGCAAGTGCGCGATGGCGAGATCGCGATTGAATCGATCGACGAGCAGACGATTGAGCAACATCTCGATACCCATGATTTGCCGCCGCTCGACCTGTTGATCCGCACGTCGGGCGAACACCGGCTGTCCAATTTTCTGCTGTGGCAATCTGCCTATACCGAATTGCTGTTTGTCGACACGCTGTGGCCGGATTTTGATGAGGCAGCGCTTCGTGGTGCTGTGGCTTCTTTTGGCCGACGGCAGCGGCGCTTTGGCGGCTTGTGAGCGCGACGGACCCGAACCAGGGGCGATCCGAGCTTGCGACGCGCACCGTGGCTGGGCTTGGCATGGCCGGCCTTGCGCTGGTGGTGCTGTGGCTGGGCGGCTTCACCTTTTGGCTGGCAACGGCGATCCTCGGCTTAGGCGTAATTGGCGAATGGGCCGATCTTGCCAAGGTCGATGCCGCGACCAAGCGGCTGATGCTTTTTACGCTTTCCGTCCCGCTGGCGATTATGTGCCCCTGGGCTGCGGGGCCGAATTTCTTTGCGCTCGGTCTGGTCGCCGCAGCGGCCATATTCACGCTGGCCAGCACGCGAAGGCCCGATCTGGCGCTGGGCATGGTCTATACCGGGTTGCCCGTGCTCGCCTTGTTGCTGATCCGCAAACAGCCGGATGGTTTAGTAATGACGATCTGGGCAATCGCGCTCGTTTCGATCTGCGATGTCGGCGCGTTTTTTGCCGGTCGGATGATCGGCGGCGCGCGGTTGGCGCCGATGATCAGCCCAAACAAGACCTGGGCTGGATTTTTCGGCGGGATCGTCGCGGCAGCCGCTTTCGGCGCCGTGATGCATGGCTTCTGGGGCTTGCCGTGGCGATTGACGCTGGCCACCCCGGTGCTGGCGGTGGTGGCGCAGGCGGGGGACCTGTATGAAAGCTGGCTGAAGCGTCAGTCGGGCGTGAAGGACAGTGGCAGCTTGTTGCCGGGCCATGGCGGGTTGATGGATCGCGTGGATGGGATGATTCCTGTCGCGCCGATCGCGGCTTTCCTGGTTATGTTGCCGGAAATTCAAAAATTGCTGATGGATGTGGTGCAGGGGCTTTAAGAATGAAAAGCGTTACGATTTTGGGGGCAACCGGCTCTATCGGGACATCGACGCTCGATCTGATTGAGCGCGAACCCGAAAATTTCGAAGTGCTGGCGCTGACCGCGAATTGCGATGTCGAAAAGCTCGCTGCCGCTGCGATCCGCACCAACGCGAGGCGTGCTGTTGTTGCCGAGGAGAGCTGCCTGGCCGATCTGCGCGCAGCGCTGGCCGGCACCGGTATCGAAACGGCCGGCGGTGCCAAGGCGCTTTGCGAAGCGGCGGCAATGGGCGCCGATGTCACCATGGCGGCCATTGTCGGCTGTGCTGGGCTGGAGCCGGTGTTGGCGGCGATCGGGCAAGGCGGGACGATCATCCTGGCCAATAAGGAGCCGCTGGTTTCGGCAGGCGACGTCATCCTGGCGGCCGCCGCCGCGTCTGGCGCGACGCTGTTGCCCGCTGATTCGGAGCATAATGCGATTTTCCAGTGTTTTGATTCGGCGCGGCCTCACCGGGTGCGGCGGATCATTTTGACGGCGAGCGGGGGGCCGTTTCGCGACAAGTCACTTGCTGAAATGCGGGAGATGACGCTGGAACAGGCGGTGGCGCATCCCAATTGGTCAATGGGAGCCAAGATTTCCGTCGATTCAGCGACGCTGATGAACAAGGGGCTGGAGCTAATCGAGGCGGCGCGGCTGTTCCCCGTCGCCAATGATCAGCTAGAGATTATTGTTCATCGCCAATCGGTTATCCATTCAATGGTGGAATATGTCGATGGGTCGGTGCTTGCCCAGTTGGGACCGCCCGATATGCGGACGCCGATCGCCTATTGCCTGGCCTGGCCGGATCGCATGGCTGCCCCCATGGCCCCGCTTGATTTCGTGGGCATCGGCCGACTTGATTTTGAGGCCCCCGATCCCGTCCGTTTTCCCGCCTTGCGGCTGGCACGATCAGCGCTGGAAGCGGGGGGCGCGCGACCGGCCATTTTGAATGCCGCCAATGAGGTGGCCGTGGCGGCTTTTCTTGAAAGACGAATTGGCTTCCTCGAAATTGCCGCAATCGTCGAAGATACGCTAAATGGCTATGACCCGGCCGCCCCGGATTCGCTTGAAGCGGTATTGGCAGTCGATGCCGAGGCGCGCCGGCTGGCGAGTGAACGTGTGAAGGATTGCGTCATTTGATCCAGACCCCAGGCTTTCTCTACACGGTCATAGCGTTCGTCCTGGTAATTGGGCCGTTGGTGTTCGTGCATGAACTTGGCCATTATCTCGCCGGCCGCCTGTTTGGGGTGAAGGCGGATGAATTCTCGATCGGCTTTGGCCGCGAAGTGTTCGGGGTAACCGACAAACGCGGTACGCGTTGGAAGTTCGGCTGGATGCCCTTGGGCGGCTATGTGAAATTCGCTGGCGATATGGATGCGTCAAGCAAGCCCGATCCTGAATGGCTGGCCCTGCCAGCGGAGGAACGCGCGCGCACCTTTCAGGCTAAGCCGATCTGGCAGCGAGCGATTATCGTGGCGGCCGGACCGATCACCAATTTCCTGGTGGCGATCGCGATCCTGATGGGCTTTGCGATCAGCTATGGCGATCTGCGGACCCCGGCCGTGATCGGGTCGATCCAGCCAGGCAGTCCTGCAGCATCTGCTGGCTTGCGCGAAGGCGACAAGATCGTCGCCTTGGCGGGGCGGCCGATCGGTACCTTTGAAGATATGGTCCGGTTCGTCCAAATCCGACCAGGCCAGAGCGTTCAAGTGGATTTCGTTCGCGATGCTGCGCCCAAGGGGGTTACGCTCATCATCGGTACCCATGTGGAGCGCGATCGGTTCGGTAACGAACCCAAAATCGGCAGGATCGGCATTGGCCGTGCGGCGGCAACGCTGGCGCCCGTCAGCCTGATCGAAGCACCCGCAGTCGCGGTTCGGCAGACCGGCAGCATCCTGCGCATGATGGGGGATGTGATCGGGCAAATCGTGTCGGGCCGGCGTTCGGTCAAGGAACTTGGCGGGCCGTTGAGCATTGCGAAAGTTTCAGGCGAGCAGATGGCGCTGGGCACATCGTCGTTCGTATTCCTGATTGCGCTTGTTTCGATTAATCTGGGATTCATTAACCTTTTGCCAGTGCCTGTACTCGATGGCGGTCACCTGCTGTTTTATGCGATCGAGGCTGTCCGCCGTCGGCCGTTGGAGGCGCAGGTGCAGGAATGGGCTTTTCGAGGCGGATTGGCTGCCGTGCTAGCGTTGATGGTGATGGTGACGTTCAATGACCTGGGCACGTTGGGCCTATGGAATAAGCTGGGGATTCAGCTAGCCGGGTTGATCGGTTGATCGGGTTCGGGCAGGGCGACGCACGCCGTGCAATGCAGACATATCCGTTTTGGGGTAAAATAGTGACAGCGACCAGATCTTCCAAATTTGGTGCACGTGCAGTTGCGGTTTTGCTGGCCGGCACCATGCTTTCTGGATTGTCCGGCACAGCGATGGCGCAAAGCGATGCGCCACGCGTGCTGGCACCGATGCCGGCGCAGGGGCCCGAAGCCCCGGTTCGTGTGATCAAGACGCTGCGGGTTGATGGGACCCAGCGCATCGAACCCGATACGGCCTTGTCGTACACAAAGCTGCGGATCGGTCAGGCCTTCACCAATGAATCGCTCGATCAGGCGATCAAGGACCTGTATAATAGCGACTTATTTGCCGATGTGACGATCAGTGGTGCGCAAACCGGCGATATCGTCCTGAAGATCCGCGAAAATCCGATCATTAACCGCGTGCTGATTGAAGGCAATAAGCGGTTGAAGAGCGATAAGATCCAGAAGGAAATCAAGCTCGCGCCACGGCAGATCTTCACCCGATCGGCCGTGCGATCCGACGTTGCGCGGATTATTGAACTTTATCGGCGTCAGGGCCGGTTTGCCGCGTCGGTGAGCCCCAAGATGGTGGCGCTCGACCAGAACCGCGTCGATATCATTTTTGAAGTTTCTGAAGGGCCGAAATCCAAGGTTCGCCAGATCAACATCATCGGCAACGAGAAGTTTTCCGACGGCAAGCTGCGCGGTGAGATGGCAACCAAACAGGCGCGCCTGACATCGTTGCTCAGCTCCAGCACCAGCTATGATCAGGACCGCCTTGCTTTTGATCAGCAGAAGCTCCGCCAGTTCTACCTGACCGAGGGCTATGCCGAATTCAAGATTACCTCTGCCATTGCGGAACTGACCCCTGACAAGCGTGATTTCATTATCACTTATGTGTTGCAGGAGGGGAAACGCTATAAATTCGGCGACGTGACGGTCGATAGCGACATTCGTGACTTTGATAACAAAGCGCTTGCCGCCGGTCTGCTCGCCAAAAAGGGCAATTGGTACAACGCCAAGCAGGTTGAGGATTCGATTGAGTCAATCAATGAGACCGCCGGGCTGTTTGGATATGCCTTTACCGAGGTGAATCCTGAATATTCGCCCGATCGCGAAGCGTTCACAATGTCGATCAACTTCCATATTTCGGAAGCCAAGCGGACGTATGTCGAGCGGATCGATATCAACGGCAATACGATAACGCAGGACAAGGTCATCCGCCGCGAGATGCGCCTGGCAGAGGGCGATCCGTTTAACAGCTTCCTGGTCAAGCGATCACAGGACCGGATCAACTCGCTCGGCTATTTCCAGGAAAAGTTCGAGATATCGCAAAAGCCAGGCTCTTCGCCCGATCGCGTTGTGCTTGAAGCGAATGTCGAAGAGAAATCGACCGGTGAACTCAATCTTTCGGCTGGTTTTTCAAGCCTTGAGCGGTTCATCCTGCAAGCCTCAGTCAAGCAGCGCAATTTCCGTGGCAAGGGCCAGGAGCTGCGCGCCAGCGTCAGCTATTCGCAATTTAACAAATCAGTCGAAGTCGGCTTTACGGAACCCTATCTGTTGGGGAAAACCATCGCGGTCGGCGGTGATATTTTCCGGCGTGATTTCAGTTCGTTCGGTTTTCAGGGAAATCAGCGAAACACCACCTTCAGCCAGATTTCGACCGGTTTCCAGATCCGCGCCGGCGTGCCGATCACCGAATATCTCTCTTTGTCTGGTCGCTATGGTCTGACCTATGACGAGGTCGGGCTCGATCAGGCAACGTTTTTTGTCAACGGCGCGTGCGATCCGATCAGGGCAGGGCGTTACCTTTGCGATTCGATCGGCAACCGCGTGACATCGTCGGTAGGGTACTCGCTGCTTTACAACAGCCTGAACAGTGGGATCCGCCCGACGGCAGGAAATCGCGTCATTTTCAGTCAGGATATCGCCGGCCTTGGTGGGGACGTGCGCTATATCAAAACCAAATTCGATGCTGACAAATATTGGAATGTCGGCAGCGGCTTCATCTTCTCGGTCGGCTTGGAAGGGGGCTATGTTCTTCCGCTGGAAAGTGGGCGTGGCCCCGGGATCGATGCCGTCCGGATCAATGATCGCTATTACTTGGGCGAACCACAGTTCCGCGGCTTTGATATTCGCGGTGTCGGGCCGCGCATTCAACGCATCAGCTACACCGACGGCACGGTCAATCAAACGCTGCAGGATGGCCGCAATCAGTTTCTCGATGATCCGCTGGGCGGCAGGGCCTATTATCTGGGGCATGTGGAACTCGAAATCCCCCTTGGCGCAGGTGCCCGCGATCTTGGGCTGCGCCCGTCGATCTTCATGGATTTCGGTGCGTTGTTCGGGGTGGCGCGGCCTTTGCCCACCGCCAACTCGATCGATCCGATCAATTTCCCAAATGGGTTCCCGACGCTTACTGATCCGGCCACGGGCAGAACATTTATCGGTTCAATCTTTACGCCAGTGGCGGGGGTCTTTACCTATAATGCCGGTACGGTTGACGCACCGATCACAACAACGACGAGTTGCGCCGCAGGTATCCCTGATTCCACCGGCACCTGTATCGGTACGGCACCAAATCCTCAATTTCTGACTGAACAGACGCCATTTATTGAGCGATTCCTGGGCAATTCTGCGATACCGCGAGTCACGATCGGCATTGGGGTGAACTGGAATTCGCCGTTCGGGCCGCTTCGAATCAACGTCGCCCGGGCATTGTTTCAACAGCCAGGCGATGATGCCAAACTCGTTACTTTCAATGTAGGGACAAGCTTCTAATGAAAATTCTTCTCCAAGGCGCAGCGCTAGCGGTCGTCCTTTCGGCTGGCATGGTCATCGCGCCCGTTGCCGCTGTCGCACAGACGCTGACGGTTGATGTCGATCAGGTTTATAAGGATAGCCTGGGCGGCAAGAGCGGCGGTGACCAGCTCGAAGCAAAATATGGTTCGCAGTTGAAGGCGGCACAGGCCAAGCTGCAGACGGCCGTAACTGGCTGGAACACCCAGGTTGAAGCCGCCAAAAAGGTGATCAAGCCCGATGGCACATTGCCCCCCGCCAACCAGGCAGCGGTTGATCAGGCACGCCAGTCGTTGAACGAATCAAAGGCTGCCTTTGATGAGCTTCGCCAGGAAATTCAAAATGCTGATCAATATGTAAAGTATCAGATTCTGGAAAAGCTGGTGCCTGTGACCGAAAAGATCCGCAAGGATCGCAAGGGCGATGTGGTTGTGCCGCGCGCATCAGTGCTCGCTTTTGATCCGGCCAACGACATTACCGCGACCGCGCTGCAGCAGCTCAACACGACCCTGACCACGGTGTCGATCACGCCGCCGCAGCAAAATCAGGGCGCAGCACCGGCACAGGGCACCGCTCCCGCGCAGCCTGCCAAGCAGCAGCCGCAAACCCGGTGAGCGACGAAGCGACGGCAGCGACGCCCTATGCGCTCGATATCGGGCGCGTGATGGCGGCGCTGCCGCACCGCTATCCGATGCTGCTGGTCGATCGGATCGAGGCGCTTGTCCTCGACCAGTCGATTATAGCGATCAAAGCGGTGACGATGAATGAGGGCTTTTTTCAGGGGCATTTCCCTGGTCGCCCGATCATGCCCGGTGTGTTGATTGTCGAAGCATTGGCTCAGGCGGCCGGGGTGCTCGCGGTCGAGAGCCTGGGGCTCGCTGGATCGGGCAAGCTCGTCTATTTCATGGCGATCGAAGGTGCCAAGTTCCGCAAGCCGGTTGAGCCGGGCGTACTGCTCAAGCTGCACGTCGATTTCGTGCAGAAGCGCTCGAGCGTCTGCAAATTCGCCGGCAAGGCGACAGTCGATGGCGTTGTGGTGGCTGAAGCCAACTTCACCGCGATGATTGCGGACCCACCCAAGGCGTAAAGCCCCGGGCGGTGTCCTCGGTCCGGCGCGTCAGGCGCCGGATTTTGTGGCGGCCTTGCTGGCGGCAATCCAGCTATCGATCTTCTTTTCCAGCACGGGCATTGGTAGCGACCCCGTGTCGAGGATTTGCGCATGGAACGCGCGCGGATCGAACCGGTCGCCAAGCGCCGCCTTGGCCTTTGCTTTCAGGCGGCTGATCGTCAGCTGACCGATTTTGTACGCAAGCGCTTGCCCCGGAATAGCGATATAGCGCTCAACTTCGGCAGTCGCGTCGGTCCGTGACATCGGCGAATTGGCAAGCATATAGGCGATTGACTGGTCGCGGGTCCAACCCTTGGCATGGATGCCGGTGTCGACAACCAGGCGCATTGCGCGCAGCATTTCATCGTCCAGACCGCCCATCCGCTGATACGGGTCGGTCTCCATGCCCAAATCCTGCCAAAGCGTCTCGGCATAGAGCGCCCAGCCTTCGACATAGGCGGTGTCGCCGCCAAAGCGCATGAACGCGGGCAACGCCGCATTTTCCTGCGCTAGGCTGATCTGGAAATGGTGGCCGGGCACGCCTTCATGCAAGAACAAGGTTTCAGCGCCCCATGTGTAGCGCGAGGGAAGATCATAGGTGTTATAGAAGAACACGCCAGGCCGGCTGCCGTCGGGCGTGCCGCCTTGATAGGACCCACCCGCGTCGGTCTTTTCCTTGAAGGCGGGGACCGGGCGCACTTCAAGCGCCGTTTTGGGCAGCAGCGAGAATTGTTCGGGAATGCGCTGGTAGATCCGCTTCTCGATCGCGTCATACAGATCGTGTAGCTGAGCGGCTGATGTCGGCTGGAATCGCTTTTCAGTGCGCAGGTAAGTGAAGAACTCTGGCAAGCTGCCCTTGAAACCTGCTTTTTCCTTCTGCGTTTCCATTTCGGCCAGGATTCGCTTGACCTCGCTCAGGCCGAGTTGGTGCACATCCTCTGCCTTTAGCGGCAACGTGGTGTTGCTTTCGATTTTGTAATTATACAGCGCCGCGCCGCCGGGCAGGGCGGACAGGCCAACCGTGTCGCGCGCGACCGGCAGATAGGTGTTCGCCAGGAAATCGCGCATCCGCTGATGGGCAGGATAGATCACATCGCGAATCTGCTTGGCATAGGCCGCCCGCAGCCGGGCCTGGTCCGCTGGCGTGATCGCCTCGGGAAACTTTTTTACTGGGCCGTAAAAGGTTGATTCCTCGACTGCTTCCTTCAGCAAATTGTCAAACTGGCCGATCATGTTGCGCACCACCAGCGTCGGATGGACGATCCCGTCCTTCATGCCGGTGCGGAAATGGGCGATCGCCCGGTCCATCAGCACAGCATATTCGGCATTGCGCTTCAGGTTGTTTTCATAGTCGACCAGCGTCTTGAAGGGCGCCGCGCCCGTGCCCGAGGAAAATTCGGGATAGAAGGTCTGGAAGCCGAAAAAATGGTCAATCGGCAACGCTTCATCAATTTTGCGCAGTTCGGGTGCGTAGCCGCGCTTTTCGATCTCGCTGCGGTTCTTGAACACGTCATAGGCGAGTTGATCGACCAGGGTTAGCTTCGATCGATCGATCGCTGCCAGCCCTGCGAGATCGGCCGCATTCGCTTTAATCGAGGCCGCCGTAAATTCTTCGGTCAGATAGTCGCCAAGATGGTCGGCATAGCGCAGGTCGCCGCGGAAAATGCCTGAGATTGGGTTGCGTTTCAGCTGGGCTTCATCGCTGTCATAAAAGAGCTTCTTGAGCTTGGCGTCCTCTGCGCTGTCGCCCGCGGCGGCAGGCGGTGGTGGCAGTTGCGCCATCACTGCGGTGGGGGCTGCCGTCATCATCAAAGCAGCGATAAACAGGTTGGGCGTTGAGAATCTTGGCAAGGTCTTGCTCCCTAATAAGTGTCTTATCACTATAGCACGCCGTGCCCGACCACAATCCCGTTGTGTCGCCTCGGTGACGCCAAATCGCGCGGGAAGCGGGGCCCCAGCGCGGCAATTACCTTAGCGAAACGGCGGTTCGTTGAACGCCCGGAGTTTGCGGCTGTGCAGTTTGGCCCCCTCGCGGCGGAGTTGTTCGCACGCTTCGATGCCGATTTTCATATGTTCGGCAATGGCCCGTTCGTAGAAACGATTGGCCTGGCCGGGCAGCTTAAGCTCACCGTGCAGCGGCTTGTCGGATACGCACAGTAACGTCCCATAGGGAACGCGGAAGCGATAGCCCTGTGCGGCGATCGTCGCAGATTCCATATCGATGCCCACCGCCCGCGAAAGCGAGAAGCGCAGCGCGGATTTCGAATACCGCAATTCCCAGTTGCGGTCGTCGGTGGTGACGATCGTGCCGGTCCGCAGCCGGCGCTTAAGCTCGTCGCCCGACTGACCCGACACGATCTCTGCCGCGCGCGCCATCGCCAGTTGGACCTCGGCGATGGCCGGGATCGGGATTTCGGGCGGCAACACATCATCAAGAACATGATCGTCACGCAGATAGGCATGGGCGAGGACATAATCGCCGATCCGCTGGCTGGGGCGAAGCCCGCCGCAATGGCCGATCATCAACCAGGCCTCTGGTCGTACGACGGCAAGATGATCGCAGATGGTTTTGGCGTTTGAGGGGCCAACGCCAATATTGACCAGGGTAATCCCGGTGCGATCATCCGCCATCAGGTGATAGGCAGGCATCTGGTGCCGACGCCAGGCGCTGGTATCGGCGAGCACCGCTTCGATATCATCGCCCGCCTTGAACAAGACGCCGCCAGCACCGGACAAGGCGGTGAAGCGACTGGGATTGCCGTCTGCATCTGGCCCAAGCTGTCCGGCTGCCCAGCGCACGAATTCATCGACATAACGGTGATAATTGGTGAACAGCACGTACCGCTGAACATGTTCGGGCGGCGTGCCGGTATAATGCCGCAGCCGCGCCAGTGAGAAATCGGTCCGCAACGCGTCAAAAAGCGCGAGGGGGCGAATCCCTTGTTGGGTTCCGAGCAGCCCATCGGCGGTTTCGTCGCCAATATAGGCCAGTTCGGTCGCCGGGAAATGGCGCGATAACTCCGTCGCCGACACTTCATCAAGGCTGAGCGCCGCGCCGGCATCCAGCACATAAGGAAAGGGAATTTCCTGCCGACCAGCGCCGGCTTCAACCGACACGTCATAATCTTCGATCAACAACCCGAGTTGTTCGATGAGATAATCGGCGAATTGCGCGGGCTTGGTGACACTGATGCGGTATTCGCCTGGTGTGACCAAGCGACCGAATGAACGCATCGGCGTCGGCCGATCATCAGCGCCACGATAAATCAGCCGGATTTCCGGATAGGCGAAGGACCCGTCGGTGCGCATCGAGGCGGGCGGGATCGTCCCATCCCGCAGATAAGCCGTCAGGGCCGCGCGCAACCGCTCGACTGATTTTGTATAGAGCCGATCGAGTTCGGCGATGATTTCAGCAGCACGGTTCATGCACCGGCGCTAATCGAGCGATGCGACACTGGCAAGACAGCCCAGCCTTGCTTTCCGTGCCAGTCATTAAGATCGAACGACGATCAGCGGGGGCATCACGATCGATGCCCCCCGCCGATTGGCTATTTGCTCACCGTTCCGGGCTTGTCATCGTCCTCAAGCAGCTTGCTGACGCCATAAGCCGCGCCGGCGGCCGCCACCACCACGCCGCCAGCGATGGCTGCAGCGGTGAGTGGATTTTCCTTCACTGCCTCAACCGTCGATTCGACGACATCCTCAATCGCTTCTTGCGCGCGTGCCAGCAGCGATTTGGCTTCGGTCTCGATGGTCGTGACTGATGGCAGGACGGCAGCAAGCTCATCGGTGGCGGTCTTTATGGCGTTCTGAATGGTATCATCGCTCATTGCCTGGATCCTTCAGGGACAGAAATGGAAGTGTCGATGATCAACGTCGCCGGGCCATGCGGGTTCCAGCCTGCGGCGCTATTGGTCGGAATCATGGATATGACGCCAAAGTTCCGGGCATGTTACATCGTGTCGAGCATATGCTCCGCTGAGCTGACCTTGAACTCGCCCGGGCCTTCGACGTTCAGCTGGGTGACCACGCCGTCATCGACCAGCATCGAAAAGCGCTGGCCGCGCTTCCCCATGCCGAAGCGTGAACTATCGGAGGCCAGGCCGATCGCTTCAACAAAGGCGGCATTGCCATCGGCAAGCATGGTGATTTTCTCATCAGCGGCGTTGGATTTGCTCCAGGCCCCAAGCACAAAGGCATCGTTGACGGCCGTGCAGGCTATTTCATCGACACCCTTAGCCTTAAAGGCATCAGCCTTGTCGATAAAGCTTGGGAGATGCTTGGCGGAACAAGTTGGCGTGAAAGCGCCGGGGACAGAAAACAGCGCAACCTTGCGCCCGGCAAAAAAACTGGCGGAATCGACGGCCTCGGGACCGTTTGCGGTCGCCTTGATGAAGGTTGTCTGGGGGAGCTTGTCACCTACCTGGATCGTCATGCCGCTTTATCCTTCGCGCCGAAATTATGCGCCCGCTTTAGACGCGCGCGCCCGGCGATTGAAGCGGCTAACAGGAAAATGCGTAATTTCTTCGCGCGCGAGGGGAATGCGACTCAGCCGGCAAGGCACATACTGATCGCTCAGCACATCTTGAAAGTAGGACAGACGCCGCTTTGGACCGCGCGCTGGCTAGCGTATAGACCGGGTGTATGAACCGACCGCTCTATCTCACCGGGCAATTTTTGCTCGCCTTGCCCGGCATAGGGGATCCGCGCTTCGATCATGCGGTTATCGCGATGTGCGCCCATGATTCCCAAGGGGCGATGGGGATCGGCATCGGCGCCCAAATCGCTGATCTGGGTCTACACGAGATCCTCGAACAGTTTGGAATTGACGTTGGCGACGCCCCCGATGCGCCGGTCAACTTCGGCGGGCCGGTTGAGCCGGGCAGGGGATTTGTGCTCCACAGCAATGATTGGGGTGGGCAGGATACCATCGACGTTGCGGGTCGCTGGTCGCTATCGGGCACGATCGATATTCTGCGTGCGATTGCAGAGGGCCGGGGACCGTCGCAATGGGTGGTTGCGCTTGGGTATGCCGGTTGGAGCGAAGGCCAGCTTGATCGCGAGATGACCCAGCATGGCTGGCTGTCGCTGGAAGGCGATCCCGCATTGATTTTTGAAACACCGGCCCGTGATCGCTGGGCTCGCGCACTGGCCGGGGCAGGGGTTGATCCGCGTTTCCTGTCGAGCGAGGGGGGGCGCGCCTAGCCCTAAGTGACCCGTCGCGACGATATTCTGCGGAAACATATAAAGACATCTTTATATTTGATTTGGACGCCATCACTGGCTATGGCCGCTCGCAGGCAGCCGCAGTGGCGGCCAAAGTTTAAGCCCCAGGAGATTTCTACGTGGCCACCGTCATCGAGCGCCCTGATTATGTCGTCGCGGACATCACCCTTGCCGATTTCGGCCGCAAGGAAATCAACATTGCCGAAACCGAGATGCCCGGCCTGATGGCGTTGCGCGAGGAATTCGGCGCATCTCAGCCGCTGAAGGGCGCGCGCATCACCGGATCGCTGCACATGACGATCCAGACCGCCGTCCTCATCGAAACGCTGACCGCGCTCGGCGCGAAGGTGCGCTGGGCGACGTGCAACATCTTCTCGACGCAGGACCATGCTGCTGCCGCCATCGCCGCATCGGGTGTGCCAGTGTTCGCGATCAAGGGCGAAAGCCTGGCTGATTATTGGGACTATGTCGGTTCGATCTTCGATTGGGGTGATGAAACCGCCAACATGATCCTCGACGATGGCGGCGACGCCACGATGTTCGCGCTTTGGGGCGCCAAGCTTGAAGCTGGCCACTCGTTCCCTGAGCCCGAGAATGAGGAAGAAGTCGAAATGCAGCGCGCCGTGAAGGCGTTCGTTGCGGCCCGTCCCGGCTATCTCACCAAGAGCGTCGAGACGATCAAGGGCGTGTCGGAAGAAACGACGACTGGCGTTCACCGTCTCTATGCTATCGCCAAGAAGGGCGAGCTGCCGTTCCCCGCGATCAACGTTAACGACAGCGTCACCAAGTCGAAGTTCGACAATCTTTACGGCTGCAAGGAATCGCTGGTCGACGCGATCCGCCGCGGCACCGACGTGATGCTCGCTGGCAAGGTCGCGACCGTCGCTGGCTTTGGCGATGTCGGCAAGGGCTCGGCCCAGTCGCTCCGCAATGGCGGTGCGCGCGTGCTCGTCACCGAAATCGATCCGATCTGCGCGCTGCAGGCGGCGATGGAGGGCTTTGAGGTCGTGACGATGGAAGAAGCCGTCACGCGTTCCGACATTTTCGTCACCGCCACGGGCAATGCCGATGTCATCACCGCCGATCATATGGCGGCGATGAAGAACATGGCGATCGTCTGCAACATCGGCCATTTCGACAGCGAAATCCAGATTGCGGCGCTGTCCAACTACAAGTGGACCGAAGTGAAGCCGCAGGTCGATCTTGTCGAATTCCCAGATGGCAAGCAGATCATCATCCTGTCGAAGGGCCGCCTGGTGAATCTTGGGAACGCGACGGGCCACCCCTCGTTCGTGATGTCGGCAAGCTTCACCAACCAGACGCTGGCGCAGATCGAGCTGTTCACCAATCCGGGCCAGTATAACAACGACGTTTATGTCCTGCCGAAGCACCTCGACGAGAAGGTCGCAGCGCTTCACCTTGAAAAGCTGGGCGTCAAGATGACTCAGCTCACCAAGAAGCAGGCTGACTATATCGGTGTGCCGGTCGAAGGGCCGTTCAAGCCGGACCATTACCGCTACTAAGAGGTCACGCCCAACCGGGTTGACAGCAGAGGGTCGCGTCCGGCAACGGGCGCGGCCCTTTTCGGTCTGGGGCCTATGGTTAGCTTCGTGACTGGCCGCTTCCCCTTGGCGATGACGCGCACTAAGGCGTTGGCCATGAAGCAAGCGCGTTTGCAGGCGTCGGAATTGGCGCGATGATGAGTCAGTCGGCAACCGGACCGACATTCGGACCTGCGCTTGGTCCGACATTGGGGCCAATCATTGCGGGCGTGGCGCTTGCGGTGTTGGTGGTGATCGCCGGTTGGGCGCTATTCATCGGATTGCGCGCCCGCGCCGCAAGCGCGGCGCTTGAGGCAGATCACAACCAGCTGGCGAATTTGTTGGCATCGTCGCCGGCATTATCGATGATTGTGCGCCCCGATGGTCGCCTCAGTTTGCCCGATCGGTTGTCGGATTGGTTCGGACTTTTTCCTCAGCCGCACGACCTGGCCGACCTTGCCCGGGATGATTCAGGGCTGACGGCATCCGATCTTGCGGGGCTGACGGCAGACGTCGATGCTGCACAGAAATCGGCCCGACCTTTTAGCCGATCGGTGCGGGTACAAGGGAGCGCAAAGGTGCTGCTGCTGAAGGGGCAGCGCGCGCCACAAGCCATGAATGTGGGCGGCAGCGTCCTGATTTGGGCGTTCGATGCCACCGATAGTGAGGCGGAGATTGCGCGACTTGCCTCTGCAGAAGCACGGATCACCGAAGCGTTTCAGGCGTTGACCGGCCTGATTGAAGCGGCACCGATGCCCATGTGGTATCGTGGGCCCGATTTGCGGCTGGCGATGGCCAATTCGGCCTATGTCCAGGCAGTAGAAGGCCGAGACGCTGAAGACGTGATTGCGCGCGGTATCGAGCTGATTGAAGAAACCGGCGGTGGCGGGCCACTCGCCAACGCGATTGCCGCGCGCGACACCCAGCGCCCGAAATCCCAGGCAGTTCCCGCGACGATCCTGGGCGCTCGGCGGATGTTGCGTGTGTTCGATGTACCGTTGCCGACCGGCGGAATCGCTGGCTTTGCGATTGATATCGAAGAGTTGGAACAGGCGCATTCGGTGATCAAGCGGTTCGCTGAGGCGCAGCGGGCGATGCTCGACCAACTTTCAGCCGGCGTGGTCCAGTTTGCCGCAGATCGGACCCTGGCGTTTTGTAATCAGCCATTTCGACGGCTTTTTGCGATGCGGCCCGAATGGTTGGTTGACCGACCAGAATTTGATCGCGTGCTTGAACGGATGCGAGAGGCCAGTCGGTTACCCGAAGTCCGCGATTTTCCAGGCTGGAAAGCTGAACGTCGCGAATGGTTTGCCGCCGCCGAAAGCCAGATCGAGGAAAATTGGCTGCTCCCTGGCGGGGTCCATCTTCGCGTGGTCGCCCAGCCCTTGCCCGATGGCGGACTGTTGCTGATTTTTGAGGACCGGACCGAGCAAATCCAGTTGGCGAGCGCACGCGATACACTGCTACGCGTCCGCACTGCCACGTTTGACAATCTGTTTGAAGCGCTTGGCGTATTTGCCGCCGATGGCCGGTTACAGCTTTGGAACAACCGCTTCCGCGTGACGCTGGGCTTTGAGGAGGAGTTCCTCGCACAGCATCCGCGTGTTGACGTGCTGGCCAAGGCTGCGGCTCCAAAGCTCGCCAGTGCTGGCAAGGCCGTTTTGATCAGCGATCTCGTGCGATCGGCGACGGTCGAGCGGCTCCAACGCGGTGGCAACCTGGCCTTTGCCGATGGGCGTCATTTTGAATTTGCGGCTGTGCCGCTGCCCGATGGCAACGCGCTTTTCACGATGCTGGACATTACCGACAGCCACAAGATCGAAATCGCGCTGCGCGACCGCAATGAAGCGCTTGAAGCAGCCGACCGAGTCAAAACCAATTTCGTTGCCAATATGAGCTATGAATTGCGCACACCGCTTACGTCGATCAGCGGCTTTGCAGAGATGTTGCAAGGCGGATATGCGGGTAACTTGCCCCCCGCCGCTGTCGATTATGTGACCGCGATCATGGAATCAGTCGAGCGGCTCGGCGGATTGGTCGATGATGTGCTCGATCTGACCCAGAATGACGATCGCGGCAGCCCGCCAGCGATGGTGGAGGTTGACCTTGGTGTGTTGGCACGTGAGGTCGCCGCCAAGCTCGATACGGTGGTCAGCGCGCGGAAACTGGATTTTGCGATCGAAATTGCCCCGTCGGCGGGCAAGGTCATGGGTGATCCGCGCCGACTAGCTCAAGTGATCGACAACCTGTTGCGCCATGCCATTTCCGGTATGCCGGAAGGGGGGCGGGTATTGCTGCACGCTGATGGCACGGCGGCGTCGGCGCGGATTGTGGTATCGGACAATGGCCGGGGCATGAGCGAAAAGGCGATTGCGCGGGCGTTTGATCGCTTCGCCGAGCCTGGCATCACCCGCAATGGGGAGCGCGCGCTCGGGCTTGGCCTGCCGCTCGCCAAGCAATTTGTTGAAGCGCATGGCGGCACAATCGCCCTGATTTCGGAGCGCGGGCAGGGGACGTTGATTACCGTTGACCTACCCCGCCAATCGCCCGGCAAAGCATGAACGGGCACAACGCCCCCGTGGTGCTGACCGATCCCGACGCGAGCGATCGATTCGGTGCTGCGCTGGCAAAGCTGGTTGTTCCCGGCGATGTCATCACGCTGGCGGGGCCGCTGGGGGCCGGCAAGACGAGCATCGCGCGCGGATTGCTTGCCGCACTTGGGCTGGCGGGGGAAGCGCCATCGCCAAGTTTTGCGATCGTCCAGCCTTACGCCCCGCCCGATACCTTATTGCCGGTGCTTCATGTCGATCTCTATCGCATTGATGATCCGGACGAAATTGCCGAACTGGGGCTGGACGACGCCGCAGCCGAGCAGCTGACGATCGTCGAATGGCCGGAACGGGCTCCGGCGGGATATTGGCCGGATGCGCTGGCGCTGACATTGTCGTTCACGCCCGATGGCGGGCGTGCCTTGACAGCGCTGGTCCCCGCGCCATGGAGAGCGCGATGGCCGCTGAAATGAACCTTCCGCCCGCTGCACGCGATTTCCTGGCAATGCATGGCTGGGGCGCGGCATCGATTGCGCCGATTACCGGTGATGCGTCGTTCCGGCGATATTTCCGTGTCCATGATGCAAGCCGCACCGCCGTGCTGATGGACGCGCCGCCGCCAGTGGAAGATCCGCGACCCTTTATTGATATTGCGCGCTGGCTGTATGCGCGCGGCTTTGCGGCACCAGAAGTGCTCGCCGTCGACCTGGATCATGGCTTGGTGCTGATCGAGGATTTCGGCGACGACCGTATGCGCGAAGCGGTGGATGCAGACCCTGCGCGTGCCCCCGCGCTGTACCGGGCGGCAGTGGACGTGCTGGTCGGGCTGCATCGCCAATCACCGCCGCCACTTGCCGCCTATGATCGCGCGGCGATGGATGAAAAGACGCAGTTGCTGATCGACTGGTATTGTCCGGCAGTGGGCCTGGCGCCCGATATGGCCGCCTATCGCGCGGCCTGGGGTGACGTGCTGGACCGGGCCGTCCCCGAACAACCCGTGATCGTCCTGCGCGATTATCATGCCGAAAACCTAATGCTTGTGCCCGATGGGCGAATGGGATTGCTGGATTTTCAGGACGCAACCAGTGGCCACCCAGCCTATGATCTTGTCTCTCTGCTGCAAGACGCGCGGCGCGACGTTGAGTCGACCATAGAGGCTGAAATGCTCGCGCATTACATGCGGGAAGCAAACGCTGGGCAAGATTTCGACATTGCCTATCATGTGCTTGGCGCGCAACGAAACACGCGGATCATCGGCGTTTTTGCGCGCCTGTGGCAGCGCGATGGCAAGCCGCGCTATGCTGCGCTCTGCCCGCGCGTTTGGGGCTATCTTGAACGTGATCTAGCCCATCCAGCGCTCGCCCCTGTCAAAGCCTGGTTCGATGCCAATATCCCGGCCGAATTGCGCGGCGATCCGTTGGTCATCGCCGGCCGATGAGCGCGGTGCGCACGCTGGCGATCCGCCCCGATCCGGGCGGGATCGTGCCCGAAACGGCAATGGTGATGGCAGCCGGCCTTGGCACCCGGATGCGCCCGCTGACGGCCACACGCCCCAAACCGCTAGTTGAAGTGGCTGGTAAGGCGCTGATTGATCATGCGCTAGATCGGTTGCGCGCCGGGGGCGTCAAGCGCGCCGTCATCAATGTCCATTATATGGCCGACGCGATCGAGGCGCATGTGCAGCGCAACGGGCACGGTCTGGACATTGTGATCTCTGACGAACGCGCACAGCTGATGGAAACAGGGGGCGGGCTGGTGCAGGCGCGCAACCTGATCGGCGACAAGCCCTTTGTGTCGGTCAACAGCGATAATCTGTGGGTAGATGGGCCGATTGATTCGATCCGCGCATTGGCGGCGGCATGGGATGACGCGCGGATGGATGCGTTGTTGTTGATGGTCCCGTTGGCCCGCGCCAATTGCCACAGCGGCACCGGTGATTTCTATCTGGATCCGCATGGGCGGATTACCGGACGGCGGCGGCGCGGGCGGCTCGCGCCATTTGTCTGGACCGGGGTGCAGATATTATCCCCGCGCATCATATCGGATTGGCCGGATGGGCCGTTTTCGACCAACTTATTCTGGGATCGGGCGATTGCCGCTGGCCGCGCATTTGGCATGAGCTATCAGGGACTGTGGTTTGATGTCGGTACGCCGGGTGCGATTGCCCAGACCGAAGCGATCCTGGCCGATGGCTGAGCGGGGTGGCTGACCGCGATGGTTGATCGGGTCGGCCCCCAATTGTTTACCATTCCCGCCCACCGGGCGTTTGGCGATGCGCTGGCGGCAGGGCTGATCCGGCGCTTCGGGCGCGACAAGCTGGCGCTCGCGCGGGGCATTGTTTTGCTGCCGAACAATCGCGCCAAGCGAACGATTACCGATGCCTTTGTGCGGGCAAGCGGTGGTGGACTGTTGCTGCCCAGACTGGTGGCGATCGGCGATGCCGATGGCAGTGAAGCAGCAGATGTGGCGATTGATCCTGCCGACGATGCCGATCCCGTGCCGCCGGCCATCGCGCCGTTGGCGCGGCGGATGATCCTGGCACGGCTGGTCAGCGAGGAACGCGCCCGCGCCGGGGCCCCGATCGACGCGGCAGAGGCGGTGCGGCTTGCCGGGGAATTGGCCCGCACGCTTGATCAACTATTGGTTGAGGAAGTGCCGCCGGCGCGGCTGCGCAGCCTGGATCTCACCCAAGAACTCTCCAATCATTGGCAACGCGCGCTGGCGATGTTCGGCGTGGTGCTTGATCGTTGGCCACAGGAACTGGCGGGATTGGGGCGGATCGATCTCGCCGAACGTCGCGCGCGTTTGTTGCAGCGGCTCGGTGCGCGATGGGCGAAGGCACCACCGCCGGGCTTCGTCTGTGCGGCTGGGATGACGACGGCAGCCCCTGCCATTGCGCGGTTGCTGCGCGTGGTCAGCGATTTACCGCAGGGGCTGGTCGTGTTTCCGGGCCTGGCCACGGAGATGGATGAGGCCGAATGGCAGGCGCTTGGCCCGCATGCACCTGATCCAGTGACGGGCGTGCGGCGGCGATCGATCGAAACGCATCCGCAATTTCAGTTGAAGCTGCTGCTTGAACGGATGGGCGTCAATCGCAGCGAGGTTGCCACCTGGCGCGACGGTGGTGGCCATGATTCGACAGCGGTGCGTGGCCGAGCAATCGCCAATGCGCTGGCACCCGCTGAATTCACGGGCAAATGGACGATGTTGCCCGCCGAGGAACGGCGACTAAGCGATGTGCGTGCGGCCCTGGTCAACACACCCGCCGAGGAGGCAGAGGCAATCGCGCTTGCGCTGCGGGAGGCGCTGGAGACCCCGGGCAAGACGGCGGCGTTGGTGACGCCGGATCGTGCGCTGGCGCGGCGCGTGGCGGCGCATTGCGCCCGCTGGGGTGTGGCGATCGACGACAGCGCCGGACGGTCGCTCGCGATTTTGCCACCGGGTACGCTGTTGACCGTGTTGGCGGAGGCTGCAGCCCAGCAATTTGCGCCGCTTGCGCTATTGGCATTGCTCAAACATCCGCTGGTACGGGCCGGGGAGCAACGGTTGGCCTGGCTGGAAGGCGTGCGCCGGCTCGATCTTGCGCTGCGTGGGCCGCGCCCGGCGGCGGGGCTGGACGGCATTGCGGCCTATCTGGGGGAGGGCGATCGTCGCGAGCAGATCATTCGCCGACCGGCCGCGACATGGTGGCCGACAGCGCAAGCGGTGTTGGAGCCGATCGCGACCCTTTTCGCGGCCGGGCCGCAACCATTGGGTCAGTTCATTGCCGGTTTGCGGGAGACGGCACAGGCATTGTGCGGCGATGCGCTTTGGGCCGGGGTCGCGGGTAGGGCTGCTGCCCAATTGCTCGCTGATATCGAGGCAGAGGCCGCCGCCGGTCCCGTGCTGATTGAGCCGCACAGCCTTGCCCCGTTGTTGCGGACGCTGATGGAGGATGTCGCGGTGCGTCCGCCACAGGGGGGGCACCCGCGGCTCGCCATTTATGGTTTGATTGAGGCGCGCCTGCAGACCGCCGATCTGATGATTTTGGGGGGGCTGAACGAAGGCGTCTGGCCGGGCCAGCCAGCGCCAGATCCCTGGCTTGCGCCGCGTATCCGCATCGAGTTGGGCTTGCCGGCGCTTGATCGCCGCGTTGGGCTCGCCGCGCATGATCTTGCATCGGCCCTTGGCGCACCCGAAGTGCTGCTGACGCGCGCCCGCAGGGATGCGCGGTCGCCGGCAATTGCCTCGCGCTTCTGGCTGCGGCTGGAGGCGATGTCGGGTGGGTTGACCCGCGCAACGCCCTTGGAAAACTGGGCACGCGCCATCGACACGCCCGATCGGCATGAACCCGCTGATCGACCAGCGCCGGTTGTCCCGGCGGCGCTTCGCCCGAAACGCATATCGGTGACCGAGGTCGATCGCCTGAAGGCTGATCCCTTCGCCTTTTACGCGCGGCGCGTGTTGGGGCTGGGCCCGCTCGATCCGGTTGATGCCGATCCGAGCGCGGCGTGGCGCGGCACAGCAGTTCATGCCATTCTTGAAGTCTGGGCCAAGCAGGACGGTTGCGCGCCCGACAAGCTGCGCGACCGGGCGCATGCCATGCTCAACGACGCCCGCACCCACCCGATGATGCGCGCGCTGTGGCAACCCCGATTGATCGAGGCGATCGACTGGATCGCCGCCAAGATGGACGAACAGATCGATTTGGGTCGGCAGGTACTGGCTGCCGAACGGACTGGGGAAATCGTCATCGCCGGGGTAACCCTGCGCGGCACCGCCGATCGGCTTGATCGATCAGCGAGCGGCGGCCTGGCGATTGTCGATTACAAAGCCGGCAAGCCGCCGTCCGCCGCCGCCGTGCGCGCGGGGTTCAGCTTGCAGCTCGGTCTTCTTGGCCTGATCGCCGAACGGGGTGGCTTTGGCGATATTGCCGGGAATGCGGATGGTTTCGAATATTGGTCGCTTGCGAAATATGGCGACAGCTTTGGCAAGGTTAGCTCGCCCGTCGATCCCGATGGCAAGCGCGACTTGATCCCGACGGCTGATTTCACCCGGCTGGCGGCGCATAATTTCATTGCCGCAGCGGAAAACTGGCTGACTGGCGATGCGCCTTTTACCGCCAAGCTTGCCCCCGATTATGCGCCCTATGCCGATTATGATCAGCTGATGCGGCGCGACGAATGGTATGGCCGTGACCAGCGTTAACACCGCAAACACCCCCGCCAATCTCCCCCGCTTGCTCGGCAATCAGGCCCGCGCGAGCGCACCCGATGCCCATGTCTGGCTGTCAGCGTCGGCGGGCACCGGCAAGACGCAAGTGCTGGCGGCGCGCGTGTTCCGATTGTTGCTACGCGGCACTGACCCGGCGGCGATATTATGCCTGACCTTTACCAAAGCCGGTGCCGCTGAAATGGCCGGGCGGATCAGCAGCCGCCTCGCTGCCTGGGTGCGGTTGCCCGAACCGGCGCTGCGCAAGGATTTGTTCGCGCTGGGCGAGCCGCATCTTGATCCGGCCATGGTGGCGCGGGCGCGGACGCTGTTTGCGAAATTGCTCGATTCGCCCGGCGGCGGCATCCGCATCCAGACTATCCACGGTTTTTCGCAAGGGTTGCTGGCGAGCTTTCCGGCCGAAGCCGGGCTGGCACCGGGCTTCCGCCCGATTGAGGCGCGCGAGGAAGCCGTGCTGCTGCGGGAAACGCTCGCTGAGTTGCTGGTCGATGCCGAACGCGATGGCCTGAACGGGCTGGTTGAGGCGATTGGCGCGCTTAGTTTGCGGCTAGGTGAAGGCGGCGCGACCGATTTCCTTCACGCTTGCGCCCGCGCGCCGACGGCGATGGCGACCCTGCCCAGCGGGATCGCCCCTTATATTCGCCGCGCGCTTGGCCTGCCGGCGGGCGATATTGCCGATATCCTCGCTGATAGCTGTGATGACGCCGAATTCGATACCGATGCGGTTCGACGCATCGCTGCGGCCAATCGCGCGTGGGACACCAAGACGGGTGGAAATCAGGCTGACATCGCCGAATGCTGGCTGGAGGCGAACCCCGCTGAGCGGGCGGCGATGCTCGACGATCTGCGCGGTGTGGTCTTCACCAAAGAAGGCGAGCCGCGCAAATACCAGAAGAAATTGCTCGATGCCGATTTCGATTATCCCGAACTGGCCATGGCGATCGGCAGCCGCTGTACCGAGCTGCTCAGTATGGCGACGCGGTCGGCTTATGGCGATCTGTTGGCGAAAGGGCTGGGTGTCGGACGCGCTTATGCCGATGCTTATGCGCGCGCCAAAAGTCGCATTGGCGCGGTCGATTTCGATGATCTGATCAACCATGTCGTCGCGCTGCTGGAGCAGCCGGGGATGGGCGAATGGGTGCGCTACAAGCTCGACCAGACCACCGAACATATCCTGGTCGATGAAGCGCAGGACACCAATCCGCGCCAGTGGAAGATCATCAGGGCGCTGGCGGATGAGTTTTTCACCGGGATCGGCGCGCATGGCGAGCGCACCCGAACGCTGTTCGTGGTGGGCGATTACAAGCAAGCGATCTTTGGGTTTCAGGGGACCGATCCGCTGTATTTCGCCGCCGCTGAGCAGCTTTTTCTTCGCAAGGCAGAGGCGCTGTTTGAGGATCGATCGACCGAGGCAACCGCGTTTAATCAGCTGTCGCTGACCCACAGCTTTCGGTCGACCAAGCCGATCCTGGAATTCGTCGATGCCGCGATCAGCGCTGTCGATACGCCCGGTCTGGGTCTGGTCGGGACGCTGGAACCGCATGCTAGTGAAGTGGCGGGCCCCGGCCTAGTCTCGCTCTGGCCGCCGACGATCGCGGGGGGCAGTGAGGCTGACGAGGAAGAATGGATTGACGACGCCACCCGCGCGCTCGCCAAGCAGATTGCGCGCCAGCTTAAGGCCTGGCTTGATCCCGCCAATCCGCTCATACTGGAAAGCAAGGGCAGGGCGCTGAGGCCCGAAGACGTGATGATCCTGGTGAAGCGACGCGGGGAACTCGCGTCGTTGATCGTTGCGCGGCTTTATGCCGAGGGGGTCCCGGTCGCTGGTGTCGATCGTTTGCGGCTGAATGCGCCGCTGGCGGTGCAGGATATGCTTGCCGCGATCCGTTTTGCGCTGCAGCCCGATGATGATTTGTCGCTCGCCAACCTGCTGGTGTCGCCGCTGATCGGGTGGAGTCAGGAAGAATTGCTTGCCGCCGCCGCGCCCCGGCCAGACGGCAGCCTGTGGCGGCACCTACGCGCGACCTGTTCGGATGCGCTGTTACAACCGCTTTTCGATCTGCTGGCCCGCGCTGACATTGCCACGCCCTACCAGTTGCTCGAAGAGCTGTTGTCCGGCCCGCTGGACGGTCGGCGCAAGCTGATCCGCCGTCTTGGCCAGGAAGCGCGCGACCCCATCGAGGAAGTGCTGAGCGCGGCGCTTGATTTCGAGACGCTCGGTACGCCGTCGTTGCAGGGGTTTCTCGATTGGTTCGATCGCGGTGATATCGAAATTGTGCGTGATCCGTCTGCGCCGCTCGACGCGGTGCGGGTGATGACGGTGCATGGGGCCAAGGGGCTGCAGGCGCCTTTGGTCATTCTGGCGGACGCAACAGTCGATCCGGGGCTGGTGCCGCGATCGATTCTCCATTGGAAACCGGATAAGGACCAGGAGGCGTTCCCGATCTTCCGTCCGCGCAGCAGCGAGCGTGGCGGGCGGCTGGGCGATTACATCGACGACGTGCAGGCGCGCGAACTGCAGGAACATTGGCGGCTTTTTTATGTCGCGGCGACTCGTGCCGAGGAACGGCTGGTTATCGCGGGCGCATTGGGGCCGCGTGCGCAGGGCGTGCCGCCAGCGGCGAGCTGGTACGCGGTTGCTGATCGTGCGTTGGCGACATTGGGGGTTGGTGCGGGTGAGGGCGAGCGGCATTTCCATGGCATGATCCCGCAAAAGCCAGTGGATTTGCGAGTAGGCGCCCCGCTGGTTCGGAGCAGCGACACTAACCTGCCGGCCTGGGTGCGGGCGCCGGCCCCGACCGAGGCACGCCCGCCGCGTCCGCTGGCCCCGTCATCACTCGGGCCCGACATAGTCGCCGATCCGCCGCCGAGCGCAGCCTTACGGGCAGCTGCTGACCGGGGGCGGTTGATCCACGCCTTGTTCGAACGACTCCCGGCTGTCGCACCCGAGCATCGCCGCGCTGCTGCCGATCGCTGGCTTCAGAAGGCGGGCGGGGTCGAAGAAGCCAATGTCCGTGCCGAAATTGTCGATCAGTCCTGTGGTGTCTTGGAAGATCCCCGCTTTGCCGATCTGTTTGGACCAGAGGCGCTAGCCGAAGCGCCGATCGCCGCCGTGATTGAGGGTGGATTTGTTGTCTCGGGCACGGTCGATCGGCTGCTTGTTAGTGACCGGTTGGTGCGCGTTATCGATTTCAAGACCGGTCGGCGTGCGCCTGCCGACATCACCGGCATACCAGCCTATCACCTCCGGCAGATGGCCGCCTATGTCGACGCATTGGCAGTGATCTTCCCCGGTCGCACTATCGAGGCGGCGTTGCTGTATACAGCGGCCCCGTCGCTGTTCGTCCTGCCCGCCGATTTGCTGGGTGCGCACAAGCAGCGCTTTGGGGGCGACGAGCAAAGCTTGGTCGCAGACGCTTGAGGCGATGGCGGACTGCGCCTACCTATTGTTCATCAGGAGATTGTAATCATGGCAACGACGAAGATTGATGACGCGAGTTTCGACAATGACGTGCTGAAGGCTGACAAGCCCGTGCTCGTTGATTTCTGGGCAGAATGGTGCGGTCCCTGCAAGGTGATCGGGCCGAGCCTGGAGGAAATCTCCGATGAGCTGGCCGATCAGGTAACGATCACCAAGGCCAATCTGGACGACGCCCCCGAAGCGGCAACCCGCTTTGGCATTCGCACCATCCCCAATCTCGTCCTGTTCAAGGGCGGCGAAGAGGTCGCGCGCTTTAGCCGCGCTGCACCGAAGAGCCAGCTCAAAGCCTGGCTTGAGGGCGCATTGGGCTAATTCCGGGTGATTGGCTAACCGCCTAGCCGCGCCGATGCGCGGCTAGGCGGCACTGGCTGATTATGCCGGCCGCAATATCTGCCCAATGCGCGGGAAATGGACGGCGACTGTCCCAACCCGCGGATCATCGCGCAGCAGGACGATATCGCGCGCCGTGCAGCGCAGCAGGGTGCCGGTGACGGTATCAGCACCGGGATCCTCGGTTCGGATGGCCACAGGCTGACCCTGGGTAAAACCACAGTCATCGTCAATTTGTGCGGTCGCGGTAGGCGAAGCAGCGAGCGCGACGTCCAATGCCGCCTGCGCGGTCATGTCAGTCCGCTGCCCGTGTCCGATCGCGTCGCAGCGTGCAATCCAAGCGGCGACATGCGGGAAGGGCGCCAGCCGCGCTTCCTTCAGCCCAATGCCAGCTTGAAACCACACATTCATGCCGGCTGCGCAATCGGCATAGCCTGGCGCATCGCCGCCCAGAAACGCGCGCCCATCGGCTAGCGCGTCTTCAAGCTTGGCAAGCCAACCCGTGAATTGGGCGGTCTGGTGCGGGGCGGCCTTTTTCATGCGCTCCCGGTCCATCCCGAACAGCGCTTTGCGATCCTCGAAAAACGCGTCGTCAATCTGATCGGCAACTACCGCCATGGCAGAGCCGACGGCCTGGCTGAAGGTTGCGCCGCCCGCCTGCATCGCCACCAGCGCACCCAACCGACCCAGCGGGGCTGGGAACAGCGTCGGCTGCGGCTGAAATGCCTCGATCGCGTCGATCGCGATGGCGGTGTCGCAATAAATGTCAGCGCCAATCTGCAGCACCGGTGTCTTCCGATAGCCGCCGGTAAGCGGCGTGAGTTCAGGTTTGGGGGCCATATTCGGAATGATGACCGAGCACCAAGCCGCCCCTTTGATCCCGAGCGCGCGGCGCACCAGTTCAGCGTAAGGCGAGCGAGAATAATGGTGCAAAATCAGATCAGTCATGACGGTCCTTCATCATTGATGTGAGTGTTTATCAGGTCAGTGGAATCATGACCTGTTGGGCATAGGCCGGCCGCGTGATCAATCGGGCATACCAATTGGCGAGCGCGCTGAAGGGCGGGCGATCAATCGCCAGGGTGAACCAGGTGTGCGCATAAACGCCCATCGGTATGTCTCCCAGTCCAAATGCCGCGCCGGAAAGCCAGGGAGAAATTGACAGTGCATCGTTGAGGATCGCCATTTGCTGCGCGCAAGCGGCAGCCGAGCGCGCTATAGCGTCGGCATCGCGCATTTCCGGCGGTTTGCGGACCAGATTGATGAAGGCGCCACGCTGGGCGTCGGCATAGCCAAACTGCCAATCCATCCACCGATCGGCCATCGCGCGGGCCGCCGGATCAGCTGGCCAGAGCGCTGGCGCGTAGCGCGCCGCGAGATAGCGCAGAATCGCATTCGATTCCCACAGCACAAAGCCATCATCCTCAATTGTCGGGATCAGGGCGTTGGGATTGAGCGCGCGATAGGCGGCGTCCATGCCGAATTGGCCCCCAACATCATGACGGACATAGTCCAGCCCGATTTCATCGGCGAGCCAGGCGACTTTTTTGACGTTGTGCGAATTGAGCCGTCCCCAAATCGTCAGCACTCATTCAGCTCCGGTAATCGGCGTTGATGCTGATATAGCCATGCGTCAGATCGCAGGTCCACACGGTTGCGCGGCCATCGCCAAGGCCCAGGTCCACGCCGATATCGATTTCCTGCCCTTTCAGATGCGCGGCAACCGGGGCCTCATCATACCCCTCAACCGCGAGCCCGTTGGCCGCAACCTGCGTCGTGCCAAAGCGAATTGCGAGCAGATCGCGATCAGCGGGTTCGCCGGCTTTACCTACGGCCATAACAACCCGTCCCCAATTGGCGTCTTCGCCTGCGATTGCCGTCTTCACGAGCGGGGAATTGGCAATCGACAGCGCAATCCGGTGCGCGCTCGCGTCTGATTCCGCGCCCGCTACGTCGATCGTGATGAACTTGCTCGCCCCCTCACCATCGCGGACGACAAGGTGCGCGAGCTTCCGACAGAGATCGTCCATCGCCGCCCGGAATGCATCAGCCCCCGGTGACTCGATCGATACAAGCGGGGCATTACCGGCCTTGCCCGTCGCGAAGGCCAGCACGGTGTCGCTCGTCGATGTATCGCTATCGACGGTGATGCAGGAAAAGCTGCGGCGATTGGCATCGGCCAATGCTCCTTGAAGAAAGGCCGGGGAAGCGGCCGCATCGGTGAAGATAAAGCCGAGCATCGTCGCCATATCGGGCGCGATCATGCCGGATCCCTTGATGATCCCGACCAGGGTGACGGTGCGGCCATCGACGATCGCGGTCGTCATTGCGCCTTTGGGAAAGGTGTCGGTCGTGCCGATCGTGGCGGCGGCTTCCTCCCAGCTGCAGGGCAACGCGATAAAGGCCGCATCAAGCCCGGCTTCGGCCTTGGGGATGGGCAGGGCCGTGCCGATAACACCCGTTGAGGCAACAAGAACATCGGAGGGCTGGCACCCCAGATGGGCAGACACGCGCGCTGCAATTGCCTCCACCGCCACACGACCGCGATGGCCGGTAAAGGCGTTGGCATTGCCTGCGTTGACGACCAGTGCGCGCGCCTGACCAAGCGCCAAGGCCGCCCGGCACCATTCGACTTCGGGCGACGGGCATTTGCTGGTGGTGGTTACGCCAGCAACGCTGGTGCCGGCATCGAGCGTCGCAAAGGTGAGATCGCAGCGCCCCCAATCCTTATATCCCGCCCGCGCCACGCGCAGCGATGCACCGGCAATTGCGGGCAAATCCGGGAAGCAATCGGGGGCGAGCGGTGAGCGGGATGACATGGGGCGACTCTCAGCCTAAGGTGAACTTGTAGGTGCAGGGGGTGTTAAAGTGCGTAGGGTTGAAGGCAAGACGACAATTCAAGCGCCTGGCCGGGGGGCTGGCATCGCGCTGACAATGCTGATCGCGATCACTGGGCCAGCATTGGGGCAAAGCCGAAAGGCAGTCGCGCCAGCGGCACTCGCGGCACCCGCCGACACTGGCCTGGCGGTTGGCGTGAAGCCGATCGGCAATCCAGGCGACTGGTTCCCGCCCGAATCCTACCCGGCTGAAGCAAAAGCCGCGTCGGAAGAGGGGCGGACCGAATTTTCGCTCGATATTGACGCGGCGGGCCGGATCACCGGTTGCAACATCGTGCAGTCGAGCGGATCCGACCTGCTGGATTCGACGACATGCAGCCAGCTGATCGGCAATGGCCGGTTCAAACCGGCGCTGGACCGCAATGGCAAGCCGATGCCGGGCAGCTGGACATCGGCGATGCGGTGGGAATTGGCTGAAGCGAAAACGCAGGAATAATGACCCCCGCCGATCGACTGATCCTGCTGGAGGTGCAGTTGTTTTGAATGATGGACGTTGCGCCTGTGAATGCCTATGTGCGTCGCTCGCGTCGTTTTTGGCGGATTGACTGGACGATTTGATTGGAACTGCTGCTCATCCTTTCTGCGCTGCTGAGCGCACTGACCGGCGTTACCGCCGGGATGAGCACGCCTGAGGTTCGGCTGCACCAATCCGTTGCACCCGCGGCGATTGCGGCCGCTGCGGCGCAGTCGGCAGGCCAGCATATTGCGCGGCAGATTGCCCAGGATCTGCCGACGCTCAGCATTTCGGCATCGGTCTCACCTGGCAAGGGCTATGCGCTCCGCCCGGCCACGCCGCTCTATCTCGCCCGCCGTCGCGAATAGCGCCCGGGCCAAATCCGGCCTTGCCGGGTTCAAATTGCCAATTTTGTTGCGCCCCGGCGATGCCCGGCGAGCGCACTGCCCTTAGATACAGGAATTCTCCATGCTCGGTGGCCTTGCCAAGTCCATTTTCGGATCGTCGAACGATCGCTATGTCAAATCGCTCGGGTCGATCGTGGCCAAGATCAATGCGTTCGAACCCCAGATATCCGCGCTCGATGATGCAGCGCTGAGTGCCCAGACCGCGCGCTTTCGCGAGCGGCTTGCGAGTGGCGAAAAGCTCGACGACTTGCTGCCAGAGGCGTTCGCAACGGTCCGCGAGGCGGCCAAGCGCACCCTAGGCCAGCGCCATTATGATGTGCAGATGGTGGGTGGCATTGTCCTGCATCGGGGCGAGATTGCCGAGATGCGCACCGGCGAGGGCAAGACGCTGGTTGCGACGCTGGCCACCTATCTGAACGCCTTGCCGGGCACGGGCGTCCATGTCGTCACGGTCAATGATTACCTGGCCGCCCGCGATGCCGAGTGGATGAGCAACGTCTATCGCTTTTTGGGGATGACGACGGGCGTGATCGTGCCGAACCTGACCGATCAGCAGCGCCGCGACGCCTATGCCGCCGACATCACCTATGCGACCAATAACGAGCTCGGCTTCGATTATCTGCGCGACAATATGAAATATGATCGCGAATCGATGGTGCAGCGCAAGTTCAACTTCGCGATCGTCGACGAAGTCGATTCGATCCTGATCGACGAAGCGCGTACCCCGCTGATCATCTCCGGGCCGACGGACGACAAAACGGATCTTTATCTGCGCGTCGACGCGATCGTGAAGCAGCTGGGCAGTGATACCTATGAGCTTGATGAAAAGCAGCGTTCGATCATCCTGACCGAAGCAGGCACCGAAACGGCGGAGCGGATGCTGGAAAGTGCCGAGCTGCTGGAGGGCACCAACCTTTACGACTTCGAAAACACCCAGGTCGTCCACCACCTGAACCAGGCGCTGCGCGCGAACAAGATGTTCAAGCGCGACACCGATTACATCGTCAAGGACGGCAAGGTCATCATCATCGATGAGTTTACCGGCCGCATGATGGATGGACGGCGCTGGTCCGATGGGCTTCACCAGGCGGTAGAGGCCAAGGAAGGCGTGGCGATCGAGCCCGAAAACCAAACCATGGCATCGATCACTTTCCAGAATTATTTCCGCATGTACCCCAAGCTTTCGGGCATGACCGGCACGGCCGCGACCGAAGCGGCGGAATTCTTCGACATTTACAAGATGAACGTGGTGACGATTCCAACCAACGTGCCAGTCAAGCGCGTTGATGAAGAAGACGAATTCTACAAAAACACCCAGGACAAGTTCCAGGCGATCGCCAAGAAGATCAAGATTCACGCCGAGCGCGGCCAGCCGGTGCTGGTCGGCACCGTGTCGATTGAAAAATCCGAACTGCTGAGCGAATTCCTGATCAAGGAAGGCGTGGTGCATGAAGTGCTCAATGCACGCCAGCACGAGCGTGAGGCGCATATCGTCGCCCAGGCCGGTCGCAAGAGCGTGGTGACGATCGCCACCAACATGGCCGGTCGCGGCACGGATATTCAGCTTGGCGGCAATATCGAATTCCGCGTGAATGACGAACTGGTCGGTTTGGCTGATGGCCCTGAGCGCGAGGCAGCGATCGAGCGGATCAAGGCCGAAGTCGCCGCCGAAAAGGCCGAAGTGCTCGCCGCCGGCGGGCTGTTCGTGCTGGGCACCGAGCGGCATGAGAGCCGCCGCATCGATAATCAGTTGCGCGGTCGTTCGGGCCGGCAGGGCGATCCGGGCCTCAGCCGTTTTTATCTGAGCCTCGACGACGATCTGCTGCGCATTTTTGGGCCAGACACGATGTTTGCCAAGATGATGCGGTCCAACATCGCCGATGGTGAGGCGATCGGTTCGAAATGGCTGTCCAAGGCGATTGAAACGGCGCAGCGCAAGGTTGAGGCGCGGAATTATGATCAGCGCAAACAGGTCGTCGAATATGATGATGTGATGAATGATCAGCGCAAGGTGATCTACGAACAGCGCAGCGACATCATGGATGCCGACACGGTTGGCGATGTCGTGACCGATATGCGGACCGAGACCGTCAATACGCTGGTCGGCACTGCCTGCCCGCCCAATAGCTATCCTGAGCAATGGGATATGCAGGGCTTGCGCGACAATGTGCAGGAAATGCTGGGCATTGATCCGCCCTTCGATGACTGGTTGGCTGAGGAAGCGATTGATCCCGAACTGGTGGAAGAGCGGGTGCGTGAAGCGGCCGACCAGCATGTCGAGGCGAAGGCAGCATCGCTTGATCCGGAAACCTGGACCCAGGTGGAAAAATCGATTCTCCTTCAGAATCTCGATCATCACTGGAAAGAGCATTTGTCGACGCTCGATGCGCTCCGTCAGGTGGTCCATCTGCGCGCCTATGCCCAGAAAACGCCGATCAACGAATATAAGCAGGAAGCGTTTGCGCTGTTCGAACGGATGCTCGGCACGATTCGCGAAGATGTGACCAAGACGATCGCGCATGCGCAATTCCAGCTCCAGCAACCAGCAGCGCTGCCCGATCTGCCCGATTTCATTACATCACATTTTGATCCCTTTGCCGGTGACGATGATGGCCAGGGTGTGGGCGCGGGGAATCCACTTGGTTTGGTGACGACCCGGATTGCGCCGCTGGTACAGCCGAGCATCGACGGTGGTGAATTCGGCAACGATCCGGCGCTTTGGGAGGGCAGGGTGAGCCGAAATGCACCTTGCCCCTGCGGCTCTGGCAAGAAATACAAACAATGCCACGGTGCGTTATGACCACGCGGCTTGCCCCGGCGGCCATCACTGCTATAGACGCTCGCCGACCGGCGGCGTGCTGGCGGGCGTGGCGGAACTGGTAGACGCAGCAGGTTTAGGTCCTGCCATCGCAAGATGTGGGGGTTCGAGTCCCTTCGCCCGCACCAACGCCATCGCTTCGTGCGGTGGTGCCGTTTCAAAGAATTAGCTGACGAAAAGAGCCAAAATGCAGACTGTTGAGACGTTGAACGAAGGCCTCAAGCGCGCCTACTCGCTCAAGATCACCGCCAAGGATATCGAAGCCCGTGTCGATGCGGAGATCAAGAAGGTCGCCCCGCAAATCCGTATGCCCGGCTTCCGCCCCGGCAAGGTGCCCGCGAATCTGGTCCGCAAGATGCACGGCCCGGCTATCACCCAGGACGCGCTCAACACGTCGATTCAGGACGGTATCCAGCAGCTGATCAGCGAAAAGCAGCTACGCCCGGCGATGCAGCCGTCGGTTGCGCTCGAGGATGGCTATGAGATCGGCAAGGATGCCGAGATCACCGTCACGCTGGAAGTGCTGCCCGATGTGCCGACCCCGGCCATTGACGCGCTGGTGCTTGAACGTCTGGTTGTACCCGTTGATGAGGCCGCCGTGGAAGCGCAATTGCAGCGCTTTGCCGATCAGCAAAAGCGCTTCGACGATGCGCCCAAGACGCATAAGGCGAAGACCGGCGACCTGGTCGTGATGGACTTTGTCGGCAAGGTCGACGGCGTCGCGTTCGAAGGCGGCACGGGTGAGGACATGTCGGTTGAAATCGGTTCGGGTCGCTTGATTCCCGGTTTCGAAGACCAGATCATCGGTGTCAAAAAGGGCGCCGAGCTGACCATCAACGTCACTTTTCCTGACGATTATGCTGCTGAAAACCTGAAGGGCGCGGCAGCGACCTTTGATCTGGTGATCAAGGACGTCCGCGTCGCCAAGGAAGCAGTGATCGACGAAGAGCTCGCCACCTCGCTTGGGCTGGAAAGCCTGGAGCAGCTGCGCGGTCTGCTGAAAGGGCAGATTGAGCAGGAGCATAACGGCCTGACCCGCACCCATATGAAGCGCAAGCTGCTTGACCAGCTTGCCGTCGGGCATGATTTTGAAGTGCCGCCATCAATGGTTGAAGCCGAATTCCAGCAGATCTGGGCGCAGTTGCAGCACGAGGCGAGCCATGAGGCCGATCCGGCTGCAGCGCTAGCCGAGATGGAGGCCGAGCGCGCCGATTACCTTGCCATTGCCGAACGTCGCGTTCGGCTTGGGCTGTTGCTGTCTGAGATCGGCCAGAAGAATGGCGTCGAAGTCACCCAGCAGGAAATGAACCGGCTGATCGCCCAGGCCGCGCAGCAATATAGCCCCGAAGAGCGCACACGCTTCATCGAATATATCCGCCAGGAGCCAATGGCAGCAGCGCAGCTGCGGGCGCCGCTTTATGAGGATAAAGTTGTCGACTGGCTGTTCGAGCAGGCCAAGATCACTGACCGCGACGTGACGCGTGAGGAGATTGAGGCAGCGATCGAGAGCGAAGACAGCCATGTTCATGGCCCCGGTTGTGGCCATGATCATGATCATGATCACGCGCCGGCCAAGGCCAAAAAGCCTGCTGCAAAAAAGGCCAAAAAGGCGGAGGAGTCTGCGCCAGCGGCCGACGCCCCTGCCGATGAAGCGCCCGCTGCCGAGGCCAAGCCTGCAAAAAAGCCGGCCGCCAAAAAGGCACCGGCCAAGAAGACTGAAGCCTGATCACCACTTGTTTGTCTTTCCCGCCTATCTACCGATCATGTTGATTGGAGATGGCGGGAATGAACGAGCGCGTGTCAGGGACCATGCTGCGTAATGCGGGCCGTGAAGCTGGCCTGGACGCCATCAGGGCGATTGAAGTGGCGATGAGCGATACGCCTGTCATCGCGGTGCTGCTGCCTTGCTATAATGAGGAAGTGGCGATCGCGCAGACGATCGACGGCTTTCGTAAGGCGATCCCTGGCGCAACCATCTATGTGTATGACAATAACAGCGCCGATCGCACGGTGGCGGTTGCGTCGGCGGCTGGGGCTGTCGTTCGCACCGAGCGCATGCAGGGTAAGGGCAATGTCGTGCGGCGGATGTTCGCCGACATTGATGCCGATATCTATGTGATGGCCGACGGCGACGCGACCTATGATGCCGCGTCAGCACCTGCATTGATCCAGCGGATGATCGACGAGCAGCTCGATATGGTAGTGGGGTCGCGCGTTACCCAGGCACAGGCGGCCTATCGCGCCGGGCATCAGTTCGGCAATGCCGTGCTCACCGGCATGTTGGCGCAATTATTTGGGCGGAGTTTTACTGATATCCTATCGGGATACCGGGTGTTCTCAAGACGATTTGTGAAGAGTTTCCCGGTGCTGTCGAGCGGGTTCGAGATCGAGACCGAGATCAGCGTCCATGCGCTTGAGCTGAAAATGCCGGTCGGTGAGGTTGCCACGCCTTATTTTGCGCGGCCAGAAGGTTCGGTCTCAAAACTCAGCACCTATCGCGACGGCTGGCGGATCTTGCGCACGATTGCCACGCTCTATCGAATCGAGCGGCCGATGTTGTTTTTCGGGGCGATTGGCGCGGTGCTGGCGCTGATTGGCATAGCACTGAGCGTGCCGCTGGTGATTACCTATGCGCAAACGGGGCTGGTGCCGCGCCTGCCCACGGCGGTGCTGGTAACGGGATTGATGATTCTGGCGGCATTGTGCGGCTTTACGGGCCTTATTCTCGATACGGTGGTGCGCGGCCGACGCGAGGTCAGGCGGTTGGCCTATCTCTCCTTTGCCGCGCCGGGCCTTCCGTGGGGCAAGAGGGCTTGAACTCGCTTTCGCCAAGGCCGATGTAGGCACTCTAAGGGAATAAGGACCAGCGAGACCCCCATGCAAAATCCATTTGAAACCGGCAACTTCACCAATCCAGAGACGGGCGGCCTGGTCCCCATCGTCATTGAGCAGTCCAACCGCGGCGAGCGCAGCTTTGACATTTATTCGCGGCTGCTGCGCGAACGCATCATCTTCGTGACCGGTCAGGTCGAAGATCATATGGCGTCGGTAATCACCGCCCAGCTGCTGTTCCTCGAATCGGAAAACCCGAAAAAGGACATTTACATGTACATCAACTCGCCGGGCGGTGTCGTCACGGCGGGCATGGCGATCCATGACACGATGCAATATATCCGACCACGCGTCGGCACTTTCTGCATCGGTCAGGCCGCATCGATGGGTAGTTTCCTGCTCTCTGCGGGCGAGCCAGGCATGCGCGTTGCGCTCACCAACGCGCGGATCATGATCCACCAGCCATCGGGCGGCGCGCAGGGCATGGCGACCGATATCGAGATCCAGGCCAAGGAAATCCTGCGAATCCGCCATAATCTGAACCAGCTTTACGCAAAATATACCGGCCAACCGCTTGATGCGATCGAGCATGCAATGGACCGTGACAAGTTCCTGAGCGCCGAAGAAGCCAAGGCATTTGGCTTGATCGACGAAGTGATTGAAAAGCGGCCCATGCCGACCGAGGATGCCTCAACGGTTGCGGCATAACCGATCAAGATCGTAACGCGATTTTGGTGATTGTACGATTGAAGCGGGGCGGTCTACTATGATCGCCCCAAGAATGCGCGCGTATCGTGCGAAGGATGGATTGAATGACGAAGCTGAGCGGCAGCGACTCGAAGAGTACGCTTTATTGCTCGTTCTGCGGCAAGTCGCAGCACGAAGTGCGCAAGCTGATCGCCGGCCCAACGGTGTTCATCTGCGATGAATGCGTGGAACTGTGCAACGACATCATCCGGGAAGAAACCAAGTCCGCGCTTGTCAGCAAGAAGGACGGGGGCGTGCCGACGCCGCAGGAAATCTGCGATGTGCTCGATGATTATGTCATTGGCCAGAAGCGCGCCAAGCGCGTGCTGTCGGTGGCGGTCCATAATCACTATAAGCGCCTGAACCACGGCCAGAAGGGCGCCGATGTCGAGCTCGCCAAGTCGAACATCCTGCTGGTTGGGCCAACTGGCTGCGGCAAGACGCTGCTCGCGCAGACGCTGGCGCGCATTCTCGACGTGCCGTTCACGATGGCTGATGCCACCACGCTGACCGAAGCTGGTTATGTCGGTGAAGATGTCGAAAACATCATCCTGAAGCTGCTCCAGGCATCCGATTACAATGTCGAAAGGGCGCAGCGCGGCATCGTCTATATCGACGAAATCGACAAGATCAGCCGCAAGGCCGAAAACCCCTCTATCACGCGCGACGTGAGTGGCGAGGGCGTGCAGCAGGCGCTGCTCAAGCTGATGGAAGGCACCACGGCCAGCGTGCCCCCGCAGGGTGGTCGCAAACATCCCCAGCAGGAATTCCTGCAGGTGGACACCACCAACATCCTGTTCATCTGCGGCGGCGCGTTCTCGGGTCTTGAGAAGATCATTGGCGATCGTTTGCAGGGCAAGTCGATTGGCTTTGGCGCTTATGTCGCCGCCTCTGAGGAACGCCGTACCGGTGAAGTGCTGAAATCGGTCGAGCCTGAGGATCTGCTGAAATTCGGGCTGATCCCCGAATTCGTCGGTCGTCTGCCCGTCATCGCGACGCTGGAGGATCTTGATGTTCCTGCACTCGTCACGATCCTGACTGAGCCGAAAAACGCGCTGGTGAAGCAGTACCAAAAGCTCTTCGACATGGAGAATGTCCAGCTCGACTTCACCGACGATGCGCTGGTGACGGTCGCGCGCAAGGCGATTGATCGCAAGACCGGCGCGCGCGGGCTCCGGTCTATCCTGGAGGGCATCTTGCTCGACACGATGTTCGACCTGCCTGGGATGGACGGCGTCGATGAAGTGATGATCGACAAGGACGTGATCGAGGGCCGCAAGGAACCGATCCGCGTCTATACCAAGAAAGAAAAGGCCGGCGACGCGGCGTGAGTGAAGGGCCGCCGCCATCCCAACGGATGATGTCGGCGGTCCAGCTTGCCCGGCACGATCAACGCCGGGTTATTGCCGCGATGCTGTCGCGCGCATTTTTCAACGATCCGTCGATCGGCTGGATTTTTCCGGATCCTGTCGTGCGATCGAAACGCCTGCCGCGGCTGTTCATGCTGCTGTTCGATACCGATGCTGACAAGGGCATGCGGCTGGTGACGGAACGCGGCGAGGCCGCGACGTTGTGGCGCGCGCCGGGCCAAGCGCATACCAGCATGGGCGAAATGATCAGCAGCTTTTTGCCGATGATCGGCTGTTTTGGCAGCGCAATCGGGCGCGCCATTGCGGTTAGCCAGGCGATTGATGCGCATCTGCCCAATGGCGATTATTGGTATCTGCATATCGCCGGTTGCGATCCGCTCCACCAGGGCAAGGGCATCGGCGGGGCAATCGTGCGTGATGGGCTTCAGCGATCCGTTGACGGGCGCTTTCCTGCCTATCTGGAAACGCCGCTGGAAAAGAACATCAGCTTTTACCAGCGCATGGGCTATGCGGTGACCGATGAATGGACGGTGCCGCGCGGTGGCCCACGCTTTTGGTCAATGCTGCGGCCCGTCTAAGGCTGGTCGGCGACACATTCGAAGACGCGAATGTCATAGCCGGGGGCGCTTTCGTGCCAGCAAGAGCGAGCAGCGACGAAATCTCCGAACTGCGGATTGATGTAAGCGAGCAGGATACGCCGCGCTGGATCACTGGCCTTTGCGGCTTCAAGGCGATCAAGGCAGCCGGCGAGAATTTCCGCGCCGAAAGAATTATAGAGATAGCAGAATAGCGGCCCCTCGGGCGGCACATAATCGGCGGCATTTCCCTGCCAGAATTCGGGCACCAGTGTCGCGCCGCCCCGGATTGCAAAGGCGACACTATTCGCCTGCGCGATTTCCGTCAGCAGCGCGGAATATTCGACGCCAATTGCTCGGGCAAAGGGCTTGGCTGCCGCCAGCAACACGATTCGGCCCTTGCCACAGCCATAATCAATGAAGGTAAAGTCGGCGGGATCGATCCCGGCAACCATGATCGTCTCATCCAGGATATGCGCGCCGCTCGCCTGATAATGAAAGCTGCCTTTTTTCAGCGCGGTTGGGAAATCGAGCGCGTTCATGCCGATCTGGCGGCTGGTGTCGGTGCCCCAGCGGCGATCAAATGCCTGGTCCCGTCGTGCGGCCTCCCGCGCCGACGGCGTCGCCTGGCGAAGCAGCGCGATCACCGTCTTGATGGCCGCGTTTGCCAATTGGGTGGGCGAGCGGCCCACCACTCCCCGTTTGACGCGGGACAGGCCGAATGATGAGGCTGATGGTTGTATGGTCATGAAAAACCCAGGGTGAGCGGACGAAACATGGATTTCGTCCTTACGTTACCGAGGGTTGAATTTAGTTTAACTGCCGCTGATTTCTTTGCTCGGCATCAGTACGCGATTCTGCGATTACAGCGTCGCCTCAATCGCGCGGGCGGCGAGATCGGGATCGGCGGCCTGGGTGATGGGGCGACCAATGACCAGCACCGATGCGCCTGAATCAAGCGCCGCACGCGGCGTGACGACGCGCTTCTGATCGCCCGCGGCCCCGTCCGCAGGGCGCAGGCCCGGCACGACCAGAAACCCCTTGGGCCATAATTTATGGGCGGCTGCGACTTCAGCCCCAGAACAGACGATACCATCGACCCCCGCCGTCATCGCCAGATCGGTCAGCCGCATTACCTGATCATGCGGATTGCCGCCGACGCCGATCGACTGCAAATCAGTGGCGTCCAGGCTGGTCAATGTGGTGACGGCAACGATTTTGGTGTGGGCATGGGCGGCGGCCTTCGCGTCTTCCAGCATCGCCCGGCCACCGGCGGCATGCACCGTCAAAATTGCCGGTTCGATGTCGCCCAGCGCCTGAATCGCCTTGGCAACGGTATTGGGAATATCGTGGAGTTTGAGATCGAGAAAGATCGGCAGGCCGATATCGGCCATCTCGCGGAAGCCCGCGCGCCCATTGGCCAGAAAAAATTCAAGGCCCAGCTTGATACCGCCGACATGATGCCGAACCTTCATCGCCATCTCCCGCGCTTTAGCGAGATCCGGCGTGTCCAGGGCGACGAAAATCCGGTTCGTCATGCTACGCCTGGCGGGACGGCGGTGGGTACGGCAGTCGGCGGAATGGCGCTTGCTTCTGCCCGATCGGTCGGGAGTTGGGCTGGGGGCGAGGGCTGGGCGGCGTTTGCCGCAACAGCGCCACGTAAATCAGCGATCACGCGTTCCGCCGTCGATAATTTCTGCCCCATCCGCCATTTCACTGCATGGTGATAGAGCAGCACCGGGAACAGGCCGGCCAGGAAGGTAAGCACCAAGAGCAGCGGCAAGTTCACATCTGCGATTAATCCGGCCCATAATTTGATGGGCACCGTCGTCCAGTTGCCGATCGAAAACACCGCGACGAGCAACGCGAGCAAGAACCAGAAGAGCGTTTTCAAAAACTGCATGGCGTGCTCCGTGCGACCAGAAGGAGAGCTTAGGGCGCTTAGGGGATTTTTGCCAGCCTCAGCCAATCTCGCTGCGCAATGAGGCAATCAGGGGGCCGATCTGCTTCAATTTTGGTTCTTCCTCGTCCAGAATGGCGATAAAGGCCGCGCGCTTTATCGCCGCAATCCGGCCCGGCTTCATCTGCATCGAAGCGGGTAGGGTGGAAACGATGATGTCGATCAGGCGCTCGGCACCGTGCAGCCGCCCCCATAGATAGTCATTTTCGCGATAGGCACGACTGAAAAAGGCACCGAAACTATTGAATTGGATGCCCTTTAGCGTCGCCATTGCCCCGCCGGTGCGGATCGACGTTGCGTCATCGGGGGCGATGCGATCGACCTTTATCGCATCGAATTCATCGACCCCTTCGCCTTGAAGCAGCGGCAATGTCGCCACGTCGAAATAGGGAAAGCCCAAATAGGCGAGCAGCAGCGGTCGTCTGATCTCTCGCGAGGCCTGGCCAAGGGCAGTGGAGAGCCGCAATTCAGTTTCATCGTCCAGCGGCTTGAGATTGAGCGACTCGGCCAGTCGATCGAGCAAGGGCACCGCATTGTTTCGCAACGCACGAACATCGCGGCGAAGCGCCAGATGCGTCTCGGTGCGCTTGCAATCGAGATAGGCGGCCAGCGAGGTGTAGATGGCATCGCGCAGCAAGGCGATGTCGGTTTCGGCAAAGCTCACTTCGAGATCGCTCAATCGCCGCGCCATCATCCGCAATCGGCGGATACGGAAGCCCAGATCATAGGAGCGCAAGAAAGCGATGGTTGCAGGGTTGGTGCCGCCCGAAAAGGTCGGCCCCATATCGTCCATGCCCTGCGATCGGACCGCCGTGGTGACCCGGCGACGGATATGATCGAGCCTTGACTGGCCCATTTCTCCCCCAACGCTCCACAGCAACTGCGCCATTTGTTCAATGACGCCGGCGAGCTTCAAATGGCCATAAGCCGCATAGCCATAGCCGGCCTTGCTGGCTGCCGAGCTTTGGGCGCGGCGACGCCAGGTGGCGAGCCGCGCAACGGTTGGGCGATCGAGAAACAAGGTATAGCCAAACAGGCTTTCGACCTGCTTTTCCACTTCGGGGCGGATGCCGGCGATGATTTCCGCCATGCGTTCAATCCGATGCGAACGCTCGGCAATTGCCTCCAAATTGTCGCGGATCGGCTGCTGACGCGGCAGTTCCGAAATCGCGCCAATGATGGTCTGAAAGAAACCCGGTACGCCGCCCTTTCTGCCGCCAAAATCGAGCTTCGCGCCCGGATGGGGATCGATATAAACAAAGCGGCGATCAACCTGTCGACGCGCAGGCCGTTCGCGCAGCGCCTCGATCGCGGGACGGAAGGGTGCATTGGCCAGCACCGAGCCGTCGATCAAGACCGTACAATCGGCTGTATTGGCTGCATATTGACGGGGCAGGCTGCGCTTCAAAAAATTTTCGCGTTCCGGCCATGGCATGTTTCGGCTGGCCAACACCTGATCAAGCTCGCTGATGGTACAGGGCGGGAAGGCGCCCGGGAAGCTGGACGTCGCCCGTGCGGCAAAGGTCAACTCGCCGGGATGGGCCAGCATGGTGGTTGATTGGCCGTGATCAGTGAAGGAGAAGATAAGCCGGTGTTCGGTCTCGATCACTTCCGCAGGCGAATTGAGCGCTAATAATTCAGGGTGGCCGGAAAAATCGGTAACGGTCACGAACAGATCGAGCGGCTGATCGACCGGCAACAGGCGCGGGCCGGCAGGGGCCGCAGCCATTGCGTCAAAGGCATCCAGCATCAGGTTGGAAAAGCGCGCGCCACCAAAAGGGGGCTCGAACCAGCGCGACCGGACGAATTTGGACAGTTTGGCACGGACTTCCTGGCGCGCGCCGACTTCGACCAGTTCATCGATCCGGTCCCCGGTTCGCCGCTGCGCCAGCCAGACGAGCGGCAATGCCCAGATTTTCGAGAGCCGGTGCCGTGGGCCCTGATCAGGATCGATCAGCGCCTCCACATCGGCACTGTCGAGCCATAAGTCGGTGAGCGGCTCAAGCGACTGGCCGGTCGAGATCGCCTGACCCAAAAACACGCCGTTAATGCCACCAGCGCTCGCCCCGGCAATGATATCAACCAAAACGCGCAGCTTTAGACCATGGTCGTGTTCGATTTCCTGCAGGAGTGCGCGATAGACGCCCTGGCTGCCGCCGGCTGGCGTATCGCCATTGGTAAAGGCGCAGCTGGCCCGCGCCAACCGCCAGATTTCCTTGGTAATGCCGTGCATATAGACCGCAAGGCTGATGCCACCGTAACAGACCAGTGCCAGTCGCAGCTCTTTTTCACGGCTCATTGCACACCCTCTACTCGTGCCCAGATCGGCAAGTGATCGGAAGCAACCGTTGCCAGCCGGCTGTTGTGAACCCCGCACGCAACCGGCATCAAGTCGCGCGACATCATGATCCGGTCAAGCCGGGCGAGCGGGTGACGGGCGTGAAAACTGGGTCCCGTATCGGCAATGCGAAAATGGCGCGCAAATTCGTGCAAACACCCGGTGGTGGCGCTCCATTCGTTCATATCGCCCATCAAAATCGTTGGCAGCGGATGCGGATTGGCATGGAGATGGGCGATGATCGAGGCTGCCTGTCGCCGCCGCCAGAGCCCGGAAAGGTCGAGGTGCATGCCAATCACGCGGAGTTGCGCGCCCGCGCTGGTGCGCAGATCGGCCATTACGGCACCGCGCGGTTCGAGTGTCGGCAGATGGATCGCTTCGCTGCAGGTGATCGAAATCCCCTGTCGCAGCAGGATCATATTGCCATGCCAGCCCATGCTCGCCTGCCGCACGCCAAAAGTGACGGGGTGCCAGCCTGCTTGTTCGATCAGGCTAGGTGAGAGCACAGCCGCGCGGGTGCCAAAGCGGCGATCGGCCTCCTGAAGCGTGACGATATCGGCATCCATCTCTGCCAATACATCAAGAATGCGTTCCGGCCGTCGCCGTCTATCCGTGCCGATCCCCTTATGAATATTATAGCTGGCGACGGTGATCATCCCGCCCTTATCGGCGGGGCGGCACCGGCTCTGCAAGGAGAATGCAGCGCGGAGATCGGCGGTGGGGTGGGAGAGATGGTGCCGGTTGCAGGAATCGAACCCGCGACCTTCGGTTTACAAAACCGCTGCTCTACCAGCTGAGCTAAACCGGCATCCGACACGCCCCATGCGTCAGACGACGCCGAAGGTCCAGCCCTCGCTTTGGGCAATTTGCGCGGTGAGGGCGGGCGGTGCCCATAAATTGCTGTCGCAGGCGCGGGATCGCAGCCAGGCTGCGGTCAATATCGCATCGGTGGCGTGATCGTCGTAGCGTTCGAGCAGCTCGTGCGGCTGGCTGGCAATGGCAGGGTGGGTCAGCGCGGCATCCAGCGCCGCCGGCCCGCGCAACTTGCTGATCCCCTTGCGCAGGCCCGCTGCACGCGCGGCAATGGTCGTGTAGATTTCGACGACCAGTGCGCCGGTGCTCGGGACAGGATCGAACGGCCAGACCGGCAGGGCGCTGTTAAGCTGATGGAGCAAGCGCATACCGGCGAAGCTGGCCTTGGCGACCTGTGCAGCGCCAATTGCGTCATAAATGGTGGACGGCTTCCCGCCCCCGCCAGCGTTGAAATGCGCTTCGCAGCGACGGAAATGCATGAAATCGGCCTTGCGGCCATCGGCAGCACCGAAATAAAAATGGGTGCCGCGCCGATTTTCGAGGAACGAGGCTGCGCCAAGATCCGTGTCATCGCTCTGTGCATCGACATGCGCCCAAAAGGGGCGGGCGGTGTCGGGCGTGACTTCACCTGGCAGATAAGCACGGCGTTCGATCCAGGGCGGTGCAAAGCTGAAATCAAAGCCGATCAGCAACGGCACGCTGGCGCGCGCACGCAGCCAATTGAGGATCGCAGTGCGTGACCAAATGCCATCCGGCGCGGCAACCAGCCGGGGGGCAGCGTCGCCTGCCGCACAAATGGCCAAGGCGATACCGCGATGGCGATTTCCCTTTGCCCCTGACCAGTCAATCGCCGCGAATTCAGTGAAATGAGTCACGCTTTTTGCTTGCGCGCCTTGGCTGGTGGCTTTGCCGCCGCCTGATCCCGCGCTCGTTCGATCATCGCGGACACGCGGTCTGGATCGGCACTCGTGTAGCGAACCAGCAGACTCGGCCAGCCTTGGTAATGCGGGGTTTGCCAGAAACTGTCGGGATCGGTCTCGATCAGCATGTCCTTGGTATCGTGATCGATTTGCAGCACGAACGATTCCGGCTCGCGGCTGCTCGACAGAAAGGCGCGACCGTTGCTGGCGATCTTGACCGCCGGCTTGCCATAATGCGCGCCAACTTCGGTATCGGACAAGCCAAGCGCAAAGGCGACGACCGCGTCCCAGTCACGGAGGGGCAGCGTCGTCATTTCACGCTGGCCAAGACATCGGCGGTGAATTTGGCGATGTCGAACGGTGCGCCTGCTGGGTCTTCTCCGCGCCGCACGATCACGATATTTCGGCTTGGCACGATGACGACGAATTGGCCGCGATTGCCGTTGGCTGAGAAAGTGTCGGCCGGGACGCCGGGCACCTTATTCATCAGCCAAAAAGTCGCGCCATAGCCAAAGCCGGCAGCTGGCTGTGGGCCGTTTGGCGTGGTGACATAGCGGCGCCAATCCTCTGGCAGCACCCGTTTGCCATTCCAGACGCCGTCGTCGAGATAGAGCAACCCAAAGCGCGCCAAATCGCGCGCTGTGGTCCAGATCTGGCTGGAGGAAATGTAATTACCGCGCCAGTCGGTTTCGGCCAGCGTGTGTTTCATCCCGATCCGATCGAATAGCGCGGTCGCGGGGAAATTCTTGTATCTGGCCTCGCCCAGCGCCGCGCGCAGCGACCGCATCGCCAGCAGGATGTCATTGTTCGCGTACCGGAATCGTGTGCCGGGTTTGACTTCGATAGGCCAATGGACCGTCTCTTCGGTAACCGCCGTGCCGCCGAAATAGACGGCATCGCTGCGATTGCCGGCCGTATCGCTGTGCAGGCCGGACGCCATGCGCAACAAATTGTCGAGCGTGATCTGCCGTCGGCGATTAAAGGCATATTCATCGGCCCATTCGGGAATGCGCGCGGGTGCGTCGGTCCTCACCGCGCCTTCTTTGACGGCGATGCCGACCAATGTGCCTGTGATGCTTTTGGCGACCGACCAGGTGCGCTGTGCCGTATAGGGGCCAAAACCGTCGGCATAGCTTTCGGCGACCAGCGCCTTGCCGCGGAGCACGACGATGCCCGTGGTTTTGCCGCTATAGGCCCCCGCCATTGCCCGGGCGACCGCACCTAATTGCGGATATGCTGGCTTTGGCAGCGCGTCGCCGATGGGCCAGGGGGCGGGGTTGGCCTGGGCCAGGGCTGTCGGTTGGTCGCTGTCGGGAGCGGACAGGGCAACCGCGCCAATTGGCATGATCGTGCAGCCCCGGTCCTTTCGATAAACGGCCCGTCGTGGCGGCAAGGTGGGATCGAAGGCGACTGTGACCAGCCCGATCTTGGCATCGACATCGGCCCTCAGCGTCGGGACGATCGCATCATATTCTGGATAGATGCCGCTTAATTCATCGCGAGCGATCTGCTCTTGGGTACGGCCGCCGATGAACACCGCGCTGCACGTGATCGCCGCCTTATACCCGGCCGCAATCGCCAGCGTGTAAGGGGCGGGCACCTGTTGCGCTGCCAGCGGCGTTGCGGTGAGCGCGGTCGCAAGCCCAATCAGCCTAATTCTTGCCCTGATCGCCTCCATTTCGCAGCCCTTCCCAATAAGCCAGCCGTTCGCCAATCCGCTTTTCAAACCCGCGAGCCGTTGGCTGATAAAAATCCTGTCGCGCCATGCCTTCGGGCCAATAATCGCTGCCCGAAAAGCCGGTGTCGGTATCATGATCATAGGCATAGCCCTTGCCATAGCCGATGTCCTTCATCAGTTTGGTCGGCGCGTTCAGGATATTCTGTGGCGGCATTAGCGACCCGGTCTCGCGTGCTGATTTCCAGGCGGCTTTTTGCGCCTTGTACGTAGCGTTCGATTTGGGTGCCGTGGCGCAATACAGGCACGCCTGGGCAATCGCGAGTTCGCCCTCTGGCGAGCCCAGAAATTCATAAGCGTCCTTCGCCGCCAGACATTGTACCAGTGCCTGTGGGTCGGCAAGCCCGATATCCTCGCTGGCAAAGCGGGTGATCCGGCGCAGCACATAGAGCGGCTCCTCGCCCGCGGTCAGCATCCGCGCGAGATAGTAGAGCGATGCTTGCGGGTCTGAACCCCGCATTGATTTGTGCAGCGCGGAGATGAGGTTGTAATGCCCCTCGCGATCCTTGTCATAAACGGCGACGCGACGTTGCAGGAACGCGCTTAGCCCTGCCGGATCGAGCGGCTCGGCCAAGTCGACCGAATAGAGCGTTTCGGCCTGATTGAGCAGAAAGCGTCCGTCGCCATCGGCGCTGGCGATCATCGCGGCACGGGCATCGAGGGTGAGGGGCAGGGGGCGTGCTTCGATCGCTTCTGCCCGGTCAAGCAACAAGCCAAGCGCGGCGGCGTCAAGCCGGTGCAAAATCAGCACCTGCGCACGGCTGAGCAGCGCAGCGTTCAGCTCAAAGGATGGATTTTCGGTGGTCGCCCCCACCAGGGTGACGGTGCCGTCCTCGACAAAGGGCAGAAAGCCATCCTGCTGCGCGCGATTGAAGCGGTGAATTTCATCGACGAATAGCAGCGTCCTCTGGCCGATCCTGGCGTGGTCGCGCGCTTCACCAAAAGCCTTTTTCAGATCGGCAACGCCGGAAAACACGGCCGAAATCGCCGTAAAGCGCAGGCCGACAGCATCAGCAAGTAAGCGCGCGATGGTGGTCTTGCCGGTGCCGGGCGGGCCCCACAATATCATCGACGACAGCCTTTTGGCGGCGACCATTCGGCCGATTGCGCCTTCTGGACCGGTGAGATGGTCCTGTCCGACCACCTGATCCAACTGCGCCGGACGGAGCCGATCGGCCAGTGGGCTGGCGGCAGGGGCATCGGCGCCGGGGCGATTGGTGGGAGCAAAAAGGTCGGCCATGACGCCAGGATAGACGGATCAAATTATTTTACAGCCACTCTTGTTCGAGCGCGCTCAAGATATATCTTATGTCTATCATGAAGAGACGAAAGGGAACGAAAATGTTTCATGGATATGGAAATCGCCATTGCGGGACCCGCGGATCGCGCCGTTGGGGTCCATTCGCCTTCACCTTTGAAGTTGATCAAACCACTATGCATGGCGGGCCGCGGGGTCGCCGTGGCCGGATGTTTGATGGGAGCGAATTGCGGCTCGTCCTGCTCAAGCTGATCGCCGACCAACCGCGCCACGGCTATGATCTGATCCGCGAGATCGAGGAATTGACCGGTGGTGCCTATGCGCCAAGCCCGGGGGTGGTCTATCCTACTATCACCTTGCTGGATGATATGGGGCTGATCATCGAACAAAAGGCCGAGGGAGCGAAGAAGCTGTTTGCCGTGACCGAAGCAGGCACCGTCCATCTGGCCGAGCGTGCCGAAGAAGTCGAAGCACTGATGGCGCGGCTGACGGATCTTGGCGCTGAACGCCAACGGAATGACAGCGCCTCTGTGCGGCGGGCGATGGGCAACTTGCGATCAGTGCTGATGCACCGTTTCAGCCGGGGTGAGGTTGACAGCGAGACGCTCCACCAGATCGTGGCGTTGATCGACGAGACTGCCCAAAAGGGGCGCGACCGGCTATTTGCCGCGTCGCGCCACGACTTCCAGATATTTATCAACGACTTTCTGGTTGATTGCGTCCCAACTATAGGCGTGGCTTAGCGCTTCGCCAGCCAGCCCGTCATTGTCGGCAAGGTCGCGGTCCTCGCAATAGGCCTGGAGCGCATCGGCAAAACCGTTGATATCCTCTGGCGGGACCAACCGGCCAGTAACGCCGTGTTCGACCAGGCTGGAGCTGCCCGTGGCCATCGCCGCCACCACCGGCACAGCGCAGGCCATCGCCTCCAAGGTCACATTGCCGAAGGTCTCGGTGACGCTGGGGTTGAACAGCATGTCCATCGAGGCAACCGCGCGGCCGAGATCGGTGCCCGCTTGAAACCCAGCAAATACCGCGTTGGGGACTTGTTCGGCAAACCAGCTTTCGGCGGGGCCTTTGCCGACCACCAGCACGCGGTGCGGCACGTTGCGCCGGGTGAGTTCGTTGACGACGGCGGCAAACACGTCGAGCCCTTTTTCAAGCACCAGTCGGCCGAGAAAGCCGATCACCATTTCATGGTCTTCAATACCAAATTCGCGCCGCCACGGCAGACAACGCGCGGCGGGCGTGAAAATGCTCGTATCGATTCCGCGAGACCAGATCGCAATATCATCGTTCATCCGCTGTTCGCGCAGCAGATCGACCATGGATTGCGAGGGCGGCAAAATCGCATCGCAGCGCCGATAGAAGCGCCGAAGCAGCGCGACCGCCGCCGATTCGAGAAACGCAACGCCGTAATAGCGCAAATAGGTTTCAAACCGGGTGTGGACCGACGCCACCACCGGGATGCCATGATGGCGCGCCCAGGTGACCGAGCGATGGCCGAGAATGTCGGGTGCCGACACATGGACAAGGTTGGGCGCAAAGGCCTCAAGATCGCGACGCAGCCGTGTCGGTAAGCCCATCGCCACGCGGTATTCACTGCGACCGGGCAGCGCGAAGGACGGCGCGCTGACCAGATCCCCGGTCGGTTCGAACGCGGGCTTCGCTACTGTTGGTGCATAAACGCGTACGGCGGCGCCCTGAGAAAGCAGATATCCCACCAAGCGATTAAGTGCCTGGGTGGGCCCGTCGCGTGTGTAATTATAGTTGCCGCTAAAAAGGGCGATGCGGAGGTTAGACGGGGTCATTACCGATGCCATAGCGCGCCATGCGCTGTGTGACTATCGTCGGCGAAACAATCCTGCGCTGGAGAATCACTCATGGCCGACCTTTCCGCTTTTCCCATCACTGCCCGTTGGCCCGCCCAGCATCCGGACCGGCTCCAGCTCTACTCCTTTCCCACGCCCAACGGCGTGAAGGTATCGATCATGCTCGAAGAAACCGGCCTTGCTTATGAACCGCACCTAATCAAGATCATGGCGAACGAGAGCCATGACCCCGCCTTTCTCTCGCTCAACCCCAATGGCAAGATTCCCGCGATCCTTGATCCGGATGGCCCCGGCGGGCAGCCCTTTGTGCTGTTCGAAAGCGGCGCGATCCTGCTGTATCTTGCCAACAAGTCCGGCCTGTTCCTGTCGAGCGACCCGGCCAAGCGCTTTCAGACGATCCAGTGGCTGATGTTCCAGATGGGCGGCGTTGGGCCGATGTTCGGCCAGATGGGCTTTTTCGTGAAATTCGCCGGCAGCCAATGGGAGGATAAGCGCCCCCAGGAGCGATTCGTCGCTGAGGTGAAGCGTATCCTGGGCGTGATGGACACCGTGCTTGCAGAGCAGAGCTGGTTCATGGGCGATGACTATACGATCGCAGATATCTCGATGATCGGCTGGGTGCGGGCGATCGATGCCTTTTATGGGGCTGGGGAGTTGGTGGGGCTGGCTGATTTTGCCAATGTCACTGCCTGGCTGGAGCGCGCATTGGCGCGGCCTGCGGTGCAGCGCGGGCTGCTCTTGCCTGCGTACGGCTAAAGTACTGGAAAATCTGTCGACTGCCATCTATGTTTGGCTCTAGGCAGGAGCGGGAAATATGGCGAAGAACGGTCAACACGTTGTTCCGAGTGCGAACGGTTGGAGCGTGAAACGTGCGGGTGCAACTAAGGCGAGTGGCATTTATGCTACCCAGTCAGAGGCGATTGATGCCGCTACTCGAATTGCGCGGAATCAGAAAACAGAGCTCTATGTTCATGGTCGCGATGGACGTATTCGCGAGCGAAACTCCTACGGCAATGATCCATACCCTCCAAAGGGCTAAAATTGGCTACCTTTGAGGAGTCCGTGTTCGTCAATTGCCCGTTTGATGATGATTTTTCTCCGATTTTGCAGGCGATATCTTTTTGCGTAACACTGCTTGGATATGTGCCCAGATTAGCTCCCGAAAATGCCGACAATGCAGAAGGTCGGCTCGACAGAATTATCGACCTGGTCCGCACGTCCAAATATGGCATTCATGACCTTAGTCGCTGCAAATCTTCATCCGTTGGCGAATATGCCCGAATGAACATGCCGTTCGAATTGGGCCTCGATTATGCCTGCCGGAAATACGGCGGCGACCATCTTTCTCAAAAAGCGCTGCTTGTTCTTGAAAGCGGCCGCTATGAATATCAGCGTACTCTATCAGATATTTCAGGTTGGGATATCCGAAGCCATGGCGGTGATTGGCAGAACGCGATGGCGCACACTCGATCTTGGCTGATTTCTAGCGCCGGTGCACCGGGGATCGGTTTGTCGCGGATCCGGAGCAAGTATGTGGATTTTCAGGAGTGGTATTATGAGCGTGAACTGGCAGCAGGTTCCTCGGAGTCAGACATCCAACAATATCCAACAGGTGAAATATTGAGCGCAATGCGGGCTTGGATGTACTTGGACCAACCCACGACATTTGACTGAACCTGTTCCCCTATCGTTCTCTTTCTGCTAGCCCCAGTTCATGGCCAAACCTCAAAAGCGATACGTCTGCCAATCCTGCGGTTCAGTGTCGCATCGCTGGGCGGGGCAGTGTGTCGATTGCAGTGAATGGAACACACTGGTTGAGGAATCGACCGGCCCCGTCACCCCTTTTGCCGCCAAGCATAACTTACAGGGCGGCGGGCGGGCGCTTCAGTTGGTGGGGCTCGATAGCGAGATTGCGCTGCCGGATCGACTCCCCACCGGCATTGCCGAGCTTGATCGCGCGCTGGGCGGCGGTTTTGTTGAGGGGAGTGCGACGCTGATTGGCGGCGATCCGGGGATCGGCAAGTCAACGTTGCTGCTGCAGGCTGCGGCAAAGCTGGCGCTGGCTGGGCATTCGGTTGCTTATGTCTCTGGCGAGGAGGCGGCGGATCAGGTGCGGTTGCGCGCGCGGCGGCTGGGCCTGGGCACGGCACCTGTCATGCTGGCTGCGGCGACATCGGTCCGCGATATCCTGACCACCTTGTCGCACGGGTCACCGCCCGCGTTGGTAGTGATTGATTCAATTCAGACGATGCATTCGGATTTGATTGAGGGCGCACCGGGCACTGTTAGCCAGGTCCGCGCCTCAGCGCAGGAATTGATTCGTTTTGCCAAGGAACGCGGCACGGCTGTGGTGTTGGTTGGTCATGTAACCAAGGACGGCAGCATCGCTGGCCCGCGCGTGCTGGAGCATATGGTCGATACCGTGCTGAGCTTTGAAGGAGAGCGCAGCCACCAATATCGCATTCTGCGCGCGATCAAGAACCGCTTTGGCGGGACGGACGAGATCGGCGTTTTCGCGATGGTGGAGGAAGGGCTGACCGAGGTTGCCAACCCCAGCGCCTTGTTCCTGACACAGCGTGATGAAGGGGTGACGGGGACGGTAGTATTCCCGGCGCTGGAAGGGACGCGCCCCGTGCTCGTCGAAATCCAGGCGTTGGTGGTGCGGCTGGCCAGTGGTGCCACGCCGCGCCGGGCAGTGGTCGGCTGGGATTCGGGGCGGTTGGCGATGATCCTGGCGGTGCTGGAGGCGCGCTGCGGGCTGAGCTTTTCGAGTTCGGAAGTCTATCTGAACATTGCTGGGGGGTACCGGGTGCAAGACCCGGCCGCCGATCTTGCGGTCGCCGCTGCACTGATTTCAGCGCTCAGCGAGCGGCCGGTGGCGATCGATTCGGTCGCCTTTGGCGAAGTAGCCTTGTCCGGAGAGATCAGGCCGGTCGCGCATGGCGGGCTCAGGCTGAAAGAAGCAGGGAAGCTGGGTTTTGAACGCGCGCTGGTGCCAGCCGCACTGACGGGCGAAAAACAGCCGCTGAAACTCAGCGGTTTCAAGAACCTTGGCAGTTTCGTTGACCATATGCTCGGGCGTGGCTAGCGATCAGCGCATCGGCACACCATCTTCCCGCAGGGGGTAAGGGACAGGCATATGGGATTAACCGCACTTGATATCGTCGTGCTGCTGCTGGTTGGCGGCGGGGCGGTGCTTGGGCTGATGCGCGGCTTCGTCACTGAAGTACTGTCGCTGATGGTGTGGATCTTCATCGTTTTCGGGTTGAAGCTGTTGCACGGCCCCGTGGCGACGATGTTGACGGGCGTTGTCGGTACCTCGGCGGGCGCGGCGGTACTCTCCTTCGCGGTTGTTGCCGGCGCGATTTATTTCGGTGGGCGGGTGGTTGCCAACATGATCGGTGCGCGGACGCGGACATCGATATTGGGGCCGCTTGATCGCGCACTTGGCTTTGGTTTTGGCGGATTAAAGGGTTTAATTCTGGCCAGCCTGGGCTTTTTGTTGATCGTGTTGGTCACCGATACGATCGGCGGCGGGCCGAACCGGCGGCCCAGCTGGATCACCAAATCACGCACCTATCCAGTGCTGAGCCAGACCAGCAAGGGCATTTCGGAATTTGTCGATCGCCGGCGGCGGGGCGAAAATGCCTTTGGCCCCGACGGGAATAGCGCCACACCTGCCAATAGCAGCGACCCAGCGCCATGAATGCGCCCCTCTATAACAATGAGATTCTGCGACTGGCCGCCGCTGCGCCATTTAGCGAGCGGCTCCCTGATCCGATGGCCAGCGTGGAAAAAAGGTCGCCGATTTGTGGCAGCCGGGTGACGGTTGACTTGAATGTCGACGCTGCCGGTCGCGTGACTGACATCGGCTTGCTGGTGCGGGCCTGTGCGCTGGGTCAGGCGTCGTCATCGCTGATGGCGGCGCAGGCGACGGGCAAGACGGCGGACGAATTGGCGGCGGCGCGTGATTCGCTGGCGGCCTGGTTGGCTGGAAATGCGGCGCTGCCTGAATGGCCCGGCCTGGATATTTTTGAACCCGCTCGCCCGCATAGTGCGCGCCACGCCTCAATCCGGCTGGCGTTTGAGGCGGCGGCAGAGGCCGCTTCCGCTGCCGCTGCGGCGATCAGGTCGGGCAGCGCCGCCGCATGATCGGCGCGAACTTGCGCGACGGGGTGATCCTGCTTGGCTTTGCGCTGGCCTTTGTGCTGCTGTTCCGCAAGCTGAGGCTGGGCGCGACTTTGGGGTTCCTGATCGCAGGTGCGGTGGTCGGGCCGCAGGTCATGGGCCTGGTCGGCGATGCTGAACAGAAAATGGGGATCGCCGAATTGGGCATCACCTTGCTGCTTTTTCTGGTCGGGCTGGAGCTGAATCCGGCGCGGCTTTGGCGGCTGAAAAAGGATATCTTCGCGCTTGGGTTGCTGCAGGTCAGCCTGTGCGGTTTTGCTGTCGCGGGCATCGTTTGGCTGATCGCTGGTTTTTCACCCGCTGCCGCGCTTGCGGTCGGGCTGCCGCTGGCGCTGTCCTCAACCGCGCAGGTGCTGCCGATGCTGCAATCGGCAGGGCGATTGAAGACGCCCTTTGGGGAGCGAGCGTTTTCGATCCTGCTGTTCCAGGATTTGTCGATTGTGCCGATGATCACGATCGTCGCGGCACTATCCCGCGCGCCGGCTGTGCCCAATGCGCCACCCGGCTGGCTGCTTGGTCTTTACACCGTGTTGGCGATTATTGGCCTGGTGGCATCGGGGCGTTTCCTGCTGCGGCCCCTGTTTCGGCTGATCGGCAATCTGGGCGAGCGCGAAATGTTTGTCTTTGCCGCGCTTTTCACGGTTATCGCCAGTGCAGCGGTGATGGAGGCGCTGGGGCTGTCGACGGCGCTTGGTGCGTTTATCGCCGGGGTGATGCTGGCAGATAGTCCCTACCGCCATGAGCTTGAGGCTGATGTCGATCCTTTCCGATCGATCCTGCTTGGCCTGTTTTTCCTCAGCGTCGGCATGATGCTCGATCTTCACGCCATTGCTGAACGGCCGCTGTTCGTGATCGGCATGGCGCTGATGCTGATCGCCGCCAAGACGGGGATCATGATGGCGATCGGCTTGGCCTTTAAGATGGAGTGGCGACCGGCGCTCGCGCTGGGGTTGTTGCTCAGCCAGGGCGGCGAATTCGGCTTTGTGTTGTTTGCGCAGGCCAAGGATGCCCTGCTGATCGAACCCCAGGCGGCCAGCCTGTTTGGTGCCGTAGTGACCTTGTCGATGGCGACCACGCCCTTTTTGATGATATTTACCCGGCGCATCCGGGCAGCCCCCGTGGCGACGGGGGAGGGGCTCGATGCGCCGAAAAGCGATGGGGCAAGCGCGCTGGTGATCGGCTATGGCCGTTTCGGGCAAACCGTGGCGCAGATGCTGATCGGACAGGGCATTACCGTCTCGTTGATCGACCGCGATCCGGAGATGATCGAAACCGCCGGCACCTTTGGCGCCAAGGTTTACTATGGCGATGGCACCCGGCTTGATCTGCTCCGCCAGGCGGGCGCTGGCAGCGTACAATTACTGTTGTTTTGCGTCGATGAAGATCAAGTCGATACCGCATTGTTGCACGCGGTGCGCGAGGCTTTCCCCAATGCGGCAACCTTTGTGCGCGCCTATGATCGCCGCAGTATGGTCAAGCTTAAGGATGCGCCGATGGTTGGCGCTTTTCGTGAAGTCATGGAATCTGCGGTGGTAATGGCGCGCGGCGCGCTGGCTGAGGTTGGCGTCGATAATGACGAAATTGCCCGAACCGAGGCCGCCTATCGCGCCCGCGACATTGAACGGCTGAAAGCCCAGGCTGTGGCCGGCGACATGCATGCCGGTGATGCCCATCTGATCCGGGGCCGGTTGGAACAGGCAGGAGAATCGGGATGAACTGGCTGTTGGCATTGGCCGCGCTGTCGGGTGCGCTGGCGGTGGGGGCAGGGGCCTTTGGTGCGCATGGCGCATCCGGCCCGGCGATCGACTGGCTGAAAACCGGTTCGCACTACCAACTCATTCATGCGCTGGCCGCGCTTGTGGCGGTGCAGCTTGGCGCGCGCGGCGCTGGCTGGCTATTCGTCAGCGGCGGCGCGATCTTTGGGATTTCGCTCTATCTGATGGCAATCGGCCTGCCGCGCTGGCTGGGCGCAATCACCCCGATTGGTGGGGTTTTGCTGATTGCCGGCTGGCTCTTGCTCGCCTGGGTCGTGCTGCGCACGCCGCACTGATCCCTCAGGCGGCGATTGCAGCCAATTCTCGTTCGAGCAATCCACCCAGATCGGCCAATCGTTCGCGATCTTCGGTGCTGAATTCGCGTGGTCGATCGTCAAGGATGCACAATGTGCCGATCGCATGCCCGCTTGGCAGCATCAACGGCGTACCGGCATAAAAGCGCACATTGGGCGGGCCGACCACGGTCGGGTTGTCGCCAAAGCGCGAATCGGTCAGCGCATCGTTGACGACCATGACATCCGGATGGTGGATGGCATGCGCGCAGAACGACACGTCGCGCGGGGTTTGCTCAATTTCCGTGCCATATTTGGCCTTGAACCATTGGCGGTCATCATCGACGATCGACACCAACGCATAGGGCACCTTGAACAGGGCGGCGGCGATGCGGGTATAGCGATTAAACTGCTCATCACCGCTCGATTCGACCAGATTGAGCGCGCGCAGCGCCTGCATCCGCTCGGTTTCATTTTCGGGCATGCTGGCGCGCAGCCAGCGAAATGCGCCACGCATCGTCCAAGTGCGAATGCGCGATCGGGCATATTCGACCGAAAAGGGTGCGCGGAGCCATTCAGTATTTTCGCCGAAATTGCCCAGTTCAGGCGCCGTGCCGCCCAGAAACAGGATGGGGACAGACTCCATATCCGGCATCGCCCGCAGTGTTGTGGCGGCAGCGACAGCACCCGACGCCAGGTCACCATCAATCAACACCAGGCCGGCCGTTGTTGCCCCGTCGCCAATATTCGCCACGTCCTCAATCGCCTTGAGCAAGACCGGTTCATCTGACACGGCTTGCTTCATTTTGCCGCGCAACGCTTCGTCCTGCGTGACAAGCAGGACGATCGCTTCCCGCTTGCCGACGGCCTGGTCCATCAGTGCTTCGTCACCCTCGGCCAGGCTCACCCGATCGCCGCGATAGTCGAGGATCATCCCTTCGGCCGCGGCAAAAACGTGAAGCGGCGAATCCGGGCCGAGCGAACTGCGCAGGCCATCGATCATGGTATCAATGGCATCGTCATTGCGCAGCGGATCATGGTGGGTAATCGCCAGCTGTTTGACGCCGGCCGTCTTACAGACCTGAAGCGAATATTCGACCGTGCTGTGTCCCCAGCCGATTTTGCCGGCATATTCAGAAGCCAGATATTGCGCGTCGTGAATGACGAGATCGGCATCGCGCAGGAATTCTGCATGGGCCAGATCCTGGCCATCGAGCGGGCTGATGCCATCCGCCGCCTCGCGCGAATGGGGTTCATGATCGCAAGCATAAACGACCACAGCGCCATCAACCTCGATCCTGAAGGCGATCGTCAGGGCTGGATGGTTCAAATAGCGGGTACGGATGACGACATCGTCAATCCGGAACACGCCTTCGGAAAGGTTATTATAGTTCAGCTCAGCGCCAAAGGCTTCGGGCGTGATCGGGAAATAGGTATATTCCATTTGCCCGGCGAGGGTTTCGCGCAGCGATTCACCAAAGCCTTTCGGCGCGTAAAAATCCCATTTGTTTCCAGGGATGAAAAACGGCGCAAAGAACGGGATGCCCTGAATATGGTCCCAATGGGTATGGCTGATCAGCACATGGCCGCGGGTGGGCTTTGGCCCTTCTTTCATCAGCATCTGGCCAAGGCCGTGCGCGCCGGTGCCGCAATCTATAATCAGCAGCGTTCCCGCCGCCGATGTCACTTGGACGCACGACGTGTTGCCGCCATAGCGAATTGTGTCGGGGCCAGGCTTTGCCATTGACCCGCGGGTTCCCCAGAACCGCACTTGCATATGCACCCCCCTAGTTTGCGAATCGATCAAACACGCGATCTGGCATTGATTCAACTATCATTTGTGCACCGGTTGTGCGGACAGGTCTATCCGGAGGACTCAGAAAAACCCAAACCGGGTAGGGATTCGCCGTTTGCTGACGCCGCTATCGGGCCGATTTTCTGCATCTGTCCGAACAATAGCGGACATTGTCCCAATCGCGCGCCCATTTCTTGCGCCAGCTAAAGGCGAGCTGGCAGGTGGCGCAAATTTTTGTCGGCAAATCGCGTTTCGCCACCCCATTCGGCATCAGCGGGTCTGACGATCAAGATATCGGGCGATATCGGCGAGATCTACGGCGCTATCGAGATAGGTTTCGCCAATTCCGCGGCTGAGCAGAAAGGGCAATGTGCCCCCGGCCATCTTCTTGTCGTGGCGCATATGATCGACAAGCGTCGCACCGCTGGCGGCGATACCGGCAGCGGCCAGGCCATCGGGCAGGCCAACACTGCGCAGATGGGCGCCAATCCGGGCTGCATCCTCAGCCGGGCACAGACCGCGATCAGCCGAATAGCCATAGGCCAGCGCCATGCCGGCGGCGACGGCTTCACCGTGCAACAGCGCTGCGGAAAAGCCGGTTTCGGCCTCTAGCGCATGGCCGAACGTATGGCCAAGATTGAGCAGCGCGCGCTTTCCGGTGGTCTCACGCTCGTCTTCTGCAACGATTCGCGCCTTGGCGGCGATGCTATGGGCGATGGCGGTCGTGCGCAGCGTGATATCGCCAGTGATCAGCGCTGGACCGTTGGCTTCGCACCAGGCGAAAAAATCAGCGTCATCGATCAGGCCATATTTGACGACTTCTGCATAGCCCGCGCGGAGTTCGCGCAGGGGCAGGGTCGCCAGCGTTTCGGGATCGATCAGCACCAGCGATGGTTGATGGAAGGCGCCGATCAGATTTTTGCCGGCGCGCGTGTTGATCGCGGTCTTGCCGCCGACGGAGCTATCAACCTGTGCGAGCAAAGTGGTGGGGATTTGGACAAAATTGCAGCCGCGCTTCAGAATCGCGCAGGCAAAGCCAACCAAGTCACCGATCACGCCACCGCCGAGCGCGATGACATGGTCGCCGCGTTCAATGCCCAGTTCGAGCAACTGGTTGGTCAGTGATTCGAGCGTCGCCCAGCTCTTGCTGCCCTCACCAGGGTCGAGCTCGATCACCGTTGTGGCAATATCAGCCGCAGCAAGCGCGGTTTGCAGCGTTTGCCGGTGATGGGAGAGATTCGAATCGGTGACGATCGCCATCGATCGCCCCCGGGCGAGCGGTTTGAGCCATTCTGCCGCGCGACTGAGCAGCCCGGCATCGATCACCACGCGATAGCCGCGGGTGCCCAGGTCGACATCTATTTGAATCACTGATCATTCGCCCTTGTCGCCAGTGCCTTCAGTATCGCCGCCACGGTGGCCTCATGCGGTGCCTGTTGGCTCGATATATGGATCGGTGCCAGCGCATAGATAGGATTGCGGATGCGCGCGAGTTCGGTGAGCACCTCGGCGGGATCACGATTACGGAGCAGTGGCCGCGTATCGCGGCGCCGGACGCGGTCCGCCAGCACCTTTGGGTTGGCATCAAGCCACACGGCCAGCGCAGAATCGAGAATCAAGGCGCGCGTTTCTGCATTGATGAAAGCACCGCCGCCCGTCGCGATCACCTTTGGGGTGCCGTCGATCAATCGGGCGATAACGCGGCGTTCGCCGTCGCGGAAATATTCCTCTCCGAATCGTTCGAATATGTCGGCGATCGACATGTCGGCCGCCGCCTCAATTTCGCTATCGGCGTCGACAAAAGGCAGCGCCAGCCGCGTAGCCAGCCGCCTGCCAACCGTGGATTTGCCGACGCCCATCAGCCCGATCAACACGATCGGCCGCCCGTGCCAATTTTTGAGGAGAAGCTGGTTTTGCAACATTATCCGCGGGGCTATACAGCGACCCAGCCGCTCGGGCAAAAAAGCCTATCGCTTCGCTTACTCAGACTGCCAAGGTACTCGCCATGACTCGCCTGCTGATTGTCATCGCCATTGTGGTCATTGCCCTGGGGGCTGGGCTGGTTGTGCTCGCGGGCCGTAACGGCGAGCGTCCGTTGACGCATGTTGAAAAGGTTGTGCCGCTTGCGTCTCTCCAGAAATAAAGTTGGTACGGGCGCGCTTGCGCTCGGTCTGATTGCCGCTGGAATTCCAGCGATTGGTCAGGAGAAGCCCGAATCAATTCTGCCACCCGGCTTTGCCGATCCGGTCGCTGTGCCGACGCCTGCGCCCTCATCAACTCGTGCGGCCCCGGTGCCAGCGCCAACCGACGGTGCCGGGCCGCCTGTAAGTGCCGTCACGGACCCTTTGAGCAGTACCTTGGCGCCTGACGATGCGTTGGCATCGGTCTCCGATTCGGTCGGGACTCCGCAGGAGATCGACCCCAAGCTGCTCGCTGCGTTCGACATCCCTGGCTATGCGCGCCGGTCGCCGTCTTTGGCGGGGGTGGTTGGCGTTGCCGAAGGCGGCATGAGTCCTCGAGCGTTTGGCAGCGCCGATGGCCGTTTTTTGCAGACGCTGATGCGCAAGTTGAATGCGCCGGTGCCGTCGCGCTGGGTGTCGATTGGCCTGCGTCAGGCGCTTGCAACGCAGGTTGTCGCGCCGCCAGGGGTGAATGGCGCTGATTTTGCCGCGGAACGGGCCTGGCTGCTGGTGCGGATGGGCGAATCAGCCGTTGCGCGGGCGATGGTGCAAAGCATTGATCCCAATCGCTACACGCCAAAACTCTATCAGGTGTCGATGCAGGCTGCCCTGGCATCGGGCGATCCGGCGGTGGTCTGTCCCGTCGTTGGCGCTGCCCGTGCGATTTCGAGTGAGCGCGCCTGGATATTGGCGGAAGCGATGTGCGCATCGCTGTCGGGATCGTCGACCAAAGCCAGCACCCAGATAAAGGCGGCGCGCCGATCAGGGGCTGCGCGCGGGATCGATCTGCTGCTGGCCGAAAAGGTCGTTGGCCTGGGATCGAAGGGCCAGGGCGCGGTGACCATCGAATGGGAGAATGTCGATCGGCTAACCATCTGGCGCTATGGCCTGGCGATTGCGACCGGGGCTGAAATTCCGCCTGCGTTGTTCGGCACCGTTGCGTCACAGGTCCAATATTGGCGCGCCCAGGCGCCGCAACTGACCGAAACCGCGCGGGCACCGGCGGCCGAACTGGCGGCGGCGCAGGGCGTGCTGTCCAACGCCGCGATCGTCGATTTATATGGCAAAATTGATAGCGATGATGATCAGGGCACGGCCGAACTCGGCGTTGCCCGTGATTTGCGCGCTGCCTATGCCGATCCCAGCCGCGATGCTCGGCTCGTTGCGATGCGAACGCTCTGGGACGAACCCAAGCAACCCCGCGCGCAATATGCTCGGCTAGTGTTGACCGCGCGCGCGGCGACGACGATCGCCCCCTATCGGGATGCGCCCGATGCTGATCGCCTGATCGCATCGATGCTCAGCGCCGGGCTGGAAGGCCCGGCCTTGCGCTGGCAGCCCGATGTGGTTCGGGGCAGCAATGGCTGGGGCATGCTGGCGCTGGTTGAAACCGGCGGGATGATTAGGCGAAGTGACGTCGATACCTATCGCAGCCGCGCGACTGATATCAGTGGCGTGAAGGTCAAAATGCTGGTGGCCGGGCTAGCTGGCCTGGGCCGGTTGAGCGCGCGCGATACTGATGGTTTGGCCAATGGACTGTCGATCAACTTCGCCAGCAGCAACAGCTGGACCCGCGCAATTCATCGTGCCGCCGAACAGCGCCAGCCGGCCACGGTGATGCTGTTGGCGGCGGTGGGCATGCAGACACCCAATTGGCACGGCGTGTCGCCGGAAGCACTGTATCACATCGTCTCCGCCCTGCAGCAGGTTGGGCTGGAGGGACAGGCGCGGATGATCGCCGTAGAGGCGCTGGCCCGGCTTTGACGGGGGCGGGCGATAGGGCGCTGATTGAGCGATTTTTGGAGATGATGGCGGCAGAAAGCGGTGCCGCCGCCAATACGCTAGCTGCCTATCGTAGTGACCTTGTCCTCGCTTCGACCTTTTTGGAGCGGGGATTGGCAGAAGCATCGCCGGATGATCTTGCCCGATTGTCTGGCAATTGGGCCGAGTTGGCGCGCGCATCGGTTGCGCGCAAAGCGGCGGCCCTGCGGCGATTCTATGCCTTTCTGGTCGAGGAGGGGCACCGCGCCGATGATCCTGGTGCGAGCCTTCCCCGGCCCGGCGCGGCGCGGCGATTACCCAAAACACTCGCCCATGGCGATGTCGATCGCTTGTTTGCGGCGATTGCGGAGAGAATGGCGCAGGAGCCCGTCAATCCGCTCGATCTGCGGCTCGCTGCCCTGGTTGAGTTGCTTTACGGGTCGGGATTGCGGGCGAGCGAACTGGTGTCGATCCCGCGCAACGCCGTGTCCCCCGATCGACCATTTCTGATCATGCGCGGCAAGGGCGGGCGCGAGCGGCTGGTGCCGATCTCTGACCGTGCACGCGCGGCTGTCGCACGCTGGCGCGATTTGCTGCCGGCAGGATCCGCCTGGCTTTTCCCAGGCGGAAAGGCGCATTTGTCGCGGATCAGGCTCTATCAATTGCTCAAGGAACTGGCGGCCCAGGCCGGAATTCCACCCGAACGCGTAAGCCCACACGTGTTGCGCCACGCCTTTGCCACCCATTTGCTTGAAGGGGGCGCAGACCTGCGCGCGCTGCAACTGATGCTTGGCCATGCCGACATCGCTACGACTGAAATTTATACCCATGTTGATAGCAGTCGGCTGGTCGCTTTGGTCAATGCGCGTCACCCGCTCGTTGACCTTCCGCGCCGTCCGGCCTAACCGAAGCGGCCACATGGCAAGCTTTCTAGATTTTGAAAAACCGATCGCGGAGCTTCAGGCCCGGATCGACGAGTTGCGGGAAACCGCAGCCGGCGGGAGTGTCGATCTCGATGCCGATGTCGCCCGGCTGCAGGTCAAATCCGATAAATTGCTGCGCGACACCTATGCGCGGCTGACCCCGTGGCAGAAAACGCAGGTCGCCCGGCACGGTGATCGGCCGCATTTCAAGCATTATGTCGCCGGTTTGTTTAGTGATTTCATGCCGCTGGCCGGTGATCGCGCCTTTGGCGATGATCAGGCAATCCAGGGCGGACTTGCGCGCTTCCGGGGACGCCGCGTTGTTGTCATCGGCCACGAAAAAGGGGACGATACTGCCAGCCGGCTTCGTCACAATTTCGGCATGGGCAAGCCTGAGGGGTATCGCAAGGCAATCCGTTTGATGGATCTGGCCGACCGCTTCGGTCTGCCCGTCGTTACGTTGGTGGATACGTCGGGCGCGTTTCCTGGGATCCAGGCTGAAGAGCGTGGCCAGGCAGAAGCGATTGCCCGCAGCACCGCCCGTTGCCTGTCGCTGGGCGTGCCGATGGTGAGTGCAATCGTCGGCGAAGGCGGATCGGGCGGCGCCGTCGCGCTGGCGAGTGGTAACCAGGTGTTGATGTTCGAAAACGCGGTCTATTCCGTAATTTCGCCCGAGGGCTGCGCCTCCATTCTTTGGCGGACATCGGATCGCGCGGCTGATGCGGCAGAGGCGATGAAGGTGACGGCGCAGGATCTGAAAGCGCTTGGCGTGATCGATACCATCGTTCCTGAACCGCTGGGTGGGGCGCAGCGCGATCCGAAGCGCGCAATTGCTGCACTGGGCGATGCGATTGCCCGTGCGCTGGGGGATTTGGATACGGCAAGTCCTGCACAATTGCTTGCCGGGCGTCGAAAGAAATTCCTGACGATCGGGCGCCTCTAACACGCCGTCTAGCGTGACGGGCCAAACGAAAAGGGCGGCGGTCTTGCGACCGCCGCCCTTCGTCACGTAAGCAGCTGGGAGAAGCTTACGAAGCCTTCATGTTGGTCGTAACGTTCGAGAAGGTCGTCTTGAGCCGGTTGCCCAGGCCCTGCATGGCTGCAATGGCGGCAACGGCGATCAGCGCTGCGATCAGGCCATATTCAATAGCCGTCGCGCCCTTGTTGTTCTTGATGAACTTGCGAATGGTCTGCATTTTCCGGTCTCCAATTGATGATGTGCTTCAGTACCCGGCTGACCGGGTTCCCGGCCTGCATCATCAAAATTAGAGCTGTGAGGTTGATAAAGGTTTAAGTTGCGGCGCGGGGATGCCAGTTTTTTTCAACGGTTGTTCCGCGCGTCATCAATCTTGGTATTCACATTGCTCCACATGCCGGTGGTGATGTTGCCAAGCGCCGTTATTGACGCAATCAGCGAGACAACAATTACCGTCGCAATCATGCCATATTCGATTGCCGTCCCGCCCTTGCGGTCTTTCAGCAATGATTGCAGCAGTTTCAACATCAGCGTCGCGAGCTCTACAATGCTTCCAAGGACACCAGAGATAAATGATGAGGGTTAACGAATGACGAATGCGGCGCAGGGGCAGACCGGGTCAGGCACGGCGGCGAGGGTAGATTTGTTTCCTGTCGTGGCGGCTGCATTGGTCGATCAGGATGGTCGCATTTTGCTGCAACAGCGACCGGCCGGTAAAGAATTGGCCGGGTTATGGGAATTTCCTGGCGGCAAGATCGAGCCTGGCGAGTCGCCTGAGGCCGCCCTGATTCGTGAGCTTGCCGAAGAACTGGGCATCAGCGTCTCCACCGCCTGCCTGGCACCGGCGACCTTTGCCAGTGCCCCGCTGGGCGATCGCCATTTGCTGCTGTTGTTATATGTGTGCCGCAAATGGGAGGGGATTCCGCGAGCGATAGAGGCAAGTGCGCTTAAATGGGTGCGACCGGTTGAGATGCATGTACTGCCCATGCCGCCGGCTGATCGCCCGCTGATCGGCCTGATTGAGGCATTAGTCTGACGGCGTCGGCGGGCGCAATGCGTTGGCGAGCGACTGGGTCGCGCTACCACGGCGCGCTGGCTTGGGCTGTGAGGGGGCAGGGGACCAGCCCGTCATGAAGACAATCTCCAGTCGTTCGGTCGTCCGCCCATCGGGATCGGCGCGATCGGCGAACAGGTCCGCGGCGCGCGCCAAGACATCGCGGCGAAGCGGGGAGCGCCCCTGCATCACATTGCTGCCGGCCATGCCGCGCAAATCGCGCAGCAGCCCGAACAGGCTCGCATAGCGGATCGTGAGCGTTTCCGTGTCGGCCACGGGCAGTGCAAAGCCGGCCCGCATCAGCAAATCACCGGCGGCGCGCACATCCACCTGCGGGTGAATGCGCGCACCCGGACGGTCGCCCTCTGCATCGCGGAGTGCTCCCCGCAAGGTGGCCAGGCTGCCAGCGCCGACAAAGGCAGCAAGGAATAACCCATCGGGTCTCAGCACCCGTCGCGCTAAAGTGAGTGCACCCGGCAAATCATCAATCGTGTCGAGCGTGCCCGCTGCCACAACTAGATCGAATGCATGGTCTGCAAACGGGAGCCGATCCTCATCGCCCTGCACGCCCTGCGCCGCGGCGGCAAAGCGATACCCCGGATCGAGTCGGGCAACCCGGCTGCCGGTCGGCGGGACAAAGGCAGCATCAAAGCAGCCAAGATCAAGGACATCGCGAAATTCACGCGCGATCCCGGCCAGCCGATCGGCGATGCCCTCTATCATGTAATCCCGCAGAAAACGGGCATCGCCATAGCTGGTGAATGCGCGGTCGCGGTGAAGACGACGGGCGGCGCGGTCAAAGATGCCTGGGCTCTCCATGGCGGCGCTTGTGCCGCTCCTGTCGTCGCGCGACAAGGGTGACGATGCGCTTGCTTGCTCCCCTGGCGTTTGTTGCCGGCCTGGCCCTGCCGCCGCGATGCCCCGGTTGCGGTGCGGTAACGGCCGAGGATCATCGCTTTTGTGCCGCATGCTGGGGGCAATTGCGTTTTTTGACGCCGCCTTGGTGCGCGACCTGTAACCAACCCTTTGCTTTTGATCGCGGGCCCGGTGCGCGCTGCGGCGATTGTATGGCATCACCGCCGCGCCATAGCGGGATCCGCGCTGCCGTCGCTTATGGCGACATTGCCCGTGCCTTGGTGCTGCGCTTGAAATATGGCGGCCGGACCGGGCTTGCTGATACGGCCGCCCGGTACATGACGCGGCTGATCCCCGAGGGGAGCGACCTGATCGTGCCCGTGCCTCTCCACCGCTGGCGGCTATGGTCGCGCGGTTTCAACCAGGCGGCATTGCTGGCGCGGTCGCTGGCGCGCGACACCGGCATCGACTGCGAGATTGATTTGCTGAAACGAGCGCGTGCCACCCCTTCGCTGCGTGGGCTGGGCCGCCGGGCCAGGGCCAAGGCCGTTCAGGGCGTGTTTGCGATAAGCCCGGACGCGCGGGCACGGCTGCGCGGCAAGGCGATCGTGCTGGTGGATGACGTCTATACCAGTGGGGCGACCAGCGCCGCCTGCACCCGGCTGCTCCTGCAGGCAGGCGCGTCGCGTGTGACCATTTTGGCATGGGCGCGGGTGATTGATGCCGATGTCGGTGATTGACAAGCACCCGGCGCGAACTCACTTGTTAGGGATGGCAAAGATCGAAATTTATACCAAAGCATTCTGCCCTTATTGCACAAGGGCGATGAAACTGCTCCGCAGCAAGCCCGTGGAGATTGAGGAATATGACATCACCATGGGCGGTCCGCGCCGTTTGGAGATGCTCGAACGCGCTAATGGTGGCACGACGGTGCCGCAGATTTTCATCAATGGCCGCCACGTTGGTGGATCTGATGATCTCGCCGCGCTTGAGGAGATCGGCCAGCTGGATGCGCTGATCAGCGCATGACCAAAATCGCGCTCCTCCAGATGTGCAGCGGGATCGACCCCGTCCAAAATGCGGCGACGGTGCGGGATGGCATTGCGGCCGCGGCGGCAGGCGGGGCGGCGATGATGTTCACGCCGGAGATGAGCAACCTGATTGACCGCGATCGCGCCCGGGCAGCGCTTTCTATCGTGAGCGAAGACCAGGATGTGGTGCTGGCCGCTGCGCGTGCGGCGGCGGCGGCCCATGGAATCTGGGTGCATATTGGTTCGCTGGCGCTGAAGGGAAGCGACGAAAAGTTCGCCAATCGCGGCTTTGTGATTGATGCGACCGGCGCGATCCGCGCGCGCTATGACAAGCTGCACTTGTTCGATGTTGATTTGCCGACTGGTGAAAGCTGGCGTGAATCGGCGGCCTATGCGGCCGGGCAGGGGGCCAGCGTCGTGTCCAGCCCGATCGGGCAGATCGGCCTGTCGATCTGTTATGATTTGCGCTTTGCCGATCTCTATCGCGCCCTCAGCAATGCGGGGGCGACAATATTGACTGTGCCGGCCGCCTTTACCCGCCCAACGGGTGAAGCGCATTGGCATATCCTGCTGCGTGCCCGCGCGATTGAGGCCGGCGCCTTTGTGATCGCTGCCGCGCAGACCGGGGTGCATGCCGATGGCCGCGCGACCTATGGCCATTCACTGGTCATCGATCCCTGGGGCGAGGTGTTGCTTGATATGGGCGACGCGGAAGGACTTGGCTTTGCCGAAATCGATCCGCACCGGGTTGATGACGTCCGCGCGCGCGTGCCGGTGATCGCGCATCGTCGGCCAATTCCTGCCGTCGAGTTGGTTTCATGATCGTCTTCGATCTGCGGTGTGGCACTGGCCATGTTTTTGAAGCCTGGTTCGCATCCTCGTCGGCCTATGAAGACCAACGGTCGCGCGCGCTGGTGCACTGCCCGATTTGCGATGACGGCCAAATCGAAAAGGCGGTGATGGCGCCCAATATCGCGCCCAAGGGCAATCGCATGGGTGCATCGGTGCCTGCAGAAATCATGCCGACGGCGCTGGCCGCCTTGGCCGAAGCGCAGACCAAAATGCTCGCTAAATCCGAATGGGTTGGCCGGGCCTTTCCTGATCGGGCGCGGGCTATGCACCTGGGCGATGAACCCAGCGCGTTAATTCATGGAGAGACCAGCGCGGCCGAAGCGCGGGAGTTGGTCGATGAGGGCGTCCCAATTACGCCGCTCCCGTTCCGCGTCGTCCCGCCATCCACGGTGAACTGAGTGCAACCGGTGCGTTGACCGGATTTGCGGGAGACCTTAGGAGTTCGCCGCGTGCCCCCGTAGCTCAGCAGGATAGAGCGACGGTTTCCTAAACCGCAGGCCGGAGGTTCGACTCCTCTCGGGGGCACCATTTCGGTCCAAAGCTGCGAGTGCCGAGGACCGCCGCCTCTACGCCTGAGGAGGCGGCGAGGACGCGGACGAGTTCGCTGCGGTTGCCGCGGATGCGGACTTCGGTCTTGCTGACCACCTCGACGCGCTGTGCGACCGCCCGGACGTGGTTGCGAGAGTAGGTTCCATCGCCATTCCGAAGCTTGTCGCGAGCGGCGATTGCGAACTCCCGAATCCTTTCCGTCGTGATCTCCGGCGCGATCTGATCGATGCGCCCCGCTGCGCGATCGGCGTCGCCGCGCGCCTGGTCTCTGATCGCGTTCAATTCGGCGATCCGAGCCTTGAGCGACGGGTCCCCCATATCCACCAGACCGTTCTCAATGGCCTCGTAGAGCCGTGATAGCTTAGCCTCCGCCTCGGTCGCTCGCCTAGCCATCTCGGCGACGTGCTGGCGGCGCTCGATCATCGAGTCTTCGCGGCGGTCGAGCAACTGTTCGAGCAGAATGCGAAGTCGGGCGGGGTCGAGCAGCCGCAACTCCAGATGGGAGATGACCGCATCGTTGAGCCGATCCATCGGGATCGAGATGCCGGGGCAGCCCGTTGCACCCTGCCGAGCCTTGGTCGAGCAGGAGTAGTATCTGTAGAGCACGCCAAGTCGGCTGGTGCCGGTGCGCAGTGTCATCGCACCGCCGCAACAGGCGCAGAAGCAAATGCCTGTCAGCAGTGTCGACCCGCCGACCGCGCCAGGTGGCATCATCATGGGGCTGCGGGCCTTCAGCGACCGCTGAACCGCTTCGAACTCGGCTTCGCTGATGATAGCCGGAACCGCCATGATGGCGTGTTCCTCTGGCGGCTTCCGACAGCCCTTCTTGGCATTGTATGTATTGAACCGGTGCTGGCCGATATAGGTCGTGCGGGTCAGCACCTCATGGACCATGCCTTTGCCCCAGCGCCCGCCATAGCGGGTGCGGATGTTGTTCTCGTTGAGCCAGCAGGCAATCTGCATGACCCCCATCGGCCCGCTTCCATCGGCGCCTTCGAGCGCCAAGCGGAATATCCTTCGCACTGTTTCGGCATAGAGCGGGTCGATCTCTAGCTTCTTCTTGATTTTCGCGCCGCGCTGTTCGGCCTCGACCGTGCGATAACCGATCGGTGGCCTCGCACCGTTCCAGAAGCCTTGACGGGCGTTCTCGTTCATTGCTCGGAGCGTGTGCTTGGCGGTTTCGCGGGACTGATATTCGTCGAACAGAGTCATGATCTTGCGGACCATTTCGCTCGCCGGATCGTCACCGAGCACCTGGGTGATCGAGACCAGCTGGACGCCGTTCTTGGCGAGCTTGCGAAGGTAAAACTCGAACTGGAACTGGTCGCGAAAAAACCTTGAGAAGCTGTGGACGACGATTGTGTCGAACGCCGGTGGCTTTTCGAGCGCAGCGTCGATCATGTCCTGAAAGGCGGGTCGCCGATCATCGGTTCCCGACACACCCGGCTCGACGAACTGAGCGGCAATCTCCCAGCAGCGCGACCGGCAATAATCCTCGAGCTGGCGGCGCTGATCAGGGATCGACAAGTCATGATCGGCCTGGCGCGGCGTCGACACGCGAAGGTAGAGGGCGACGCGACCAGCTACTTCGACCGGCACTTCAGCCTTTTTGACAGCGGCGCTGCTCATCAGCGGATACTCCTCAACTCATTTGATCGGGCCGAACAGTGCATCCAGCTCGTCGCGCAGATGCCCTTCGATGACGCGCAACTCCGTATCGCCGACCGGCACGATCTCCGGCCAGTCGTCAGTGACCGTGATCGGTTCGACGCGTTGGTTAGCCGAACATCGCCGATCCGGCTGCTGAACGGCATAATCGTGCAAGTCGAGCTTTTCGACCGCATCGCGCGGAACGCGGCGGCGACGTCGATAGGGTGGCGCCATCTAGCTAAGCTGTCGCGCCACATCGTTGGGCGCAAACGCTCATTGCCGGCGTAGCGCAGATACGTGCTCACGGCGCTTCCGGCGTAGCCGCCTCCAGACGCTTCTGCACTTCAGGATCGCTTACTGCCGCAATAAGCGCGGCCCAGTCGTCAGGCGGGTTGCCGCTGTCGAGCATCTTGCGGAACACCGCATAGGCGTCCGACTTCGCGCCATAGGTCCGCAGCGTGGTCTCGTCGTTCACCCACGCGAACACGATGACCTTGGCGCTGCTGCTATAGCGGAAGAACAGCCGGAACCGACCGCCGCTGAACTTGGCCCGAAACCAGTGCTTGCGCGCATCGCCGAGCGTCCCGCCCTGGCGGTATTCGGGACGGGTGGGGTCTCGCGGGATCGTTTCGAACACCAATTGGCTCAGAGCCGCGAGCAGCTTCGCCTTGGCCGACTTGCTCCAGGTGCGCGAGTCTTTCACTCGCGCCTTTTCGACCGCACCCGCCAGCTTCTCGATCTGATCGAGGAACAGCGGATGGGCGAACAGCTGCCAGCCGTTCACCTCCAGCATTAGAGATCGACGTCGCCGTCGATCGGCGCTTCGAGGTCGACCTTCACGTCATCGGTAAGCATAGCGAGACGCTCGGCCAATGCAGGCGACAGCGCCATGACCGCCTCGGGCCGCCGAGCAATGTCGTCGGCAAGGAACGCCAGGAACCGGTCGATGGCGGGGTCTTCGTTATCGACCTCCGCGCGATGGACCGACACGCCGCGCTCGTCGACGCGGAACGCGATCTTGCCGCCATAATCGACGCCGAGCGCGGTGCGGACCGACTTCGGGACAGTGGTCTGGCCCTTGGCCGTGATGGTGCTGATCTCTTCGAGCATTGCGGACATGGCGGTCTCCTATACGTCCTTTTCTTGTAAGGAGATCGCATTACAATGTCAAGATGAGAGGAAGAGGACGGCGGCTGTCGCCGTGACGGTTTGAGTGTCGGGAGAGAGGCTCCCGGCTGGGCCGTCGCGGAGACATGTCATGACACAAGTTCAAGTTCTCGACGCGAGCCCCGACCGGAGCGGTGGTTACAAGGTCGATGTCGGTCGCGGCCAGCGGGTCGGGCGGGTTTCGTCGGAATGGTTCAGCCGTCCCGCCGATGAGCGCTACCTGTCGCTCGACGCGCTGATGGCATCGGTTAAAGGCCGGGCCGAGCGCAGCCGCACACGCACGGTGGAGAGCGCCGCCGTCCGGGTCGAAGCCAGCCGCGACAATGCCGAGCGGCTCGACCTGATCCTGCCCGGCGCCGAGCAGCCGATCGCCCCGACCCATTGGAGCTTTGGCCAGTTGGCGGCGCTCGTCGGTGCGCCTGCCGCCTATCTGCGCCAGCTTCCGGCGCCACTGGCCGCGATCAATCTGCAATTCGGCCTGACCTCTTAAAGGGCCGAGCAGATCAAAATCCTCGAAACCGATGGTGGTATTTCGTGATGCTCAAAAGTTCAATCTCGTCGTAGCCTTCGGCGGCCGTCCCTAAGTATGACGATACCATCGAGTTCAGGATTTGCTCCTGCCAGCTTTTCCCTCATCATCGCGCGATGATCGAAAATTCGTTCACCCTCTTCAAAGTCGCTCATGAGTTCCATGACTTGGTTGTAATATGCTGGACGTTCCTGCCGAGGTCGCCAGATGTCATCTCGCACAGATTTTAATTCACGACCCATACTCCTGTAGATCGCTTCCGGCGATCCTCGTTTTGGCAGATTACTATCACCTCCCGTACACAGCAGACAATGCAATGGCTTTGATACTTGCTTGATTGATTCAAATTTCTGATCTGGCAGCAGACCTCTTACCCGCTCCGCGCAGGCAATCGAAATGCCCCAAGGCTCAGATTGTGAGTAGCCAGGTAACAATGAGCCGCACATCTGAGGAAGTCGACCTTCATCTGTTACGTGATTATAAAAAGCGTAAGTCGTTGGAACACCTCGGCGTGAACCCGTTTCAATCAATCGATCAATCTGGCGAATGCCTGTGTTGCCGATGGTTCGAGAGATATGTTGATACGATTCTTCACGGTCGTCCAAAACCTTTGCCTGAACAAGCATAGGCAAAAAGTGCTCTTCATCCTCGCTCGCGAAACACCATTCCCAATCCGCACCAATCTTGCTTTCTTGATGCTTGTTGAAGGGTACAATCCAAATTGTTCCTGGATAAGAGATTTTCAGATCCAATAGCACCGTTTCAGTTACAGTCTCTTCGCCGAAAGGCATTCCTGCCATCTTTGCCTCACGGCGTCGATGCCAAGTGTACCTGGCACGATCAAGCAGACTTTGTTGTTCGGCGGTTAGCATGGACGCAAGATGCATTTGAACATGATTTCTGTCAACGAGACATGGCTGCATTCAACATCCAAACGGCGTCGCTCTCTTCAGAGGAAGAGGGCGGCGCTGCGCTTCGTGACGGTTCGAGGTGTCGGGAGAGAGGCTCCCGCCCGGGCCGTCCGGAGAAGTGTCATGCCCAAATCCAATCCCAAGCTCGCGCTCAGCGTCTCGCGCGACATCCCTTTCGACAAACTGGTGCTGTCGCAGTCCAACGTCCGCCGCATCAAGGCCGGCGTCGGCATCGAGGACCTTGCCGAGGACATTGCCCGGCGCACGCTGTTGCAGTCGCTCACCGTCCGCGCTGTCGTCGATGCCGATGGCAACGAGACCGGCATGTTCGAGGTGCCTTCGGGTGGCCGCTGTTACCGGGCGCTCGAACAGCTGTGGAGTTTTGAAAACACCGCAGCATAGGAACCGATGCGCTGCAGATCATGCATCGAGTCCCATCCGCCTGCGGTTGCCTCGCGAGCCTGATTCAGCGTCGACCAATCGAGCCCGAACCCGGCACAAAAGGCTTTGCCCTCAGCGCGCAACAGCAGCACCTTGACCGTGTCATCTTGATCGGCTGCATCAATTGCCGCTGATAGTGCATCGCGCAATGCGACGTTTATCGTGTTGTAGGATGCTGCGCGACACATGATGAGATGGCGAACGGCTCCGTCGTCCTCTATGCGGATCGGAGCGTCCTGGTTCATGTTGCCCGTCGCGGTGCAAGAGGACTGTGCCGCGCATTGCTGTTGGGTCCGACCGACCAGAGCACGCGATCCGCGCGGACCTCTTCAACGAAACGGTCGAGAAAACCGTGCGCCAGGAACCATTCGAGCCGGTGTGTTCCCCAGTTCACGCGTTTGGTGTCGAGCGATTGGTTTGCGCGGTCCGCCCACCAGGCGCGCACATGGCCGAGATCAATCTGACCTTCGGGCGTTTCGCGAACCCGTTTCAGCCAGGCGATGACCCTGTCGTGCCGTTCCGGGTCTGCGCCCAGGCTAAGCGTCCGCGCAGCCAGCAGGTGCGGGTATAGCGCAAAGTCACCGACCCCAATCTCGCCGGCGACGAACATCCGGTCCGCAAGGGTCTCCTGCAAGTCATCATAAATGTCATTCAGATCGCCCCGCGCGGCCTCGATCAGTCCGCCGGGGGGTGGCGGTATTTCCGCCCAGCTGTAGATCGCGACGTCAGTAACGATCGCATCGACAAGCGTATCGGCGGTGCGCTCCCATTCCCGTGTTTGCGCATAGGCAACGGGATCGGTTGGATAAATCTGCAAGCTCGGGTGCAAGCGGTCGAGATAGCCGAGAATGTCGGCGGAGTTTGACACCGTCAGGTCGCCATCGACGAGCACTGGTATCTCGGCGCGGGGATTGTAAAGCGGCGTGGTTTCGACCGCGCAGCCATCGAAGAGATCGTACGTCATGTTCTTCCAGTCCATGACCATCCGTACTTTGCGGCAGAATGGACTGAGTGCGGAGTAGCAAAGGCGAGGCATGCGATTTCTCCAATTCAAGGAATGATGACGACGCCCATCGTGACCCGGCCGAACTGGCCGGCCGCGTCGTAGAGTGCGCTGGTTCCGATCCCGAGGCCATTTGCTTTCGACCACTGCCCGACTGGACGCATGCCGATCCACTCTCCTACGATTGCTCGATCAACGTGGACCGTCAGGTCGGTATTCGGCCAGCCGGTCACGGGGGGGCGACCGGGCAATCCGGGCCGAGCCATCCCATGCGCGAAATCGACCGGCCCGAGCATTCGGGCAAATGGTGTGCAGCCGTTGTCGGGCAAGAGCGGTGCAAGCCAGCGAAACCAGTGGCTGCCGTCCGACACTGTCCGTCCATCCAGAACGTCCATCAGCCATGGACCGCCATGTGGCGCCCGTGTCATTGCGGGACGAACTGCCGCAAGATCCGGCATTGCGGGGGCGGCCTCGGTCACAAAATCTTCGTCCAGCGCCATCAGCGGCACAGTCCCCGCGAGCGTGCAGGCAGCTCTTGCCGTCACCTTGCCTTCTGCAACGATGCGGGCATCTAGAACCGAGATACGTCGGCCCGACTGAATGACCTCGATCTCGACAGTTAAAGGTGTGCTGATCGGCGTAGGCCGGAGGAATTCGGCGCGAAACGAAAGGGGTTTATGATCCGGCGTGGCGTTTCTTTCGATGATGCACGCCATGAGGCCTGCAACGGCTCCACCCTGGACACCTGTGAACGGTCCGGATGCTTCGGGCCGCGCGATAAATGTCGCGTCGTCGATGGCCTCGAAGATCGCGGGCAGCGTTGCGCCGGTCACTGTACGCCGCCCGGAATCTCGAAGACCGAGCCATCATTTCGTGCAATTACGACATGGTCTAGCGCCATTTCAGCGGCGCTTTGGATGTCGATGGCTGGTCCCAAATCGGGGAAATCCTCGATCGGACCTCGAAGTTTCACTGACGCGATGCCCGCCAATTCGGTTGCATGGCTTGGCGGACGCTGCCCAAGGCGCAACGCTAAACTCTGCTGTGGCCAGTCGAACAGAAAATAGGGTCGCCCCGTTAACATCGCCTCCGCGACTCCCGCCTGTCGCCAAACGACCCGGCGCCCATCTGGGTAGATCCGCTCACCGTCTTGAATCGAAAGATTTAGTCGCGCGGCCTGCATCTCGAATTCAGTGCTACGCAAACATACAGCTCGTGGGCCGTCACCCTTGGTAGATGCGGACAGAAGCCATTGACCAACTGCATTGCCTTCGGCGATGCCGCGATCGATCACGCTGAACAGTTCGATATAATGGTCACCGATCGGCACCAGCCTGTTGCCAGTGCCCCAGGCTGCATGCCTTCCCCCATCGATCGCTTCGAGGCCGTAGGTTCGCCACAGATGGTCTGATGCCGTGTCGAGATCAGCAGCGACATACAATATGTGATCGATTGTGAGAGCGGCGCCCGTGGTCATGGCGTCACCATTGCCGCACCGTCACGCATGCGAAAAACGAATAGCGCAGGCCCATGATGATCTGTATTCACCTTGAATGGACAGGGTTTTGCCTCCGCTCGAACGGCTTAGGGCTTTTGAGGCCGCTGCACGATTGGGGAGTTTTCGCGCCGCTGCGCTTGAACTCAACCTCACGCCTTCTGCGATCAGCCATCGCATTCGCGCTCTTGAAGCGGCGCTGGGGCATCGGCTATTCGTCCGTTACGGCCCCTCGATTTCATTGACCACGGAGGGTGACCGGTTAGTGGTTGTGCTCGGACAAGCGATGGACTCGATCGCTCTGGTGTGGGCCGAGCTTCAAGTCGATGTCTCGAAGAGGAGCCTACGCATTTCATGCGCCCCGCTATTTGCAGTCGAGTTTATCTTCAAGCAAATGGCAAGCTTCGAGACCGCTTATCCAAACATTGTATTACAGATCGAATCGTCTCACACGCCATCGCGTCTCGGCGCCGGGGAGTGCGACGTTGCCATCCGGCTTGCAGAACAGCCCGATCCTGCATTTGATTGCACGGCTCTGTTGACCGTGGACGCGATTGCAGTGGCCGCCCCACACCGAATCTCCGGAGGCATGGATGGCGATCACCTGACGCGCGGCCCGTTGCTGGCAATAACCCACATGCCGCAAGCTTGGCCGGCGGCAGCGGCGGCATGGAGCATTGACCTACCGAAGTGCACCCCCTTCCTGTGGTTTGATTCACTGGAGACGATTGTTCGCCGTGCCGAAGAAGGCGTGGGATTCGGCTTGGTCCCGCGACAATTGGTTCGCAATCAGCTTGCAACCAAGTCGCTCGTCATGCTCCGATCGTTAGCTGCGGTACCTGGACCAACCTATTGGCTCATGACGCGCCGCGGCGAAGGAGGAGAGCGCAAGATCAAGGCGTTCAGAATCTGGCTGGAAGCGGTAGTACGGCTTGAGGGCCGCTGATTGCTGGATCTCAGAGTCTGATCCGAAATTAAGTTGACTGGTATCAGCAGGTTAGCTTGACGCATGGCCTGATCCTTGATTCTGGAGCGCCCCGAGTCTTCAGGAGGTGGTTTCATTTGAGTCATGCGGCCATGTCGAGGCTGTCGAGGGCGGCATAATGGTTGACCTCGCCCGTCGCGGGCGGGATGCAACCATCGCCGTTGCCGTCTGTCATGGGGTGGCCCGAGCGACGGCGATCAGCCCGTCCACGTCGAGATGCCGTTCCAACTCTCCCGCGATGTCGTCGAGCGCCGTATCAATCGATGTGTGATGGTCGACACCGCGACCTGCGACGCCGAGTTGCGCCAGCCAGGCGCTGCGCTGCTCGGCCAGAGCGAACAGCCCGTGGATATAGGTTCCTGAGACGCGGCCGTCGGGGCTGGTCGCTCCCTCGGTTCGCCCGTTCGGGAAATGGCCTACGGGCCGGCGTGTATCGGGCCCATCGGTTTGGCCCATGTGCATTTCATAGCCGGCGAACGGCGCATCCAGCGCAGTGCCGGTGACCTGCTCGAGTGTCTTGCTTGGGCTGAGAACGGTTTTGACGTCGAGCAGGTCCAGCCCGTCGGCACTGGCTGGCGGTCCTTCGATCCCAATCGGATCGGCGACGCTGCGCCCGAGCATCTGATACCCGCCGCACAGGCCCAGTACCCGGCCACCGCGGCGATGATGCGCGCGGATATCGATGTCCCAGCCTTCGCGGCGCAGCGCGTGGAGATCGGCGATCGTCGCCTTCGATCCTGCCAGGATGATCAGCGCTGCCTCCGCCGGGATTGGCTGGCCCGGCGGGATCATGTGCAGCTCAATGCCGGGTTCCAGCTTGAGCGGATCGAGATCGTCGAAATTGGCAATGTGCGGCGTGATCGGGCAGGCGATCACCAGCCGCCCGCGGACACCTGGCGCGCGGCGTTCGAGGATCACCGCGTCCTCGCTCGGCAACCGCGCCGCGGCGGCAAGCCACGGCACGACGCCAAAGCCATGCCAGCCGCTCAACGCTTCGATCTGGCGATAGCCGTCTTCGAACAGCGCCGGGTCGCCGCGAAACTTGTTGATGATGAACCCGCGGATCATCGCCGCGTCGGCTGGATCGAGCACCGTGCGCGTGCCGACAATCGCTGCGATCACACCGCCACGATCGATGTCGCCGACAAGGACAACGGGCACATTTGCCGCCCGCGCAAAGCCCATATTGGCGATATCGCCTGCCCGCAGGTTAATCTCGGCGGGCGACCCAGCACCTTCTACGACGACGATATCGCAGGTTGCAGCAAGCCGGTGATAGGCGGCCAGGACCTCGCCGAGCAACGGCGCGCGTCCTTCGCGGAAATTGGTCGTGTCGAGCGTTCCGCGCACCTGGCCATTGACGATGAGCTGTGCGCTGCGATCCGAATGCGGCTTGATCAGCACCGGGTTCATGTCGGTGACCGGATCGACCCGGGCCGCAATCGCTTGCATGGCCTGCGCGCGCCCGATCTCACCGCCATCGGCGGTAACGGCCGCGTTGGTCGCCATGTTTTGCGGCTTGAAGGGACGGACCGACAATCCGCGATTGCTGAGCGCGCGGCACAGGCCAGCGACCAGTAGCGTCTTGCCGACATCGGAGCCGGTCCCTTGCAGCATCAATGCGGGCATCGGATCAGGTTAGCAGATACTCGTGCAAGTCATAGGCCGTTGCCGCGATGCGCGTCCCGCTGATGCAAAGCGCTGAGCCGAGATTCGCCGTTCCGATCATGGTGTAGCCGATGATGGACAGCATGCCGCCGGGTACGATCTCACCCATCCACAGCGCGCCCTCTTCGGTTGAACAGAAGAACTGGATCGGCGCGCCGTCGAGTGCGGCAAAGATAACGTCGAAGTTGAAGACCTGGGCAGCGTTGGGATCGATCCTCAGCGTCGTCTTGTCGGTCAGCGTGATCGTCCAGCCATTCGGATCGATCGTGTAGCACCAAAGGTTTGAATCCGCCGCGCCGACCGCGCAGTTGGCGACCAGCAACAGATCACCCATGACCGCAAGGCTGTTGATGCCGCGTTGCGCCGACGGATTGTAGACCGTTGTCGACAGGATGCTGCCGTCCGACACCCGGATCACGGTGAGATTGCCGTCTTCGGAACCAGTGATGACATAGCCCTGGCCGTCCCCGAGCGCGACGGCCGCGACGCCCCGAACATTGTGCAATCCCCACGGGTTGACCGGTTGGGCGGCGCGGACGTCGATCGTGTGCGTCAATGACCAGTTCGGGCCGGTGCCGACAACGCGCTGCCAGACACTAACAAAACCGTTGGCATGGCCGATCACCAGGGTCGGCTTGCCGTTCGAAGAGATGGTGGCGCCGCTATTGGCCACGCCTAAGCTGGGATCGTAGGTCAGCGTCGAGGCAACGGTAAGGTCGGTCCAGTTCCCCGAAACAGACCCCCAGACCAGCAAACTGGCATCGTCATTGGATGTGGCGAACAGGTTTGCCCCAAGCGGGACGATCGCCTGAATGCCCTCCTGCGCAGGGCTGTTGACCGCTTTGGCAATCACCGGCCCTTGTGCGGGCGAATCGGTGAAAGCGAACAGCGAAAGCGTGCCGTCCCAGCGCCCGACCGCATAATGCAGATCGTCGATGAAGGCGGCTTCCTGCGCCATCGTATAAGTGGTCCCGGCATCGGCAAGGGGCAGCGCCGCCGCGACGGACCCTCCTGGAAGCGCGGCGCGTGAACGAAGCGGCATCGGCAAAACGCGAGTCATCGGCACCTCCAAACAGTTCGAGCGGGTTTGACGCGGATATGCGTCATAAACAAGTCGACTCATGGTTGTGGTCTGCACCCTGTCTTTGCTTTCCAGAGCCGCCGACAGTCCTCTGTCAGTAATTGAAGCCTTGAAGCCGTCGCCCTGGTCAGCCGACATTTGTCCAGATCGGCGCGCCGATTCGGGTACGAAAATCCATTGCTGAACTGATCGCGCGGAGCCACCACCAGATAGCGGCACAAATTTGTCCCTGCCGACGAGCCGTTCATTGCAGAAGAAGTGAGCCTCACTCTAACGTAGCACAAACGGCGATATATATTCGTTATGTTTGTCCGACGCAGCGCACCAATTTTGCCTGCTGGCCTTAAAGCGTGGTGACGTTAGATTGATTCAACCTCACACCCGTTCGGGCTGAGCCCTTCGACTGCCTGCCAAGGCAGGCGCTCAGCAACCGTATTGGGAGTCAAGCGTGCCATGGCCTGTCCTGCTGGATGATTGAGTTTGCCATGATGAGGAGTTTGCGCATTGCAGCGGTGATGGCGAGTTTGGGCGCTTTGCCCTGTGCCCGCAGGTGCTGGTAAAAGTTGCGGATGGACGGGTTAAAGCGGATCGCGGGTAGGGTCGCCATGTACAGGGCGCATCTGACCGAGAGCCTGCCTCCGGTGATATGCGCCTGGCCTCGCCACTGGCCGCTGTCGCGGTTCATGGGGGCAACGCCTGCGAGAGCTGCGATCTGCTTTTTGTCGACAAAGCCCAGCTCGGGGAGTTCTGCGATCAATATGGCCGCCGTGACGGCACCGATGCCAGGGATGGACTGGAGCAGCATGGCGCGGCGGGCAAGCATCAGGTCAGCAGCGATTTCCGACTGGATCTGGCTATCGGCAGTGGCGATCTGGCCTTGGAGGAAGGCCAGATGGGCTTGGATTGAAGCGATGCTGACAGCATCATCAAGGCCCGAGAGCCGCTGTTTTTCCACAGCGAGCATATCGACCAGTTGCCGCCGCCTGCGCACGCGTTCAGCGATGCGCGCCTGATTTTCAGGTGTTCGGGGCGTTTGAGCAGGCTCCATAGCACGAGCGAACCGCAAGATCACGGCAGCGTCAATGGCGTCGGTCTTGGCGAGTTGCCCAGCCGCACGTGCAAAATCGCGAACCTGCCGCGGATTGACAGCACTGAATGCGATCCCGGCCTCGCCCATGCTGCGCGCAAGCAACCGGCCATAGCGACCGGTTGCTTCACAGACGACATGCGGGCGCTCGATCCGGTCGAGCTGTCGGCGTAGCGCGACCAACCCGGACGGCGTGTTTGGCGTTCGCCAGGGAGCTGGCAGCGCCACGTCGAGCATCGCCTTCGACACATCGACAGCAACATAATGAGCGTGGTGCATAATCACGATTCCTCAGCCTTGCATGCGGACCCGAAGTCCAACCAACCGTTCGAGACGACCATGGATGGAACGGGCGGCTCTGCTGAGAATCACGAGCCGTAAGCCCAAGGACAGGCACAGCCCACCCGCTCCGCCAAGGCGGGGGTCATGAACCCCGCCTTGGCAGCTCGAAGACCAACATGATTTGGCAATCGATGCCAGACCCATTATGCAAGGACTGGCTTCAGCCTGAAGGGCTGAAGTCGAAGCCCACACGCTCCGCATGCCCTTCGACTTCGCTCAGGGCGAACGGCGTATGGGTTGGACCAATCCAAAGTCATCACACTCTCAATCGATCGCCTGTTGCCTTGTTCAGCGGCGCGAAACGGGCAACGACCTGAATCGACTGGAAGAACGGTCGGGCATCAAGCAAGCGTCCGTGCTGCTTGATGCCCGCCAATAGGGATCACGCCTTGACGTGTGCCGCAATATATTTGTTCATTTCGAACATGGTGCACGATTTGCGGCCGAACACTTTCTCAAGTGCAGCATCGGCGAGAATCTCACGCTTGTTCGCTGGATTCTGCAAATCGTGCTTTTTGATATAAGCCCAGACCTTGCTGATCACTTCGCTGCGCGGCAGCCGGTCATTGCCGACAATTGCCCCAAGCTCAGGTGATGGCTGGACTGGCGCGTGGATGCCGCCGGTTTTCGGGGCTGCCGCCTTGGTTGCAGGTTCTTTCACCATCGCTATCCTCCCAATCATAGTCGGCAACAGGCCGACCTTTAGAAATTACGCCTTAGCGCGCACCGCTTGTGCGCCGCCTTATCGTCATTGTCACGCTCTACAGTCGATTGTTACGGGGATGGCAACGCTTTCCGTGAGGAAATATGCAAATTACCAAAGGGACTTGCAGCGGCGCTTGCCGGCTTGCTGCACAGCAAGGCACCATGCGACGGTAAATTGCGCCACTATTGGCCAGACCCCGTGACGTTGATGGCATCAGTTTATTGTGAAGGATCACCTGTATGGTATTGGAAACACTCGTTACAGCCCGCGCCGATGACGGTGTGCAGGGGATTTATCGCCATGCATCGGGCGCCACGGGCACAGATATGACCTTTTCGGTCTTTGTCCCGCCGCATGCGCCGGGGACAAAGCTGCCGGTGCTTTGGTATCTCTCGGGTTTGACCTGCACCCATGCCAATGTGACCGACAAGGGCAGCTATCGGGCCGCCTGCGCTGAGCATGGGATCATTTTCATTGCCCCTGACACGTCACCACGTGGCGACGGGGTGCCGGATGTCGATGTCTATGATTTCGGGCAGGGGGCTGGCTTTTACGTCGATGCGACGCAGGCGCCCTGGGCCACGCATTTCAAGATGCGCCGCTATACCGAATCCGAACTGCCTGACGTGATCGCCGCCGCGTTTCCCCAGGCGGACATGGCGCGGCAAGGCATTACCGGCCATTCTATGGGTGGCCATGGCGCGTTGACGATCGCGCTGCGGACGCCGGAGCGGTTCCGGAGCGTCTCGGCCTTTGCGCCGATCGTCTCGCCAATCCATTGTGCGTGGGGACAAAAGGCGTTGGGCGGCTATCTGGGCCAAGACCCGGCGAGCTGGCGGGCCTATGACGCTTGCGCCCTGATCGAGGATGGCGCGCGACTGCCTGAATTGCTGATTGATCAAGGGGATGCCGACAGTTTTCTCGCGGAACAACTCAAGCCCGAACTGCTGACCGCAGCATGTGCTGCAGCGGGGATGCCGCTGACGCTGCGGATGCAGCCCGGCTATGACCATAGCTATTATTTCATTTCGACCTTCATGGCCGATCATATTGCCTGGCATGCCGAGCGGTTGACCGCCTGACGATCGCACCATGTAAACATAGAAAAAGGGGCCGCGACACTGTGTCGCGACCCCCTTTTTGTTTCAGCCGATCAAGGCCGCTAATCGTTACCCGATCAGAACTTGATCCGGACCGTGCCACCATAGGTGACTGGCTGGCTCGGATAGCCCGACAAGCTGCCGGCCTGAGCGACCGATGGGAAGATCGTCGTCAGATACTGGGCATTGGTCATGTTGCGGCCCCAGGCCGAGATTTCGATGCCGTTGCTGAACTGGCCGGTGAGCGACATGTTGAGCGACTGGACTTCGCGGGTGAGCGTTGAGCCTTCAGAGATGAGGACCGGGGTATTGTACTGATAGTCACCGCGCAGCGTGAGCTTGAAGTTGTCGTTGACTTCATGCGTGTACGAACTGCCGACCGAGAACGCGAATTCAGGAATGCCCGCCGGACGACGGCCCGTCAGGTTTGCAGGAACCACACCGAAGGTAGCGTTGAAGGCCGAACCATTGACGAACGAGTCAAAGATTGGATCAAGATAGGTCACATCCGCGTTGAACGACAGGTTCTTTACTGGCGTTATGCTGCCGTCAAATTCGATACCGAAGGTCGATTGCTGGCCTGCATTGTTCAGGATGAAGCCGGTACCGGTGAAGATATTGCCCTGGAAGCCCTTAATGTTCTGCTTGAACACGGCAATGTTGAAGGCCGCCTTGCCGAACTTACCCTTGATACCGCCTTCATAGACTTCTGACTGCTCAGGACCAGCAAAGCGTGAGCCCGAGGTGATGTTGACGACGGCAAGACCCGCTGTCTGCAACCGGGCAAGATCGGCGACCGTTGGGCGGCTGTCGCGCGACAAGTTGATCGAGCTTGCCTTAAAGCCCGATGCATAGGTGACATAAAGGCTGAGATTGTCGGTTGCCTTCCATGACAGGCGACCCGTGTAGGAAAGGTTGGTGTCACCCGTCCGCCCTGGTTCAACAGCATTCGGTACGTTTTGGCCCGGCGGCAGGAACTGCAGCCCACGCAGTCCGTTCAGCGGGTTAGCCGCTGGGTTGTTCTGGTTGGCCAATGCCCCTGCCTGCGCCTGTGCAAGGGGCACTCCCTGTGCGAGCAGGCCACCCAAGATCAGCTGGTTGCGGAACGGCGCGTACCGCGGGTCATTGAAATTGATGTTCGAAAAGACATCATTGCTAGCAACGTTGGTCGCAAAACGCTTGCGGTCATCGGTATAGTTGATGCCACCGGTCAAGGTGACCCGATCAGTGATCTTGTAATCAACTGTCGCGAAAACCGAGAAGGATTCATCGGTTAAACGGTAGCGCTCATTCAAGCCATCACCGCGACGGAAAAATGTGTTGAGATAGCGGGTCGGCGCCCCTTCAAGCGCGCCGAATGTTCCCTCAAGCAATGCTGCGTTCAAGGCGCCGCCGGTGCCTGCCCGGATCAGTGCGTCGCCATAAGGGCGGAACGACTGGCCATAGGTGATCGCATTGTTCTGGTTGATCTTTTCGTTGAAGTAGAAACCACCCAGAATGAAGTTCAGCGGCCCATCGAAGTTCGACGTCAGGCGGAGTTCCTGGGTGAAGGTGTCGATCAACAGCGCTTGGCTGTTGTTCCCGATCAAATCAGCACTGGTGAAATCCGAATCCTGATTGGTGAACGACCGGACCTTGCGATAGGCACTGATCGAGGTCAGATCGAGATTGCCCAGCGAGTAATCACCCTGCAGCGAGAAGCCGTAGTTGGTGATGTCGTTGGACGATGGGAAATTGCTGAACGTGACATAGGAGAACGGACGGGCGGCATCGATTGCGCGCCCGCCAGCCGCCAGCGAATTGATGATTGGCGTGGTTGGCCCGGCGACGATATTTGCGATCGCGCAGCAATTTTCCGAAATCCGGTCATAATCGGCGATCAGGCGGAATTTCAGGTCGGCACTGGGCTGGAACAGCAACTGGGCGCGGAAGCCATAACGATTGCGCGTGCTCGAGTCCGTCTGCAGGCCGGCATCGAACACATAACCGTCGCGACGGTTATAGTTGCCAGCCACCGAATAGGCGAGCGTATCGGTGATCGGGCCGGAGATGTCGCCCTTGGCAATGAATGCGTTATAATTGCCATAGGTCAATTCGGCGCTGCCGCGCGTCGTGAAGCTCGGTTCGGAGGTGACGATGCTGATGATACCAGCCGATGCGTTCTTGCCGAACAGGGTCGACTGCGGACCGCGCAGCACTTCAACGCGCTTCAGGTTGGGCAGATCGGCGATCTGGGCAGCAGAGCGCGAGCGATACACGCCGTCGATGAACACGCCGACCGAAGGCTCGATGCCGGCATTGTTGGCGCCGTTACCGAAGCCGCGAATGATGAAGTTGGTGTTGGCCGAGCTCTGCAACTGCGAGACGCGGAGCGAAGGGACGACGGACTGGAGATCGATCAGATCGCGGATCTGCGCTTCCTGAATGGTGGAACCGGAAACGACCGAAACGGCGATTGGCGTGTCGAGCAGCGTCGTTTCGCGCTTGCTGGCGGTAACAACGATATCGCTATCGTCGGTTTCGTCGACTTCAGGGGCTGGCGCCTCTGCCTGTGCAGGCGCATTTGCCGGGGCTGGTGCATTCTTCGCATAAGTAGGTGTCACGGCCAACATCGCGATGGCGGACGCGGCAAGCAATTCAAATTTCTTCATGGTATAACCCCTCCATGCCCGCCACCGGTCTCCGCCGGTTTCACGATGCTTCTGTCAATGTTGGCGTGAAAATAGCGTCCATCAAAGGACGGCGTCAATGGAGGATCGACGGGAAACTGCGGACTTGCGCCGATGTTGCCCAAATGAGACAGTTTCAAAATCGAACTGGTTTGGCGTGAAATCACGGTTGACGTAGCGTTTTTCTCGAATCGGGCGATGAGGAGGTTGAATGATTGACGATAAGGACCCGGTGGACGACGGCGATATTATTGCCGCTCCGGCGAAAATTCCCGTGCCGGAAGACGTTGCCGATGCCGTCCGTACGCTGATTCGGTGGGCAGGGGACGATCCGACGCGCGAAGGATTAATCGATACGCCGCAACGCGTCGCACGCGCCTGGAAGGAATATTGCGCGGGTTATGGCGATGATCCGGTTTATCATTTGTCTAGAATTTTCGAAGAAGTCGGCGGCTATGACGAGATTGTCCTGTTAAAGGACATCCCCTTCCAATCGCATTGCGAACATCACATGGCCCCGATCATCGGCCGTGCGCACATCGCCTATCTGCCGAGCAATTGGGTGGTTGGCATTTCAAAACTGGCGCGGGTGCTTCACACCTATGCACGTCGCCTGCAGGTCCAGGAGCGCCTGACGGCGGAAGTCGCCAACTGCATCTGGGAAAATCTGAAGCCGCACGGTGTGGCCGTGGTGATTGAGGCAAGCCATGCCTGCATGACCGCGCGGGGCGTCCGCACGCCAGGCGTGACGATGACGACCAGCCGGATGATGGGCGTATTCCGCGACGATGAGCGCAGTCGTAAGGAAGTGCTGACGCTGATGGGGGTGTGAGGCAGTGATGGCTGACAGCCTTGGCTGCGTCATCGTCACTGGCGGCGCGCGGAGAATGGGGGCAGCGATTGCCCGGCGGCTCATTGCCGACGGGCATCGCGTGATCATCCATCATCGCCAATCCGCGCCAGAGGCTGATGCCATCGTCGCCGAGCTTGGCGACCGCGCCGTTGCGATCGATCAGGACCTGTCGGTGGATGGTGCCGAAATCGCCTTGATTACCGCAGCGCGCGCGGCATTTGGCGTGCCGGTCAGCGGGCTGGTCAATAACGCCTCGCTTTTTGCCTTTGACCGACCGCCGCTGGCCGATGGCCAATCGATTGAGCAGCACATGCGCGTCAATCTGGCGGCACCGGTGCTGCTCGCTTCGGCAATGGCCGGGCAACAGGATTTGCGCCAAGGGGCGATCGTCAACTTGCTGGACCAAAAGCTGGCCAACCTCAATCCCGATTTTTTTTCCTATAGTTGCAGCAAGGTGGCGCTGGCTGGTGCGAGCATCATGTTGGCGCAAAGCCTTGGCCCCCGGATCACCGTCAACGCCGTAGCGCCGGGGTTGACCCTGCCCAGCATGGACCAGACCGAGGCCGAATTTGATGCCACGTGCCGGATGAACCTGCTTCACCGACCGGTCGGGGCGGATCAAGTGGCCGGTGCGGTCGCTTTTCTGCTGGGTGCGCAGGGCATCACTGGCCAGACGATTTTCGTCGATGCCGGGCAACGTTTCATGCCAACGGCCCGCGATGTAATGTTTTCGACCCGAGAGGCGGTAAATGGCTGAATTCACGACGCGATTGGAAGGGCTCTCGCTGCCCATGCGGATCGGCATCCACCCCGCAGAACGCGCAGCGCCGCAGCGGGTGATCGTTTCCGTGTGGCTCGACTGCCGCTATCCTACCGCTCCCTTTCCGGACGAAATTGATGCGGTGGTGGATTATGATTTTCTGCGCCGGGAGATCATGGCGCTCGCTGACAGTCGCCATTTCAATCTGCAGGAAACCTTTTGCGAAGCGATCGCAGCGCTTGCGTTGGCCGATGATCGCGTCTGGCGCGTCCGGGTCAGCTCGCTAAAACCCGATATCTATCCCGATGCCGCTGTCGGATGCGACATTGTGCGAGAACGAGCCGGCGGCTGATCGCCGATATTTAATCGGGATAGCGCAATCGGAAGATGGCAAGCAATTTCCCCGGATCGCACTCGGCCAAGCGCGGCCAATCGGGCGGCGGCTGATTGCGAAACCAGGTATATTGCCGCTTGGCGTAGCGACGGGTAGCCGCTTGCGCCTCGGCCAGGGCTGTCTCTCGATCGGTATGCCCATGCAGCCAGCCAGTGATTTCCTGCACGCCAATGGCGCGCATGATCGGTGCCGTTTCGGGGATGTCCGATCGCGCGAGCAGAGCACTGACTTCGGCAGCCGCCCCTTGGTCAAACATTGCCGCCAGCCGCGCATCGCAGCGCGTGAATAGCCAGTCTCGATCGGGCAACAGGATCAACGGCTGAAGCTGGATCATGGGCGCAATGCCGCCATGCCGTTCGGCTTGCCAGCTTGCCAGGGTTCTGCCAGTCGATCGCACCACCTCAAGCGCGCGCGCGACCCGCGAGGTATCCGCCGGGGAAAGCCGCGCAGCCGCGGCCGGATCGGCCGCCTGGAGCAGGCGATAGCTGTCGGCAACGGGCAATGCCCGTACCTGCGCCCGGATTGCCGGGTCAATATCGGGAACCGGGGCAATGCCCTCGAGCAGGGTCCGGAGATAAAGGCCGGTGCCCCCCACCAGGATCGGGCGACGGCCAGCGGCTTGAGCTTCGGCGATGCTGGCCGATGCTTCCGTCGCCCAGCGCGCAGCGGAGTAGATCTCCGTTGCGCCGACATGACCGAAAAGCCGGTGTGGAACCTGGGCTTCGTCGGTTGGCGACGGGCGCGCCGATAGCACGCGGAGATCAGCATAGACCTGCGCTGAATCAGCATTGATCACGGTGCCGCCAATCGCTTCAGCAAGTGCCATGGCAAGAGCGGACTTGCCGCTGGCCGTCGGCCCTGCAATGAGCGCAACCGGGGAAGCCGGAGGGGATTTTGCCATGTTCATTGCAACGCTGATAGCAGCAGACCGGCTCGATGCAGGGCAAATTTCTGAGGCGCTCGATCGGCTCAATGCCGCTGGCTGCGTGACGCTGGGGTCGGGATGGATCGATGCGGCGCGCGCGGCTGACCTAATGTTCGGGCAGTTCCCCGATCGAGCCCGCACTGCGCTGGAGGGGGCGTTTGATCGTGTCGATGTCGTTGTGCAGGGCATGATGGCGCGGCCCAAATCGCTGCTGATCGCGGATATGGATTCAACGATGATTACCGTCGAATGCATCGACGAACTGGCCGATTACGCTGGCATCAAACCGCAGATCGCCGCCGTTACCGAAGCCGCGATGCGCGGTGAGATGGATTTTGGCGAGGCGCTTGATGCCCGCGTGGCGTTGCTTGCTGGGCTTGACGAACGGGTGATCGAGCAATGTCTTGCCGAACGCGTCCAGATCATGGCCGGCGCGGTCGCCTTGGTCCGGACGATGCGCGCGCGGGGAGGGCGGAGCATCTTGGTGTCGGGCGGTTTTACCCGCTTTGCCGATCCGGTTGGCAAGGCGATTGGCTTTGATCAGGTGATCGCCAATCGGCTTGGCATTGCCGATGGCAAACTTGATGGTCGCGTCGACAAGCCGATCGTCGATTCAGCCACCAAGGAAGCAACCTTGCTGGCCGCCATTGCCGCACAAAACCTGCCGCCGGAAGCAACGATGGCGGTTGGCGACGGGGCTAATGACCTGGCGATGATCAAGCGTGCCGGGCTTGGCTATGCCTATCATGCCAAGCCAGTCGTCGCGGCCGCAGCGGCGGCGCGCATCGATCACAATGATTTGACCGCCTTGCTTTATGCGCAAGGGATTCCCGCCAGTGAATGGGTAACCGACTAAGGCGCGATCGGTACGCACGGGGTGCCGGGCATCCGGCCCTGCACTTCGGCGCACAGCCGTGCTGCGTCTGTTCGTGACGCGATTGGTCCGGCCTGCAGCTTGGTGAGCGTGCCGCTGGGGGTATAGATGGCCTTGAACGGCGCAATGCCGGGGACCTTGCTCTGGAGTTGCTGCCAAAGGCCGCGCGCATTTGACGAGTCACGGAAGGCGCCGAGCTGAATGCGCCAGCCGCCGCCCGCAACGGGCTGCGGGGCGGTAACGGTTGGGCGCGCCGCTGTCGGCACGGAATCGTTCGTTGCACGTTCTACCGGGGTCGGCTTGGTCGGTCGGGCGACCGGCTTTGATTGAGCATTAAGAATAGGACGCGTGTCACTCTCACCGGCATAGGTAGAGGCTGGCAGCTCGGCACTGCGCATGCCGCTGGATCCCTGGCCAGCAATGTCGGGTGTATCGACTGGCCGGTTGGCGCTTGCCTCATATTGACGGGCCAGCGCGATGCCCTGCTGGCGAACGTCGCTGGGGATATATTGATCCATTTGCGCCATTGTCTGCGCGCCCTGGGGCAGCCCCGACGCTGACGAGCGGGTCAGGAGCGCATAGGCGCGGACCCAATCCTTTTTGACGCTATCCCCGTTGAACAACATAGTGCCGAGTACCAGTTGGGCGCGGGGTTCACCCCGCCCAACGGATCGTTCAAGCCACGGCAAAGCCTCAGCGCGCTTGTTGTTTTGAAACAGCGTCAGCCCATAGGCGTCTTCGGCCTGGAAATGCCCCTGAATTGCTGCCTTGCGATACCATTCTTCTGCCAGCGCAAGATCGACCGGGACACCGCGCCCCAACTTATAGGCCTGGCCCAGATTGAACTGCGCATCGGCATCGCCCGCAATCGCCAGCGGCCGCCAGCTTTCAACGGCCTTGCGATACTCGCCGCGGCTCCAGGCATCGACGCCTTCCTTGACATCGGCCCAGGCCGGCGCGCTGCCGACCACAGCAAGCAGTATAGCCGTTGCCATCAGACCGCGCTGCATCGCGCGCCGCTTGATCCCGTTTCGCGTCAACATCGCCGCATCATCCCTCAACCCCAGGCTCTAATAATTCGCTTTAAGCCAAAATTGGGAAATATTTGGTTATCCAATTGTCCCGTCCGGGATCAGTTGGGGCATCGCTGCGTTCCCAGGGCCGAGCGCGTTCGTTTACCACTTCTTATCACTCGGCGTGGCATTTTCCGGTTTGAAACAGGAAAGACCGGGGAAATAATGCGCGTTCTCGCGATGGCTTCTCAAAAAGGTGGTTCGGGAAAGACCACATTGTCGGGGCATCTGGCCGTTCAGGCGCAGCGCTCTGGCGGTGGCCCTGTTGTGTTGATCGATATCGATCCGCAAGGATCGCTTTCTGATTGGTGGAACGAGCGGGAAAGCGAATTTCCTGCATTCGCCCAAACCACCGTTGCCCGGCTGGCTGCTGATCTTGAAGTATTGCGCCAACAGGGTTTTCGCCTGGCGATGATCGATACGCCGCCAGCCATTACGATGGCGATCCAGAGCGTTATCGCGGTTGCTGAACTGATCGTCATCCCGACGCGCCCTTCGCCACATGATCTCCGGGCGGTCGGCGCGACGGTTGATCTGTGTGATCGCGCCGGCAAGCCGCTGATCTTCGTGGTCAATGGCGCGACACCAAAGGCCAAGATCACCAGTGAAGCAGCCGTCGCCCTATCGCAGCATGGCACGGTTGCACCGATCACGGTGCACCACCGCACTGATTTTGCGGCGTCGATGATTGATGGCCGCACGGTGATGGAAGTGGATCCGGGTGGCCGGTCGGCTGCCGAAATCGAACAACTGTGGAACTATATCGCCGATCGGCTTGAGAAGAATTTTCGCCGGACGGTGTTTAGCGCGCCACAGGCCCAGGGTAATTTGGCGGCGAGCCGCCAGATGGGCGGCTTTGGCCGCCGGGTTGTGAGCTGAGGTGGCGGCGATGATGGGTCAACCCAAACCTTTTGCGTCCCTGTCTTCAGGGCTGCTCGCGCGCAAGGGCCAGGCCAAGCCAGCGATGCGGCCGCAGGGCTTTTCGGGCTTCGGCGCCGTATCGGAGGCGATCGACGATCTCGGCTGGAACGATATGGGCCATAACGACAGCCAGCCCGGCCCAGCACCAATTGAACAGATGCCCTTGCCGCCGGTTTTGCGTCAGCGCGAAGCCTTGACGGTCGAAATGGCGACCGCCGCGCCTGAACCAATGCCGTCAGCACCTCTGGCGGCGCCGCCAGTCCAAAAGAGCGAGCCGCGCCCGGCCCGCCGTTCCAAGCCGACGCGTGGCGGCGGCGGTAACGGTGATGCCAGCGATCGCGCAAAGGCTGCCTTTACGCTTCGCCTGAACGCCGATCGCCATTTGCGGCTCAGGCTGGCGAGTGCGCTGCACCATCGGTCTGCCCAGCAGCTGGTGACTGAAGCGCTTGATGATTTTCTGAAGACGCTGCCCGAGGTGGAAGCGATGGCCAGCCGGCTGTCGCCTGGGGCGGACGCTAATGTGGTTGATGGGGGCTAATGCGATGACGAGCAAAACACTTGTGACGCTGGGGCTATCTGCCCTGATCATGGGCGGTGCCGCGATGGGCACGGCCATCACCACTGGCAGCATGGCCATTGCCAATGCCCCGAATGCAGCCGGGCTGAAACAGGCGGCAAGCGACGCGGCAAAGGCGCAACGGGCGCTTGGTAAGGGCGATCTGCGGGCAGCGATCGGTTACGCCGAACGCGCGGTGAAATTCAGCCCGCAGGATGCCAGTTACCGGGCGCTGCTGGGCAATAGCTATCTGAAGGCGGGTCGCTTTGCATCGGCGCGTGATGCCTTTACCGATTCGCTTTCTCTGTCGCCCGCCGATGCGGCGACGGCCCTCAGCCTGGCGCTTGCGCAAACGGCGACGGGCGACTGGGCATCGGCGCGCAAAACGCTAGAGGACCATGCCGAGATGATCCCGGTTGCGGATCGGGGGCTGGCACTGGCGCTGGCCGGTGATCCGGGCACGGCGGTTGATCTGTTGACAGAGGCGGCACGCGCAGCTTCGGCAGACGCCAAGACCCGCCAGAATCTTGCGCTGGCGCTGGCGCTTTCAGGCCGCTGGGCGGAAGCCAAGACGGTCGCGCAACTTGATGTCGCCGCCGATGAAGTCGATCAGCGGTTGCGCGAATGGGCGAGCTTTGCCCATCCAAAGGCCGCCTCCGATCAGGTGGCGAGCCTGCTTGGCGTGCGCGCTGTGGAAGATCGGGGACAGCCTATGGCGCTCGCGCTGAACGCAACGGTTGCGGCCCAGCCGCAAATGGCGAGCGCAATTGATGCCTATATGCCAGGCAAGCCTGGCGAACCCGTTCCAGCCCCGGCTCCGGCCCAGCTTGCCGCTGCGGCCGAGACAAATGCTGAGCCCGAACCAGTGCCAGCGATGGCCGTTGAGGTGGCATCGTCGCGTCCGACCATCGTGTTTGGCGAACGCCGCCCCGTCGTGCAGGCGCTTCCGGCCAATTATCGGCCCTATGGCGCAGGGCGGCAGGCCATGGCTGCCGTAACGTCGGCCCCGAAAGTTATGTCAGCGCCGAAATTGGCAATGGCGAACAGCCCGGCAAAGGGCGGCTATTTCGTGCAGATCGGTGCCTTTGCGAATGTTGCCGTGGCGCAGGATGGCTGGGCACGCGCCACCCGCCGCTATGCCGAATTTGCCGGACAGACGCCGTCTGGTATGGCCATCAAGACCGCTGCGGGGAGTTTTTATCGGCTGTCGGTTGGCGGTTATACGCGTGAGGCTGCCCATGCGCTTTGCGCCGGCTATCAGGCCAAGGGGGGCAATTGCTTCGTTCGGGTAAGTGCTGGCGATCAGGTCGCTCGCTGGGTTCAAAAGCCAGTGCAGCTGGCCTCGCGCTGATTACAGCAACCGCGCACCGCCCTTGAAAAGCTGCACGGCCTTGCCCTGAACCGGCAGGCCGTCAAACGGCGTGTTACCGGCGCGACCGACCAGCGTCTCAGTGCCGATCTGCCACGGGGTTTCGCTATCGATCACCACGAGATCGGCCGGCATGCCGGGCGCGAGCATGCCGGCATGGATGCCGAGCAGCCGTGCCGGATTGACAGCCAATAGCGCAAAGAGGCGATCGAGCGAGATATACTCATCGCGCACCAGGCCAAGGCCAAGCGCGAGGAGCGTTTCGGCCCCAGCCATGCCCGGTGCGGAATCGGCGAAGGGCAGGCGCTTTTCCTCGGGTCCCCGGGGATCATGGCCCGATGCCAGCACGTCAATCGTGCCATCGGCAAGTGCTGCGAGCGCCGCTTGGCGGTCGCTTTCCGCCCGTAATGGCGGGGAGAGATGCGCAAAACTGCGGAAATCAGTCATCGCGATATCGGACAGCAGCACATGCGCAGGGGTGATCCCGCAGGTGACCGCCACCCCGCGCGCCTTGGCGGCCCGCACCAGCGCAAAGCCTGCTGCTGTGGTCACCTGGCGAAGGTGCAAGCGGGCGCCAGTTTCTTCGGCAAGCAGTAGATCACGAGCGATGGCCAGCGCTTCGGCAATGGCCGGCGCGGCGCTCAACCCCAATCGGGTCGCGGTTTCGCCCTCGGTCGCGACAGCCCCGGCTGCCAATCCGCCGTCTTCGGCATGGGCAATGACGGCCAAGCCAAGATCATGCGCGTAAAGCAGGACTTTGCGCATGACGGCGGCATCAGCGATCCAACCGCGCCCGGTGCCGACGGCGCGGGCACCAGCGGCCTGATTAATCGCCATTTCGGCGAGGTCCTGGCCTGTCAGCGCTTTGGTCGCGGCGGCGATGGGGTGGATCCACAGATCAGGGCGGCCGATCAATGCCGATCGCTGGACGATGCCGGGATCGTCAAGCACTGGCGTTTGATCGGGCATCAGGCCGATCCGGACGATTCCGCCCGCGTGGCAGGCCGCCAGATCGACCGCAAACACCCCCAAATCAATGATTGCGGGTGCCAGAATCTTGCCGCGCAGATCAATCGTCTCGACGTCGGCTGGCAAATCGATCGTGCCAATGGCGGCAATCGTCCCATCCTGCACCAGCAGCGCGCCGGGCCGGGTTTCGCCTGCCAGGACGAGCTGTGCATTGGTGAAGGCGAGGGCGGTCATGCCCAACCCTCAATCCCGCGCGCGCGGCGGGTGAGCACGTCGAGGCACGCCATCCGCACCGCCACGCCCATTTCAACCTGTTCGGTGATTGCGGAACGCTCTGGGTGATCGGCGACGCTTGAGCTGATCTCAACCCCGCGATTCATCGGCCCGGGATGCATCACCAATGCATCGGGCTTGGCGCGGCGCAGCCGTTCCGTGTTCAGGCCGTAGCGCAGATGAAATTCGCGCGAGGAAGGGATGAAGCCGCCATCCATCCGCTCATTCTGCAAGCGCAGCATCATCACGACATCAGCGCCCTCAAGTGCTGCATCGAAATCGGTGAACGGGGTTACCCCCATGCGGTCAATCGCTGCTGGCATCAGCGTCGATGGAGCGACGACCCGCACTTCGGCGGCAAGCGCCGTCAGCGCCAGGATATTCGATCGCGCGACCCGGCTGTGCATCACATCGCCGCAGATCACGACGCGCTGCCCGGCAATGCTGCCGCGCCGCCGCCTGATCGTCAGCGCATCGAGCAGTGCTTGGGTGGGATGTTCATGCCGTCCATCGCCGGCATTGAGCACCGGGCAATCGACTTTGCTGGCAATCAGCTTCACCGCGCCAGAGCTTTGGTGGCGGATCACCAGCATATCGGCCCGCATAGCGTTGAGGGTAACGGCGGTGTCGATCAGCGTTTCGCCCTTTTTCACGCTGGATTGGGCGGCGTGCATGTTGACGACATCGGCACCCATCCGCTTGCCGGCGATTTCGAACGACAGCAATGTTCGCGTACTGTTTTCGAAAAAAGCGTTGATCAGGGTGAGCCCTTCAAGCCGCTTTTCGCTCTTGGCGCGCCGACGGTTCACCTCCACCCATTGTTCGGCCTCATCGAGCAGAAAAGTAATCTCATGCGGCTGGAGGCCGTCGATACCGGTCAAGTCCCGGTGCGGGAAAACAGCGCGTCCCGAGATGAGGGATGCGGGGCTATGATCGACGGGTTGCATTAAAGCGGCTGCGTAGCGGGGCGGTGGACGGCGCGCAAGCAATCGATCCCGTGACTGGTCAGGCCGGGCTGAAATCGCCCTTGTCGTCCATCACGTGCAGCACCCCGTCTGCGATGGCGAAATAGGCGCCGCGCAGGATCAGCCGACCATCGGCTTCACGCGGCGGTATAAACGGAAAGCTGCGCAGATTGGCGAGGCTGACGCGCACGGTTTCGAGTTCAAGCGCATGCACGGCGGCAGGTCCGGTGCCGTGATCGGCAATGATGCGATCGCGTGCTTCGTCAAGCAGATCGACCCAATGCGCGATAAAGCCGCCATCGCCGGGCGCGCGTCCTTCAAAGCTGCGCGACAGGGCCGCGCTGACCCCGCCGCACGACCCGTGACCAAGCACCACGATCTGGCGCACTTCGAGCTGAGTGACGGCGAACTCGACGGCAGCGGAGACGCCGTGGCGCGCCGCATCCGCTTCGAACGGCGGCACCAGATTCGCGACGTTGCGGACAACAAAAATTTCACCGGGTGAGGTGTTGAAGACCTGGGCCGGATCAACCCGGCTATCCGAACAGGAAATGACCATTACGGCGGGGCGCTGACCATCGCTTAGTTCCGCCCAGCGTGCGCGTTCGCGAGGCCAATCGGTGGTGCGGAACCGGTGATAGCCGTCCACAAGTTTTTTGAAATCAGGCATGGCGGTGAGTAGTGCAAGCTCGCGGCGGGGCTGGCAAGCTGTGGGAAGCGGCGCTATGTGCAGCCGATGACCGAATTGTTACCGCTCGCCCCAGAAACTGCCCGGCCTGAGCGCCAGCGCAAACCCGATTGGATCAGGGTCAAAGCGCCGACCGGCTCTGCATTTGCCGAAACAAAGGCGCTGATGCGTCGGTTGAATCTGGCCACGGTGTGTGAAGAAGCGGCCTGCCCCAATATCGGCGAGTGCTGGACCAAGAAGCACGCGACGGTGATGATTCTGGGCGACACCTGCACGCGGGCCTGCGCGTTCTGCAATGTGAAGACCGGTATGCCGCGTGCCGTTGATGCGCTAGAGCCGCAGCACACCGCCGATGCCGCCGCTGAACTGGGGCTCGACCATATCGTCATCACCTCGGTCGATCGCGATGATCTGCCCGATGGCGGCGCGAGCCAGTTTGTGAAGGTCATTCAGGCGCTGCGCCGGACGACGCCGAATACAACGATCGAAATCCTCACACCCGATTTCAGGAACAAGGCGCAAGCCGCTGTTGAATCGATCGTTGAAGCGGGCCCGGATGTGTACAATCACAATCTGGAAACGGTGCCCCGGCTTTACCCGACCATTCGGCCGGGCGCGCGCTATTATGCCTCGCTTCGCCTGCTGGAGAGCGTGAAGCGCCACAATCCGTCAATCTTCACCAAATCGGGCGTCATGCTCGGCCTGGGCGAAGAACGGCTGGAAGTGCATCAGGTAATGGACGATATGCGCTCAGCCGATATCGATTTTTTGACGATGGGCCAGTATCTTCAGCCAACCCCGCGCCATGCCAAGGTGATGGACTTCGTGACGCCGGCGGCGTTCGATGCCTTTGCGGCCATTGCCCGGGCCAAGGGTTTTCTGTTGGTCGCCAGCTCACCGCTGACGCGATCAAGCTATCATGCCGGGGATGATTTCGCCCGCCTGCGGGCTGCGCGAGAGGCCCAGATCGCGCGCGCCTGATGCCCCGTCACACCGAAACCCGCCGTTTGCCCTATAGCCCCGAACAAATGTTCGCGCTGGTTGCTGATGTTGCGCGCTATCCGGATTTTCTGCCCTGGGTGTCAGCGATCCGGGTGCGGTCGAACACCGATACGCAGATGATCGCTGATATGGTGGTTGGCTTTAAGGGCCTGCGCGAAACCTTTACGTCAAAGGTGCAAAAGGTTCGGCCAACCGCGATCAACGTCGATTATCTCGATGGACCGCTGAAATATCTGCGCAACGAATGGGGTTTTCGGCCGGATGATCGGGCAGGGGCGGCGGGCGGCTGCCTCGTCGATTTTTCAGTCGATTTCGCCTTCAAGAACCGGGTGTTCGAAGCGTTGGCCGGCCAGGTGTTCGATCGCGCGTTGCGCCGGATGATCAGCGCATTCGAAGAGCGCGCGGCGGTGCTTTATGCCGATGCCGGTTCACCGGGCAGCAGCAGTTCGAGCGCACATAGCGCCGCCTGAAGCCTGATTCCGCCCCGGCCAAGATCGCCAAAATCGCGGCGATCGGCGACGACATCGGCAGGATCGCCGCCTTTTTCAGCGCGCGCGAATACAACTGTGCCAACAGGTTTCTTGTCGGTGCCGCCGCCAGGCCCGGCAACCCCAGTGATGGCCACGGCGACATCTGCACCGGTTGCTTCCAGCGCGCCGCGGGCCATGCTCCAGGCCACCGCGATCGATACGGCGCCAAAGGTATCAAGCACATCCGTGCTTACCTTCAGCAATGCGGTCTTGGCGTCATTGGCGTAAGTGACGAAGCCGGTGTGCATCACCGCTGACGATCCGGGGATTTCAGTGATGGCGGCGGCCACGAGGCCACCGGTGCAGCTCTCCGCCACGGTGATGACCCGCCCAGCCGCAAGATTGGCCTCCACCACCCGCCGAGCGGCTTCGACCAATGCTGGGGGCAGGACGGTATCCATCATATCCATATCAGCGCGTTCCCTGGGGACAGATCGGCAAACGGGGCTTTTGACGATCGGTGCGCTTGGCATCGACCAATTGGATAACCGACACAAACAAGGCCGCAGCATTGCGGGGCGGCAAGGGCTGGGCAAGTTGAACAATGCGTTCGATAGCAGCACAATCGCCTGGTTGGATCCCACGCGTCAGCATGGGCGTGACCAACGCCCCGAGCAAGGGCCGAGCAAAGGCGCTATCAAGCATAGAGGCAATATCGGGCCCGGTAATTTTGCCGATCGCCGTACGGCCACGCGGCCAGGCCAGTTCGGCTTCGGCCCGGTAGCGATCAATGAACGGCCCGCTCGTCTGGCGGAGCAGCGCCGAGGGCGGCAGCGCGTTGGCACAAATGCCGCCGACATTGGTGATCAGTTCGGGAATGACTGCGCCGACCAGCGCTTCGGCCTCGGACGGGGTGACGCACGGCACAGCAATCGCCACCGCGACCTCCTGCGCCACGGTCGCGCTTGCGCCGAACATCAGCATCAGGCTGGCAGGCAAAACCGTCCATTTGCTCACCGCGCCGGGACCCGGATGGTCGCAACAGCCTGCGCCGCAATGCCTTCGCCACGCCCCGTAAAGCCGAGTTTTTCGGTCGTGGTCGCCTTGATGCTCACCTGATCAGGATCGAGCGCGAGGAGGTCGGCGATCCGGGCGCGCATCGCTTCGCGGTGCGGGCCGATCTTGGGCGCTTCGCAAATCAGCGTCAGATCGATAAAATCGATGATGCCGCCGCGTTCGGCGATCAAATGCGCGGCATGTTGCAGGAATTTATACGACGCTGCCCCGCGCCATTGCGGATCGCTGGGCGGGAAATGGGTGCCGATATCACCCGCGCCAATCGTGCCGAGCAACGCATCGGTGAGCGCGTGCAGGCCGACATCGGCGTCGCTATGGCCCGACAGACCCTTGTCATGCGGCACCAGAATGCCGCCCAGCCACAATTCTTCGCCAGCCTCAAGCCGGTGGACATCGAACCCCATCGCTGTACGTGAGACAAGCGTCGCTTCGTGACGCGCTTCTGCGGCGGCGAAATCGGCTGGATAGGTGACTTTTTCGAGCATCATATCCCCTTCGACGATTGCAACTTCATGGCCGAAGCGCCGCGCCATCTGGGCGTCATCGGTTGCCTCTTCACCCGTCGGCCACTGACGGTGCGATTCCACTATAGCATCGAAATGAAAGGCCTGCGGCGTCTGGATTCGAAACAGACCGTCGCGGGGCACGGTTGCGCCCAATATTTCCATGCCCCGTGCGAGCGTATCGGCAACGGGCAACACCGGAACGGCGCCCACACTTTCAGCCAGCGCGTCGATCAGGCGATCAATCGTTGCCGCGGGGAGGAAGGGGCGCGCTGCGTCATGAATCAAAACGATATCGGCGCCGCCATTGGCGGCAATCGATTCGAGTCCCGCGCGCACCGAATCGCGCCGTGCCGCGCCACCGGCAACGCGCGGGCAGGGGCCGATTGCCGCATCGAGCAAGTCATCCTGCCCAGGACCGATTGCAACCAGCACACTGGCAATGCGGGGGTGGCTAGCCAGCGCTGCATAGCTATGTGCGATCATCGGCTTACCGGCGACCATCGCATATTGCTTGGGCACATCGCCACCCGCGCGGGTGCCGCTGCCGGCGGCGACAATGAGGGCGACGACGCGCTGCGGTAACTGGGGCACCCGGGGTGAGGGAGAGAGAGACGTCATGGTTTTCGCCTAGCGCAAGCCATTGCCGCTCGCCAGTCTTGCCAGCTTGTTGAGCCGCCGCTAGATGCTGCCTGTTTTTCAGGCAGATCATGACGACACTCGCCCCTATCCAGATCGGTCCGGTGCGGATCGAGAGCCCCGTGCTCCTCGCGCCGATGACCGGCGTCACCGACATGCCGTTTCGGCGGCTGGTGCGACGCTATGGTTCGGGCCTCAACGTCTCCGAAATGATCGCCAGCCAGGCAATGATCCGCGAAACGCGTCAGTCATTGCAGAAGGCGGCGTGGGACCCGGTCGAGGAGCCGATCTCGATGCAGCTTGCCGGCTGTTCGCCAAGCGAAATGGGCGAAGCGGCGAAACTGAACGCTGATCGCGGTGCCGCGATCATCGACATCAACATGGGCTGTCCGGTCAAGAAGATCGTCAATGGCGATGCGGGTTCCGCGCTGATGCGCGATTTGCCGCTCGCCGCCGCGATCATCGAGGCGACGGTGAAGGCAGTGGATGTGCCCGTCACGCTGAAGATGCGGATGGGCTGGAATCATGACAGCCTGAACGCCCCCGAACTTGCGCGGATTGCCGAGGATCTGGGCATTAAGCTGATTACCGTCCACGGTCGGACGCGGTGCCAAATGTACAAGGGCAGTGCCGATTGGGCCTTTGTCCGCAAGGTGAAGGAAGCGGTAACGCTGCCCGTCATCGTCAATGGCGACATCTGCTCGATCGAAGATGCTGAAACCGCGCTTGCCCAGTCAGGGGCGGATGGCGTGATGATCGGGCGCGGTGCCTATGGACGGCCCTGGCTGCTCGGCCAGGTCATGGAATGGTTCGCCAGTGGTCGGCGGGTTGCAGATCCGTCGCTGGATGAACAATATCATGCAATTATCGGGCAGTATGAAGAGATGCTGTCACTTTATGGCAGTGAAACGGGTGTTAATCTGGCCCGTAAACATATCGGCTGGTATACACGCGGGCTGCATGGGTCTGCCGAATTCCGCAATCGCGTAAACCAGCAGGCCGATCCCAAGACGGTGCTGGCGATGCTGGCCGAATTCTATGCCCCCTATCGTGCGCTGAAAGCCGCCTGATCGGTTTGCCGGCACCCCAGACGCCGTCACGGCCGCATTTCGCCGAACTGCTTGCCGCATTGCCAGTGCCAGTGGTGCTGGTAAATCCAGCGGGGCTGATCGCCTATGCCAATAGCGAGGCCGAATTGCTGCTCAACATTTCTGAACGCGCCATGCAGGGGCAGGAATTGGGGGCGATATTAGCGCTGCCAGCGGGCTATCGGGATCGCCGTGCCGGGCTTGGTTTTGCGGCCTATGACTCGGTCATCGATATTGCGCGCGGCGGACGGGTCCGCATCGACTTTATCGAAGCGATGGTGGCTGATCACCCTGGCTGGCGGATTATCACGCTGCATCATGGCGGCGCTTCACGGCGGCTTGGCCAGTCAGACCGCGTCGCCGCGCGATCGGCGGTTGGCGCAGCGGCAATGCTGGCCCATGAAATAAAAAATCCGTTATCGGGCATCAGGGGCGCGGCGCAGTTACTGGCTGACGGGGTGGATGCTGGCGATTCGCAGGAACTGACGACGTTGATCGTCACCGAGGTCGACCGGATCGCCGCCTTGATCGACCGGATGCAGGATTTCACGGATACGCGTCCGCTGGCGCCCGCGCCGCACAATATCTATCCGATGCTCGATCATGCCCGGCGCGTCGCGCTTGCCGGTTTTGCGCGCGATGTGCTGATCGACGAACGGTTCGATCCGTCGCTGCCCGAGGTTATGATAGATCGCGATGCGATGCTGCAAGTCGTGCTCAACCTGCTCAAAAATGCCTGCGAGGCCACGAATCGCCAGGCGGACAGGCGGGTCATGCTGACCACCGCTTATCGCCACGGAATGGCCCTGCCAGCATCGCCGGGAAAGCCGCGCCAGCGCCTGCCGATCGAACTCTGCGTGATCGATAACGGCCCAGGCGCGCCCGCTGATATCGCCGATCATCTGTTCGATCCATTCGTGTCGGGCAAGCCAGAGGGGCAGGGGCTTGGCCTGGCGCTGGTCGACAAGCTGGTGCGCGATATGGGGGGCATCATCCAATATGCGCGCGAGGGCGCGCCCGAACAGACCGTTTTCCGGCTGTTGTTGCCGGCAGCAGCGCGATGAGCCGGCGGATCTTGGTCGTGGATGACGATGGCGCCATCCGTACCGTCGTTGGCCAGGCGCTGCGCCGGTTGGGTCATGACGTCAAAACAGTGGGTACGCTGGCCGATATGCATGCGCAGTTGGCCGCCGGGCTGCCCGATCTGCTGATCACCGATGTCGTGTTGCCCGATGGCAATGGGTTGGACATGGTGGCGACGCTGCTGGCGCAACACCAAAACCTGCCGATCATCATCTTGTCGGCGCAAAACACGCTGACCACTGCGGTGCGCGCCACCGAAGTCGGCGCGTTTGATTATCTGCCCAAACCGTTCGATCTTGATGTGCTGGCGCGGGCGGTAAAGGGCGCGCTGGAGCGCAGCCAGCTGCCGGAAGTCAACCTTGATCCGGTCAGCGATGGCTTGCCGCTGATCGGCCGGTCACCAGCGATGCAGGACGTTTACCGGATTATCGCCCGCGTTGTTTCCAACGACCTCACCGTGCTGATTTCAGGTGAATCGGGCACCGGCAAGGAACTGGTGGCGCGCGCCGTGCATGATCTGGGGCCAAGGCGGCGAGCGCCCTTCCTGGCGATCAATATGGCCGCAATCCCGCGCGAGCTGATCGAAGCCGAGCTGTTCGGGCATGAGCGCGGTGCCTTTACCGGCGCCCAGGCGCGGTCAGCAGGACGCTTCGAACAGGCAGCGGGGGGCACGCTGTTTCTCGACGAAATCGGCGATATGCCAATGGAGGCGCAGACCCGCCTGCTGCGCGTGTTGCAATCGGGCGAGTTTACGACAGTGGGTGGCGCGCGGACGATCCGTGCCGATGTGCGCATTGTCGCCGCGACCAATCGCGACCTTTCCCTGTTCGTGGCGCAGGGCAAATTTCGCGAAGACCTGTTTTACCGGCTTAATGTGGTGCCGATTGCGCTGCCGGCGCTGCGTGAACGACGCCAGGATATCGCCTTGCTCGCGCGGCATTTCCTTGATGAGGCGGCGGTGCAAGGGCTGCCGCGCAAGCAATTGAGCGACGCGGCGGTGGTCCTGCTGGAGGGCCATGATTGGCCAGGCAATGTGCGCGAGCTGGAAAATACCATGCGCCGGATCGCCGTGCTCACGCGCGATGAAGTGATCGGTGCAGAAGGCGTGCAGGCAATGTTGGGTGCGGCAAGCCCGGCCGCGTCACCGATCAATGCCGATGCTGATATCGGCGCGGCGATCCGCGCGCGGCTTGATCGGCTGACACGGGAAGATCCGGCGGCGTTTGATGATGGCTCGCTCTATGATCGGATCATTGGTGAGGTGGAACGCCCGTTGATTGAGGCCGTCCTTGCCCGTCATGGCGGCAATCAATTGCGCGCCGCCCGTGCCCTGGGCATCAACCGCAATACGTTGCGTAAGCGGCTCGACACGCTGGGTATCGACGTACTGACGCCGGATACCCCCTCCTGACCCTTTCCGGCACGACCGTACGACGCTGATACAGGTTGACCTGTGGTTTTGTGTGTTCTCGATGCAACGATTGTGTTGTATTATGGCCACGATGACGACCGCCACCGCACTCGCCGACGTACCGATACGCCCGAAAAGCATCTTTTCGGTGACGCCGGTTGTCGAGCTTGCCGTGCTAGGTGGCGCGGTCGCAATTGGAATCATTAGCTATTTTATCATCACTGGGGAGAGTTCCCCCCAAAGGCTATTGTCGCCGCCGCTGGTCGCCCTGTTGTTGGTTGCCAATTTGCTGCCGGGCCTTGCCTTGCTCGTGCTGTTTGGCCGCCGCGTGGCGATGCGACGCGCAACGCTGTCACCGATTGGCGGCACCGGGCGATTGCATGTCCGTCTGGTCGCGATGTTTTCCGTGATCGCCGCAGTGCCGACGCTGCTGGTTGTGATTTTTGCCTCGCTGCTGTTCCAATATGGTGTGCAATTCTGGTTTTCAGACCGCGCCCGCAACATGTTTGAGGATGCCGCGATCATCGGCCAGAAAAACTATCATGACGAACTCGATCGCGTCGATCGCGCGCTTGTGGCGATGAGCGGTGATCTGGCGACATCGCTGCGTACCAATCCAATCGACAGCAAGGAATTCATCCGCGATCTTTTCCTGCAAACCTATAAGCGCGAACTTTCCGAAGCGATCATCGTCCATTTGACCGCTGATGGTCAGCCGATATCGCTGGCGCTGGTTGATCCCTATGATCGCGATCTGAATAAGGTCGTGACGCCGAAGATGGTCGCGCAGCTAAAGGCTGGCAAAAAGACCGTTCTGATAGAGAGCCTTGAGGCGCCGGGCGCCTTGGCGCGGCTCGATTATGGGCAGGACAATTATCTCTACGTCACGCGCGTGTTTGATTCGCGGACAACGCAATTGCTGAAACGGGGCAACGCGCTTGTCGGTGATTATCGCGCGTTGTTGAAGCGCTCTCGGTCGCTCCAGCTCCAGTTTAACGCGGCGCTGTTGGGCATATCGCTGTTGATTATCGGCATCGCGGTGTGGATTGCGCTGACCGTTGCGGACAGGCTCGTGCGGCCGGTGGGTGAGCTTGTTTCGGCGGCCCGGCGCGTTGAGCGTGGCGACCTGACGGCGCGTGTTGCGGCGCCAAAGACCGAGGATGAGGTTGGCACGCTCGCCAATGCCTTTAACGCTATGACCGGGCGATTGCAGGAACAGACCAGCGCACTGGTCGCCGCTAATGATCAGCTCGATAGCCGGCGTGCACTGATTGAGGCGGTGATGTCGGGCGTTACCGCAGGGGTGATCTCGATCGATGAAGATCGCGCGATCCGGCTGATCAACAGCTCGGCGATGACCCTGCTTGGCACTGGCGAAGCTAGCCCAGTTGGTCGCGTGCTGACCGAGGTTTCGCCTGAACTTGGCGCGCTGCTCGATGGGGAAGCGAGCGAGGCGGTGGTTCAGGTGACGGCGCGCGGCGAAGCGCGGACATTGGCGGTGAAGATCACCGGCGATGAACACGGGCAAGTGCTGACTTTTGACGACATCACGCAGCAATTGCTCGATCAGCGCCGCGCTGCTTGGTCGGACGTGGCGCGGCGGATTGCGCATGAGATCAAGAACCCGCTGACCCCAATCCAGCTTGCCGCCGAGCGGCTGCAACGCCGTTATGGCAAGCAGATTGCCCAAGATGACGGCACCTTTACCCGGTTGACCGAAACGATCGTGCGCCAGGTGGGCGATCTGCGTCGGATCGTCGACGAGTTTTCGTCCTTTGCGCGGATGCCAAAGCCTGTGTTCCGCGAAGAATCACTGGTCGATATCGCGCGGCAGTCGCTGTTCCTGCACGAGGTCGCACACAGCGATATCCGCTTCACCCTTGTGCACGACGATCCATCGCCCGTGCTCACCTGCGATCGCCGCCAAATTGGCCAGGCACTGACCAATATCGTCAAAAATGCCGTCGAAGCGCTTGAAAATGTGCCGGTTGACGGCGAGCGGGAGGTCACCTTGACGCTGGCCAAGCCCATCGGCAGCCGCCAGATCACTATTTCGGTGGCCGATAGCGGCGTTGGACTGCCGATTGAGCGGGATCGGATCATCGAGCCCTATATGACGACGCGCGCGCGCGGTACCGGGCTGGGTCTCGCCATCGTCAAGAAGATTGTTGAAGAACATTTCGGTACCATCAGCTTTGCTGATCGCCCCGGCGGCGGCACGATTGTGACTTTGTGCTTCGACGCGGCGCTGCTCGCCGGCCTGAGCGACGGCACGGAACCGGATAGCCCGGCGAGCGATGAAAGTCGCCTCACCGCCCTTACCAGAAATCGGAACAGCTAATGGTGATCGACATTCTCGTCGTCGATGACGAACTCGACATCCGCGAACTTGTCGCGGGCGTGCTTGAGGATGAAGGCTATGAGACCCGCTGCGCCGCCGATAGCGATGCCGCGCTTGAGGCGATCGCGATGCGCCGCCCATCTTTGGTCCTGCTCGATGTCTGGCTGAAGGATTCGCGGCTCGATGGGCTGGAACTGCTCGATGAATTGAAGCGCCGCGATCCAACCATTCCGGTGCTGGTGATTTCGGGGCACGGCAATCTCGACACCGCTGTTTCAGCGATCCGCCGCGGTGCGGCCGACTTTATCGAAAAGCCGTTCGAAGCCGAGCGGCTCTTGCTGCTTGTCGAACGCGCGACCGAAACCGAGCGACTCAAGCGCGAAGTGGCGTCGCTCAGGGCATCAGCGGGGCGTGAGGATGATCTGACCGGCAATTCGGGCGCGATCAATGCAGTCCGCGCGACGCTGAAGCGCGTTGCCTCGACCGGCAGCCGCGTGCTGGTGATGGGCGGCGCGGGGGTTGGTAAGGAAGTCGCCGCGCGCCTGCTGCATGGCTGGAGCCTGCGTGCGGCCGCCCCGTTCGTGGTGGTGAGCGCCGCGCGGATGACGCCCGAGCGGGTTGAGGAGGAGTTATTCGGGGTGGAGGAGGGCGGCAATGTCGTTCGCCCCGGTCTGCTCGAACAGGCGCATGGCGGCACGCTTTTCCTCGACGAAATCGCTGACATGCCGCTGGCGACGCAGGGCCGCATTTTGCGCGTGCTGACCGATCAAAGCTTTACTCGGATCGGCGGGCAACGGCTGGTTCGCGTCGATGTGCGTGTGGTGTCCGCAACGGCGCGCAATCTGACTGAGGAAATCGCTGAAGGGCGGTTCCGCGAGGATCTCTATTACCGGCTCAATGTGGTGCCGGTGGTGATCCCGGGCCTGAGCGAGCGGCGCGAGGATATTCCAGCGCTGGTTGAGCATTTTGTCGCCCATTACGCGGCGCAACGCCGGGTGCCGACGCCCGAGGTAGCCCCTGATGCGATGGTCGCGCTGCAAAGCTATGAATGGCCTGGCAATGTCCGCCAATTGCGCAATGTCGTGGAGCGTACCGTTATTCTGGCACCGGGGGATCGGATTGGCCGGATCGACGTCGATCTGCTACCGGCCGAAGTGTTGGGTGGTCAGGCCGATTTGAGCGCGGGCGGCACCACCGCAATAATGGGATCCCCGCTGCGCGAGGCGCGCGAGACGTTCGAGCGTGAATATCTGCGGGTGCAAATCCGCCGGTTCTCCGGGAATATATCGCGCACGGCGACATTCATCGGCATGGAAAGATCAGCGCTGCATCGCAAATTGAAGCTGCTGGGGATAACGGACACGCGCGACGACTAACCCGTATTTTTGCGCTCTGGACGCGCACCTGTTCGATGCCTAAATTAAAAGGGCGCGCCTTTATGCGCTCAATCCGACGCTGGGAAACGGCGCATCGCGGGGAATCCCCCGCCAATAACAAGGACGCCAACCATGGCCGACAAACAAACCTCGCTTCAAGACCTGTTCCTCAACGCCCTGCGCCGATCCAAAGCGCCGGTCACTATGTTCCTCGTCAAAGGCGTCAAGCTGCAGGGCATCGTGACCTGGTTTGACAATTTTTCGGTGCTGCTGCGCCGCGATGGCCAATCACAACTGATCTACAAGCATGCGATTTCGACGATCATGCCGTCGGGCCCCGTTGATGTGGAGAGCATCCTTGATGCGGTTGGCGAAGCGCAGAAGAAGCAGCCCTTGCTTCAGGAAATCTTCCTGAACGCGGTGCGCAAATCGGGCGATCCGGTGACGATGTTTCTGGTGAACGGGGTGATGCTGCAGGGCCATATCGCCGCTTTCGACCTGTTCTGCATGCTGCTGCAGCGCGACGGCATGGCGCAGCTTGTCTATAAACATGCGGTGTCGACCATCCAGCCTGCTCACCCGCTGAACCTGGCCGAAGAATCAACCGATTCGATGGACGATTGAGTAGCGGTTTCGAGCGGGACCGGGATGATTTCGCCCGCGGCGCCCGCGCCATTATCGTGCTGCCCGAACAGGGCCTCAACCCGCGTGACAGCGACGCCCGCCTTGCCGAATCGGCAGGGCTGGCGGCCGCGATCGGGCTGGTCGTGGCCGACAAGATCGCTGTGCGCGTTCGCCAGCCTAAACCGGCAACGCTGATCGGCAGCGGCCAGATTGAGGCGATCGCCGCCACTGTCCGCATGGAAGAGGCGGGGTTGGTGGTGTTCGATGCTGCGCTGACTCCAGTACAGCAGCGCAATCTGGAAAAGGCGCTGGATGCCAAGGTCATTGATCGCACTGGCCTGATCCTGGAAATCTTCGGTGAACGCGCCGCAACGGCCGAGGGACGCTTGCAGGTTGAGCTGGCCCATCTCGATTACCAGGCCGGCCGCCTCGTACGAAGCTGGACCCATCTTGAGCGCCAACGCGGCGGCTTCGGCTTTCTCGGCGGCCCAGGCGAAACCCAGATCGAGGCCGATCGACGGCTGATCCGCGACCGGATGGCGCGGTTGAAACGCGAGCTGGAGGCGGTGACGCGGACGCGCGGGCTGCACCGCGACCGGCGCCAGCGCGCGCCCTGGCCGGTCATCGCGCTGGTTGGCTATACCAATGCCGGAAAATCGACGCTTTTCAATCGGGTAACCGGTTCTGACGTCATGGCGGAAGATTTGCTGTTTGCCACGCTTGATCCCACCCTGCGGCAGATCTCCCTGCCCGGGATCGACAAGGCGATCCTGTCTGACACGGTCGGTTTCGTGTCTGATCTGCCGACCCAATTGGTCGCGGCTTTCAAGGCGACGCTTGAAGAGGTGGTGTCGGCCGATTTGCTGATCCATGTCCGCGATATCGCCCATCCCGACAGTGCGGCGCAGTGTGCTGATGTGGAAAAGGTCCTGCGCGAGATCGGTGTCGCCGAGACGACGCCGCGGTTTGAGGCGTGGAACAAGCTTGATCTTCTGGATGAGACTCAGCGCGCGGATACGATCGGCGATGCGGCGCGACGCGACGACGTCATGCTGATTTCGGCACTGAGCGGGGAAGGGGTGACCGACCTGCTCACGCAGGTTGCTGCGCGGCTGACCGAGGGGCATCGGCGCTATGCCATTGTACTTGCAGCTGGCGATGGGGCGGGCGCGGCCTGGCTTTATGCGCATGGAGAGGTGCTGAACGCCACCGTCGATGGCGATCAGGCGATGTATGATGTGCGATTAGCACAACGCGATTTTGAACGGTTCAATCAGCGCGGCTTTTGATCGATTGCCATAAGGCTTCCTTGTCGGCGAGCGTCATAGCTTCGAACTCGGTACCAGCTTTGGCTTCCATCGCCCTGAATCGACGTTCGAATTTTGCGTTTCCTTGACGCAAGGCCGCTTCAGCATCGATGCCAAGATGGCGCGCCCAGTTGACGACGGCAAAAAGGAGATCGCCGATCTCTTCGGCCTGATGGTCGGGGCTGGTGGCGGCATCGACCTCGGCCAGTTCCTCGACAATCTTGGCACGGGGGCCACTGGCATCGGGCCAGTCGAAACCCGTGCGCGCGGCGCGCTTTTGCAGTTTTTCGGCGCGCATCAGCGCGGGCAGGCCGAGCGCAACACCATCAAGCGCGCCCGATGCCGCCTTGGCGGCGCGCTCCTCGGCCTTGATTTGTTCCCATGGGCGAGGAGGGGACGCCTCAGGATCGCCGACTGTCCCGCCGAAGATGTGCGGGTGCCGGCGTTCCATCTTGTCGCAAATCGCGGTGACAACATCGTCCAGCGCGAAATGGCCAGCTTCTTGAGCCATGCGGCTATGAAAGATGACCTGGAGCAGCAGATCGCCGAGTTCATCTTTTAGATCAGCCATGTCATTGCGTTCGATCGCATCAGCGACCTCATGCGCTTCTTCGATCGTATATGGCGCGATTGAGGCGAAATCCTGCGCCAGGTCCCAGCTGCATCCGCCGATCGGATCACGGAGACGGGCCATGATGGTTACCAACCGATCAACCATGAAAGGGCCCCTTCGCCTTAGTCGGCACTATCGATCCGATAATATACATTATGTTAAATAGGAGAAGTGGTGGGATAGGGCTCCAGAACCATCTCATTCCCCTCCACCCGCCAGCTTTTGAGGTTTGACAGAAAGTTCATGCCGATCATGCCGTCGCCAAAGCTCGGTGCAACCGTTAGGGCCAGATCGCGCGCCTTGATCGGTCCGATAGCGATCGACGCGGCCGTCGCCCGATGCGCGGTGATCGTGCCATTGGCGGTATCGACGAGCATGCCGAAATCGTCGTCGACCAGAATGCCCGCCGCTCGTGCCGTTTCAACAGAAATCGCCGTGGTCGTGGCGCCGGTGTCGATCAGCATGCGTTGCCGGTAGTCATTGATCGAAACGGTCGTCCAAAAATGCCCGTCAGGGCCGCGGGGAATCCGAATGCTATTGCCCGTCACCACCTGATCGCTCAGGCCCAGTGCAGCGGTGATATCCGTCGCGCGGAATCCGCTGCGCTGGAACGCGGTGACTGCCAGCAACGCCAGCGCGAAGATCGCCAGCCAGCCGGCTGCCATTTTGAGGGTGGCACTGATTGGCAATCGCCGTGCCACTAGCGCGGACAGCGGAAAAAGCAGCATCAGCGCGAGCATCACCGCCGAAAAGCCGGTGTCACCATTCATCGGCCTAGCTCCAGCCCGTCATACCCCGGCACCACGCCCTCAGGCAATTCTGCGCACAACTGGCCATAATCCAGCGTCTGGTCCATGTGAATCAGCGCGGCCTTGCCAGGTTTCAACGCCTCGATCTGGGCGAGCGTATAGGCCAAATGCGGATGGGTCGGATGCGGCGCGCGGCGCAGCGCATCGACCACCCAAATATCGAGGCCGCGATACAAATCGGCCATCGCCGGGGTCACGATATGGAAATCGGTCGCATAGCCGATGGCGATGCCGTCTGCCTCAAAACGCAGGCCTGCACTGGTGATGGTGCCGTGTGGCTGATCAACCACGCTGACGGCAATATCGCCAATTACGATCCGGTCGGGCAGGATTTCCGCTGAAATGGTCGCCGGATAGCCAGCGGCACCAGTAAAGCTATAGCCAAACCGGTCCGTCAGGACGGCCATGGTGGCGGGACGGGCGAGCCCGCGGACGGGCGAACCGCGGGCATGAAAGAGCTGGCGGAGATCATCGATGCCATGGGTGTGGTCGGCATGGTCATGCGTCCAGATCACCGCATCGACTGCTGCCACCCCAGCGGCAAGCAACTGTTCGCGCATGTCGGGGCTGGTATCGATCAAAATACGCGTGGACGCGGTCTCGACCAGGATTGAGGCCCGGGTTCGGCGGTTTCGCGGTTCGCTGGAGTCACAATTGCCCCAGTCATTGCCGATCCTTGGCACGCCAGAAGATGTGCCGCTGCCAAGGATGCGGACCTTCATGCGGCGGTTTTGGTAAATAATCGGTGAAAATTGGCCGATGTCGCCTCTGCTAGCGTCATGACGTCAATGCCGCGCAACTTGGCCAAAAATCGTGCGGTATCAGCAACAAAGGCAGGTTCGCCGGTTTTGCCGCGATGCGGGATGGGCGCGAGAAAGGGGGAATCGGTCTCAATCAACAGCCGATCGATCGGCAGCCGCGCGGCGGTTTCCTGCAAATCCCGCGCGTTCTTGAAGGTGACGATCCCTGAAATCGAAATGTAGAAACCAAGCTCAAGCGCGATATCGGCAAAGGCGCCACTGGCGGTGAAACAATGGATCACGCCGGGATAAGCACCCTTCCCCATCTCATCGCGCAGGATCGCGGCCGTATCCTCTTCGGCATCGCGGGTGTGGACGATGATCGGCAGCTGCGTTTCCCGCGCAGCCGCAATATGCGCGCGAAAGCTGGTCTGCTGGCGCGCCCGGTCGCTATGGTCATAATAATAATCGAGCCCGCTTTCGCCGATGCCCACAACGCGGGGATGTTGCGCGCGTTCGACCAGCTTGGCGGTATCGATATGCGCGTGGCTATCCGCCTCATGTGGGTGGATGCCGATCGTCGCCCAGATATCGGCCTCACGCTCGGCGATGCTGATCACGTCATCCCATTCGCTTTCGCGGGTTGAGATGGTCAGCATCGTGCTGACCCCGGCGGCGCGCGCACGTTCCAGCACATCCTGCTGTTGTTCAACCAAGCCCTTGTAATTCAAGTGACAATGGCTGTCGATAAAGCTCATTCAGCGTCCTCCGCCGGCAGCTCCAGCCTGGGAAACAGCGGCACCGGCTGATCAAGCTTGAACCCGCCTTCAGCGAGCGGCGAATACCAGTGGGCGCCGATCGCTTCGGGCGTCCGCAGCGCTCCGTCGACGCCCATCGCGTCAAGCAACTTGGCCGCGCTCGCCGGGATGACCGGGCTGATCGCGACGGCCAGCTGCGCGATGCAGATATACAGCGTCGCCAACACCGTCTCCATCCGCTCAGCGTCGGTCTTGCGCAGCTTCCACGGGGCCTGTTCATCGATATAGGCATTGCAGGCGAATACGGCCTGCACCCAGGCCTCGGTCGCTTGCGACAAGGCGAGGTCGTCATAGGCGCTGGGCATGATGTCCCCCACGGTCTTGTCGACCAAGTCGAACAGTGCTGCGTCGGCGGGGGTGTGGCCATGGATGGCAGGGAGATAGCCGTCGCTGTTCTTGAAGATCTGCGACAATGTCCGCTGGGCGAGGTTGCCAAAGCTGTTCGCGAGATCGGCATTTGCTCGTAATACAATAGCTTCGGCTGAATAGCTCCCATCCTGTCCGAAACTGATGTCGCGCAGCAGGAAATAGCGCAGCGCATCAACGCCAAACGCCTCCGCCAGCGCCAGCGGGTCAGCGACATTGCCAGCGGACTTGGACATTTTGCTGCCATCGCGGGCCAACACAAAGCCATGCCCGAACACCGCTTTGGGCAGAGCAACCTTTGCCGACATCAGGAAGGCCGGCCAGTACACCGCGTGGAACCGCACAATATCCTTGCCAATCAGATGCAGGTCGGCGGGCCAATAGTCCGCCAGATCGCCGTCCATTGCCGGATAGCCGATCCCGGTCAGGTAATTGGTCAGCGCATCGACCCAGACATACATGACATGCCCCGGGCTGCCCGGCACCGGCACCCCCCAGTCAAAGCTGGTCCGCGATACCGAGAGATCGGAAAGCCCGCCCTCAACAAAGCGCAGCACCTCGTTGCGTCGGCTCTCGGGGCGGATGAAGTCTGGATTGGCCGCATAATGATCGAGCAATGGTTGCTGATATTTTGAAAGCCGGAAAAACCAGGTTTCCTCTGCCGTCCAGTCAACCGGGGTGCCCTGCGGCGAGAACTTTACGCCCCCTTCCCCCTCGACTAGTTCCTTCTCGTCGTAAAACGCCTCATCGCGGACCGAATACCAGCCTTCGTACCGATCGAGATACAGATCGCCCGCATCGGCCATTGCCTGCCACAGAGCCTGGCTGGCGGCATAATGGTCAGGGTCAGTGGTGCGAATGAAGCGATCGAAGCTGATGTTCAGCTTGGCGGCCATTTCCTGGAAATAGCCCGACATTTCATCGGCGAGCGCGCGCGTCTCGATCCCGCGGTCGCGCGCGGTCTGCACCATTTTCAGGCCATGTTCGTCCGTCCCGGTCTGAAAGCGCACGTCGCGTCCGGCCATGCGCTGAAAACGCGCGATCGTGTCGGCAGCGATCGCTTCATAAGCATGGCCGATATGCGGCCGCCCATTGGGGTAATTAATCGCGGTGGTGATATAAAAGGGGTCGGCCATGCCCGGTCCCTAGAGCATCGCGCCCGCCAATTGAAGCCTAAGCCGTGGCCAGTCGCGCGACCAACCCGGCCATTTCATAAACGGTGGCTTGCTGATCCAGCGAGAGCGCCCGCGCGCTGATCGCCAGCGCTCTGGCCCCGTCATAGGCATCAAGCGCGATCTTCAGCGAATCGCCCTGGCGCGTTGCGCTGGCCTCGGCAATGAAGCTCGGCACACGGTCAAGAAAGGCTTCATAGCGCGGCTGGGCGGCTTTTAGCGACAGCGCCTTGGCAAGCTTGGTTCGCTGCGCATTGGAATGATCGCCATTGGCGGCGATCGTCGTCATCACGCTATCAAGCGCGGCCATATCAAGCCCGGCATAGCCCAGCGCGCGCCCTGGCGATCCGTCGCCAGCGCGGACCAGCGCGGCAATTTCGGCACCATTGGCTTGTGGCAGGGCCGCCTGCAAAACCGTCGTCATTGCCTCATCGTCAAGCGGATTGAAGCGCAATCGGCGACAGCGTGAGCGGATCGTCGGCAATAACCGGCCGGGCGAATGGCTGATCAGCAGGAAGATCGTCCCCGCCGGCGGTTCTTCGAGATTCTTGAGCAAGGCGTTGGACGCGCCAGGGCGTTCAAGGTCATCAACCGAATCGATCAGCACCACGCGGCGCGGCGACATTGACGGGGTCGTCGCAAACAAGGGCTGGAGCGCTCGAACCTGCGCTATCGGGATCGATCGCGCCAGATCCTGCCCGGGCTTGTCCGGGTCCTTCGCCATCCGCACCAATTCGCGGTAATCGGGGTGCGAGCCAGCGGCGATCAGCGCGCGGGTGCGGTCATCTTCTGGTACGTCGAAGCCAGGCGGCAGCACGCCCGGTCGAGCGGCTTCTGCCAGCAGGCGCAGCGCCGCCGCGCGGGCAAAGCTGGCCTTGCCGACCCCTTGTGGCCCCGTGAACAGCCAGGCGTGATGCAGCGATCCGCTCGCCATCGCAGAGAGAAAAGCCTCATGCGCGTCTGCGTTGCCAATGGGCAGCGTCATGGCAGCAAGTCGGCAAGCTGGGCATGGATCGCCGCTGCCACAATATCGGCGCTGGCGGAGGCGTCGATCAACCGGCAGCGATCGGGCTCCTGCGCGGCAAAGCGGCGAAAGGCGGCGGCGACATCGGCATGAAAGTCATTGCCGCGCGCTGCAAATCGATCAGCGGCGGCACCGTCGCGGCGGGCGGCGCGGGCGCGGCCTTCTTCAATGGAGACTTCCAGGATTAGCGTGCGATCGGGCAGCATGCCGCGCGATCCAAAACCGTGGAGTGCCATCACTGCTGCGTCATCAATCCCGCCAGCAACGCCTTGATAGGCACGGCTACTGTCAATGAAGCGATCACAAATCACCCATTGGCCAGCGCCGATCGCCGGACGGATCAGCTTTTCGACATGATCGGCCCGCGCTGCTGCGAACAACAGCGCTTCGCTGTGCGCGCTCCAGCGATTGACCCCGCCCTGCATCAGCAAGGTGCGGATCGCCTCTGCGCCTTCAGTGCCGCCGGGTTCGCGCGTGACGAGCGCGTGGATGCCCCGCGCGGCGAGCAGGTCCGCCAATCGCGCCACTTGGGTCGATTTGCCGGCGCCCTCGCCGCCTTCAAGCGAAATGAAACGGCCGGGGGTGGTCCCTGCGTTCACATCCCGAACAGCGAGAAGAAACCAGCCCAAGCGCGGCCGAAAAAGCCGGCTTCGGCGACATCGTTTTCAGCAACCAGTGGCAGATGCTGCGGGGCCATACCGGGCGATTTGACCACCAGATCAGCAATATGCTGGCCCTTTTTGAACGGCGCCTTGATTGGCCCTTGATACACGACGCTGAGTTGCAGTTCGGGCACCGCGCCGCCTGGCAGCGTCGCGGTCAGGTCACGCGGGGCGACGAGATTAACACGGCTGGCTGCCCCGCCCTGCACCTCGGCAGTTTCGACAACCCGCCCTGCCTTGACGATCGGCTTGGCCTGCCACGCGCGAAAGCCCCAATCCATGAAGCGCACCGATTCCTCGATCCGCTGGTTGAAACTCGTCAATCCGGCCATCACCATCACCAGACGGCGGCCATTCTGCTCCGCCGATCCGGTAAAGCCATAGCCTGCTTCCTCGGTATGGCCGGTCTTCAGGCCGTCCGCCCCGGCGACACGTCCCAGCAGCGGATCGCGATTGGCCTGGGTGATGGCGGCACCCGATCCCATCGTCTTGCCCCAGGTGAAATTGGGTTTGGAGTAAAACTCCTTATAGAGCTTGGGAAATTTCTGGATCGTCGCGGTTGCAAGCTTGGCCAGATCGCGGGCAGTGACATAGGTGACGCCGCCGTCCGGCCAGCCGTTCGACGTGCCGAAATGGCTGTTGGTGAGCCCGAGCTTCTTCGCCTGTTCGTTCATCCGTGACACAAACGCCTCTTCGGTCCCGGAAATGCCCTCTGCGAGCACGACGCACGCGTCATTGCCCGACAAGGTGATGATCCCGTAGAGCAGATTGGCGACGCTGACATTTTCATTGACCGACAGGAACATCGTCGATCCAGCGGCCGGCCCATGCCATTTCTTCCAGGTTTCGGGGCGCACGGTGAAGGTTTGGTTGAGCTTCAATTCACCGCGGCTGATCATGTCGAACGCGACATAGACGGTCATGATCTTGGCCAGCGATGCAGGCGGCATCCGGCGATCGGCGTCCTTGGCATAAAGAATCGCGCCGCTCGACAAGTCCTGCAGATACGCGACGGGGGCAGGCGTGCTGAACGGGGGCTGCGCGGCGAAAACAGGGGTCGCGATCAGCGACGCGGCGAGCAACAGGGCGACGGCAAATTTCTTCATTGGGGTGGTAATGTCCATCAGCTGGAGGAGATTATTCGTGAATGATGCGGGCATCGCCAAACCCACGCTGCACGGCGTCAGCACGCGCGCGATCCGCACTGGCCTGATCGGGAAAGGGCCCGAGCCGAACGCGGTAGAGCCCGCCCCCGGCCATCACTGATCCGGCAAGGCTGTTCGCCAGATCGGATGCGCGCTGGCCGTTGGAAAGAGCGGCGACTTGAACAAAAAACCCGGTGCCTTGGCGGCTGGCAACTGGCTTTACCGGTGGAGCCGCCGCACGGCCCGGGACCGGATAACCGGCACCTGCCCCCAAATTAACGGCAGCATTGGTCGCCCTGGGCGGGCGCGGCATCGCAGTGGAAACACCCCGTGGCGGTGCGGGTAAGCGTTTGCGCAGCGCTGCCAACAACACGGCCGGCGCATCGATCCGCGCGCTCGCCGGGCGCCCGTCGCGCAGCGCTTGCTGATCAGCGCCCAGCGGGTTGACCCGCCTGACCCGCACGCCAAGCGCCACCGCCTCTGGCCGACCCAGCAATTGCAGCGCGCCGGGGGACAGCGCGATGATCCGGTCTGGCGTTGCGAGGCCTTGCTCAGCAATCACCACCAGGATGGTCTTGCCGCTGTCGATTGCGGTAACCTCTGCAAAGCTGCCGATCGGCAGGGTGGGATGCGCCGCACTGATCGCGCCCGGATTAGCGCCGCCATCATATGGGACGGCATAGCCGATCGCGTCATAGCGTTCGGCGCCAAGCACGGCCTGGGATGTGCCCCGTGGCCCTTCGCCCGCCGGCGGCATGTCGGCCACCTGCGCTGGCGCGGCAGACGCTGCGCCAAATAGCCCCGTGCTTAGCAGCAATGCGGCGATGCCGCTCTTAATGGTCAACCGCATCGGCCAGCAATCCCACAGACAGCGCATAAAAATTCGAGCAGTTATAATCGAGGATCACCCGGTAATTGCCGGTCAGCAGAAAGCCGCCCTTGCCGGGGCCATCGGGTTCCAGCAGCGTGGCCTGCACTTGATCGCCAGGCCATGGCTTGTCGAGCGGCACCAGGCCCATGGACCGCCATTCGGCCATTGATTTCCATCCGCTATGCCGATCAAACACTCGGCCACAGCGCGGCGAACGCACGCGATTGAGTGCCCGTGAGCGATCAAAGCTTGATGGCACGGCCACGGCGAGCCCCCAGGGCTGGCCAGGTCGCCACCCCGCATCGACAAAATAATTGGCGATCGATGCCAGCGTATCCGCCTCGTTCGTCCAGATATCAGCGCGGCCATCGCCATCGCCGTCCCGCGCAACGCGCATATAGACCGACGGCAGAAATTGCGGGTTGCCGGTTGCCCCGGCCCAGCTGCCCTTCAGCTGTTCGCGCGGCACGCCGCGATCAATCATCTTGAGCGTTGCAATAAATTCGTTCGAGAAAAGCTCGCGCCGCCGCCCTTCATAAGCGAGCGAGGCAAGCGCGCGGGGCAGATCGAAATTGCCGGTAATCGCTCCATAATTCGTTTCATGGCCCCAGATGGCGACCATGATCGATTCGGGGACGCCCGTTTCGCGCTCAATTGCGGCGAGGCGTGGGCGCTGCGCGAGATAGGCCTGGCGCCCCCGGTCGATCCGTGACTGATCGACATGACGCGCTCGATAGGGCGCGAAATCGGGGATCGGCGCATTGGGATCGGCGCCCGGCTGCGCGCGATCCAGTTCAACGACGCGCGGATTATAGGTGAGCGTCGGCAGCACAGCGTCGAGCGTTGCCCGGCTGACGCCGCGCGATTCGGCCTGCGCCGCGAGCGTTTGCAGATAGGCCTGAAATCCCGATTCATCCTGCGCGGTTGCGATCGTGCCCAGCGCAGCACCAGCAATCACGACAGCAATACCGGTCAAGAGACGCCTGAAGATCATTGCTCTGTTCGCCATCCCTTAGCGTTTGCCACAGCCTCACCGCGACATGAACCCCTAGCAGCAACCCCCTTGCACAAAAGTTCATAGCCGACATATGCGTGCAGCGTGCGGACAGGTGGCCGAGTGGTTTAAGGCAGCGGTCTTGAAAACCGCCGTGGGTGCAAGCTCACCGTGGGTTCGAATCCCACCCTGTCCGCCAAAATTTGCCCGAGCGCGGTGAAACCGCCAATGGCACCGAGATAAGCACTGCCGAGCGGGAGGATTCAGCAATGGATTCGTTTGATACGATGTTGTCAGGCGGCCATCCCAATTCGCTCGGCCGCACGATAGAGGTCGTGCAAGCTGTGTTTGCCGATCCATCTCGGCTCGATGAACTATTCGAATGCTATAAGAGCGATGATCCCGTCGTTCGTTTGCGCACGTCAAACGCGCTTAAACGCATAGAAGCCGAGCGCCATGACTGGATCGTGCCGTTCCTTGATCGGCTGATTGATGCGGTCGGCGCGCTGGATCAGGCTTCAGCGCAATGGACATTGGCGCAACTTTTTCTGCGCCTTACATCTGACATGTCACCGGCGCAGTATCGCGGCGCGACGAAAATATTGAAGCGCAACCTAGAGCAACATGACGATTGGATCGTGCTCAACGCGACGATGGAGACGCTCTTTCAATGGTCACAGACCGACGATGAGCTAGGATTGTGGCTGAAACCTCATCTTGATCGTATCGTCAAAGACCCGCGCAAATCAGTCGCAGGAAGAGCAAAAAAGCTTTTGGCTTGCTATCCGGATCGGACTTCGGCCCCATAACTCGTCGCCGCAATCGCACAGCAATGTCGTTGCGCCGTCGGTTATGAAAGTGTCCAGCGGTACTATTCCCAAACGCAAATCACTGCCCCCGCGGGGCAATCGCGGCATCAGGAAAAGGGTTTCCAGCACCTGGCCTTCACCTCGGCGTGGGAATCGCAGGCCACGCGGGTCATCGTTGCATCATTTTTCAGCTGGACCATCCAGTCGCCAGAGCCTTCGCAACGGACATTCCAATAGGCTAAACCGTCGCGGCTGCCGAGATAGAATGATTTCTTGACCGCTGTGCACGCCTCGCCCGATCGGGCGATCATCTTGCTGAACCGCGCGGCACGGACATCGCTGGCCAGCGCGGGGAAGTTTTCGGCAAAGCTGTTGCGCGTTGAGATTGGCGCGACCGGTGGCGGCGGCGGGGGAGGATCACGGGTCGGCAGGCTGTCGATCAAGGAGGCAAGGCTAACCGCCACGACGGTGCCAAGGCCAAGGATCATCGCGATTCGGTGAAAGCCGAAGATTGAAAAACTATGGCCGCAGACCCGACAGACCGTCGTCTGATCCGATACATTGTCACGGCATTTTGGACAGCGTTTCATCAGCGCACGCCCGCCTAACTATTGCGGCGGGTGGTTTGATCGAGTTCGATCAGGGCGTTGAACGCTTCTTCTTCAAGCGGCGTCTGGAATTGGCAGCCAGCGGCGAAATCGTCTGACCAGATGATGGAGGCCGCAACCTGCCCGAGCTGCGGCAAGGTCAGCCAGATCATCGATCCGACGCGTAACGTTGAATATGTCTGCAACTTCGCGCCGTAGACCGACAGGTCGACGACCCGGCACAAGGTGCGATCAAGTCCGCCCCGCCCGATCCGCGCGTCGAGAGACACCGGCGCACGTGGCGTGCGACGGCGTCCATTCGTCTCCGCGGGTTCGAATTCGGCAGTGAACATCAGCGATCCTCATCATCCAGATGAGCAAAGCCTAACCGTTCAGGGCTAACGCGGCGTTAACACGCCCGCCAGCTTACTTCTTGCCGAGCGACAGGCCACCAAAGCGCTTGTTGAAGCGCGCGACCTGACCACCAGCATCCAGCAGCCGCGAATTGCCGCCGGTCCAGGCCGGATGTGCAAGCGGATCGATTTCCAGCGTCATCAGATCGCCTTCTTTGCCCCAGGTGGAGCGGGTCTGATAGCTGGTGCCGTCAGTCATCTGGACGGTGATGAAATGATAATCGGGATGGGTATCTTTTTTCACAGGTATCGGGCCTTTGTCTGTGGCTGGTTACCGACCAGCCGGACGTTTGAAGGGCGCGCGCCTAGCATGGACGGGGCCGACCTGCAATGGACGTTGCGCTAATCGCCTATGGCACAAGGCCAACTAGCGTCGCGCTGTCCTCCCACAAGGCGGCACAGGCCGCATCGTCGCGCGCGAGCGTCGATGGCGTGCGGACGACCGGCCGCCGCCGCGTCATTGACCAATATAGACCACGGCCACCAGCAAAGCCCGAATCCGTTGCCAGAGCCGCCAATGCCCGTCCGGACGCTTTAGCCGTGCTGACATTCTCACCACGCACCACAATGGGCAGGATCCGGCGGAACAGCCAGCGGATCATTGGCCCATAATCGCGTGCCAGCCCGGTGCCGGGGACAAAGCCCGGGTCGAACGCCAGCAAGGTCAGATCGGGTCGGTCACCGCTCCGCCGGGGCAGCTCACGGATCGTCATCAGATTGCAGAGCTTTGAGGTCGAATAAGCGCGCCTGCCTGCCAAGCCGGGGCTTGGGTCTGCCGCTGGGTCGCGATCGGGGAAGGCAAGCCATTCAGCCTTGGCGTGGCGCGGTGGCGGGATGCCAGTGCTGCGGTCGGGATCATGCGTACCACTAGACGTCAGGATGATCCGACCGTTCTTGGCGATATGCGGCAGCAACCGACGCACCAAGAGATAATGGGCGAGATGGTTGACGGCAAAGCAGCGCTCGAACCCCTGCGCACTGCGCTGCGGCGAGACGATCTGTATGCCGGCATTGCCGATCACTGCGTCGATCGGCCCCAGCGCGGCTACATCACTGGCAAATTGGGTGACGCTGTCGAGATTGTCGAGATCCAACGGCAATGCCGTCACGCGACCGATCAGCGCTGCCGGAAGGTTCTCCGGCCGCCTTGCGCCGATGACGAGTGAGACGCCCGGCATGGTGATCAGCGCTTTTGCAGCCTCCAGCCCGATGCCGCTAGTGGCGCCTGTCATTACAATCCGCATCGCTCGTTCCTGAGTTGGTTAACCAACCAATATCAGCGCGTGGCTCAATCCACAAGAAAATCCAGCCTCATGCGCAATTGCTTAGAGCAAGCGGGGTTCTTGCACCCACATAATCGCCGCTTCCTCCAGAATCTCCGCAGCAGCGGTAATTGGGAATTGCGGATTGTTGATCCACGCCAGCATAATCCCATCGAATGCCGCCTTGAGCGTTGCCGCGAGCGCGCGATCCCGCGTTGTCGCCTCAGTTTCGCCACGCGAAGCGGCAAAAACCAGAGCGACCTCTTCCACCGCCGCCGCGTTGATCGCCTCGATGGATTCGACCAGCGCAGGTTGCGTCATCGCCCGCGCGGCCAGCGCCAGCCGTACTTTGAAGAAATCGCGATCGGGCTCGACCGCCTCCCGCGCGGCAGCGAAAAACGCTTCAATCTGCTGGTGTGGCGGCGTGGCTTCCCGCCGCGTCCGATTGCGCTGAAGATAAGCGTCGAGGCCATGCCGCAGTGCCGCCTCGAGCATCTCTTCTTTGCGGGTGAAGTGATAATGGACCAGCCCGGTCGTCACCCCGGCTTCGGCCGCAATCACCTTAACGCTTGCCGCCTCCAGCCCATCGCGCGCAACCACCCGAAAGGCAGCATCGATCAGCCGGTCGCGCGTTGAGGGTAGCGGGTCTTTGGAGAGCGTTGGTGTTACCACCCGGTCGGTTTTCCCTCGTTCTGCTTGTCGAGCCAGGCCTTTAACGGGGCGAAATAATCGACCATGGCCTGCCCGGACATCTCACGGCTGCCGGTAAAGGCCTGGAGCGCATCGGGCCATGGCTTGGATTGGCCGAGTTCGAGCATGGCATTCAGCCGCGCCCCGACTTCCTTGTTCCCAAAGAACGAGCACCGGTGCAGCGGGCCGGTCCACCCTGCCTGCTTGCAAGCGGCCGCATAGAATTGGAACTGCAGCAACCGCGCGAGGAAGTATCGGGTATAGGGCACGCTGGCCGGCACATGATATTTCGCGCCGGGATCGAAACGGGAGTCGTCGCGGTCGACCGGCGGCACGATGCCCTGATATTGCAGGCGCATGGCATTCCAGGCCGCTTCATAGCCTGTCGGCTTGATCACCCCCGAAAAAACACCCCAGCGCCAGCGATCGATTAGCAAGCCGAACGGCAGGAACGCCACCTTGTCCATCGCCTGTTTCAACAACAGGCCAATGTCCTTATCCTCGCTTGGGACCTTTTCCTTGGCGAGCAGGCCGATATCGACGAGATATTGCGGCGTGATCGACAGCGCGACGAAATCGCCGATCGCCTCGTGAAAGCCATCATTGGCCCCGTTTTTGTAGAGGAACGGCTGCGCCTTATAGGCGCGCTGATAATAATTATGCCCCAATTCGTGATGGATGGTGACGAAATCATCGCCATTCACCTTGGTGCACATCTTGATGCGGATATCGTCGAGATTGTCGAGATCCCAGGCCGAGGCATGGCAGATCACGTCGCGGTCGGCCGGCTTGGTAATCTGCGAGCGGGCCCAGAAGGTGTCGGGCAGCGGCGCAAAACCGAGCGAGGAATAAAACCCCTCCCCCGCCTTGACCATTTTCAGCGGATCATAGCCCTTTTCCTTGAGCAGATCGCCGGTATCAAAGCCCAGATCGCCTGCCCCCTTGGGCGCGACGATGTCATAAATGTTGCCCCATTCCTGCGCCCACATATTGCCCAGCAAATCGGCGCGGATCGGCCCAGTCTTGGGTTGCACCGCATCGCCATATTTCGCGTTGAGCTTGGCGCGGGTATAAGCGTGGAGCGCGCGGTAAAGTGACTCAACCTCGCGCCATAATTTATCAGTCAGCGCAGCGAATTCCTTGGGGCTCATGTCATAGCCCGAGCGCCACATCGCGCCGACATCCTGATAGCCAAGTTCGGTCGCGCCCTGATTGGCGATCACCACGCTGCGGGCATAATCGTCATGCATTTGCGCGCCGACATTGTCGTGCCAGCTGACCCACATTTCCTTCGTCTTGGCGGGATCGCGCATCGTGCCCATCGCCGCTTCGATATCGCTGCCGTTGATCGGCTTGCCATCAAGCGTGCCCTTGCCCTTGCCATATTGCGAGGACATCCGCGTGACGATCGTCGCCAGTTCATCGGCGGCACCCGGCTTGGTCGGGGCTGGCAGCGTGATCGTGCCGCGCAGCAGATCGAGCTTGCGGATTGTATCGGGCGAGAGGTCCGCCACCTTCTGGAACCGGGCTGCTTCAAGCGCGAGCTTGACCGCGAGTTCGGTGCCCTCGGCCCCGGACTTGGCGGCGAGCGCATCGGTATCGTCGGTGATATAGGTGGCGTTCACCCATTGGATGCGGCTGGCGTCGATCGAATATTCAGCCAGCTGCTTTTCGGCAGCAGCCACAAAGGCATCGGCGTCTGCAGCAGTGAGCGCCACCGTCTTGGTCGCAGCTTCAGCGGCGGGCTTCTTATCCTTGGCGGTTGCCGGGCTGGAGAGCAGCGCGATCGTCAGCGCGATGGCCGACAACGAAACCGATGCGGGGAGGCGGTTCATGGGCATTCCTCTGCTTTTCATTTTAATGGGCCTACAGGACCAGACTGCGCCAATAGGGTCAACCCGCCAAAAAGCGCGCAATTGCCTCACCCAGTTCGGGTTTCACCACCGCGCTCATATGATTGCCGGGCACCTCGACATAACTGGCCTGTGGCAGCGCCCTAGCCAGTGCCTCGGCCGATCCATTGTCGAAATCATCCTTGCCTGACAGCACCAGCACGGGCTGGGTAATGGCAGCCAAATCGGCATCGGTCATGTTGACGAAGGTATCGAGTATATGGATCAACGCCTTGGGGTCGCCATCGCTGGACTTTAAGAAGGCCCTGGCCAACCATTCCGCAGACCCGCTGGCAAAGGCGCCGGGATGGGTGAGAACATGGCGGAAAAAGTCGATGCGCTTTCCGGTCTGCGTGAGCCCCTCATAACCCATGCCAGAAAAAATCACGCGGCGGGGTTTCGCGCCCAGCACCAGCATCCGCCCCGTCGTCCGCCCGCCAAGCGAATAGCCGCCGAGATCATAATCGCTGAGCCCCAGATGCTCGACCAACGCCAGACCGTCTTTTGCCAGCACGTCGAGCGGATAGGCGGACGCCTCGTGCGGCTTGGCGCTGTCGCCATGCGCACGCAGATCGGGCATGATCACGCGAAAGCCGCGCGTGACAATCGCGGCGGCATGGCCGTATTTGATCCAGTTGGTGTTGGCGTCCGAGAACAGCCCATGCAGCAGCAGCACCGGCCGCCCCTCCCCGATCTCCCGCCAGACAAGATCGGCACCGTCGAACCCAGCAAAGTGGTGGATGGTCGGGTCTGTCATGCCATCAGCTTCATGAACGCGGCGGGGGGCGCATTTTCCTCGAAGCTCAGCACAGCGGGGTCGATCGTCAGCCAGGGCTGTTTGCGCTTGGTCGAGATGTGCATCAGCGGGCTGAGCGTCTCGGCAGCGTCAAGCGTCCCCGCGCGTACTACCGCCATTGCCGGCCACACCGTGTTGGTGTTCCACAGCCGCGTATGGCAGACGCTGCAGACATGCTGGGTCGAAACACCTCCGCTTGGCCTTTCTGCGGCATATTCCACTATTGGTCCGGCGGCGGTGATGGCATCGCTGCGGATCATCGCCTGTTCGGTAAAGGCGCTGCCCGACCAGGTCTGGCAATGCTGGCAATGACAGGCATAGACTGGGGGCATCGTATCAACCGCCAGCGTGTAACGGCACGCGCCACAGCGGCAGCCGCCTCCAATATGCTCCGTTATCATTCCAGTAGCTCCACTTGACGATGATACTGCGACAAGCTGACAACTGTCACGAATTTGTGGTCAGCGGTGAGCAATTTACCCCCGGTTTGCAGCGCAAGCGCCAAATACAAACAATCGTACAGCGCGTGCGATAGCTCGACCGAAAGCTCGATCGCCGACGCTAATAGCGGCGCAGTGGGCGCAAGGTCGGGCATGATCAATGGCAGCGCCGCAAATGCCTCCCGGGCCGTTTCAATCGGCAGCCCCGCGTAGCGCACCTTTTTGGCAAGGGCACTGGCGATTTCTGCTTGTATCCAATCTGGCGCAGTCCGTTCCTGCGCTCGACTGACTCGATCGATCGCGATCGTCGATCCCCCTTCACGCGTCAGCAATTTCATCACGACGCTTGCATCGACGATGAGCATTACTGTGCGTCGCGGTCCTCGCGGATCAGCGCCGTGCTATCGATCAATGCCGCGCTATCCGGTGTCAGTGCATGCAGGTGCGATACCAGCGACCGAAGCTGTTCGGGCGACAATCGCTGCTTGGGCCGACCGCGTTCGATCACATCGCGAAGCTCCGCCTCAAGCGATCGCCCATTGTCGCGCGCCGCCCGCTTGTACGCGGCAACGGTTTCATCTGCCAGATTACGGACAAGAACCTGCTTCATCGCAGCAGTGATAGCAAAATGCTATCGGCCGCTCAAGCCGCCTTCTTCAAATGCCGCCGCCCCAGCAATTCCGCGATCTGCACCGCATTTAGCGCCGCGCCTTTACGGAGGTTATCGCTCACGCACCACAGCACCAAGCCATTGTCGACGGTCGGGTCCTCGCGCACGCGGCTGACAAAGGTCGCATAATCGCCGACGCATTCGATCGGGGTCACGTACCCGCCATCCTCGCGCTTATCGACCAGCATTACGCCGGGGGCTTCGCGCAGCAGACTCTGCGCCTTCTTGGCCGAAATCTCGCGCTCAAACTCGACCGTGATCGCTTCGCTATGGCCGACAAACACCGGCACGCGCACGCAGGTCGCCGTGACCTTGATCTTCGGGTCGAGAATCTTCTTGGTTTCGACCACCATTTTCCACTCTTCTGACGTTGATCCGTCGTCGTGGAAATCGCCGATATGCGGGATCACGTTGAACGCGATCTGCTTGGTGAACTTGTGCGCCTCCGCACTGTCGCCAACAAAGATGTTGCGGCTCTGCTCGAACAGCTCGTCCATCCCCATTTTGCCGGCGCCCGACACCGATTGATAGGTCGACACGACGACGCGCTTGATCGTTGCATAATCATGCAGCGGCTTCAGGGCGACGACCATCTGCGCGGTCGAGCAATTGGGGTTGGCGATGATATTCTTGCGCCGGTACCCATCAATATCCTGCGGATTCACCTCTGGCACGATCAGCGGCACATCGGGATCCATCCGGTAGAGCGATGCATTGTCGATGACGGTACACCCGGCCGCGGCAAAGCGTGGTGCGTGCAGCCGCGAGCCTTCGGAGCCGATCGCGAACAACGCCATATCCCAGCCGGTGGGATCAAAATGTTCGAGATTCTGGACCTTGAGCATCCGGCCGCTATCGCCGAAATCAATCTCAATGCCCTGGCTGCGTGACGAGGCGACCGCAGCAACATCGGCCAGCGGGAATTCGCGTTCGGCCAAGATGTTGAGCATTTCACGCCCGACATTGCCTGTCGCGCCGACAACGACAATCCGATATCCCATAATATGCTCCACATGGACTTCACGCGGTCGCATACGCTTCCCGCTGTGTTTGTCCAGCCAGTCAGGCGACTATTGGCGCATGTTCTTGTATCGTCACGGGCAAATCCCCCCGGCGGCGCAGCAGGGGCTGCCAGCGAACATAGGCAAGGCTGCGCCACAGCCATTCAAGTGGTCCGGCCACGAACACCCGCATATAAATGTTTGCGAAAATGAGCTGGCCGATCACGATCGCGGCGGCAATGGCGGACAGCTCCGCCCAACCGAACCTGCCGTACAGGCCCAGGCCGAAGGGCGCGAACAGGACATAAAGCGCCAGGAACTGCTGCATGAAGTAGAGGGAGAAGGCCATCCGCCCCGCTGCCTTGAACGGTGCCAGGATCGCGGTCCCGATCGCTGTTTTCACCGCCAGGTTCACCAGCGCGATATGCCCCAGCGTCATCGCCAGCCGACCAAACTCTTCGGTCATCCAGATCGTCTTGGGGATGGGCGCAAAGGCGAAAATCTCGGTTACCCCGATCACCCGGATCGTCGTGCCGATACCATAGCTGAGCAGCATCATGCCGAGATAGAAAGCGGTGCTGCGCCCCCCCTGCATTATCTGCCATTTCCACAGCGCCACGCCGATCAACATCGCGCAAAAGGCCTCAATGACAAAGGCGACTGTGAAGCCCTTGCCCTGCAATCCAAACCATTCCGACCACATTAGCGAGGCATAGGCGATAAAGCTCGCGCCGGGACGACGTGCCGCATCTTCCTCTTGTGCGGCCTTTTTTTGCGCGTCATTGCCCCGGATGGACTCAAGCTTTGTCTGCCATGCCTTAAGCGTTTCGCGATCCGGGACAGATAGCGGCTGGCCAGCATGCTGGCGCGCCTGCGCCCTTTCGACCTTGGCGATCATTGCCGTCCGATCAAGATACTCCCCGGCTCCCATCGCCACCGTTGCCAGGGCAAAGCTCATACCGATCACCACCAGCCAATGCGCCGCCAGCTTCCGAAACGGAAAAAGAAATAAGGCGGCAAGCGCATAGATGTGGAGAATGTCTCCGACCCATAACAAACAGAAGACGTCGAACAGCCCAAAAGCCAGCAGCCACAAGTTCCGGCGATAATAAAGATCCGCTATAGCGACCGGCCCATCAGGAAGCATCGCCTTGGTCGTCAGCACCATCATCCCGGCACCAAAGAGCATTTCGAGCAAGCCGCGCTGCGTCCCTTCGGCAAGCACCTCGATGACCGCCCAGGTCCAGCGATCGGCCAATGTCCAGCCAATGGCGCGGATATTTTCCTGCACCAGGATACTGTTCTGTCCCATATATGGGATGTTCATGAAAAAAATGCCGAGAATGGCAATGCCGCGCAGAATATCCAGCACGTCGATCCGCGCCCTGCCGGTCACCGGTGCCAACGCTGGTGTCGTCATGGTCAAACATCCCCCGGATCAAGAAGCGCTAATCACTGACGCAGGGGCGGTCAATCAAGGCCGCCTCTGCCGATCAGTCATTTCTTTGCCGGCAGGCGCCGATCAAGGAAATCGAGGATCGTCGTCCACAAATGCTCGCTGATGCCCGGGCCAGCGACCCGATGCGTCTGGCCCGGATAGAACATCATTTCGAACGGCCGCGCGCTGCGTTGCATGGCGGCGGCGAAGGCGGTCGAGTTGTCGAACACCACATTGTCATCCGACATCCCGTGGATCAGCAATAGGGGATCAGTGATCTTGGCCGCATCGGCAAGCGCATTAGAACTGGCATAGCTTTGCGGATCGGTACGCGGATCGCCCAGATACCGTTCGGTATAATGGGTGTCGTACAATTCCCACTTCGTCACCGGCGCGCCGGAAATGCCGGCGGCATAAACACCAGGGTTCGCCTCCAGCATCTTGATCGTCATATAGCCACCATAGGACCAGCCATAGGTCGCCACCCGATCGGGATCGACAAAGGGCTGTGCTTTGATGAACTTTGCACCCGCCAGTTGATCGGCAACTTCAACCGTGCCCATCGCGTGATAGATATGGTCTTCGAACGCCTTACCGCGATTATATGATCCGCGATTGTCGATCTGGAAATAAACATAGCCCCGATCGACCAGATATTGCGCGAGTGTGCCGTTCCAGCCCCGCGTCACCTGCTGGCCGGTGCCAGGGCCGCCATAATGCTGGAAAAAAACCGGGTATTTCTTGCCCGGCTCAATCACCGGCGTGATCATTTCCCAATAGAGCGTCGTGCCATCATCGGCCTTGATCGTGCCGAACTGGCGCGGGCGATGGCTGGCGAGATAGGGATAATAAGGGTGCCCCTCCTTCACTGCATTTTCGTTGATCCACGCCGTCCGTTTGCCGCTGCTGTCGGCGAGATAGATTTGCGCTGGCTGATTGGGATTGGAACGGCTGATGATCAGGCGCGTGGCGGCGGCATCCATCGCCGCGTTATTCCACCAACCGCCCTCAGTCAGCCGCGTAATCGCCTTGGGATTGGCGAGGTCGAGCGTGTAAAGATGCTGTTCGAGCACATCGTCCTTGTTGCCCGTGAAGAATAGCCGCCGCTTTTTTTCATCGACGCCGACCAAATTGGTCACCACCCAATCGCCCTGGGTAAGGGGGGTCCATTTGCCCGCGCGATAGTGATAGAGATGGCCAAAGCCGCTGCGTTCGGATCGCCAGATCAGGCTACCATCGCGCAGGATATGGTAGCTGTCGCTCAAGTTGATCCAGCTGCGCTTGCCCGATTTTTCGGTGAACATCACGGTCGACTTGCCGGTCGTCGGGTCGACGCTGAGCATATCGAGCACGGTCTGGTCGCGATTTTCGCGCTGAACGAGCAGGGTTTTGCCATCGGGCGTCCAGTCGACGCGGGCCAGATAGATATCGGGGTTCTGACCGAGATCGACCTTCACTTGTGCCGATCCATCAGGCTTCATCACATACAGTTCGACCAGCGCATTGGGTGTGCCGGCGGCTGGATAACGCTGATCGAAAACCTTGGTCCCTTCCGCGCCAATCGCTGTACGCGTGACGATGCCAACGGGCGCATCGTCAAATTTTTGCACCGCGATCAACCGGTCGCCGGGCGACCACCAATATCCCGTGCGGCGGTCCATTTCCTCCTGGGCGACGAACTCTGCTTCGCCCCAATGTACCGTGCCCTGGCCGCTGCTTGTCAGCGCTTTTGCCGGGCCGCCGGCCAGCGGCTGAACGTAGAGATTTTGATCGCGCACAAAGCTGACAAAGCCGCCCGCCGGGCTGATTACCGGATTGAGCTCGCCTTGCTTGGTATCGGTCAGCCGCGAAACCTTGCCGTCAAGTGTCGCGATGAACAGGTCACCATCCAGCGGCACCAGGATCGATTTGCTATCCGGGGACCAATCATAAGTCACAATCCCGCGCGACCCGCCGATCCGGGCACGTTCGCGCTGCATCTTTTCTGCTTCGGACAGCTCGGCGCCCGATCCAATTTGCTTGGAGTCGACCAGCATTCGTTCCTGGCCGGTCTTGGTATCAAGCGCCCAGAGATCGAAACGTTCCTTTTCTTCGGCGCGTGCTCGCAGCGACGTGAGGAGGCTGCCATCGGGCGACAGTCGCAGCGCGCGCGGTTGCGGGCCCGCCAGATCGGGGCTGGCGAAGACGCGCTTTAGGGTCAGCGCGGGTGGGCTTGCCGGCGTGTCAGAAGCCATCGCGATACCCCCCATGGTGGCGAGCAGCATGCCGCCTGCAAATAGCTTCATCATCACTCTTGTTCGCCGACCCACCGATTGCCGCAACGATCATCTCCCAGTTCCGTTCTCATAGCCCGCCGAGCGCGGGCGACGCCGCCTGTATCGCGACGGCGTGCCGGAAGGTAAAGGGCGGAGTGCGGGCCGCTCTGGTCAGGCAGGAATCGGTAACGCCGTCACTGGCCGATGGGTTTGCGGCTCACGCCAAGGGAGCCGATGGCCAGCGATTATCGATCGCCATAGCCATTCGACCGGCGCGATATCAACATAGCGGACATAGAGGTTCGCCCAAATCAGCAGCGCTGCATTGATTGCCAGGGCGAGCAGCATTAGCGGCGCCCAGCTCAATTTGCCGTAAAGGGCGAGACCCCAGGGCGGGAAGATGACCCATAAGGTGATCAGCGTCTGCGCAACATAGACGGACAGGGCCGTTCGTCCTGCCGCTGCAAAGGGCCGCAACAGGCGCTGCCCAAGCGGCGACGTTAGCATCACACGAACGAGGCCGATGTGCCCGATCGTCATCAATAACCGCGCCACTTCCATGGTCGCCCAGAAAGTATGCGGGGCATCATTGAACTGCGTCTGTTCCCAGGCCCCGATGGCCCGCAACGTGCCGCCGATCCCATAGCCGATCATCAGCATGCCAAGATAATATCGCCGCGATCGTAACCCCTGGATGATGCCCATCTTGTAGAGCGCAGCGCCAATCAGCATCGTCCCGGCCGCTTCCCAGATCGACAAGATTTCAAAGAAGCTAGGGAATCGATCCCAGGACACCAGAATTTGGGCCCAAATCCAGCTAAGGCCTGTGCCGGAACGGCCCTTGTCTTCGGCGGCGACCTTGCTTTTGAATTCGGCTTCGCGCTTGGCGCTTTCGGCCTTTGCCTTGATGTGCGCCTTTAGCTTTTTGGTTTCGTCCGCAGTCAGCTTCTGGCCAGCCGATTGCTTTGCTTCAATCGCGACGGTTTGCGCACGCTTTTGCAGCCCCTGATAATAGCCGAAATAGCCCCCCATGGTCAGCTGAATCAGTGCCATGCTGACGCCGATGGTCAGCAGCCAGCGCGGGCGCAGCCGACGAAACAGCACGGCGACCAGCGCCGCCAGACCATAGCTGTGCAAGATATCGCCAGGCCACAGCAGAATATACATGTGCACCACGCCGAACAGGAACAGCACGATATTGCGCACATAATAACGACGCAGCACGGCCCAGCCACTCGCCGCTGTCGCGAACCGATCGGTCAGGATAACCATGCCAACGCCGAACAGCATTTCCAATAGGCAGCGCGCCGTGCCGTTGGCCAGAATTTCGCGGATCCACCACGCTAGCTGGTCAGCGGGTGCCCATCCGAGATGACGGATATCGTCGAACGAGGCGTTGAGTGATTGCCCCATATCGTTGATATTCATGAAGAGAATGCCCAGGATCGCAACCCCGCGCAGAATGTCCATGATCGCAAGGCGCGGCGCACCGTCGGGCTCGGTCGTCCTGGCGATTGTTGCGTCCGTCATCCCTGCAGCCCCCAATTGACCAGTGCACTATATTACTAATACAGCGGGACAGGCAAGCGCGCACCGAAACGAAAAAAACGCCGCGCCCGACAAAGCCGGGCACGGCGTTTCCATGATGGACAACCGGCTGCTGCCAGACAGCTTATTCGGCGGCGGTGCTGCCCTTGGCTGCACGTGGATCGCGACGTTCCGCGATGCGCGCACGCTTGCCGCGCAGGCCGCGCAGATAATAGAGCTTGGCGCGCCGGACGACGCCCTTGCGGACGACTTCGATCGAATCAATGTTGGGCGAATAGAGCGGGAAAACGCGCTCCACGCCTTCGCCGAACGAAATCTTGCGCACGGTGAAGTTGCTGCCCATGCCCTTGTTCGACCGCGCGATGCACACGCCTTCGTAATTCTGGACGCGGGTGCGCTCGCCTTCGACGACCTTCACGCCGACCTTCAGCGTGTCGCCGGGGCGGAAATCGGGAATGGTCTTGGTTTCGAGAAACTTGGCGATGTTCTCGGCTTCAATCGTCTGGATGAGATTCATCTCATTCTTCCTTCGTCTGTTCGTGCGCGCCAGAGGGAGGATTGACCCGAGCGCCGTCGTGACGCTCCCAAAGATCAGGCCTCCTTAGCCGTGTATCGGTTTCGGCCATCAGCTTTCGCCATGCCGAAATCCTCGCATGATCCCCCGATCGCAGCACTTCGGGGATCGTGCGCCCTTCCCACATCGGTGGTCGGGTATAGTGCGGATATTCGAGCAACCCCGTTTCGAAGCTCTCGTCCACGCCGCTAGAAGCCGCGCCCATTACGCCGGGCAGCAGCCGAATGCAAGCGTCGAGAAGCACCAGCGCCCCCATCTCTCCGCCCGACAGTACATAGTCGCCGATCGAGAGCTGTTCGATGGCGCGCGCGTCGAAGATGCGCTCGTCAAAACCCTCGAACCGGCCACACAGGATAATGGCGCCGGGGCCGGCGGCAAGCGAACGGACGCGGGCCTGAGTCAGCGGTGCCCCGCGCGGCGTCATCGCCAGGATCGGGCGGTCATCGGCCACGCTATCGAGCGCCGCGGCCACGACATCGGCACGCAGCACCATCCCGGCCCCACCCCCCGCCGGGGTATCATCGACGGTCCGGTGCTTGTCGGTCGCAAAGTCGCGGATGTTGATGGCATTGCATGACCACTTCGCCTCGGCGAGCGCCCGCCCCGCGATCGACTGGCCGAGCGGCCCGGGGAACATGTCGGGGTAGAGCGTCAGGATGGTGGCGGCAAAAGTGTATGGCCCAGTCATCGCGACCAGTTCTCGGTCTTTAACCCCGGCACATCGACGAAATCAGCCTCATTGTTCGTCACGATCGTTGCCCCTAGGCTCAGCGCATGCGCCGCCAGTAGCCGATCAAACCGCGCACGCTTGAACGTCAGCCTTGCATATAAACGCGCTGCCGTATCGTCAAAGGAGATGATCGGGATAACGTCGACGAAAGCGTCCAGAATATCCTGCCTTGGCGGTTTGCCGTTCCATGTCCCGAGCGCAACTTCGGCAAAACTGATTGCGGAAATTGCCACCTCGCCAGGATAGCAATTCGCAAGGCGCCGGTTCAGAATTGAATCCGCATCACCCCCCATCGAATAGATCGCGAGATCCGAGTCGATCAGGTAGCGGCTCACTCGCCCGACAGAGCCTTGTGACGCGCTATGGTGCTAGGCCGTTCCTCGAAATCCTCGCGCGGCGCGGCTTTGAAACCGGGCAACTTCCCGGCAAAGCCACTGATGTCGATTTTGCGCCGGGGTGCCTCGACTGGTTCGACCCGGAATGTCATCGCGGATTCCTTCACCATGCGGACCTCGATCCCTTCGGGGATGCCCATGCCCTTGGGCAGGCGCAGCGCGACCGAATTGCCTGACTTGAATGTCTTGCCCTGATATTCGTCGGCCATAGCGCACCTATGTATATACACAATGTATATACCACGCACCCGTCGCTACGTCAATCGACGGTCGCAACGTCGTTAACGTCATTCTTACTAGGCCGCCCTAACACCTTGCTCATGCTCGGGCGTACCTTGTCGCGGATCACCGCAGGATTAGTCATCCTCGCTGCTGCGTGGAGCGCGGCGCCCGCCGATGCACAATCCAGCTTTGCCGACCATACCCAGATGAGCTGGGACGGCGCCCTAACCGGCATTTTCCTGGGGCTGCTGGTCTTTTCGGTGGTCTACAACGCGGCATTTTATTCTGTGCTGCGCGAGCGGTTTCTGGTTTGGCAGAGCTTGCGTGCGCTGATCTATTTCGCGCTGACCGTCGGGTTGTCACCGCTCGATATGGGCTCCGCGCTGGGCACCAACAGTGTCGCGCGGCAAGTTTACATCTGCATTTTGTTCGATCTATCGATCGCTGTCACTGGTCCGTTTATCCGGACCTATATCGAACCCGGCATGCTGTCGGCACGACTATACAAAATGCTGGCCTGGACCGGCCCGCTCATCATGCTCACCACGCCGGCGATGTTGCTGCAATGGCCGCTCTATATGGCGCTGCGAAATGCCGTGCTTTTGGGGACGCTGGGGCTGATGGGTTTCACCCTGACCCAGGCGTGGCGCCGCGGCAGCCGGACGGCACGTTTTCAGGCTGCGGCATGGACAGCCGTAATGGCGGTTTATGGGATAAGCTTGTTTCACGATATCGTCCTTGGCACGCCCTTTCCAATCTTCCTGTTCGCGTTGTTCTGCGCGCTGGGGTTGGAGGTGATGTTGACCGCGCTGGGCATTGCTGATCGCTTTTTGCGGCTGAAGCGCCAACATGACGAGGCGCGCGCAACGGCGAGTGCGCTGCATGTCATCGCCCATAAAGATCCACTTACCGGCCTCAACAATCGACGCGCTATTGAGCGGACATTTGCCGACCGGCGGCCTTATGCCATCGCGATTGTCGATCTCGATTTCTTCAAGGCGGTGAACGACCATCATGGCCATGATGTGGGCGACCGGGTGATCCAGGCGGCCGGCGCGGCGCTTGCCTCGGGCAATGCAGAGGTTGGGCGGATTGGCGGCGAAGAATTCGTGCTGCTGCTTTATGGCAACGCTCAAGAGGTGCAGGATCAGGCCGAACGCCTGCGGCAACGCATCACGCGATATGCTGCCGATCGGGTGCCCGAACTGATCCGACCAGTCACGGCGAGTGTTGGCCTTGTTCTGGTCGGCGAGTCTAGCTTTGGCGTTGCGATGAAGATCGCCGATATCAATCTCTACACCGCCAAGGGCGCGGGCCGGAACCGTCTGGTCCTGCCCACCCCAGCCAAGCTTGTCGCTGCCGGGCCGCAGCGCGCGGTCTGATCAGCTCCCGCACCCGCCGCAGCCACCACCGCCGCTGCCCCCTCCGCTGCTGCCATCACTCGATCCACTGTCACTCGCAACCCCGGCGTCTCCGCCGCTCGCCGCGCGCATCCGGTGAAAGTCCGACAGCGCTGAACCTGCCAGCACCGTTGTACCGAACAGTGCCACCGCAAGCGCCGCCTCACCCGCAGCGGGGGCCCGGCGCAGGCGCTCGAAGCGCTCCTTTGCCGTCGACAGCGCCGCAAGGCCACCCTTCGTTCGGCGATCAACCGCCAGCATCCGGATCAGTGCCAAGACCAACGTCACGACCAGCAAGGCGGCCAGAAACCCGACCGGCTTGTCGCGCGCTAGGCCAATTTGCCATTTGATCGCACCAAAGCCGATCAGCAGCAGAAAGGGCGCCGCCTGCCACAAGCGCAGCGGCATCATGTCCGCCTTGTCGATCATTAGGCCGGATCGGATCAGTTTCTGCTCGATTGCCGCGGCCGGCGCCCGCGCCGCGCGCGCTACCGCCGCCCAAGAGGCAGGCGAAGGCAGCGCCAAAATCGCCCGTCCCGCCGGGCGCGCATCGCTGGGTTGTGCGACGATCCTCAACCTGTTGCTGCCCTCCATCATCAGCGCCTTTGCCTCTAAGAGGCTTGCAACCAGGCTTTCCGCCATACGCGCCCTGCCCCCGGTCAGATAGGCGAGCGCGTCGGGGTCGCTTTCGGGGATTGCACGGCCCTCAGGCCGCATTACGCGAGCGAGGACGAAGCTGGCGGTGATCGCCACCACGAACAGGACGCCATAGAGCGCCAGAAATGCCCCACCGGGAAGATCGAATACGCCCAATCCGGTCACAAATTCCATGACTTCAGCTCCTCCACCAAAACAGGATCGCAGCGGTCAATCCGGCAAGGGCGAACAGCGACCACCGGCGCAGCGACGTCCTGGAAATGATTAGATAGTCGCGTGGGGTGACCCGCCACGCCTTCGGGTCCTCAACCAGCCGCCGCTGCGCACCGGGCCAGATATCGGCCGGGGGCAAGCCGAAGACCGCTTCATAGGCCTTCAGCGTGGCAGCGTACTGATCGAAAAAGCGATGGCGCTCGGCATCACCGCCCGCAGTTGGGCCATGATGGAGCGCGCAGCCCAGGACATCGGGGCAAAAACGCGCCCAATAGTCACGGGTATAGGTAAGGTGCAGGTGCCATGCCTGATCGACAGCGTCGGAGGGGGTAACCTCCTGCCCCGCTGTCACCGCTAAAAAGCAGAAGCGGCGATATTCCTCAATGACGCGGCCGGCATAAGCAACCGTCCAGCCATTCTCACGCGCAAGCCGTTGAGCAAAGCCAAAGGCCGCGTCTGCAGGGCCGATCGAATAACAGGAGATTTTGGACCAAAGCGGGTGATCCAAGGGAGGCGCCGAAGGAACGGATAACTCATGCATTTAAACTCCCACTAACATAGTGGGAGTTAAAGCGCAAGGGGGCGTTAGCTGATATAGCTTGCCGTGATGATCAGCCGGGCGTCATCCCATTCGGGGACCGCCTCCACCCGCATCGGCACCATGAAACGCTTCTTGTCCGGGCGTTCAATTTCCAGCACGTCGCCAGCTCCGAAATTGTCGATCGCCACGACGATCCCCACGGCGTCGCCCGTATCGGTCATCACCGGCAGCCCCAGGATATCGGCGTGATAATATTCGCCCTCCGCCAAGGGCGGCAGCGTCGAACGGGGAACGGTGAGTTCGGTGCCGCGCATCGCCTCCGCCGCGTTGCGATCAACAATTTCGGCAAAACGCGCGATCGTGCCATTGCTGCCGACGCGCGCGGATTTCAGCGTGAAAGCGCCTTGGTTGAAGCTCTTGTACGGCTTCAGGTCCTCAGCGAAGACCTTCAGCCGCACCTCCCCCGCCACCCCATGCGCGCCGATCACGACGGCCAGGGTAACGGGGCGATCCGTGGGCATTATGCCTCAGCAGGCTTTTCTTCGGTTTCAGCGGCTGCAGGCGCCGCTTCCTCGGCGACCGCTTCTTCAGCGGCTGGCTCCTCGGCGACAACCTCGGGCTCAGGCTCAGGCGCGGGAGCGGCGGCTGCTTCGGCAGCGGCTTCCTCGGCTGCCTTCAGCTTCTCGGCACGTTCTTCAGCGCGTTCGGTGGCCTTTTCGCCGGGCTTGCCCTTGTTGGGGTTGCTGCGGGCTGGACGTTCCTTGACACCCAGCACGTCAAGGAAACGCGCGACGCGGTCGGTCGGCTGCGCGCCGACGCTCAGCCAATGCTTGGCACGATCGGTATCGAGCTTGATGCGTTCTGGGCTGTCCTTGGCGAGCAGCGGGTTATAGGTGCCGATCTTTTCGATGAAGCGGCCATCGCGCGGGGACCGGGCGTCAGCAACGACAACGCGGTAATAAGGACGCTTCTTGGAGCCGCCACGCGACAAACGAATGCTCAGTGCCATAATCTAGTTCTCTCTTCTTTCTGATCAGATAATTGCTGGCCGAAGCCGTTATTTCTTCTTGTTGATGAAATTTTCGAAACCCGGCGGCAGTTTCGGCATGCCGCCCATTGGCCCATTCAGGGGATTGCCCCCACCCAGGCCGGGCAGGCCACCGCCCGCCTTGCCCATCATGTCGCCAAGCTCGGGGCCACCGATGGCATTGCCGAGGCCACCCAGGCCGCCGCCCATACCGCCCTTGCCGAGCATCGCCATCATGCCCTTCATGCCGCCCATCTTCTTGATCTTCTTCATGGCGGTCGACATTTCCTGGTGCATCTTCAGCAGCTTGTTCACGTCCTGCACGGTCGTGCCACTACCCTTGGCGATGCGGATCTTGCGCTTGGCGGAGAGGATTTCGGGCTTTGACCGTTCCTTCTGCGTCATCGACGTGATCATCGCGTCCATCCGCAGCAGCAGCCGCTCATCAGCGGCACCCGAAGCCACTGCGGCTTGCGCCTTCTTCATGCCGGGGATCATCCCCGCCAGCGCGCCAAGCCCGCCCATCCGCCGCATCTGCGCCAGTTGCGCGCGCAGATCGTCCATGTCGAACTGGCCCTTGGCCATCTTCGCGGCCATGCGTTCGGCATCTTCGACCTGGATTGATTCCGCCGCCCGCTCGACGAGGCTGACGACATCACCCATGCCGAGAATGCGCCCGGCAACCCGGCCGGGATGAAACGCCTCGATCGCGTCCATCTTTTCGCCGGTACCGGCAAACTTGATCGGCTTGCCCGTCACGGCGCGCATCGACAGCGCCGCACCGCCGCGCGCATCGCCATCCATCCGGGTCAGCACCACGCCGGTCAGCGGCACCTGTTCGCTGAAATTCTGCGCGACGTTGACCGCGTCCTGGCCGGTCAGTGCATCGACGACGAGCAGGATTTCATTCGGCGTCGCAATGTCGGCGATCGCCTTCATCTCGTCCATCAACGCCTGGTCGACATGCAACCGGCCCGCCGTGTCGAGCATCAGCACGTCATAGCCCTGCAGCTTCGCCGCTTGCAGTGCCCGCCTTGCAATCTCGACAGGGCGCTGGCCCGCCACGATTGGCAAGGTCGCCACTTCGGCCTGGGTACCAAGCGTCGCCAGCTGCTCCTGCGCAGCGGGGCGATTGACGTCGAGCGACGCCATCAGCACCTTCTTGCCGTCGCGCTTGGTCAGTCGCTTGGCGATCTTGGCGGTCGTGGTCGTCTTGCCTGAGCCCTGCAGACCGACCATCATGATGATCGCCGGCGGGGTCACGTCGAGCGCGAGTTCGCTCTCGTCTGCACCCAGCATCTCGGTCAGCGCATCGTTGACGATCTTGACGACCATCTGCCCCGGCGTGACCGATCGCAGCACATTCTGGCCGACGGCCTGTTCGGTTACCTTATCAACGAAATCGCGCGCCACCGGCAGCGCGACATCGGCCTCAAGCAGCGCCACGCGCACTTCGCGCATCGCCGCGCGCACGTCCGCCTCGGTCAGCGCACCGCGCCCCCGTAGCCGATCGAACACACCGCCAAGCCGTTCGCTGAGACTGTCGAACATCGTTTAGACTCCGTTACTGATCACCCCCCGCCGGAAACGCAAAAGAAGCTGGCGGACGAAACCTCGTCGGCCAGCTTAGCCCTTGGGCATGCTCTATTTGCGTCCTGGAAGGATGCGATCGAACGCGCCTCTAGCTCAACCGTCATAGTTTCGCAACCATGCGGTTTAAGATCATCTACACGACCATCGGGTACATTCCCGGCCATGAACCGACGGGGGCATACCCTAATGACGCTGGAAATGGCGGACAACGCCCATAAGCCAAAATCCGCACGCCGTGACATGACGAGCGGCGCGATCACCGTGGCGGCGATCTTGTTGTTTGTCGGCACGGGCAGTTCTGCGCTGTCGAGCGCGGTCAAATATTACTTCGCCGCCGGTGACCCAACCGACCGGACATTGGTGATTGCCCTGTTGCTGAATGTTGCCCTGATTCTGATCGGGTGGCGGCGTCATAATGAGTTGCGCCGCGAGGTTGAGGTGAGGACCGCCGCCGAAGAACGCGCGCAATTGCTCGCGGCGCGTGATCCGTTGACGGGCTTCCTCAATCGGCGCTCGCTGGCGGAAGAGGGCGCAGCGTTGCTGGTTCAGGCCGAGCGCCGGCAAAAGGCACTGGCGATGCTCATGCTCGATCTCGATCACTTCAAGACAATCAACGATATGCATGGCCACGCCACCGGCGACGGGCTGCTGCGGCTGGTTTCGGAAGAAATTGGCCGGGCGATGCCGTCGGTGGCGTTGATGGGGCGGCTGGGCGGCGATGAATTCGCCTGTGCCTTCCTGTTTGATCCGGCACACCCCGATACAGTCGAGCGGATTGCCGAACGGCTGGTTTCAAGGGTCGCCCAGCCCTTTGTGTCCGATGGCCTGCAATTGCAGATTAGCGCCTCGATCGGCATTGCCCGGACTGATCATGGATGTGCGAGCATCGATGCGCTGATGCGCAGCGCCGATATCGCCATGTATGCGGCCAAAAATGCGGGACGCAACCGCTTTGCCTGGTTCGACCAATCAATGGAGCGTGAACTCAAGGCGCGCAACGAACTTGAAGTTGGGCTCCGCACGGCGATCCCGCGGCAGGAAATCGTCCCTTATTTCGAACAGCAGATCGACCTAAGCACCGGTCGACTGTTTGGCTTTGAGGTGCTGGCACGCTGGGAACATCCCACACGTGGGCTGATCCCTCCTGAAAAATTCATCTCGATCGCCGAGGATATCGGGATGATCAGCGATTTGTCGCTGTCGGTGATGCGCCAGGCCTGCTTAATCGCGAAAGATTGGGAACAGAGCCTCAGCCTGTCGGTCAATATCTCCCCACTGCAACTCAAAGACCCCTGGCTGGCGCAGAAGATCGTCAAGGTGCTCACCGAGACGGGCTTTCCGGCGAGCCGGCTGGAACTGGAGATTACCGAGGTTGCGCTGTTCGACAATCTCGCACTCGCGCAGTCGATCGTCGGCAGTATCAAGAACCAGGGCATCCGCATCGCGCTCGACGATTTCGGCACGGGGTATAGTTCGCTCGCCCATCTGCGGGCGCTGCCGTTTGACCGGATCAAGATCGATCGCAGCTTTGTCGGATCGATTAATGTGAACGCTGAAAGCGCCGCGATCGTTAATGCGATCGTGCGGCTTGGCGAGAGCCTGAACCTGCCGATCACCGCCGAGGGAATCGAGGATGCAGCGATCGAGGAACGGCTTCGCGCAATGGGATGCAGCAAGGGCCAAGGCTATCTTTACGGGCGCCCGCTAACGGCTGCAAATGCGCGTCGCTTGCTCGCCGAAAAGCGGCTGCTGCGCAACGCGCCTGCAAAGACGCCTGACCTGGATGTCTCCGACGATGAAGCGCGTAAGGCGGGCTAATCGCCGGGGTGCAGTGGACTTCACCGGGAGCGCCCCCTAGATCGGCGGCAATGCCCGCCGTCGCCCCTGCCCCCTTTGCTGCCCGCAGCGTTGATCCGGAAATCATCACGCTTGGCTGCCGGCTGAACCTGGCCGAGAGCGAAACAATCCGCGCCATCACTGCCGGGCGCGACATGGTCGTCATCAACAGTTGTGCCGTGACGCAGCGCGCAGTGCGCGAGACTCGCGCAGCGATCCGCCGCGCTCACCGGGATCGCCCCGAAGCCGCCATTGTTGTGACGGGATGCGCGGCGCAGATCGATCCGGCGGGCTTCGCTGCTATGCCCGAAGTCTCCCGCGTGATTGGCAATGCCGAAAAGCTTGACCCGGCTGCTTGGAGCGGCACCGCACCTGTGATGGTCAGCGACATCATGGCGGTGCGCACGACCAGCCCGCACCTTGCCGCCAGCTTTGACGCGCATGCCCGCGCCTTTGTTGAGGTGCAAAATGGCTGTGATCATCGCTGCACCTTTTGCATTATCCCGCATGGCCGCGGAAATAGCCGTTCGGTGCCCGCTGGCGCCGTGGTCGATCGTGTCGCGTCGCTGGTCGCCGCTGGCTATCAGGAAATCGTCCTTACCGGGGTGGACTTGACCAGTTACGGCCCCGATCTGCCCGGCAGTCCGACGCTGGCGATGCTGATTGAGCGCATCTTGCGGCACGTGCCGACGCTGCAAAGATTGCGGCTTTCGTCGCTTGATTCGATCGAAATTGATGATCGGCTGTTTGAGCTTGTGACCGGGGAACCACGGATCATGCCGCACCTCCATCTGTCCTTGCAGGCTGGCGACGACATGATCCTGAAACGCATGAAGCGGCGGCATAGTCGCGCTGATTCAGTGCGGATCGTCGAGCGCTTGAAGCGCGCCCGCCCAAACATTGCAATTGGCGCTGACCTGATCGCTGGATTTCCGACCGAGGATGACGCCAAGTTCGCCAACAGCGCGGCGCTGATCGATGATTGCGATATCGTCCACGCGCATATCTTCCCCTATTCGCCCCGTGAGGGCACCCCGGCCGCGCGCATGCCGCAGGTATCGCCCGCGATCCGCAAAGCCCGCGCGGCAGCGTTGCGAGACGCCGCGTCCGCGCGCCGGACGGCGTGGCTGGCTGGCCAAGTCGGCTCGGTCCAGCCAATTCTGGTTGAGCGCCCCGGTGATCGCGGGCACGCACCGAATTTTGCCGAGATCCGTGTTCCGGGTGACCCGGCGCACCCGACGATGGTAGGAGAAATTGTGGCGATGACCATCACTGGCGTCGATGGCGCGCGGTTGATCGGGGTGCCGGCATGACCACGGCCTGGCATGAAAAGCTGCTTGGCGGCTTCAAACGCACCTCAGATCGTCTGATCGGTAACCTTGCGGGCCTTGGATCGGCCAGACTCGACACCGATACGCTGGACCAGATTGAGGAGGCGCTGATCGCTTCCGATCTTGGTCCGACGACAGCCGTCCGGATCAGGGCAAGGCTCGCCGAAGGCGCTTTCGAGCGCAATATGGAAGAGCTCGGCATCCGGGTGATCGTTGCCGAAGAGATTGAAAAGGTGCTGGCCAAGGTCGCCCGCCCGCTTGAAATCAGCGCTTTTCCGCGTCCCCATGTCATATTGGTGATTGGCGTCAATGGATCGGGCAAGACGACGACGATCGCCAAATTGGCGCATCTGTTTACCGAACAGGATTATGGCGTGATGCTCGCCGCTGGTGACACGTTCCGCGCCGCGGCGATCGGCCAGCTGGCGACCTGGGCCGACCGGATTGGCGTGCCGATTGTGCGCGGACCCGAGGGGGGCGACGCCGCCGGAATCGTCTTTGATGCCGTCAAAAAGGCGACCGCGACCGGGATCGACGCGTTGATCGTGGACACCGCTGGACGCTTGCAGAACAAGCGCGAATTGATGGATGAGCTCGCCAAGATCAAGCGGATGCTGGGGAAGATCGATCCGGCATCGCCGCATGACGTGGTGCTGGTGCTGGATGCCACGACCGGCCAGAACGCCTTATCGCAAATCGAAGTGTTCAAGGAAGTCGCCGGGGTGACCGGGCTGGTCATGACCAAGCTTGATGGCACAGCGCGCGGCGGTGTGCTGGTGGCCGCCGCGGAGCAGTTTGGGCTGCCCATCCATGCCATTGGCGTCGGTGAAGGGGTTGGCGATTTGCGGCCCTTTGATGCGAACGAAGTTGCGCGGATCATCGCAGGCGTGGAAAGGCCCAGAAATGGCTGATCAATCCTCCCCCAAGGCAGCGCCGCCGGGCTTACGCATGGCGATCGATTTCGGGCCGCTGATCGTGTTTTTCGCCGTCAACGGCTTAGTCGGCGGGCCGCAGATTGGCCGGGTCATTACCGCAACTATCGCCTTCATGACGGCAACGGTGATCGCGATGATCATCTCCCGCTGGAAGACCGGCCACATCTCACCAATGCTGTGGATGTCGGGCCTGTTGGTGATGGTCTTTGGTGGCCTGACCATCTATTTTCACGACGAAACCTTCATCAAAATCAAGCCGACGATCATTTATCTGATGTTCGCGAGCGTGCTGATTTTCGGGCTCGTCACGGGTCGCCCGCTGCTGCAATTCGTGCTCGAATCCGCTTATCCTGGGCTCAGCCCAAAGGGCTGGCGCCAGCTGACAATCAACTGGGCGGCATTTTTTATCGTGCAGGCGGTGCTGAACGAAGCCGTCTGGCGCAACACCAGCTGGGATTTCTGGGTCGCCTATAAATTATGGGGCGTGATCCCGATGACGATGCTGTTCGCGATCGCCAATCTGCCGATGCTGATGAAGCATGGCATGCAGATGGACGGCAACGCGCCGCCGATCCCGCCCGAAGGCTAGCGCCTCGCCCGGTGGGGCGAGGCGCTATGCGATCAACCCTGGTCAGCGCGCGAAATGCCCGCGCCGTCCAGATTCTGCGCGGCAAATTCCCAGTTGAGAATCTTGGCCGTCACGGCTTCCAGATACCCCGGCCGGGCATTGCGATAATCGATGTAATAAGCGTGCTCCCACACGTCGATCGTCAGCAGCGGCTTCATGCCATCATAAACGACTGGCGTGTCGGCATCATGCAGCGACGTCACCTTCAGCTTGCCGCTATCGAGCACCAGCCAACCCCAGCCGCTCGCGAAGTGGTTGGTCGATTCTGCGACCAGTTGCTTTACCAGTTCTTCGGTCGTGCCGAATTCGCTGGCGATCATCTCGGCCAGCTTGCCCGTCGGCGCCGCATAATCTGGCGTCAGCGAATGCCAGAAAAATGTGTGGTTCCAGATCTGCGCCGAATTGTTGAACAGGCCCTTTTCGCCCTTGTCCTTGGCGTGCTTGATCACGTCCGTAAGCTTCGCATTTTCCAGGCCATGCTGCAGCAGCATACCGTTGGTCTTGTCGACATAGGCCTTGTGGTGCTTGCCATGATGGAAATCGAACGTCTCGGCCGACATGACGGGGGCAAGTGCGTCCTTGGCATAGGGCAGTGCGGGCAATTCGAAAGCCATTGGATAGTCTCCTGTTGGGTGGTGATGCACGCGTCGTGCTCACCGTTGGGAACGCCGTTACGCCCCAATTGGGTCCGCCGCGATCATTGCGCAACCGATTCGTCTTGGGATTTTACGCGGGCAGCAGGTCGTGCCGCCGCAAGGCGTGACGAAGCTGGTCATAACTCAGCCCCAATGCCTCTGCGGTTGCGCGTTGATTGAAGCGATGCTCGGCAAGCGCGCGAGACAGCAAGTCGCGTTCAAACCGCGACACCTGCGATTTGAAATCGGACGGCCCCTCTTCGTCACACACTGCCAATGGCTCGTCGGGATGCGTATCGGCCGACATATCAATCGGGGCCGGATCGGCTTTGGCATGCGCTCCACCCGGCGGGCCAGCGGCGGGCGCATAGGGCGAGGCAAAGGGATCAAACTGGATTTCATCAATCGGCCCATCGCGTTCCCAGCGATAGACCGCCCGGCCCACAACGTTGCGCAATTCGCGCACATTGCCCGGCCAGCTATAGCTGACCAGCGTCTCCATCGCCGCTGGCGTGAAGCCCGGCCAATCCGCCCAGCCCAATTCTGATGCCATGCGTCGCCCGAAATGCTCCGCTAGCACCATCACATCCCCCGCGCGGGCGCGCAGCGGCGGCAGGGTCACCACTTCGAAGGACAGCCGATCGAGCAAATCGGCCCGGAAGTGATGTCGATCGACCTTGTCGGGCAAATGCTCATTGGTCGCGCCGATAATCCTGACGTCCACCCTGATCGGGCGCGATGAACCGATGCGGGTGACCTCGCCATATTCCACCGCACGGAGCAACCGGTCCTGCGCCGCCATCGATAAGGTGCCCAGCTCATCAAGGAATAATGTGCCGCCATGCGCTTCTTCGAAGCGTCCAGCGCGCGCCTTGGTCGCGCCGGTAAACGCGCCGGCCTCATGGCCGAACAGTTCTGCTTCGATCAGCGTTTCGGGCAGTGCAGCGCAGTTCATGATGACGAGCGGCTGATCCCAGCGTGGGCTCAGCCGGTGGAGGCGCTCGGCAACCAGTTCCTTGCCGGTCCCGCGCTCGCCGATCACCAACACGGGGCGATCAAGGGCGGCGGCCCGGCTGGCGCGCTCCAGCACGTCCAGGAAGACGCCTGACTGACCGATGACCTGGGTTGTGCGATCCATGCCAATTACTTGGCGTAAAATCCCAAACTTTGGCAAGGTGAAATTGGCCAGACTTGACAGCCTAGGTTCATAAATGGCGCAAATCCGCCATTTTCAAAATTGGCACGCTTCCTGCTGAGCTGTTGGTATCTGCCGATTGGGCAGCACGAAACACTTAAGGCTCAGGAAGAAACGCCATGAATACCGGTTACAACGCAACCAGCCCCGTTCGCACGATCACCGCCATCGCCTTTGCGATGCTGTTCAGCGCCACCTGCGTGATGGGCGCGATTGCGCCAGCCGCGCTTCAGTCCGCCCAGACGGCGCATCTGATCAACGACGTTCCCGTCGCCTAACCCCATAGGTGACGCCCCTGGCCGGGGTGCAGCTCCCCCTGAAGCACCCCGGCCGCTCTCTCTTTCGATCTTCCCGTATTTAGTCAGGAGTTCCCCGATGGGCATTTTTTCGCGAACCCGAGACATCATCGCCGCCAACGTCACCGACTTGCTCGACAAGGCTGAAGACCCGGCCAAGATGATCCGCATGATCATCCTCGAAATGGAGGAAACGCTGGTCGAGGTTCGCGCGTCCGCTGCGCGCACGATTGCGGATCAAAAGGAAATGCGTCGGCACATCGCCAAGCTGGAAAAGCTGCAGGACAGCTGGACCGAAAAGGCCGAGCTGGCGCTGTCGAAGGATCGCGAAGACCTGGCCAAGGCAGCCCTGGTGGAACGCCAGAAGGCGGTCGACATGGCTGATCAGCTTGGTGCCGAAATCGGCGTGCTCGACGATACGCTGCGCAGTGCTGAAGAAGACATCACCAAGCTGCAGAACAAGCTGCGCGAGGCCCGCACCCGCCAGAACTCGATCACGACGCGGCTCGAATCCGCGCATAACCGGGTGAAGATGCGCGAGGCTTATGCCGGCCCCAAGGTGCAGGACGCGTTTTCGCGCTTCGAAATTATGGAGCGTCGTGTCGATTTCGCCGAAGGCCGCGCCGATGCACTCAGCCTGGGCGCACCGCCCAAGACGCTTGAGGAAGAGATCGCCGAGCTGCGGTCAAGCGAAAAGGTCGATGCCGATCTTGCCGCGCTGAAGGCCCGTATCGGCAAGGCGAACTGAGATGGAAGAATTCATGACGATCGCCATCGTCCTGAGCATCCTGTTCATTGGGCTGCCCTGGCTGGTGCTTCATTACATCACGCAGTGGAAGAAAACCTCGTCGCTGACGGGTGAGGACGAAAAGCTGCTCGACGAGCTGCATTACACGGCCCGTCGTTTGGAAGACCGGCTCAACACGATCGAACGCATCATCGCCGCCGATCACCCCGAGTGGAAACTGGGCAGCAACAGCACGCCCGAAGCCCTCGATTACGACATCACCAGGAGGAATTGAGATGAGCGCCAGCCGCACCAAATTCTATCTCGACAAGCAGAACAGCAAATGGCTGGGCGTTTGTGCCGGGATTGCCGACTATACCGGCGTCGAAGTCATCTGGGTCCGTGTCGGCACGGTGATCTTGACGTTGGCCGGGGGCTTCCCCTGGACGCTGATCGCCTATTGGATGATCGCCTGGATGGCGAGTGCGAAGCCAAATGGCTTGTACGAGACGGTCGAGGATCAGAAATTCTGGCAGGGCGTCCGCTCCAACCCGGCACGCACCACCCGCGACGTTCGTTCCAAATTCCGCGACATCGATCGTCGGCTCGCTGACATCGAAACTGCCTATACCAGCCGCAATACGCGACTTGCCGACGAAATCGACAGCCTGCGCTGATCCGGTTCGGGGTAAGGGAGGGAGTTTATTTCAATGAGTAACACGCAAACATTCATCGTCGTCATCGTGCTGATGTCGACGGTGGGCTGGGTCATCACGACCTGGATCCGGGCAAAGCACGGCTATCCTCTGGATAGTGAATTCGGCGGAAAGGTGATCCGCGACCTGGATGATCCCGAAGCTGAGCGCGCCATCAACCTGCTCTCGAACGAGAACCAGCGTCTGACCGGCCAGATCGGCCGACTGGAAGAGCGGATCGCCGTGCTCGAGCGGATCGCCACCGATCCCGCCGAGCGGGTTGCCCGTGACATTGACGCGCTACGCTAAGGGGGAATTATCACATGGACTCGATCGAAACGCTGATGCGCGTCGCGCCACTGATCGTTACCGTCACGATGATCGGCACGGTCGGCTGGATGTTCACCACTTGGCTGCGGATTAAGAACGGTTACCCGCTCGATGGTCATTGGGGGCAGGCACTTTACCCCAAGAGCGATCAGGAATCGGTCGAACGGATCAAGCTCCTAAGCCAGGAAAACGCCCAGCTGCGCGCGGAACTTGGATCAATCAAGGATCGGCTCGCCAATGTCGAACGGATCGTCACCGACGGTTCACACAGTCTCCACGCAGAGATTGAAGCATTGCGCATCAAGCCGAATTGAGGATCGCATCATGAACTATGGCAGTCTAGTTTACCTCTTTGCCCTGCTGATCCCAATCGTTGCAATTGTCGCCAAGCAGATCGTCCAACCTTGGCTGCGCCTTCGTGAAAAGCAGATCGAAACTGAAGCCAGCATGATCGCCGAAAAGGCAGCGCAATATGCGGCGCAGACCGAACGCCTGGAACAAAGGGTTCGCGTTCTGGAACGGATCACCACCGATCGCGGCATCGATATCGCGGACGAGATCGAAAAGCTGCGTGATCCGAAACCGTTGAATTGAAAAAGAAAATATAGCTTGGAGTGAATCCGATGAGTTTTTGGTCAGCCGTTGTTTTGATGGTCCTTATCGTGGCTGGTGCCCGCGTGTTGCGTGCCCGCTATGAAGCGCAGGGCGCCAGCCCATCGCTTGCCAGGGACCCCGATGCGCGCCGCCTGCGTGATGATGTTCAGGCTCTTAAAGACCGGATCGCGGTGCTCGAACGGCTCGCGACTGAAGACACCAACGCCATCCGCCTCGATCTGGAGATCGAGAAGCTGCGCGACATTCGCTAGGAGGATCTGTGATGATCGACCCCACATTATCCGTGACGCTGGCCATTGCGAGCCTGGCCGGGCTGGCCATGGTGACCTTTGCTGGCCTGGCTGGCTGGCGCGGCTGGCTATCGCTTAAGCAGCAAGAGCTGGTTCGCACCCATCCCGAACCGATGCCGGCAATGCAAGGCGCCAGCGCCAGCGCCCGGATCGAGATTGCCGATTTGAAGGAACGAATCCGCAAGTTGGAAGCCATTGCTGCCGGGGTGGACCTCTAAGGTCCATCCCGCTAGCGGGACAAGCATGACCAGCCTGTCCGACATTCACGACGAATATGATTTCCTTGATGCCGATGATCGTTACCGCCTGTTGATCGATCTCGGCCGCGCCTTGGAGCCCATGCCCGATGCGCTGAAGGCCGATACAACCTTGGTCCGCGGATGTTCGGCCTCGGTCTGGGTCTATCCCACCCGGCGTGAGGATGGCGCGCTGCATTTTCTGGCCGACAGCAATGCCGCCATTACCAAGGGCATCATCGCGCTGGTGCTGCTCACGGTCCAGGATCAACTGCCCGCAGCCATAGCGGCGACCGATATCGAAGCGTGCCTTGCCCCGTTCGATCTGAAGAACCAGCTCAGTTCAAACCGGACGCAGGGCATCCCCAACATGATTGCGCTGATCCGCGACACCGCTGCGCGCTACACATGAAGAGCGCTTGATTGAGCTGCACCCGGTTTTGCGGGCACCAGGTTAGGCTACATTAGCCTGCTTCTCGAAGTCCATGGGGCTGAGATATCCCAAGGTCGAGTGCCTGCGTG
>LNFI01000007.1 GCA_001464615.1 Sphingomonadales bacterium Ga0077557 | reverse complement strand
TAATCTGCTCTTCGCTGAACCTGCTTGCCTTCATCATCCGACTCCCTTGGTGGGCCGGACTCTACTCAAATCTGGAGGAAAACGCGGGGCTCAGACCAGTCGGCTTGGCAACGGCATGCGATATGTCATTCTCCCACGGCAGAGCACAGCGTCGCAGGACGCCGAACGTGTCAGCTTCCGTATGCGGGTCGATGGCGGCTGGATCGGCGAGAGCAAGGGCGAAAAGGGTCTTGCACACCTGATCGAACATATGGCGCTGGAGGGTACCCGTGGGGTTTCAGCGACCGAAATCGCAGCGATGCGTGACCGGCTGACAGTGGCGAGCGAATGGGGCGCGTGGACTTCGCCTCAGGCCTCCGAATATTTCCTGACGGCACGCACCAAAGATATCGCGTCGCTGGACCGATTAATGGCATTTTTCCACGGTATTGCCACTGACATGACGTTCACCAACCCTGGGCTGGACCGTCAGCGGCAAATCGTGACCAACGAAATGGCGGTGCGCGCGGGTAGTAATCTTCGGTTTCATCAGCGGGTCCATGTCTTTGCGCCCGGGTCCGCGTTGGATTTGGCCGATGCCTACCGTTCGCCGGATGTCACAACAGCAAGCACCGAAACGATCGATCAGCTGTATCAAAGGCTATATCGCCCGCAGAACGTCATGATCACGATCGTCGGCGATGTCGATCCTGCGGAGATAGACGCACTCATCCGCAAGTATTTCGACTCATGGGCTGTCGCCAGCCCCGCAGGCGCTTCGCAAGGCGTGCCACCGACGCCCGAACTGGCCGAGAATCGGCGCGTTCCGTTGAGCTTCGACCGGTCGCCGAGCGGGCCGCCGATTGTCCTCATTAATGCGGTTGCGAGAACCGAGCCGGGCGACATTGCGCCCGATCACCGTCGAAACGGGCGAATTGCCGAGCGCCTGCTCGTCACAATCGTCAACCAACGGTTTGCCATCAGCGCGTTGCGCACCGGCTCGGGCCAGGTGCGCTTCTCCGCTTATGAAGAGCCGAACGTCTTTCGCACGATACAGTGGGAAGGTCAGCCGGTAGGCGCCGATTGGCAAGCGATGCTGAAAACGATGCTGGCCGAGTTGGCGCTGCTCAAGGCCCATGGCATCGATGATCGCGAACTGGCGATCGCCAAGAAGCGCGTTCTGCGCGATCTCGCGGGGGACCGCGACCGGCGCAATTTTGCGACCAATTCTCAAACCGCCGAACGCCTCACGGCGGATATTGCAAACGGCTTTGTATCGCCGAGTGCCGAAACGGACTATCAGCAGGATGTGCAGGCGGTGGCGACCGCGAATATCGATCAGGTCAACGCCGCCTGGCGAACGCTGATCCAGACCGCTCCGATTCAAATTCGCGTCGAAAGCAACGCGCTGGCCAGTGTGGCGAACCCGAGCGCCGCTATCGCCAAGATCGTGCGCCGGCAAGATCGGCAGGATCGTGCGATAGCCAACCTGCCGGCCCATGTACTCTCGGACCAACTCGCCTATCGCCCCGGTACGGCGGGCGCGGTCGCTGCGGACAAAACCTCGCCCGAGGGTGTCCGCAGCGTTCGATTTGCGAACGGCATCACCCTCAACTTGGTACGGCGCAACCATCAAGGCAAATGGCTGGAGATCGCGATTGAACTCAACGCGCCAGTCGCGCGGGCCAAACTGGATTATTGCGACGCGCAGGCACTGCCGACGCTGTTTGAGGCAGGCGGATCGCGGCTGCAGTCGGCGGCGGCAATGCGAGAAGCTATTTCGGCGACCGATATCCGCTTCGACCCGTTCCGCACGACGCAAGCCGGTATAGCGGCCAACGCGTCCGCGCTGAACGAGGATATCAGGTCGGCGATTCTGCTATATTATGCCGCGCTCTCCGATCCCGGGTTTCGCGCCGAAGGAACGGCGGCGGCCCACGCGCAATTATTGTCGGCGTCGAGTGCGTCCCGCGGCGACCGTGTTTCCACGCTGTTGAACGCGGTCGACCAGGCTTCGGCCGCAGCACGTCATGGCCATGATGCGCCATTCGATGCGGCCTGCATCAAGCGCTCGACAATGGCTCGCAGCCGCGCGCTGCTTGGCAAGATTATTTCGGACGGAGATCTGCAGATCGCCGTTGCCGGGAACTTTGATGAAGACCAGATGATCGCGCTGTTTGCGGCTACCTTCGGGACGATGTCGCCGCGACCGCGTTTGTCTGCGCCGCTGCCGACCGGGCAGTGGACCCCGCCGATGCGCGTGACGGCCACCGCAGACGATCCAGCCAATCCACAAACGGCCTATGCTATGTTCTGGCCAATTGGCATCGCGCCGGACGTGCATGCGCTTGCGGTGCAGCGGATGTTTGTTACGGCCTTCAGCAGGCTGTTGTACAGGCGCTGGACCGAGCAGGACGATCTCAGCTACGCGCCTCGCGTGCATCTGTCCGACCTGCCCGATTGGCCCGGCAGCGCTATCCTGTTCGCCGGATCGGAGATTTCAAAAAGCCGCCAAGATGCGTTGGCGACGGCGGCGCGCGAGGTCGCCACGGGCATGGCGCAAACGCTGATCGATCCCGAGCTGCTCGAGCTTGTCCGACGTCTTGAACTAGATGGCTTGCGGAGCTCTTTCGACGAGGATCGCGTTTGGGCTTATCAAGCCGCGCAGGCCGGCCGCAAGCAAGGCGCAGTGCGCGAATGGCGTGACCTTGAACGCGCACTCCCGACCGTGACCGCCGAAGAAGTAACGTCCTATGCAAAGCACGTCTTTTCCCGGCCCCCTGTAGCTTCGACATTTTCGGACCTTGGACGATCTGGAGTATTTGGTGTGGCTAGGAAGAATTAGATGAAGATTCTGGGAAATTACGCCAAAAATGGCCACGTCCATCTTAAAGAGGCGATCGGAATAGAAATCGCGAACGCGCTCGTATCGGACATAAAAACTGAAGTAGCCCCAGGAAATATTCCGCTATCTCAGGATAAAAGTTTCCCGCCAACGCTCGTACGAGCGGCCTTTGAAGTGTATGGGCCCTATTATACGCCGATGAAGTTTCTACTTTGGGGGCTGACGCCGATTATGGAAAGGATCGTCGGGGTTCCGTTACTGCCAACATACAATTATTTTCGCGTGTATCAATCCGGTGACATTTGCCGCGTTCATTCCGATCGACCAGCATGCGAACACAGCATGACATTGACGCTGGGATATAGTGAAGACATCCTCTGGCCCTTTCAAGTCGGTGCGCCGACAGAAGGAGAGCGGAAAGACATTGCCGATGATTTTGGGGAGGATCCTTTCACTGCGATTGCAATGCGACCGGGCGATGCAGTCGTCTACAAAGGTTTGGCGTTACGTCACGGTCGAACAGACCCCAATCCGAATACTTGGTCAGCGCATATGTTTCTTCATTGGGTTGAACGGAATGGCGAATATGCGGAGTTCGCATTTGAGGGTGATACCACCCGTGCGCCGGCCGCCTTTGCCTTTTCATAGCGCGCCGGGAACTTTGCTCACCATTGCGTGGCTTGGCCATCATCCGGCGTATCGTTGGAAGATGCGGCCCGCTGTGAGGTCGTCCAGCACGACTTATGGAGCGGCCAGCCATTCTGGCAGTCGCGATCCTGTATGGGCATGCTTCGCCCATCGTACGCATTCCCCTGTTCCGTCTGCACGCCCTGTGAGTCTGTCGTGACCAAGGGCTTCGACTCATTTCGCCCGGAGGTGATGTCGCATCGGTCGCAGCGTCTTTCCGGCGAGGTGTCGATTGCGGTTCCGGTTTCGTGGCAAAGCGTCGGCTATCTGATCTTCGGCGGGGTGGCTGCGACTTTGGCGTTTCTCTCGGTTGCAAGTTATTCGCGCGTGGTCACGGTTAAGGGCGAAATCACGACGGACAAGGGTGTCCTGGCCATTTTCCCGAGCCGCAATGGTGTCGTTGCCGCGCTTTCGGCAAAGAATGGGATCGTCGTTGCGGCGGGCGCCAATCTGGCGGTTATTCGAGCCGAAGAAGATCGTGTCGATGGCGCCTCTACGGGGGCCCGGATCGAGGCCGCCGTCCGAGCCCAAGATGCCAGTCTTGCAATGCTGGGGCTCGCAATAGGCGCGGCCGCAAAGGCGAGTATCCAACAGTTGCAGTTGCAGCAATCTGGGCTTGCCGCAGAGATTGCTCAGCTCGGATCGCAAATTTCGTTGCAGGAAACGTTGATTGCATCGGCGCAGAGAAGTTTCGACCGGGCATTGTTGGTGGCCGAACGAGGTTTCGTGAGTCAGCGAGACGTCGATTTACGCGAAGAGACCTTATTGTCGCGCAAGCAAACCCTGTCGCAACTCAGACAGGCATTGGCCGGTAAGCAGTCGGCTTTGGCTGAGGCTGGACGCAACATCGCCCAGCGCATTGCCGGGACCGCTGAACAACAGGCAGGCCTTGCCGCCAATCGCGCGGCCGTATCGCAACTTGCCGCAAGTACGGAGGGAGCGAGATCCTATGTTCTGCGTGCGCCAATTGCTGGGCGGATTGCCGCGTTGGTTGCCCACCCGGGGCAAACCGTTACGGCTCAAGATCCGTTGATGACAATTGTGCCGGCGGCGTCTGTCTTGCGTGCCGAACTTAAAGTCCCAAGTTCGGCAATCAGCTTTCTGAAGCCGCATCAGACCGTAACTTTGGCGATTGATGCGTTTCCATATCAGCGCTTCGGAACCGTCAAGGGACGTGTGCTGACCGTTTCGACAAGCCCCATAAGCTCCCGCGAGAGTGATGGGTCGGCCATATCCGTCTATCCAATTTCCGTGGCACTGGACCGATCGACCGTCTCCGCGTTCGATCGGAATGAACCGCTGCTCGTCGGGATGACGCTTACCGCGCGGATCGTCACGGAAAAACAGTCGCTGATCGAATGGCTGTTTGAACCCCTGCTCGCCGTACAGCGCCGGGCGGCCTAGAGGATGCTCGATCTCGGTCTTTTGACCTATTCTCGCATTCGGCTCGTTCGCCAGACCCAGATGGCCGAATGTGGCCTGGCAGCGTTGACCATGATCGCGAATTACCACGGTTTGGACGTCGATCTCGGTACAGTCAGACGGCGCTTTACGCCCAGCTTGCGTGGAACGTCGTTGCGCTCGCTGATCGCCCTTGCCGATCGGCTCGGCCTAACGTCGCGTGCGGTCAAGCTCCCGCTGCAAGAGCTGCCCAACCTTCATCTTCCCTGCATTTTGCATTGGAATATGGATCATTACGTCGTTCTCGAAAGAGTCCGTCGGGGCAAGGCACTTATTCACAATCCGGATGGAAGTTCAGCATGGATGCCGCTTGCTGAGGTGTCCGAGCATTTCACCGGGATCGCGCTTGAGCTTCGCGTTAGCGAAACCTTTGAAGTCGGCACAAAGCGTGAGCAAATGCCGCTGTCACAGCTTTGGCGGCGCCTGTCCGGGCTTAAGCGCGCGCTTGCACAGGTTTTTGTTCTCAGCTTGGTTCTTCAGACGTTCGTGCTCGTTTTTCCTTATTACATGCAGCTCGCGATCGACAGTGCCTTGCCTGCTCTTGATGGCGACCTGCTATTCGTTCTCGCGCTGGGCTTCGGTCTGTTCGTTGTCATAAACGAGGCGGCGGTCCTCCTCCGATCCTTCGTGCTGCTTTTCGCAGGGTCCAGCTTGGGGTTCAGCCTCGCCTCAAACGTTGGGCGTCGCCTTTTTCGATTGCCCGTCGAATGGTTCGAAAGGCGCCACACCGGCGATATCTTGTCGCGCTTCCATTCGATTACGCCGATCCAGGAAATGCTCACCCAAGGGGCTGTAGCCGCGCTCGTGGATGGCATGATGGCGGTTCTGACGCTCGTGCTGATGTTCTGGTACAGTCCAAAGCTCGCGATCCTCGCCAGCATCGCCATTGCGTGTCATGGCGCAGTCCGGTTGATTTCCTTCTCGCTGGAACGCACGGCTCAGGAGGCCGCGATTATCGCCGGAGGCCGGGAACAAAGCACGTTCCTGGAAACAATCCGCGGGATCACCACGCTGCGACTTTTTGGTCGTGAAACCCTGCGGCATGCCCTTTGGCAGACGCGCCTGACCAGCGCAGTCAACGCAAATGTGCGGACAACGCGCATTTCGATCTGGCAGACAACCGTCAGCCACATCATCTTCGGGCTGGAGAACGTCATATCGATCTGGCTCGCGGTCGGGTTGGTCATCAATGGTACGGGGTTCAGCATCGGCATGGTTTTGGCCTATATGGCCTATAAGGGCCAGTTTATCGAAAAATCCTCCGCATTGATGAACCAGGCCGTGGCGTTCAAGATGCTCGGGCTGCACCTTGAACGGCTATCGGACATAGCGCTCTCCGCCGAGGATAAGAGCTTTGGGCCCAGCGCTGCGTTCGACACGCCATTGGTTGGAAAGATCGAGCTGCGAGACGTTTTTTATCGATATTCGCCGAGTGATCCGAACATTATCGAAGGCGTCGACCTTGTCGTTCAGCCCGGAGAACATGTCGCCATCACCGGGCCATCGGGGGGCGGGAAAACAACGCTGGTCAAATTGTTGCTTGGCCTGATCGAACCCGACACCGGCGAAGTGCGGATCGATGGCCTGCCCTTGGCACGCTTCGGCCACAAGAGTTATCACGCGCAGGTCGCCGCGATTCTGCAAGAAGACAGCCTATTTGCCGGCACTCTGGCCGACAATATCGCGCTGTTTGATGAGAATATCGACATGGCGTTGGTCAAGAAATCGGCCGAAGCCGCGGCGATCGACAAGGACATCAGCCAGATGCCCATGCAATATTCGACGCTAGTGGGCGACATGGGATCGACCCTATCAGGCGGCCAGAAACAACGCGTTCTGTTGGCGAGGGCCTTGTACAGGCAGCCAAAGATTTTGATCATGGATGAGGGCACGGCGCACCTTGATGCGGCACATGAACAAACGGTCAATCGTGCAATCGCGAGCATGGGGATCACCCGCATTATCATTGCCCATCGCCGGGAAACGATCGATATCGCTGACCGTGTGCTGATAATGGCAAATGGCAAATTATCAGCTGCCGCGGACACAGAGGATATTGCTATGCCGTGCTGACAAGAGAGGTTGCTAGGGTGTTCGAAGCCGGGTTTTGAGGGTGCATTATTGGCGCAAGCTTTACCGGAAACATTCTCGACAGCGAGATTGCCAATTTTTCAGGGCGGCTTTTTGAACGAGCGCAAGATTGGGAATGGTCGAGCACCAGAGCGCTGGCCTCAGGCACAAGCACTCGGCTCGCCAAGGCCGCGTCAGCGCTGGATCGCGGGAGGGATTTCGCAGTTTTTTTCGGGCAGGAATTTGACGAGGCGATGCGCTGTAGCGCTCTGCGCAAGGCCGAGATCGTGGGTCGCCCTTGCGGCTCACGCGAATGGCTTGCCGAGATGGAGGCCTAAACCGGGCTCAGCCTGATCCCCAAACCGCGTGGCCCGGCGCCAAAGCAGAGCGCGAAACGATGAGTTTTGGGGGTATTGCGAAAGCGTGGTCGGGCGGCCACCTTGCGGGACGCGGTGGCGATAGTCTGATTGCCGATGAGGCAGCGGTTGTTGTTTGTCGATTGATGCCGGGCAGCCCGCCTCGCCCTTTATAGTTCAGGCCTGCGATCGGCCTTTAACCAGCACGTCGGTCATAACCTCGGCGATGTCGGGCCGCGCGAAGCTGAAGATATAGGCACGGCGTTGGCGGGGTGACCGGTTGGGGCCTGTATAATGCGGGGTAGCATAGCCGTGAATGGTCGCGGCGCCGGCGGGGATCGGGCATTTCACTGCCATCGACAGATCAAGCACCGACTCTGGATCGCGAATTGCTAACAGGCGCGTATCTTCGTTCGCTTCACCAGAGGCGACGAAATGTTCGGGCATCGGATTATTCTGGACGCCGGGGATGAATTCCATGCAGCCCATCGTCTCATCGACATCGTCGAGCGCCAGCCAGAAGGTGATGTTGAGATTATTGGGCACCTGTGCGCCCGCCCAGAGCGCGGGCATATAAGTGTAGGACATGTCCATATGCCAGGGCGTGTCCTGGTCGTGACCGCCGGGTTTGTAGATCATCATCGAAAAAATGATGTCGGGATTGTCACAATCCAGGATGGCGGCGGCATACCCCTTGGCGCGCTCCACGGCGATGTTGTCGCGAAACGCCGGATGGAAGCGGTGGGGATTGGTGAGCTGGCGCGTTACGCCGCCCAGCATCCGGTCGGTCGTCGGGCACGGGATCGATCCATCGAGCATCCCGTCATACACCCGGCGCAGTTCGGCGACGCAATCGGCGTCGGCCAAGTCATAGACCACAGCAAAGCCGTCGGCGGCGAATCGTTCGGCCACCACGGCGATGTCTGCAGTCCGGTCGTCAATTTGCGCGATCGTTGCCATTACCTGTTCCAGCCGAACCCGGCCCCAATTTGGGGCGACGACAGCCTTATGTCGCCAAGCCGTTGCCCGTCCCATGGTGGAACCGGCCAAATCAGCGCGGAAATTGCGCCGCAGTGCCCCGCCATTGTCGACATATGCCATGCGGCCTTTCCATTTATGCCATGGGCTGAGGGGCACCGAGTGGTATCGATGGTGGACCTTTGGTGGCGTTGGGCGCCCTATTTCAATCGAGGCACGGGAGCAGGACCATGCATGATCTGGTCATTCGCGGCGGTATGATCGTCGATGGCACGGGGGCACCACGTTTCCTGGGTGATGTAGCGGTCGACGATGGCGTAATCAGCACGGTCGGCAAGGTGACGGGGCGGGGCCGCGAGGAAATCGACGCCACTGGCCTGATCGTGACGCCGGGCTTTGTTGATGTGCACACCCATTATGATGGGCAGGCGACCTGGGACCCCGAACTCGCGCCGTCGTCCTGGCACGGTGTGACCACCGTCGTGATGGGCAATTGCGGGGTCGGCTTCGCGCCTGCCGCGCCAGACCGGCATGAATGGCTGATCGCGATGATGGAAGGGGTGGAGGATATTCCCGGATCGGCGCTCGCCGAAGGTCTAACCTGGGGGTGGGAGAGTTTTCCGGAATATCTCGACGTGCTGGAACGCATGCCGCGCACCGTCGATGTTGTGGCGCAGGTGCCGCACGGCGCGGTGCGTGCCTATGTGATGGGCGATCGCGGTGCGCGCAACGAGGCGGCGACGCCGGAGGACATCGCCGCGATGGCTGATATCGTTGAGCAGGGGCTGAAGGCCGGGGCGCTCGGCTTTTCGACCAGCCGCACGGTGGTGCACCGTTCGAGCGACGGCAATGTCGTTCCCGGCACCTATGCCGCGCGGGACGAGCTGGTTGGTATCGGTCAGGCGATCAAGCGCGCCGGGCACGGCGTGTTCGAGCTGGCATCCGACCTGAACCCCTGTGCCGAGGAATTCGCGTGGATGGAGGAAGTGTCGCGCGAAACCGGTATGCCGGTTAGCTATGCGCTGATCCAGTCGAAGCTGGTAAAGGCAAGCTGGCGTGAACAGATGCGCCGGACTGAAGAAGCGAATGCGCGTGGTGCCAACATTACCGCGCAGATCGCGCTGCGCGGCACCGGCATCCTGATGAACTGGCGGGCAACCGCGCACCCCTTCCTGTTGCGGGCGAGCTGGCGCGCGATTGCTGACCGGCCTTGGGCAGAGCAACTCGCCGCACTGAAGGATCCGGTGTTTAAGGCGAAGTTGCTGGCCGAGCCGATCGCGCCACCGGGCGTTAAGCTCAACGACATGATGCTCCAGGTTTTTCAGGACTGGCACGAGCAATACACGCTCGGTGAGCAGCCCGATTACGAGCCTGCCGCATCTCAGTCGATTGCCGCCCTTGCCGCCGCCGAGGGGCGCGATCCGGCGGAATACGCCTATGACGTGATGATGGCGGACGAAGGGCGCGGTTTCATTTACTTACCGATGCTCAACTATGTAGAGGGGCATCTGGATCACATCGCCGAGTTGCTGCACCACAAAGATACGGTGGTGAGCCTGGCCGATGGTGGTGCGCATTGTGGTTCGATCTGTGACGCGGCAAGCACCACTTTCATGTTGACGCACTGGGTTCGCGACCGCACGCGCGGTGAGCGGGTGACGCTGGAACATGCGATCATGCGGCTCAGTTCGCACACCGCCGATAGCTATGGGCTGGGCGACCGGGGCCGGATCGCGCCGGGGATGCTGGGCGACCTCAACATCATCGACATGGCGGGACTGCGCTTGCTGAAGCCCTATCTGGCGTTCGATCTGCCGGCCGGGGGCAAGCGATTGCTGCAAAAGGCGGAAGGGTATCGCGCCACGATCAAGAATGGGCAGGTAACCTTCCGCGACGGATCACCGACAGGCGCGCGGCCGGGTACGCTGGTGCGTGGACCGCGCATGGCGGACCGGCACGCCGTAGCGGCGGAATGACGAAGCTGGCATGACCGCACCCGAAAATGAAGACATGAAGCGAGGCTATGACCAGGTCGTGCTCGGTCGGCGGAGCATCCGCGGCTACAAGCCGGATGCCGTGCCAAGGAAACTGATCGAAGAGATTATTGGCCTGGCGATGCGTGCGCCTTCATCGATGAATGTCCAGCCGTGGAATTTCTATGTCATTACCGGCGAACCCCTGAACCGCATCCGGGCGGGCAACACCGAACGGATGGTCGCGGGCGTCCCGCAGTCGCGCGAGTTCCGAACGGGCCAGGCTTTTGAAGGAAAACACCGCGACCGGCAGGTGGGCGTTGCCAAACAGCTCTTTGCCGCCATGGGGATCGAGCGCGATGACAAGCCCGCGCGGACCGACTGGGTTCTGCGCGGCTTCCGCCAGTTCGACGCCCCCGTTTGCGTCATCATCACCTATGACCGCGTGCTCGACGGCAGCGACGATACGCCGTTTGATTGCGGTGCGGTGGCGACCGCACTGGTCAATGCCGCCTGGTCGCGCGGACTGGGCACGGTGATCAACAGTCAGGGGATCATGCAATCGCCGGTGGTGCGTGAACATGCTCGGATCGCCGATGATCAGGTCATCATGAAGAGCATCGCGCTGGGTTGGCCGGATGATCGCTTTCCGGCCAATGCGGTGGTGTCGGAACGCAAATCGGTCGATGAAGCGGCAGTCTTCGTCGGTTTCGACGACTAGCACGCTTCGAACATTCAGGGAGGTTACCCGGTGGCGCTCGATCCCTTCATTCGTGACACTATCGTCCTCCCGGCCGTTTGTGCGCCGATGTTTCTGATCAGCAATCCGGCAATGGTGACGGCGGCGTGCAAGGCCGGGATTGTCGGCGCGCTGCCCCGGCACAATGCGCGCAGTTTCGAGCTTTTCGAAGCGTGGCTGGCGCAGATACGCAGTGATCTCGATCGTTTTGCCGAGGATACCCCAGGCGCCCGCATCGGCCCCGTGGCGATCAACCTGCCGACGCGGATGGAGCCGACCGAACTGACCCGTCATCTCGACGCGTGCCAGCGCTACGGCGTGCGGCTGATCATCAGCGCGGTAGGCAACCCGGCCGAACTGACGCAGGCTGTACATGTTCGGGGAATGACGATCTTCCACGACGTCACCAGCTTCCGCTTTGCCGAAAAGGCGATCGCGGCCGGAGTCGATGGGCTGACCTGTGTCGGGTCGGGCGGTGGTGGCCATTCGGGTACGATTGGCCATTTGGCGCTGATTCCCCGCATTCGGCGCATTTTCGACGGCACGCTGCTGATGGCGGGATCGATTTCGACGGGGGCGGCCATCCGGGCGGCGGAGATTTTAGGGGCCGATCTTGCCTATATGGGCACGCGGTTCATCGCCACGCAGGAGGCGGCGGTCGATCCTGCCTATGCCCGGATGCTGGTTGAGGGGCATTCAGAGGATCTGATGTTCACACCCGATATCGCGGGCGTCGCGGCCAATTGGCTGGTCCCGTCGATGGAGCGGCTCGGCCTCGATCCGGCGAACCTGCCGCGTCCGCAGACCAAGGGGATGGGGCATGATCATCTGCCGCCCGAGGTAAAACCCTGGAGCAATTTGTGGTCAGCGGGGCAAGGCATCGACTTGATTGACGACCTGCCGAGCATTGCCGATCTCGTCGCGCGGCTGCGGGGGGAGTATGTGGCGGCCTGTGCGCAGCCAAGCTTTGCGGATGTCGCGCGGTTGGTCGATCGGGCACAGGACGCCGCCGACCGGCAATGATGCTCCGTGCGGAAAAGCGTGTATAGACCTTCAGCCCTTCCAATGGCGCGCAAGCCAGCGGATCGTATCCGCGCGCGCATCGACATCCTCGGGCGCGTCGGCCCCCAGCATCGCAAAGCCGCCATGCGGCATCGCTTCGCCGACATAAAGATCGGCCTCGACGCCCGCCTTGCGGAGCGCCGCATGCATGCGGACTGAGTCTGACAACAACTGATCGCGGGTGCCAGTCCGGATATAGGTGGGGGGAAAGCCGCGCGACAAATCCCCAAACAAGGGCGAGACATGAGGGTCACGGGGGTCGGCATTGCGGCAATACAGCGCGGTCTCATCGCCCAGCCCGCGCAGCACCACATCGACGCCGTCGTTGACCGCCCAACTGTCGCTAGCCAGCGTCAGATCAACCGCCGGGGTATTGAGGAAAAGCGCGCAGGGGGGCGGCAGGCCCTCGTCGCGCGCCCGCAACAGCATCGCCGATGCCAGGTTGGCGCCCGCTGAATCGCCCGTCACCAGAATCGACGCAGGATCATGCTCCTTCAGCAGCGCGCGATAGGTGGCGAGGCAATCGTCCAGTGCTGCTGGAAACGGGTGGTCGGGCGTGGTGCGATAATCGGGCGCATAGACCGTGCCGCCATAGTGAAGCGCGCTGATCGCGGCGGGCAGGGCGGTACAGCGCCCCCCGGCATAGGCCCAGCCGCCGCCGTGCAGGTGCAGGTTGATCTTGCCGTGATCACTTGGCGGAACGTCGGCATGCCGGATAACATAGACATTAGTCGTGCCGATTTGCCGGGTTTCGACATGGAAAAGCGGCGATGCCATGATCTGGTCGACAAAGGGCAGCATGCGTTCGTTGAATGTCGCGACATGCGCGCGCCATGCGTCGACGTCGTCAATCGGCGGGTTCGGCATTCGCTCGCGCACCGCGCCACGCGCAAGGGCAGCGCGCGCCTGCGGGCTGATGCTCATTGGCGGCGGGATTGTCCGCGCGGGAAGGTAAACCGGCGTATCGTCTGCGGCGTCGCTCATGCGTTCACCGCCAAGCGCCACGGCGTGAGATCAAGGTCTGGGTATCGCTCGGCGCATCCCTTCAGCGTCGCCTCGTCCCAATAATCATGACCGGGCGGGGGAAAGCCGAGCGCTTCGAGCTGGCGCACCGAGCACTGATTCATCAGCGGGTTCCATTGTTCGTAAAAACCCTTGCGCGGCCATGGGTTGGAGCCGACCCAGTCGGCACCGGCGGCGCGGTATCCCAGGTTGAACAAAAACCGCGATCCGCCCGGCAGGGTCATGTCGCTCATGCGTCGCTTGTCGCCAGGCCATAAGCGGCCAGGGCTTCGGCACTGTCGGGCCCATCGACCAGCTTCGGCACGGCTTCGAGTACCATACAAGACCGGCTTTGCGCGTCATAGACCGGCCAATGCGGCAGCGCTGGCGAATTGGGATTGCCGCTGCGCATGAAGGTGACCAGCACCCCGGACCACATCGCCGCAATTGCCCGATTTTCTGCGGTGTTCTGATAAAAGGCGCGCCACTCGCCCTCGTCAATGTCGCCGACGGCGTCGAAGGCAAAGGTCACGTCGGCGCCATGGGTTGGCCCGTGCTCATGGCTAGTCGGCACCGCGAAGGTATAGACCCAGGCGGGTGTGCCGCCATCGGTCGAGCCCTGCGCGGCGCGGAGCGTGAAAGCGCGGAAATAATCGAACCACATCTGGTTCATCCGGTCGGCCGGGGTACGGCCCGCACTCATCCTGTCGAGATAGGCGGTATAGCGCGCCGCATCGCCGCCGCCGGCATTGGCGACTAGCCCGGCCTCGATCATGCTGAAGATGGCCGGATTGTCCCCCATCGCCGCGGTCAGCATGTTGCCTTCTTGCAGCACGCAGCCGACGAGCAGCGGCACGGGATTGACCTGCTCGCGGATCGCGTCGGGTATTGATTTGACGATGATCGTGCCGTCGACGCACGCCGCACTGCCAATGCCGCCATTGGCCTGGAAATCATAGAGTTCCTGCCCTGACATCGCCTTAAGGTGTTCGAAAAAGGCCGGTTCCTCCATTTGCATATAGGCGGCACACGGCGTGATGATATCGGGTGCCGCCGCGCTGATCTCCAGCGGGCTGATCGCGATCGCCTTGTGGAACAGGCCCTTGGCGGTGGGTGCAGCGAGTAGCGACAGCACTGCGCCGGCCCCCGCGCTCCCGCCACAGATGGTGATGTTCGCCGGGTCGCCACCATAATCGGCGATATTGTCCGCGACCCAGCGGATCGCCGCAATCTGGTCCTGAAAGCCCAGGCTCACGCTGCCATCATATTCTGGCCCGAAGCGGCTGAGATCGAGAAAGCCGAACAGCCCGAGCCGGTAGTTGATGCACACCACGACGACGTCATGATGCTCGACAAAGCTGATTGGATCGAAATCATTGGCCGAACCCAGCGTGAAGCCGCCGCCATGGATCCAAACCATCACCGGGCGCTTCTTGTCGTCTGCCGCCGGGGTGTGGACGTTCAGGTAGAGCATGTCCTCGCTCAACGCGCCCGGAATGCCGCCCTTGGGCATCAACTCAGGGGGAAAGGGTGCCTGGAATGCGCGATTGGGGTGCTTGGTCGCGTCAAGCGTGCCAGACCATGCAGTCGGCGGGGCAGGGGGCATCCAGCGCAAAGGCCCTATCGGCGGCGCGGCATAGGGAATCGCCAGGAATGACATGGAGGCGGCGCGATCGACGCCTTCGATCAAGCCCAACCGTGTCGCCTTCACTGTCATGTCCTTACCCCATTCTAATTCCATCGATTCCATGCCTGGCGGCGTCGCGCAGGGTCGGGGTGATGGACTGCCCCCGCCATGGGAACAGCGGCCAGTTTTATCAGCAAATCAAGACCGCCGAACCCGCAAAAAGAACGGGGAAGCGCCGCCGGTGATGGCGTCGCTTCCCCAGGAGGTGGGAGTTTAGAAGGTGTAGCTTGCCCGCAAGCCAAAGGTACGCGGGCGGGTAATGTTGAAATATTGGAACGGCTGGCCGCTGTTCAGGACTGCATCGACCCGCTGGGTCGCGGCGATCGTGTTCGTAATATTGTCTGCAAACAGCGTAAGGTTGAGGCCGTAATCAAACTGAACCCCGGCGCGCAGATCCAGCATGTCATATTTGGCAAGCGGGAAGGGGTTGCCGGTCGCGGCTGGCCGATCGCCGATATAGCGATAGGTGATGTTGGCGACCAATTTGATGTCGTCGGTCAACTGGCTGTTCCAGTCACCCAGGATGCTGAAGGCATGCCGTGGCGTTCCTGGCAGCGCATCGCCTGCCCGTCCCGGCGGATTGCTGAAACCGGGGATCGGCGATGTCGATGCCGCAACCAGCTTGGCATCGGTAAAGGCGTAATTGGCCGAAATCCTCAATTGGTCGGTCGCCTTGAAGCTCGCCTCAGCCTCCAGGCCATAGATGCGCGCGGTGCCTGCATTGATGACGGCGGAGGGGAAAGGCGAAACCAGCTGCACGGCAGACAGCTGAATATTGCTCCAATCGATCCGGTAGCCCGACAGGTTGAAGATCAGCCGATTGTCGAACGCCTGTGTTTTGACGCCAACTTCATAGTTGATCAGATCGTCTGATCGATAGTTGGTGTCCGGAATGACGGGCATTGCAAAGGCGTTACCGGGGTTGAACCCGCCGGGCCGATAGCCCGTTGCCGTCTGGAAATAGAACAGCACATTGGGGTTCAGGCGGTAATAGATATTACCCTTATAGGTATTGACCGATTCCGACGTCGGCTGGTTGATGGTCAGCAAGGCGACACGGCCAATCAGCGCATCAAGCGTGCCAGCTGCGCGGACCCAGCGATAATTGTTGTCGACCTCTGAGTGGCGGAAACCACCGGTGAGCTTCAACCGATCGGAAACGTTGATCGTGACTTCCCCGAAACCGGCAATTTCCTGATAATTCAGCTGCCTGCCCGAATCGAGCGTGACATCGCCTGGGCGCACCAGCAGCCTGAAGAACGGTTCAAATGCGCCGTTGAGCAGATCGAAAGTGATACCCGACTGGACTGATCTCGTGATGATCGTGCCGCCCGAATTTTCGTAATACAGACCAGCGTTCCAGTCGATCAGCTGGTTTTCGCCATTGGATGACAGGCGGAATTCAACCGTGGTTGTCGAATTGTCCCCTCGCGTCGTGTTGTTCGAATAGGCCTCGGTGCTCCCGATTAGTTCGACCGCTTCGAACTTCGACGTCGACACTACGTTCTTGCGACCGACAATGACATTCGCATCGAAACCATCAAAGGCGTAGCGAATGTCGCCGGTAATCAGCCAGGCACGTTCAGAAGATGGCTGGAGATGCTGGGTTTCGAGCCGATTGAGGCTGAGGGGTCGCAAATCGACCGGGAAGCCGCGACGGGTTGTCAGGCCGGGCGTGTAAGTCGATGAAATCAGCTGGTTCGACCCCAGATCGACATTGTGGTAAAGCCCGGTGATATCGACCGTCAGCCGGTCGGTCGGTTTCCAGCGGAGCGCGGCGCGGCCACCATAGGTGTTTTCGACATTGGCGTCCCTGACGCGCGCGGTGCCAACCACGTCAATGAAACCGCTGTTGCGATAGCCATAGCCGGCAACGCGAACCGCCAGCGTTTCGGTCAGCGGCAGGTTCAGAAAACCATCGCCACCATAGTTGACGCCGCCCTTTTCGGTGCCGGATACATAGGAGTTGACCCCGCCGGCGGTCTTCGTCGCGTCGGGCTTGTTGGCGATATAGCGGACCACGCCGCCGAGCGAGCTTTGGCCATACAGGGTGCCTTGCGGCCCCTTCAGCACTTCGATCCGCTCCAGATCGACGAAGCGATAGTCGGGCGTTTTCTGGATCGTGCTGGTGACGGGCAGCTGATCGAGATAGACCGATGTCGTCGAATTCTGGATCACATCGGTTTGCGTCGCGGTGCTTGTCGATGTGCCGACGCCGCGGATCGTGATTTCGTTGGTGCCAGGTTCGCTGTTGAGCAGGCTGACGCCCGGGATCAACGTGGCGGCGGCGCTGATGGACAATAACCCGCGCGCTTCCAACTGCTTGCCCGAAATCGCGGTGACGGGCAGCGGCGTATCCTGCAATTCGGTGCTGCGGCGTGATGCCGTCACCACGATATCATTTTCATTGGTTTGGCGTGCCTGCGCCTCTGCTGCCTGTGAATCGGTCGCTGCGGTGGCGGGCGCATTTTGAGCGCTTGCTTGCTGGCCGGTAAAACTTGCCACGATTGCCATGGCACTGAGCGCGTATCTGATCTTCATCAGTCATCCCCCTAACGGTGCCGTCTGAGGCGGCGTTCTCGTTCCACAGCCTGGAACGTGGGCCTTGTGCCCGACCTTAAGAGTGGAAATGACGGGTCGCTAAATCCATGGCGCAATATGACAGCCAAGCCAGCAAATCGGGACGCCTGGACCATCGCGGGAAAAGTTGTGGCATTTGTGCATAGCTACCGTGAGGCAGCGTCAATGCGCGGTCGCCCCGGCGATCAGGCCCCGGTGATCTGGCGGAGTCGCCAAACGTGCTAGAGCGCTTGGGTCGCCAGAGACTGCGCGCGCGTATCAATCCGGTAGCAGGAGGGATTGCGCCCCATCCAGGACGAAAAGGCCCGGGTGAAATCGGACGGCTCGGAAAAGCGCAGCCGGTCGGCGATATCGGCGATCGACATTTCGGTTTCGACCAGCAGCTTGCGGGCAATCTGGCAACGGACCTTGTCTTTGATTCGCTGGAAAGTTTCGTTCTCGCGCGCGAGCTTTCGCGACAAAGTTCGCGGGCTGCAACACAGGATATCCGCCAGAATGTCCAGCGATGGCGTCTGTGCGCCTTCGCGGTAGAAATCGATGACGAGCTGTTCCACACGGCCCGAAAAAGACTGGCTGGTCCCCGAAACCTTGAACCAGTCCGCCGGATCGCGGAGGAATGATCCTTCGAAAAATTCCACCTCAGTGCGGACGATCGGTGCGTCCATATAATGGAGATGGAAGGTGACGCGGTTGTCAGTGCTGTCGAAATGGACGGGGCAATTAAATGCCTGATCATAATCAATAGGGTTGGGCGGGCGGCTTGATGTGAAATGCGCATCGACCAGCTTGATCGGCTGGCCAATCAGCCAGCATTTGAATTTATACGCCCAGTAAAAGGTCAACCAGTAAAATAAATGCTCGTCGGCATCGGCGCTTAACCCGGTCACATGATGGACGATGGAAACGGTGCCGTCGGCACGGTTGGTCAGGATCTTGATTTCAACATCATTGCGGATCGCATTGACCAGATTGGTCATTTTGCGGATCGCATGCCCCAGCGTCTGGCACTTCAACGACGCCCGGCCAATGATATGGCCCATCTCCAGCTTTCCCTGGATGTCCAGAAAGCCCATATATTCGTCGTTCATCGCTGCACGTGTCGTCAGGACCAGCCGTTGAAACTGCTCACCGTCGAGGCGGGCCGTTTGATCGGTATAGACATTGGTATCGATCTGCGCGGCCTTGAGGATATCCTCGACCGCATAGCCCTTGCGGACGGCGCCCTGAAGCACTCCACGGATATAATAGGGGCCGAGCGCGCAGCCGTTCGCTGAGGGCAGGTCACTTTCTTCTGATCGCGCAATTCGGCCGATAAGAGCGCCCACCGCCAGTTTCTCCTCAACCCCATTTGGGCAACGCATTGACCATGGCTCCTTTCGAGGAGCTCTGCCCAGAGAATGACCACTGAACATTTGTCTCGTCAAGCCGCTTCTCACCGAAACCGTCCGGTAGCAGGACTATTCCGCACCATCGCAATCACCTGGCGTCGGCATGGCATTGTCCGGTTTTGCCGGACGATCTGTCGCGCTTGGCCACGGCGCAGAAACATCGTGCTACGCTAAGGGATCGTGATCATTTCCATCGCCGCGCCCAGGGGAGTTCCGCATGCCGACCGCCTATATCATCGACGCCGTCCGGACCCCGCGTGGGATCGGCAAGACCGGCAAGGGCGCGCTAGCGCATCTTCACCCGCAACATCTGTCCGCGACCGTGCTGCGCGCGCTGAAGGATCGCAACGATCTGGACACCGCCGATGTCGACGACATCGTCTGGTCGACATCGACGCAAAAGGGCAAGCAAGGCTTTGACATGGGGCGGATGGCGGCGCTGGCGGCGGGCTATGACGTGAAGGCTTCAGGCACCACGCTCGATCGCTTCTGTGGCGGTGGCATTTCGGCGGTGAATTTCGCGACGGCATCGATCATGTCCGGGATGGAGGATCTGATCGTCGCCGGTGGCTGTGAGATGATGTCGCACGTGAGCGACGTGACGCAAAAGGAGATTGCGCTGGGCATCCCGTTTCTGGGGATGAACGCTGGCAACAAGGCGCTCGATGAACTCCACCCGCAATCGCAGCAGGGTGTCTGCGCCGACGCGATTGCCGCGATGGAGGGAATCGACCGGGAGGCGGTCGATGCGCTGGCGCTGACCAGCCAGCAGCGCGCCGATGTCGCAATCCGCGAGGGGCGGTTCGATCGATCGGTGGTGCCGGTTTTCGAGGAAGATGGGAGCGTGGCGCTCGACCGCGAGGAATTTCCCCGGCCGCAGACGACCGCTGAAACGCTTGCTGGGCTCAAGCCCTCCTTCGACGTCGTGGCCGATGTCGATCAGGCGGGCACCAGTTTCCGTAAGCAGATCAAGCGGCGCTATCCCGATCTCGACTGGACCGGGGTGCATCATGCCGGCAACAGCTCGGGCGTGGTCGATGGCGCAGCGGCGGTGCTGCTGGCGTCGGAGGCCTATGTGAAAGAACACGGCATGAAGCCACGCGCACGCGTCGTCGCTTATGCCAATATCGGCGATGACCCGACCTTGATGCTCAACGCGCCGGTACCTGCGGCACGCAAGGTGCTGGCCAAAGCGGGGCTGACGGTGGACGACATTGACGTTTGGGAAATCAACGAGGCCTTTGCCGTGGTGGCCGAAAAGTTCATCCGCGATTTGGGGCTTGACCGGGCGAAGGTGAACATCAATGGCGGCGCGTGCGCGCTCGGCCACCCGATCGGGGCAACGGGGGCGATCCTGATCGGCACCGCGCTCGACGAGCTTGAGCGATCGGGCGGACGATACGGCTTGGTCACCATGTGCGCGGCCGGCGGCATGGCCCCCGCCATCATCATCGAGCGACTGGCATGAGCGCGGCAGCACAGGCGGCAGCGGCCGCGATTGACCCGACCGGCTTCATCCGTCGCGAACGCGACGGCAAGATCGGCATCATCGTGCTCGATCGGCCGCAAAGCCGCAACGCGTTGAAATCGGCAATGTATGGCGAGATTGCCGATGCCCTGCGTACCTATCAGGCCGATGATGCCATCAACGTCATCCTGATCCGGGGCGAGGGTCGCGATTTCTGTGCGGGCAATGATATCGGCGACTTCCAGCGCTTTGGCGATGTGGTGGAGAAGACCGGGCTCGATCCGCAAACCATCGTCGGGCGCAAAACACCGAGCATCGATCTGGTCCATGTGCTGATGGAAACCGAAAAGCCGATCATCGCTTGCATCCAGGGCAATGCCGTCGGTTTTGGCGCGACGATGCTGCTGCATTTCGATTTCATCGTGGCTGAACCCGACACACGGATCAAATTCCCCTTTGTCGATTTGGCGATGGTGCCGGAGGCGGGATCGTCGCTGCTGCTGAAGGAGCGCGTCGGTTATCTGAAGGCGGCCCGTATCCTGTTCACGTCGGAGCGGATCGAGGCGCCCGAGGCGCTGGCGCTCGACCTGGTGTCCGAAGTCGTTGGCGCGGGCGAAGGCGCGGCACGAGGCATGGCGATCGCCGCCGCGCTCGCCGCCAAACCGCCAATCGCGCTGCAGGCAACCAAGAAGCTGCTCCGCCGCGACACTGAACCGCTCGCCGATCGCGTGACCGAGGAATTCCGGCGGATCGCCGAACGGTCGGCGTCGGCGGAGGCGCTGGCTATTTTTGCGACGTTGTTGAAAAAATAGGGGCTTACTGGCCCGACGACAGCTTCAGATCGACACCCGCATCCGCCGCTGCCTTCTTCAAAAACTTGATCGTCTGGCCGCCGACATCGCCATATTCGTGCAGCACCGCCTTGTCGCAGATCGCGTCAAAATTGGCGGCGATGGCTTCGGGCGTTTGCTGGTCTGCGGGCAGGAAAATGCCCTCGCTTTCGACCACATAGACGCGCGAATAGCCGCCGGAGCCTGCCGCAAGAATGACGCGTGAGGGCGCGTCGTCGTTCGCCATGAACAGCACCGCCGGGGTCACAGATGATGTCTTCATCAGCGCCTGGATTGCGGGCGGTGTGAGGTTTTCGGTCATCCGCGTCGCCGCGGCGGGCACGAGGGTGTTGACGCGGATATTGTTCTTCGCACCCTCCAGATGGAGCACGTTCATCAGCCCGACGACGCCCATCTTGGCCGATGCATAATTGGCCTGGCCGAAATTGCCGTAAATGCCCGATGACGAGCTGGTCATCACGATCCGCCCGAAACCCGCCGCGCGCATATGCGGCCACACCGCCAGCGAGCAGAAGGCCGATCCCAGCAGGTGGACATCGGTGACGGCGCGGAACGAATCGGGCGTGGTCTTGCCGAAGCTCGCGTCGCGCAGGATGCCGGCATTGTTGATCAGGATATCGACCCGCCCCCATTTCGCCATCGCTTGCGCGACCATGTCGGCGACATGATCGGGGTTGGTGACGTTCGCGCCGTGCGCGATCGCCTCGCCGCCCGCCGCAATGATTTCCGCCGCAACCCGCTCGGCCGGTTCGGACGATCCGCCGACGCCATCGACTGCGCCACCAAAGTCATTGACGACGACGCGTGCGCCGCGCGCCGCAAATTGGAGCGCATGCTCGCGGCCCAGGCCACCGCCGGCCCCAGTGATGATGACGACGCGATTGTCATAACGGATCGACATGGCTGGTCTCGCTTGCTTGCCGGTTATGCGGCGGTGATGGTCAGGGTGAGCCATTCGGCGGTGAGCGCGGGCTTATCCTGCCCCTCGATCTCAACGCTCACGCCCATCGTCGCCATCCATTGGCCGGGACTGCGTTCCTCCATCGCGATCAGCGTGAAGCGCGCACGGACCCGGCTGCCCGAGCGGACGGGGGTGATGAAGCGGATCTTGTTGAAGCCGTAGTTGAAGCCCATCGTCGCACCGGCCATGCCGATATCGGCGACGGTGGCGAGCCCGCCCAGCATGGACAACGTGAGGAAGCCATGCGCGATCGTGCCGCCCATCGGCGTTTTGCCAGCGCGTTCGACATCGACATGGATGAACTGATGATCGTCGGTCAGGTCAGCGAAGCGATCGATCATGCTTTGGTCGATCGTGATCCATTTGGACAGGCCGACTTCGGTGCCGATCACAGCCTTGATTGTCTCGCGCGTATAGCCCGGCATAGCATCCTCCCTGTTGCGGTTTGGCCTATAGGATCGGCGGGGCGTTCGTCCGGGGCGAAACGGGACAAATTGGCAGGTATTTCATGCCATCTCGAGAGGCAGGCATCGCCGCCATCGTCCGGATTTGCTGGCGGGGTTGGCGTCCGTTGCCATGGCGAGGGCGCGCGGTTTCTTCGACGGTTCGGGCGAAGGGAGCCGGCGCCATGGTAACGATCAACACGCGGCTAGGCCAGGTGCGAGGCATCGATCGGCCCGGTTCGATGTCTTTCCTGGCGCTGCCCTATGCTGCGCCGCCGGTGGGCGAGCGACGCTGGCTTCCGCCCGCGCCGGCGGCCCCCTGGCAGGGGGTGTTTGATGCGACCGAGCATCCCAATCGCAGTTTCCAGCTGCCCTTCCCGCAATCGCTGCGCCGGGGCGACATTCCCGGCGCGATGAGCGAGGACATGCTGTACCTCAACATCCACACCCCCGCCGCCGATAGCGAGCGGCGGCCGGTGCAGGTCTATATTCACGGCGGCGGCTTCACCGTCGGGTCGGCCAATGATTTCGATCCCACGCCCTTTGCCCGCAAGCATGATGTGCTGATGGTGGCGATCAATTACCGGCTGGGATCGTTCGGTTTCCTGGACTTGAGCCGCTTCGGCCCTGACTATGTCGGCAGCGGCAGCCTGGGCTTTCAGGACCAGATTGCAGCCCTGCGCTGGGTCGCGGAGAACATCGCCGATTATGGCGGCGATCCGGACAATGTCACGATCAGCGGGGTTAGCGCGGGTGCAGGGTCGGTGATCGCGCTGATGGGGGCACCCAGCGCCAAAGGCCTGTTTCACAAAGCGATCGCCTTCAGCCCCGGCGAAATCGCGCCCAGCGCGCCCGATTTCATCACGCCCTTTGCGGCGGCGTTCGGCATGAGTGAGGCTGGGTTCTTCGAACACCTGCGTGGCCTGTCTAGCGAAGACCTGTTCAAACTCCAGTCGGAGGGCAGCATGGCGGCGGTCACCGCCGTCGATGGCACGGTCATCGTTTCGCCGTGCCACGACGCGATCCGGAATCGCGTGAATCCCGTGCCGCTGATCATCGGTGCGTGCATCGATGAGGGCACAATGCTGACCCCTGCCGTTGAGGAAGCGGGGCTTGAGGGGCTAGAGCAGATCCTGGCCGGGATCGCGGTGACGATCGGCGCGGGCGATGGTGACCGTTATATGCACTTCCTCGATACGCTGATTCCGGGCGGCAGTCTGCGCGAACGGATGACGCGGCTGTGGTATGATTATTTCCGCTCGCCCACGCTGCGCGCGGCGGACGCCTGTACCACGATCGGCATGCCCGCCTGGGTCTATAGCTTCGAAGTGCCAACCGATCATGAATATGGCCCGACGCACGCCAGTGACATGCCGTTTTCCTTCAACCTGTTCGACGATGAGGAGGTGGAGGAAGGGATGATGCTGGCCTTCCACCCCAACAATGATGTCAACCGCAAGCTGATGGGTCTGTGGACTGACTGCTTCGCCCGTTTCATGCGCACCGGCGATCCCAACGGCGGCGATCTGCCCAATTGGCCGATCTATGCTGCTGAAACCCGCCCCAGCATGGTGCTCCGCGACCGTGCCTTTGTGGTCGAAAATCTGGATAGCGAAGCGGCGCTACTGGCCTATGGTCTGGGTCACGCTACGGGATGACGCGATAACATGGCCATTGCCAAACTGCTGATCGCCAACCGGGGGGAGATCGCGATCCGTATCGCGGCCGCCGCCGCCGATCTCGGCATCGCGACGCTGGCGGTGCACAGCGCGGACGACGCCCAGTCGCTGCATTGCTTCAAGGCCGATGCGTGCGCGCTGCTGCCCGGCAGCGGCGCGGCGGCCTATCTCGATATCGCGCAGATGATCGCGATTGCGCAGGCGAACGGGTGCGACGCCGTCCACCCCGGCTATGGCTTCCTCTCGGAAAATGCCGATTTCGCGCGGGCTTGCGCGGCAGCGGGGATCGTCTTTGTCGGGCCCTCGGCTGATGCGCTCGATCTGTTCGCCAACAAAGCCAATGCCCGCGCGCTCGCCGAGCGGAGCGGCGTGCCGGTGATGCCGGGCTCGATCGGCGGCGTTACGCTGGCCGAGGTGGAGGCCTTTTTCCACGGCCCGGGCGCGGGCGCGGCGGTGATGATCAAGGCGGTCGCCGGCGGCGGTGGGCGCGGGATGCGGATCGTCTCGGCGACCGAGGACATTGCCCAGGCCTATGCCGCCTGCCAGGCCGAGGCGCGGCTGGCCTTTGGCGACGATGCGCTGTTCGTCGAGCGCTTCATGCCGCGCGCGCGCCATATCGAGGTGCAGATCGTCGCTGATGGCCAGGGCGGGGTGATGCATCTGGGCGAGCGCGAATGCTCGCTGCAGCGGCGCAACCAGAAGATCATCGAAATTGCACCATGCCCTGACCTGTCGCCGGTGCTGCGGAGCAAGATCACGGCGGCGGCGATACGGCTGGCGAGCGCGGCGGCTTATCGCAACATTGGCACCTTCGAATTTCTCGTCGATGCGGAGGCCATGCGCGACCAGCCCGATGAGGCCGATTTCTATTTCCTCGAGGCCAATCCGCGCGTCCAGGTCGAGCATACCATTACCGAGGAGGTGATGGACGTCGATCTGGTCCAGACCCAGCTGCGGATCGCGGCGGGTGCGTCGCTTGAAGAATTGGGCCTCGACCGAACGGCCAGCCCACGCGGCTTCGCGCTGCAGGCGCGGATCAACATGGAGGTGATGACGGCCGAGGGCGAGACGCGGCCGTCGCTTGGGGTGATCGGCGGCTATGCACTGCCATCCGGGCGCGGGGTGCGGGTCGATGGCTATGGCTATGCCGGCTATGCCACCAATCCGCGCTATGACAGCTTGCTCGCCAAGCTGATCGTCCATGTGCCCGGCGAGGATGTTGCCGCGCTGCTGGCCAAGGCGCGGCGGGCGCTTGGCGAATGCCGCATCACCGGCGTCGAGACCAACATCGCCTTCCTGCAGGCGCTGCTCGCCCGGCCCGAGCTGGTGGCGGGTGGGGCCTATACCCGCTTCGTCGACGATCATCTGCCCGCGCTGGTCGCAGCGGCGGGCGAACTGCCGCAGACCCGCCACGCGCCCGATGCCGAAGCCGCGGTCACGCCCGCCGGGGCGGTGATCGATATCGACCTATCGCCCGGATCGGTGCTGGTCGAGGCGCCGATGCAGGGGCTGATCGTCGGGCTGGAGGTGGCACCCGGCGACCGTGTCACCCGCGGCCAGACGCTCGCCACGATGGAGGCGATGAAGATGGTCCACGCCATCACCGCGCCGCGCGCCGGGATTGTCGCGCAGATCGGCGTCACGATCGGGCAGATCGTGATGGCCGATGTGCCCTTGCTGGTGATCGAGGCCGACGAGAATGACAGCGGCGACATGGCGGCTGACGAGACCGCGATCGACCCCGATCATATCCGCCCCGACCTCGCCGAGCTGAACGCCCGCCGCGCGCTGGGGCAGGACGATGCCCGCCCCGATTCCGTCGCTCGGCGGCGCAGGACCGGGCAGCGCACGGCGCGCGAGAATATCGATGATCTGTGCGATGCGGACAGCTTTGTGGAATATGGCGCGCTCGCCATTGCCAGCCAGAAGAAGCGGCGGACGCTCGACGATCTCATCCGCAACACGCCAGCCGACGGCATCGTCACTGGTATCGGTAGCGTCAATGGCGCCGATTTTGGCGAGGCGGCGAGCCAGTGCGCGGTGCTGTCTTATGATTACACCGTGATGGCCGGCACCCAGGGCCACCATACACACCGCAAGAAGGATCGGCTGTTCGATCTGGCCGAGCGGCAGCGGCTGCCCGTGATCCTGTTCAGCGAGGGCGGCGGCGGGCGACCGGGCGATATCGATATCGTCGCGGTGACGGGGCTGGAGGTGCCGTCGTTCCAGATCCTCGCGCGGCTGAGCGGGCTGGTGCCGCTGATCGGCATCAATTCCGGCCGGTGCTTTGCGGGCAATGCGGCGCTGCTCGGCTGCTGCGACGTGATCATCGCGACCGAGAACAGCACCATCGGCATGGGCGGCCCGGCGATGATCGAGGGCGGCGGGCTGGGTGTCTATGCGCCCGACGAGGTTGGGCCGATGTCGGTGCAGGTGCCCAATGGCGTGGTCGATATCGCGGTGAAGGATGAGGCGGAGGCGGTCGCGGTGGCGCGGCAATATCTATCCTATTTTCAGGGCACTAAGACGCAGTGGGAAGCGCCCGACCAGCGCATCCTGCGCCGCCTGATCCCCGAGGACCGGGTGCGTGCCTATGATGTGCGCAGCGTGATCGCGGGCCTTGCCGACACCGGCAGCGTGCTGGAAATCCGCAAGGGCTATGGCCAGGGCATCCTGACCGCCTTTGCCCGGATCGAGGGGCGGCCGATCGGCATCATTGCCAATAATCCGTTGCATTTGGGCGGGGCGATCGATGCGCCCGCTGCGGACAAGGCGTCGCGCTTCATGCAATTATGCGATGCGCATGACATTCCGCTGCTGTCGCTGTGCGACACGCCGGGCTTCATGGTCGGGCCGGAAAGCGAGAAGACGGCGACGGTGCGGCGCTTCGCGCGGCTGTTCGTGACGGCGGCGGGGATGACCATTCCGGTGATGGCGATTGTGCTGCGCAAGGCTTACGGCCTGGGGGCGATGGCGATGCTGGCGGGGCAATCCAAGGTGCCGGATTTCACGGTCAGTTGGCCCAATGGCGAGTTTGGCGGGATGGGACTTGAGGGTGCGATCAAGCTTGGCTTGCGCAAGGAGCTGGAAGCGATCGAGGATCTGGACGAGCGCGAGGCCTTTTATCGCAAGCAGGTGGCCGCCGCCTATGCCTTTGGCAAGGCCGCCAATGCCGCCGCGCATTTCGAGATAGACGATGTGATCGACCCCGCCGATAGCCGCCGCTGGATCATGAGCATGCTCCGCGCCCGCCCGCCAGCGGGGCCGCGCGGGGCAAAGAAACGCAGCCATATCGACACCTGGTGAGGGGCGCTTCATAGCTTGCTTATGATGTCGGGTTGCGCGCGCGTATAAATACCAACCGCCGTTCGCCCTGAGCGAAGTCGAAGGGCAAGCGCAGCGCTTGGGCTTCGACTTCGCTCAGCCCGAACGGGCGTGGGAACAGGCAAGGAGCGTCGAATATCGACACCTGGTAGACGCGGCTTGGGGTCTGTCGCGATTCCCTTGGTCGGTCGTCATGTTTCGCCAGCGACGGCGGGGGCGGCGTTTCATAGATCGAGTATATGGATGGGCTCTGAGCGGGTTTAGGAACAACCGCCGTTCGCCCTGAGCGAAGTCGAAGGGCAAGCGCAGCGCTTGGGTTTCGACTTCGCTCAGCCCGAACGGTGAAATTTTCGTGGCCTTTGGACAGGCGGATGGGAGCTGGACGCAGTGAATTTCGACTTTTCCGAAGAACAGGACATGCTGCGCGGCGAGGTGCGGCGCTTTCTGGCCGATAAATCGACCAGCGCCGTCGTGCGCGGTGTGCTCGAGTCCGAGCAGCCGCATGACGCGGCCTTGTGGCAGGCGATCGGCGCGCTCGGCTGGGCGGGGGTGGCGATCCCCGAGGAATTTGGCGGGCTGGGGCTCGGTTACCTCGAACTCTGCGTGATCGCCGAGGAGCTGGGCCGGGCGCTCGCGCCGGTTCCCTTCGCGTCGAGCATCTATCTCGCCGCCGAGGCGCTGCTGCAATTCGGCAGCGACGATCAGAAGCGGGCATGGCTGCCGAAGCTGGCGGCCGGGGAGGCGATCGGCGCTCTGGCGTTGGCCGAGGGTACTGGATCGCCATCCTGGAGCCGGTTGCAGGTGGCCGCATCGGGATCGGGCGACGCATGCCGGATCAATGGCACCAAATGGCCAGTGCTCGACGGGTTGGCCGCCGATATCGCCATCGTCGCGGCGAATGGCGCGGATGGCTTTGGCCTGTATCTGGTCGAGCTGGATCATCCCGGCGTGGCCCGCGTGGTCGAGCCGGGGATTGACGACAGCCGCAAGCTTGCGCGCCTCACCTTCACCGATGCGATCGCGCATAAGCTGGCGAGTGGCGAGGCTGCGCTCCAGACCCTGCTTAACCGCGCGGCCATCCTGTTTTCCTTCGAGCAACTGGGCGGGGCGGATGCCGCGCTCGCCATGGGCGTCGCCTATGCCAAGGAGCGCTTTGCCTTCGGCCGGGCGATCGGATCATTCCAGGCGATCAAGCACAAGCTGGCCGACCTGTTCTCGGAACTCGAGCTGGCGCGCTCCAACTGCTACTACGCCGCCTGGGCGCTCTCCACCGATGAGGCCAGTCTGGACGAAGCCGCCGCCGTCGCGATGATCGGCGTGACGCGCGCCTATTTCAACTGCGCCAAGGAGAATATCCAGGTCCATGGCGGCATGGGCTTCACCTGGGATCTGGACGGCCATCTCCATTACCGCCGCTCGCGGTTGCTGGGCGGCATCATCGGCGGACAGGCGCGCTGGCGCGAGCAGCTGATCCGCGTGCTCGAACGCAGCAACAGCGTCGCCGCCTGAGGGAAGGGTTTCACAATGAACTTCGACGACACGCCCGAGGAAGCCGCCTACCGCGCCGAGGCGCGCGCCTGGATCGCGGCCAACAAGTTCGATTTCCGCAACTTTCCCCGTGTTCGCGACGGCTTCGACACGATCCGTGAGTGGCAGAGGATCAAGCAGGCGGCGGGCTGGGGCTGCCTGCACTGGCCCAAGCAATATGGCGGGCAGGATGCGACGCCCATCCAGAACGTGATCTTCTCGCAGGAAGAAGAAGCGGCCGGAATCAGCATCCTCTCCGTCGCCAACAGCATCACCATCGGCATGGCCGCGGCGACCATCATCCATTGCGGCACCCAGGCGCAGAAGGACCGCCACCTGATGCGCATCGCGCGGGGAGAGGAGATATGGTGTCAACTCTTCAGTGAACCCGTCGCCGGATCGGACCTCGCCGGCATCAAGACCCGCGCCGTGCGCGACGGCGACGACTGGATCGTCAACGGGCAGAAAGTGTGGACCAGCTACGCCCATTTCGCCGACTGGGCGATCCTCGTCACGCGCAGCGATCCCACGGTGCCAAAGCACAAGGGGCTGACCTATTTCCTGCTCGACATGAAATCGCCGGGCGTCGAGGTGCGGCCGATCAAACAGGCATCGGGCGGCAGCGACTTCAACGAGGTGTTTCTCGACAATGTCCGCATCCCCGATGCCAACCGGGTGGGTGATGTCGGCGACGGCTGGCGCGTGGCGGTCACCACGCTGATGAACGAGCGCGCGGCGATCTCCAGCGTTTTTCCGACCAATTTCGACGATGTCTGGCGTATCGCCCGCGAAACCCCGCGCGGCGACGGCGTGGCGATCGACGATGGCGCGGTGCGCAGCCTGCTCGCCGATTGGTATGTCTGGCACCGGGGCCTGAAGAATTTCAGCCTGCGCCTGCAATCGGCGATCTCACAGGGCAAGATGCCGGGGCCGGAGGCATCGGCGGGCAAGCTGATGCTGGCGGCGCAGCGGCAGCAATATCTGTCCGACATGCTCGATCTGCTCGACATGGGCAGCGGGGCGCTGGCGAGCGGGCAGGATATGGGGCTGCACTTCGCCTTCCTGCGCGTGATCGGCAACCGCATCGAGGGCGGCAGCGACGAGGTGCTGCGCAACATCATCGGCGAGCGCGTGCTGGGCCTACCCCCCGAACCGCGCGTGGACAAAGGCATGGCGTTTAGCGCGATACCGACGGCCCTGTAGCGGCACGGCTTGGCGGCACGAAATCCCGGCATCATTGGCGCGGTTTGCCAGCCACGACGCCATGCGGGGCTGCTACCCCCAATGGCCTGTTCATGCCGCCTGTCCGGCTGGCCCCGCGAGGACCATGATGTCGACCCACGCCTATATCTATGACGCGATCCGGACGCCGCGCAGCAAGGGCAAAGCCGACGGCACGCTGCATGAGGTGAAGCCGATCGCGCTGGCGGCCGGGCTGCTCAACGAACTGCAGGCGCGGCATGGTTTCGACACGGCCTGCGTCGACGACGTGATCCTGGGCTGCGTCACCCCGGTCAAGGACCAGGGCACCAACATCGCCAAATGCGCGGTGCAATATGCCGGGTGGGACGACAGCGTCGCCGGGGTCCAACTCAACCGTTTCTGCGCCTCCGGGCTGGAGGCGGTCAACATCGCGGCGCAAAAGGTCATTTCCGGCTGGGAGCAGCTGATCGTCGCGGGCGGGGTGGAGAGCATGTCGCGCGTGCCGATGGGTTCGGACGGCGGTGTGGTGGTGTTCGATCCGGAATATCTCATGGGGCAGGTCGCGACGCCGCAGGGCGTCGGCGCCGATCTGATCGCGACGATCGAGGGCTGGGACCGCGAGGATGTCGACGCCTTCGCGGTCGAATCGCAGCGCCGCGCGGCGCATGCGCGCGACAGCGGCTATTTCGATCGATCGGTCGTGCCGGTGAAGGACCGCAACGGCGTGACGATCCTGGAGCGCGACGATTTCATCAAGCCCGAAACGAGCATGCAGGGGCTGACGCGCCTCAAGCCGTCCTTTGCCTATGCCGCCACCAACGGGATGGATGCGACCGCGCTCTCCAAATATCCGCAGCTCGACCGGATCAACCATGTCCACCATGCCGGCAACGCCTCCGGCATCGTCGATGGCGCGGCGACCGTGCTGATCGGGTCGGAGCAGATCGGCCAGGCGCTGGGGCTGGAGCCGCGTGGGCGCATCGTCGCCGGGGTCATTATCGCCAACGAGCCGACGATTATGCTGACTGGCCCGGGCCCTGCGGCGGAAAAGTGCCTGAAGGTCGCGGGCATGACCAAGGCCGATATCGATCTGTGGGAGATCAACGAAGCGTTTTCGTCGGTGGCGATGCGCTACATGCGCGATCTCGACATCGATGCCGAGGTGACGAACGTCAACGGCGGCGCGATCGCGATGGGGCATCCGCTCGGCGCGACCGGGGCGGTGCTGCTCAGCACGATGCTTGACGAACTCGAACGGCGCGGGCTCAAACGCGGCATGCTCTCGATGTGCGTCGGCGGCGGGATGGGCATTTCCACAATTATCGAGCGGCTGTGACGGCCAGGCTGGACCCAGTGATATGACGGCATTTCCCTACACCACCGACCAGGACGGGATCGCCACGATCCTGATCGACATGCCCGGCGCGGTGAACGTCATGAACGACGCCTTCACGACCGGTATGGCGGAAACCTTCGCGACGATCGCCCAGGATGCGGCGGTGACCGGCGTGGTGCTGGCATCGGCCAAATCGACCTTCTTTGCCGGTGGCGATGTGAAGGGTATGTCGGCAGCGCCCAAGGGGGGCTTCAACCAGCTGATTACCGAGGGCATCGCGCGTGGGCGCATGATGATCCGCGCGATGGAGCGACTGAAGGTGCCCGTCGCCGCCGCGATCAACGGTGCGGCGCTGGGTGGCGGATATGAGCTGACGCTGGCGGCGAATTACCGGGTGGCGTGGGACGACAGATCGGTGCTGATCGGCCTGCCCGAGGCGACGCTCGGCCTGTTGCCGGGGGGCGGCGGCATCGTCCGCATGACCAAGAAATTCGGTATCCAGAAGGCGCTGCCCTATCTGCTCGAAGGGCGGATCATGCCGGCCGCGCAGGCGCATGCCGAGGGGCTGGTCGACGAGCTCGCGCCCACGCTCGACGAGCTGATCCCGCGCGCCAAGGCATGGATATTGGCGCACAAGGACGATCCCGATGCGGCTGTCCAGCCCTGGGATCGGCCGGGCTATGTCATTCCGGGTGGCGATCTCAACAGCCCGGCGGTGCGCGGTTTCGTGCACCAATTTGCCTTCAAGCTGTTCGAGCAGACCCGCGGCCTGCTACCCAACAAGCAGCTGATCTTCGACATCGCAGTCGAATCGCTCAAGCTCGATCTCGACACCGCGCTCAAGATCGAGGGGCGTGGGCTGGTGACGCTGATCGTGTCGCCGATCGGCAAGAACATGATGAGCGCCAACTTCCTGCAGATGGGGGAGATAAGACGCGGGGTGAGCCGGCCCAAGGGGTATGAGCGCAGCACCGTCAGCCGCATCGGCGTGATCGGCGCCGGGATGATGGGGCAGGGCATCGCTTATGCGGCGGCAATGGCCGGCGTGGCAGTGGTGCTCAAGGACGTGTCGATGGCTGCCGCCGAACGCGGCAAGGGCTATAGCGCGGCGCTGCTCGAAAAGGCGGTGGCCAAGGGCAAGATCGATGATGCGCGCCGGCAGGCGGTGCTCGACCTGATTACCCCCACCGACCGCACCGAAGACCTGGCCGGGTGCGAACTGATCATCGAGGCGGTGTTTGAGAAGCTCGACCTGAAGCATCAGGTGACGCGAGAGGCCGAGGCGCAGCTTGCTGAAGGCGGCGTGTGGGCGAGCAATACCTCGACGCTGCCGATCAGCATCCTGGCCAGCGCCGCCGCTGCTCCGTCGCGCTTCGTCGGGCTGCATTTCTTTTCGCCGGTGGACAAGATGCCGCTGGTCGAGATCATCCGGGGCGAGGCGACCAGCGATGCGGCGCTCGCCAAGGCCTTCGATTTCGTCCGGCAGATCAAGAAGACGCCGATCGTCGTCAGCGACAAGGTCGGCTTCTTCACCTCGCGCACGATCGGCGCGCAGCTATGGGAGGGGATCGAGCTGGTCGCGGAAGGGGTGCACCCGATCCGCGTCGACAATCTCGCCAAGGCATTCGGCATGCCGGTCGGCCCGTTGACGCTGCACGACGAGATCAGCCAGCGTCTCTCGGTCGAGGTGCAGGAGACGCAGCTTGCGATGGGGCTGATCAAGGAAAGCGATAATCCGCGCGCGGGTGCGACCTCGCTTGTCCGCGAACTCGTCGCGCAAGGGCGCGGCGGGCGCCATTATGGCGGCGGCTATTATGACTATGAGGTCGACGGCAAGCACATCTGGCCCGAGCTGGTCAGCCGCTATTACCGCGCCGACCTGAGGATCAGCGATGACGACATCAAGGACCGGATGCTGTTCAGCGCCGTGATCGAGAGCCTGAAATGCCTTGAGGAAGGCGTGCTGCACACGGTAGCCGAGGGCAATATCGGCTCGCTGATGGGGATTGGCGCGCCGACCTGGACCGGGGGCTATATCCAGTTCGTCAACACCTATGGCCTGCAGCGGTTTACTGATCGCTGCTCAGAACTGGCCGACCGCTATGGCGATCGGTTCCGCGCCCCCGCGATCGTCGCGGAGAAGCTGGCCGCCGGAGCAAGCTTCACTTGAGCGCGCCCGGCCGCCTCGTCATCGATTCGGCGGGCGTCGGGCGCTATACGCGTGCCAGCACCGAACTGCTCGATGCGCGGCGAGTGCTGGGCTTCACCGCCGGGCTGGGCGAGGTCGGCGATGCGTTGCTGGGCGGTGACGAGCCGCTGGTACATCCGGGCATCGCCTTCGCGCTGCAATTCAACGCGCAGGGGTTCCTGGGGGCGAGCACAGCAAGCGGATCGGCCGAGGCATGGCTGGGCGCGGTGCACGCCGAAACTGACCTGCGGCTCCACCGGCCTTTCCGGCTGGGGCAGGCGATCACGACGCAGGGCCGGGTGGTCGCGCGGCGGCAAATCAGGTCGGGCGTCTATAATGTCGAGCGTTACCGCATGGTTGACGATGGCGGCGCGCTGATCGCGGAGGTCGATTTCAACCTGATCATTCGCGGTGCCGCGCTGACCGGCGGGGATGTCGATCTCGATCCGCTACCGCCGCGGCCGCAACCGCCCGAGGTCGCCGAGCCCGAGGCACGCATCGCGCTGTTCGTGCCGCGCCGGGCGCTGCACCATTACACCGCAAGCTCGGGCATCTACGCGCCGATCCATACCGATCGCCGCGTCGCGGTACGCGCGGGCTTTGCCGACATCATCTTGCACGGCAGCGCGACCAAGTCGATCGCGATGTCGGTAATCATCGCGCGCTGCTTCGACGGCGATCCCACACGGATCACGCGCCTCTATGGCCAGCTACGCGCGGTGGTATTTGCCGACACGACCATCACCGTCGAGATTCTGGCGCAGGTGCAGTCGGGCAACGAGACGCAGGTGTTTTTCCGGGTGCTCAATCAGGATGGCGACGCGGCGGTGGCCAATGGATTGATCATCGGGCGGGCAGGGGGCAGGCCATGACAGCGATACGCTTTGACGACCGCGTCGTCGTCATCACCGGCGGCGGTGGGGGGCTCGGGCGATCCTATGCGCTGGAATTCGCTGCGCGCGGCGCAAAGGTGGTGGTCAATGATCTGGGTGCGGACATTCGCGGCGGTGGGCAGAGCGCGACTTCGGCCGATCTCGTCGTGGCCGAGATTGAGGCGATGGGCGGTACCGCGATTGCGAGCTATGACTCGGTCGAGCAGGGCGACCGGATCATCGATGCCGCCATCGCTGCCTTCGGCCGCGTCGATGTGCTGATCAACAATGCCGGCGTGCTGCGCGACCTGAGCTTCAGGAAAATGACCGATGAGGACTGGGAGCGCGTCTACCGCGTCCATCTGTTCGGCGCGTTCAAGGTGACCAAGGCGGCATGGACGCACATGCAGGCGCAGAATTACGGGCGTATCGTCAACACTGCATCGGCGGCCGGGATCTACGGGAATTTCGGGCAGGCCAATTATTCGGCGGTCAAGCTGGGGCTGGTCGGCTTCACCAAGACGCTGGCGATCGAAGGGGCTGCCAAGAACATCATGGTCAACGCGATCGCGCCGATCGCGGGCTCGCGCTTGCTCGAGACGATATCCGCCCCCGAGATGGTCGAGGCGCTCAAGCCCGAATATGTGACCCCCTTGGTCGTGCGGCTGTGCGCCGAACATAACCGCGAGAGCGGATCGCTGTTCGAACTGGCGGCGGGATGGATGGCGAAGCTGCGCTGGGAACGGACGCGCGGCGTGTCGTTCGATCCCGCGACGCACATCACTGCCGAGACGGTCGATGCCGCCTGGGAACAGCTCTGCAGCTTCGAGGAGACCGATCACCCGGCGACGGTGCGCGAGGCGTCAGCACCGGTCATCGCCAATCTCGGGAGGGTTGGGTAGATTTGATGCCGGCCACGCGACCAACGACATTTGGAGATCGGGGATGACCGAACCCAGGGGCAAACGCGCCGCCGAACGCGAAATGCGCTATGTTCAGGCCAATCGCGACCGCGTGCCCATCGTCGGGCCTAACGATCCGGCGACGATCGCCTCGCTGATCGACGCGCAGGTCGCGCTTCGCCCCGATGCGATCACGCTTGTCACCCATGACGGCGAAACGACCTGGCGCGAGTTTCAGAAGCTTGCCAACCGCGTGTCCAACCTGCTGCTCGCGCGCGGCGTGGCCAAGGGCGATGCGGTCGCGCTCAACATGGACAACAGCGTGCTGTTCCTGGCGTGTGTCGTCGGGATCAGCCGGATCGGCGCGGTGGTCGGGCTGATCAATACCAATCTGGTCGGCGCGCCGCTGATTCACTGCGTCGGGCAGATCGAGGCGCGGGTGAGCATGGTCGATGGCCGGGCACTGGCCGCGATTGCTGCTTGCGCAGACGAGTATCGCAAGGCTGTGCCTGAGGGCGCGGAAGTTGTCCATTTCGGCGTCGGCCAGGCGCCGGGGCATGACTGGTTCGTCGATGGTGATGCGCTGCTGGCAGCTGCCTCGGACGAGCTGCCGGTATGCGAACCGGTACTGGGGCGCGACTGGGCGCTGTATATCTTCACCTCGGGCACCACTGGCCTGCCCAAGGCGACGATCATCACCCACCAGAAATTCTATTATGGTGCGGCGGGCAATGCGGTGTTCGGCCTGCGCGCGCGGCCGCACGACCGGGTTTACAACTGTCTGCCGCTCTATCATGGCACTGGCCTGATGGTCGGTTGGGGCGGTTGCATCTTTGCGGGCTGCTCGATGTTCCTGCGGCCCAAATTCTCGGCATCGGCGCTTATCCGCGAAGCCAACCAATTTAACTGCAACATCCTGGTCTATATCGGCGAGCTGTGCCGTTACCTGCTCAGCACGCCCGAAGATCCGCTCGATCGCAAGACGCGGATTACCCGCGCCGTCGGCAATGGGCTGCGCCCCGATATCTGGAAACCGTTCAAGAAGCGCTTTGGTCTGCGGCGGATCACCGAATTCTGGGGGGCGAGCGAGGCCAATGGCGGCTTCATGAACGTCTTCAACAAGGACGAAACGATCGGCATGACCGGCGCGACGTGTCGGCTCGTCGATTATTCGACCGAGGATGCGACGGCGGTTCGCGGCGCGGATGGTTTCTTGAAACTGGTGCCGCAGGGCGAACCCGGACTGCTGCTATTCGAGGTGAGCCCGACCAGCGCAACCTCGTTTGACGGGTATAAGAACAAAGAACAGTCGGAAACCAAGTTGATCCGCGACGCATTTGAGCCGGGCGATTGCTGGTTCAACAGCGGCGATCTGCTGCGGCAGGTCGATGTCGGCTTTGCCTTTGACATTCCGCATTACCAGTTCGTCGATCGGCTTGGCGATACCTATCGCTGGAAGGCGGAGAATGTGTCGACCAACGAGGTCGCCGAAGTGCTCTGCCAGTTCGACCAGATCGATATCGCTTGTGTTTACGGCGTTGCGGTGCCGGGCACGGACGGCAAGGCCGGCATGGCGGCACTGGCGCTGGCGGCAGACGCAGGACCGCTCGATCTCGATCGCTTCGCGCACTATGTCGAGGGGACGCTGGCGCATTATGCGCGGCCCGTGTTCATCCGGGTGAGCGAGGGGCTGGAGCTGACGGGCACGCACAAGCTCGTCAAGACTCGGGTGGTCGAGGAAGGGTTTGATCCTGCCAAGGTCACCGAGCCGCTGTTCATGCTCGATCCGAAGACGCGGCGCTATGTACCGGTGGACGCGGCGCGATTTGCCGAGATTATGGCGGGGCGTTCGGGCTACTGATCGGGCCAGAAGGGCGCGACGGGTTTTAGGGAGAGACAATGACGGGGCCGTTGCAGGGTTTTCGCGTGATCGAGTTGGGCGGCATTGGGCCGTCGCCCTATTGCGGGATGCTGCTGGGCGATCTGGGGGCCGATGTCATCCGGATCGAGCGCGCGTCCGACCCCGGCGACACGCCGATCCGCAATGATCCCCATAGCCGCAACCGCCGCTCGATCGCGCTCAACCTTAAATCGCCCGAGGCAATCGAGCTGGTGCTGAAGCTGCTCGACAGTGCCGATGCCTGTACCGAGGGGTTTCGCCCCGGCGTGGCGGAGCGGCTTGGCTTCGGACCCGATGTCGCGATCGCCCGCAATCCCCGGCTGGTTTATGGCCGCATGACGGGGTGGGGGCAGGATGGCCCGCTGGCGCAGGCCCCTGGGCATGACATCAACTATGTCGCGCTGACGGGCGCGCTGCATGCAATTGGCCCGGTCGGCGGCAAGCCGGTGGTGCCGCTCAACCTGCTTGGCGATTTTGGCGGCGGCGGCCTGTTCCTTGCCTTTGGCATTCTCGCTGCACTCCTTGAGGCGAAGCAATCGGGCAAGGGGCAGGTGATCGATGCGGCGATGGTCGATGGCGTCTCGTCGCTGATGTCCGCTTTCACCTTCTACCGTGCGGTAGGGCTGTTCAATGACGACCGGCCGGGCACCGCGCCGCTGGCGGGTGGTGCGCATTATTACGATACCTATGAGACCAGCGACGGCAAATATATCAGCATCGGATCGCTTGAGCCCGAATTCTACAAAGCGCTGATCGAGGAACTGGCGCTCGATCCGGCGCTGTTCGGCGATGCGGTCTTCCGCCCGCGCGCACAGGACGATCCGCGCTGGCCCGAGCTCAAGGCGATCATCGCCGCCAAGTTCCGCGAGAAGACGCGCGACGAATGGTGCACGCAGCTGGAGGGCGGGCAGGTCTGCTTCGCGCCGGTGCTGACGCATGATGAGGCGCAGCATCACCCGCACAATGTCGCGCGCGGGGTCTATGTCGATGTCGGCGCGCACCGCCAGAGCGCGCCCGCGCCGCGCTTCAGCCGGACGCCGCCGGCACTGCCCCGGCCACCGCGCCACAAGGGCCAGGATAATCGCGCCGTGCTCGCTGAACTCGGCATCGACGATGCGGCCTTTGACCGGCTGGTCGCGGCGCGGATCGTGACATGAATTTCATTCCATCAGGGGCAGACAGATCATGGCGTTGAAGACCGGCTTCACCGAAGCCTTTGGCATCGAACATCCCATCGTCCAGGGCGGCATGCAATGGGTGGGCAAGGCCGAACTGGTCGCCGCCGTCGCCAATGCCGGTGCGCTCGGCCTGATCACCGCGCTGACCCAGCCGACGCCCGAGGCGCTGACCAAGGAGATCGCCCGCACGCGCGACATGACCGACAAGCCGTTCGGCGTGAACCTGACGATCCTGCCGACCATCACCCCGCCGCCCTATGCCGAATATCGCCACGCGATCATCGAGGCGGGGATCACCATCGTCGAGACGGCGGGCTACAAGCCGCAGGAGCATGTCGATCATTTCAAGCAGCACGGCATCAAGGTGCTGCACAAATGCACCGCCGTCCGCCACGCGCTGTCGGCGGAGCGGATGGGGGTCGATGCCATCTCGATCGACGGCTTCGAGTGCGCGGGGCATCCGGGCGAGGATGACGTGCCCGGGCTGGTGCTGATCCCGGCGGCGGCGAACAAGGTGAAGATCCCGATGGTCGCCTCGGGCGGCTTCGGCGACGGGCGCGGGCTGATCGCGGCGCTGGCGCTGGGCGCGGATGGCATCAACATGGGCACGCGCTTCTGCGTCACGCAGGAGGCACCGATCCATCAGAGCTTCAAGGAGCAGATGGTCGCCAATGACGAGCGCCAGACCGATATCATCTTCCGCACGCTCCACAATTCGGCGCGGGTGATGCGCAACGAAATCAGCCAGCAGGTGATCGCGATCGAACGGGCCGGGGGCGCGACATTCGATGATGTCCGCCCGCTGGTGGCGGGGGTGCGTGGCCAGAATGCGATGGCGAATGGCGATGTCGATGGCGGCATCTGGTCGGCCGGCATGGTGCAGGGCCTGATCGACGACATCCCGACGGTGAAGGAACTGATCGACCGCATCATGGCGGAGGCCGAGGCGATCATCACCGCGCGGCTGACCGGCATGATGCACGGCTGATCCGCCCTTAACGGAAAGCGAGAACGACGATGGCCGATATCCGATCTCCCTGGCGCACCGAAGAACTCGACCTGTTCCGCGATTCGCTGCTGCGCTTCATCGAGCGCGAGGTGACCCCCAACGAGCAACGCTGGCGCGCGCAAAAGCATGTCGATCGCGATTTCTGGCGGCTTGCCGGGGAAGCGGGCTTCCTCTGCACCGATATCCCCGAGGCATATGGCGGGATGGGCGCCGATTTCCGCTATGAGGTGGTGCTGTCGGAGGAGCTGACCAAGGCCAACAGCACCTCCTGGGGCCGCGCGGTGCACAGCATCCTCGCCAATTACATCGCCCGCCATGGCACCGAGGAACAGAAGCAGCGTTATCTTCCGGCCATGGCGCGGGGCGAGCTGATCGGCGCGATAGCGATGACCGAGCCGGTGGCAGGGTCCGATCTGCAATCGATCCAGACCCGTGCGATCAAGGATGGTGACGATTATGTCATCACCGGCAGCAAGACCTTCATCACCAACGGCTTCAGCGCCGATCTGGTCGGGTTGGTGTGCAAGACCGACCCGAGCCTGCGCGCCAAGGGCATGTCGATCATCCTCGTTGAAACGAAGGATTTGCCGGGCTTCGCGGTTGGCAAACTGCTCAACAAGATGGGAATGAAGGGGCAGGAAGCGGCCGAGCTGTTCTTCGATGGCGCGCGCGTGCCGCAATCGCAGCTGCTCGGTACCGAGGAGGGCAAGGGCTTTTTCCAGCTGATGGCCGATCTGCCCTATGAGCGCACGATGATCATGGTCCGCGCGCAGGCGGCGATCGAGGCGGCGCTGGCGATGACCGTCAACCATTGCCGCGAGCGTGAACTCTTCTCACAGAAACTGATCGAGATGCAGAACACCCGCTTCAAGCTCGCCGAGGTTAAGACGATTGCCACGGTGGGGCGGGTGTTCCTCGATCACTGCATCGCGCAATTGCACGCGGGCGATCTCGACGCGGTGACAGCGGCGATCGGCAAATTATGGCTGGCCAATATGCAGAACGACGTGGTCGCCGAATGCCTGCAGCTGTTCGGCGGCTATGGCTATATCATGGAGAGCCCGATCGCCGATGCCTATGTCGATGCGCGGGTGCAGACCATCTATGGCGGATCGAACGAGGTGATGAAGGAGGTTATCGCGCGCAGTCTTTGATGGCGCCGCGAGCCCCGGGGAGAGTGACGATGCTGGTGACGCGCGAGGATGATGGGGGGCTGTGCTGGCTGACGCTCAACCGGCCCGACAAGCTGAATGCGCTGACGGTCGAGCTGTTTCGCGAGCTGCGCGGCCATGTCGAGGCGCTCAAGAAGGACGAGACGGTCGGCTGCGTGGTGCTGCGCGGGGCCGGGAAATGTTTTTCCGCGGGGCATGATCTGAACGACATTTTGGGCGAGCAGCCCCCGTCGCGCGGGTGGCATTCCGAGACGCTGCGGTTGATGGAAAAGCTGCCCCAGCCGGTGATCGCGGCGGTGCACGGCCATTGCTATACCGGCGGGCTGGAGGTGGCGCTCGCTGCCGATTTCATCCTGGCGAGCGACACGGCGCGCTTTTCGGACACCCATGCGAAATGGGCCTTCACGCCGATCTGGGGCATGAGCCAGCGCCTGCCCCGCCGCGTCGGCATCGCGACGGCCAAGCGGCTGATGTTCACGGCGGAGACGGTGGGGGCAGAGGAAGCGCTGAGGATGCGGCTGTGCGAGGCGGTGTTTCCTGACGCAGGCTTCTTCGCGGAGGTCGAAGCCTTCGCGCGGCGCATCCTCGCCAATTCGCCCTTCAGCCACGCGGCGAACAAGCGGCTGATCGAGGCGACCGACATGGACCCGCTCGATGCCGGGCTGCAATGGGAAGTCATGGAGACCGAAGGGGTGGGCCCCGACGTCAAGGCGCGGCTGGCGGTGTTCGGGAAGAAATAGGTACCGACAGCGTCTGTCTTTCAGAAACCGCTCCGTTCGCCCTGAGCGCTGTCGAAGGGCTCAGCCCGAACGGATGTTACAGCCGTTTGTGATCAAATGCGTTCACTTAAGCCCCTCCTCTTCAGGGGAGGGGTTGGGGTGGGGGCGGAGAACACACGCGGCGCTTGGGGACAGCCCCCACCCCCGGCCCCTCCCCTGAAGGGGAGGGGTGAGTGAGTGTGATCTCAAATAGCTCTGGGATTTGCGGTGTTTCGGTTCACACCCGCTTGCCGGCATCGATGCGGATGCATTCGGCATTGATATAATCATTCTCGAGGATGAACTGCGTGAGGTGCGCCACCTCCTCCGCCGTGCCGAAGCGCTTGGGATAGAGCACATGCGCCAGTGACTGCGCGGCGCGGCGTTCGGCGTCGGCGTGTTTGGCGGGGTCGCTGCCCATCGTCATCGGGGTCAGGATCAGGCCGGGGACGATCGTGTTGACGCGAATCCCGAAGGGCGCGAGATCGCGGGCGAGCGGCAATGTCATGCCCGTGATCGCTGCCTTGGATGCGCTATAGCCGACCGTGCCCGCCGGCCCCTGATAGGCGGCGACCGACGAGACGTTGATGATGACGCCGCGATTGTCATCGGTATCGAGCGGCGCATTGTGGCGCATTCGGTCTGCACAGAGTCGCGCGACGTTGAAGCTGCCGGTCAAATTGATGTCGACATTGCGGGTAAAGGCGCTGAGCGGCATCGGCCCGCTCTCGCCGATGGTGCGCTTGGGCAGGACGATCCCGGCGAAGTTGCAGCAGATATGAACGTCGCCGAAGCGGGCGGCGGTCGCCTCGAGCGCGGCGGCGACATCGGCTTCGCTGGTGACGTCGGCCTGATAGAACAGCGTCCGGCCGCCCAATGCGTCGGCCAGCGCCGCGCCGAGCACTGCGTTGCGGTCGAGGATCGCCACTGCGACGCCTTGCCGGTGGAGCCGCTGCGCAACGGCGCGGCCCATGCCCGATGCGCCGCCGGTGATGATCGCCGTTTTGCCTGTCAGTTCCATCAGGGTTGGCCGATCAGGCAGCGGCCATTGTTGATCACCACCACGCCGCGTTCCTCGGCAAGCGCGCGGAACGACACCGTATCACCATCGCGCCACATCTCGACGATCAGCGACTCGCCGGGGAAGACGGGGGCCGAAAAGCGGACGTCGAACTGGCGGATCAGCTCGGGGCGGTAATCGCACAACGTCTTGACGATGGCGTGGCAGCAAATGCCGTACGTGCACAGCCCGTGCAGGATCGGCCGGTCGAACCCGGCGGCGCGCGCGGCATCGGGATCGGCATGCAGGATGTTGCGGTCGCCCAGCAGCCGGTAGAAGAGCGGCTGGACCGGCGTGGTGGGCATCACGCAGCGATGGTCGGGCGCACGGTCGGGCAGGGGGTGCGGCGCGGGCGCAGTGCCGCTGTCGCCGCTGGTGGCGCTGAAGCCGCCATCGCCGCGCGCGAAATGCGTCGTCTCCAGCGTGCAGAGCGGCTCTTGCGTCTTCGCCAGCCGGATCGCGATCTCGGAGACGATAATCGCGCCCTTGCCCGCGCCCTTGTCGTACACGCCCTTGGTGCGGGTGTTGACGAGCAGGCTGGCGCTCACCGGCAGCGGGTGGTGCAATGTCAGCTTCTGCTCGCCGTGCAGGATCAGCGCATAGTTGACGCCGAGCGTGCGGATATCACGCGCGCCCGATGCGATGACAGTGGCGAGCGTGGGCAGCGCGACGAGGTTCTTTTCGTAGACGAAGGCGAGCTCCTGCGCGTCGAGCGGATCGCGCGCCATGCCGACCGAGAGCGCGTAGAGCATCATCTTGGCATCATCATAGGCATAGGGGAGGTCGTCATCATGCGCGGCCATGGCGGCGGCAAAGTCTATCGGCATGGCGCGGCTCCCCGGGTCATCCGTGCAGCCCGAAGACATTGACGCTGCACACGTTCATCGATGGCTCCCCGCCCAGATTGTGGGTGAGGCCGAGCGACGGGCTGGCCAGTTGTCGGCTGCCGGCGCGGCCGAGCAGCTGCAGATAGACCTCGTACATCATCCTCAGGCCACTCGCGCCGATGGGGTGGCCGAAGCATTTGAGGCCGCCGTCGATCTGGCAGGGATTAGCCCCGCCGGCATCGAACCGGCCGTCGAGTACGTCGCGCACCGCGCCGCCCTCGGCCGAGATGAACAGGTCCTCCATCGCCACCAGTTCGGTGACGGAGAAGCAGTCATGCACCTCCATCAGGTCGATCTGCCCGCCGGGATCTGTCACGCCCGCTTCGGCATAGGCGTTGCGCGCGGCGATGCGGGTGGTGTGGAAATAGCTGCCGTCCCAGCCATTGCTCTGCGATTCGAAACCGTTGGAGACGCTGAGCTGCATCGCCTTGATCGCGACCAGATCGGTCTTGCCGAGCGCGCGGGCAATCTCGGGCGTGGTGACGATCGCCGCTGCCGATCCGTCGGAGACGCCGCAGCAGTCGTAGAGGCCGAGCGGCTGCGCGATCATGCCGGCCGCCAGCACCTGCTCCATCGTCACTGCTTTGCGCAGATGCGCCTTGGGATTGGCGACGCCATTGGCGTGGCTCTTGACCGAGACATGCGCCATTGCGCGCTTCAGATCGGCGGCATCGACGCCGTGCTTGGCGCAATAGGCAGTGGCGAGCTGCGCGAAGTTACCCGCGTTCGACCCGCTCGGCGCCCACATTGGCGCCAGACCGCCGGGATAGCGCGGGGGCAGGCCGCCAAAGCCCACGTCCTTCAGCTTCTCCACGCCAATCGCCAGCGCAATATCGACCGCACCGCTCGCCACCGCATAGGCAGCGCCGCGCAGGGCCTCGGAGCCGCCCGCGCAGAAATTCTCCACCCGTGTCACGGCAATGTTGGGCAGGCGCAGCGCCATCGAGAGCGGCGCGCCGCCCTTGCCCATGCCGACCATGTCGTCATGATGCGCGAACCACGCCGCGCCGATATCCTTTTTCTCTATCCCCGCATCGGTGATCGCCTCGGTAAAGCTTTCGACCAGCAGGTCTTCCGCGCTGCAGTCCCAGCGTTCGCCGAAGCGCGAGCAGCCTGCGCCGAGGATGACGACCTTATCCTTGATGCCCGTGGCCATTGATCAGTTCCCGTCCGGCTGGAGCAAAGTCGCTTTCCAGAAATAGCGCGTGTAATCGCGCGGCGCGTCGACATCCTTGATGCGGAACACCATCCGCACCGCCATGCCCGACTGCACATCGGCACCGAGCACGTCGGCGATGTCCATCATCAGCCGCCCGCCTTCGGGGAAGGTGATCATGCCGTAATGGTTGGGCGGATCGGGGGTGAGCGCCATCCGGTCGGCCGACCAGGACAGGATTTCGCCGTGCCGGTCGGCGAACTTGTAGGGCTCGAGCATGTCGATGGCATGCCCGCTCTCGCCCAGCGCGATGCGGCTGGCGGGGAACTGGACCTCGCCCGTCTCGCGGTGGCGGCCGCCGACAAAGCCGAGCAGCATTGCACGGTTGCGATAGAGGCCCGAGAGCGACGTGCGCGTATCGCGCTCCGCCTTTGGGCCTTTGTCCCAGTCGATCAGATCGCGGGTGGTGAGGTAGCGCAGGTAATTCTGCTCGAGCACGCCGCCCGCCAGTTGATCGGCAAAGCTGCGCGCGGGGCGAAAGCCGGTGATGGCGTCGGTGACTTCGAGGACGAACGCCTCGCACCCCTGGCCGAAATCGACGACGAGCATTGTCTCGCCCGGCCGCGCGGTCTCCAGCGTGGCGGCGAGCAGCAGCAGCGCGTTGGCGGTGCCGAGATCGCCGATGTCGAGGCTGTGATCGTCAACGACGGCCGCGCATGCCAGCCCGGCCTTGGCGGCGAGCGTGGCCGCCAGGCCCCGGAACGGGCAGGGCAGGATCAGCTTGTCGATCCGGTCGGCGGCAATGCCGGCATCCTTCAGCACCGCGGCGATTGCGCGGGGGACGAAATCGCCATAGCCCGCCTCGCGCGCCCAGCGCTCCTCCCAGAGATATTCATAGTCAGCCCCCGCCGCGCGGAAGCGATCGACGAAATCGATCGTCAGGCTTTGCCGGCCGATCAGCCGCGCGATGACCGGGCCGTCGCCAACCGCGATACAGGCAGCGCCATCGCCATAAGCCAGCTCCTGCGCGCTGGCGGCGCGGGCTTTGCGCTTTTCCGACGCGACGACAAGCGATTTGCCGCCGCGCGCCGCCGCGCTGTCGATCGCCTGCAACAACGCGGTGGTCCCCGCGCGGCGGGTGCCGGTCTGGTCGCTGGCGCCAATCGTCTCTTCAAGCGTTAGCGCAGCCGCGATAATGCCTGCGTTCAACCGATCGATGAAGACGGGGGTGGTGGATGCGAAATGCAGCGCGGTAACGTGCGAGCGGTCGTCGGCGGGGCCGAGGCAAGCGCGCGCTGCCTCGACCGCCATCGTCACCGTATCTTCGTCCCACCCGGCGATCGCGCGTGTGCCCTTGCCATTCGCCTTCAGCCCCGGCGCGAGCCACGCCTGCGCCTCGGCCACGGTCTTGCGGCACAGGCGGCGGCGCGGGAGATAGCTCCCATAGCCAGTGATTCCGACGTCTGGCATCAGCCGCTGTCCCGCCCCCAATAGTTCTGCCGCAGAACGCCCTTGAGCAATTTTCCTGCATCCGATCGCGGCATGACATCAATGAAATCTATCGAACGCGGGCATTTGACCGATGAAATCCGCGCGCGGCAATGGGCGATTAGGTCATCCTTCAAGACGTCGGACGCCAGCACTCCTTCGCGGAGTTCGACAATTGCCTTCACCTCTTCGCCAAAATCGCGATTGGGCACGCCAATCACCGCGACATCGGCAACGGCTGGGTGGCTGCGCAGCGCTTCCTCGGCCTCGGCAGGGTAAATGTTCACGCCGCCCGAATTGATCACAAAGCTCTTGCGATCGATGAGATAAAGATAGCCCTCGTCATCGACCCGGCCGATATCACCCAACGTCACCCAGCCCTGCGGATGCGTCGCCGCTGCCAGCTTGTCGGGCGCGTTGTGATAGGCAAAGCGCGGGCCGTTGCCGAAATAGACATCGCCAACCGCGCCGACCGGCAGTTCGGCGCCATCCTCCCCCACGATATGCAGCTCGCCCATGATCGCCCGCCCGACCGAGCCCTGGTGCGTCAGCCATTCCTCGCTGGTGATATAGGTCGCGCCGATCCCTTCGGTGCCGCCATAATATTCGGTGACGATGGGGCCGAACCAGTCGATGGCGTCGCGCTTCAGGTCAATCGGGCAAGGCGCGGCGGCGTGGATCACGCGGCGCAGCGAGGACACGTCATAGCGCGCGCGAACCTCGGCGGGCAGATCGAGCAGGCGGCGCAGCATGGTCGGCACCAGTTGGACGTGCGTCACCTGGTATCGGTCGATTGCGGCGAGCAACGCCTCGGCCTCAAACTTGGCCAGTGCGATCACGCTGCCGCCGAGCCGGTTGACCGCGAGCACTGCGCGCAACGGCGCGGCGTGATAGAGCGGGGCGGGTGAGAGATAGACGGTGTGCTCGTCCATCACATGCCGCTCGCGATAAATGGCGGCGAGCGGCTCGTCGCCAAAGGGGACGGCGCCGATCGCCTTCTTGATGCCCTTGGGCCGTCCGGTCGTGCCCGATGAATAGAGCATTGCCGATCCTTCCAGCGCATCGGCGGGCGGGCTGGCGGGTTGATCCGCAATTACATCCTGCCATGCAGGGAACCCGTCGTGCGGCGCGTCCACCGTCAGCCAGTGGCGCACCCCGGCAAGCTGCGGCCGGATCGATCGCCACAGATCGACAAAGCGCTCACTGGTGGCGATCAGCAGCGCGTCTGAATCGCTGGCCATATATGCGGCTTCGTCGGGCATCAAATGGGTGGGGATGAGTGTGTAATAGAGCCCCGATCGCTGCGCCGCCCATACTAGCGCGATCAGCTCCGCCCGGTTCTCGATCATCAGCGCGATATGATTGCCGTGCCGCAGCCCCAGTGCGCGAAAGGCCTGCGCGGTTCGGCAGGATTGTTCCTCTAGCGCGCCGTAGCTGAGACTGTCGCTACCAATCAGGTGGAACGCCAGCTTATTGGGATCGGTGCGCGCTCGGCTGATCCTGCTCATGCAGGCGCGCCAACGGGCCGGGGAAGCACGACGACCGTCATCTGACCGGCGTATCGTAAATCGCAGCGCCCGCATCGCGGCCATGCGCCATCCACCGCGCGCCGGTCATGTCGTCGACCGTATTGAGATGCGCGATGATGTCCTCGACGCTGATATCGTGGCGCGCGTCGAGTGACTTGCCATAGCCCTGCATCACTTGGCCTTTGCAAAGCGCGGGTTCTTCGCCGCGAACCCTGAATCGCGCAGGAAGGTCGGATCGGCGCGGATGCCGTACAGCTCCATATTGTGGCTGTGCGACAATTGATGGAGCGCGAAGCTGGTCTTCATCGCATTGACGCGGCCCTGATTGTCTTGCGCGGTGTTGACCGCTTCCTTGAGCAGCTTCAGCGCGAACATCGGTTTGCTCGCGATCCGCACGGCGAGCGCGAGCGTGGCGGCCTGCAGATCGGCGAGCGGGATGACATGGTTGACCATGCCCAGCCGGTGCGCCTCCGCCGCGCTAAAGGTTTCTGCGGTGAACAGGAACTCCTTTGCTTTCCGCACCCCCAGCTCCCAGGGGTGATTGAAGAACTCCGCACCGCAAATGCCCATATTGACGGTGTTGTCGCAAAATTCGGCATTGTCGGCCGCCATGATGATGTCGCACGGCCACACCAGCATCAGCCCGCCGGCGATGCACTTGCCCTGCACCTCGGCGATGGTCGGCTTGGCGAAATTGCGCCAGCGCTCGCTGAAACCCAGATAGACTTCCTTCTCGAAGCCCATATGCCCCTCGGCGCCCTCACAGGCATAGCCGCACCACAGGCCGACCGAGTCGAAATCGGCCATGTTGCCCAGCCGGTCATTCTCGCTCAGATCATGTCCGGCTGAAAAATGCGGGCCATTGGCCGCGAGGATGACGACCTTGATGCTGTCGTCCTCCGCCGCCCGTCGGAACGCGCCATCGAGTTCGTAAAGCAGCCGCGTATTCTGCGCATTGCGCTTGTCGGGGCGGTTGAGCGCGATGCGGACGACGCCGGGCGCGGGCGTCTCATAGGCGATGGTCTCGAAATCGGTCATGCGGGTTTTCCTGTTGCGGCATCGCTGCGGCGATCAACGCCGATCTGGACGAAAGCGATCTTCGTGTTTTCCAGCGCGCGCCAAGCGTGCCGCGTGCCGTTCTGGACGACGACATCGCCCGCTTCCATGATGACGGTCGCGCCGTCGTCGAGCTCAAGCTCGATCCGGCCCGACAGGACGATGCCGTAATCGACCGTATCGGTGGTGTGCATGCCGAAATGCTCGGGCTCCAGCGCCTCGAGCGTGCCGGGCAGTTCGCGCTGGACGGTGGCGATTTGCTCGGCGGTCCACAATTCGCCTTGGAATGGCTGCTGCACCTCCTCGGGGCGATATTCGATGATCCGGCACCGGCTTTCACCCGTGCGCGGGAAGACGGAGGTCCAGCGCGGGTCGCGCGAGGGCTCCTGATCGGGAGCGGGGACGGGCAGCGTGTCCTCGGGGAAGGTCGACCAGACTTCCTTCCATTCGAGCGCTGTCACCGTAACGACATGGCTCGGCTCGGCGACCGACACAAAGATGGCTTTGCCATTGGCATCATGCCCGGTCACGACCCGCTTCATCATTTGTCTCCTGGTTCAGCCGACATCATCGGTCGAGATCGACGGATGACTGATATAGCCTGAATAGCCGCCCGACATGACCTGCCAGTCGGCATCGGTCGCCTGGAAGGCGGCCGACAGCGCCGCCGCCAGATCGGCGCGGTCGCGGTGGGTCTGGCAGGTGCCGAGCATCCGGCTGGACGGTGCGACGATGCCCGCAAGCGGCGCGACGCGCTCGGCGATCTGCGCTGCGGTCTGGCCATCATTGACGGGCGCCACGAAGAAGACGCGCATCAGATCGGGCGCGAGTGGGTGGAAAAACGCGGCGAAGGAGATAGTCGTCAGCTGCGCCGCCATCGCATCGACCAGATCGATCGCGACCGCGCCCTTGCCCGGTTCGACCGGGCACAGCAGCGACACGATCACAACATCGGCATTGCTCGTTTGGCCATAGACGTCTGCGTCGAAGATCTTCTCGCGTACCGTGGCGATCGGTCGCGCCTCGGGGTCCGAGCGGAAGATGTTGTGGAGCATGTCGCTCGCCGGCCGCGCGCCGATCCAGAACAGCCGCGCGCCCAGCCGCCGCGTCCCCTTGTACATCGCGCGCAGGCCAGTGCGGAATTCTTCGGTGGTAAGGTGGTCGCGAAAGCCCTGATTGGTCAGGTAAAGCTCGGTCGATTCAAGCGCGACCGACCCCGGATAGACCCGTTCGCCCACCACTGCGGTCAGCGCCGATGGCCGAAACACATAGGTCGCAACGCTGGGCGTAGCGCGGGCGGTGCCATCGGCACATAACTGCAACGCTGCCAGCGTCTCCTCGCGCGTCACCTCGCTCGGCAGATAGGTTTCGGCGTAGAGGAAAAAGGCTTCCGCCGCGATTTTGTCCCGATCGATCGTCACTGCCGGTCAACTGACATCGGGGGTATGTTGCGAGACGTCGTAATGGCAGCGCCAGTCGCCGCTGTCGGGATCGCGTTTCATCACCATGACGAAGCGGGACGCGTCGCGGCTCGGCGCGCTGCCATCGCGTGGAGTGACATCGACCCAGGCCGACCCCGTCACGACCGCCAGATCATCGCTCAGCATATCGACATCGGTGACTTCGTGGCGGCAGTTCATTTCGGCATAGCTGGGGAAGGCACCGATCATTGCGCCGATCGCCTTGTTGCCCTGCACGCGGGGCAGATTGGCGAGCATCAGCCGTGCATCGTCGGTGTAGAGCGAGGCCATTGTCCCTGCGTCGCCGCGTGGAAAAACCTCATACCAGTGGCGCATATAATCGCGCAGCGCCTGTTGGTGGTCCGCCATCATCATCCTTTCCTGTCTTCAGGCCATATACTGGCCTGTTATCCCGCCAGTAATGGCCGGTTTTGCTTGGTTTCTGCCCGATCCGCCGCGCTATCTTCAGGGACGGTCGATGTTTACTATCGGGAAAAAATATATACCCTGTGTAGTGTATGCGTCAATCGAAAGGGGAGAGCGGATCGTGCAGCAGAGCGAGAGTTTTCAGAATTACATGCGCGCCCGCGATGCGGAAAAGGATATCCGCGAAAAGTTTTCCCAGACGCTGGAACATGTCCGGCTGTCGATTGCCTCATTTGACGGCCGCTACCCGCTGGGCGACGACATCGCCGTTACGCCGGTCGATTCCGGCGGCGTCCGCGCCGAATGGGTGGTGCCCGCCAATGCCCGCGAAGAGCGCGTCATCCTCTACATTCATGGCGGCTGCTACGTTTCCGGATCGCCAACCACAGTGCGCGAATGCGCGTCGCGGATCGGGCGGGCGGCGGACGCGAGGGTGCTCAATATCGATTACCGGCTGGCGCCCGAACATCCCTTTCCCGCCGCGCTCGACGATACGCTGGCGGCGTATCGCTGGTTGCTGACCGAGGGGTATGACGCGAAGAAGATCATCCTTGCCGGGGAGTCGGCGGGTGGCGGGCTGACGATCGCCGCGCTGATGAAGATCCGCGATGCTGGCGACCTGCCGATGCCCGCGCTCGGCGTGCCGATCTCGCCCTGGATCGACATGACAATGGATCACAAGACGCTGACCACCAATGTCGGTCGCGACATCGCCAGCACCACGCCGCTGTTCATCGGTGCGAAGCTCTATGTTGGCGAGGGCGACCCCAAGGGGCCCTATGTCTCGCCGCTGTTCGGTGACCTGACCGGCCTGCCGCCGCTGCTCATTCAAGTCGGCGGGGGCGAGGTGCTGCTCGATGACGGCATCGCCATTGCGCACAAGGCGCGGCGCGAGGGCGTCGACGTGACCTTCGAGGTGTGGCCGCACCAGACGCATGTCTGGCACTGGTTTGCGACCGAATTGGAGGATGCCGCCCAGGCGATCGACGCGATCGGTGATTATATCAAGACAAGGATGGACTGAGCCATGTCGACGACGCCCCAATCCGCCTTGCCTGACGCCATGACCGACAGCCCGGATGACGCGACGGGGGGGAGATTCGGATCGGTCTATCTCTATTATCTCGTCTTCATTTTCTTCATGACCAATTTGTTGAGCACAATGGACCGAGCAATTTTGCCGGTCCTGGTCGAGCCGATCCGTAAGGAATTCGGCATGACGGACAGCGAGGTCGGCTCGCTCAGCATGGCGTTTGCGATTTTCTATGCAATTTTCGGTCTGTTTCTTGGGCGCCTGACCGACACCTGGTCTCGTTCGAAGTTGCTCGGTATTTCAATTGGACTGTTCAGCGTCGGCACTATGGTGACGGGCTATGTCCAGAATTTCGTTCAGTTGTTCATCATGCGCACCAGTGTTGGCGTTGGCGAAGCGGGAAGCCTTCCGGCTTCCTATTCGCTGATTGGCGACAGCTTTAAGCCGCAGCACCGGGCGAGCGCCATGGCGTTGATCCAGTCGGGGCTGGCGATTGGCTCGACACTTGGGCTGATCCTGGCCGGTGTGCTCGCGCAATCGCTGGGCTGGCGCAATACGTTCATCGCGTTCGGTGTCCCTGGCCTGCTGCTTGCGTTGATGATTCTGCTGACCGTCAAGGAGCCTGCGCGCGGCCGGTTTGAACGTCCGTCGGCAGCGGTCGATTTGCAGCCGAGCTTCGCCTCGACGATGAAGACGCTGGCATCGAACCGGACATTTTCCTTCATCGTCTTTGCCTATTCGGTGACGTCTTTTGGCATTTATGGGCTGGGCTATTGGATTCCGGCCCTGCTGATCCGCAGTTATCAGATGTCGATGCGCGATATCGGGCTGGTTTACGGCTCGATTGCGGGGAGTTCGATCGTCGTCGGGATGCTGATTGGCGCGGCGGTCGCGGCCCCTCTTTTAAAAGCTGACAGGCGTTGGGAAATGTGGATGCCAGGGATCGTCAACATCCTGATCACCTTCAGCTATATCATCGCCTTCTCGGTCAATTCTCTTACGCTGACACTTACGTTTATCGGAATTTCGACCTTTCTGCTCGGCTTCACAGTGGGTCCAGCCTCTGCGTCGATCCAGTCAACGGTGCCAGCGCGAATGCGCGGGGTGGCGGTGGCGATCACCATGTTCATTTCAGCGTTCATCGGCCAGGGCCTGGGGCCATGGGGCATAGGGATCGTCAGCACAGCGCTGGCCCCGACACTCGGTGAAGGATCGTTGAAGGCAGTCCTGCAATTTGTGCCGGTGGTCTTTCTCAGCGGCGGCATTCTTTACATCATCGGTGCGAAGACATTTCATAGCGACCGGGTCGATTGATCCTGCGAGCATCGGGGGAGTGCGGTAGATGGCGGTGATGTCGATGGCGGCGGTGCTGAAGATGCACGCCGATGCCGATCCAGACCGGCCAATGATCACCTGCGAAGGGCAGAGCATTTCGCGCCGCGACTTTGACCTCAGCACTAATCGCTTGGCGCGGGCTTATCAGGCGCTGGGCGTGAGTGAGGACGATCTTGTGACGATCGCGCTGCCCAATGGCATTGAATTTTATCAGGCAGTGGTGGCGACCTGGAAACTAGGGGCGACACCGCAGCCCGTGTCGGCAAAATTGCCCGATGCCGAATTGCAGGCAATCGTCGAGCTCGCCAAGCCTGCGCTGATCGTCGGCACGGCGCGCGCGGTTGTCGGCGGGCGCGCGCATGTAGCCGAGGGGTTTGTGCCCGCGCCGGACATCAGCGATGCGCCGCTGCCCGACAAGATCACGCGGCACTGGAAGGCCCCGACATCGGGTGGCAGCACAGGCCGCCCCAAACTGATTGTCGCCAAAAGCCCGGCAGCGTTCGACCCCGATGCGCCGTTCATGGGGATGACGACCGGGCAGGCACAGCTGGTGCCGGGGCCGCTCTATCACAATGCGCCTTTTTCGCTGTCGATGATCGGCCTGTCGCGCGGCCATCATCTGGTGGTGATGAAGCGCTTTGATCCGCAAGAGGCGCTGGCGCTGATTGAGCAGCACCGCGTCGGCTGGGTGCTGATGGCGCCGACGATGATGTCGCGGATATCGCGGCTGGCCCCTGATATCCGCGCGCGTTTCGACGTCTCGTCGATCGAGACCTTGTGGCATATGGCCGCGCCGTGCCCGGCGTGGCTGAAACAGGCCTGGATCGACTGGCTGGGCCCGGAGAAGATTTGGGAGCTGTATGGCGGCACCGAGGCGCAGGGGACGACGCTGATCCGCGGCGACGAATGGCTGGCGCACAAGGGATCGGTCGGCAAGCCGCTCGACCTGTTCGACATGAAGATTTTGGGCGAGGACGGACAGGTGCTGCCCGCGGGCGAAATCGGCGAAATCTATATGCGGCCCAAGGCGGGGGCGGGGACGACCTATCATTATGTCGGCGCAGAAGCGCGCGCAACGAGCGACGGCTTCGAAAGCCTGGGCGATCTCGGCTGGTTCGACGCCGATGGCTATCTCTATATCGCCGACCGCCGCACCGACATGATCCTGTGTGGCGGCGCGAACGTCTATCCGGCGGAAGTCGAGGCCGCAATCGACGCGCATCCGAATGTGCGATCAAGCGCGGTGATCGGCCTGCCCGACGATGATCTGGGCAATCGGGTGCACGCCATCGTCGATTGCTTCACGCCGATGGACGCGGAGGACTTGATCGCCTTTGTTGGCACGCAGGTGGCGCGCTACAAGGTGCCACGCAGTGTCGAATTCGTGTCGGAGCCGGTCAGGGATGATGCGGGGAAGGTGCGGCGGAGTGAATTGCGGCGGGTTCGGTTGGCGGGCTAAGGGCGACGGCAGTTTGCGACAAGTTTTGCAACGTTCGGATTGAAAGTGCCGTTTCCCAAAAGCGGCCATTCCGGCGTTACGGGAACGGAATGCGACTCGTTGGTATAGAAGTGATTTTGACCCCGCCCCTGCCACCAATTAGCGTCGGAGCCAGCGGCTCAATAGGTGCCAATGAGATCACGGCCCGCCCGAATTCGTAGAGGACCCGAAGCATCGCGTGGAACTGTCGGAGCGCATCGAATTTCACATCTGCTTTCTTGTTGGGCCAAACCTGAATATCAAATTTGACTCCAAGGATCGGATGGTCGAGCCCCAATTCAAAACGCTGTGTTTCGAAAAGCCCCTTGCTCAATGCGGCAATTGGTCGCTCATGGACAATTTCATCTCTGTATCTGCCGATGTGTTTCAATGTGAGCTTATCGGTACTGTCCTGCCATGCCTCGGCAACGATAACTTTTAGGCCATCGGTTAGTTCGCTGCTCCTTTTCGCAAGTGTTGCGAAAGTCCCGATACCAGTGAGACCTGCAATAGCATTCGCGGCATATGCTGAAATATGGTCGCGGGCCGAGCCAACTTCATTCAAAAAGCTGTGGCAATCCACCAGAAAATTCGTGTGGTCCGAATTTCTAAATGCCATCCCATCGTGGAAGTCTTTCAAGTGAGCGTAAAGCAGCATCTGGTGATACCATTCGGAAATGTGCATCAATCTTCGCGACGCACCCATCAAGTGGAAACCAGCGGCAGAGCTGAGTCGGCTGGCATTGTGTTCATTCCGCTCCCGGTGCGCGTTGCCCAAGGCCGCCCAATCGTGGCCGGGCCAGTCGGCAATGTTCGCTCCGAGATTCGGAACGAGAGCCGGATTCCAATGTCGGTCTTCATATCCAGATGACCACACCCGCTCCTCATTGCCAATGCAACGAAGACCCGCATTTGCAACGATTTCCCCGAATTTTTCATCTGGAAAGGAAGTTACTTCAACAACTTGGTTTTTTCCATATGGCCAAAACCTAACCGCCGCCCTTTCGTCCTGGGTTGAACGCAGCCCTGCTGAAAGATGCATGAACGTTGAATATGTAGTTTCTTGGTCAGTCATGAGTTAGCCCGACTGTTAAAGGAATGATCCAGCAACCAACCATCAACGAACGGGCGCTGCGGTAGCTTTCATCGTTTCTCATTCCAAAAACTGACATTCCGGCCCCCCAACATTCCGGTCACCTAAGCGGGGCCCCACCGATCCTGTGCTGTGGCCGGGCGTTACACCGGAATCTCATTGAATGGCACATCCTTGTCGAGCCGCACATCCTGCGGCAGGCCCAGCACGCGCTCCGCGACGATGTTGCGCAGTATCTCATCGCTGCCGCCCGCGATGCGGATGCCGGGGCTGAGCAGCAGCGAGGCGATGACATCGTCCCAGTCGTCGCCGACTTCGATGTGCGTCAGCACGCCGGCTTCCCCCGCCATCTCCATCGCGCGATAGGCGTTTTGCTGGAGCATCGGCGCTTTCAGCATCTTGAGTATCGATTGCTCGGGCCCCGGCGCTTCCCCGCGCGACAGGGCGGTCTGGCCGCGAAACGAGGTCAGCTGCGCGCCGAATTCAACCAGCCAGGCGTCGACGATCTGGTCGCCGACGCGCGCATCCTCGGTCGCGGGCCTGCCATCAATCTCCTGGGCGCGGGCGATGTCGAGCAGGCGTCGCCAGTCGAGCGTTTCGGACCGGGCACCAATGCTGACGCGCTCGTGCATCAGCGTCGATAGCGCAACATTCCAGCCATCGTTCAACGCGCCGAGCCTGTTGGCGTCGGGCACGCGGACGTCGGTGAAGAACACCTCATTGAATTCCGACGTGTTCGACAATTGCCGGATCGGGCGGACTTCGATGCCCGGCGATTTCATGTCCACGATAAACATCGTCATCCCGCGATGCTTGCGGGCGGTGGGGTCGGTGCGCGTCGTGATGATGCCGAAATCGCTGTAATGCGCGCCCGATGTCCAGATTTTCTGGCCGTTTACGATCCAGTCGTCGCCGTCGCGCGCCGCTGATGTCCGCGCGCCCGCCACGTCCGACCCGCCCGAGGGTTCGGAAAACAGCTGGCACCAGATTTCATCGCCGCTGATGCCGGGCCCCAGATAGCGGTCGCGCTGCGCATCGGTGCCGTTGTGCAGGATGGTGGGCAGGCACATGCCGAGCCCGACGCCGAAGATTTCCGCGACGCCGCAATTGTCGTAGCGCGCCTCTTCCTGCAGATAGATCACCTGCTGAATAGCGGTGCCGCCGCGTCCACCAAATGCGCGCGACATGGTGATGACCGAAAAGCCAGCCTCGACCTTTTTGCGTTGAAACGCGCGTGCTTTATCCAGATTGGCGCTCAGGCCGACCGCCAGTTTTTCGGTCGTGTCGCTGCGCAAGACCGCATTCGCCGCTAGCCAGTCGCGTACTTCGGCGCGGAACGCGGCTTCTTCGGGTGTGTCGTTAAAGTCCACCTTATTGTCCTATGCCGGGCTCTGGCCCTGTAACTTTTTGAAGATACGCGTCTTCCATTGGGGCGTCGATCCCAGGATCAGCGCGTGCTGCTGCGCGCGGCGGTAAAAGAGATGGCAGTCCGACTCCCAGGTAAAACCGATGCCGCCATGCGTCTGGATGTTTTCCTGCGCGGCAAAGGACAAAGCTTCGGAAGCGGAAACGCGCGCACCCGCCGCCGCCAGGGGCAGTTCGGGTGCGCCTGTCGCCAAGGCCCAGGCACCGTAATAGGCGTGCGAGCGGGCAATCTCATTCTTCGCATAGACATTGGCGAGCTTGTGCTTGATCGCCTGATAGGAGCCGATCGGCCGACCGAACGACTTGCGGGTAAGCGCATAGTCGCGCGCCATCCACAGCGCGCGGTCGGCGGCACCGATTTGTTCGAAGGCGAGCAGGACGGCGGCGCGATCCTGCAGATGCGACCATTCACCAGCACCTGCTGCGCCGAGCCGTTCGGCGGCGGCACTGGTGAAGCGGATGTCGGCAACGGGCCGGGTCGGATCGACATTGTCGACCGCGTGGCGCACGACGCCGTCGCCCGAAAGCGAGCAGATGGTCAGCACCGCGTCCTCGCCGGGTGTCGTGGCGAGGACCAGCGCAATGTCGGCGGTCATGCCGTCCAGCACCGGTAGCTTGTGCCCAGTCAGAGTGCCGTCCTTGAATATGGTCGCGCGTCCACCGGGCGCTTCGGCGGCGGCCCAGGTGCCGATGATGCTGCCATCCGCCAGTCCCGGCAGCCAGCGCGCCTGTTGTTCGGCATCCCCGTACAGCCGGATCGCCTCGGCGAAGATATAGGCCGACGACAGTGACGGTACCGGGGCCATTGATTTGCCGATCTGTTCGGCCGCGATGCACATCTCCAGCGCGCCCATGCCCAGCCCGCCCTGCTCCTCCGGGATCATGATCGCCTGAAAGCCGAGCCCCGCCAGCCCCTGCCAAGCGAGCGCGCTATAGGCGGCGTCGCCCTCCAGCACGCGCCGCGCCTCGGCGACGGGTGCAAGATCGGCGAGCATCCGGGCGACCTGATCACCGAATTGGCGCTGTTCGGGCGAAAAATCGAAATTCATCGGTCGGTCAACTCAGGCGGCCTTGTAAATGGTGACGACCGCCGCACCGGGGACGCCGATGTTATGCTGCAGGCCGATCCGCGCGCCCTCAACCTGGCGCTGCCCGGCCTCACCGCGCAAATGCCAGACGATCTCGACGCATTGCGCCACGCCGGTTGCGCCGATCGGGTGTCCTTTTGACATCAGCCCGCCCGATGGGTTGACGACGATCTTGCCGCCATACGTGTTGTCGCCATCATCGACGAAGCGTGTCGCCTCACCCTCGCCGCACAGGCCGAGCGCTTCATAGGTGATCACCTCATTGGGCGTGAAGCAATCGTGGAGCTCGACCAGATCGGCGTCCTCCGGGCCGATCCCGGCGGCTTCATAGGCGATGTTGGCGGCGCGGCGGCCATAATCCTGGCCGACGACATTGCGCGCATTGTCGTACAGGGTCGCGGTGTCGGTCGCCATCCCTTGCCCGGCAATCTCGACCAGGCGGTTGATGCCATTGGCCTTGGCGAATTTTTCGCTGACGATGATGACCGCTGCAGCACCGCAGGTTGGCGGGCAGCACATCAGCCGGTGCAGGCTGTCGCCATAGACGACAGGGGATGCCATCACGTCATCGACCGTTAGTGGCTTGGTGAACAACGCATAGGGATTGGCGGCGGCATGGCGGCGCGATTTGACCGCGACCTTGGCGAACAGATCAGGCGTCGCGCCATAGGTTTCGAGATATTCGAACCCCGCCGAGCCAAACAACATCGCAGCACCCCCCGGCGGCGGCGTGTTGGGGCGCGACTTGAACAGCGCGTTGAGGACAAGGCGACCGGGCGAGACGCGGTCGTCCCAATGCGCCTTCAGCGCGCCGGGCTGCATCTGTTCAAACCCGAAAGCCAGCACGCAATCGGCCATGCCCGATTCAACCGCCTGCCGCGCCAGGAAGATTGCCGATGAGCCCGACGAGCAGTTATTGTTGACGTTGAAGATCGGGATGCCGGGCAGGCCGACTTCGTACAGCGCCTTTTGCCCGCAAGCGCTGTCGCCATAGATATAGCTGGCATAGGCTTGCTGCACCTTGTCGAGGCCAATGCCGGCGTCGGCGAGCGCAGCGCGAACGGCATTGCCGCCCATCACGTCATAGGGATCGCTATCACCGGGCTTGCGGAACTCGATCATCGCGGCGCCGCCGACATAGGCTTTCACGGTCATGGCTCTTCCCTCAGCGCGGCGCGAAGCGTTGGCCGGCATCGACGCGCAAAGTCGATCCGTTCATCATCGCGCTTTCAAAGATGGCGATCGCCATGATCGCGAATTCGTCGGGCTTGCCCATCCGCTTGGGGAAGGCCGCATCGCGCACCAGATTATCCGCGAATTCCTGGGTGACGCCCTTGGTGAGGCCGGTCGCGAACAGGCTGGGGGCAATCGTCATCACGCGGATGCCGAGGCTGCCGAGATCGCGCGCCATTGTCAGCGTCATGCCGGCGATGCCCGCCTTGGCGGCGGTATAGGCGACCTGCCCGATCTGCCCCTCGAACGCAGCGATCGATGAGGTGTTGATCATCACCCCGCGCTCGCCATCTTCATTGGGCTCGTTGAGCGCCATGTGGCGGGCGACATTGGTGTTGATGTTGAAGCTGGCGACCAGATTGAGCTTCACCACGCCTTCGAAGGTCTCGATCGGGTGCATCTTGCCGTCCTTGGACAGCGTCTTGGTCTGCACGCCGCCGCCGGCGGTGTTGAGGCAGAAATGGACGCCGCCCAATTCGCCAACTGCCTCGTCGATCACCTTCGCCATCGCGTCGTAGTAGGCGACATGGCAGGGGTGGAAGGTGCCGCCCAGCCGCTTGGCGACGGCGGCACCGTCCGACTTTTCCTGATCGAGGATCGCGACCTTGCCACCACGTGCGACGAACCGTTCGGCGGTGGCCAGGCACATGCCCGATGCACCGCCCACCATGATTGCCTTGGCACCTTCAATCTGCATGGAATTTCCCGACCATGTTGGTTTCAGTTGGCGTGATACAGGAGGATGGGACCACAAATCCGGGGCGGAATGCGACAAGTTAGCCGGTAATTCGCGACAGTGCGTCGGCGCATCAAAGCGTGGCTTCGGCGGTCATGATCGTCCGGCCATCGCCGCCCAATGCGGACAGCGTGATGGCGCCGCCTGCCTGCCTGCCGACCAGATGGAGCGGCTCACCGGCAAAGGCCGGGGCCGCGCCGCGAAACGCGAAGTGGCGGAGGCGGTTGTGCCCGATTTCGCGCGCGACCAGATCGAGCAGCAAGGTCGCGGTCAGCGGGCCGTGGACGACAAGACCGCGATAATGCTCCTCCCCGACAGCATAGGGCAAGTCGTAATGGATGCGGTGGCTGTTGAAGGTCAGCGCCGAATAACGGAACAGCAGCGCCGGGCCGGGGATGAGCGGGCGGTGCCATGGCCATTGGGCAATATCTACCCGTTGGTCGGGCGGTCGCGGTGCCGGGGCGTCGGTTGGCGCGGCGCGGAACACCAAAGTCTGTTCCTCGCGCACGGCAATCGCGCCATCGGCCTGGGTCTCATGGTCGATCGTTACGAACACGAGATCGCCCGACGCACCGGTCTTTTCGGCAATGGCGGTTACGGTCGAACAACGTGCAATCGCCGCGCCGACGGTCAGCGGAGACAGGAACTCGATTTTGCTCGATGCCCACATCCGGCGCGGCAGCGGCACCGGCGGCAAGAGCGCGCCACGCCTGGGATGACCGTCCTGGTCGAGTTCAGCGGTCGCGGCATCGGGGGTGCAGAGGCAGAAATGTATGCCCTGCGGCGCGGTTTCGTTGGTTTCTTCACTGTCGATCGTCGCGCGGAACCGGGCGAGCAAGGCGGGAGTCAGCTGGTCATGGCGCGTCTCGCTGCGGCCAATCCAGGCGTCCCAAGCGCCCATCAATAACTACGGGGCAGGCCGAGGACATGCTCGGCGATGAAGGAGAGGATCATGTTGGTCGAGATCGGTGCGACTTGGTAGAGCCGCGTCTCGCGAAATTTGCGCTCAATGTCATATTCGGCCGCGAAGCCGAAGCCACCATGCGTCTGGATGCACGCTTCGCCCGCCGCCCAGCTGGCCTCCGCCGCCAACATCTTGGCGATATTGGCTTCCTCGCCGACTGCCTCGCCCGCTTCATATTTGCGCAGGCCCTCCTGCACCATCAGCTCGGCGGCGCGCATCTGGGCATAGGCGCGCGCGATCGGGAATTGGACGCCCTGGTTCTGGCCGATCGGGCGGTTGAACAGCACGCGCTCCTTGGCATAGGCGCTTGCCTTGTCGATGAACCATTTCGCATCGCCAACGCATTCCGCCGCGATCAGCAACCGCTCTGCATTCATGCCCGACAGGATATAGCGAAAACCCTGGCCCTCCTCACCGATCAGATTGGCGCCGGGCACGCGGAGGTTGTCGAAGAAAACCTCGGTCGTCGAATGGTTCATCATCGTTTCGATTGGGCGGATGGTCAGGCCATTGCCCACCGCCGCGCGCATATCGACGAGGAAGACCGACAAGCCATCGGTGCGCTTGGCGGCTTGCTCGCGCGGCGTGGTGCGGGCGAGCAGCAGCATCAGGTCGCTGTGTTCAGCACGGCTGGTCCAAATCTTCTGGCCGTTGACGACATAATCATCGCCATCACGCTTTGCCGTGGTCTTGAGCGCGAGTGTGTCGGTGCCGCTGGTCGGTTCGGTCACACCAAACGCCTGGAGGCGCAGCTCTCCGGTCGCAATGCGCGGCAGATATTCGGCCTTTTGCGCATCGGAGCCATGCCGCAGCAGCGTGCCCATGATATACATTTGCGCATGGCACGCACCGCCATTGCAGCCCTGGCGCTGGATTTCCTCCAGGATCGCCGCCGCGCCCGAAATGGGGAGGCCGGCACCGCCAAATTCCTCGGGGATCAGCGCGGCGAGATAGCCGGCCTCTGCCAGCGCGGTGACGAACTCAGTCGGATAGGCGCGCGCGCGGTCCTTGGCGCGCCAGTATTCGCCCGGGAATTGCTGGCAGAGCTTGGCCACTTCCTCGCGAATGTCGGTATAGTCGTGCATCGTCTGTCCTGTCCGTTGTGCCAATCGCGTCCCATCAGGCCTGCGCGACCAGCCCCTTGTCATGGAGGGCCGCCACCTGACCTGATGACAGGCCGAGCACGCGCTCCAGTAGTTCATCGCTGTCCGCACCGAGCCGGGGCGCGGGGCGCGGGGCGCCGCGCTCGAGCTGCGGAATCGTCGCGAAGGCGCCTGCTGCTGGATAGGCGACCCCGCTGGGGTTGGCGGTCGCGCCGAAAATCGGGTTGGAGCCGACGAGCACCGGATGATGCGCTGCATCGAGCATCGTCTGGTAGGGGCCATAGCAGCAGCCATGCGTATCGAACTGCGTCTTGAGCTCGGCATAATCGCGCGCGGCGAGTTTTGCTGCCACCAGCGGGAACAGCGCATCGCGGTGCTGGAAGCGCAGCCCCTCATCCTGCGCGAAGCTGACCCCGAGCGCCTGCTCGAATGCCGCCACATCGGCCGCCATGTCGAGCACCGCGATCAGGCCCGCCCATTGCCGGGGCGTAATCGCCATCACCATCACGCGCACCCCGTCACGGGTGACGAAATCCTTGCCGAACGCCCCGAACACCGCATTGCCCAGCCGCTCGCGATTGGCCCCGGTTTCCAGCATCTCGGCGATCGAACCCAGATTGGCGACGGTACCGATGGCGACATCGCTGAGCGGGATGCGCACCTCCTGGCCCAGGCCGGTCGCATGCCGGTGCTGGATCGCCGCCAGCATCGCGAAGGCGGCATAGGCACCGGTCAGCAAATCCCAGGCGGGCAGGACATGGTTGACCGGCTCCGGCCCCGCCCCGGTCATATCCGGATAACCGACCGCCGCGTTGACGGTATAGTCGAGCGCCGGGCTGCCATCGGCCATGCCCATCACCCGCACGGTGATCAGGTCCGCACGGCCCTCGGCCAGCCGGTCATGCGCCATGAATCCGGCGACCGGGAAGTTGGTCAGGCACTGGCCGATGCTGCGCACCATCTGCTGCAGCAGGTCGCGCCCCTCCGGCCGGCCAAGATCAAGTGCCACGGATTTCTTGGCGCGGTTCAGATTTTCCCAATAGAGGCTCGCCCCGTTTGCCGCCTGCGGCCAGCGCCCGAAATCGGGGCCGCCGCCGATCTGGTCGACGCGGATCACCTCCGCACCCATTTGCGCCAGATACAGCCCGGCAGAGGGCGAAGCCACGAAGGATGACGCCTCGATTACCGTCAGGCCGGAGAGCAGGGGATACATGGCGGTCCGATCAGATCGGATCGTAGCTGAATATGTCGCCCGATCGCTCGGTCGGATCGGCAAAGCTCGGGCGAAAGGCGGGGAGCAGTTCCTCGGCGATGCTGGTCGGGGTCCAGCCTTCCGATTTCTGCATTGAGCGGATCGGGCGCGGTTTCGAAAACAGGAATATCTCGTTCTTGCGTACGCCGAAAATCTGGTTGGTCACCTCGCTCGCCGTATCGGAGGCGAGGAAGGCGACGAGCGGTGCGATTTTGTCCGCGCTCATCGTCTTCAGCCGCTCGATCCGGGCTTCCTCGTCGGGCGTGGTCGCCGGAATGGTTGCGACGAGGCGGCTCCAGGCGAAGGGCGCGATGCAGTTTGAGCGGACGCCCGCGCGCGCCATGTCGAGCGCGATCGATTGCGACAGGCCGACAATGCCGAGCTTGGCGGCGGAGTAGTTCGCCTGGCCGAAATTGCCGATCAGCCCGCTGGTCGAGGTGAAATGGATGAAGCTGCCCGATCCCTGATCGCGGAAATAGGGGGTCGCTGCCTTCGACACGTTGAATGCGCCATTCAGATGGACGTCGATGACCGCGCTCCAATCCTCATAGCTCATCTTGTGCCAGATGCGGTCGCGCAAGATGCCGGCATTGTTTACGACCGCGTCGATCTGCCCGAAGGACTTGACCGCATCCTCGATGATCGAGGCGGCCCCGGCGGGGTCGGCGACGCTGGCGGTATTGGCGATCGCCCGCCCGCCTGCCGCCTTGATATCGTTGGCGGTTTCCTGTGCCGGGCCCGCATCCAGACCCTCGCCGTCCGCCGATCCGCCGAAATCATTGATGACGACGGCGGCTCCTTCGCGCGCGCAGAGCAAAGCGATCTCACGCCCGATGCCGCGCCCCGCCCCGGTGACGGCGACCACCTTGCCTTCAAGCATTGCCATGTTCCGTCCTCTCCCCCCGCGCTTTTGCTATTTGGTCAGCATGTCAGCAATCGAGCGTCGTGTCGCGCTCCCACTGGGTCAGATGGCGGGCATAATCGTTCCATTCGACATGTTTCAGCTTCAGATAGGCAGGGACCAGCGACCCAAGCGCCTCGCGCAGCACGCTCGACCCCTCCAGGGCGCGGAGCGCGTCTAACAGGTTGAGCGGTAGCTTCTTGGTGTTGGGCACGGTGTGGCCGTCGGTGTACATGTTGATGTCGAGCCGTGGCCCCGGATCGCGCGCCTGCGCCATCCCGTCCAGCCCGGCAGCGAGCACGGCGGCGGGCATCAGATAGGGGTTCACCGCACCGTCCGCGAGGCGAAGCTCGAAACGGTCGCCCTCCGGCACGCGGATCATATGGGTGCGGTTGTTGCCGGTCCAGGTGACCGAATTGGGCGCCCAGGTCGCGCCGGATACAGTGCGTGGCGCATTGATCCGCTTGTAGCTGTTGACCGTCGGGTTGAGGAAGGCGGCAAGCGCATCGGCGGAGTGGATCAGCCCGCCGATCATGTTGAGCGCAAGCGGCGACAGGCCCTGTGGCGCGCCTGCGTCCTCGAACGCATTCTGCCCCGCGCGCCACATCGATACGTGCATATGGCAGCCATTGCCGGTTAAATTGGCAAAGGGTTTGGGCATGAAGGTCGCGCGCATGCCGTGCCGCTCGGCGATGGATTTGACCATGAATTTGAAAAAGGCATGACGATCGGCGGTGACCAGCGCGTCGTCATAATGCCAGTTCATCTCGAACTGGCCGTTGGCGTCCTCATGGTCGTTTTGATAGGCGTGCCAGCCAACCGACAGCATTGAATCGCAAATCTCGCTGATGATGTCGTATCGGCGCATCAAGGCCTGCTGGTCATAGCAGGGCTTGACCTGAGTATCCGCGGCATCACCGATCGTGGTGCCGTCCGGCGAGATCAGGAAGAATTCGCACTCGACCCCGGTCTTCATCTGCAGGCCCTGTTCGGCGGCGCGGGCGATCTGCCGTTTCAGCGCGTTGCGGGGGCCATGTTCGACAGGCTTGCCGTCCATCCACAAGTCGGCGGCGACCCAGCCGACATCGGGCTTCCACGGCAATTGGTGGAAGCTCGACGGATCAGGCAGCGCGAACAGGTCCGGATCGGCGGGGCTCATGTCGAGCCAAGTCGCGAAACCGGCAAAGCCCGCGCCGTTCTTTTGCATCGTGCCGATCGAGCAAGCGGGGACCAGCTTGGCGCGTTGATTGCCGAACAGGTCGGTATAGGAAATCAGCACATAGCGGATGCCATTGTCCGCCGCGACTTTGGCCAGATCGATCGTCATCGTCTTGTCCCCCCAAGGATCAGAAGCGGCCGGTGCCCGGAATCCAGTCGGTGCCTGCGAGCGGTACCCGCGCCATCGCAGCAGCCTCGATGGTCAGCGCGACAAGGTCCTCGGGCTCCAGATTATGGAGATGGCTCTTGCCGCAGGCCCGCGCGATCGTCTGCGCTTCCAGTGTCAGCACCGCCAGATAATTGGCAAGCCGTCGCCCCGCCGCGACCGGATCGAGCCGCGCGGCGAGTAGCGGGTCCTGCGTGGTGATCCCGGCCGGGTCGCGCCCCTCCTGCCAATCGTCATAGGCACCCGCCGTCGAGCCGAGCGCCTGATACTCCGCCTCGTGCACGGGATCGTTATCGCCCAGCGCCACCAAAGCCGCGGTGCCGATGGCGACGGCATCGGCCCCCAGCGCCAGCGCCTTGGCGACATCCGCCCCGTTGCGAATGCCGCCCGACACAATCAGCTGGACTTTGCGGTGCATGCCCAGATCCTGCAGCGCCTGCACCGCCGGGCGGATCGCGGCGAGAATAGGGATGCCGACATGCTCGATGAACACCTCCTGCGTCGCCGCGGTGCCGCCTTGCATCCCATCCAGCACGACGACATCGGCGCCGGACTTCACCGCCAGCGCGACATCATAATAGGGCCGGGTTGCGCCGATCTTGACATAAATGGGCTTTTCCCAGTCGGTGATCTCGCGCAATTCCTCGATCTTGATTTCCAGATCGTCGGGGCCGGTCCAGTCGGGGTGGCGGCAGGCGGAGCGCTGGTCGATGCCCATCGGCAGATTGCGCATCTCGGCAACGCGGTCGGAGATTTTCTGGCCGAGCAGCATGCCGCCACCCCCGGGCTTAGCCCCCTGGCCAATCACCACCTCGATCGCATCGGCCTTGCGCAGATCATCGGGGTTCATGCCGTAGCGCGAGGGCAGATATTGATAGACCAGGGTCTGCGATTGCCCGCGCTCCTCTGGCGTCATGCCGCCATCGCCCGTCGTGGTCGACGTGCCCGCAATCGTTGCGCCGCGCCCCAGCGCCTCCTTAGCCTGCGCGGAAAGCGAGCCGAAGCTCATGCCGGCAATGGTCACGGGTATCTTCAGGTGGATGGGCTTGCTGGCATAGCGCGTGCCGAGCCACACATCGGTGGCGCATTTCTCGCGATACCCTTCGAGCGGATAGCGCGAGACCGACGCGCCCAGGAACAGTAGGTCGTCAAAATGCGGCAGCGCGCGCTTGGTGCCGGCGCCGCGAATATCGTAGATGCCAGTCGCCGCCGCGCGCCGGATTTCCGACAGTGTGTAGGGATCGAAGGTCGCCGACTGGCGGGGCAGGGTGCGCAGGATCTTGTCGATGTCCATGTCGGTCGCTCCCTCAATATGCCGATGCGTTGTCGACGTGGAAATTGTAGAGCGTGCGCCCCGAGCCATAGCGCTTGAACGTGCCAGGATCGACCGTGCCGTTCAGCCCGGCGGCATCGAGCAGCGTTCCCAATTCGGCGAGATGCTCGGGTGTCATCGGCTTTTCCACGCAGTCCGCACCCAGGCTCGCGACCTTGCCGCGCACATAGAGCCGCGCCTCGTAGATTGAATCGCCCAGCGCCTCGCCGGCATCGCCGAGCACGACCAGCTTGCCCGATTGCGCCATGAAGGCGCTCATCGGGCCGATCGATCCCTTCACGACAATGTCGATGCCCTTCATCGATATGCCGCAGCGCGCCGCCGCATTGCCGTCGATCACCAGCAGCCCGCCATGCGCGGTCGCGCCCGCCGCTTGGCTGGCGTCGCCCTTCACATGGATCATGCCCGACATCATGTTTTCGGCAACGCCGACCCCGGCATTGCCCTCGATCACCACCGTCGCCTGCTGATTCATCCCCGCGCAGTAATAGCCGGCATGGCCCGCAATCTCGACGGTAACCGGCGCGTCGAGCCCGACCGCCAATGCGTGCTGGCCACCCGGATTCTCGACTCGCCACAAGGTTTCGTTGGTATTGTCGGCCAGGGCATGCAGTCGAGCGTTGAAGTCGCGGCGCGACGTGACGGCGAGGTCGACGGTCTCCATCACTGCCGCTCCCACGCATAGACTCGCGCAGGCTCGGGCTCGAACACCCGCGCCGCTTCGATCCCCGGCAGACCGACCAGCGCGCGATATTCGGAGCCGAATGCGACGTATCGGTCAGTCTCGGCCATGACGGCGGGCTTGCACGAGATTGGGTCGCGCAGCACCGCAAAGCCGCTTTCGGTGCCGACGACGAAGGTGAAAAAGCCGTCGAGATCGCTCAGTCCGGCCTCGAGCGCCTCGGCCAGTGTCGCCCCTTCGCGCATCCGCCAGGTCAGATAGCCCGCCGCCACCTCGCTATCATTGTCGGTCGCAAAGCTGATGCCCTTGGGCTCCAGCATCCGCCGCAGGCTGTAATGGTTGGAAAGCGACCCGTTATGCACCAGGCACTGGTCGGCGCCGGTCGAGAAGGGATGTGCGCCCGCCGTCGTCACTGCGCTTTCGGTCGCCATGCGGGTATGGCCGATGCCGTGGCTGCCGCTCATCGATGCCAGGTCGAACCGGCTCGCCACCTGGGCGGGCAGGCCGACTTCCTTGTAAAGCTCAATCCGCTCGCCGACGCCGATGATGGCGATGTCGGGGCGGTTGGCCGCCAGCCAGCCGCGCACGCGGTCCTCATCGGCCTTGGCGAAGCGCAGCACGAGATGCGTGTCGCGGACGGTGCCGATCAAGTCGCCGCCGATCGACGCGGCAACGTCGCTGAGATTGGGGCCGCGCACGGTCAGCTTCAGATGCGCCTTGTCGCCCGCGCCATAGACCGCGAATCCGGCGCTGTCGGGGCCGCGATCGGTCATTACCGCGAGCATGCCTGACAGCAATTGCCCCAGCTGAGGTTCCAGCGTTTGGTCTTTCAGGAACAGCCCGACGATCCCGCACATGGCAGTCAATTTCCCTTCGGTGGCAAGGGGGCAGGTGCACCCCTGATCGGGCTTGATCGATCCCAGCCGCCGTTCGCCCTGAGCGAAGTCGAAGGGCATGTGCAGCGCTTGGGCTTCGACTTCGCTCAGCCCGAACGGGTGGCGGGATCGAAAGCATTCTAGGTAGCGGTCGCGGCATCTGTCAACTGATAGGAACAGTGTTTTCCTTTAAGGAAACATTTTCCGACTGCAGATCAGGGCTCAGTCCGGGGATAGACGATGATCGACAGATAGCGGGTCCCAGCACTCACCATCTCCTCCGGGCCGTGCAGCGCGCTGCTGTCGAACATCAACGAATCGCCTTCGCAGAGCCGATAGGTTTCTGCCCCGTGGCGGTAGAGCACTTCGCCTTCCAGCATATGGATGAACTCGACCCCGGCATGGCTGAACGACGTGTGCGGCGCGGCATTTTCCTGCAGCGTGATCAGATAGGGCTCGACCACGACATCCCCGCGCAGCGCATGGCCAAGCAATTGGTAGACATGGCCGACCTTAGTCCCGCGTCGCTCGATCGTCAGGCCCTGTCCGGCGCGGACAAAGGAACTGTCTTGGCGATCCTCGAATGACGCGAACAGCGACGACAGCGGCACCTGCAGCACCTGCGAGATGGACTGCAGTGTGGAGAGCGATGGCGAGATGCCGCCATTCTCGATCTTCGACAGCATCCCGTTGGAAATCCCCGCCGCGCTGGCAAGGTCGGATATCGACAGGTCATGCTGGCGGCGGATCGCGCGGATGCGATTGCCCAGCGCCCGCTCCAGGTCACGATCGGGTGCCGTTGGTGCGGTGGAACCTGTCAGGGTGCCGGCTGACGGGTCGGTTTGCAGTGAATCCGGGCTGTCGGTGATCTTGGTTATCCTTTGCGCCAACACCGGTTCATAGCTTTTCGGGGCTTGGCGCTGTCAAGAAACTTTTATTCCCGAAACACCACCGTCTTCGCCCCGTTGGGGAAGGCGCGACCGGTAAGGTGATAGCTCACTGCGCGGGCCAGTACGCGGCGTTCAATGTCGCGGCCCTTGCGGACCAGATCCTCAGGGGTGTCGGCATGGCTCACCGCCTCGACATCCTGCGCGATGATCGGGCCTTCATCAAGGTCGGCAGTTACGTAATGCGCGCTCGCGCCGATCATCTTCACGCCGCGGGCATGGGCCTGATGATAGGGCTTGGCACCCTTGAAGCCGGGCAGGAAACTGTGGTGGATGTTGATGCACCGCCCCGACAGGAATGCGGCGAGATCGTCCGACAATATCTGCATATAGCGCGCCAGCACGACCAGCTCCGCACGGCTCTCGGTAACGACCGCCTTGATCTGCGCTTCCTGCGCGGCGCGGGTGGCGGGCGCGACGGGCAGGTGGTGGAACGGGATCGCGCCGAAATCGCTGCCAGCATATGTCTCGCGCGGGTGATTGGAGACGATGCCGACCACCTCCATCGGCAGTTCGCCGATCCGCCAGCGATAGAGCAGATCGACCAGGCAATGGTCTGACCGGGACGCCAGCAGCAGCACGCGGCGGCGCTCGCCATCGGGGCGGATCGACCAGTCCATGGCATAATGCGCGCCAATCGGGGTGAAGCTGTCGATTACGGCTTCCCGGCTGACCCCGGCGGGCACGTTGAACAGGATGCGCGTGAAGAAACGTCCGGTCTCGGTATCGTCGAACTGATGCGCCTCCAGGATGTTGCCGCCATGCGCGAACAGGTCGGCGGTCACGCGGGTGACGATGCCCGGCTGGTTGCGGCAGGATAGCGTGAGCAGATAGCGATCATTGGTCATTGGGCAGGCCTGATTGGGTGACGTCGATCCAGCGGCGGAAACTGTCAGCATAGCTGCGGAAGATCGCCACATCGAAACTAGGATCATAATCGACCCGCCACAGGATGACGCCGATATGCGCGATGACGGTCGTGGCGACTGATCCGGTGGGGAAGGCGGCGGGGTGGAGATCGATCGCGACGCCGCGCTGGAGCACGGCGGTGGCTCCGGGTCCGGCGAAGCGGTGGACGAGATAGCCGCCGGACTGGTCCGAAACCGACGCCAGCCCGGCAACCTGCGCCTGTAACGTCTCCGCCCAATCGCCTGCGGCATCTTCCATCATCGCCAGCCAGCTGCCCGGTCCGGTGCCGATCATCGAAAGTGGCCCCTCGACCATCCGGCGTGGTCCTTGCGGCAATGCGCATCCGATCGTCGCTGCTAGCGCCGCCGCGCTCGCCTCCCGCCGCTGCATCACCGTCGCGACGCCGAACCCGGTGCGCTTGGTGATCGTCAAACGCTCAGCCACGGACCCGCACCCCTTCCGGATCGACAAAGACCGGCGCGCAAACCTCGGCCATGATATCGCCGTCGCGCACCGGATCATGCACCACCACCCGCTCGCCATGGCGCATGGGCCCGCGGGCCAGCAGCGCCAGCGCGATTGAGTGGCCGAGCGTTGGCGAATAGGCGGCGGACGTCACATGGCCCTGATCATTGGCGATCACCGGCTCGGCACCCTCGCTCAACAGATGGGCGCCCGCGCGCAGCCGCTGCGTGCGATCGACCGGGCGCAGGCCGACCAAGGCAGGCCGCTCGGGGTCGGTGAGCCCCGGCCGGGCGGCCAGCACGCGGCCGATAAAGTCCTTCTTGGTCGACATCATCCGCCCCATGCCAATATCCGCGGCAGTGGTTTGGCCGTTCAGCTCGTTGCCCGCCGGATGGCCCTTTTCGATCCGCATGACGCTCAGCGCTTCGGTGCCATAAGGCGTGGCGTCGAAGCTCTTCCCAACCGCGAAAAGCGCGCGGATCATTATATCGCCCAGAGTCGCGGGCACGCTGATCTCGAACGCCAACTCGCCCGAAAAGGACAGGCGGAACAGACGGCACAGCGTGCCCCTCCAGCGAAACTCGATCGCGCCCATATAGGGAAGCGCTTCGTTGGACAGATCGCAATCGGGCAGCAGCGCCTGCAGCAGCGCGCGCGACTGCGGCCCGGCCACCGCATAGGTCGCCCATTGCTCGGTCACCGATGTCGCCTGCACGTCGAGTGTTGGCCACAACACCTGCCGCGCATAATCGATATGCTGCATCACCCGTGCTGCGTTGACGGTGGTGGTCGTGAGAAAATAGCGGTCCTCTGCGAGGCGCGTCGTCGTCCCATCGTCCATTACGAAGCCATCCTCGCGCAGCATCACGCCGTAACGCGCTTTGCCGACCGCGAGCGTGGAGAACATGTTGATATAGAGCCGGTCGAGCAACACGCCCGCGTCCGGGCCCTGCACGTCGATCTTGCCCAGCGTCGATACGTCGCAAATGCCGACGCCGCCGCGCGTCGCCAGCACCTCGCGGTTGACCGTCTCCAGCCAGTCGCGCTCGTGCGCTTGCGCAAACCACTGCGCCCGCTTCCAGGCGCCGGCATCGACAAAGGTAGCGCCGCGCTCGGTCGCCCAGCGGTGGCTGGCGGTATGGCGGACCGGGCGGAAATGCTCGTCGCGGTGGTGCCCGGCGAACAGCCCGATCGCGACAGGCTGGACGGGCGGGCGTGCGAGGATGGTGCCCGTGTCGGCAATGCTGCGCCCAGTCGCCTCGGCGAGCAGCGCCAGCCCATTGAGCTGGCTGGTCTTGCCCTGGTCGGTCGCCATGCCGAGCGTGGTATAGCGCTTGAGATGCTCGACCGAGGTGAAGCCTTCGCGCGCGGCCAGCCCTATGTCGTTGTCGGTCACGTCATGCTGGAAATCGACGAACGCCTTGGTCCGGCAACCGCCGACATGCCACAATGGGCTGACGCCGCTTGGATCGTCGCTGGTCCAGTAGCTTACGGCGCTGGCGGCAAAGCCAATCGCGGCGGCAGCCTCCATTGCGGCATGGCTGCCGCCCTGCAACGCCTCGGCCAGCGAGAATTGCCCGGCGGCGGCGCCTGCCGGCACCAGACCGGGGGGCGGATTGTCGAGCAGGAAATTTTGCGCCGCCGCCGACCAAATAGGCCGCGCGCCGAGATTGCTGCCCAGCCCGATCGAGGGCGTCCACCCCCCCGACACCGCCAGCAGATCGCAGCCGATCCGATGCCGGTCGCCGGATGCGGTGCGGATGTCCACCGCCCTGACCGGGCTGCCCAGCGCATCGCTGACAACCGCACCGGTGAAGACCGGCACGCCATTCGGCACCAGCGCCTTGACGGCGGCGGGGGCCTCCGGCCGGGCATCGACGATCGCGGCCAGCTCGACCCCGGCGCGCTGCAAATCCGCGGCGGTCGCCCAGCCGCTATCGGTGGTGGTGAAGACAACCGCGCGACGCCCCGGCGCGGCGGCGAAGCGGTTGAGGTAGCAGGAGACGGCCCCCGCCATCATCACCCCGGGCCTGTCATTGCCGCCAAACACCAAAGGCCGTTCGATCGCCCCCGTCGCCAGCACAGCGCGCTTGGCGACGATCTTCCACAGCCGCTGGCGGGGCTGGCCGTCGAGCTGCTCGACTGCGCCATAGGTGGTGCCATCGTAGATGCCGAAAACGCTCGTGCGGTCGAGCAGCACGACATTGGGCAGGGCCGCCAGTTCTTCGGTAGCGCCATCCGCCCAATCAGCACCGGCCATGCCGTCTATCTCATGCCGCTCGCTCAGCAGCCGACCGCCCGCGCGGCTATCGTCATCGGCCAGGATTACTCGCATCCCCGCGCGCGCCGCCGATAAAGCCGCCGCCAACCCGGCCGGGCCGCCGCCGATCACCAGCAGGTCGCAAAAGCCGTGGTTGCGGTCATATTGGTCGGGATCGGGAAGCCCGGATAGCTTGCCGAGCCCCGCCGCGCGGCGGATCAGCGGCTCGTAGAGCTTCTCCCATAAGGCGGCAGGCCACATGAAGGTCTTGTAGTAAAAGCCCGCCACGAACAGCGGGGCGGCCAGCTGGTTCACCGCCATCAGGTCGAAGCCAAGGCTCGGCCAGCGATTCTGGCTGGTCGCGACCAGACCGTCGCGGAGCGGTACGATTGTGGCCCGCGCATTGGGATCGGCATGCGCGCCGGTGCCGATCGTCACCAGCGCATTGGGCTCCTCGCCGCCCGCCGTCATGATGCCGCGCGGGCGATGATATTTGAACGACCGGCCGACCAGCCGGACATCATTGGCGACCAGCGCCGATGCCAGCGTATCGCCCGCAAAGCCGCGATAGAACTTACCGTCGAACGAGAAGGACAGGGGCTGTGATCGATCGATCAGCCCGCCATTGGCCAGCCGACTCATGCCTCCCGATCCTTCGCGAACACGGCACCCGAAATCCCATGGCTGCGCGTATCGCGCGTTACCACCAGCCATTGGCGGCACCCCTGCGCGTGATACCAATGCTCGGTTATCACCCCCGCCGGGTTGTCGCGCAGATAGACATAGTCGTGAAAATCACTGTCGTAGCTCGGACGCGCCAATGACGCATCGCCGCGATAGACGAATTCCTGGGCATCGCGGTCGCCGCAAAAGGGGCAGGGGAGTCGCATGATCCTATCCCCTCAATGCAGGTTCGCTTGGGCGCCCTGGCCCTTTTCGTCGATCACATGGCCGGTCGAAAAGCGATCGAGCCGATAGGCGGCGGCAGTCGGATGCGGCCGGTCGGTCGCGAGCAGATGCGCGAAACACCAGCCAGAGGCCGGCGTCGCCTTGAACCCGCCATAACACCAGCCGGCATTGAGATAGAGCCCATCCACCGGCGCGCGGTCGATGATCGGCGACCCGTCCATCGTCATGTCGCAGATGCCGCCCCAGCTGCGCAGCAACCGCGCCCGCCCGATCATCGGCATGATCGCCATCCCGCCTTCGCAGACATCCTCCAGCACCGGCAAATTCCCGCGCGACGCATAGCTGTTATAGCCATCGATATCGCCGCCGAAGACGAGCCCACCCTTGTCCGACTGGCTGATATAGAAATGCCCCGCGCCAAAGGTGATGACGCCGGGGATGAGGGGCTTTAGCGCTTCGCTGACGAACGCCTGCAGCACATGGCTTTCGATCGGTAGCCTGAGGCCCGCCATCGCCGCGACCCGCGAGCTGTTGCCCGCCACCGCCACGCCGACCTTGCCAGCGCCGATATGCCCGCGCGTCGTCTCCACCCCCGTGATCCTGCCATCGGCCGCGCGGCTGAAGCCGGTGACTTCGCAATTCTGGATGATGTCGACGCCCCGGTCGGATGCGCCGCGCGCATAGCCCCAAACGACCGCATCATGCCGCGCCGTCCCGCCGCGCCGCTGCAACAGCCCGCCCATGATCGGAAAACGCGCATGGTCGAAGTTGAGGAACGGCGCCATTTGCCTGACCGCCCCCGCATCGAGCATCTCGGCATCGACGCCGTTCATCCGCATCGCATTGCCCCGCCGGGCATAGGCATCACGCTGGCCGTCGGAATGAAAAAGGTTGAGCACCCCGCGCTGGCTCACCATCACATTGTAATTCAGCTCCTGCTCCAGCCCTTCCCAAAGCTTCATCGAATGCTCGTAAAAGGCCGTGTTGCCGGCCAGGCCGTAGTTTGAACGGATGATCGTTGTGTTGCGACCGGCATTGCCGCCGCCGATCCAGCCCTTTTCCAGCACCGCAATGTTGGTGATCCCGTGCACCTTGGCGAGGTAATAGGCGGTCGCCAGCCCATGCCCGCCGCCGCCGATGATGACGATGTCATAGGCCGGCTTGGGCGTCGCATCGCGCCACGTTGGTGCCCAGTGCCGGTGGTCGGACAGCGCATTTCGGGCGAGCGCGAAGATCGAAAAGCGCGGCATCATTGCCCCAGGCCAGTGTTGATCTGGCATCAGCATAGCGGCATGACGATCAGTATGCTTGACGCAAAGCGACATTGTGATGACCAATAGCGACACCATCGACTCTCCGCCGATCACGCTTGGCCTGTTGCTGATCGATGGCTTTGCGTTGATGTCCTATGCGGCGGTCATCGAACCCTATCGCGCGGCGAATGTTCTGGCGGGGCGGGCGCTGTACCGCTGGGTGCATATCTCAATCGATGGTGCGCCGGTGCGGGCGTCAAATGGCGCGACGATTCTGGCGGATGGCAAGGTGGGCGCGCCGATAGACTGCGCGACCTTGTTCGTGTTTGCGGCGGGTGACCCGATGGCCTTTGCCGACGCGGCAACCTTTGCGTGGTTGCGGCGGCTGGCAACGGGGCCAGTCACGCTGGCGGGGGTATCGGGTGCGCCCTATCTGATGGCGCGCGCCGGGCTGCTCGACGGGTATCGCGCGACGATCCATTGGGATCACCGGCCGGGTTTTGTCGAAACATTCCCGATGGTGACGGTCGATACCGGGCTGTATGTAATCGACCGGCGGCGCGTGACGTGCGCCGGGGGCAGCGCGGGGCTCGACCTGGCGGTCGACCTGATCGAGCGCGACCAGGGGCACGCGCTCGCTAACCTGGTCAGCGAATGGTTCATCCGCACCGAACAGCGCAGCGCCGATCGCCCGCAACGGCTGAGCCTGCGCGATCGGTATGCGATCACCGACGACCGCCTGCTCAAAGTGCTGGCGCAGATGGAACGCGCGGTCGAGGAGCCGCTGGCGCGCGCTGATCTGGCCCTGTCCGTCGGCTTGTCCGTGCGTCAGCTGGAACGGTTGTTCGTTCAGCGGCTGGGGCGGACTATTGACCAGCTCTATCTTGGCATCCGGCTTGATCAGGCGCGCGTGCTGCTGACCCGGACGGGCCTGTCCGTTACCGCCATCGCCCTAGCATGCGGCTTTCGCAGCAGCAGCAGCTTTTCGCGCGCGTTTGCCGCGCAGATTGGCGTGTCGCCAACCCGCTATCGCGCCGGGTCATGATCGCCTGAGCGTCATCGCGACACCCGTCAGTCGATCAGCCCAGTTTCATTCCGGCCACGGCGGCCGCTTTGGTTACGAACTTCATGACCTGTTCGCCGCCGCCTTCATACAGATGCTGGCCTGCCGGATCAGAGATTTCGGCGAAATGGGCGGCAACATTTTCGGGCGTGCAGTCGTCCGGGGCAAAGCAGACGCCATCGGTTTCATAGATATAGGTCCGGGCAAAACCACCCGCCGTGGCGTCAAGAATGACGCGCGACGGCCCGTCCTCGCTGACGAGATAGAGCAGGCCGGGTGTTACCAATTCGGGCTTCATCAGGCCGATGACCGGTGGGGGGAGCAGCTCCTCGGTCATGCGCGTTGCGGCGCCAGGCGCAAGTGTGTTGATGCGGATGTTGTTCTTGGCGCCCTCGATGTGGAGGACGTTCATCAGGCCGATCACCGCCATCTTGGCCGCGCCATAGTTGGACTGGCCGAAATTGCCGTAAATGCCCGACGACGAGCTGGTCATGACGATGCGGCCATAATTGGCGGCCTTCATGTGCGGCCACACTGCCATGGTGCAGATCGTCGAGCCGGTGACATGGACGGTCATGACTGCGTTCCAGTCCTCCATCGTCATTTTGCCAAAGGCCCGGTCGCGCAGGATGCCGGCGTTGTTGACCAGAATGTCGATCCGACCCCATTTGGCCATGGTCTTATCGACCATGTCGGCGACCTGTTCGGCATTGGCGACATTGGCCCCGTGCGCCATGGCTTCGCCGCCCGCCGCGATGATCTCTGCGACGACCCGTTCCGCCGGTTCGGATGAGCCGCCGGTGCCGTCGGCGCTGCCGCCATAGTCGTTGACCACCACCTTGGCACCGCGCGCCGCCATTTGCAGCGCGTGCTGCCGCCCCAGGCCATTGCCGGCACCGGTGATAATGACCACGCGATTGTCGAAACGGATCGTCATGAATTCTCTCCTGCTGTCTGTTTTTTTGGGGCGATGATCGGTCCTGCGATCTCGTCTGTTTCGGTGTTCAGGCGGCGTATTGCATGCCCAGCCATTCGGCGACGAGCGCTGGTTTATCCTCGCCTTCAATCTCGATCGTCACGTCAAAGGTCGATACCCATTGGCCGGGCTTTTTCTCCTCCATCGATCGCAGGAAAAAACGCCCGCGCAGGCGCGAGCCCGTCTTTACCGGCGCAATGAAGCGCACTTTGTCAAAGCCATAGTTCAGGCCCATGGTGATGCCTTCCATCAGCACCTCGGCCGAGGTGCAGAAGCCGCCGATCAGCGACAGCGTCAGCAGGCCGTGCGCGATGGTACCGCCAAATGGCGTGCGTTTCGCCAATTCGACATTGGTGTGGATTTCGACAGGATCGCGCGTGAGCGTCGCAAACTGGTTGACCATGTCCTGGGTGACGGTCAACCAGTCGGACACGCCGACTTCAGTCCCGATGATGGTCTTGATCGTCTCCCGATTATAGGTCGCCATTTTTCCGGAATCTCCTGCTTGATTTGTCACTGAACATATGTTCAGTGAAGCAGAGTGTCAATGTGACCGCGTTCGCCACGGCGGATGACGATCACGCGGCGTCTGCCCGGGGAGGGGAAGCGTTAATGAGCCTGATGCCAACGCCATTGCCGGAAACCCAGCCCCATTGGGATGCTGCTGCGCAGGGAAAGCTGGCGATCCAGCGCTGCGGCGATTGCGCCAAATGCTATTTCCCGCCCGCGCCCGTCTGCCCGCATTGTACGTCGCGCAACGTCGCTTGGGAGGAAATGTCGGGCCGCGCCACGCTGTTCAGCTATGTGATCACGCCCAGTCCCTGGCCGCTGTGGGAAACGACCGGGCCGATGTCGGTGGCGACGATCGCGCTTGCGGAAGGGCCTAGGCTGTTGTCGACCGTCGTCGATTGCGAGCAGTCCCCCACGACGCTTGTCATCGACATGCCGCTGACCGCGACATGGCGCAAATTCGGCGATGGGCCCAAGCTATTGTGCTTCCGCCCCGCCGGGGAGGCCGCGTGATGATCAAGCCCGGAAGCTTTGCGATCGTCGGTGCGGCGGAATCGACTGAGATCGGCACCGTGCCGCATCTGTCCTCGGTGGGCCTGGCAATCGACGGCGCGGTCAATGCGCTTAACGATGCGGGACTAAAGGCATCCGATATCGATGGGCTGACGGTCGGGCATCTCCCGGTCGGCAATATCGCGCAGCAACTGGGGATTTACCCCCGCTGGGTCGATGGCACCAGCATCGGTGGTTGCTCGTGGATTTATCACCTGCGCAGCGCCATCGCGGCGATCAACGCGGGTTATTGTTCAACGGTGCTGATCGTCTACGGCGAATCGGGGCGCAGCCATTGCCGGCGTCCCTGCGCTTATGATGTGGGGCAGCCCGGATCGATCGAGCAGCAGTTCGACATTGCCTATGCCGGGGCCAATTTGTCCGCGACGTTGTTCGGCCAGCCGCTGGTCCGCTATATGGCGACCCATGGCCTGACCGAAGCGCAGATCGCGATGGTGGCGGTGGTGCAGCGCGAATGGGCGGCGCAAAACCCGCGCGCCAAGCTGAAGACGCCAACCAGTGTCGATGAGGTGCTGGCCTCACCGATGATCGCGTGGCCGATCCGCCGGGCGATGACGTGCCTTGTGTCTGACGCGGGCGGGGCGATGGTGGTGACATCAGCCGAGCGCGCGCGCGATTTCCCGACCAAGCCCGTCTATGTGCTGGGATCAGGTTCGGCGATGGAGAATGGCGGGTGCAGCTCGGCAGGCACGCGCAACCCGATGGAGCCCGACATGATCCGCACCTCGGGGCGCGATGCCTTTGCGTCAGCGGGCGTGACGCATGACGATATCGATCATCTGATGATCTATGACGCCTTCGCCTTCAATCCGATTTTCGGGCTTGAGGGGCTCGGCTTCGTGCCGGTGGGCGAGTCGGGGCGTTTCATCGAAGAGGGTCATACCCGGCCCGGCGGCAAGCTGCCGATGAACACCAATGGCGGCGGCCTCGCTTATGCCCATTCGGGCGCGTACGGCATGTTGTGCATGTTGGAAGCCGTGCGCCAGATGCGTGGGGAGGCGGCAGCACAGGTGCCGGGGGCGAGGACGTCGCTGGTGCATGGCTGGGGCGGTTTCTGGTCGGCCTGCGCGACCGTGATCTTCTCGAACGAACGCCCATGAGCACCGCTGCACCCGCCACAATCATGCTGGTGCATGGCGCCTGCCATGCCAGCTGGTGCTGGGACCGGGTCGTGCCGCTGCTACGCCAAGCGGGGCACCGCGTCGTCACGTCCGACCTGCCCGGACGCGGGGATCGGGGAAAGCCGGGCTGGCGCTGGACGCTGAAAGCCTATGCCGCCGCCATTATTGAAGATGCCCGGCAGGCCGGCGGGCCGGTGATCGCCGTTGGCCATTCGATGGGCGGCCCGGTCATTTCGGCAGCGGCCGAAGCCGCGCCCGAGCTGTTCGAACGGCTCGTCTATGTCTCCGCCTTCCTGCCGGTCGATGGCGACAGTCTCGCCTCGATTGCCGCGATGGACAAAAATTCGGACCTGCCCGGTGCCAGCAGCGTTGCCTGGCTGAAAGGCGTCGTCACCATCAACGCTGATCGTCTGAAGCCCGTCTATTATGGCGATTGCAGTGATGCCGATCTCGATTGGGTGCGGCCGCGCCTGGTGCCGGAATCGCTGCGGCCATCGGTTACCAAATTGCGGCTGGGCGAGAATTTCCAGTCAGTGCCGCGATCCTATATCCGCTGTGCCCAGGACCGCGGGCTGTCGATCCAGATGCAGGACCGCCTGATTGAACGTCAGCCTTGCCAGCACGTCGCCACGCTCGAAGCGTCGCATTCGCCGTTTTTGTCGATGCCTGATCAGTTCGTGAAAGCGCTGCTGTCGGTGATCTGAACCCTAATCTGTTGGAGTCGATTATGAGCCAGATACGTCTTGCCCAGTTTGTCAGTCGCGCGGCGCGGATGTTTCCTGATCGGCAAGCGATCCGTTTCGAAGGCCGCGCGCAGACCTGGCTCGAGCTCAACAGGGCGACGGAGGAATTGGCCGGCGGGTTTCGCCGCTTGGGCGTTGCGGCGGGGGACCGCGTCGCGATCCTGGCGCTCAACAGCGATCGTTATGTCGAGTGCCTGTACGCCATCTGGCGGTTATCGGCGGTTGCGGTGCCGCTCAACACGCGCTGGTCGAAAGACGAGATCGATTATGCGCTGAACGACAGCGGTCCCCGGGTTATCGTGGTTGATGATGTTTTTGGCGCGCTCATTGCCGATCTGAGGGCAGGGAGCGATGGCGTACCCGTCGTCCATATCGGCGATGGCGATCCGGCACTGAGTGCGATCAGCTATAAAGCGCTGCGTCGAGATGCTGTGCCGGTATCGGCGCTTGGCGGCGGCGGGGAAGACATTGCGGGCATTTTCTATACCGGCGGCACAACGGGGCACCCCAAGGGGGTGATGCTGTGCCACACCGGCCTGGTGTGCTCCTTGCTTGCAGGGCAACTTGGCGATGAAGAACCGGCGACTGACATCGCCATATTGTGCGTGCTGCCGATGTTCCATTTGGCGGGCGCGCAGCTTGCGGTGGCGTCGGCGATTATCGGGCGACAGTTGATCATGCAGCCGACTTTCGATCCCGGCGCAATTATTGATTGCGTGGTTCAGGACCGGATCGACACGCTCAGTCTGGTGCCCGCCATGTGGGGGATGTTGATCGCGCACCCAAAGGCCGAGGGTGCCGACCTGTCGAGCCTCAAAAACGCGCTCTACGGGGCGTCGCCGATGCCCGAAGGCACGCTGCGTCGGCTCATCGCGCGCCTGCCACAAGCGCGCTTCGCCCAGGGCTATGGCCAGACCGAAACCAGCGGTGTGTGTACCCTGTTGGGGCCGAATGATCATGACCCGGATGGCCCCCACGCGGCGCGCCTGAAATCGGCCGGCCAGCCCACGCTGTTCGCCGAAATACGCATCGTTGGTGAAGACGGGCAGGATCAGCCGACCGGTACGGTCGGTGAAATCGCGATCCGCAGTGCGGGCAACATGATCGGCTATTGGAACCGGCCCGATGAAACCGCGGCGACGTTGAAGGACGGCTGGATCATGTCGGGCGATGCGGGCTTCCTGGACGCCGACGGTTATCTGTTCATTGTCGATCGGACCAAGGACATGATCATCTCCGGTGGCGAGAATGTCTATTCGGCGGAAACCGAAAGCGCGCTCAGCATGCATCCGGACGTTCTGGAATGCGCCGTGATCGGCATACCCGATGAAAAATGGGGCGAGCGCGTCCATGCGATCGTAAGGCCAAAGCCCGGCGCGCAGGCTACAGCCGATGCGCTGATCGCCCACTGCAAGGCCAAGATCGCGGGCTTCAAATGCCCGCAATCGATCGAGTTCCGCGACGCGCCCTTCCCGATTTCTGCGGCGGGCAAAGTGCTAAAGCGCGAACTGCGCGCGCCTTATTGGGAGGGCCGGGACAGGAGCGTGAACTGAGTTGGTGACCTGCACGCATTGGCAGTGATCACGATATGGCCAGCCACCCGCCCGCGCGGAAGCTTGAGGCGGTGCCGAGTTAAGTTGTTGATTTATGTGGCCTACGGCTGCGATTGGGGGAGTCCGGAAAGTCCGGTTGTCGGACGCACATAGTCCATAGCAGACTTCCAAAGCTACTTAGTCGCCCTGGGTTTGATTTCATGCGGAAAGAAGCACCTTGGCCAACTCGGCGGCGGCGACTTCCGCGCCCCGCTCGGCACGAACGCGCTCGCCGACATCTACCGCACGTGCTGCCATTGACGCGCCCTTCATGATTGTTTCGAGCGCGGAGCGAGCAGTTTCTGGATTGTATCGACGGAACGGTAGCACTCTGCCGACGCCAAGCCTTGCGATGCGTGCCGCATTGTCAAATTGATCTCCATTCATGGGGACAACAAGTTGCGGAATTCCTGCTTTCAAAGCTTGACCTGTTGTCCCAATTCCACCGTGATGAACAACCACCGCCGCTTTGGGGAAGACCAGGGAATGCGGGGCATAAGCAAATGCAAGCGCGTTTGCTCCACAATCGAGTTCGTTCTTGCCGGTTAGCAGCAAGGCACGCGCATCAAGCTGAATTGCAGCTGCCAAGCTATCTTTGTAAAAGGGACCAGCAGCAGCGGGAGCAAGACTCCCGAGCGTAAATACAATCGGCGGCGATCCGCCGTTCAGAAATGGCTGAACTTCGTCTTCATACTGTCTACTGATCTTGGGTCCGCCATCAAAATTTGGGAAGCCTGTCAGAACGAGATTGGCCGGAAAGTCTTTTTGAATTTTGCCCATGAGCGGCGAATACAGCCCGAGCCGTAGCGGAGGATCACCATCGACATTGAAGATCGGCGACGACTTTGCGGGCGGCAAGCCGTGAAGCTCCCGAACCCGGTCAATTTGCTTCGCGTAGCGGCGGCGCATTTCCCGGTGAATAATCGCCAGCCAGCCTTTGTTCCAAAGATGCTGGATCCGCCCTACTGGAGGCTTTGCCAGCATACCAAAGCCTGAGCCTGCCGGAGCATCCAGCGCTGACATTGTGAGCATCGGCGAAAGAACTGTCGGAACGAACGGAATATTTCGCTTTTCTGCGACGATCGGCCCTGGCAGGGATACGAGCGCTCCGAGAATCGCCAAAGCTCCGTCGGCGATATCGTCAAGCGCTTGGGTGCTTTCGGCAAGCGTGGACAAAAGAACCTTCTGTATCAAGAAGTCGACATCATCGATTAACGCTCTCACCGCTTCAGTCTCGGTTAGCCCCAGCTTTATGCGGACTGAATCAAAGTCGGGCATGACAGGTTCCGCTGCCAAACCAAACGACCGCACCAATTCAACGTGGGTTTCTGGAACAGCCAGCACGGGCTGAAAGCCAACATCTTTAGAGGCAAGTGCGACGGCCAATATTGGGTACAAATCGCCGAGCGAACCTGCGCAGGTCAGAATCAACTTGTTGCTCAATTGACTGATCGCTTGTCCAAGACTCGGGGCTTGTTTTGCACATCTTGTGCGCACAAGGCACAGTTTCCGCAAGGTCGAACATGCAAGATCGGCGAAGCTTGCAGACGCTTAACGAACGGAAGCTTTCGGGATCGGCAATGCTACCGTTCCACGTCGCGAAATTTGTCGAAAGCCACAGTTCCGGTCGATGGGCTGCATGCCCTAGCCGTTACGCGCCGCGCGCCATGCTCGGCCGATCTCGTGCATCGCGTCTGCATAGTCGATCCGCGAGGTCCAGCCGATCTCGGCGCGGATGCGTGAGGCATTGATCCTGTTGTCGAAACCGACCAGATTGAGCCCCTCCATCGACGGCAGGTTCGGGTCTTTGGGTTCAACCAGATTGGCCGGGTCTTCATTGGCACGGACGATGGCCAGAGCGTCGGAAAGCGGGATGACGGGCGGCGGCGGCTTGCCGGCCACTGCCGCCATATCGTCGAAAAAGCGCCGCCAGCTAACGCCGTTTCCGTCACAGACATTATAGGTGCGGCCAATCGCCGCGTTGCTTGTCCCGGCAAGAAACAGCGCGTCAGCGAGGTTTTCGACATGGACGAGGCCTGCGCCATTTGCCTGCGCGTCGCCAAAAACCGCTCCGCCGCTGGCCGCGAATGCTTCGAGCAGGCGGTCGCCCCAGGCGCTGGCTCCGCCAAGGCCATAAACATTGGCAGGGCGGATAAGGGTCAGCGGCATTCCCGTTCGTGCAGCGGTCTCCAGCGCGACTATTTCCTGCCCTTGCTTGCCACGCCCATAGGCGCCCGCCCACGGACCGTGACCGTCTTCCTCGCGGCAGACCTGCGTCTGGATCAGCGTGCCATAGACCGCGATTGAGGAGGCAACCACCGCGCGGCCCTGCTGTGCCGCCATCACCTCACAGACATTGCGTGTGCCCTCGGCGATAACATCCCATTGCCACTGATAGCGCCCCGCGACGCCCACCGGCGCTGCAAGATGGATAGCGAGCGTGCAGCCTTGCACCGCCGCTTCGAGCGATGCGCGGTCGCCGAGATCACCATAGGCCATCCGCACTGGCCCGCGCCATTCGGGTGGGGCGGGCTCGCCGGGCAGCGAGAAGCTCGTCACCTCCCATCCTGCGCTCAAAAAGCGCTGGACGACGCGCCGCCCGATAAAGCCGGGCCCGCCCGTGACGAGAACCCGCGCCACCCGTGGCTCAGGCGATCTCGATCAGGCCGGCAGCACCCATGCCCGCGCCAACGCACATGGTGACGACCGCATATTTCACGCCGCGCCGTTTGCCCTCAATAAGGACATGGCCGACACCGCGTGCGCCGGTCATGCCGTAGGGATGGCCGATCGAGATTGCGCCGCCATTGACGTTATAGATGGCGGGATCGATGCCCAGCTTGTCGCGGCTGTAGAGGCACTGGCTGGCAAAGGCTTCGTTCAATTCCCACAGGCCAATGTCGCTGACCTTTAGGCCGTGGCGTTCGAGCAGGCGGGGGACGGCGAAGATCGGGCCGATGCCCATTTCGTCGGGCTCGCAGCCAGCGGCGGCAAAGCCCCGGAACCAGCCCATTGGCGTGATGCCGCGCTTGGCTGCCAGATCGCCGTCCATCAAGATGACCGTGCTCGATCCGTCCGATTGCTGGCTGGCATTGCCCGCGGTGACATATTTGCCCTCGGCCATCGTCATGCCGCTCTTCAGCACGGGTTTCAGCCCGGCGAGCATTTCAAGGGTTGTTTCCGGGCGGTTGCATTCGTCGCGATCGACCAGCACCTCGGCCGTGCTGGTCTGGCCAGTCGCCTTATCGACCTTTTTCCAGATGGCCTTCAAGGGCACGATTTCGTCGTCGAACTTGCCGGCAGCCTGCGCAGCAGCGGTGCGCTGCTGGCTCTCCAGCGCATATTGGTCCTGCGATTCGCGGCTCACATTATAGCGCTCGGCCACGATTTCAGCGGTCTCAATCATGCTCATCCACAGTGCCGGATGGCTGGCGGCAAGGCCCGCCTCAGTCGCGCCATGCATGTTCATTTTGCCCGAAAGCTGCACCATCGAGATCGATTCGACCCCGCCCGCTGCCATCACCGGCACACCTTCGTCGCGGATTCGCGAGGCGGCCATCGCGATCGACTGGAGCCCCGATGAACAATAGCGATTGATCACCACGCCGCTGGTGGTGACCGGGCAGCCGGCCTTGATCGCCGCATTGCGCGCGATGTTGAAGCCAGTTGCGCCCTCCGGCATGCCGGTACCCAGAATGACATCCTCGACCTCGCCCGGGTCGATTCCAGCGCGCTTGATCGCGTGGCGCAGCGTGTGGCCGGCGAGAATGATCGGATGCGTGTCGTTGAAGCTGCCGCGGACCGATTTGGCCATCGCGGTGCGTGCTGTCGAAATGATCGCAACGTCGGTCATGATATCCCCTCCAAATGTTTGCGCACGCGCTATACATTTGTTCAGCGTTGCGCAAGCTCGGTGATTGTTGCTAGATACCCAGCATGGAACAGGAAAGCATCGCGGACGTCGTCGAATTGTCGAAGGGCAAAATGCGCCTCATCAAGGTCGCAATGTCGCTGTTCGCGGAAAAGGGGTTCGACGGAGTCACCGTCCGGGACATCTCAACCGCGGCGGAGGTGTCAGTCGGCCTGATCAATCATCATTTCGGGTCCAAGGAAGGGCTGCGCGAGGCGGTCGACCGCTACTTTATCGCGCAATTCGAAGAAGTGCTGTTCGAACAGAATCTTTATGATGGCCTTGAAAAGCCGGCCGATCTCGACAGCGTGACCGACCGTACCGAGGCCTGGATCGCCCGCCATATCGATGATTGGGACCTGACCAAGGCCTATATGCGCCGCGCGCTTTTGGAAGGGAGCGACTGGGGTGCCGGGTTGTTCGAGCGTTTCTATCAGGTCCAGCGCACGGCGATGGACCGGATGGATGCCGAAGGCCATATGCGCGCCGATGTGGACCGGCTGTGGCTGCCCCTATTGGTCGTCTATATGGAACTGGGCACTTTGCTGCTCGAGCCCTTTGTCGAAAGGGTGCTGGGCAAGTCGGGCTTTGACCGCGCGCTGTGGCGTCGGCGACATCGCGCTTATGCCGATCTTCTGTATCGTGGCGTGCGGCCCGACCCAAAAAACTGAACACTTGATCAGTCCAGCCAACATCGCCTATGCGTTGAGCGAGTTGGTTGGAGAGACACATGACGCGGATCGCCGATATTGCGAGCGCGGGCCGGGCGCGATTTACGCGCCAGATGGCCTGTACCCGGATTCATGACCTGCTGGCGAGCCATGCAGCAGCGATTGGCGGTGCCGACGCGGCAGTCGATGGCGATATCCGGCTTAGCTACGCGATGCTCGCGGAGCAGGTCGATGGCATTGCCAAGGCGCTGATGGCGGAAGGCGTCGCGCCAGGCGACCGCGTTGCGACGTTGGCGCCGTCATCGCTCGACTTTTGGGTGACGATGCTGGCGTCCACGTCGATCGGCGCGGTGTGGATGGGGCTCAATCCGCGCTACCAGGGCCCCGAATATGCGTATCTGCTCGATGATGCGACGCCGCGGCTGGTGTTCGCGCGCGACCATTATGACGGGCGCAACTATCTGGACGAATTGCAACAGCTCGGGCCCAACGTCGCGACCTTCGTGGCGCTGGGTGAAACCTGCGGCCGGGCCCTTGCCTTTGCCGATTTTGTCGCGCGTGGTCGCACCATCAGCGACGCTGATCTTGCCGCGCGGCGGGCCGCTATCGATCCTGAAGATGTCGCGATCATCGTCTATACGTCGGGCACGACGGGCAAGCCCAAGGGGGCGATGCTGTCGCACCGCGCGGTGATGGCGGCGGCGCTGACTAATCTCAGCTGGATGCAGGACGGCCTGCAATCGACTCTGAACGTCGCCCCAACCAACCATGTCGGCGCGATCAACAATGTCTGCATGTGTGTGTTCGCTTATGGCGGCAAGATCGTCTTCCACCACCGCGTCGACATGGCGGCTATTGCTGCGCTGACCGAGAGCGAGCAACTGACCTATCTGGTCGGCAGTCCGACCGCTTTTGCAATGTTTGCAGCCATGCCGGCGCAAGGATTCAAGCGGCTTAGCAACTACAAGCTGTTGGTGTTCGGTGGCGGTTCGACGGCGGAGGCGTTGTTGAAACCCGTCGCGGATCTCGGCATTCCCATGTCGACCGTTTATGGTCAGACGGAAACCTGCGGCATCGTCACCGCATCCGACTTTGACGCGACGACCGCGGTAATGGCGGAGACAATCGGCAGGCCTCTGCCCTTTGCCGATATGCGCATCGCCCGCGTCGATGGCAGCATTGCCGATATCGGCGAAAGTGGCGAAATCCAGATCAAAGGGCCCTATTGCATGACCGGTTATTTCAACCGGCCAGAGGCAACGGCAGAGGCCTTCACCGCCGATGGCTATTTGCGCACCGGCGACATTGGGGTCGAACGCGAGGACGGCAATTTCAGCTTTGTCGGCCGGTTGAAGGAAATGTATAAATCGGGCGGCTACAATATCTATCCGGTCGAAATCGAACTGGCGCTTGCTGAGCATCCGGCGGTCCATCTGGCAGCAGTGCTGCCCGTACCGCACGCCGTTTTCCAGGAGGTTGGCCACGCCTTTATCGCGACCAGCGACCCGACATTGGATGAAGACGCGCTGAAGGAGTTTCTCCGGCCGCGCTTGGCCAATTACAAATTGCCAAAGACATTCAGCTTCGCAGCCGAATTGCCGCTGCTGCCGAATTCCAAGGTCGACAAACAGGCGCTTAAAGCGCGTCTAGCGGAGCAGATTGCAGCATGAGCATCGATCCTAATCCCGACGGCGATTTCCGCATCGAACGTGACGGGGTGATTGCGACGATCACGCTCGATCGCTCGGCCAAGCGCAACGCGCTGACCCCGGCGTCGCTGGGGCAATTAGAAAAGCTGGCCGAAGGCTTTCGGGATGAACCCGATATCCGCGCAGTGATTATTCGGGCCGAGGGCGATCATTTCAGCGTCGGGGCCGATTTGGCAGCCGTCGGCGGCTCCCCACAGCCGACCGTGCAGCTCCGCCGTTCCGCCGAGCAAGGCGCGCGGTTGATGCGCGCTATTCGCGAGATTCATCAGCCGACAATTTGCGTGGTGCAGGGCATCGCCACGGGCGCTGCGACGTGCATTGCCAGCGCGTGCGATTTCCGGGTCGCGACCACCACGGCGCGGATGGGCTATGGCGAGGTGAAGCTGGGCATCAACCTGATGTGGAACGCTTTGCCGCTCGCAGTTGAGCTGGTCGGTCCAGCGCGCGCCAAACGACTGGTGATGTCGGGTGATCTGATCGATGCCGAAACGCTGCACGGGTGGGGCTTTGTCGATGAAGTCGTGGCACCTGATGCCCGCGATGCCGCTGCGCTGGCGATGGCGCAGCGTTATGCCACCTTGCCGCCGGTTGCTGTCCAGATGATCAAACGCAGCGTTAACGCGCTGTCGGGGGCGCTCAGCGCGTCGATCATGCACGCCGATGCGGATCAATGGCTGCTCGGCACCCGCACCGCCGATTTCACCGAGGCGGTGTCGGCGTTCATGGAAAAGCGTCCGGCATCCTTTTCGGGACAATAGCCCCGAAACGTATGTTCAGCACTATCTTGCCAAATACTGAACGGTTGTTTAGTTAGCAGTAGAGCCCCGGGACCGATTCCCGGAAGCTGACCCTGCAGTATGGCAGGGCGCGTGGCAGTTGGAGGGGATGATCATGATCGGTTCAAATGTTCGGCGCGCGGCGCTTCTCGGCAGTCTCAGCGCGCTTGCGCTGTTCGCCACGCCGGCCATGGCCCAGGAGGCGACGCCCGACTCTACCGCAACAGACCAAGCCTATGCCGATGGCGACATCGTCGTCACCGCGCAGAAGCGCGAACAGAATTTGTCCGACGTGCCCGCCGCGATCCAGGCGATCAGCGGCGATACGCTGGAACGGCGCGGCACCAAGGACCTGACTCAGCTGGTTGAATTCATTCCGGGCGCATCAATCGTGTCCAAAGCGGCGCCCGGCTTTGAAACAATTCAGATTCGCGGCATCAGCTCTGGCACCGTGGGTGATGCGACCGTCGGCTATTATATCGACGACGTTATCTTCAGCATCCCCAACCTCCAGCTGGCACCGCCATCGCGCCTGATCAATCTGGAGCGGACCGAAATCCTGCGCGGGCCGCAGGGCACGCTTTATGGCAATGGCGCAATGGGCGGCCTGATCCGGCTCGTCACCACCCAGCCGGATACCACGAAATTCACGGCAAAGGGCCAGGGCGAGGTATCGTTCACTGACGGTGGCGGCACCAACTATGCCGGCGATGCTGCGTTCAACTTCCCGCTGGCGACTGACAAGGCAGCGTTCAGCGTGTCGGGCGGCTATGAACGACTGAGCGGCTTTGCCGATGGCGCGCTTGGCAACAATCTGAACGGCATCGAAAGCTGGAACGTTCGCGGCAAGCTGTTCTTGAAGCCTACCGAAAATCTGGATGTCACCGTGTCGGTCTGGCACATCGACAATCATCAGGATTACAGCAACAATCTGTTGGCGGTCGATCCGCCGCGCGTCCACGAACCCTTTGGTATCACCCCGTTTATTGACACGGTTGCGACCTTTTATTCCGGGTCTGCCAAATGGGATTTGGGAACGGTTTCACTGGAAAGCGGCACTTCCTATATCGATCACAAGCTGCGGATCGATAGCGTGGTGAATTCTGTGTTGCCTGTTGCCCCGGGGGTCTTCCTCCCGATTGGCATCCGGAACAACAGCACCTTTGCAACACATTCGTTCAATCAGGAACTGCGCTTGGTGTCGCAGGGGGACAGCGCGTTTAGCTGGATCGTCGGTGGCCTTTACACCAATGCGACGATTACATCGGATATCGACGTTAACTTCCGCGGACTGGGTCCGGCGATTCCGTTTCTGAACGTCGTTGGCGCACCGCTAAAGACCGAAAGTTTCGCGATCTTCGGCGAGGCATCCTACAGCTTGTTCGATGGCAAGCTGATCCCACTGATCGGTCTGCGGTATTTTAACGACACGCGCACTGCGTCCGGCCCGACGACCTTTGGCGGGGTGACAGCGGTGGATAGTGGGCGGGGCAAGTTCGATGCGCTAAGCCCGAGATTCAACCTAACCTACAAACCCAGCGACGATGCCCTTGTTTATATCAACGTCGCGCGCGGTTTCCGCTCGGGGACGATCCAGACCGGGGCGCAAGCGCTGCTTGGTCAGCTGAGCGGCGTGACGACCGGGGTCATCATCAACGAAGACAGTTTGTGGACGTATGAAATTGGCACCAAACTGAAACTGCCCGCCGGTTTCTACTTCGACGGATCCTTCTATTACACTGACTGGAGCGACATCCAGATTCCGTTCAACACGCCCTTCGGCCTCCCTTCGGTGGTCAATGGCGGTGATGCACGCATCTATGGCGTCGATCTGGGGCTGAACTGGCGCACACCGCTAAACGGGCTGACCTTGCAGGCTGTCGTAAACTTCAACAACTCCACCTTCCAGAACATTAATCCCCAGCTGACGGTCGTATCGCCAACCGCACGAAACGGAGCGCAACTGCCAGGCGTGCCGAAGAACAATTATTCGATCGGTGCGACCTATTCGACCGCGATCAACGAGAATCTCGATTTCAATTTCTACGGCGCCTATTCGTTCCGCAATCGCCAGCAGGATCTGGCGAGTGGGTTTTTCGGCGGCCAGATCGAGAATCTGACGCTGCGCGCAGGACTGGAAACCAAGAAGCTTCGCTTCGACGTTTTTGCCGACAACATCACCAACGAAAAGGGTCCGATCCTGTTCACCCCTACCGCACAGCAGGCCATTTACCCGCGGCGGATTGGCCTGTCGGTGACGATGAAATATTGATGTCGAGACGATCCATCCGGCGCGCCGTTCTCCATTGGGGGGCGACCACCGGGTGGACCCAACCGCGCCCCTTGCACAAACGGCGATCGCCAGCGAAGACTGTCTTTGCGACGATTAGCGTTCGCCTAACCGATCACCGTGTCGGCGTCGTTGCGTAATGCCGGAGCAGGACATCATTGCAGTCGCTCCCAAGTCTGCGATCTTGGTCGAGGCCGAGGACTTTGCGAATTACGGCGGCTGGATGCTCGATTCGCAGTTCGAGCTGCAAATGGGATCGCCTTATCTGCTGGCGCATGGGCTGGGGCGTCCAGTCGCCGATGCCACAACGACGATTTCGGTCGATCAGGCGGGTGACTATAACGTCTGGGTCCGCGCCAAGGACTGGGTGCCCGGACATCACCCCGGCCGATTCAGACTGTCGATTAATGGCTCCGCGCTCGCGACCGAGTTCGGCGCCAATGACCGCGACTGGTCTTGGCAATCGGCGGGTAAGGTCGCGTTGTCGCAAGGCCCGGTGAAGCTGGCGCTCCACGACCTGACGGGTTTCGATGGACGGTGCGATGCGATTTATTTCAGCGCAGACGGAATCCCGCCACCCGAAGACGTCGGCGAGGCCAGTCGGGCATGGCGCCGGGCGTTGCGCGGTCTGCCCGATGCGCCGGTTGATGCAGGGAATTTCGACGTGATCGTGGTCGGCGGTGGCATTTCCGGCTGCGCGGCGGCACTGACGGCGGCGCGACTCGGCCAGCGCGTCGCGCTGATCCACGACCGGCCGGTCCTCGGCGGCAATGCCAGCGTCGAAATCGGGCTGATGCCGCGCGGGACGCAAGGGGCGCTGCTCAGGGAATTGTCGGCGCGCCAACCCAATGGCGATCTCGTCGCGCTGGCGCTGCTCGAGGCTGAACCCACCGCATCGGTGTTTCTTGAACAGAGAGTTTTCTCCGCAATCACCGAGGGTAACCGGATCGTGTCGGTCGATGCGGTGCAGGCGCGTGGCGGGTATGAACGCCGCTTCACCGCCGCCATGTTCATCGATACCAGCGGCACCGCGATGTTGGGCGTGCTGGCGGGTGCGCAGACTTTGTTCGGCCGCGAGGCCCGCGCCGAATTCGGCGAGCCCTATGCGCCCGAAACCGCCGATGAGATGCACCACGGCAACACGTTGTTCTTCCGTACCCGGATGGCCGACCAGCCGGTGCCCTTTCCGGACGTCCCCTGGGCCACCGAAGTGTCGAAGGACTATGCCAATCTTAGCGGCCAACTGGTCCGGCCGGGATTGGAGAACGGCCCCGGCCCCGCCGCCGGCGACAACCCCAGTACGCCTGAATTCCGCTTCGGATCAAAGAACGATGTGTTTCCGGCTACGCATTTCTGGGAATATGGCCAGTGGCTCGACCCCTATACCTCGGGCGAACTGGTGCGCGATTATCTGATGCGCGCGCTTTACGGCACCTTCGCTAACGTCAAGCGCCTTGAACCTGAAGCCTATGTCAATCTCGAATTCGAGTGGATGGCCTATGTCGCCGCACAGGGTGAGTTCCGCCGCTACCGGGGCGATCATGTCCTGACCGAGAACGATATCCGCGAGCACAGGCGCTTCGATGACGAGCTGATCGCCAATGACGGGTCGTTCTGCATCCACTGCGCGTGGGACCGCGGCGAGGGCAAGTACGACTTCCGCCTGAAGGACTGGATTTTCGATATGCGCGACAAGGAGATGTACGGCATCCCCTTCAGCTGTCTATATTCTGCAAACATTGACAATCTGATGATGGCAGGCAAGCATATCAGCGTCACCCATGTCGCCGGATCGGCGACCAAGCTGATGGGCAATGGCGCGCAGCACGGCGTCGCGGTCGCAGCGGCGGCGGCGCTTTGCAACCGGCTGGGCGTGACGCCGCGCACGCTGCGCGAGCGACATTTCGACGAGCTCAAGGCGCTGGTCGAGCAATTGACCGATTGCGACCACGACATGACCAGTCATCCCCCAAAGCGACGGTTTGTGGCCGTTCCGGGGTGACGAAGCTTAAAGCGACGTGTGTTAACTCTGAACTCCCTCCGTTCGGCCTGAGCGAAGTCGAAGGCCAAGCGTTGCGCCCCGTGCTTCGACTTCGCTCAGCACGAACGGTTCAGATTAATCGCACGCTGCTCTAGTGGCGACGCATCCAGCAGATCAGTTGGCTGTTGACTTGATCGGTCGCTTCGCGGTGCAGGAAGTGGCCAGCCCCGCTTATCCGCTCGACGCACACGCTGCCGGGAAAGTCGGCCGCGCGCATTGAGGCTTCGAACACATCGGCGGAAATGCAGCCGTCCTCCTCTCCGGTCAGTCCGAGCGTGGGAACCGCGAACGGACCGGCCAGCAAAGCCTGTGCCGCCTTGCCAGCATCGCTCACGGCATCGAACGCCTGCCGATAATAGCTGAGCGCTGCCGTGGCGACGCCGGGCTGCTGCATCGCGCGCCGCATCGGGCCGATATCGCCTTCCGAGAAGGACCAGCCGGGCGACCATTTGCGCCACAGGTTTTCGAGACAGGCGCAATCATCGGCCACGATCATCGCATCTGCCTCGGGCGACATGAATTCCATCATGTAAGCGGATCGCGCCTGTTGCGCCGGGACCGTCAGATACGCCTCGGCAAAGCGCGCCGGGTGCGGGACAGCGAGGACGGCCAGCGATGCGATCCGATCAGGCGCGAGGGCGGCCGCCGCAAAGGCGATCGTTGCCCCCCAATCATGCCCGACGAGATGCGCGGTGGTTTCACCCAGTGCGTCGATCCAGGCGATGACATCGGCGGCCAAAGACGTAACGCGGTAATCGCCATCATCGGGTTGCGACGACGGCTCATACCCGCGGGGCGACACCGCCACCGCACGAAAACCGGCCTCGGCAAGTGCGGGCAGCTGGTCTTTGAAGGTATCCCGCGTGTCGGGAAAGCCGTGGATCAACAGGACCAGCGGCCCGGTGCCCATTGCGGTCGCCGTAAAGCGCGACGGGCCATGGCTTAGCGTCAATGTTTCAGGCGTCATGCAGCCGCCGGGAGTCGTGGGTCGATCAGAATCTTGGCGTGGCTTTCGGGGTCTTCGAGCGCCACGAACGCGGCGGCGACTTCGTCCAGGCTCACCTTGCCTGTTACCAACGGCTGCCAGTTGAGCTTGCCCTCCGCGATCATCGTCAGCGCCTCGCCAAATTCTTCTGGCGTGTAATAGACCACGAATTGCAGGCCAATTTCCTTGGCAATCGCGATCATCGGGCTGAAGGTTTCTTCGCCCGGCGCAATGCCTGCCACGGTAATGTGCGCGCCCGGTGGGGCATCCTTGATCGTGCGGGCGAGCACGCCCTTGGCCCCCGTGCAGTCGAACACCGCGACAGTCTTGCCGGGGGCAACCTCCGCCGCCGCCGCAAAGGCTGGGCGTTCGCGCGGATCGAGCACCAGCGATGCACCCATCGCCGACGCCAGCTCGCGCCGCTTGGGCGAGAAGTCGGCGGCGATAATGGTAGTGACGCCGCGCGCCTTCAGCACGGCAGCAACGGCCAGGCCGATCGGCCCGCAGCCCATAATGATGGCGGCGTGGCTGTCGCCCGATACCGGCGATTTGGCGACGGCATGAACCGCAATCGCCAGCGGTTCGACCAGCGCTGCCGCTTCATCGGGCACGCTGTCGGGCACCTTCATCAGCAGCGCTTCGGAGGCGAGGAAATATTCGGCATAGGCCCCGCCGACGTCGAGGCTGGCCCCGATTGACAGCGGCGCGCCGTCGCGCAGCAGGAAGGGGACTGACACGACGCGGTCGCCGACGCTCAGCGTCTGCGCGGTATCCGCACCAAAGCCGACGATCTCGCCGATGAATTCATGTCCCAGCACCAGCCCGCGCGACAAATCCTGTGGGGGTGCGCCCATTTCCTCGCCGATCTTGGCAATCTCCGCGCCGTGCTTGGCGAGGTGGAGATCGGAGCCGCAAATGCCGCAATAATGCGTCTGGATCAGCACATCGCCGGAACCCGGTTCAGGCATCGGGCGCTGTTCGACGGTCAGCGCGGCGTCGCGAAGCACAACCGCGCGCATCATGCGCCCACCACGATCAGCTTGCTGCGATCGAGTCCGAGCGCGTCGCAATAACCACAATAAATCTCCAGCGCGGCGCGCGCGTCAACGATGGAAACGATATTGCCCTCTTCGTCCAGGTTGATGTTGGCACCGTGTACCGCGAACCAGACGATAGTGTCGCCTTCCTGATCGGCGGGCGTGGTCAGCGTGTGGACTGACCCCGCCGGCTCGAACAGATAGGAGCCCGGCGAATTCACCTCTTCGGGGCTCTCCGCATAATACCAGCGGCCCTGATGCGTGACGCCGTACACCTGGCCGGTGTGGAAATGCTTCACCACCTTGTAATTGGCGGGCAGGCGGGTGTTGCTGATCCAGATGCCCTGGTTCAGGTCGACATGCAGCAGCTGTAGCGCGCTGCCGTCCCCGGCCTCTGCCCAGGGGAGGTCGCTCGCGCCGACATGCAGCGTTTGCGTGTCGCTATGCGCGGGCACGATCGGGCGGGCGGCCACTTTTGCGGCGAATTCGGCCAAGGCGGCGGCATGGGCCGGAGTCATGTCGGTCATTAGTCTCTCCGCAGGGGTCAGGCGAGGGCAGTGGCGAGTTCGGAGTATCGGTTCCGCGCAATCTGGAACGCATCGGGCAAATCGACCTTGCGCGGATCATACCAGGGCGAATAGGTCTGCGCCAATCGCGGCAGGCCGCGCCGCCAGAAATGCGCATTGAATTTCTTGCGCGCGGCAACGACCTCTGGCTGCTGGAATCGCGCCATCGTCTCGGGGTCGGCGTCCTTCATTGTTTTGGCCAGCCGCGTGCCCCATTTGATGAAATGCGATTGCGCCCAAAGGCCGATGCGTAGCCGGTACGGATAGCTGCCGACGACATGTTCATAGATATCGAACGCCACGGTGCGGTGCTCGATTTCTTCCATGATATGCCATTTGGCGAGATCGGCGAGCGGGCTGTCGGTGCGGTCGAACATGCCCGTTTCAAGCTGCGCGCGGGATAGCGCGCTGGTCATCGATTCGAACCCTTCGGCATAAGCCAAATTGAATTTCAGTGGCTTTTCCTTGCTGAAACTCTTGAACTCCGCGTCCAGCTCCAGCTCGATCGGCTTCAACGCGGCAAAGCCGGGCACCAGATCGCGGATCATCTCGTTGACGATCGCGTGCTGCTTGAAATGCTCGCCTTCCTGCGCGCAGAAGCGCTTCAGATCCTCTTTCAACTGCGGCTCGCGAATGTGCGGCAACGCCTGACGCATCGTGCGGATCAGATAGGGCTCAAGATAGGGCAGCATCATCCAGGTGCCCAGGAATGTGTAGGACGTATCGGGATCGTCCTTCACGAACACCCGCTCCATATCGGGCGTGAAGCCGAAGTTCATCCGCCTCACCGTCATTGCCTGGGTGGTATGTTCGCCCATCACTAATCCTCTCCACAGTAACGACGTTGCGGCCTGACCACCTTGTTGCTAAACGTTTGTTCAGTTATAATCAACTGCAGATCGAGCGAGTGCCTCTGCGACGAGGCGTTGGATCGTGCACCGCCCTAAAAGGGTATTGCGTCATTTCGGCCGGAATTTGAGGCTAAGGCATCAAGAGGATGCGAATTTGATCGCGGGGTGTGGGTGATGGCGTCTGAAAAGGATACGCTAAGAACGTACGCGGCAACAGGCGCGCGCAGCTATGACGAAATCGCCTGGTCCGCTGCACCAATCAGCAAACTGGTGGCGGCGAGCAGTGATGGCGTTCAGGCCATCCGTCATCTTGGCAGCACGACAAAGGCACCGCTGCAAACGCGTTCGCGGGGCAGCCACAGGCCCGATTCGCTTTTGCTGGCCAGGCGGTCGTGCGGGGTATTTGAAGCACGTGCGGGTGGCGCTTTCCAGTCCTCTACGCTGGCGCTCGATCTGTGCTGCTACCTACCGCACGGCGTCGATGCGGATCTGGAATTCCCTTCACTGTCGCAGTCACTGATCCTGCATTTTCCCCCAGGATTTCTCGCCAGACACTTTGACCCATCTAACCGGGCAAGCCTCGATCCAGCGCTCGGGTTTCGCAACGCTGGGCTGGCGACCGTCATGGAGATGATTGAACAGGAGTTGGTTTCTCCTGGGTTCGGCCATGACCTCTATCTTGAGGGACTTTATCGCTACGTCGCGCCGACACTGGCCCGAACATCGTTGCACGCCAACCGGGTGACGCCTGATCGGCTTCACATAAGTCCGTTCAGGCTCAATCGCGTGCTCGACTATATCGAGGCGCATTTGGCGGACAAGATCAGCATAAAGGACCTTGCCGACGTTGCCGGCATGTCGATGTTCCACTTTTCCCGGGTCTTTAAGAAGACAGTCAACCAATCGCCCTATCAATATGTCCGGTCGCGACGCCTGTTGCGCGCCCAGACGTTGATGGAAAGCGAAAGGCACAGCCTGATCGACATCAGCCTGAGCTGCGGCTTTGCCAATCAGGCGCATTTCACCAGCGCCTTTGTAAGGGAAACCGGCATGCCGCCCGGCCGCTTCCGCCGGACGTTGCTGCCGTTGGTCTGAGCCCTGACCATCCTCCACTAATGAATATATCCAGAGGCCCTGTTGTTGCCCCGACTCCCTTGATGGGCCGGACTCTCCTCAAATCGGGAGGAAAATGCGGGGCTCAGACCACCAGGCTTTGCGGCGACGCATCTTGGCTTCAAAGGACGCGCGGTAGCGTAATCGTCGCGTTCAGCCCGCCATCCACCCGGTTCGCAAGCGTGATGTCGCCGCCTGCGTCGAGGACAATGGCGCGGGCCAGCGCCAGGCCAAGACCAGAGCCGCCGGTATCCCGGTTACGCGATGTTTCCAGCCGGGTGAAGGCGTCGAACACTGTCTCCAGCTTATCGGCGGGGATGCCGGGCCCCTTATCGGCAACGATGATCGCAATACTCTTGGCGCTGGCCTCCAGTCGCACCTCGGCCGATTTGCCATATTTGACGGCATTTTCGATCAGGTTGCGGATCGCGCGGCGCATCAGCGAGGGGCGCAGAGCCAGCGTCAGCCGATCCGTTTCGACAAAAGCCACCGCGCTGCCGATCGCGACAAAATCCTCCACCACGGCATCGACCAGCGCGCCCAGATCGACCTCGGTCTTGCCCTCGCTCGGGCGACCAAGCCGCGCGAGCGACAGGATGTCGTCGAGCGTGCGGTTCATTTCGTCGATCGTGTCGGCCATGCGCGCGCGGTCATCATCATCATCGACCGATTCAATCCGGACGCGCAGCGCCGCCAAAGGCGTGCGCAGGTCATGCCCAATCGCGCCGAGCATCCGGTCCTTTTCATCCAGCATCGCCGTCACCCGCAGCCTGAGGGCGTTGAACGCGGTGATTACCGCGCGGACATCCTGGGGCCCGCTTTCATCGAGCGGATCCTGCGGTTCGCCGGGCTTGAAGCGCTGGGCCGCGCCCGCCAGCGATTGCAGTGGCCGCGAAATGCGCCGCGCGCCCCAGAGCACCGGCAGCAGCACGACCGCATAGAGGATCAGCGTTTGGGCGATGAGTTGCCCCAGCAACGGCCAGCCGGATCGCGGCCAGGGCGCGGACAGAAACAGCCAATAGCGCCCGGGCAGCTCGACCGCGATGATCAGCTCGGCACCATAGCGGGCAAAGCGCGACATCCGCCGCCCATAGCGTTCCAGCCGATGGTCGTTGGGGGTAATCGGGCGGACATCGCTGGTAATGGTGCCGACCGGGATGCCGGCATCGATCAACGCGGCGCGCAGCGCTTGCTCGATATCGGGCAAGGGGTGGCGGCTGACGGGAATGGGATTGGCGCGCATGATGCGAATCCGGTCGCGGTTCAGCGTTTCGATGCTTCTGCCAGCAGCCAGCCGATCGGTGACGTCGATGATGCGCGTCAGCGCCGGGCCGACCACCTGCTGCTGCAATATTTGCCGCCGGCCCTGATAGAGCATGGCAAAGTTGATCGATTGCGCGACGAACAGCGCAATCGCCACCAGCACCGCCATCTGGCTCGAAAGGCTGCGGGGCCAGAATTTGGTCAAAGCCGGGTGACTTCCGCTGCCAATGTGTAGCCGCCGCCCCAGACTGTCTTGATCAGGTCGGGGGCTTTGGCATCACTTTCGATCTTGCGGCGCAGGCGACTGATCTGATTGTCGATCGCGCGATCAAACGCGGCGGCTTCGCGGCCCTGGGTTAAATCCAGCAATTGGTCGCGGGTGAGGACCTGGCGTGGGCGCTGAGCGAGCGCGAGCAGGAGGTTATATTCGCCGGTGGACAGCGCGACCGACACGCCCTCGCGATCGACCAGTGCGCGCTCGCCCGTTTTCAGCACCCAACCGGCAAAGGCATAGGAACCTGAATCAGGGGCATGCTGGCGCGCGCCGCCACTGGCCGCTCGGCGCAGGATGACCTTGGCACGCGTCGCCAGTTCGCGCGGGGAAAAGGGTTTTACGACATAATCGTCCGCGCCCATTTCCAGCCCGACGATGCGGTCAGTCTCTTCGCTGCGCGCGGTCAGCAGGATAACGGGGATCTCGCTGGTTTCGCGGATGTGGCGGGTCAGGCTTAGCCCGTCTTCCCCGGGCATCATGATATCGAGAATGATCAGATCGATCGCATAAGCGGCCAGCCGGGTCCGTGCGGCTGCAGCATCACTCGCCTGGGTGACACGAAACCCCTGTTTTTGCAGGAATTGTGCAAGGGGCTCTCGGATCGAGCGCTCATCATCGACAAGCAGGAGATGGGGCTGATCGACCATCGACACTCTGTCTAGCATGGAAGTCGGCTCCGGACAGCAATTGTTGGCGGGCAAGGGCCGCCGAACACTATCACCGGGCGGGCGAGGGGGGGGAACCCGCCCGGCGAGAGGGAAGTTACTGCCCGGAATTGGGCTGCTGCGGCTCGACGGGTGCCCCAGCGGGATTGGGATGACCGGGTCCGCCGCGCATCCGTTGGCGCGCGGCATCCATTTCGGCCTTCTCGACAAAGCCGTCATGATTGGCATCGATCCGATCGAAATGGCTGGTCGCGCGGGCGGTCATCGGGGTGATGAATTCGTCGCGACTGATCTTGCCATCCTTGTTGACGTCGAGCCGGGCGAGCATGGCTTCGGGGCCGCCGCCGGGGCCGGGGTGACCGATGCCTGGACCGCCTGGACCACCCGGGCCGCCTGGACCACGATGTCCCATGCCTGGGCCGTGGCGCCACCCGCTATCGGCTTTCCCGCCCATCCAGCGTTCACGCATCGCTTGGCGGGCGGCCTTGCGTTCCTCGGCGGTGACCTTGCCGTCATGATTGGCATCGACCTTGTCGAAGCGCGTGGTGGCTGCAGCGATGACCTCGTCGCGAGTAAGCGTGCCATCGTGATTGGCATCGGCCTGGGCCATCATGCCTCCGTGTGGTCCGTGACGAGGACCGCCCTCCATCTGACCTGCAATGGCCACGCCGCCGATGGCCGTCGTCACTAAGGCAGCAACAATAATGAACTTCTTCATGGCGTTGATCCTGATGATCTGATGGAGTTGATCCCCATCGTCTGGACCTATCTGGACGCCAGGTGTCGCGACGATTTGTCAGCGATGATCAAAACTGTCGCAAATTGTCGCAAGCGGCGTGGCCTTTGGAACGAGCGGGCCGTTAGACAAAGATTGCCACGCTCTGCATGCCTTCCGCCATCAACTGCCCCTCGGCATTCCACACCCGCATCGTCTGGCTGCTGCACCCGTTGCGCGCGAAATCCGATTTGGCGGACAACAGCCACCAATCGTCAATCGTGGCCGGTGTGTCCGTCAGCAGGTTGACGATCCAGGTCACCGAGCTGACCGGCGGAAAGCTGCCGTCAAACAGGCGGGCGACCGCCGGGGGCAGGGCATCGGCAATCGCCATCATCTGCACCATCGGATCAAGCCCGGCGGTCGCGCGCAATCGTGCCCAGCGCAGCAGCTCGCCGGGGCCAACGCCATCCTTCTGATCGACAAAATTGAAATTGTGGATGAAATATTCCGGTGGCCCGGTGAAGACCTTGGCATCCGGTGCGGGATAGGGCAGATCGACCGGCATCCGCTGATCAAAATCCAGCTTGGACGGCTGGCTTGCCATGAAGACAAAGGTCGCGCGCAGGCCAAGCCCGGCTTCAGAGACGATGTCGGTTTGGATGAAGGCCGCCGTCCGCCCCCGCCTGAGCTTGGTCGCAGTCACGGTGATGTCGCCCGCCAGCGGCCCGATAAAGGATATCTGGGCCGAGCGGAGCGGCGGCAAATCTGGCTCGCATTGCTGCGCCGCGTGCAGGGCAATCGCGCTCGACAGCCCGCCATAGGCTGTGCGCCCCTGTAACCAACCAGCCGGGATTGTTCCGGTATAGCCGCCATCTGTCGGGACCATCGCGGCCAGGATATCAGCAATCGGTGTCATGCAGGAACTTTCGCAAGCTGGTCGCGCAATTCGCGTTTGAGGACTTTGCCGATCGCACTGCGGGGCAGTTCGCTGGCTTGATGCAGGGCTGACAGGCGCTGGGTTTTGCCCAGCCGTTCGTTGGTCCAGGCCATGATCGCAGCCGGATCGCTGCCTTCCCCACGCGCCACATAAAAGCCCACGGGGGTCTCTCCCCAAGCTTCCGACGGCACGCCAACCACCGTGCTATCGGCGACATCGGGATGCTGAGCGAGGACCGCTTCCAGATCGGAGGGATAGATGTTGAAACCGCCCGAGATGATCAGATCCTTTTTGCGATCCATCAGGATCAAAAAGCCGTCCTCGTCGAAGCGACCGACATCGCCGTGGCGGATGTAGCGTCTGCCCTCTGCGTCATACCATTCGGCCGCGCGGGTGGCATCGCTGCGGCCATGATAACCGGTCATCATCGCCGGGCTGCGACCGACGACCTCGCCCATGTCGCCGGGGGCAACTTCGTTACCGTCATCGTCGATCAAGCGGATGTCATGGCCGTCGATTGGCACACCGACGCTGTGCAGTTTGGTCGGGTTGGCGTTGGCAACCAGCATTGTCGTGCCGCCCCCTTCCGTCATGCCGTAATATTCGACAAGCAACCCTGGCCAGCGCGCAACGACATCTGCTTTCAATGCTGCAGAAAATGGCGCGCTGGTGCAGGTTTTGAGCCGGAAGGCGGAAAGATCGAAGTGATCGAAATCCGGCACGGCCATGATGCGGTTATATTGCACGGGCACCAGCATCGCATGCGTCGCGCGCTGGGCGGCGGCCAGTTCCAGAAACCGGCGTGCATCAAATTTCTTCATGATTACCGCTGTGCCGCCCCAGCCCAGGGTCGGCAGGAAGGTGACGAGCGTCGTGTTCGAATAGAGCGGCGTCGCAATCATCGTCACCGCGTCGCCAAAGCCCGCGCCCGAATTTCGGTGGATATGCGCCCATCGCATCGCGTGGCTCTGGACAATGCCCTTGGGGGTGCCCGTGGTGCCCGACGAATAGATAACGTTGAAGGGATCTTCCGGCAGGATTGTCACATCGGCGGGCTTCGTTCCTTCTGGTGCGAGCCAGGCGGAGAAGGACGGACTTTCGAGGTCAATCAGGCTGGCTGAAAGGCTTTGCCCGTCAAGCAACCCAATCGTGCTCGCATCGACAAAGGCAATCGGGGCACCGCTATCGCGGATCATCGCAGCGATCGACTCGCCTGTGGCGGAGGGCGAAAGCGGCGTTGCGGCACATCCGGCCCGAAGCGCGCCGAGGAACACCACGCTGTAATTGATCGAGGGTGTTGCACAGATTGCGACGCAGGTGCGCTGTTCAACCCCATCGCGTTGAAGCGCGGCTGCCACCTGGTCGACGATGCGATCTAGGGTCGCATAGCTGATCGTTCCGAACTCATCGACCAGTGCCAGCTTGGCGCCCTGTTCCGCCGCATGGGCGCGCAGCAACGTTGGCAAGGTCTCGAAATCGCTGGTCAGGAGCGTTGCGGCTGTCATCCCTGCGTCGGTCATTTCGTCCCCATCATTGCCGTGTCTGGCGATTGGGATGGCTAGGCGAGGCTTGTGCGAAATGCCATACGCAATCTTCGAAAATCACCAAGGGGCAAGTTTGTGCTGTTTTTTGACGCCGCCAATCCCGCGCCGAATCCGCGCCGCGTTCGTATTTTTCTGGCGGAAAAGGGGCTGAAAGTGCCCACCGAGTTGCTGTCGATCATGGCCGGAGATCACAAGAAACCTGAATTCCTGGCAGTCAATCCGCTTGGTCAGATCCCCGCGCTCAAGCTCGACGATGGCGAGGTGATTACAGAAAGCATCGCGATTTGCCGCTTTTTCGAAGCGCTCAATCCCGATCCGCCGATGTTCGGCAAGGGGCCAAAGGGCGTGGCCGAAGTCGATATGTGGACTCGGCGGGTCGAGCTTCGACTGGGCACACCGCTATCCATGGTTTGGCAGCACAGCCATCCCTTCACGGCCCGCGTCGTCGTGCCGCAATATAAGGATTTCGGCGAAAGCAACCGACCAAAGGTGAATGATGCACTGCGCGTTTTCGATAGCGCGCTCGGCGATCGGCCCTGGTTGGCGGGCAAGGATTATTCGATCGCTGACATCGCTTTGCTGTGCACGGTCGATTTCGCCACCTTTATCGGGATGCCCGTTCCCGACGATATGCCCAATTTAACCGCGTGGCATGCGCGAGCGTCCGCTCGCCCGAGTGCTGCCGCTTGAGCGCCGATCGCATGCAAGGCGGTGTCGCCATTGTAACGGGGGGCGGCACAGGCATTGGCGCGGCGGTGGTTCGGCAACTCGCCGAGCGCGGCGTGCGCTGCGTGATCAACTATGCGTCGAGCAAGAATGATGCCGAGGCGCTGGCGGCAGAGATCGGCAATGGATCGATCGCCGTGCAGGCCGACATTGTCGAGGATAGTGAATGCCGCAAGCTGGCGAAGGTCGCGGTCGATAGCTTTGAGCGCATCGATTTTCTGGTCAACAATTCGGGCCGCACCAAATTCGCCAATCACGAGGATCTCGATGCCCTCGAGGCGGAGGATTTCATCGACATCTATCGTCTGAACACCATTGCCGCCTTCCAGATGATTCGCGCCTGCGCCCCGGCAATGAAGGCGGGTCCGATGAGCGCGGTTGTCAGCGTTGCATCGGTTGCGGGCGTTTTCGGCATGGGGTCATCGGTCGCTTATGCCTGCTCCAAGGGCGCGCTGATCACGATGACCAAGAGCCTGGCGCGCGCGCTTGCCCCGGCGATCCGCGTCAACGCCGTGGCCCCTGGTTATGTCGGCACCGGCTGGTTTGAAAAGCGGTTGGGCGAAGAGGGCTTTGCCAAGCTCAACGCCCGCATCGCCGCCAGCGTGCCGATGGCAATGCCGACGATGGCCCCCGATGTCGCTGCGCCAATCGTCGCACTGCTCGATCCAGCGATGCGCGCAGTAACCGGCGAGGTGACCTTGGTCGATGCCGGCGGTCACCTCGATGTTGCACTGACGCGGCGGCCGGGGAAAGAACCTTGATCCAATTTTAGATGTAATTGATTGACATTCAACCAAAGATAATATGATCCCGGCAATGCCCAAAAAGGGCATGTAGGGGATAGTGATGCATGTAATTCTTAAGACCTTAGTCCTTGGTGCCGCTGTATCGGCAGTTGGTGTTGCCACAGCGCAGGAAACCGCGCAAACGCCGGTTCAAGCGACCAGGGCGGCAGGTTTCGGGCCGAACGAGACGTCTTTACCTGCGAATACTGAAGTAGCGGTGACCCTGAATGCTGAGGTCAATTCAAAGCGAGTGAAGCAGGGACAGAATTTTGATGTCTCAGTTGCGCGTGACGTTACGCTCGGCAACTTTGTCGTAATCCCTCGGGGTACTAAGGGAGTTGGCCAAGTCACTTATCGGACGGGCAAGGGCGCTTTCGGTAAATCCGCGAAGATGGAAATCGAAATCCGTTCGCTCAATCTTGGGGGGCGCACGATTCCAATCAGCGGCAAATTTCGCCAAGAAGGCAGCGGTAATACCGGTGCCACCGTCGCCACCGCTGTCGCAGTAGGTGTGTTTTCTGCATTCGTTACAGGTAAAAGTGCTGTTTTCGAACAGGGGCGCGAACTTAAGTGCTTTACAGTTGAAGCATTGCCGGTAACTTTACCTGCAAGCTAAATAGAAAAATCCTCCCTCATTAAAAATGGGGGAGGATTTTATTGCAATTGGATTTCAGTAAGGACGAATCCTAGCTGCGCCTCAAAATCGCGTATCGGGATACTGTTTTCCTGTCAAAGAATGTTCGGCTGAAACAAATTCACGCCAACGGTACTGCAACTTCTTCCTTGGCGGGCACGCTGCCAATCACCTTCCAGACCATGATCAGCAGAGCGATCGCTGCCATAATCCCCGCGAGCAGGAAGGCTGCACCCGCAAAACCGCGCTCAATGCCCGTGGCGAGCGCCTGGGTAAGCATCAGCGGCGCGATCACCGCGGCAATGCTGTTCAAGCTGCCGATCCCACCCTGCAACGCGCCCTGATGCGAGGCGTCCGCGCGGCGCGAGAGCAGGCCATTCATCGCCGGAAAGACCAGCGCAGATAGGCCGCTAATCAGGAAAACCGCATAGGCCTGCCAGCCGGCGGTGATAAAAACATAAGCGAAATAGGCGCCCATCCCGCTCGCCAAGCCGACGATCGATGCACGCGATTCTCCAAGCCGTGCGATGATCGGGCCGGTTAGGAACATCTGAATGCTCGCCATCACCAGCCCAACAAACGCCAGCGACCAGCCGATCGCGCGCGCGTCCCAGCCAAAGCGCGCTGCCGACCAAAACGACCAGGTGGCAGGATAGACGTTGCTGGCCAGGGACCAGATGAACCAGGCGATCAGCAGCGGGGCCGCACCACCGCTTTTGAGCAGCGGGCGGAACGCGCCGATCACATTTGTACTGCGCCAGTCGAATGGGCGACGGAGCGTCGGGGCGAGCGATTCCGGCATCAGGAAAATCATCGCCGTCGCGTTGATAAGCGCCAGGGCCGCCGCTGCGATGAAGGGCGCGCGGGGGCCAAGATCAGATAGCAAGCCGCCAATCGCCGGGCCAATGATGAAGCCGATGCCGAACGCTGCACCGATATAACCGAACACCTTGGCGCGACCCTCGGGCGGGGTAACGTCTGCCAACACCGCGCTCGCCGGGCCATAGATCGCGCCAGCGACGCCAGCGACGGCGCGGCCGACGAACAGCCAGGCCAGCGTCGGGGCAAAGGCCATCAAGGCATAATCGGCCGCAAAGGCGAGCATCGAAGCGATCAGCACGGGCCGCCTGCCAAAACTATCGCCGAGATTGCCGAGCACTGGGCCAGCGAAAAACTGTGTCAGCGCGTAGACGCCGAGCAGATAGCCCGAAATCCGGGTCGCCTGGTCAAGATCGACATGGCCCAGATCAGTGATCAACTGCGGTAGGATCGGGATGACGATGCCGAATCCAATCGTGTCGATCAGCACAGCGGCGAGCACAATTGGGACGGCGCGGTTGGCAAATGACATCGGGCAGCTTCCGGCTGGGTTGGCTCCCGGGGAGCATGAAGCGGGCGGGCAGGGCCTTATGCCGTAACGGCAGCGGCGGACAAGCAAGATTTGGCCGTTGCGGCCTTTGCGCGCCGCGCTGATTTGTGCGATGCATCCGCCATACCCGATCTTCAGATTCGGTCCCGAAGGAGAGAGTCCATGGCAACCGCACCCGAGCTCGATACGCCAGCCAATGCGCTAGACGCCTTCCGCGCCGAGGTGCGGGCATGGCTCGCGGATAATTTTCCCGCGTCGCTGAAAGGCAAGGACAACAGCATGTCCCTGCTGGAGGGGCCAAGCAATGCATCCGCCGACGAGCTGGGCTGGGTCAAAGCGATGGGCGACAAGGGCTGGGGCGTGCCGACCTGGCCAGCGGCTTATGGCGGTGGTGGGCTGGACAAGCATCAGGCGCGGGTGCTCGCCGAAGAAATGGGTCGCGTCGGCGCGTGGAACCCGATTGGTGGCATGGGGGTGATGATGTTCGGGCCGACCTTGCTCGAATATGGCAACGAAGCGCAAAAGCAGGAGCATATCCGCGCGATTGCCAAGAACGAAGTGCGCTGGTGCCAGGGCTATTCAGAGCCCGGCGCGGGATCGGACCTCGCCAGCTTGCAGACCTTTGCCGAGGACAAGGGCGACCATTATCTCGTCAACGGCCAGAAGACCTGGACCTCTGGCGGGCAATGGGCCGACAAATGCTTCGCGCTCGTCCGTACCGACAAGAGCAAGAAGCATGAGGGCATCAGCTTTCTGCTGATCGACATGACCTCGCCCGGCGTGGAAGTCCGGCCGATCCGCATGATTTCCGGCCAGTCGCCATTCTGTGAAACCTTCTTCACGGATGTGAAGGTGCCCAAGGAAAACCTGGTTGGTGTCGAAGGGCAGGGCTGGACGATCGGCAAGCGATTGCTGCAGCATGAGCGAAGCAATCTTTCGGGCGGTGGCGCTGCCGCGCGGCTGTTTGCGGGCAAGCCGATGGCAGCGCTCGCCAAGGAATATCGCGGTGCCAATGACGATGGCAGTGTGGCGGACAGCGATTTGCGGATGCGGATCGTCCGGCACGAGATGGACCAGCGCGCCTTCATGCTGACGCTGCGGCGCGCCGCGATTGAAGCGAAATCCAATCAAGGACCGTCGGCGGCGTCTTCGATCATGAAGAATGTCGGCGCGCGGCTGACGCAGGATCGCGCCGAACTGGCGATCGAGATCATGGGCATGAATGGCCTCGGCTGGGAGGGTGAGGGGTTCAGCGACGCCGAACTCGCGCAGACCCGCACTTGGCTGTGGGGCAAGGCGGTCTCAATCTATGGCGGCTCCACCGAAATCCAGAATAATGTGATCGCCAAGCGCATTCTCGGGATGCTCGATCACCAATAGAAATAACCGACCAGGGAAACCGGCCCTTCGGCTTTCGCCGGGATGCCGATTGTGAATTGATCGACAAGCGGGACCAGAATTATGGCTGCACTGAACGACGAACAGACGATGATCCGCGACATGGTTCGCGAATGGGCGGACAATGAATCGCCGGTCGCCGCTTTCCGCAAGATGCGCAATGCCGCACCGGCGGCTGGCTATGACGTTGATGCCTGGCGCCAGATGGCGGAAATGGGCCTTGCCGGGATTGTTATTCCTGAAGAATTTGGCGGCACGGCCTTTGGCTATTTGTCGCTTGGCCTGGTGCTTGAACAGCTCGGGTGCAATCTGGCGGCCTCTCCGCTGGCATCAACGGCGGCGGCGGCGACGGCGATCGTGCTGGGCGGTTCGCCCTCGCAAAAGGCGAGCTGGCTGCCGCGGATCGCCACCGGCGAAGTCGTCGCGACGCTGGCGATTGACGAAGGCCCGGTCCACAATCCAGCCAAAATCGCGACGACCGTGCAGGACGGCAAGTTGACCGGCACGAAAGCATTTGTGGCTGAAGGTGATAGCGCTGCGCTGTTCGTCGTTGCCGCCACTGACGGGCTCTATCTGGTCGCGGGCAACGCGCCAGGCGTCACGCGGGCGCACCGGCAAATGGCCGATTCACGCAGTCATGCACAGGTCAGCTTTGACGGCGCTCCGGCCGAAAAGCTTGAAGGCACCACTACTCAGGCCATTATCGATCGCGCAACGGCGGCGGTCTGTGCCGAAATGCTCGGCCTTGCCGTGCAGGCGTTTGAGACCACCAATGATTATCTGAAGACGCGCGTGCAGTTCGGTCAGCTGCTCTCTACCTTTCAGGCGCTGCAGCACCGCATGGCAAAGCTGTTCACTGAGATTGAGCTGATGCGGTCGGCGGTGGAAGCCGCGCTTGAGGCAATCGATTCCGGTCGATCGGATGTCGACCAGGCAGTGACGCTGGCCAAGGCAGTGGCAAGTGATACGCTGAAATTGGCGAGCCGCGAGATGATCCAGTTGCATGGCGGCATCGGCATGACGGATGATTATGACGCTGGCTTCTACATCAAGCGCGCGGCTGTGCTGGAGGCAATGTGGGGCAACGCCGCGTTCCATCGTGAAAGATTTGCCCGGCTTAACGGCTATTAACGTTCCGGAAAATTGGGGCTTTGCCGATGGTTGAGCGCCCATTATCGGCGTCCGACAAAGCTTGGGTGTCCGGGGTTTCGAAAGCCGGTCCTGTTGACCGGCTGTGTGTCCAATATATGACTTTTTAGCAACAGCCCTCGTAAAGGTAGCATCTGGCAACCTTTGTTTCGCTTGACGCAGCGGCTCTCTCTCTGTCTATTCGAGATTACGGTACGGAATCCGCCTAGTGATCCGACCTTGTGGGAGAGAGAGATGCTTAAGACTAAGTTGTTGGCCGCCTGTGCCTGCTCCGTCCTTGCCCTAGGTATCGCCATGCCGGCGTCGGCGCAGACCGCCTCGCTACCGCAAAGCGACGATACTGAGCAAGCTGCCCCCGACATTGTCGTCACCGGATCGCTGATCCGCGGCACGCGCGAGGATGCCGCACTTCCCGTTGACGTGATCTCGTCCGACGAGTTGTCGCGCCAGGGCAGCCCCACCGCGCTCGATCTGCTGAAGAATCTGCCGACGTCAAACGGCGTGCTCGGCGATGCGAACCAGTTTGATGCGCGCGCTCAAGGGTCGGAAGGCGTGGCCAGCGTCAATTTGCGTGGTCTGGGTCCACAGCGCACCCTGGTCTTGCTCAATGGCAAACGCGTGGTCAGTGCTGGTACCGGCGTTCCGGTTGTCGACATTAACCTGTTGCCGCAAAGCGCCATCGGCAGGATTGAAATTCTGAAGGACGGCGCTGCAGCTACCTATGGTTCCGATGCGGTCGCCGGTGTGGTCAACTTCATTACCCGCAGCGAACAGCAGGGGTTCCAGGCATCGGGCGACTATCGTTATATTCCGGGTTCTGACGGCGACTATACTGGGGCGATCAGCTATGGTCACCACAAGGACGGCTTCCTGGTCTTCGCCTCCTTTGGCTATCAGCGCCGCTCAGAATTGCGCACGACGGATCGTCCATTCACCGTGCAACCGTACCAGAACAATCCACAAGGCGGCTTCAGCGGCGGTGGTAGTCCCGGCAACTTTGACTTTAATGGCCCGCTGGTCGGCGGCAGCGCATTTTCGACCGATCTTGGTTGCGAAGCGGTTGGTGGTTTCCGGAGCTTGCCGGCTGCGCGTCCTGGCAATGATCGCTGCTTCACCAATTTTGGCCAATTCGACAATCTGGTTGAACCCGAAGAGCGGCTGCAAGCCTATGTCGAGACCAAGATTGATCTGACCCCCGATTTGAAGTTCTCGGCCAGCGCCCTTTACGGCACATCGCGCTCGCGGATTACGACTTCGCCCAGCTATTTGCCCACATTGTCGCCGTCGGGCTATTCGGCCAATGGCTTTAACCATCTGATTTCGGCGTCGGGTGCGCCAGTCAATGGCCTCAGTCCATTGCTTCCGTCAAACGTGGCCGGCCTTGGCCTCTTTGTCGTTCCCAGCTATGCGCCTGCGCAACGCGATTATTGTGCGCTTTACGGTGCGGCCGCGGGCTGCGCGCCCGGCCAACCGATCAGCGCTTTTCCCGTGCTGTTTCGTCCCTTCCTGCTCGGCGGCAATCCGCTGTTCCAGAATGCGACCAATGATCGCGGTGCGGCATTCAGCCCACGTGAATCGCATTCGGTGCGGTTCACCGCCGGCCTTGAGTGGGCGATTAATAGCAGTTTAAACCTCGATACCGGGTTCACTTATTCTGAATATGATCGCGCGATTGAGGGCACCGATACTTTTGGCGATCTGTTGCAGAATGCCCTTGCCGGTTTCGGCGGCCCTAATTGTGCCTTTGCATCTTCGGCATCGCGTGCTGGCCTCACCGCAGCGCAGCTGGCAGCGGTGGCGGGCACCAATGGCTGTACCTATTTCAATCCGTTCTCTACCGCGATTTCGACCAACGGAGCGACCGGTGCCGTCAACCCCAATTTCGCAGGAACACGGAGTCCAGCGGGCTTTAACCTGACGCCCGGTGCGGGCCTGGTGAACGATTTGGCGACGATTGATAATTTCTTCCGCACGTCGCGGTCAGCCGTCAACACGCAGTTGATCGTGGTTGATGCCGTCTTGAGCGGTCAGACCGGTCTGCAGCTGCCCGGCGGGGACGTCTCCTTCGCGCTTGGTGGCCAATATCGCCGTGACACATATGCGATCGAATATAATGCTGATTCCAATCTGGCGGTTAATCCGTGCCCGGGATCGCCGCTGAATGCCAACGCCATTTGCGCGCAGCAGACCGGTGCGCTGGGCTTCCTCGGCACGAACCTTAACCGGGCGCTGCGTGGCAGCGTTTACGCCGTGTTTGGCGAATTGCAGGCACCCGTTACTGATACGCTGAACGTGCAATTCTCTGCCCGCTTTGAAGATTATGGCGGCTCTGTCGGTTCTACCTTCAATCCGCAGGGCCGTGTTCGGTGGCAGGTGACGCCATGGTTGGCCATTCGCGGTGGTGCAGGTACCACCTTCCGTGGGCCGCCTGCTGCAAATCTTGATGGTAATGTCACCTCATTGCAGATTATCGGTACGGCGTTCCGCGCAATTGATATCAACGGTAACCCGAATCTTTCGCCCGAAAGAACAACAACCTATGGTGGCGGGCTGATCTTCAATGCGGGTGGTTTCAATGCCAGCATCGATTATTTCCGCTATGATGTCTCAGGTCCGATTGAATCAGAGCCGGTTGCCGGTATCGTCGGCGCCTTGTTTGGGACGGCGGCAAATTGCACCGATCCAGCCTTCGCCAATCTTCGCGCCCGCTTTACCTTCACGGCCGCAGGTTGTGGGATCGGCAACGTGCAACGCTTGCGGACCCGGCAGATCAACAGCGCCAATGTCTCGACATCGGGCATTGATTTCCAGGCAAATTATCGCGCTGGCGTGGGCGAATATGATCTCGTGCTCGGCGTGAATGGTACCTATGTCATCAACTACAGGACCGGGAACATCACGGTTGAGGGCATTGTCGTTCAGCCTGCCTTTGACGGGGTAGGATTGCTCAATTTCCAGACGAGTGCGTATCCGTTGCCACAGCTAAAGGGCAATGTTTTCATGCAGGTCGATCGGGATATCCACAGCATTCGGCTCCAGTATAACTATGTTGATGGCTATACCGATCAACGCTCCTTCAGCACGCCTGCCGGATCGGTTTTCGGCGCTAATCCGGCGTTGGCCGGCGCGGCGGTGACGGGGGGAGCCCAGATCGGATCGTTCGGAACGCTTGATTTCACCTATCGGGTGAACCTGCCGACCAAAACGACGATTTCGCTGTCAGCGCTCAACATTCTCAACACGTTGCCGCCCTTTGCTCGGCTTGACTTCAACTATGATCCGTTCACGGCATCGCCGCTCGGCATCACGGCAAAGTTCGGCATCACGCAGAAATTCTGAGAATGATCTTGTCCGATTAGATTGGCCGCTGCCTGGGGGTTACCCAGGCGGCGGCTTTTTTTCTGCCCTTTGACGTTGGAACGGTTGCCGCATGGCCAGTATCAGTATCTCTCCGATCGAAACCGCAGACCAGCGTGCCCTGCGCCGCCGCAGCCTGACGTTGTTGCTGCTGACGCTGGTCTATTTTTTCAGCTTCATGGATCGCTATATCCTTTCGATCCTGCTCGAACTGATCAAGGCCGATCTCGGGCTGAGCGACACCCAATTGGGGCTGCTGTCGGGCTTTGCCTTTGCATTATTCTACGCCACGCTTGGCATCCCCGTTGCGTGGCTGGCGGATCGGCATAGCCGACGCGATATCATTGCCATCTCGCTGACGCTATGGAGCGCGATGACCGCCCTGTGCGGCACCGCGCAAGGCTTTTTGCAACTGTTGATCTACCGGATCGGCGTGGGCGTGGGGGAAGCGGGGTCAAGCCCGCCCAGTCATTCGATCATCGCCGATCTCTACCCGCCCGAAAAGCGCGCCGGCGCGATGGGAATTTATTCAACCGGCGTTGTGCTGGGCGGTGGCTTTGGCGCGATCATCGGCGGGATGATCGCCAGCGCCTATGGCTGGCGTTGGGCGATGGCGGCGGTTGGCCTGCCAGGAATTCTGCTGGCAATCATTGTGCGGCTGACAATGGTTGAACCGCGCCGCGGCCTGTCCGATCCGCCATCACAGGTGCGGGATACATCGGCGCTGCCGTCGCTTTTTGATGGGTTGAAAAGCCTGTTTGCCTGCCCGCCCGCCATCCATCTGATCCTGGCCGTCACGATCACCTCGCTGGTCGGCTATGCCACGGCAAATTTCGGCCCGTCCTATCTGCAACGCTCCTTCGGGATGACATTAATGCAGGTGTCGTTGATCTATGCGCCCGCTGTTGCCCTGGCAGGCGCTTTTGGCGGCATCATGGGCGGGCGGATCGCCGATACGCTAGGACGGCGGCATGGGTTGCATGTCCAAGCCTGGTTCGTCGCCGCGCTCAAGCTGATAGCGCTGCCGTTTACCGTGCTGTTCTATTTTACTTATGATCTGACGACTGGTTTCGCGGCGATCATCATCTCCTATCTGCTAGCATCAAGCTATCTTGGACCTAGCTTTGCGCTGATCCAGGGGCTGGCACCAACCCGGATGCGGGCGGTGTGGGCAGCGATAACGCTGTTGGTGATCAACTTGATCGGGCTGGGGCTAGGCCCAAGCGTCACCGGCATTCTGAGTGATCTCTATAAGCCGATTTTCGGGGCTGAATCGCTGCGCTATGCACTGATGAGCGCGAGCTTGCTGACCCCCTGGGCCATCTTTCATTATTGGCGCGCTGGCGTGTTGCTGCAACGGATGGCTTAACGTCTGCCGTCAGGGTTATCCGTGTCTGGAGCCTGATGTGCCCCGACTTCGTTTCCTGTGGCTTCCTCAATCGCGTCGATCGTCTGCACCGGAGTTGGGGGGGGGTGTCTCATCAGGCATCGCAACCGATGCCGCAACCACGGCGTCAAGACTATGTATGAGCTGGTCGAGCGAGGACTTAGACGGAAGCTCCACGTCATCTGGTTGTTCGTCAATTAGCTTCGATGCTAGGCTAATGAAGAACATCGTATAAAATACAAGCGCTAAGCCATAGAAACCGCCAAGTGCCAAGCCCCACGGGCCGTCGAGTTGAAAAGCTTTGCCAGTAAAAAATCGCAAAAAGGTTAAAGTTGCGAGAACGGCTTCACCCGCTGTATCAAAAGACTCGTTAGTTTTGATGATGCCAATTCGATGAAAACAAAAATACATTACACCATAACAATTTAGAATTATTATTAGATTTACTATAGTCATATCAGTAAAATGAGCACGTTTTAAACGCATCATGGATATATTAGTGAAATTTATTTCTTTGTATAACGCGAATCTACCCATAAATTTAACGGCCGTCGGCCAAGTTGCATGAAAATTTGGAATTTCCATGAGGTGAATATTATGCATGATACTCAATGTGGCGAAAAAGCACGATAGAGAAACGCCGAAGAAAAATCCCGAGTACAAAAATACCCACGGTGAATGATACTGACAGATGACTATTAGTATAATTGCCCCTGAGCCACTCAGGCCGATCGATATCGATTTAAATATAAAAGAAACTGGGAAAAGATCAATAAAGAGAGATTTGTAGAGTTTACCAATCACTGGCACCATTGGGATCAAGGCCGAGCCCGCATAAATAAGTCCTCCTAATGGGCGCATCCAGTTGATAGCAAGAGTTTGCAGAGCGAACGTAGCAATGCCGATTAGTATTTCAATCAACATGCTAAACCCATGCGTTTCGGCCATCGATCAGTGATATTCTATCGATGATTGACGTCCTCGACAATCCTGATCTTTGAAACTGGTTTGTTTGGCCGGAAATTGGGCAATCGTTACAGCGCCAGTACCCGATTATCGAACAGCCCGAAACACACTGTCGAAGCATAAAAGGCAATCGCCCGCTCCCGCGGCATGGTGCTGGCCCATTTGCGCATATCGAATGCGGCATTTTGCAGCGCCATCAGCGCTTGCGCCGCGATGAGCGGATCGATCGGGCGGATCGATCCCTCGGCGATGCCATCGGTCATCATGCCGGCATAGCGCCGCGCAATCCGGTTTGAACGATCGACCATGGCGCTACGCACTGATCGCGGCAGCCCGGAAAGCGCCGTGGTCCGCATCAGCGGGCCGCGTTCGGAAAACTGAATGTCGAGCAGCGTCGAAATCACACTGGACAATTGCTGCCAATAGCTGCCCGATTCCAGCCCGGTGAGCCGCTGCGCATTGGCGATCGTATCCAGGCTGCGCTTGTAGCAGGCGATCACCAGATCGTCCTTGGCATCGAGATGATGATAGAAGCTGCCCTTGGTCACGTTCAGCTGCGAGGCGATTTTCTGCACGGATGCGCCACGATAACCAAGCTCGTTGATCAGCCTTGTCGCGGCCAGCAAAAATGCCTCGCGACCGGGTTCTGCCTCATCAGGATCAAGATCAATCCGGGCCGGTGCCCAAGCCGCGCCGCTTGGAGCAATCCCTTGGGAGAAAACCGCCATCAGCCGTTGCTGGACGCGGTCGAACTGATCCGGGTCATAGCGGACCAGCCAAATCGGCAGCCAAAAGGTATTTTCGAGCAACACATGTGCGCGCGCGCCGTTCAGATCGGTTTCGGCGCGGGTTTCGCCGGGGCCCCATAGCGCGCGGGTTCGGCGGAACACATCGCGCCACCCGGTCATCAGACGGCCGCGGACTGGCTCCTCCATCGCGCGAAGGTCCGAGAGCACGGCGAATGACGTTGCCTCGCCGCGCTGAATGCGCGCGAGCCGATCCATATTAATCGCCAGATAGCGCGCGACTCGCTGCTGCGGTGTCGGCTGTTTCATCGCATCCTCCAGCATCAGATGGAGCTGTTCGAGCGTATATTCGAAACAGGCAGCGGCAAGGTCTTCCTTGCGCTTGAAATAATAAGTGACGCTGGTGGTGTTCAGCCCCACGCGCTGGGCGACATCGGCAAAGGTCATGCCCTTGGCGCTTTGTTCATTAATCGCCTGGGCAGCAGCAGCGAGAATGGCGTCGCGCTTGGCGCGGAAACGCAATGTGCTTCCGTTCGCGCTGTCCTGAACTGTCCCCACCGCCTCCATCGGACGAGCTTAACAGCATCTTTTCGAAGAAACAGTTCCTTTTTCGGCAGCGTTGGATACCCTCATTTGAGGCAACAAAAGGACGAATTCACTGCGCAGACCGGCTTTACCGAAAACGCGGTACGGTCTAAGTCGGCCCAGACAAAGCCGTTGGAGAGAGTGCCATGGATTTCACGCTGAGCGAACGCGAGACCTATTTTCGGGATCGCGTAAAGGACTTCATCGATCGCGAAATCCGGCCGCGCGACCATATCTATCACCAGCAAAGCCATGAGGGCGAACGTTGGAAGGTGATCCAGGTCATCGAAGATATGAAAGCCAAGACCAAGGAAGCGGGGCTGTGGAATTTCTTCATGCCGCCGCATTCGGGCCAGACCCATGTCGATGACAGTTTTGAATTTGAAGGCACCCAGCTCACCAATCTGGAATATGCGCTTTGCGCTGAGGAAATGGGCAAGATCGGCTGGGCGAGTGAGTGCTTCAACTGCTCCGCGCCCGATACTGGCAATATGGAAGTGCTCCACCGTTACGGCACGCGCGAGCACAAGGAACAATGGCTGCGACCGCTGATGAATGGCGAGATTCGTTCGGCCTTTCTGATGACCGAGCCCGCCGTCGCTTCATCGGATGCGACCAATATCGAAACCAGCATGGTCCGCGACGGTGATCATTATGTCATCAACGGCGTCAAATGGTGGTCGTCGGGCGTCGGTGACCCGCGCTGCAAGATCGCCATCGTGATGGGCAAGACCAATCCGGAAGGGTCGCGCCACAGCCAGCAGAGCCAGATCCTGGTGCCGATGGATGCGCCTGGCGTCACCATTCGCCGCATGCTCAGCGTCTATGGCTATGACCATGCCCCGCACGGGCACGGTGAAGTCGAATTGAAGGACGTCCGGGTGCCGGTCGAAAATTGTCTGCTTGGCGAAGGGCGCGGGTTCGAAATCGCGCAAGGCCGCCTCGGGCCGGGCCGTATCCACCATTGCATGCGCACCATCGGCGTCGCCGAAGTCGCAATCGAGGCGATGGCCAAGCGGCTGCTAACGCGGGTCGCTTTTGGCAAGCGGATTGCAGATCATTCGATCTGGGAACAGCGCATCGCCAAAGCGCGGATCGATATCGAAATGACGCGGCTGCTCTGCCTCAAGGCCGCCGACATGATGGACAAGGCCGGCAACAAGAGCGCGCAGCAGGAAATCGCGATGATCAAGGTGGCGGCGCCCAATATGGCCTTGTCAATCCTTGACGACGCGATCCAGGCGCATGGCGGCGGCGGCGTTTCGGACGATTTCGAACTAGCGCATGCCTGGGCCGCGATGCGGACATTGCGCTTCGCTGACGGCCCGGACGAAGTTCATAACCGCGCCATTGCCCGCAATGAGTTCGGGAAATATGCCGACCTGCCAGCAGCAGTAGCGGCGAAGGAAATGGTGCGGCGCTAAGGGCCGGATCCAAAACCACATCCGTGACCCCGGCCTTGTGCCGGGGGCCACTCATCCATCCACGCTTCGGCTCGCGATGCGCGGTGGGCCCCGGCACAGGGCGGGGGTGACGAAGCGGTCATGGCAACGTTCAATGCAAGCGCAGAGTGAGGGAAGTTTAGTCACGTGAAAGCAGCCGTCCTCTACGAACCCAAGACCGCTCTGGTCATTGAAGACATTCAGGTGTCAAAGCCTGGCCCGCGGGAGGTGCTGATCCGCACCGTTGCGTGCGGCGTGTGCCGGTCTGACCTGCACTTTATTGAGGGCAGCTTCCCGCATCCAATGCCAACGGTGCCGGGCCATGAGGCGGCGGGCATCGTCGAAGCGGTCGGCAGCGATGTCGCGCGGCTGAAGGTTGGCGATCATGTCATTACCTTTTTCACCGTGTTCTGCGGCAGTTGCGAGATGTGCGTGACGGGCCGGCCGTCGCTCTGTATCGATCCTTCGACCCGGCGGCCCAAGGGCGCTGAGCCGCGCATCGCGTTGAAAGATGGCACGCCGCTCGCGCCTTTCCTCAATCTCTCAGCCTTTGCTGAGATGATGCTGGTGCATGAAAATGCCTGCGTCGCGATTTCCAAGTACATGCCACTTGACCGGGCGGCGTTGCTTGGCTGCGCGGTCATCACCGGGGCGGGATCGATCTTTAACGATAGTCGGTTGCGGAGTGGCGAAACCGTCGCGGTCATCGGCTGCGGCGGCATCGGCCTTTCCGCGATCAACGCCGCGAAGATTGCGGGGGCAGGGAAGATCATCGCGATTGATCCCGTGGCCGACAAGCGGGCGCTCGCCGAACGGCTGGGAGCGACGCATGGCTTTGACTCCAACGATCCCGATCTTGCCAAAAAGGTCATCGCGCTGACCGGTGGCGGCGTGGATTACGCGATCGAGGCAGTCGGCCGCCCCGCTACGGCCGAGCTTGCCTGGGCGCTGCTCAAGCGCGGCGGCACCGCGACGATCCTGGGCATGATCGCGCCGGGCAATATGGTCAGCCTGCCGGGGCCGAGTTTCCTCACCGGCAAGAAGCTGCAAGGGTCGCTGCTCGGCTCCACGCGCTTCCCCATCGATATGCCGCGCCTCGTCCAGCTCTATCTCGACGGCAAGCTCGATCTCGACACGATGGTTGCCGAGCGGATCACGCTCGATGGCGTCAATGATGCGATCGACAAGCTGCGCACGGGCGACACGGTCCGTTCCGTGATCGAGTTCAACTGATGACAGCGGGGGCTGACATCACCATGGTTGGGACCATCCCGGTCCCCGCCGATGATCCGATTGATGCTGGTGCGATCGCCGCCTGGATGAAGGACAACCTGCCCGGCGTCGACGGCCCGGTGACGCTCAGCAAGTTCAAGGGCGGTCAGTCCAACCCCACCTATCGCGTTGATGCCGGTGGCAAGGCCTATGTCCTGCGCCGCCAGCCCTTTGGCAAGCTGCTCCCCAGCGCACATGCGGTTGACCGCGAATATAAGCTGATTGCCGGCCTCCACCCGACCGGCTTCCCGGTGCCGACCCCTTACGGCCTGTGCGAAGACCCGGCGGTTATCGGGTCGATGTTCTACCTGATGGAGCTGGTCGAGGGCCGCAACCTTTGGGACGGCTCCCTGCCCGACAAGACCCCGCCGGAGCGCACTGCCATTTATAACGCGATGTGCGACACGCTGGCGCAGCTCCACAATACTGATCATGTCGCGGCGGGGCTGGGCGATTACGGCAAGCCCGGCAATTATTTCGAGCGTCAGGTCGCGCGCTGGACCAAGCAATATCGCGCGTCTGAAACCGAGCCTATGCCAGAGGTGGAGGCGCTGATCGATTGGTTGCCGCGCACCCTGCCTACCCAGGACCGGGTGTCGGTGGTGCATGGCGATTACCGCATCGACAATATGATCTTCCATGCGCGCGAAGCGCGGGTGATCGCGGTGCTCGACTGGGAACTCTCGACGCTCGGCGATCCGCTGGCCGATTTCAGCTATTTCCTGATGAACTGGGTGACCGAGCCAGAGGGGCGTTCGGGCGTGATGGGCCTTGCGGGTCCAGAAACAGGCATCCCGACGATTGAGGACATGGTCGCGCGCTATTGCGCGGCGACCGGGCGTGACGGCGTGCCGCAGCTCGATTGGTATTTCAGCTATAATCTGTTCCGGCTGACTGGCATCGTTCAGGGCATTAAGAAGCGCATTGTCGATGGCACCGCCAGCAGCGCGCAGGCGGCGAAGACGGCGGAGCGCGTTGGGCCGCTGGCAGCGGCGGCATGGGCATTTGCGAAGCGGGCGGGGGCGTAATCCCCCTCCCGCTTGCGGGAGGGGTTAGGGGTGGGCGCAACGCTTGCCAATCAGAATATGCTAGCGGTTCAGGCCCACCCCCGGCCCCTCCCGCAAGCGGGAGGGGAGTTTAGATGAGCCAATTCGACCTGCACGGCCAAGTCGCCATCATCACCGGCTCCTCGCGCGGGATTGGCAAGGCGAGCGCCTGGGAACTCGCCGAGCACGGCGCCAAGGTGGTCATCTCGAGCCGCAAGCAGGATGCCTGCAATGAAGTCGCCGCCGAGATCAACGGCAAGTACGGCGAGGGCACTGCGATGGCGGTCGCGGCCAACATCTCCGACAAGGCGGGCTTGCAGCACCTCGTCGACGAAACGCGGGCGCGGTTCGGCAAGGTCGACATTCTCGTCTGTAATGCCGCCTCCAACCCCTATTACGGCCCGCAGGAGGGGATTGCCGACGATCAGTTCCGCAAGATCCTCGATAACAACATCGTCTCCAACCATTGGCTGATCGCCATGGTCGCCCCCGAAATGCGCGATCGCGGCGATGGCAGCATCATCATCATTTCGTCGATTGGTGGAATTCGTGGCACGCCGATCATCGGTGCCTATGCGATCTCCAAGGCAGCTGACATGCAGCTCGCGCGCAACCTGGCGCATGAATTTGGGCCGTTCAATGTGCGCGTCAACTGCATCGCGCCCGGCCTGATCCGCACTGATTTCGCCCGCGCGCTGTGGGAAAATGAAGCCGCGGTCAAAGCGCGCAACGCCACCACGCCGCTGCGCCGGATTGGCGAACCCGAAGAGATTGCGGGCGCGGTTGTCTTCCTCGCCAGCAAGGCCAGCGCGTTTATGACCGGGCAAACCATCGTTATTGATGGCGGGGTGACGATTTAGGAGAGCAAGTCTATGGCACGTTTCACCGACAAATCGATTATCGTCACCGGTGCCGGTTCAGGCATTGGCCGCGCGGCCGCAATGCTGTTTGCGCAGGAAGGCGGCAAGGTGATCGTCGCTGACATCAGCGAAGGCGCGCATGAAACCGCCGCGATGATCACCGGCGCGGGCGGCACGGCGGTCGCTATCCAGATGGATGCCGGGCTTGAGGCCGATGTTGAGAAGACGGTGGCGCTGGCGGTCGAACGCTTTGGCGGGCTCGACATCATGTTTGCCAATGCCGGGATTTCGGGGGGGATGGCGAATATCTTCGATACCGATGTCTCGCTGATCACAGAGGTGCTGCGCGTCAACCTGATTGGCCCCTATCTTGCGATCAAGCATGCCGCGCCGAAAATTGCTGAGCGAGGCGGCGGGGCGATCGTGCTGACGGCAAGCGTCGCGGGCATCCGCTCAGGCGCGGGGTCGCCGGCCTATTCGGCATCGAAGGCCGGCGTGATCAATCTGGCGATGGTTTCCGCACAACAGCTATCCGGCTCGAACGTTCGCGTCAACGCGATCTGCCCCGGCCTGACCGAAACCGGGATGACCAAGCCAACCTTCGATTATGCGCGCGATGCGGGCAAGATGGACCGGGTCGGTCGCTTGAACCCATTACGGCGCGGTGCCCAGCCAGAGGAACTCGCCAAGGTCGCGGCGTTCCTGGCGTCTGATGATGCAAGCTATGTCAACGGGCAGGCGATTGCCGTCGATGGCGGCCTTTCATCGAGCCATCCAGTGACCAAGCAGGAATATGGCCGCACGGCGGTGTAGCGGCGCGCGCAGCTTAGGCGGGGAAGCACAGGGCTTCCCCGCCACCCGCGTTCAGCGGCAAATTGTGATGCGGCGATGATGACGCCATTCGGTCCAGCAGCGGCGATGGTCGCGCCAGCCTTGCCTCCAGCCATCGCGATAGCCGCCATCTCGGTAGCCATAGCCGCGCCGCCAGCCATCACGCCGGTCGTAGTCGTAGCGATAGTCACGATGGTCGCGGTAGTCGCGCCCATAGCGTCCATGGTCATAATCATGGGCCTGCGCGGTGGTGCCCATTGTCAATGCAGACATCGCCAGCCCAGCGGCGGCCATTATTTTCAAGATACGCATTACACATCTCCAACCCGGGGATCGGGTGGTTGAGAAATACGCGCGGCAAGCCGTAGCGTAGCTGAATGCGATTGATAGCTGAGGTTCAGGCAGCCAGCCGGGTTTGGAAGAACGCAACCACTTCGTCGGCGGCTTGCCGGGTGGGCTCGTTCGGGCCGTCAATCAGGTCGCTGGTGAACACGCTGTGCGGTGGCTTGCCCGCTCTCATTAAGGGACTTTGGGGATTGGCGCAATCGTCGGGCAGTTCGACGCCAGTAAAGGCCCCACCGAATTCCGTCCGCAATGTCGCGAATTTTTCCGGCTTGGACAGCGGATCGCCGTCAAAACGATAGCCCCGGATTTCAAGCCCGTCATTGATTGTGCGTTGCTTCACACAAGCCAAATCGGCCTTGGAAATGTCGAGGCCCGCCGGCTTGCTCACCGGCATCCCCGGTTGCGACAGGACCGGGGCCATCACCACTGGATCAACCGCCATCGATAGCGCGAAGCCTCCGGTCAGGCACATGCCGATCACGCCCACGCCCGTGCCGCCGCAGTCCTTGTGCAGCTCGCGCGCAAGCGGCTTCAGCCAATCGACGATCGGGCTTGATTTGTTGGCGGAGAACAAAGTGAATTCACGGCTGACGCACAGATGCAGCAGGCGGCTGCGCTTGATTTTTTCGGGATTGGTCGCATCGGGCGTGCCCAGCAGAATCGGGGCATATGCCCGCATGCCAGCGTCCGCGATCCAGCGGCAGAAGCGGGCAAGCGGCGGCGTGAAGCCATAGACTTCGTGGATGACGATGACAGCGGGGCCGCTGTCGCCGATCATCAGCACGGGTTTTGTCTTGCCACCAAAGGTGAAATCGCGGCGCGAAAAATCGCTGATGTCGGCACTCAACGTCATGCGTCACTCCCTCAGGCGAATGAGTCCCTCTTGCGCGCAGCTCGCGACCAGTCGGCCATCGCGCGCAAAGATCTTGCCGCGGTTGAAGCCACGGGCATGGCCCGACCAGGGGCTGTCGCAGGCATAGAGCAGCCATTCATCGGCGCGGAAATCTTCGTGGATCCACACCGCATGGTCCAGGCTGGCGGTCTGCAGCTTGTGCGTCATCCAGTTGACGCCATGCGCCAGCGCCGCCGTGCCGAGCAGCGACATGTCGCTGGCATAGGCAAGGATCGCGCGGTGCAGGGCGGGATCATCGGCGACCGGGGCGACCACGCGGAACCAGCTATATTGCCGCGGCTCCTGTTTGACTGGATTGAACCAGCTGCGCGGGCTGATAGGCCGGACATCCACCATGCGCGGGCGCAAGAAGTTGGCGCGGAAGCGGTCTGGCACATCATCAATCATCGCCAGCCGCAGGTCGCGTTCGGAGACGAGATCGTCGGGGGACGGCACATCGGGTATCTTGTCCTGGTGCGCCAATCCCTGTTCGGGCAGCTGTAGCGAACAGCTCATCGTCAGTATTGGCACACCGCGTTGCGTGGCGATGACTCGCCGGGTCGAGAAGCTCTTGCCATCGAAATCGCGGACGACCCGGTAGATGATGGGATGATCCTCGGCGCCCGGCCGCATGAAATAGGCGTGGAGCGAATGCGCGGCCTTGGGTTCATCGGCGGATCGCTGCGCCGCCTGCAATGCCTGCGCGATCACCTGTCCGCCAAACACGCGCCCAAACCCGTCATTACCGCGCTTGCCGCGATACAGATCGGTATCGATCTCTTCGATATCGAGCAGATCGACCAGATTCTGCGCGAGCTGCGCGGGCGTGGGATCGGGCTCTGCCATTTCGTCGGTCATCAATACCCCGCCGCGCGTGCGAGTTGGTCGGCGTGGAAATTGGCGTCGCCGAACATCTCGGCGAGTACCCGTCCGCGCTTCATGTAGAAGCCAATATCATATTCGTCGGTCATGCCGATGCCGCCATGCATCTGGACGCCCTCCTGCACAGCCAGGGTTGTTGCCATCGCGGTCATTGCCTTGGCAACCGAGACCGCTTCGTTGGCCCTGGCATCGCCGCTATCGAGCAATTGCTGCGCCTTGAGCACGGCCGCGCGGGCGACTTCCATTTCCGAATAGAGGTGCGCCGCACGGTGCTGCAGCGCCTGGAAACTGCCGATGCGAACACCGAACTGCTTGCGTTCCTTCAGGTAATTGACCGTCATGTCCATCGCCCCGCCGCCGACGCCGAGCAATTCGGCAGATGCGCCAACGCGACCGGCACGCAGCAGGCGACCCAGCGGATCGCCGCCATGATCGACCTCGCCAATGACGGCATCGGCATCGACCTCGACGCCGTCGAAAGTGAGGCGCGCGGCGAGTGAGGAGTCGGCGAGGCGCTCAGCCTCAGCGGAAAGCCCAGCTGCGTTGCGGTCGACCGCGAACAAGGTGATTCCGCTCGCGTCATTGGGCGCGCCAGCTGTCCGCGCGGCGACGATGATGATGTCGGCGATATGGCCATGCGTCACGAACTGCTTGGCACCGGTCAGCTTGAAGCCATTGCCCGAACGTTCGGCCTGCATGCCAACGGTTGCACGGTGCTTTGCGCCTTCATCGATCGCCAGCGCCGCCACCGTGTCGCCAGCGATGATACCGGGAAAATAGCGTGCGGCATGCGGCGTGCCCTTCAGCGCCTCAACCGCCGCCACGGCGGTGGCGAGGAACGGGGAGGGGGAGAGGTTGCGACCAATCTCCTCCAGCACGATCCCGGCCTCGACATGACCTAGGCCAAGCCCGCCATCATCCTCGCCGATCAGGATGCCGGTGAGGCCGAGTTCGGCGAACTGCTTCCACAAATCGCGGCTGTATCCGTTCTGGTCGTTCGCATCGCGCAAGCTCCGCATGTGCTTGACCGGGGCATGTTCGCCGATGAACCCGCGCGCGGTGTCCTGCAGCTGAATTTGTTCTTCATTGAGATAGAGTGGCATTGTCTTCCTTTCTTCCCCCTCTCCCCGTTGGGGAGAGGGCCGGGGAGAGGGGTTGCCAAGCAGCGCAGCGCTTGTGGCCGCCCCTCACCCAACCCTCTCCCCGAAGGGGAGAGGGCTCGTTTTCGTTAAGCGCCCGGCAGTTCCAAAATCCGCTTGGCGATGATGTTGAGCTGAACCTCGCTGGTTCCGCCTTCGATCGAATTGGCCTTGGTCCGCAGCCACGCGCGTGGCTCCGCGCCGCCGTTCGACCGATCGCTCTCCCATTCGAGCGCGTCGGAGCCGCCCGATGCCATCATCAGCTCGTGGCGCGACTTGTTCAATTCAGTGCCGTAATATTTCATCATCGATGGCTGGGCGGGGTGCGCCTTGCCTGCCTTCAATTCGTCGATGAAGCGTTCTGACATCATCCCGAACGCCTTTGATCGCACCTCGAACTGCGCAATCGCCGCGCGCAGCAGTGGATCGGCGAGGCGGCCTTCGTGATCCAGCCCCACGGTGGCAATCGCCCCGTCGACCAATGGATTGCCGCTGACGGAGCCGAGCCCCATGCCCGAAATCATCTCGCGCTCATGCCCCAGCAGATATTTGGCGACGTCCCAGCCCTTGTTCTCCTCATGGACGCGCTGGCTTTTCGGCACTTTGACATTGTCGAAAAACGTCTCGCAGAATGGCGAATAACCGCTGATCAGCAGGATCGGCTTGGTCGAGACACCAGGGCTGGCCATGTCAAACAACACGAACGAAATGCCGCCTTGTTTGTTGGTCTTGTCGGTGCGGACCAGGCAGAAAATCCAATCGGCCTTGTCGGCGTAGCTGGTCCAGACCTTTTGCCCGTTGATGACATAATGGTCGCCTGCGTCCTCGGCAGATGTCGCCAGGCTGGCAAGGTCGGACCCGGCATTGGGTTCCGAATAGCCTTGGCACCAGCGGATTTCGCCGCGCGCAATCTTGGTGAGATGCTCGAGCTTCTGCTCCTCAGTGCCATATTTCAGCAGTGCAGGTCCGAGCATCGAAATGCCGAAGCTGTTGAGCGGGTTGCGGCACTTCATCGCCGCCATTTCTTCTCGCAAGATCTTCGTTTCGGCAGGCGAGAGGCCGCCACCGCCATAGGCCACCGGCCAGTCGGGCACGGTCCAGCCGCGCGACGCCATCGCGTCCATCCATTCTTTTTGTCCGGGTTGGAAATCCGCGTTGCGGCCGCCCCAATTGGCGTCCTTTTCGGTGCGGGCGGGCTCGCGCATTTCTGACGGGCAATTCGCCTCAAGCCAGGCGCGCGTCTCAGCGCGGAAGGTTTCCAGGTCGCTCATCGTTTCAGCTCCTCATCAAATCATGGGCCGCGCGCGCAACGGCAATCGCCGTCCAGTCGCGGTTGTAATCGGCAATCACCTGCACGCCGATCGGCAGGCCATCGGCATCGGTGCCCACCCGAACACTGGTCGCGGGCAGCATCGGGAAAGTGGCTAGGCCGGGCAGCGCCATCTGCATGCCGGCAGGGGTCGGCGTACCGTCGATTGTCAGCATGCGCTCGCCAAGCGGCGTGTCGTCATGCGGGTAAGCAGTGGTGCCCCAGATCGGCGCAATCACCGCATCATAGCTGCCGAACAGCCGGCCCCAATCGCGGCGGCACTTGGCCTGCGCGTCGATCAGCCCGAACCAGTCGCCAAGCGACGTCGGCGGCGCGCCATTGGGCGGCATCCCGCCACGCGACATCGCGGTGAGCAGCATGCGGATATAGTTGGCCGACTGAGTGATGAGATCGGGCAACAAATCGGTCTCGCGATCGACTATCGCGCCTGCTGCCTCGAACGCCTTGCCAGTGGCTTCGATCGCCGCGCGGATCGATGCCTGCACGGGGACGTTGGGGTGCGGATCGAGCAGCAGGATTCGCCAGTCGCCCGGTCCGCGTGGGGCAGGGCGGGCAAGCGCATCGCCGCCCATCACTTCGAAGAGCGCCTCCAGATCATCGGCATCGCGCGCTAAGGGGCCGATGACGTTGAGCGCAACACCGCAGCCTTCGGTACGCGGGAAGTTATGGCCGTAACTTAACAATGCGTTGTAGGTCGGCTTGTGCCCCCATATGCCGCAGAAAGCGGCGGGCAAGCGGATCGATCCGCCAATGTCGGACCCGATTTCGATCGGCACATAACCCGCTGCCAGCGCCGCTGCCGCGCCGCCGGACGAGCCACCGGGCACGCGATCCAGGTTGTGCGGGTTGCGCGTCCGCCCATAAACCGGGTTGTTGGTCTGCAAGTCAGCGAGCGCGACCGGCACGTTCGTCTTGCCCAGAATCACGGCACCAGCACGCTTCAGGCGCTGGACGGCGATGGCATCCTCGCTCGCCACGAAATCGGCATGCTCGGCAAAGCCCCAGCAGCTGACCAGACCGGCAACGTCGAAGCTCTCCTTCACCGTCATCGGCACGCCGAGCAGCACGCCGGCCATGACGCCTGCCGCCACCTGCGCATCGACCGCGCGCGCCTGATCGCGTGCGCGGTCGAAGTCACGGACGACAACCGCGTTGATCTCGCCGTCGCCAGCCTCGATCCGGGCGATCGCCGCCTCGCACTCGGCGATGGCAGTGGTCTCGCCCGATCGGATCGCGGCGGCGGTGGCGAGTGCGGTCTTCAACTAAATCCTCCCCGGGACGGGGAGGTGGCGGCGCGAAGCGCCGACGGAGGGGGTAGGCAACAAGCGCTGCGTTCCCGGCGATCCCCCTCCACCAGCCTGTAGCTGGTCCCCCTCTCCGTAAACGGGGAGGAATGTCGCACCAGCCGTCACTTGAAGCGGCTCCCCGTCTCGGCATTGCTCTTTAGCAATTCCGCTACCTTGAAGCCGTGCTTCTCCAGCCCCGCGACGATCTTCTTGGCCCCCTCTGTATCGGCCCAGAACATTGGTCCACCGCGATAGACCGGCCAGCCATAGCCATAGATCCACACGACATCGATGTCCGATGCGCGCTGCGCCATCTTCTCTTCCAGGATCAGCGCGCCCTCGTTGACCATCGTGTAAAGCGTGCGCTCGATGATCTCTTCATCGCTAATTTCACGCTTGGGCAGGTTCGATTTCGAGCGGAAATCCTCGATGATTTCGGCGACGCGCGCGGACGGCGTCGGGTTGCGCTTTTCGTCATAGTCGTAAAAGCCCGCCGACTTTTTCTGTCCCCAACGCCCCTCGGCGGCGAGCGCATCGCGAATGCTCTCGATCCGCGTCGGATCGCGGTGCCAGCCGATATCGACGCCGGCGAGATCGCTCATTTGGAACGGTCCCATCGGCATGCCGAATTCGACATGGACGCGGTCGATCTGCTCAGGCGTCGCGCCTTCCATCAGCAGCTTATTGGCTTCGACCTGGCGCGGCATCAGCATGCGGTTGCCAATAAAGCCGTGGCACACGCCGGAGACGACCGCGACCTTCTTGATCTTCTTGGCGAGCGCCATGACGGTGGCGAGCACATCGTCTGCGGTCTTCGCGCCACGCACCACTTCGAGCAGCTTCATCACATTGGCGGGCGAGAAAAAGTGCATGCCCAGCACATCCTGCGGGCGATCCGTCGAAGCGGCGATCTCGTCCACGTTCAGATAGCTGGTGTTGGAGGCGAGGATCGCGCCCTGCTTGACGATCTTGTCGAGCTTGCCGAACAGCTCCTTCTTGACGTCCATGCTCTCATAAACCGCCTCGATCACCAGATCGCAATCAGCGAGGTCGTCGAGGTTGAGCGTCGGTGTCAGCGCACCCATCGCCATGGCGACCTGTTCGGGCTTCATCCGGCCCTTGGCGGCGGAGGCTTCGTAATTTTTGCGGATCACGCCGGTGCCGCGATCAAGCGCTTCCTGCTGCATCTCGACGATGGTCACGGGGATACCAGCCGACAAGAAGTTCATGCTGATCCCGCCGCCCATCGTACCGGCACCGATCACGCCGACCTTCTTGATCGTGCGCAGCGCAATGTCGGCGGCGATGCCGTCGATCTTGGCGGCCTGACGCTCGGCGAAGAAGATGTGGCGCTGGGCAGCGGACTGCACGCCCATCATCAGCTTCATGAATTCGGTACGCTCAAACGCGATACCGTCGTCAAAGCTTGATCCGTCAGCTGCCTTTTCGACACAGGCAATGTTGGCGGCGGGCGCATCGAAGCCACGGAAGCGCTTGGCATTATCCTTCCTGAAAGCGGCGATGGCGTCGGGATCGGCCGTTGCGGTCTTCTCACGGGCGCGGGGCAGGGGGCGAGCGGCGGCGACATCGCGGGCGAAAGCAATCGCATCCGCGGCCAATGACTCCTCACCGGCCAGTCGGTCGATCAGCCCCGCCTGCATTGCCTTGGCCGCCGAAATCGGATCGCCCTTTGCCGTCATTTCCAGCGCGAGAGCAACGCCTGCAATCCGGGGAATGCGCTGCGTCCCGCCAGCGCCTGGCAGCAGGCCAAGCTTTACTTCAGGCGTGCCGATCTTCGCCGATGGCACAGCAATGCGATAATGACATCCAAGCGTTACCTCGCACCCGCCGCCGAGCGCGGTGCCGTGGATCGCGGCGATCACGGGCTTGTCGAACGCTTCGATCATGTCGACAACGGTCGGCAGGCCCGGTTCCTGCATCGCCTTGCCGAATTCAGTGATGTCGGCGCCCGCGAAAAAGGTCCTGCCGTCGCAGCGGATGACTACCGCCTTGATCGAATCGTCGCCAGCGGCCTCCTTCAAACCGGCTTCAAGGCCCTGACGGACGGCGGCGCCGAGCGCGTTGACCGGCGGGTTATTGGAAATGATGACGAGCACGTCGCCATGGCGTTCAGTGGTGATGGGTGAGGTCATTGGTGGCTCCTGCTATTCGTTTTTTCGTTATCCCCGCGAAGGCGGGGACCCAGCTACTTCCTTCAGCTTCCATGCGAAGGCAGCTGGACCCCCGCCTTCGCGGGAGCGGCGGTGGTTCAAGTCAACGCGCTATAAATCAGAGTCTTCAATTCCCGGCGTATCGGGTAGGCGCTCGATGGCTGCAGCTGCGTCATGAACACCATGCTGATGCGTTCCACGGGATCGATGAAAAAGGCGGTCGAAAACATCCCGCCCCAATAATATTCCCCTTCCGACCCCGGCACCATCGTTTTTGCGACATCAACATTGACGGCAAAGCCGAGGCCAAAACCGGTTCCGGCATTGGCCGCCTCACTGAACAGCGATTTCGACATTGTCGCCAAGTCGCCGCCACCGGGCAGGTGGTTGCGCGTCATCAGGTCGACCGTCTTGCGCCCGACGATCTTTACCCCGTCAAAGGTGCCGCCATTCAGGCACATTGTGCAAAACCGGTGATAATCAAGCGCGGTCGAGACGAGCCCGCCGCCGCCTGACAGGAATTTCGGTTTGCGGCTCCACGCGCTTGCTTCGCCCCGATCGTACATCACCGGCTTGCCGCCCGGCACATAATTATAGCAATCGGTCAGCCGGTGAACCTTGTCCTCGGGCACGTTGAAGAAAGTGTCGTGCATGCCAAGCGGCGCGAAAATGCGCGTGCGGAAAAATTCGTCGAGTGGCATCCCCGAAACCCGCTGGATCACCGCCCCTAATACGTCGGTTGCCACCGAATAATTCCATGCTTCGCCCGGCGAGAACTCCAGCGGAAGCTTGCCCAATGCCGCCACAAAGCCGTCGAGATCGAGATTGCCGTGCCAATTCTCCAGCTTGCCCGCGCGGTACGCCGCATCAATGTTCGATCGGTTCTGAAAGCCATAGGTCAGCCCCGACGTGTGCCGTAGCAGATCGACCATCCGCATCGGCTCGGTCGTCGGCTTGGTTAGGAACGGCACACCTGCACCGCCGCCATTATAGACGCCCAGCCCCTTGAACTCGGGCAGCACGTGGTGGACCGGCGTGTCGACGGCGACTTTGCCCTCTTCGACCAGGATCATGAAGGCGATCGAGGTGATCGGCTTGGTCATGCTGGCGATGCGAAACAGCGATGTTTCATCAATCGCCGCGCCCCCTTCCCGCGCGGAGCCCTGGCTGGAAAAATGAACGATTTCTCCGTCATGGGCGATAAGAATCTGGGCGTTCGGCAGCTTGCCGGGCGCGACATAGCGCTCCTGCAGCAGCGTATCGATCCGGGCCAGGCGCGCGGAGTCAAAGCCATGTTCTTCCGGCTTGGCGATGTTCATGCCTGCTCCATACCCCTGCTTCGAAACGGTCGCCTCCCTATTGCCTTGAGCGGCGCATGAATCAACAGTAACGTTGGTGAAAATGGCAGATAAGCCAAACCCGAAATTCAAGAGTTGGAGAGAGACTGTGCCCGATTCCGTGCTGAACGAGCCCCTGATCGCGCTTGACCCGGCTTGGCCCAAAATGGGGATTGCAGAGATTGAGGCAGCCCTGACGGCGCCAGGGGCACGCTTTGAAATGGAAACCGTGGCGATTGGCGGCGTGCCGACCCGCACTTGGAAATATGCTCCCCCCAATCTTGCTCTTTTGGTTCAGCTCGCGCGCGGCCATGGCACCCGCGAATTCACAATCCATGAGGATGAGCGCGTCACCTATGAAGCGCATTTTCGTGCCGTCGCCACGCTCGCCAGCAAGCTACAGGGGCTGGGGATCACCAAGGGGGACCGCATCGCGCTGGCCATGCGCAACATGCCCGAATGGCCGGTCGTCTTCTTCGCTGCCGTCAGCATCGGCGCGATCATCGTGCCGCTCAATGCGTGGTGGACCGCAGCCGAGCTTGAATATGGCATCAATGATTGCGGCGCGCGGCTGCTCGTGCTCGATGACGAGCGCCACACTCGCCTCGCCGAAATCTATGGCGCGCTGCCCGCCATCGAACAGATTCTGGTCGCGCGCGCGCTCACCCCGCTGTCGGGCCATGCATCGGCGCTTGAGGACTTAATCGGGACCCCGCATGAATGGGCCGCCTTGCCCGATGTGCAGCTGCCCCAGGTCCCGATCGGCCCGGAGGATGACGCGACGATTTTCTACACCAGCGGCACCACCGGCAATCCCAAGGGCGCCCTCGGCACGCACCGCAACCTGATCACCAACATTTTTTCGAGCGCCTATAGCGCGGCGCGCACGCTGATGCGGCGCGGCGAGGCTATCCCTGAGCCGACCCCCAAAACGATGTTGACCATCATCCCGCTCTTCCACGTTACCGCGTGCAGCGCTGCGCTGATGGGCGTGGTTGCCGCTGGCAGCACGATGATCTTCATGCGAAAATGGGATCCGCTCCGCGCGATGGAGATTATCGAGCGCGAAAAGGTCCATGCCACCGGCGGGGTGCCGACCATTGCCTGGCAATTGCTGGAGCACCCTGATCGCGCGAAATATGATCTCTCCTCCTTGGAGACGATCGCCTATGGCGGCGCGCCCTCCGCACCCGAACTGGTGAAGCGCATCTATACCGAATTCGGCGCGCTGCCCGGCAATGGCTGGGGGATGACGGAGACGATGGCGACTGTCACCGGCCACGCCGCCGAGGATTATCTCAACCGCCCGACCAGCGCCGGCCCCCCGGTCGCTGTCGCTGATCTGAAGATCATGGATGAGGACGGCGTGACCGAGTTGCCCGTTGGCGAGGTTGGCGAGCTATGGGCGCGCGGGCCGATGGTGGTGAAGGGCTATTGGAACAAGCCCGAGGCGACCGCGGCGACCTTCGTTAACGGCTGGGTCCGCACCGGCGATCTCGCCCGGCTCGATGAGGAAGGCTTTGTCTATATCGTCGATCGCGCCAAGGACATGATCATCCGCGGCGGTGAGAATATCTATTCGAGCGAGGTCGAAAACGTCCTCTACGCCCACCCCGCCGTCACCGATTGCGCGCTGATCGGCATCCCGCATCGGACGCTAGGCGAAGAACCCGCCGCCGTCGTCCACCTCGCCCCGGGCATGGAAGCGACCGAGGCCGAGCTGCAAGCCTGGGTGAAGGCCCGCCTGGCGATCTTCAAAACGCCGGTCGCGATCCGCTTCGTAAAGGAAACGCTGCCCCGCAACGCGAATGGGAAGATTTTGAAGAAAGATTTGAAGGTGCTGTTTGAGGATAGGGTGGGGGTGGCGGCCTGAGGGGCTGTAGTCGATCGTTGGGCGACTTTTGTGACAATCGCGTAAGCGGACATCAATCACCTCGTTCGTGAAGGCCACCAATGCGGGAGGGTCCTGACTGTCCGGTTTCCGGGATGCCGCCCCCATAGCGGCCGCTCGTTCAGAATATCTGACAGAGACGAGCAGCCTCGCGCTAGGAATATGTTGCCTAGGATTTGCCCGCCAGGTCTGTTAGCAAGGCATCTTAAAGTGGCTTCATTTCCGGGGGCTTCAAATCAACGTTTAGAAGGAGTTGAGTGCCAATGCGGGTGCTGGTTTTGCACAGCGGAGGTATGGATTCGACAACGTGTTTGTACAAAGCGCACCGCGAAGGTGCAGAAGTTTTTAGTCTTGGAGTGAACTATGGCCAGAAGCTTGCTGTAGAGCTGATGTTCGCTCAGCGGCATTGCGATGCACTTGATGTTCCGCGTGAAGTGGTCAACGTGAATTGGCACAAACCCGAACGTCAGATTCCCACTGGTCGCTCGGTTGATGAGATGCGCGCGAACATTTCGCCGGCATTTTTGCCATCCCGCAATGCAGTTTTCCTTTCGATTGCCTGCGCTCATGCCGCAGGTGTTGGAGCGGAGGAAGTTCATATTGGCATCAACAGCGTTGAGTTCTCTGGTTACCCGGATTGCACGCCGGAATTTTTGGACGCATTCTCAGCGATGATGGCAGTCGCCAATCCCGGTGGAGCGCGAATTGTCGCGCCATTACTGCAAATGGACAAGCCAGCGATCGCTGCCCTTGCGCGCGACCTTGGCATTGGCGAGCATGACACATGGAGTTGCTATCGCCCAGCGCTACGCGATGGCGCGGTCATTCCTTGCGGTCAGTGCGATGCCTGTCGGTTACATGAGCATGCCTGGCGGGCGATTGAGGCCTGATGGCTAGGATCGGTTTCGTCGCCTGCTCGAAAACCAAGAGCTCACTCAAACTGCCAGCAGCCGCACTGTATACCTCGCCGCTGTTTCGCAAATCGCTTTTGGCAGCGATCGACCGCTCGGATCGAGTACATATCCTTTCGGCAAAGCACGGCTTGCTCGGCTGCAATGACGTCATCGAACCTTATGACGTCACGCTCAAGACCATGAAGCGCTCCGAACGCATAGCTTGGGGCGATAGAACCGGCATGCAATTGGACTCGGTGTTACGACCGCGCGACACCGCCGTACTCATGTGTGGTGAGGAGTATCTGGCACCGTTGAGGTCCGACTTCGACCGGCTCGATGTGGCGGTCGAAAGCCCGCTCGGTTCGCTGTCGCTAGGTTCGCGCCTCAGTTCGCTTCGCGATCTCAATGGTGAAGCCGACCTTCGCGCCATGGCGACGCGCTTCTTTCGGTTGATGAGCCAGGTCTGGGTAGCACAATCGGGAGGGCGCCGCATCGAGGACACCAACGGACGCCAGTCGTGGCCATCGCGAGGCGTTTATTTCATTCTCGCTCCCGGCCATGGGCTCGCACGGGGTCGCATGCCGCGGATCGTTCGCATCGGCACGCACGCAGTCAGCCAAGGATCGAAAACGACGCTCTGGAACCGGCTAAGCACGCATCGTGGCACCTCTTCCGGAGGAGGCAGCCACAGATCCTCGATTTTCCGCCTACATGTCGGTCGAGCTTGGACGCGGCTCGCCGAGGCGGAATCTTGGCCAGCCAGTTGGGCGCAGGGCCAATCAGCCTCGCTTGATGTGCGGCAAGGAGAGGAACTGCTTGAACAGCAAGTCAGCCGGCTGATCGGCGCGATGCAGGTGGTTTGGCTCGATGTTGACGATGAACCCGGTCCTCAGAGTGAACGTGCTTATCTCGAGCGCAATGCGATCGGCCTCCTTTCGCGACTTGGCCTGTTAAGAGCAAATGTGGAAGCCGACTGGCTTGGACATTCGAGCTCGGATTGGCGAATTGCGGCGTCCGGACTGTGGAACCTCAACCATGTCTTCCGTCGTCCCGATCCAGACTTCATCACGCGGTTAACGGCCGCCGTCGACCATACAATTGGTCGACAAAGCAGTATCAATCAGGTTGATGCTGAAGGGGACAAACGGCATCAGTTGAGTTTTTTGTCGGGAACGGGCGACGGATGAGCAAGTCGAAGGAAGCCAAGGTCATCGAATTTGCTCCAAAAGCAGTCGTCCACCTGCGCGCGCAGCATCGTGCGCAGCGGTTGGGTCTATTGTTTGGCGCTGGCATCAGTATCGATCTGGGATATCCTCGATGGGAAACGCTTGTCAGGAAGATCGCCGAACGCCCTGAGGTGGGTGCTGCCGGGATCTGGGATCGATTAAAAGACAAAGGGGCGGGTGGCCGTCCGATCACTCGATCTCTCGCGTCGGTGACTCAATTGCTGTTCAGCGAGTTTCGCAAATCGCGCATTGCCGCGCTCGATCTTGGCGCATCGCTCACCTTTGTCCAGGAGCGGTCCATCAAGACCGATTGGCTCAGGCTTCTCCACGAAGAGCTTTATCAAGGGCTAGATGCAGGGGCACGTAAGGAAAAACTTCTCAATCATCCCTATCTCAACGCATTTACGACGATCATCAAGCGTTCGCCCCTGACGGTCACCTACAATTTCGACGACACGCTCGAACAGATGCTTGCACTCGCGCGATCGGACGGCGAGTCCGAGACGACTCGCGGTTATGAGATGATCGATCGGCCGAACTCCCAATTCCGTCGGCCAGACAGCGTGATCTATCACCCGAACGGTTGCCTACCCGCAGTGTTCGAGAACGGAGCCAGCGCCGACGTGGTTTTTGCCGATGACTCCTTTCAAGACCAGTTGATCAGTGCCGCCAACGGGAAATATATCCACCTTTCAGGGCATCTGTTCCGGAACACTTGCTTGCTTATCGGCCTATCGCTTGAAGATAGTACGCTTCAAAGCCTACTCCGCCAGAACGCTGTTCAGAACCCCGGCAATATCCACTATATTGTTCAGTACACGCCGTCCGGCTCTACCCGTGATAGCGAGGCCGAGGCCGCTATTTTTAAAGCCAATTTCGAATCTTTTGGCCTTTACACTTTGTTCTTGAGCAACGACGAGATAAAAACTTTGGCTACGCTTATCGAGATGGAGTCGGCGACCTTTGCGTCTCGGCACGCAAAGCTAAAGCCCAAATTCGTTTATTACATGATCGGCTCAGTCGGCGCCGGAAAAAGTACCGCGGCAGGCAGCTTGCGAAGTCTTATTACATATGACGAGTGGATCGACGAGCGAAAGCCCGATCTTGCAAAGCCCGAGGGCGAAATCAGTACCGAGAAGATTGACGGCCTGAATAACTGGATCGCCGAGCAATTTCACAAGAAAAACTTCGCCCTTCAAGACTGCAAGGAAGGGATTCATGTGGTTGATCGCGCGCCACTTGATCCGTTAACCTTTGGTCCTAAAGAAGATCGTAGCAAGAAGGCGAAATCACTCCTCGAAAAGATCACCGACGAGGGAGCTTGGGAGGTGGCGCCTGGTCACATCATTGAACTAAGCGCTTCACTTGAGGAAATACGGATTCGCAATAGCCTTAAGCACAAATACTGGCCGGATGACGAATATAAAAAACTGCTACGCGACATTGACGAAGTTTACGGCCAACTGCCAAAGTCGGTTGTGTGCACGACAGGGCGCTCTGCTGCTGAGGTCGCTAAACACATCGCGCGCATCATTTTCTTAGATGAATATAGACCAGTGAACATTCAGGAGCAGCTCATCAGACATTCGGTTGCAGACGATAACAATGCCAAAAATTAAGGTCTATCTTGCCGCGCCGCTGTTCAACGACCGCGAACGCGCCTTTAACGGCGCGCTCGCGGGCACGCTGGGCACTTACTGCGATGTATTCCTGCCACAGCGTGACGGGATGCTGCTCGCCGAATTGCTGGCCGAGGGCATTCCGCCGGACATCGCTGAGACACGGATATTCGAACGCGATCGTCTCGCGTTGAGCGAATGTGAAATGCTCATCGCTGTGCTCGATGGTGCCCATATTGACGAGGGAGTCGCGTTTGAGATCGGCTTTGCAAATGCGCGTGGGTGCCTTTGTTTGGGACTACAGTCAGATACGCGGCGTGCATTACCCAGCGGCAACAATCCAATGATTGGCCAAGCACTGAGCAGTATTTTTGCTAAGACGTCTGACCTGATTTCCTATATCTCAAGCGAACATGACCTTTTAAAGGCTTCGCTGCCATTCCGAACTTCATTGCGGACTAACGGCGGTTAGTAGTTCAATCCAGTTCGTGAATGCAATGAGGTAATCACTTAAAAGTATGCCAGATATCTAGATTCATATCTCGCCGGCCGAACGTTGACTTCGCCGACGGTCGTTGAAACGGGTAAGAATTCGACCAAATGTCTGCATCGGTCCGTTCTGATCGCAAAATCGGCTAGTCCGCAACGGACCCTATGTCGGCCCGAACAAATTTGACAAAAGATACATAGTGCCAATCAACAGTTCAGTGCAAAACCTTCCTACAAGCGCCCGCTATGATATGCATTATCGTCTTCACTTTAGGGTGACCAACCCGCTCTGTCCCATCGTCACACCTCGGTCGGTCGATTGCCCCGTTCTGCGCCTCGCCCCATACGTGTCCGAATTTTTCAGTAGGTCATAACTTTCATAACCTTTGAGCACCTTCAAACGGCCTCATCACGCCCACCCGCGCAAAACCGATGGCAACCCGCAACTTCCGCAACTTTACCTCCGCAACGTCACGCGCCGGCCAAGCCCACCACGCTCTCCACCGCGCGCTGCCAGCCCGCTAGCCGGGCCGCGCGCACGCCGCCGTCCATGCCCGGCTCGAACACCTCAACCGCGCCGCGCATCGCGCTTGCTTCCTCCAGCCCGTTGAACAGTCCGCTGCCCACGCCAGCCAGCATCGCGGCGCCAAGGGCAGTCGTCTCGGCGAAGGCGGGGCGTTCCACGGTGATGCCGAGGATGTCCGCCATGTCCTGCGCCATCCAGTTGTTGGCGACCATGCCGCCGTCGATGCGTAAGGAAGCCCAGTCGACCCCGTCCGCCGCGAACGCGGTTTTCAGGTCATGCGCCTGGTGCGCCATCGCCTCCAGCGCGGCGCGGACGATGTGCGCGCGGGTGTTGGTGAAGCTCAGGCCGGAAATGCTCGCGCGCGCCTCTGGCTGCCACCACGGCGCGCCCAGGCCGGATAGCGCCGGGACCAGATAGACCCCACCATTATCGGCCACGCTGCGCGCGAGCGCTTCGGTCTCGGCCGCAGTGCCGATCAGCCCGATCGAATCGCGCAGCCATTTGATCAGGCTGCCCGCCACGAAAACCGATCCCTCCAGCGCATAGGCGCGCTTGGCGTCTAGCTGCCACGCGACGGTGGAGAGCAGCCGGTGGTGCGACACCGGCGGGATCGCGCCTGCCTGGGTCAGGATGAAGGCGCCGGTGCCAAAGGTCGCCTTGGTCTCGCCGGGTTGCAGGCAAGACTGGCCGATCGTCGCCGCCTGTTGGTCGCCCGCCATGCCGCAAATCGGGATCCCCGCGCCAAACAACGTCGTCTCGCCAAAGCGCCCGGCGCAGTCGACAATCTCGGGCAGCGCGGCGGTAGGCGCGCCGAACAGGTCGATCAGCCCGTCGTCCCACCCGCCGCTGCCAATCGCCATCAGCGCGGTGCGGCTGGCGTTGGTCGCGTCGGTGATGTGCAGGCCGCCCCGGTTTTCAGTGGCGGTCAATTTCCAGATCAGCCAGCTTTCGACCGTGCCGATCGCGAGCCGATCCCCCGCCTCCTTCAGTTGCGGCCAGTTGGCCATCGCCCAGCCGATCTTGGAGCCGCTGAAATAGGGATCGAGCAGCAGCCCGGTCTTGGCCTGCACGGCGGCCTCATGCCCCGCTTCTTTCAGGTCGCGGCAGATGCTCGCGGTGCGGCGGTCCTGCCAGACGATGGCGGGGGCGAGCGGCTCGCCGGTGGTCTTGTCCCAGAACACCACCGTCTCGCGCTGGTTGGTGATGCCAATCGCGGCGATGCGGTCCGCGCCGCCCGCTTCAGCGATCACCGCTTCAGTCACAGCCAGGCTGTGGCGCCAGATTTCGCCGGCATCATGCTCCACCCAGCCGGGCTGCGGATAATGTTGGGTCAGCTCAATCGCCCGGGTGGCGATACATTCGCCGCCCGGCGTCAACAGCATTGCCCGGGTTGAGGTGGTGCCCTCATCGATCACAAGAAGATAGTCGCGCATAAGCGTGATGCTAGCCGGGATTACAAGCGAGTGGAATGCCGCTAGAATGGCCCGATGGAACAAACGCCTGGACCCATTGAACGATCCGACGATGATCTGCCGCCGCGGCCTGTTAGCGGCGATGTGCAGGCAGTGCCTGGCGGCGGGCTTGGCCTAGCCCTGTCGGGGGAGGCGGCGGTGGCGATGGATGAAGACACGCGGCGGCGCGATCGATTGCTGGCCGCGCTCACCTTGATCGCAGGGCTCGGGCTGGCGCTGGCGCTGCCTTTTGCGTTGAAGGCGGGGGCGGAGTTTTTCCTCCCCGTCACGGCGGCGTTGGTGATTGCTGTTGCGCTGGTGCCCGTGCTCGAATGGCTGGAACGGCACCGGATGCCAGCGGGGCTCGCCTCGCTCACTTGCGTGCTGCTGTTCCTGGCCGCGGCGAATATCGCGCTGGCGGCGATCATCGTGCCGGCGGTGCAGTTTTTCCGGATGCTGCCTGAGCGAATCGGGCAGATTCAAATGAACATCGCCCCGCTGCTCGATCTCTATTCCAGCCTCAACAAATATGTTGATGATACCGCGATGAAGCTCGCGGCCGGCGGTGCCCAGAAAATGGCGCGCGTTGCCGAGGCGACCAGCGTCCCGCCGCGCTCGCTGGTGGAGCTGGTCGCCAGCACCGCGCCGACGGTGTTCATCCAGATATTTTTCGGCACGCTGGTGGTGTTCTTCTTCCTGTCGGGCTGGACGCGGCTGCGGCGGCGGACGATCACCAGCCGATCGAGCTTTGACGGCGCAATGGCGACCGCGCGGGTGATCCAGGATGTGGTCGACGATACGTCCTCCTATCTGGGCACGATTACGGTGATCAACCTGTCGCTTGGGCTGTTCGTTGCCTTTGCCGTCTGGCTGATGGGGATGCCCTATCCGCTGATGTGGGGCGGCATCGTCGCGCTGCTCAATTATGTGCCCTATTTCGGCCCGATCGTCGCCGCGCTGCTGCTCGCGCTGGGCGGGTTGATGGTGTTCACTGATATCTGGGTGGCGCTGATCCCGGCCTTCATTCTCATTGGCGCGCATTTGATCGAAGCCAACGCGATCACCCCCTTCATTGTTGGTCATCGGTTGACAATAAACCCGATCATGATATTGATTTCATTGAGTTTTTGGGGCTGGGTGTGGGGCACGCCAGGGGCGCTGCTCGCGGTGCCATTGCTGATTATTGTGCAGACGGTGATCGGGGCGGCCGGGCAGCCGGATATTGCCGGATTCCTGTTTGAACATGGCACGCTTGATCAGCAGCGGCGGCGTGACGAACGCGCATCGCGGCCGTCATCGCCCTGATCCTTTGCGAGGATGGTTGACACCACCCGGCACCTCAACTAGGTGCCGCGCCTCACGCTTTATAAGCGGGTGTAGCTCAGTTGGTTAGAGCGCCGGCCTGTCACGCCGGAGGTCGCGGGTTCGAGCCCCGTCACTCGCGCCATAGCGTGGACTTCAAAAAAACCAGGGGTGGGGACGCGCGGTGAGCGAGCGCTGGGAAAACTCGGCTGCCGCGTGGATTGAGTCGCAGGGCGAGGCCGGCGACTTTACCCGGCGCTATGTGCTCGATTCGGCCATGCGCGCGCGAATCGAGGGGCAGGGATTTTCCCGCGCGCTCGATATCGGCTGTGGCGAGGGGCGGTTCTGCCGGATGATCGCCCCGCATGTCAGCGCCGCCACGGGGATTGATCCAGCGCCATCGCTGATCGCCGAAGCCATCCGCCGCGATCCGGCAGGCGACTACCGGCTGGGCCGCGCCGAACAGCTCGATTTTGCCGATGGGGCGTTCGATCTCGTCATTTCCTATCTGTCGCTGATCGACATTGACGATATCGACACCGCAATTGCGGAAATGGCGCGGGTGCTGGCTCCAGGCGGGATGCTGCTGATCGCCAACCTCAACAGTTTCAACACCGCCGCGGCGCAGGGCGGGTGGCAGCAGGATTGGCGGGGCGGCAGCCAGTATTTCGCGATCGATGATTACCTAATCACCCGGCCGACCCGCGCTGCGTGGCGCGGGATTGATGTCGTCAACTGGCACCGGCCGCTATCGACCTATTTCACGTTGTTGATCGATGCTGGTTTGCGGCTGACCTTTTTCGACGAACCAGCGCCAACCGGGGGCGATCCGGCCAAGGCCGATCGCTATCGCCGCGCGCCCTATGCCCATGTGATGACGTGGCGGCGCGCTTAGAGAGTGATGACGTTAGGTCGCGTCAACCTCATACCCGTTCGGCCCCGGATCAGGTCCGGGGGAAGTCGAAGCCCACGCGCTTCGCATGCCCTTCGACTTCGCTCAGGGCGAACGGCGTATGGTTTGGTTCAATCCAAAGTCATCAGGCTCTAGACCCGCCAGCGCCCCGTTTCCATCCAGCGCAGCAGCGGTTTCATCGGCACGATCCAGATAATCCCGACAAAGGCATAGAAGAGCATCTGGGCAAGGACCGGCCAGCCCGACACCGTCTCCGCCAAATTCGCGATCAGCACGGCCCAGATGAAGATCGACGCGATCATCATCAGCGCGCCCGCAGGTTTACGCCAGCTAGGGGTCATTCAGCGCGGCTCCGGTCCGTTCCAGCCATATTCGTCGATGACGCCGTGGAGAGGCACATCCCACGGATCGACCGGTACCGCCTCTGCGCGCTGGATGGACCAGGCGACGCCAATTCTCAATACCGCCGCAAGGGCAGCAAAGGCGCGGTCATAATAGCCAGCCCCCTGGCCAAGCCGGTTCAGCTGGCGATCAAAGGCGATCAGCGGCGTCAGGATGATGTCGGGCGACAGGGCAGGGGCATCGGCCGGGGGCTGGCGCAGTCCAAAGGGGCCGTCCACCAGCGGTGCGCCCGGTAGCCAGGCCAGGAAGCGCATCGGCGCTGCCCGTGTCGTGATGTGCGGCAGGGCGATCTGGCAGCCCGCCTGATGCGCGGCCAGGGTCAGCAGGCCCGGATCGGCCTCATCCGCCATCGCCACATAGCTGGCGACCACGCTTGTCGGCTGCACTTTGTCGAGAAATTCGCGGGGCGGGATGATCGGCGGCGCGACCGCAGCATAGGCCAATCGCTCAGCCCGCATCCGGGCGCGCAGGCCAGATTTTACCGCAGCCGTTTCTGCCTGCCCCGTTTCTGCCTGCACCATCATCATCCCCGGCCGGGAGCGGTGGCGGGACCGCCATGGCCGTTTGCCTGAATATCCTCTGACGCCGGTAACGTCAGGTGGGGGCCATTTTCTCGGACCAGGATCCGCGAAGGGACAGCCCCCCAGGATGAAGAATCGCCTCAGGGATGTTCGTGAAGCTCGTACCGGGCAGTACCCGCCACTTCCCTAGGTAGGCGCTTTGTGTGGGTTACTCAAGGGCGGGGATGGGGGGGCGGGGTTTGGGGCGGGCGAGCAGGGCGGGGCATTCCGATTGGGAGAGAGGTTGAGGAAGGGGGAGGCGGACGGGCGGCAATTGAGCCGTGCTGCAACCCAACGACTGATGGCTTGTTTTGGGCCGATTGCTGACTGGCTGCTTGAGGTCGGCCTGAGGCGGAATGTCGTTGTTTATTCAACCTGGCACCGAAACCCTGAAGCGGCAATTCAGATCACGTCACCAGCGACGGTGCCCAGAAGAACATATCGATGCGACTGGTGAACTCGCGGCGCAATCCGGATACAGAACGAGGCCTCACATCGTTCGCGATGCCGGCGTGTAACGACAACATACCAAGATATATCGAGAGCAAATGATGCTCTATGCCATAGAACGCACGCCGCACATCGGTGTCGGAAGGCGCATCTCCGTGGACGACGGCGTTGCGCCAGCGATAGCCTTCGCGCACCGCATCGTAGATCGTGCAATACTGAAGGGGATCGCCCCATCCACCGGCAGCGCCGCAGCGATGCGCCAGATTATGCGCCTTGTCAGCAGAACCGATGAGAGAAAATGCTTCCAGCGCGGAAATTAACCGCACTAGTCGGATCGGATCGTGTGGTTCGCCATAGGCTTCGGCGATCAATCGGTTGAAGTAAATCAGTCGCTCGAACATGGGATCGGGACGCCCCTCGTTTACTGTCGGCCAGGTAACCGTCGTGGTAAGCAACATCGCAAAACCGGACAGGTCGCGGCCAAATGCCACTTCCCACCCGGATTCCAAGTGCGATCCTGCGCCGCCAAATGATGAAGAAAGGCAGATATCTCCCTGCTTTGTTAGCCGTATTGACGAGCGCTTGTTCTGCCAGATGAAGCCGTTGCCGATCCGGACATCGTCCATCGTCTGGTAGCCGAAATACATGCGAAGAATGTTGAGGAGCATCTGAGCGGCATCCATTGCCGCAGTCCATGCCATCTTCTCCTCAAACCCCTCCATGGTCACAACAATGAAGTGATCGAAGTCAGCGCTGTGCTGCCTCCAATCGTCCGCCAGTCCGGCCCCGAAACCATGCTTGTCTTCCACCGAATCGTGGCGTTTCCATGCATCGACCAATTCAGCTTCGAAGATTGGCTTCGCAACGATCCGAGCGGCGCCGATATTGAAGTCGGTCGTGGTCGCCCGACTCGCGAACACGACTGGAAAGACATAGAGGCCATCGTCACGCGGGTAGGCACGCAAGGTCGCGACCGCCTTGGCGACAATTGCATGTTCGGACAAAGTCTTGGTCGTGAGGGCCCTAGGGAGGTGCGCCTGCAGACCTTCGCCGAGCGCCTTGATTGCGGTCCAGCGCTGCAATTTCGCGGCAAGTTTTTCGCGGACAAGAAGCTTTTCCGCCGCCAAGCTAAGATGCCGCATGCCCTCGACGTTGATTGTATTTCCGCTGCCCGTCATACCCGGCAGCACATTGATATCCCTCAACGCCGATATGTTCTTCGCTTGCACCTCCTGGGCAACGCGCACTGTCGTCGCTTGCCATTCGTCGAGAAATGCATCAATATGTTGCTCCACAGAGAGCGTGGGTTCTTTTCGAAATTGCTTCATGTTCGCAGCCGTCCACGATCCCGGAGCATGTTTAGGGCGAAGTCAAAAGCGCTACTTGCATCGACGAACTTCAGCGAATCAATTTTCATGGCCCCGACTTCCTGTTTTTTGGTTGTCGCGATTGGCGCAAGAAAGGGCGGATGACCGTAGGGGTTTAGCTTTAACATGAATTCGCGAGCAACTGATATGAACGACCAAGTATTGCCGCTGCCGATTGCCCGTTCATCGCAACAAGATTAGGCTATAGTAGCATTTGCGCTGGTGGGTAGCTGAACTCGAATCAAAGTATATTTGTAGCTGCTTCCGGGATCACCCAAAACGCCTCAAACCTACCGACATTGGGGCAACCTCAACCACCTCACTATCCCAGCGCCGCAGCAATCGCCTCCAGCCGATCCGCCAGCCGATCAAGATCGGGCATAGCCGCCGCCGCAACGGGGCCAGCCGACGGCGCGCTTGAGCGTTGTTCGGCCTCGTCAAGCGCGTCGGCCAGCATCAGCGCCACGAACAGCATCGATCGTTCGTCGCTCAGCCCGCCGGACGCGCGCGCTGCGGTGGTCCAGCGCGAATCGATCATTGCGGCGATGCGGCGCAGGTGATCCTCGGTACCGTCCTTGCAGGCGACCTTGTGTTGGCGATCGCCGATCTTCAGCATGATTTCGGCCATTATGCCGCCCCCATCGACTGGCCCGGGGACTGGCCGGTGGACAAGATCGCATCGAGCGCGGTGATCGCCTCGGCCACGCGCTGCTTCAACGCGGCATGGCGCTCTGCCAGATCGGAATCACTGGCTGCGCCCTCAGCAAGCGGGTTTCCAGCGGGCGCGGGGGCAGCGGGGGGGCGATCGGCCAGGGCCGCTTCGATACGGGTAAGGGCCAGATCAATGCGATCAGCCGCCGACAGGGAATGCACGTCGACCATGGCGTAAGGTAGCAGGACGGCACCGCACGGCAAGCCGCGAATCGATCTGAAGGTTGACGGCGCGGCCTTGCCACAGCAAAGACGCGCCACATCATCCACCTGCCTAGCCCATGATGCGTGCTCCACGCGGGCCGGCAACCCGGGAAGCAACCGATGGGCGTCGCGCCGATAACTCTCGCCAATGCCATTCGCGCGCTTGCGATGGACGGGGTCGAAGCCGCCAATTCGGGGCATCCCGGCATGCCAATGGGCATGGCCGATGTCGCCACGGTGCTGTTCACCCGCCATCTGAAATATGATCCCACCGACCCGAAATGGCCCGATCGTGACCGCTTCGTGCTGTCGGCCGGGCATGGATCGATGCTGATCTATGCGTTGCTGTATCTCACCGGCTATGCCGAGCCGACGATTGAGGATATTCGCAATTTCCGCCAATTTGGCAGTCACTGCGCCGGGCATCCGGAGAATTTTGAGCTCCCCGGCGTCGAATGCACCACCGGTCCGCTGGGGCAGGGGCTGGCGATGGCGGTCGGCATGGGGATTGCCGAGCGGCATTTGAACGCCGTGTTTGGCGATAGCCTGGTCGATCATCGCACCTGGGTGATCGCCGGCGATGGCTGCCTGATGGAAGGCATCAATCATGAGGCGGTCGGGCTGGCTGGGCATCTTGGGCTCGGGCGGCTGAATGTGTTGTGGGACGATAACCGCATCACCATTGACGGGGCGGTCAGCCTGTCCTCCAGCGAGGATATCCCCACGCGCTACCGGGCGAGCGGCTGGCATGTCGTCGAATGCGATGGCCATGATGTCGATGATATCGATCGCGCGCTAAGCGAAGCCGCTGCTGATCCGCGCCCGTCGCTGGTGCGCTGCCGCACGATCATCGGCAAGGGCGCGCCCAACAAGCAGGGTACGTCGAAAACGCATGGCTCGGCGCTCGGCAAGGACGAAGTCGCCGCCACCCGCGAAGCGCTGGGCTGGCATGCGGCGCCGTTTGAGATTCCCGCCGATATCCGCGCGGCCTGGCTCGATTTCGGCAAGCGCGGTGGAGCGGATCGATCGGCATGGCAGGATCGGTTGGCGGCCCATGCCGATCGCGCTGAATTTGAACGCCGGATCGCCGGTGTGGTCGATCTGGAGGATGCCGCGGGCTGGGCCTTTGCCAATTGGGATCGGGTGCCGGTGTCGGTCGCGACGCGCAAATCATCGGAATTCGCGCTTGAAGGGCTGACCGCAGCGATGCCCGAACTGGTCGGCGGATCGGCCGATCTTACCGGCTCCAATCTCACCAAGACCCCGGCGCTCACCGCGATGGCGGCGGGTGATTATGCTGGCCGCTACATCAATTACGGCATCCGCGAATTCGGCATGGCGGCGGCGATGAACGGGATGGCGCTGCACGGCGGGATCATCCCGTTTGGCGGCACTTTCCTGGTGTTTTCGGATTATTGCCGCCCGGCGATCCGGCTCTCGGCGATCCAGCAGGCACGCGTCGTCTATGTAATGACGCATGATTCGATCGGCGTGGGCGAGGATGGCCCGACCCACCAGCCGGTTGAGCATGTGATGAGCCTGCGGATGATCCCCAATCTGGATGTGTATCGCCCATGCGATGCGGTTGAGGTGGCGGAATGCTGGGCGCTGGCGGTGGCGGAGCAGGGCCGGCCGAGTCTGCTCGCTTTGTCGCGGCAGAATTTGCAGCAGCAGCGCACCGGCGGCGACATGCTGAGCGCGAAAGGCGCTTACCGGTTGCGCGCGGCAACGGCAGCACGGCAAGTCGTGGTGATGGCAACCGGATCGGAAGTGGAAATCGCGGTCGCGGTAGCGGCGGCGCTTGAAGCGCAGGGGATCGGCGCCGATGTCGTCTCGATGCCGTGCTGGTCGCGCTTCGATGCGCAGGACGCCGCGTATCGCGCCGATGTGATCCCGGCCGATGCGCTGCGGGTCTCGATCGAGGCAGGCGTTACGCTCGGCTGGGAACGCTATACCGGCGACAATGGTTTGCGCTTTGGCATTGACAGCTTTGGGGCGTCGGGGCCGATCAAGGCGCTTTATGCGCATTTCGGGCTGACGGCTGAGGCGATCACGCCGCAGATCGTGGCAAAATTACAGAAGTGACGGAGAAATTTCGATGACGGTCAAGGTGGCGATCAACGGGTTCGGGCGCATCGGTCGCCTGGTCGCACGCGCAATGCTTGAACAGGGCGGCGCCAACGGTTCTGGGGGGCTTGAACTGGTGTCGATCAACGATCTCGCCGATGCCAAGGACAATGCCTGGCTGTTTTCGCGCGACAGCGTCCACGGCAAATATCCGGGATCGGTTTCGGCTGAGGGCAATGATCTGGTCGTCGATGGCAAGCGCATCCGCGTGACCGCCGAGCGTGATCCCGCCAATTTGCCGCACAAGGAATTGGGCGTCGATCTGGTGCTCGAATGCACCGGTTTCTTTACCGATCGCGCGAGCTGTCAGAAGCATCTCGATGCCGGGGCAAAAAAGGTGCTGATCTCGGCCCCCGGCAAGGGCGTCGACCTGACCGTTGTGTTCGGCGTCAACCACGACATGCTGACCGCGGATCACGTGATCGTCTCTAACGCCTCGTGCACCACCAATTGCCTGGCCCCGGTCGCCAAGGTGCTCAACGATGCAATTGGGATCGAACGCGGGCTGATGACCACGGTCCATGCGTACACAAACGACCAGAAGATCCTCGATCAGGTCCATAGCGACCCGCGCCGCGCACGCGCCGCCGCCATGTCGATCATCCCGACGACGACGGGCGCTGCTCGCGCTGTTGGCGAAGTGCTGCCTGAGTTGAAGGGCAAGCTCGACGGTTCGGCGATCCGCGTGCCAGTGCCGGACGTTTCCTTGATCGATCTGACCTTCACGCCCAAGCGCGACACCACCAAGGAGGAGGTCAACGCGATCCTCAAGGCGGCATCCGAAAGCGGGCCGCTCAAAGGTATCCTTGCCTATACCGACGAACCGCTCGTTTCGATCGACCTGATGCACGATCAGGCATCGTCGACCATCGACAGCCTGGAAACGGCGGTTATCGACGGCAAGCTGGTCCGCGTCGTCAGCTGGTACGACAATGAATGGGGCTTCTCGAACCGCATGGTCGATACGGCGAAGGCCATGGCGGCGTTCCTCTGATCGCCATGGGTGCGGGCGGTCAGGGCATCGTTGCGGGCATTGCTCGTCACGCTTCTCCGCGCGCGCCGATGGAAGAGATTGAGCGCGCGACGATCACCCCGGAATTCGGGGTGGACGGTGACTGCAAGGGGCGCTTCAAGCCTGGCGGCCGCAACCGGCGGCAGGTCACGCTGATCGAGCGACAGGACTGGGACTCGGCAATGGCCGAGCTCGGGGTAAGCCATCCGTGGTCGGCACGGCGGGCAAACATATTGGTCGACGGGCTCGACTTGCCGCAGATCGCGGGCACCGTGCTTCGCATCGGCGAGGTTCGCCTGATGATTATGGTTGAATGCGATCCCTGCCAGCGGATGGATGCGATCGAGCCCGGGCTTCAGGCGGCGCTAAAGCAGGATTGGCGCGGTGGCGTTTGCACGCGCGTGCTGTCCGGCGGGGTGATTGCGGTTGGCGATGTGATCATGGTCGATCAAGTGATGGAGACAATAGCGTGAAACCGTTCCGCACGCTGGATGACATGGGCGATATCACCGGCAAGCGCGTGCTGGTGCGCGAGGATTTGAACGTGCCGATGGAGGGTGATCGGGTGACCGACGACACCCGGCTGCGCGCGACCCTGCCTACGGTAACCGAGTTGGCAGATCGCGGGGCGATCGTCCTGGTGCTTTCCCATTTCGGTCGTCCAAAGGTGCCGAGCGCCGACACTTCGCTTGCGCGGGTCAGGCCGGCCTATGCCGCGGTGCTTGGCCGCCCGGTCAACTACATCGATTGGGAAGGCGATGCCGCCGCCGTCGCCGCGCTGCAGCCGGGCGATATCGCCGTGCTTGAGAATACTCGCTTCTTTGGCGGTGAGGAAAAAAATAATCCCGCGACTGTCGCGCGCTTCGCGGGGCTAGGCGATCTTTATGTGAACGACGCCTTTTCAGCGGCGCACCGCGCTCATGCATCAACCGAGGGACTGGCGCATGTCCTGCCCGCCTTTGCCGGGCGCGCGATGGAGGCAGAACTTGATGCGCTGGAAAAGGCGCTTGGCAACCCTGACCACCCCGTTGCGGCGGTGGTCGGTGGCGCCAAGGTGTCAAGCAAGCTCGATGTGCTGACGCATCTGGTCGATAAGGTAGATCACCTCATCATCGGCGGTGGCATGGCCAATACTTTTCTCGCGGCGCGCGGCGTCGATGTCGGCAAGTCGCTGTGCGAACATGATCTGATCGCGACGGTCGAGGGGATTTTTACCGCCGCCGACCGCGCGCATTGCACGATTCATCTGCCCTATGATGTTGTTGTATCAAAAGAGTTCGCGGCCAACCCGCCGAGTCTGCGGACCTGCAACGTCCACGAAGTCGCCGCCGATGAGATGATCCTGGATATCGGCCCTGCTGCGACCGAAGCGCTCGCCGATGTGCTCAAGACCTGCCGAACCCTGGTCTGGAATGGCCCACTCGGCGCGTTCGAGACGCCGCCCTTCGATACTGCAACGGTGGCGCTGGCGAAAACGGCAGCCGCCCTGACCAAGGATGGGTCGCTCGTCTCGGTCGCAGGCGGGGGGGATACCGTGGCGGCCCTTAATCAGGCAGGTGTGGCGGATGATTTCAGCTTCGTTTCGACCGCCGGCGGCGCGTTTCTGGAATGGATGGAGGGCAAGCAACTCCCCGGCGTGGCGGCGTTGAAGCACTGATCACTGGCATTGCCATTATTCATATGACTATTGATGCGACAAATCCCGCCAACTGTGCTATTGCCTCCGCATCACTCGAGTACCCCTTCTTTTTCTCCCGTGACTGAGAGACCTGCGCGCTCCCGTAACAAGCCCAGTTGGAGCGGCGCCTTTGGACCTCAATTATCTTTTTCGGCGCGAGCAGATTTCGCTCGTTAATGCCCAGCGCGCGAACGGGCGCAGTGCCCGTGCGGCCCATGCGGCTTTGGCCCGCGGCTATGCGGCGCAAATCGCGACGCGCCACGGGCTTTATCGTTTTCGCAAGGCGCCAGTGAAGCCGCTGGCCGTGTAATCCGCTTCGGCGCATCGGCCGGGGCCGGGCGATGCGCCGTCTTCTTTATATCGGCCCCAACCGGCTTGCATGATTGAAACATGCCGCCGGATCTACTCAAGGAACTACGACTATGCCGATTGGCACCGTGAAATTTTTCAACGCCGACAAGGGCTATGGCTTCATCGCACCGGAAGACGGCGGCAACGACGCATTCGTGCACATCAGCGCGGTTGAAGCCGCCGGCATGCGCACGCTCGACAAGGAACAGCGCGTTTCTTACGAGCTGGAGCAGGATCGCCGCGGCAAAATGTCTGCGGTCAATCTCTCCGCAGCCTAACTGATTGGGGGGTGCCGGGTTTGCGCCCGGCGCCCCTTTTTCATCCAATTGAAATGCCGACAGACGGAGGGTTCGCGATGACGACCACTGCACCATTTTGTCGGGAGCGCGCCCAGCAGGCTGCCGCCGATGCTGCCACGGCAACGCTCGACAATGTTCGCGACCGTTACTTGCGCGCTGCCAAGGCGTGGGATGAGATGGCGAGCCGCGCTGAAAAGACCGCCGAGCGCCGGGCCGTCAACGAAGATGCCAAAATGGCGGCTGAACCCGCCTAAAGACCATTGTTTTTTTCCGCCTTTGGGGCGTTGCCCCTTTGTTGCCGCGCCGCTAACAGCCGCAGGGGCTTGGTGATGCAAATAAGGGGAAACATCGATGACGCCGACCGTGAAGGCTATTCTTGCCAATTACGAGTCCGACAATCCCGGTGTGAAATCCAATCTCGCGCGGATTCTGATGCAGGGCCATCTTGGTGGCACGGGCAAGCTGATCATCCTGCCGGTCGACCAGGGTTTCGAACATGGCCCCGCGCGCAGCTTTGCGGTTAATCCCGCGGGCTATGATCCGCATTATCATTATCAGCTGGCGATCGATGCCGGGCTTTCGGCCTATGCAGCGCCACTCGGCATGCTTGAGGCGGGGGCGGACACGTTTGCCGGCCAGATTCCGACGATCCTGAAATGCAACAGCTCGAACAGCTGGGCAGGCGCTGCCAATCAGGCGCTGACGGGCGGCGTTGAGGATGCGCTGCGGCTCGGCTGCGCAGCGATTGGCTTTACCATCTATCCCGGTTCCGACGATGTCTTCGACATGATGGAAGAGATTAAGGAGCTGTCTGCCGAGGCCAAATCGGTTGGCCTGCCAACCGTGCTCTGGTCCTATCCGCGCGGCGGCAAATTGCCCAAAAGTGGCGAACTCGCGCTCGATGTCGGCGCTTATGCTGCGCATATCGCCGCGTTGATGGGCGCCCATATCATCAAGGTGAAGCTGCCCAGCGACCATATCGAGCAGGCCGACGCGAAAAAGGCGTATGAGGGCAAGGACTGGTCAAAACAGGCCGATCGGGTCGCGCATGTTACCGATGCCTGCTTCAAAGGTCGCCGTATCGTCGTCTTCTCGGGCGGGGCTGCCAAGGGCGAAGACGCGGTCTATCAGGACGCGCGCGACATCCGTGACGGCGGCGGCAACGGGTCGATCATCGGCCGCAACACCTTCCAGCGCCCCCGTGGCGACGCTTTGGCGATGCTCGGCAAGCTGGTCGCGATCTACAAAAACGAGGAATAAATGGTCGAGCGGACCGCCGAGCCGGACCCTGCTTGGACGGCGGTCGACAGCTATATCAGCGACATGCTGCTCGGCGCGGATGCAGTGCTGGCGGCCACGGTCGCTGCCAATGCCGCCGCCGGGCTGCCCGATATCGACATATCGCCCGCGCAGGGCCGCCTGCTGCATATACTGGCGCAGATGGCGGGGACGAAGCGCATTCTGGAGATCGGGACGCTTGGCGGCTATTCGACCATCTGCCTTGCCAGGTCCCTGCCTGACGACGGGCGGCTGGTAACGCTCGAGATTGATCCGCATCATGCCGATATCGCCCGCGCCAATATCGCTGCAGCGGGGTTGGCGGCTACGGTCGATGTCCGCACCGGCGCGGCGCTGGAGACGCTGGACCAAATGATCGCCGCGGGCGAAGGGCCGTTCGACCTGGTTTTCATCGACGCCGACAAGCCTTCAAATGTCGGCTATCTGAACGCTGCATTGGCGTTGTCACGCCCAGGGACAACCATCATCGTCGACAATGTCGTGCGCGAGGGCGGGGTGCTTGATGCCACGAGCGATGACCCGCGCATCATCGGCACGCGCGCGCTGTTCGACATGGTAAGCCACGAACCCCGACTGACCGCCACCGCAGTGCAAACGGTCGGCGCAAAAAAATGGGACGGTTTCCTGTTGGCTATAGTAGGGCCTGCGTCATGATAGACGAAGACGATCCCCTTGGCCCGCTCGACCCCGATTTCGCCGCGCAGTTCAAACGCGATGACCGTCGGCCTGCCTGCCAGCTCTACCTGATTTCGCCGCTCGATGTGAGCGGTGGCTTCCCGGATCGCTTGCGGCGTGCGTTGGGGGCAGGGCCCGTCGCCGCCTTCCAGTTCCGCGTGAAGGACATTGACCAGCATGCGGCCGCTGCGCTTGCCGAGCCGCTGCAGAAAATCTGCGCGGAGCATGACGTTGCTTTCATCATCAATGACAGCATCGCGCTCGCCAAGCGGCTGGGTGCGGACGGCGTGCATCTGGGGCAGGGCGATGGTGACCCGCGTGAGGCGCGCGCTGAGCTGGGGCCTGGCGCGCAGATCGGCGTGACCTGCCACGCCAGCCGCCACCTCGCGATGGAGGCGGGTGAGCGCGGCGCGGATTATGTCGCGTTCGGCAGCTACTTTCCCACCACCACCAAACAGGTCGAGCACCATGCCGAGCCGGTGCTGCTCAGCTGGTGGTCGACAATGTTCGAAATTCCCTGCGTCGCCATTGGCGGGATTACGCCTGCCATTGGTCGCCCGCTGGTCGAGGCTGGCGCGGATTTCCTGGCCGTCTCGCACGCGGTGTGGGGCGGGGACGAGGAAGCGGCGGTCAAGGCCTTTGCCGCGGTGCTCGCCCGGTAGCGGCGCACGCTGTTTTTTGTTATAGGGACGACATGAGCAAATTGTCGCCCATCGAGTCCGAATTCGCCACCACTGAAGAGGCGGAGGCCTATGACGCTTGGTTCCGCGCAAAGGTGCAGGCGGCGCTCGACAGCAAGGAGCCGTGTATCCCGCATGATGAAGCTATGGCGTTCATAAAGCGCAAGATGGAAGCCAAGCGTGCTGCGCGTCAGCTGGACGAATAGAGGTCTCGACGATCTCGATCTGATCACCGACTATATCGGCGATCGAAATTTTGCGGCGGCCGAGCGAATCCGGATATTGATCGAAGACGCAGCCGAGCGTTTGCCCAATCATCCCTATGCGCATCGACCGGGCCGTGTTCCGGGGACTCGCGAGGCCGTGGTGCACCCCAACTACATCATCGTCTATGCGGTAGGGGCTGCAACGATAACCATCCTCGCCGTCATCCACGCTCGCCAGCAATATCCCTGACCGGGCACGCCGCGTGCTTGCCCCGCCCACCAGCTTGCCGGAACCGCACATGGCCGCTAAGGGCGTCCCCTTCGCTCTTTCAACATCACAGGCACACCCATGAAGATCAGCGGCGTCGACATTCGCCCCGGCAATATCATCGAATATGAAGGCGGCATCTGGAAAGCGGTGAAAATCCAGCACACCCAGCCCGGCAAGGGCGGCGCCTATATGCAAGTCGAGATGAAAAACCTGATCGACGGGCGCAAAAACAATGTCCGCTTCCGTTCGGCTGAAACGGTTGAGCGCGTAAGGCTCGACACCACCGATTTCCAGTTCCTGTTCAGGGACGGCGACATGCTGACCTTCATGGACAAGCAGACCTATGACCAGATCACCCTCGACGCGGGGATCCTGGGCGATGCGGCGGCCTTCCTGCAGGACGGCATGGACGTGGTGATGGAGCTTTACGACGAACGGCCGATTTCGGTGCAGCTCCCCGACACGATCGAGGCGTTGATCGTCGAGGCCGATGCGGTGGTGAAGGGGCAGACCGCCTCGTCCTCCTACAAGCCCGCGCTTCTGGAAAATGGCGTGCGCGTAATGGTCCCGCCGCATATCGGCGCTGGTACGCGGATCGTGGTCGATGTGTACGAGCAGACTTACGTAAAGCGGGCTGACTGAATTCCCCTCCCGCTTGCGGGAGGGGCTAGGGGTGGGGCTACCCCTTCCTCCCACGCACCGCTGGCGGACACGCCCACCCCCAACCCCTCCCGCAAGCGGGAGGGGAGGAGATAAAAATGGTTTCCCACTCCGGCCTTCTCACCGTCATGGAACGCGCCGCGCGCAAGGCAGCGCCACGGCTGCGGCGTGACTTTAACGAGGTCCAGCAGCTCCAGGTCAGCCGTAAAGGGCCGGCCGATTTCGTCTCGATGGCCGACAAGCGCGCCGAACAGACGATCTATGAGGAACTGAGCCACGCCCGCCCTGACTGGGCGTTCATCATGGAGGAGCGCGGCGAGATTGCGGGTGATCCCAACAAGCCGCGCTGGGTGGTCGATCCGCTCGATGGCACCACGAACTTCCTGCACGGCATCCCGCATTTCTCGATCTCGATCGCGGTCGAGGAACCACGTCCCGATGGCCGGTATGAGACTGTGTCAGCGCTCGTTTATCAGCCGCTGACCGATGAAAGCTTTTGGGCAGAGCGCGGGCGCGGTGCTTGGCTGACCGATCAGCGGCTGCGCGTGTCGGCGCGCAACGACCTGTCGGAGTCGCTCATCGCGACCGGCATCCCCTTCCTCGGCCATGGCGATTTCGCGCAATGGACCCGCATCTTCGGCGCGGTCGCCCCCGGCGTGGCGGGCATTCGCCGTCTTGGCTCGGCAGCGCTCGATCTTGCATGGGTCGCGGCGGGGCGCTTCGACGGATACTGGGAATCGAGCCTCAGCCGCTGGGACGTCGCGGCGGGAATTCTGTTGGTGAAAGAGGCGGGCGGCTACGTCACCGATTTCCGCGGCGGCGACAAGATGATGGAGCGCAACGAGTTTTTGGCGGCGAACGATGCGCTGCATAACAAGCTGCACAAGCTGGTGGCGGGGGCGTTGCGGTAACAGGTATGGTGGTATCGCCGCCAAAGTATCGGAGCTACATATGCCTTTCATGACTGGAGCAATACCGCTGCTCCAAGTGTTCGATATGCCGACATCGATCCATTTCTATCGCGATATGCTGGGCTTCGAGGTTTATCAGCATTCCCCTGAGGTCGAAACGACCGAGGGGCGCTTCTTCCACTGGTGCTGGCTGCGCAATGGTGCGGTAGAACTGATGCTCAATACGGCTTATGATTCGAACGAGCGGCCACCAGTGCCCGATGCCGCTCGCTGGGCAGGGCATAGCGATGTCAGCCTATCGCTGGGCTGCGCCGATGCGGATGCGGTCTATGCAGAACTGACGGCAAAGGGCATGGCGCTGGAGCCGACCCGAACGTCGCCCCATGGTCCACGCGAGCTAACCCTGCGCGACCCCGACGGCTACGATCTCTGTTTTCGTAGCTAGCTAAGCATCTCCACCGCCACCGCCGTCGCCTCGCCGCCGCCGATGCAGAGCGACGCCATCCCGCGCTTGCCGCCGGTCGTCTGGAGGGCGGAGAGCAACGTCGCCATGATCCGCGCGCCGCTCGCGCCGATCGGGTGGCCGAGCGCGGTCGCACCGCCGTGGATGTTGACCACCTCATGCGACAGTCCGAGATCGCGCATCGCGATCATCGCGACGATGGCGAAGGCTTCGTTGACTTCGAACAGGTCGATGTCGCTCGCCGACCATCCCGCTTTCTCCATCGCCTTGCGCATCGCGAAGACCGGCGCGGTGGTGAACAGCGCGGGGGCATGGGCATGGCCCGCCGTCGCGACGATCCGCGCGATCGGCGTCAGGCCGAGCTTTTCTGCCACCGACAGCCGCGTCATCACCAGCGCCGCCGCGCCGTCCGAGATGGACGATGCATTGGCGGCGGTGACGGTGCCGTCCTTGGAGAAAGCGGGCTTGAGCGTCGGGATCTTGGCCGGATCGCCCTTCAGCGGCTGTTCGTCCTTGTCGACCGTGACGGTGCCTTTACGGCCCGCAATCTCCACCGGCGTGATCTCGCGGTCGAACGCGCCGCTGTCCTGCGCGGCCTTGGCGCGGGTGAGCGAGGCGATGGCGTAATCATCCTGCTGCTCGCGCGTGAACTGATAGGCGGCGGCGGTATCCTCGGCGAAATTGCCCATCAGCTTGCCGGGTTCATAGGCATCCTCGAGCCCGTCGAGATACATGTGATCCTTGAGTACATCATGCCCGATCCGCGCGCCTTGGCGGTGCTTCAGCGACAGATAGGGCGCATTGGTCATGCTCTCCATGCCGCCCGCGATCAGCAGGTCGACCGAGCCCGCCGCGAGCGCATCCGCCGCCATGATCGCTGCCTGCATGCCGCTGCCGCACATCTTGTTGACCGTCGTCGCCTCGATATGATCAGGGAGCCCCGCCTTCAAAGCTGCCTGGCGGGCGGGGGCCTGGCCCAGGCCAGCGGGCAGCACGCAGCCCATGTAAATGCGCTCAATCGCCGCGCCCGACAGCCCTGCGCGCTCGACCGCACTACCGACCGCCGCCGCGCCCAATTCGGTCGCTGATGCGCCCGACAAAGCCCCCTGGAAACTGCCCATTGGCGTGCGGGCGTAAGAGACGATGACGACTGGATCGGTGGCCATAGGGAAAGCTCCGCTGGAATGACTGGGTTGGCCGCGATTTAGGCCCGTGGCGGGCGGAATACAAATCGCCTATCGACGGCGCGTGGATCAACTCGCCGCCTCCTTATCAGCGCTGCCCGCATGGGAATGGGCAGGCCTGTTGGGACTGCTGGGCGCGATCCTTGGCAGCTTCATCGCCGCGCTGGTCATCCGCTGGCCACAGGATCGATCGGTGCTGGCCGGGCGCTCGCACTGCGATGCATGCGATGCGGTGCTGGGGCCCGTCGATCTGGTGCCGCTGCTCAGCGCGCTGGCGATGCGCGGCCGCTGCCGCCAATGCGCCGCGCCGATTGATCCGCTGCATTGGCAAATCGAGCTGGCGGCGCTGGCCATCGGCGTCTCGGCAGGCGCATTGATCGCGGGGCCGACAGCCATTGCGGTGGCGCTGTTCGGCTGGCTGCTGCTGGCATTGGCGGCGCTCGATATGACTGATTTCTGGCTGCCAGACCGGTTGACGCTAACGTTGGCGCTGGTGGGGATCGCGACGGGGCTCATCGGCATCGCGCCACCGCTAATGGATCGGTTGATCGGTGGTGTCGCTGGCTTTGCCGCGCTGTGGGCAATCGCGGCGGCATACAAGGCCTATCGCGGCCATGAAGGGCTGGGCGGCGGCGACCCCAAATTGCTCGGCGCCATCGGGCTGTGGCTGGGCTGGCAGATGCTGCCGGTGGTGGTGCTGCTGGCGGGCATGATCGGGCTAGGCGTCGCGCTGTTCTGGATGCTCAGCGGGCGCGGCGTGCAGCGCGACGATCGGCTGCCGTTCGGTGCGCTGCTGGCGGTTGCGGCTTACCCGGCCGCCATCGCCATGCTAATGTTGCCTTCATGAAAAAGCTTCTGATCGTGGCGACTCTGGCCGGCATGGCGAGCATCGCCCCTGCGGCCCCGCCGCAATCGACCGCCGCAAAGCCATTGCCCATCTCGATTGATGGCCTGCCCATCGGCGCGATCCCGCAACAGGAATTGCCGCCAAGCGGGTGCGCGGCCTTTCTCTGGTCGAAAACCCAAACCCGCGCGCTGGTGGCGATGATGACCAGCGACCCGGCGCAGATCCGCTTTGCGCCGGGTGGCACCGTCACCGATCTGGTGCGCGTCGGGCAATCCGGGCCAGGCGAGCGCGGCTTTGTTTCAGCGACCGATTATGTCGGCGGTGATTACCGGGTGCGGATTGAGATGGAAATCGTCACGCGCGGCGATTTGACTGATGGCGCGGCGATCCCGTCCGCAACGATGCGCGTCGATCACGAAGGGCAGGATAGCGTGATCGTGCCGGTGGCCGGCTTGATTGGCTGCGGCTGAACTTACGGAAGGAAATCGCGATGGCGACGATGCAGGATATCTTGGCCGAACAGCGCGCCGCCTTCATGGCGGAACTGCCGGTGCCAATCGCGGTCCGCAAGGATCGGTTGAACCGCGCCGCCGCGATGATCGCGGACAATGCCGATCGTTTCTGCGACGCGCTGAGCGAAGATTTCGGCCATCGCAGCCGCGAACAATCGATGGTCACCGATATTGGCGGCTCGGTCGCGCCGATCCGGCACGCGATCAAATCGCTCGACAAATGGGCGCGGCGAGATCCACGGGCGGTGCAGTTTCCGCTCGGGCTATTGGGCGCAAGGGCGTGGGTTGAGTATCAGCCCAAAGGCGTGATCGGCGTGATCGCGCCGTGGAACTTCCCGGTGCAATTGGTGATGGGCCCGCTTGCTGGCATTTTTGCCGCGGGCAATCGCGCCATGGTCAAGACCAGCGAATTCACGCCGGCCACCGCGGCGTTGTTCGAAGAGCTTTGCCCGAAATATTTCGCGCTGGAGGAACTCGCTTTTCTTTCCGGCGGACCAGAAATCGGCAAGGCCTTTGCCTCGCTGCCCTTTGATCATTTGCTGTTCACCGGCGCGACCAGCATCGGCAAGCACATCCTGCATGCAGCGGCCGACAATCTCGTGCCGGTCACGCTGGAACTGGGCGGCAAATCGCCGGTAATCGTCGGCAAATCGGCCGATATCAAACAAACGACCGAGCGGGTCGCGCTCGGCAAGATGCTCAATGCCGGGCAAATCTGCCTCGCCCCCGATTACATGATCGTGCCCGGAGATCAGGAGCGCGCGGTGGTCGAGGGGCTAAAAACGGCCGCCAGCGCGATGTACCCGACGGTCCTCGCCAATCCCGATTATACCGCGATCGTCAATGATCGGCACTTTCAGCGGCTAACCGACTGGCTCGATGATGCCCGCCAAAAGGGCGCGACGATCGAGACGGTCAATCCGGCTAATGAGGATTTCGGTGCCAGCAACGCGCGGAAAATGCCGCTCCACATCGTCACTGACGTGACCGATGACATGACGATCATGCAGGAAGAGATTTTCGGGCCGATCCTGCCGATCCGCCGCTATGACGGCATTGACGACGCCATCGCCCAAGTGAACGCGAAGGATCGCCCGCTCGGCCTCTATTATTTCGGCACCGATGTGGCCGAGCGCACCCGCGTGACTGACCGGACGATTTCCGGCGGGGTGACGATCAACGACGTCGTCTTCCATGTCTCGATGGAAGAACTGCCCTTTGGTGGGGTCGGCCCATCGGGGATGGGCAGTTATCATGGACCAGACGGCTTCAAGACCTTCAGCCATGCCAAGGCGGTCTACCAGCAGCCCAAGATCGATGTGGCCAAGCTTGCGGGCATCAAGCCGCCTTATGGCAAGGCAACGCTGGCGAGTGTGAAGCGGCAGCTGAAGTGACTCGGCTCAGCTGATTTCGGCCCGCCGCTGCGCCAGCCAGCGCCGTTCGGCCTCGCCTGGACCCAGCGCTATTGCCGCGTCATATGCCTCCCTTGCTGCTGCGTTCAGCCCAAGCCGATAGAGCAACCCGGCGCGCACCGCGTGATAGGGTAGGAACTGCGCCAGCCCCGGCACATCAAGCGCATCGACGGCGTCGAGCGCGGCTTCATAGCCAGCCACTTCAGCAAGCGCGACGGCGCGGTTCAGCCGGGTGATAGCATCGTCGCGCACGGTAAGCAGCGCGTCATAGATGGTCAGGATATTGGCCCAGGGCGGTGGCTCGGTAAGCGATGCGCGGGCGCACCATTCGGCGTGAATCAGCGCCGCCACGACGCGCGGCGCGCGGGGACTGAGCCGGGCAGCGACCGCGAAATAGCCGCGCCCTTCTGCAATTAATACTGCATCCCACAGCGCTGGGTTCTGTTCGGACAGCGGCACCATTATCCCGTCTTGATTGACCCGCGCAGGGCGGCGCGCCTCGGCAAAGCGCACCATGGCGGCAAGCGCCAGCACTTCGGACTCGTTCGGCAGCATTTTGGCAAGCGTGCCGGTGATGCCCAGCATCTCGGTCGCATAATCGGCATGCCGCCCGCTGCCCGCGCCATCGGCATGGGCGTGGGCATAGGCCACCTCAATCGTGCTCAGCACGGCATCGAGCCGGTCAACCCAGGCCTCTGGCCCCGGCACGTCAAAGCCAATCCCCGCCAGTGCGATCTTGCGTTTGGCGCGCACTAGCCGCTGCGCCAACGTCGGTTCGCTGATCAGGAAGGCGCGGGCAATCTCCTCGGCGCTGAGGCCGCAGACCAGCCGCAGCGTCAGCGCGGCGCGCGCTTCGGGGTGGATTGCCGGGTGGCAGCAGACGAAGATCAGCTTCAGCCGCTCATCGGGGATCGGGCTCGCGTCGAGCATCAGTTCCTCCGCGGTAGGGTCGGGCTCTGGTTCGGGCAAAACCACGCGCGTGCGGACGGTGGCCTGACGCACGCGGTCGAGCGCTACGCGCTCCGCGACGCGATAGAGCCACGCCGCCGGATCGCGCGGGGGCGTGTTTGCCCAGGCCGCAACGGCGCGGGCACACGCCTCGGCAAAGGCCTCTTCGGCAGTATCGAGATTGCGAAACCGGGCGGCGAGCGCGGCGATAATCTTGCCGCCATCCGCGCGCGCCGCCCGATCGAGCGGATCAACCACCCTGGGCGAGGACTGGCCGAATTTCGATGGCTCCGTCGGCTGCGAGCGGGACATCCTTGGCGATGGCGATCGCGGCGTCGAGATCGGCGGCCTCGATCACATAATAGCCGCCCAGCTGCTCACGGCTCTCGGCAAAGGGGCCGTCATGGATGCTCGTGCTGCCGCCTTCGGTGCGGACGGTCGTGGCGGTGGTGCTCATTTGCAGCCCGTTGCCGCCGACGATCGACGCGCCATGCTTCTGGCCAAACGCCATATGCTTGGCGACAATCGCTTCGAAGGCGCCGGGTGCTGCATAATGGGCTTCGTCTTCAACGATCATCATGAGGTATTGCATCGCTTTATCCTTCCCTAAGGCGACCGCGCCTACCGCGATCGTACCCAGGAGACGGTCGAAGGGGAGCGGAATCGACAGCGACGCGAAAATTATTTGGGTAGCTGCGCTTTTGGGAACCCCGCCCAGACCGCATCGTAATCAGGATCGAGCGCGGCGGATTTGAGCGCCTGCTCGGTCGGCTGGAACACCCAGCGGCTTTCGACCATGAACGCCATCGTGCCGTCGATCTTGTGCGGTTTGAGATCGGCCTTGCTCGCGGCTTCCCAGCTCGCGACATCGGGGCCGTGGCCGCTCATCTGATTGTGGAGCGACAGCGCACCGGGGACGAAGCCATCGGCCTTGGCATCATAGGCGCCGGTGATCAGCCCCATCGCTTCCGACATCACGTTGCGGTGGAACCAGGGCGGGCGGAACGTATCCTCCGCCACCATCCAGCGCGGCGGGAAGATCACGAAATCGACATTCGCCGTGCCGGGGATGTCGCTCGGGCTGGTTAGCACGGTGAAGATCGACGGATCGGGATGATCGAAACTGACGGTGTTGATGGTGTTGAAGCGCGCGAGGTCATAACGGCACGGTGCGAGATTGCCGTGCCAGGCGACGACGTCCAGCGGCGATCGGCCGAGGTTGGTCGTCCACAGGCTGTCAGAGAATTTCTGCACCAGCTCGAAATCGCCCTCGACATCTTCATACCAGGCGACGGGGGTTTCGAAATCGCGCGGATTGGCGAGGCCGTTGGCACCGATCGGGCCGAGATCGGGCAGGCGGAAGGGTTCGCCGTAATTCTCCGCGACATAGCCGCGCGCGTTGCCATCAGGGAGCGTCACCCGGAAGCGGACTCCGCGCGGGACGAGCGCGATCTGGCCGGGTGCGATGTCGATGCGGCCCAGCTCGGTGAGCAGGGTGAGCGCGCCCTTCTGCGGCACAATGATCAGCTCGCCGTCCCCGGACACAAAGGCGCGGTCGGTCATGTCGGTATCGCAGGCGTAAAGGTGGACCGCGACGCCGGTTTGGCTAAGCGGGCTATGCCCTGCGACGAGTATGGTCGTCAGGCTGTCGAGCCAGTCGGTGTCGGACACGCCCTCGATTGGCCCCCAGCGCAGGCGATTGGGGGCGAGCGGGGTGTTGGGGAGGTCTGGAGCGAAGTTCGGTGCCGCTTTATATGGCGTGAAGGCGGGGTGCGCTGCCGAGGGGCGCAGGCGGTAGAGCCATGACCGACGGTTCTCGGCACGCGGCGCGGTGAAAGCGGTGCCGGAGAGTTGCTCGGCGTAAAGCCCGAACGGTGGTTTTTGCGGAGAGTTGCGGCCGATCGGCAGCGCGCCGGGGATGGCCTCGGTCGAGAAATGGTTGCCGAAGCCGCTTATGTAGGTGGTCGTCATGTCGGGTGTCGCTCCAGAATGATGTCGCGGGTGACATGTGCGCTGCCACTGGCCTCCTGCCGGAGTGGTATGATGCCAGTGCCGCCCTGATTGACCATCGATCGACGATATACCGGCGTCACGCCGAACTCACCGTCAAAAACGATGTCGTCGATCCAGTACGGGCGCTTGCCGGGTTCGAGCACCGTCATATGGATATGCGCTGGGATGGTATCATTGGGGTAAGGCGCGGGCTTGATCGTATCGAAATGGTAGCGGCCATCAGGACCCGTCTTGATCCACCCGCGCAGCCGACCGTGACGGCGGCTCCACAAGGTTTCGGCCGTCCCGTTGGCGTAGCGGCCTGCCGCGTTGGTCTGATAGGCATAGACGATCACGCCCGCAGCGGGAGTCTTGCCATCGCTCTGATACACCACGCCATCGACCGCGAGCGCGGGCCCCCGATCGATACCGGGGCCGATCCGCGCGCTGTTGGTCAGGGTAGCGGCGTCGGCTTCCGATACCGCTTCGCAGCCCTCACATTGGTAGAGGTTGGCGCGGACACCGGCCTGCGCAGGGGGGGCGGACGATGCTAGGTCGGATTTGTGCGCCGGTGCCTGCTGACAAGCTGCCAGCATAAGAGCTGCCATCGCCGTCGCGAGACGCACGAGGCTTACTCCGCCGCCGCCGGAATGACGCCGCGCCGCATCTGGTCCAGCTCGATGCTCTCGAACAGCGCCTTGAAATTGCCCTCGCCGAAGCCGTCATTGCCTTTGCGCTGAATAATCTCGAAGAAAATCGGGCCGACCATATTCTCGGTGAAGATCTGCAGCAGCAGCCCGCCGCCCGTCTCCGGCGCGCCGTCGATCAGGATTTTGCGCTTGCGCATTTCCTCCACGTCATGGCCGTGGCCCGGCAGGCGCTTGTCGATCAGGTCAAAATAGGTGTCGATCGTGTCCTGGAAACGGATGCCGTTGGCGCGCAGCGTGTCGACGGTCTTGAAGATGTCGTCGGTCGCCATCGCGATGTGCTGGATGCCTTCGCCCTTGTAATCCTTGATGAATTCCTCGATCTGCGAATGCTCGTCCTGGCTTTCGTTCAAGGGAATGCGGATCTTGTCGTCGGGCGCGGTCATCGCCTTGGAAACGAGCGCGGTCGCCTTGCCCTCGATGTCGAAGAAGCGGATTTCGCGGAAGTTGAAGATACGCTCGTAATAATCCGCCCAGTAATTCATCCGCCCGCGCATTAGATTGTGCGTGAGGTGATCGAGCGTGTGCAGGCCGACGCTGTTGTCGTCGGGGCTCGCGCCGGGGACGGGCTCGAAATCAATGTCGTAGATAGTCGTGTCGCCACGCCGGTCGACCAGATAGAGGTTCGCGCCGCCGATCCCCTCGATCGCCGGGATATTGAGCTCGGCCGGCCCGACCTTGCCCTCAACCGCCACCGCGCCGCGCTCGGTAGCGAGCTTCACCGCCTTGGCGGCATCCGCGACGCGAAACGCCATCGCATTGGCCGACGGGCCGTGGGTGTCGCGGAAGCCCGCGACCTGGCCGGCATTTTCCATGTTGAGCAGGAAATTGATGTCGCCCTGCGCATAGCGACGGACATTCTTCGACCGGTGATTGGCGACATGGGTGAAGCCCATCTTGACGAACAGGTCCGCCAGCGCCTCCGGGTTTGGCGAGGTGAATTCGACGAATTCAAAGCCGTTGAGGCCCATGGGGTTGTCGTTGGTGGTGCCGGTCGCGGTATCGGCGAGTGGGGCGGTCGCGGTCGTCATGGCAGGGGTCTCCGTGGCGGCATATGGTATCAGATGAAACTATATAGCGGGTTTGGTTCCTGAGGAAAAGGGGCAGTGCCATCCTTTGCCATAAGCCGGGCTGCTTTGCTTTAAGTCTGTCACGACATGCAAGGCGATCAACACCTGGCCAAGTCGGTGCGACGGCCGCATAGTAGGTATAGTAGGTGCAAAGTATTCGCATGGGAAAGCGGCTTTTGCCTGTTAACTATATGTTGCTGAACATGCCGGGCGATTCGCGATGGGGACAGGAATGGTTAATGCGGTGACCAGTCTTTGCAGCGCAGCCATCCAAATGGCGGAAAACGTTGTCTCGAATACGTCCAGTGGCGCGTCAGGGCCCGGTTGGTGGCACGGTTTAGGAAACTTGCCCGACTGGATCCAGCTGTTCATCGCAGCCACGAGTGTCGTCGTCAGCATCTCGGTCTTCCAGTTGACTTACGCCCTAAAGGATCGTTTCCCAGAGCCAGAGAAGAGCGGCGCGGTCGAATTCGTGACGATGCTCTGCGATCAGGTTTGGGACTGCACCAACCGGATCACCAGTGTTTTCGCGCAGCGGCTGCGACAGCCCCCCACCGACATTGCAGCGATGCGCATTCTGGTCCGCCATCTGCGCGAAGACTTGAGCATTCCGATGAATTTCATCGAGCAAATGCGCGCAAACCCGCCGAGCGACTGGCACGGCACCGGTGTTTTCAAGGCCTTCACCAATTGGAGCGCGCAAATCGCGGCAATGTCGAAGCAACTCGACGATCTGCATCAGGCGATCACCTATCCCTTGCTGCGGGAGCCGGTCGACAAGCAGCGCGATGCTATGTTGGTGTATCAATATCATACCGAACAGGCTTTCCTCGATCGCCGCGTCGATGAGCTGACTGGCCGTGCCTATGAATTCTGCGCGGTTGCCCGCAAAGTGCTGAAGAAAAAGAAGAAGCAGATCAGTGCCGAGGGCGACGCTGATCAAGAGGCGCATGATTGCCCTTGCTGCAAGCGTCCGCCCGCGCAGCACCGCCACAGCGCCCGCGATCCGCTTCAGCCCATCGTGTTGCCACCAGCGCCGGTGCCCCCGCCACCGCCTGCTCCGCCGCCGCCTGCGCCGCCCGCACCGACGCTTTGTCGCTGCACGATCCCGCGCGCTTGCCAATGTCTGCGCCACTGTGCGTGCGCTTGCCAATGCGTCCCTGTGCCCAGCCCGCAACCGGCCAGCTGATTTACCCTGCAATTGGGGAAAGCATGTGCCGGTCGTTAGCGTTTCGCGTGGGAAATTTCCCATCCGCCTGCACACGGCCTAAACCGCCCCTGTGAAATCCTTTGACCGCCATGACCGGCTCCTTGCCATCCGCCTGTCGGCGCTCGCGGGCTATGTCGATGCGGTCGGCTTTCTCGCGACCGGCGGGTTCTTCGTTTCCTTCATGAGCGGCAATTCGACGCGGCTGGGGGTGGGGATTGCGGAGATGTCGGGCAATGCCGCGATTGCCGCGATGCTGATCGGCAGTTTTCTGGTCGGCGTGATTGCAGGCTCGCTGATCGGGCGGGTGGCGGGGCGGCGGCATCGGGCGGTGGTGCCGCTGTTGCTTGCCGCGCTGCTCGGCGGGGCGGCGTTGCTGGGCGATTTTCAGCTGCTCTGGCCCGCCGCTGTGCTGATGGCGGTGGCGATGGGGGTGGAGAATATCTTCTTTGCGGAGGGGACCGAGGTGCGGATCGGGCTCACCTATATGACCGGGCGGCTGGTCAAGATCGGGCAGATGCTCGCGGCGGCGCTGGCGGGGGAGGACCGCTGGGGCTGGATCCCGCATGTCCTGCTGTGGAGCGGGCTGCTCGGTGGTGGGGCGGCAGGGGCGGTGGCGTTCATCCTCGTTGGTAGTGATGCGCTGTGGGTCGCAGCGGCGGCGGCGCTGGTGATTGCGCTTATTGCCAGGAAGCCCATCGCGGTGGCACCACCGCCTGCATGACTCATCTCAAGCTCGACAAATTCCTGCCCTATCGCCTGTCGATCGCGTCGAACCGCGTGTCCGGCGCGGTGGCGACGGCCTACCAAACCCTGTTCGCCCTCAAAATCCCCGAATGGCGGCTGATCGCAGTGATCGCGGAAGGGCAGGCGATGACGCAGCAGGCGCTGGGTGTAGCAACGCAGATGGACAAGGTGACGGTCAGCCGCGCGGCGATTGCGCTGGTCGATCGTGGGCTGGTGGTGCGCGCCGCCAATCCGGATGACCAGCGATCGCATTTGCTGTCGCTGAGTGCGGAGGGGCAAGCGCTGTACGAAAGCGTCGCGCCCAAGGCGCTGGCGCTCGAGGCAGCGGTGTTCGGCGGGTTTTCGGGCGAGGAAATGGCGCAGTTCGCCGCGATGCTCGAACGGATCGAGGCAGCGGCGGCGCGTTTGGCACCCGAACGGGGTTGAAGCCGGTGGGCCGCTTGGCCTAAGCGACACGCGCCTCCCCAGGCCGATCATCTTGCCCACCCAAGGAGGAATCATGTCCGTTACCGTCGATCGCGCCGGCCTGAAGGTCGCTGCCGAGCTTGCCGATTTTGTCGAGGGCGCCGTGCTGCCGGGGCTGGGCATTGCAACGGACGGCTATTGGCAGGGCGTGGCGGCCATCTTCGCCAAGTTTGCGCCGGAGAATGCCGCGCTGCTCGCCAAGCGTGAGGCGCTGCAGGCGCAGATCGATGCGCGCTACAAGGCGGGTGAGCCGGTCGACGAGGCGTTTCTGCGCGAGATCAACTATCTTGTGCCCGAGCCAGCGCCCTTCACGATCGGCACGCAGAATGTCGATGCTGAGATCGCGACGATGGCGGGGCCGCAATTGGTCGTACCGATCCTCAACGCGCGCTTCGTGCTCAACGCGGCTAATGCGCGCTGGGGGAGCCTGTATGACGCGTTCTACGGCACCGATGCGCTGCCGGGCGCGGCCAAGCCGGGCGGTTACGATGTCGAACGCGGCGCGCAGGTAATTGTGGCGGCAAAGGCGTTTCTTGATCAGGCGGTGCCGCTGGCCTCGGGCAGCTGGGTGGATTTTGCGGGTGGTGAGCCTGTGCTTGCCGATCCGTCGCAGCTGGTCGGGCGGGAAGGGGAATCGCTGCTCTTCCGCCACAATGGGCTGCATATCGAGGTCGTTGTCGATCGCGCCTCGGCCATCGGCAAGACCGATCCGGCGGGCATCGCCGATGTGATCCTCGAATCCGCGCTGACCACAATCTGTGACCTTGAGGACTCAATCGCGGCGGTCGATGCTGAGGACAAGGTCGCAGCTTACACCAACTGGCTTGGCCTGATGAAGGGCGATCTGGAGGAGACGTTCGAGAAGGGCGGGAAACAGCTGACCCGCAAGCTCAATCCTGATCGCATCTATGGCGACCTGACGCTCCCCGGCCGCTCGCTGCTCTTCGTCCGCAATGTCGGCCACCTGATGACGACGCCGGCGGTCCATCTCGCCGATGGCAGCGAGGCGCCCGAGGGTATTCTCGACGCGATCATGACCTCGACGATCGCGCTCTACGATCTGCGTGGGCTCGGGAAGCTCAAGAACAGCCGCACCGGGAGCGTCTATATCGTCAAGCCCAAGATGCACGGGCCCGAGGAATGCGGCTTTACCAACCGGCTGTTCGACGCGGTCGAGGATCTGCTCGGGCTTGCGCGCTATACCGTCAAGGTCGGCGTGATGGACGAGGAGCGCCGCACCTCCGCCAATCTCGCCGCGTGCATCGAAGCGGTGAAGGACCGTATCGTCTTCATCAACACCGGGTTCCTCGATCGCACCGGCGATGAGATGCACACCGCGATGCACGGGGGCGCGATGATCCCCAAGGCCGAGATGAAGACCAGCGCCTGGATCAAGGCCTATGAGGACCGCAACGTCCGGATCGGCCTGGCGCATGGCTTGTCGGGCAAGGCGCAGATCGGCAAGGGCATGTGGGCCGCGCCTGACCGGATGGCCGACATGATGGAGCAGAAGATCGGCCATCCGATGAGCGGCGCCAACACTGCCTGGGTGCCATCCCCCACCGCCGCCACGCTGCACGCGATGCATTATCACAAGGTCGATGTGTTCGCCCGCCAGAAGGAAATTGCGGGCGAGGCAATCCCCGCACTAAACGGCCTGCTCACCGTCCCGTTCGCCGGCGGCCGCAACTGGACCGCCGAGGAAGTCGCGCGCGAACTCGACAATAATGCGCAGGGGATTCTCGGCTATGTCGTGCGCTGGATCGATCAGGGCATTGGTTGCTCGAAGGTGCCCGACATCCACGATATCGGCCTGATGGAAGATCGCGCCACATTGCGCATTTCGTCACAGCACATCGCCAACTGGCTGCTCCACGGCGTCGCGACCAAGGCGGATGTCGATGCCGCGTTTGATCGGATGGCGGCAAAGGTTGATGCGCAGAATGCGGGCGACCCGCTTTATCGCCCAATGGCCGGGCATCCGGACAGCATCGCGCTGCAAGCCGCCCGGGCGCTGGTGTTCGAAGGCGTCAGCCAGCCGAGCGGCTACACCGAACCGCTGCTGCATGCCTATCGCGCGCGCGCAAAGGCGGGCTGACACCGCGTCTCATGAAACATAACCTTTAGCCCCTCCCCTTCAGGAGCATCAGGTAAACCGTGCCCCGCACGGTTTAGGTCAGGCCGGGGCCTGACCGACCTGATGCTGGGTTGGGGTGGGGACTATCCGCAGGGCCGAGCCTCGGTGAGACTGCGACGCCCCACCCCCAAACCCCTCCCCTGAAGGGGAGGGGCTTACGAAAATGAGTCTGAGCTACCTAAACATAGCATGACAAAAAAAAGGGCGCCCCCAATTGCTTGGGGACGCCCTTTCCGTCTCGATGATCCGTCGTGACAACGGTTAGAAGTTGAAGCGGACCCCCCCCGCAAAGCGACGGCCAAAGCGTTCCCATTCGATTGTCTGCCCCGTTGCGAACCGCGTCGGGGTGCCCGTTGCGGTCAGCAAATTGCCTGGTTCGGAGAAACGCCGCCCCGGCTGGTCGAGCAGGTTGGTGGCATCAAAATAGATCTCGAAGTTCTTGTTGATCGCATAGCGCGCCGAGAAATCCATTTCGTCATCGGTCGCCCAATAGGTGTCGCCGCCATCGGTCAGGTCATCGGCGATGGTATCGAGCCAGTTGGTGCGCTTCTGATATTGCAGACGGAACGAAAGGCCGTATTTCTCGTAATAGCCGCCGATATTGTAGACCACGTCCGACGTACCCGGCAACCGCACCCGGCGGGCTGGAATGGTCCCGGTGGCCGGCTTGGTGACCTGGCTGTCGTTGACGGTGACGTTGGCGGTGACGCCAAAGCCGCCCATCCAGTCAGGCAGGCCAAGGTCGTTGGTCCAGGGTTCAAGCTGGAGCTGCGCCGCCGCTTCGCCGCCAAACAAGCGCCCTTCGCCGCCATTGGTGATGCCGGAAAAGAGATAGGCCGACCGATCAATGCCATTGGTGTCCAGCGCATTGGAACCAAAGCTCCGCCGCTGGGTGTACAGCACGTCTTCCACCTTCTTGTAGAAGAAGCCGACACTCAGATAACCTTGCGGGCGGAGATACCATTCGAAATAGGCGTCGATGCCATAGGCACGTTCGGGCTTCACGGAAGGGTTGCCGCCTGAGATCGTCTGGTTCGGGTCGTTGATGACCACATTGGGCCGCAGCTGGTCATAATCGGCGCGCGCTGCGCCCGAGTTGAATGACAGGCGCAGTTTCTTGGTTTCATCGACATTATAGTTGATGTGCAGGCTGGGCAAAAACAGCGTCTGGCTCGATCCGGCGGTGACCAGGCCGCTGGTCGCCCCAATTGTTGCCTGTGCAATGCCACGGTTCTGCAGGTTTTCGATGCGAACGCCGCCGAGGATCGAACCCCAGTCATATTTCAGCGTGCCCATCAGGAACCCGGCAAAGACCCGCTCGCGGACATCATAGTTGTTCCCCGTGACAGGCGCCAACGTGAAGTTGGCACGGGCCTGGGCAGCGACCGCGCGCATCTGGTTGGTATCGAAATAGCGGAACGTATAGTCCAATGGGATTTTGCCGAGAAAAGGCTGTTCCAGCGAGAACCGGTTATAATTTGCGGGCAGGCCGATTGTGGCAAATTGTGCTGCCGTGTTGAGCACGATGTTGTTTTCGTTCGCGACCTTGGTCCGCTGATCGAACTGGAAGCCCGCTTTGAACGTCGCGTTGCTCCCCAGGAAAGTGGTTTCCCGCGACAATACCAGCTTGCCGGTATAGGCGTCAGTCGTGTCCACCGCGTCGAGCACGGTGAAGGAAACCGGAGCCTTGGCGAAGCTGTCGATTGCCGTCACCCGCGCACCAGCCTGAAAGCGGGTCGGGCCAGTCAGCTGCGTCGTGGTGAACAGCTGGGTGCCCCCACGATTAGGATTGCTGAAATCATAGCTGATCGTCGGGCGCAAGTTGCGCGTGGTCGGGCTATCATAAGCCGCTTCACCCACGACGGAGCGATCGTCCCTCGACTGGGTATAGTTGCCCAACCACATCAGGTGCCAGCCATCGGCAAAGTCATGATCACCGGACAGCGTGCTGGTGGAGATTGATTGCCGGAAGGCGCGCAGCGTCGCGCGCTGGCGAATGTCAACGCCGTAGACGGTCCCAACCTGCGGGGTGTTGCCAATGCAGATATCGGCATAGCCGCTGGTCGTTGGCGTCGGATTGAAGGTCGGCGTGCAGGCGGCGGTATTGGCGACCAGATCACCCTGGCGATCGTCGAGATCGAAGCGGTAATTGTCGCGTGCCTCATCGTCGGTGAAGATCGTGTAGATCGACCGCAGCGAAATGGTGTTGTCCGAATCAGGCTTGTAGTCGAGCCGGCCCGTGAGAGACCAGTTTTTGCGGGTCAGGCGGTATAGCTTGTTCTCGGCCTCATGCGCCCAAAAGCGGGACTGGTTGCCGGGGCGCTGATCCTGCGCAACGCGCTCATAATCGACTTCGAAATTGTCGGTGATCTGGCCACGCTCAAAATAGCTGCCCGATACCAGCACGCCCAGCTCGCCTTCGCCGATCTTGAACCGGTCTGAAGCGACCAGCGACGCCTCATATTGGTTGCGGCTGCCAACTTGGGCGACGCCGAACCCGGCTTTGCCGATCACATGTGCTCCAGCGTAATCAAACGCTGATCGCGTAACGATGTTGACGTTACCCGATACCGTTTCACCGGGCATTTCCGGCGTCACGGCCTTGGACACGATGACCTGCGATGCGATCGCCGACGGGATCGAATCGAAGCGTGCGTCGCGGCCTTCGGGGCTGACGACGTTGATTCCGTCAAATGACAGCGTCGTCCAGTAATTCGGCTGACCGCGCAGCGAGATATAGCGCGCCTGGCCCTGATCGCGTTCAACCGCAGCGCCCGGCAGGCGACCAACCGCCTGGGCGATGTTCTGGTCGGGCAGGCGGCCGACGGAGTCTGCCGACAACACGGTCACCAGCGAATCAGAATTTCTCTGGATCTTCAGTGCCCTGGCTTCCGATTCAGCAATCGGACGCTCGCCATTGACGATGATGTCGTCAGCGCTTTCGGGCGAAGCTGCTTGTTGGGCCTGTGCCGCAACTGGCAGGAAAACCGATGCCCACGCCAAAGCAATCGCCGACACCAGCGGCGATCCAACTGTATTCCCCGACATTATTAGTCCCCCGACGATCGTGTGTGATTCTGTATTGATCTGGTGCCCGTTGTTGCACCGCAGCGGTCCCTTGGCGTCGGCAGGTTACGCTTGAATGACGTCTGGAAGATCGTTTGGTGAATCATTTGTAACATGTTGTTGCTGAAGGGCGGCGCGGTGCGCTCGATCGAACATTTCACTTTGCCTGTCATCGCGCTGCCATCACCGCCACCCAAGGGGGCGACATGGGGGCGGGGGAATTAAGTGATGCTGGGTATGCGATGGACGCCGCTGGCGGCGATGCTGGTGGCGGGGCTGGCGGCGATGCTGCTGGCGGGATCCGGACCCGCAGCTGCCATGCAGACAGGCGGCGCTGACCTCACCCGCTCGGTTCCCGCGCTGCGCGAAACCGATGCCGTTGCCAGTATCGACGATGCCGCCGATGATCCTGCGATCTGGCGCAACCCGGCCGATTCGGTAAAGAGCCTGATCGTTGCAACCGACAAAAAGGCCGGGCTCAACGTCTATGGCCTTGATGGCCATCTCCGCTCGACCATCGCCGCCGGGCGAGTCAACAATGTCGATCTGCGCAGCAATGTCATGATCGCTGGCAAGCGCGCGATCCTGGTCGCGGCCAGTGACCGCAACGTCATTGGCGACGGGCGGCTGGCGCTGTTCGCGCTCGATGGCAAAGCCGCGACGCTGACCGAAATCGCGCGCGTGCCGATCGCGATGGCGGAGCCCTATGGCTTGTGCCTCTATCGCGCTGGCCGCAGGCTCTATGCCTTTGTCGTCGGCAAGGACGGGCTTATCATCCAATTGCGGATCGACACCGCCGGTGCCACCGCAACGGCCATCCCGGTCCGCACGATGAAGCTCGCCACCCAATCAGAAGGCTGTGTGGCTGATGATCGTACCGCGACGCTCTATGTCGCGGAGGAGGATGTCGGCATTTGGCGCTTTGGTGCCGCGCCCGATGCGCCGATCACGCCGATCAAGCTCGCCGGCGTCGATGGCGTGCAGCTGATCGCCGATGTCGAGGGGCTAGCGATTGCCGCAAAGGGACGCAATCGCGGCTGGCTGATCGCGTCGAGCCAGGGCGATTCGGCCTATGCGGCCTGGCGCTTGCCCGATTACCGCTATGTCGGTCGCTTCCGGATCACGGCCAATGGCGCGATCGGCGGCACCAGCGAAACCGACGGCATTGAAATTTCGACTGCCAATTATGGCGGCGATTTCAGACACGGCCTGATGATCGCCCAAGACGGCGACAACGCCCCGAAAGCGCAAAATTTCAAATTGGTCCGTTGGGCCGATATAGCGACAGCGCTGCGGCTGAAATAAGCCATCGGCCTCATGCGGTACGCGCGCAGCTATTCGAAGGCGCGCAGATCCGGCTTGCCGCAAGCGACGGTCGCGCCGATCGCGACCGTCGCCAGGTGGCGGATCAGGCGAAGGTGATCACGCCGATCTTGTTGCCCGTTGGGTCGCGCAAACGCGCGATGGTCGCGCCCGGCAGACCGGCCGGGGCAGGGGCGTCCTCGGCCGTGCCGCCATTGGCGAGGCCAGCGGCATACCACGCGTCAACGGCATCCTTGGATTTGGCGCTGAACATGATCGTGCCGCCATTGGCATGGGTGGCCGGGTTGCCGTCGATCGTGTCAGTGATGAAGAACAGGCCAGTTGCGGGATCGCCATACATATAGGCTTGCGGTTGTGCGCGGAACTGTCCCTTGCTCGGGATATCGAGCGTTGCAAGGGTTGCATCATAGAAGGTCTTTGAGGCTTCAAGATCGGTGGCACCCACCATGACATGGAAAAACATGGGCTCTCCTGTTGGTTGCAATTACGGGGCTTGTTACCTATCGATAGATAGGCAGGCCTTTGTGGCCTCAATGTCCCAGCCCGTCAACGGCTATCTAACGATAGGTAGAATTATCTGAATGACCATTGCTCCGGCGGCCACCGCCTCATCTATTCTCGATGCTGCACAGCAGATCATGCAGGCTGTCGGCTATAACGGTCTCAGTTTTCGTGACGTGGCCTCGGCCGTCGGGATCAAGAGCGCCAGTGTGCATTATCATTTCCCGACCAAGGGGCATTTAGCGGCGGCGGTCGCGCGCCGCTACACGGATCGACTGGTCGCGCACTTTGATGCAATCGACCAGAAGCGACCGGATCCGCGCGCGGCGCTTGCTGCCTATGTCGCCACAATTCGGGCAACGCTGGAGCAGGATGGCAAGATGTGCCTGTGCGGCATGCTGGCCGCAGAAACCGATGCTGTTCCGCCCGAGGTCAAAGCCGAAGTACGCCGCTTCATCGATCTCAATGTGACCTGGCTTGCCACGATGCTCGGGCGCGCCGCCAGCGCGCCAACCGATGGCGATGTGATGCGGGACCACGCGATGGCATTGTTCGCCGCGCTAGAAGGAGCGATGATGATTGCCAGGGGAGCGGGCGATGTCTCGCGCTTTGATGCGATGAGTACGCAATTCGGCCGCATTGGGTTGTGGCCGCAATAGCAGGGTTGGCAGCACAATATCCGAGGAAACGGCAGGTTTGACGTCGCTTCCCTTTGCACCCTGCTGGAAAATCGAATATCAGGTATGGGCACAGGAGGTGCCACAATGGATCATGTCGACGTAATCGTGGTGGGGGCCGGGATTTCCGGGGTGGGGGCAGGCTATCATCTGCAGGACAAAAGCCCAGACCGCAGCTATATGATCCTTGAAGGCCGTGCTGACATGGGCGGCACCTGGGACCTGTTTCGCTATCCCGGTATCCGTTCCGATTCCGACATGTACACGCTCGGCTATATTTTCGAGCCGTGGACCGAGGCGAAGGCGATTGCTGACGGGCCGAACATCCTGAATTATGTCAAGCGCACCGCCGCCAAATACGGCATCGACAAGCAAATCCGCTTCAACCACCACGTCTCCGCTGCAAGCTGGTCGACCGAGGACGCGCGCTGGACGGTGACCGCCGTCACCGAGGGGCGCGAGGTACAGTATAGCTGCAATTTCCTCTTCATGTGCTCGGGCTATTACAACTATGCCAAGGGCCATATGCCCGATTTTCCGGGCGCAGAGGATTTCGCCGGGCAGATCATCCACCCGCAATTCTGGCCCGACACGCTCGATTATGCCGGCAAGAATGTGGTCGTGATCGGCTCTGGCGCGACCGCTGTCACGATCGTGCCCGAAATGGCGCAGACCGCCGCCCATGTAACGATGCTGCAACGCTCGCCCACATATGTCGTCTCGCGCCCGTCAGAGGATGCGCTGGCCAATCGCCTGCGGAAATTGCTGCCCTCGAAGCTCGCTTATGCGCTGGTGCGCTGGCGCAACGTGTTGTTCGGCATGTATTTCTACAACGCGGCCCGCAAGCATCCGGTCCGGGCCAAACAGCGCGTGCTGACGATGCTCGGTGAACATTTGCCAAGCGAGACGATCGCTGCGCATTTCACACCCCGCTACAATGTCTGGGACCAGCGGCTGTGCCTGGTGCCCGATTCCGACCTGTTCGATGCAATCAAGGCGGGAAGCGCGTCGGTCGTGACCGACACGATCGCGCATTTCGACACCGCGGGCGTGGCGCTGGCGTCGGGCAAGCGGCTGGATGCTGACATCATCGTCACCGCGACCGGGCTGGAGCTGCAATTGCTGAGCGACGTCGCCTTCACCGTTGACGGGCAACCGCGCGATCTCGCCAAGACATTCAATTACAAGGGCATGATGTATAGCGACATGCCCAATCTCGCCTCGTCCTTCGGCTATACCAATGCCTCCTGGACGCTGAAGGCTGATCTGACCTGCGCCTATGTCTGTCGCTTGCTCAATACGATGAAAAAGCGGGGCCTGCGCCAAGCCACGCCGCGCATCGCCGGCGATCTGGAGGCAGCGCCGTTCCTTGATTTTACCTCGGGCTATGTCACCCGCGCGATGGAACGTTTCCCCAAACAGGGCGACAAGCAACCCTGGCAAGTGCATCAGAATTATCTGAAAGACTTGACCGCGCTGCGCTTTGGGTCGGTGGATGACGAGATGGTGTTTTCCAATCCTGAACCAAAGGCGGCGGTTGGTGCGGTGCGACGGGAGCCGGTTTCGGCCTAAATTTGGCGCGCACCGCACAGTCGCCTAGGGTTGGCGCATGACCACTGACCTCGTCACGCGCGCAACCGCCATCCTTGAACAGTTCATCGCCTTTGATACCACGTCGCGTGAGTCAAACCTTGCGCTGATCAGCCATGTCGAGGCGTTGCTGGGCGGTCTGGGTATCGCGTCGCATCGGGTGATGAACGCGGAGGGAACCAAGGCGAATTTGTATGCGACCCTGGGACCAATGGTCGCGGGTGGTGTCGTCCTTTCCGGCCATACCGATGTGGTCCCGGTCGATGGGCAGGACTGGACCAGCGATCCCTGGACGCTGACGCAGCGTGGCGATCGATTTTATGGGCGCGGCACCAGCGACATGAAGGGGTTTCTCGCGCTCGCTTTGGCAGCCGCCCCCGATATCCTTGCCGCGCGACTCGAGCGTCCGGTTCACCTCGCTTTTTCCTATGACGAGGAGGTCGGCTGTCTCGGCGCCCCGTCGATGATCCGCGAACTCGTGCGGAATCTGCCCGCGCCGATGGCGGTCATCGTCGGTGAACCCACCAATATGGAGGTTGTTACCGGCCATAAGGGCATTTCAAGCTGGATCGTCAATGTCACCGGGCATGAAGCGCATTCCAGCCTCACCCATCTGGGTGTGTCGGCCAATATGGTGGCGGTGCGATTGATGCAGAAACTCGCCGATATCGCCGATCAGCTTGAACGACAGGGCGATCCACAATCCGGGTTCGTGCCGCCACACGCCACGCTCACGATCGGCCAGATTCAGGGCGGGACCGCCGTCAACATTCTCGCGGGCAAATGCAGCTTTGTGTTCGATCTGCGCACGCCACCGGGGCAAAATCCGGAGGCGATCGTTGCGCCATTTCTCGCCCTGGCTGCAAGCGAGGATGCCAGGATCAAGGCACAATTTGGGGACGCAGGCGTATCGGTGGTGCGGCGATCGAAGACACCTTGTTTAGTGCCTGATCCCGATAGCCCCGCCGAACATTTGGCGCGCCGCTTGGCCGGTGACAATGGCCCGCCCCGGATGGTCCCCTATGCGGCGGAAGCAGGGCAGTTTCAGGAGGCGGGATTTTCGACGATTATCTGTGGGCCCGGCTCGATCGAGCAGGCACATCAACCTGATGAATTTCTGGAAATCGCTCAATGGGAGCGCGGCGCTGGCTTTATGGAGCGGCTGATTGAGGCGCTTCGCTAACCGCTGAATGAGGGATTTCTGCGTAAAACACGCAGTTTACGAATCGCAATATGTCCCGATTCGGGAAACCGTTTCAATTTGGTACACCAGCGCGACAATTGAACGCTTGCCAATTGTTGGGCGGGTGTCATCGGCCCGATTCCAACAAATTTCACTGAAATATCAGTAGATTATGAGGGAATCGGACCGATTATGCGTTTACCAGGGACGCATTTCTTCCTGGTGGAACAGCGATACAAAAAGATCCAACATCATTTGTCTCCCAGACTACGTTCATGACGAACGCGCTGTTTTATTAAAACTTTTTTTACCATGATGCAATGTGACGGTGCCAAAGCGCGGAGATCGCTGAACGGCTTTGGCGCCCGAAAGCGGCGCTTAACCTTTCTTTCAAGGCTGAGCCGTACAACCCAAGGTGAATGATGCGTGCAGCTGATCATGGCCTCGGTCACATGGATGACCGCCTCACGCGACGATCGCTTTTTGCGTCCGCCTCCGCGTCTGGGCTCGCTGCGTCGGGCGATATTGGGCTGCAGCTCGATATGCCGTTCATTGTCAAAAGCTTGCCGCCTGCCCTGGACGACTTGGCTGCCGATTTGTCGGACGCTTTACCGATGATCGCCCCTTGGCGGTTCCTGTGTTTTGCAGAAATCATGAACTTCGTGCCCTTGCGGCGGCATCTTGGTGCGCCGCGTGCGGATTGCCTGATCATGGATGTTGCCGATCGGGTTTCTGAACATCTGCCTGACGCGCGCCTGGCGGTAATTGGCAGAACCACGCTGGAATTTGGCTTTGGCGGCGACGATATTCAGGATGTCCAGGACGCTTTTGATCGATTGCAGCACGTCTTTGCCGAAGCCATTGATCTGGACGGTGAACCGCACCGAATTGAACTGGTCCTTGGTGGTGCCGCAGCACCGATTGCAACGGCTGAAGATGTTCGGCTGGTCGAAGAGGCCGAACAGGCGCTGGCTGAGGCGCGTCATGATAACCGAATGACGATCCGCGATCTCTCGCTTGGGACCCCTGCCTTTGATCGTGTCAGCCTGGTTCGCGACCTCAAACAAGCCGTCGATCGCGGTGAGATGTTCCTGCAATATCAGCCCAAGGTCCATTTGCGTCGGCAGGAGATATCCAGCGCCGAAGCGCTGGTGCGCTGGCAGCATCCCGTGCGCGGTTTGATTTTGCCCGGGGACTTCATCCCAGCGGCGGAGGAATCCAACGCGATCGGCCCGTTGACGCTTTGGACGCTTGATCAAGTCATTGCGGATCAAAAGATGCTGGCCGCCGCCGGGCATGATCTGTTGCTCTTTATCAATATCTCCGGCCAGCTGCTCTGCGATTCCACCTTTGTGGCGCGCGCCTGCCAGATGGTGCAGTCGGGCGGCGCGCGTATCGGCTTCGAAATTACCGAGACATCGGTGATTCGGGATCCTGAGACCGCTATTGCCCATCTTCAGGTATTTGCCGAAACCGGCATCACGTTGGCGATTGACGATTATGGCGCAGGGCTCTCCTCGCTCGCCTATCTCAAGCAGCTGCCCGCCAAAGAACTGAAGATCGACAAGCTGTTCGTCACCCAGTTGACGAGCAGCAACCGCGATCCCCTGATCGTGCGATCGACCATTGATCTGGCGCATGCGCTGGACATGGAGGTAACTGCAGAGGGCGTTGAAACCCAGGCGGCGATGGCCCTGCTGAGCGTGATGGGGTGCGATATGGTCCAGGGCTTTTTGATCAGCCGGCCAATCTCCATCGATGCCTTTCAGCAGTTTCTGGAAGAGGAGCGGCACTTGATTGCGGCAGCAGATCCGCGTGCTTCCTTCTTCCGCCCGGCGAGTTTTTGGAAGAGTGCCTGATTGGCGCGCATGTTAGGTTGGAGTTAACCGCTCGCGGGGATAACGGTGACATGCAAACTGTCCATCTCAATGCGCCCGTCTAAGCACCCTAGACCCATCTTTTGCTGGGTAATCGCGCTTTTGGGCGTGCTTGCTATTGCTCCCTTGCAGGCCGAGGAAACCGCGTCAGGGGCAGCGTCGGCGCACAGCTATGAAACCCTGATTGACCAAGCCAAGGAAGCGATGCGGACTGATCCCGCAAAGGCTGCGTCTTTGTCTAAAGAGGCCGAAGAGCAGATAAAGAAGCTTCCGGTAAATGAGTCGACCGCTGTGATGCTGGCGGAAACGGACTGGCTCCAAGGTGAAGCCTCGCTTCGTCTAAACGAATCAGATCATGCTGCGGTCGTTATCGAACGGGGCCTGGTCGTTTTATCGAAGATTCCCAAGCAGATAAAATTGCGCGGAGACCTGATGCTGGCGCGTGGTGGCTTGCGGACGCTGCAGGCCAATGTGTCCGGGGCGCTGGCTGACTACCAAACCGCCCACAATATCTTCCGCGAGCTCGGCGAAACGCGCAGTCAGGCGATTGCCTTGCAGCAGATCGCTTCGCTCTATCGCGAGGCTGACGATTTCGAAACGGCAATGAAATATGATTCCCAATCAGCGGAAATCTACAAGGGCGATGCCGGGCTTGAAGTGTCGAACTTCAACAATCGCGGCAATTATCTCGTGCAAAATGGTCGCTATGCCGAGGCGATCGCTGAATATCGTCGCGGGCTTGCCATCGTTCGCAAGCTGAAAAGCGTTGCGCAGCAAACCTTCTTTCTCCGCAACATCGCGCGTACCCAGCTAAAGGCCAATCAACTCGATGAGGCTGATAAAACCATCGCGCTTGGCCTGCGGCTGACGTCAAAGGGGGAGGGCAAGGCCAGGCTTGATCAAATGTTGGCGATTGCAGCCCAGGCGGCATTACAGCGCGGGCAATTGGGCAAGGCCGCTGATCTCGTCTCGCATACTTTTACTGGCGTAAACCTCGCGGAAACCAGTCTTTCTTTTCGCGATGCCCATGAAACGGCGTATCTCACCTATAGCAAAATGGGGCGTGCCGCCTTGGCCCTGGTTCATCTCGAAGCGCTGAAGCGGCTCGATGACCAAACCGCCAAACTCGCTGCGTCGACCAACACGGCATTGATGGCCGCGCGATTTGACGATGCGAACAAAGACGCAAAGATTGCGATGCTAAAGGCAAGCGAAGCGATGCAAAGCGTCGCTTTCGAAAAAGCGCGGGCGCGCCAGCAGCGGATTGTCTTTATCGGCATCGTGCTGGCGTCTTCGGTTGGCGTGGCGATGCTGATCTTTGGGTTGGTGACCATTAGACGTAGCCGTAACGAGGTGCGGGCCGCCAACGTCGATCTCGGTGCCAGCAATGTCGCGCTTGAAAAGGCGCTGGCTGCCAAAACCGAATTTCTGGCGACCACAAGCCATGAAATTCGCACCCCGCTCAATGGCATTCTGGGGATGACTCAGGTGATGCTGGCCGATCAGGAACTGGCACCGGCTACCCGCGATCGGTTGAGCGTCGTGCAGGGCGCAGGGCTGACGATGCGGGCGCTGGTCGACGATATTCTTGACGTCGCCAAGATGGAAACGGGCAATCTGACGCTAGAGGCGGTGCCGATGGACCTGCGCGTCACGTTGCGGGAAGTATCGCGCTTGTGGGAAGAACAGGCGCGCGCGCGCGGGATCGCCTTCATGGTCGAACTCGATCGCTGTCCAGCGATGATAGTTGGGGATGCCGCGCGGGTACGCCAGATTGTTTTCAATCTGCTGTCGAATGCGCTGAAATTCACCAGCGAAGGATCCGTCACATTGCGCGCCGAGACGACCGAGGATGGCCGAATCTCCATTGCCGTCAGCGATACCGGTATTGGTATCCCGGCCGACAAGCTCGACGTGATTTTTGAATCGTTCCGTCAGGTCGATGCTGGCACCACGCGCAAATTTGGTGGGACCGGGCTTGGCCTGTCAATTTGTCGCAATCTTGCGCGGGCAATGGATGGAGAGGTGCAGGTTACGAGCGTCGCGGGTGAGGGGTCTACCTTCGCCGTATCGCTGCCGCTCATCCTCGCCGAAGTGACAGCTGACGATGGTGGCGAAATGCCTGGGCCGGCATTGCTGATTGTCGATCGCAACCCGATTTCGCGCAGCATGTTGCGCGCCTTGCTGGCCCCGTGCGCGGGCGAGGTGGCGTTTGCTGCATCGGCGGACGAGGCGGTAAGGTTGATTTCGACCCAGGCACCGAAACAGGTCTTGATCGACGATGCGACAATCCGCGCTGAACCGGATATGGATCGGGCATTGCGCTTGGTCGCTGCAGTGGCCCTGGTGAAGGGCACGCAAGCCGCATTGCTTTGGCCATCGCCCGATGACGCCGAACGAGCGCGGCTCGAATCGACCGGGCTCGCCTTGGTTATCGCCAAGCCGATTGGCGGCGATGCGCTGGTGGAGCTGCTCTATCCCCAGTCTGGACAATTATCTGGACAATTGCCCGGACAATATGTGTTTGATGAGGGTTCTGACGCTGCCGTTACGCAATGCCTTGTATCGCGTTCGGCTTGACGCGATATGGCATCTGACATGATCGATACTCTCAAAATTGATGGTTTTGCCGCGAGCGCGCGGTCGTGAACGTGCTGTTCGTCGAAGACGATCCGATGAACCGGCGCGTTGTCAAAGACATGCTCGATGTGGCGGGGGCGACGATGACGGGCGCGCCCAGCGCTGAAGAAGGTCTGCAACTGATCGATGCGAATGATTATGACATTGTGCTGATGGATTTGCGCATGCCCGGCATGGATGGAATGACGGCGATTCGCCATATTCGGGCCCGTACTGACGCCAAAGCGGGCTTGCCCGTGATTGTCGTCACAGCCGACACGGCAGTCGATCTGCGCGACCGTTGCCTGCGCGACGGCGCCGATGAAGTGCTGTTCAAGCCGGTGGCGATGGACTCCCTGTTTGATGCCATCGGTCGCTTGTTAGCGCGCGGTGCCCAGGGTGGCGGCGCTATCCGCTAATTGCCGAAATTATTGCATTATTGCTGCAAACTGCGGCTTAGGTGCCTTATCGTCTTGCGATAGTGCTTCCGTGGGAGCACCTAGTTTCGGTGACAGCAGACTTGTGTCTATGTGTCATCGTCTAGAAAGATTTGTGTAAGGAGTAATATCATGGCCGAACGAATGCTCGATCGGTTGTTGATGACATTGGATGTTGCCGTCGATGCTTTTGCGATTTGCGAAGTTGATCGTGGCATTCAACTCGTTGCACGCCCCGGTGATGAAATAGAAGTTCATTACATCCTATCAGGAACGATGCATCTGATGGTGCCCGGGCAACCATCCATTATTTGTGGGCCTGGTAGCGTTGTCTTGGTGCCGCCACATATGGCTCAAACTATTGGTGCGGATGATTGCCCCGGTCGGCAATTGGTCGCGATGGATCATTGTTCGCAGTCAAATAACGGCATGGTAAGATTTGACGCTACTGGCGGCGGTGACGGTGATTTGCGCTTTATTTGCGGGCTCATCACCGCCAATATTTCTGGTTCATTTGGTTTACTTGATACAGTTCGCAAGCCAATCGTTGAAGATTTGGCGGCGGAGCCTATCGTCAATGCAAGCTATGGGCTGATGGCGGCGGAATTGGCGCAGCCCGATCTTGGCTCGCGCGCGCTGACCGGTGCGTTGATGAAAGCCTGTCTTTTGTTGCTTCTCCGCAAGCATTTCAGCCGCAGTGACCACGAAACAAGCCTCCTAAGCACGTTACGTGACCCCAGGTTGGGTAAGGCAGTGACGGCGGTTCTCGATAAGCCAGCATCGCGGCATAGTGTTGCAGCCTTGGCGTCAACCGCCGGGATGAGCCGATCGGCGTTTGCGCGGGAGTTTTCGCACGCCTTTGCAATGAGCCCGATGGAGTTTGTCGCAAAGACGCGGTTGCACCATGCAGCCGAGCTACTGCGATCCACCAATATGCCAGTCAAGGTCATCGCGGCGCATATCGGCTTTTCCAGCCGGAGCCATTTTAGCCGGGCCTTCCGCGATGGCTATGGCACTGATCCCAGTTCCTACCGCCGCGCAATCGCACAGGATGCACGTCGTGCGACAACGCGCCGGCGTGAGCCGATGTCGGAAAATATGGCGCGGCACGGGGATCTCGCGCAGGCCTGATTCTTACTTAGCAGGTATCGGCTTTGCGCTGCTGGCCAATCCTCGCCAGTTGGCGCTGTATGGCTGCCGCGCAGCCAGTTTGCGCGAGCGCCAGTCACGACGGATAACAAAAAGGATGGAGGCCCGACCGGGAATCGAACCCGGGTGCAAGGATTTGCAGTCCTCTGCGTCACCACTCCGCCATCGGGCCAAGGCGGCGCGTTTGCTGGGTTTTTGCGACGCCGTCAACATCGGGTTTTCGCGCCAACCCCCGCAAGGCCAATGATCATGCTTTGTTCGGCAGTTCTGTGGCTGCCGATCGTCCGGCATTTCAGACAATCAGGCGACCAAAGTGAGCAATGTTCGGGGGAATCCAATTGCAAATCTTCCCACAAAAACACTGTAAAATCATAGACAAATTTGGCCAGAATAGGCATTGGCACTTTTGTGTCTGATCCGAAACGTTCAAAAATCGCAGTCTATGCGCGGGGCCTTTTTTTTTCTGGGTCGCCGTCATCGCGCCGACAAGGTTGCTTCTGTGCCAATGATTAAGGGCCAATGATTAGGGGCGGCCAACCGTGTTCGAGTAAAATTCCACTCCGGCTTGGCGGTAGCGCTCGCCCGATATACAAGCCGGTCAGCGGCGAAGGTGTGTTGCATATATAAAACGGTTGTGCCAAGGGGGTTGTGTGGTGACGATAGCTGATCAGGGCCAGTTTGCGGCGATGCGCCAGGCAATGGTGTCGAACCAGCTTCGCACCAATTCGGTCAGCGATGCGCGGCTGGTGGCGGCGATGGGCCGGGTACCGCGCGAATCCTACCTACCGGAAACAATTGCGGGCCTGGCCTATCGTGATACCGCGCTGCCACTCGGCGCTGGCCGCGCGGCGAATGTGCTGATCGCAACGGGGCGATTGCTGAATGAAGCAGCGGTTAGCCCGAGCGATCGGGTGCTGCTGATCGGCGCAGCAGGCGGTTATACAGCCGCTGTGCTCGCTGAAATCGCGGCCTTCGTCGTCGCAGTTGAATGCGATCCGGCATTGATGGCGATTGCGCGACGGGCTTTGGAAGGCAATGCCCGCGTTCAGCTCATCGACGGGCCACTTGAGCGTGGTTATGCCGATGGCGCTCCTTATGATGTGCTGGTTGTTGATGGCGCAGTGCCCAAATTGCCGCAGACGTTGATCGATCAATTGGCAATTGGTGGGCGCGCGGTGAGCGGCATTGTCGATCGCGGTGTGACTAGGCTTGCCATGGGCCAGCGCAGCGCTGGAGGCTTTGGGCTCATTGATTTCGCGGATATTGATTGCGTCGCCTTGCCAGGCTTCGCCGTTCCCCAGGATTTTGTTTTTTGAGGAAGCCTCTCGTTATGGTCTCTCTGCCTTCTGTTTCTATGGTCAAGTCTCGGATTTTGGCGGGGGTGGCGCTGATTGCGCTGGCGATGCCAGCGTCTGCTGAAACGCTGCGAGAGGCGCTTGTTGAGGCATATAAGACGAACCCGACCCTTGCCGCGCAGCGTGACAATGTTCGGGCGCTCGACGAAAATGTACCGCTTGCACGTGCCCCCGGTTTGCCGGCTGTGCAGCTCCAAAGCACTTACAGCGAAAACTTCGTTACGTCCGTCTCCAGCTTTACCGCGCCGTCGAGATTGACCAACACGCAGGGCAGCTTCACCGTCCCGGTTTATGCCGGTGGAGCGATCAAGAATGCTATTGCGGCGGCCAATACCCGGGTGGAAGGGGGACGGGCGTCGCTCAGGGGGACCGAAGCTGATCTCTTCACCAGCGTGGTTGGCGCCTATATGGATGTGATCCGCGACGAATCCGTCGTACGGCTCAACCAGCAAAATGCCAGTGTCCTCGAAGTCAATTTGCAGGCGTCCAAGGACCGCTTCCAGGTCGGCGACCTGACCCGCACCGATGTCGCCCAGTCGGACGCCCGACTGGCGCTGGCGCGCAGCCAGCTGCAAAGTGCCGAGGCGCGGCTGATCTCCAGTCGTGAATCCTACATTCGTTTGGTCGGATCGCCCCCCGGAACGCTTCAGACGCCGCCGCCCTTGCCCAGTTTACCGAGCGATCCCGATATGGCGGTTGAAATCGCGCTGGCTGACAACCCGACGTTGCTCGCCGCCAAGAAAGCCCGCGATGCGACCAAATATGATATTCGTGTTGCCAAATCTGAACGGCTGCCGCGCGTGGATGCCTTTGTCCAAGGGACATATACCAATTTTCTAGGTACGCTTGGTGCCGGCATCTCAGGGGTTTCATTCCCGCAGTTTGACCGCACGGCTCAGCTTGGCCTGCGGATGACATTGCCGCTTTATCAGGGCGGCGGCCCGGCTGCGCGCGTCCGTCAGGCACAGGCGCGGCGCAGCCAAGCGCTTGAACAGCTCACCGAAGCAGAGCGCGGCGTTGTTGCGCAGGTTCGATCGGCCTTTGCCGTTTGGCAATCCTCGCTTGAAGTCATCAAGTCAGCCGAGATCGCAGTAGAGGCCAATAAGCTCGCGCTGGAAGGCGTGAAGGCGGAAAACAGCGTCGGCAACCGCACGATCCTGGAAATTCTGAACGCCGAACAGGAATTGCTCAATTCGCGCGTCACCTTGGTGACGGCGCAGCGCGATGCCTATGTTGCTGGGTTCGCGCTGCTCGCCGCGACGGGGCATGCAGAGGCGAAGGATCTGGGGCTTGATGCAGGCCCGCTTTATGACCCGGTCGCCAATTACGATCGCGTCCATAATAGCTTGTTGGACTGGACATATGGTCGCCCGGCAGAAGCTGTCTCGACCAGCACGGCGAAGACCCCCGCACAAACCGCAATTGTCGCGCCCACGGTTGACAGTGCCACCCCTAATCCCGCAGGTACGGCTCCAAAGGATCGTTAACGGCGATTACTGAGGCAAGGGACGGCAATCATGGGGGACATTAGCGCCGAACCGTCGATGGAAGACATTCTTTCCTCCATCAAGCGGATCATTGCGGAAGATGGCGACAATGGCGGCGCCGTGCGATCGCGTCGTGCGCCCCGCAACCCGCCGCCGCCCGCGCCAGCGGTTGCATCGCCGCTGTCGTCGCGGGCCCGGATGGCCGATCCTGCGGACATTCTGGAACTCAGCAATCCGGTGACCGATGATGCTGAGGATGACGCTACGTTGATCGAACGCGTGGAGGCTGCCTTGTCGACCGATTCGATTCTGTCTGAAAGTGCGGCCCAGGCAAGCCGTGGATCGCTGGATACGCTGTCGCGTTTGGTCGTAAAGCCTGTTGCGGCTGCCGCACCCGAAGCCCCGGCCCCTGAAACGCTGGAAGGCCTTGTCCGCGAAATGTTGCGGCCGATGCTGCGGGAATGGCTCGATGCCAAGCTGCCCGGCATGGTTGAAGAGATGGTCGCCCGCGAAATCGCGCGCATTACCCGGGGCCGCTGAGCGCTCCCGTCTGACGCAGCGCAGCATCAGGCTAGCGAAGCGCGCCACTGCCAGTTAAGGGCAGGGGCATGAGCGAGCTTCCCAAGACATTCGACCCCGCCGAAATCGAGCAACGCTGGTACGCGCATTGGGAGGAGAACGGCCTGTTCCATCCCGACCGCCCCGGTGCTGAGCCTTGGACGATCGTCAACCCGCCGCCCAATGTGACGGGCTCGCTGCATATCGGCCATGCGCTCGACAACACCTTGCAGGATATCCTTACGCGCCACGCCCGGTTGCAGGGCAAGGATGCGCTGTGGGTAGTCGGCACCGATCACGCCGGCATCGCGACGCAGATGGTGGTCGAGCGGCAGCTCGCCGCCAAACAGGACAAGCGCACCAATTATTCGCGCGAGGCGTTCGTCGAAAAAGTCTGGGACTGGAAGCGCGAAAGCGGTGGCGAGATTACGCAGCAGCTGCGTCGGCTGGGCTGCTCGATGGATTGGGCCAACGAGCGCTTCACGATGGACGAGGGCTTTTCCAAGGCCGTCATCAAGGTGTTCGTGGACCTGTACAATCAGGGCCTGCTCTACCGCGACAAAAGGCTGGTCAACTGGGACCCCGGCCTCGGCACCGCAATCAGCGATCTTGAGGTCGAGACGCATGAGGTGAAGGGCCAATTCTGGCACTTCCGCTATCCGCTTGCGGATGGCGTGACCTTGCCCGACGGCACCGGTCATCTGGTGGTCGCGACGACGCGGCCCGAGACGATGCTGGCCGACATGGCGGTGGCGGTGAATGCGGCCGATGAGCGGTATCAGTCGGTGATCGGGCAATATGTGATCCAGCCGATTACCGGGCGGCCGCTGCGAATTGTCGCGGACGACCATGCCGATCCGGCGCTTGGGTCGGGCGTGGTGAAGATCACGCCGGGGCATGACTTCAACGATTTCGAGGTCGGCAAGCGTGCAGGGATCGCGCCGGGGCAGATGCTCAACATGTTCGATGCCAAGGCGAATGTGGTGCAGACGGTGGATGGGTGCATTCCCGAGCAATTCATCGGCCTGCACCGCTTCAAGAAAGATGGCGTCCCCGGCGCACGCGAAATGGCGGTCGCGTGGATGAAGGGGCATGGCTTCCTCGTCCCCCATATCGACAAGGAAGGCGCAGAGCACGACGCCGAACCCCGCACGATCCAGACGCCGTTTGGGGATCGCTCGAACGTGGTGATCGAACCGTGGCTGACCGACCAATGGTATGTCGACGCCGCGACGCTGGCGAAGGCACCGATTGAGGCGGTGAAATCAGGCGCGATCGATATCGTGCCCAAGACGTGGGAGAAGACGTTCTTCAACTGGATGGAGAATATTCAGCCCTGGTGCGTGTCGAGGCAGCTGTGGTGGGGGCACCGGATTCCGGCTTGGTTTGGTAAGGCGAAATCTGTCGATCGTAGGCTGCCACCGGGTACCTATGCGTTGAAAGAAGGGGGCCTTGGTTTAGATAGTCGCCCCGATGGAATTTGGCGCGAATTTGTCGCTGAGAACGAATCCGACGCAAGAGCTCTTGCCGCCTCCTACTATGACGTTTCTGAAGAATTGTTTGTCTTTCATAACCAACAACTTGAACGAAATGACACGATTAATGATGGATTTATTCATCTTTATCGCGATTCCGATGTCCTCGATACCTGGTTCTCCTCCGCACTCTGGCCGTTCGCGACGATGGGGTGGCCTGAAAAGCAGCCGGATGGTGGAGGGGGCGGGCCGCAGGCGGGGTCGCTTGTGGAGAGCCCCCCCCACCGTCCTTCGGGCGGTTCCCCCCCCCGTGCCGGGGGGGATTTGACGCTGGGCGGCCGCTACCCGAACGATGTTCTCATCTCCGGCTTTGACATCCTATTCTTCTGGGATGCGCGGATGATGATGCAGGGGATGCACTTCATGGGCGATGTGCCGTTCCGCAAACTCTACCTCCACGGGCTGGTGCGTGCCGCCGACGGGCAGAAAATGTCCAAGTCCAAGGGCAATACCGTCGATCCGCTCGGCCTGATCGACAAATATGGCGCGGACGCGTTGCGTTTCTTCATGGCGGCGATGGAAAGCCAGGGCCGCGACATCAAGATGGATGAGAAGCGCGTCGAGGGATACCGCAACTTCGCCACCAAGCTTTGGAACGCGGCGCGGTTCGCGCAGGGCAACGGGATTGTGGCCAGCACCTCGCCAGACGCGCCGGCGGCGACGCTGGCGGTCAACAAATGGATCATCGGCGAGACGATTCGCGCGGTGCAGGCGGTGGATGCGGCGCTGGCGGACCTGCGCTTTGATGGCGCGGCGAATGCGATCTATCAGTTCGTCTGGAGCCAGTTTTGCGACTGGTATCTGGAGCTGATCAAGCCGATTTTGACTCCTAACCCTTCCCCTTCAGGGGAGGGGCAGGGGGTGGGGGCTGTCAGTCTCACCGAGACCGACGGGGCTGAGGATAGCCCCCACCCCAACCCCTCCCCTGAAGGGGAGGGGCTTAGCCACGCCGACGAGACGCGCGCGGTCGCGGGCTGGGTGCTCGACCAGATTTTGGTCGTGCTCCACCCGTTCATGCCCTTCATCACCGAAGAGCTGTGGTCAAAAATGGGCGCCCGCGATGGCGAGCTGATTGTGGCGCAGTGGCCGGTGGTCGATGCGAGCGCGATCGATGCCGAGGCGAGCAAGGAGATCGACTGGCTGATCAAGCTGGTGAGCGAAATTCGGGCCGCGCGCAATGAGCTGACGATCGCGCCGGGCACGCGGATGGCGATGCATGTTCGCGATGCGTCTTCAGATACGCAGGCACGGCTTGAGAAGCAGGGGGCGGCATTGGCGCGCTTGGCGCGAGTCGATAGCGTGATGGGTCAAGCGCCCGCTGGCGGTGCGGCGCAAATTGTTGTCGATGAAGCGACGTTCGTCCTCCCACTCGAAGGCGTGATCGATCTCGACGCCGAACGCGCGCGGCTGACCAAGGGCATCGCTGCTGCCGAAAAGGAACGCGACTCCCTCGCCGCCCGCCTTAACAACCCCAGTTTCGTTGAACGCGCCAAGCCCGAGGCGATCGAGAAGGCGCGGGCTGACCATGCCGAGAAGTCTGCTGAGGCCGAGCGGTTGACGGCGGCTTTGGCGCGGTTGGGATAAGAATGGCTAAACCTCCCGCCCGCCCAGGCCAACGCGATCTCACCACTGGACCGATCGGCAAGACATTGCTCGTGTTCGCGCTGCCGACGCTGGCGTCGAACATCCTGCAATCGCTGAACGGATCAATCAACGCGGTCTGGGTCGGGCGGTATCTGGGCGAAAGTGCGCTCGCGGCGACGTCCAATGCCAACAACATCATGTTCCTGATGTTCGCTGCGGTGTTCGGCTTCGGCATGGCCGCGACGATCCTGGTCGGGCAGAGTTTTGGCCGCCGCGATATCGATGGCGCGCGGCGCGCGTTCGGATCGGCAGTCGGGCTGATTTTCTGGTCGTCAATTGTGGTGGCCGGGCTCGGCTGGATCTTCGCACCGCAGATCCTCCATTTGCTGGCGACGCCCGGGGAGGCGATGCCGCTGGCGCTGACTTATCTAAGGATCATCTTCCTGTCGCTGCCGTCGTCGATGCTGATGGTGCTGATGATGATGGGGCTGCGCGGCACCGGCGATGCGATGACGCCGTTATGGTTCGGGATGCTGGCATCGGTGCTCGACGTGATCCTCAACCCGCTGCTGATCGCCGGGTTAGGGCCGTTTCCGCAAATGGGGATTGCCGGATCGGCGACCGCGACGCTGATCGCCAATGTCGTCGCAGTGGTGGGGCTGGTTGGCTATATCTATTGGAAGGACCTTACGCTGCGGCTGCGCGGGCCGGAACTTAGCTATCTTTTCCCGAGCCGTGAGGTGGTCTGGGCGATCGTCACCAAGGGCGTGCCGATCGGCGCGCAAATGATCGTCATCGCGCTCGCCGGGCTCACGATGTTGGGGCTGGTCAATCGGGAAGGCGTGGATACCACGGCGGCATTTGGCGTGACGCTGCAGCTCTGGGCTTATGTGCAGATGCCTGCCATGGCGGTGGGCGCGGCGGTGAGTGCGATGGCGGCGCAGAATATCGGCGCAGACAAATGGGACCGTGTCGAATCGACGACGCGCTGGGGGCTGTTGTTCTCAACCGCGATCACTGCGTCGATGGTCGTGGCGCTGCTGGCGTTTGACCGACCGGTGATGGCGCTGTTCCTGGGCGGCGAGAGCCCCGCGCTGCCGATTGCGCAGCATATCCAGTTGCTGGCGACGTGGAATTTCGTGCTGTTCGGGATGACGATGGTGTTTTTTGGCGTGGTGCGCGCGAACGGCGCGGTGCTGGGGCCGCTGATCATCCTGTTCGTGGCGATGTTCCCGGTGCGGATCGGCTTTGCGACGGCGCTGAAGCCGATGCTGGGCGTCGATGCGCTGTGGCTGTCCTTCCCGCTCGGCTCGATCGCGACCTTTGCGATGGCAGCGCTATTCTATCGCTATGGGACATGGCGCAAGGGCAGGCTGGTGGTGCCGCCCCCGCATCATGCAGCGCAGGCGCACGCGCAAGCGGTGGGCGAACCGGCAGCGACGTTGCACCCGGCGGGCTAGCAGCCAGCGAGCATGATTGGCCTCTTGCCGAGCGACGTTTGATCGCCCACAAACCGCGCCATGAGCCATTATCCCGCGCTTCGCCTTCGTCGCACTCGTTCTGCCCCGTGGAGCCGCCGTCTCCATGCCGAGACGGTGCTGACCCCCGCCGATCTGATCTGGCCGCTGTTCATCGCGGATGGGGAAGGGGTGGAGGAGCCGATTGTCAGCCTGCCCGGCGTGTCGCGCTGGTCGGTCGACGGCATCGTCGCGCGGGCCAAGGAAGCGCAGGCCGCCGGCATCGCCTGCATCGCACTCTTCCCCAACACGCCGCGCGAACTGCGAACTGAGGATGGACGTGAGGCACTCAACCCCGATAATCTGATGTGCCGCGCGATCGGCGCGATCAAGGACGCGGTGCCCGATATCGGCGTGCTGACCGATGTCGCGCTCGATCCGTACACCGCGCATGGCCATGACGGGTTGGTCGATAGCCAGGGCTATGTGCTGAACGACGACACCGCAGAGGTGCTGGTCGCGCAGGCGCTCAACCAGGCGGCGGCGGGGGCCGATATCATTGCGCCGTCTGACATGATGGACGGGCGCATCGGCCTGATCCGTGACGCGCTGGAGGAGGAGGGGCATGTCAACGTCCAGATCATGTCCTATGCCGCCAAATATGCGAGCGCCTTTTACGGGCCGTTCCGTGATGCGGTGGGATCGCGCGGGCTGCTGAAGGGCGACAAGAAAACCTATCAGATGGACCCCGCCAATGCCGAAGAGGCGCTGCGCGAGGTGCAGCTTGACCTTGATGAAGGCGCGGACAGCGTGATGGTCAAGCCGGGTCTGCCCTATCTCGACATCATCGTGCGCGTGAAGGCGGCGTTCGTAGTCCCTGTATTTGCTTACCAAGTGTCGGGTGAATATGCGATGATCGAGGCTGCGGTCGCTGCAGGCGCGGCGGAGCGCGACCCGATGGTGCTGGAAACGCTGATGGCGTTTAAGCGGGCAGGGGTTTCGGGGGTGTTGACCTATCACGCGCTCCACGCGGCGCGCCTGATGGGCGGCTGATCCGGGCACGGCGCAGTGATTACGACTGAGCGGCTGATCCTCCGCTTGCCCGAGCCGCGCGACCGGGCAGCGCTCCACGCGATGTGGGCTGATCCGGCGGTGATGGCAGAGCTCGGCCCGGTGAAGGACGAAGCGGCGAGCGATGCGGTGATCGCCAAGCATGATGGCTATCGGTACGAAGGGCTCGGCTTTTGGGTGGTCGAGCGTCGTTCAGATGACGCCATGCTTGGCTTTTGTGGCTTGAAGCGCGGGGATGCGCATAACCCGATCGCGGGTGAGATAGAGGCTGGTTGGATCATTGACCGGCCCCATTGGCGGCAGGGCTATGCGCTGGAGGCGATGATCGCGGCTATAGATTGGGGCTGGGCGCATTTCGACGCGCCGCGCATCGTCGCGATCACTTCGGCGATCAATATCAAGAGCCAGCGGATGATGGCGCGACTGGGCATGCACCGGCTCGCGGATGGCGATTATGACCATCCCTTGATTCCGGTCGGTGATCCGCTTCGGCCGATGGTCACTTTTGCGATTGTACGGCCATGATTGAAACCGAACGCCTGATCATCCGTCCCTGGCGCGACGGGGATCGCGCGCCGTTTGCGGCGATGGGTCAAGATGCAGAGGTGCGGCGCTTCCTCGGGCCACTCCAGTCGCGGGCAGAAAGCGATGCCCTGATCGACCGAATGATCGCGATGGAGGCAGACCTTGGCTATTGCCTTTGGGCAGTTGAGCGGCGCGCCGATGCCACTTTTCTGGGCTTTTGCGGCTTGAATGCCGGTCCTGTTGGAACGCCGCTGGAGGGCGGGCTCGAAATTGGCTGGCGGTTGGCGCGGGCCTATTGGGGGCAAGGCTATGCGCGTGAGGCAGCGCTGGCATGTCTCGATTGGACCTGGGCCAATCTGGCGATCGAGGGATTGTTCTCGATGACGGTACCAGCCAATACCGCGAGCTGGGGGCTGATGGAGCGCCTTGGCATGTTCCAATTGCAGGGCAGGGATTTCGATCACCCCGGCGTGCCTGACGGCAGCCCGCTCAAGCGCCACGTTGTGTATCGGATCGATCGCCCAGCGAATCGACCATTTGTTAACCATATTGGCTGAAGACGGTCGCACGCTCCTTGGGGCGAGCAGGGGCCGGTGACTATGTACCAATCACAGATTATCGCTGCTGACCGCCAGCGCTGGGCGCCGCCCGCTTTGTTCTTTGCGGCGATACTTTCGGGCTCGTTCCTGCTGTTCCTCGTCCAGCCGATGGTCGCGCGAATGGCGCTGCCGCGTCTGGGTGGAGCGCCGGCGGTATGGAACTCGGCGATGCTCGTCTATCAGGCGCTGCTGCTGGCGGGGTATGGCTATGCCCATGCGCTGGGCCGGCTGGCACCGCGGGGACAGGCCGTCGTGCATTTGGGTGTGCTTCTAGTCGCCGCCCTGTGGTTGCCGATCGGGCTTATGGCAATGGATTTGCCCGCTGATGCGCAGCCTGCTCTATGGGTGCCGTGGCTGCTTGGTCTGTCGATCGGGCCGCTGTTCTTTGCGGTGTCGGCGCAGGCACCCTTGCTGCAGCGCTGGTTCAGCGCCGCCCATCCGGGGCGCGATCCCTATGCGCTCTATGCAGCCTCCAATCTCGGCAGCTTTGGTGGGCTGATTGCCTATCCATTGCTGGTCGAACCGGCGCTTGTGCTGAAGATGCAGAGTGGGCTGTGGACGGCGGGCTATGTGCTCGTCATCCTGTTGGTGGCGGGCTGCGGACTTGCCTTGCCGCGAATGTCGGCGACCGCCGTGGCAGCGACCGCTTCGCCCGCGCCCGATCGTCGGACGATCGGTCACTGGGTGCTGCTCGCCTTTGTCCCTTCCGGCATGATGCTGGCGACGACGACCTATATCACCACCGATATTGTTGCGATGCCGATGCTCTGGGTGATCCCGCTGGGGCTATACCTCCTCAGCTTCTCGATAGCTTTTGCCGAGAACCGTTTTCTCGCCGATCTCATCACCCGGTTCGCGCCCCTCCAGATCCTGCTGTTCGGCGGCGTCATGGTTGGCGGCTTTCAGGGCATGCCCTATTTCAACGCCGGGGTTGCGCTGACCCTGCTGTTCACCATCTCGGTCGCGCTACACACGACGATGTATCGTAAGCGCCCGGCGCCTGACCGGTTGACGGGATTCTATCTGATGATGTCGCTGGGCGGTGTGCTTGGTGGCGTGTTTGCCGCACTGGTGGCGCCGGTTCTGTTCGACTGGACCTGGGAATATCCGCTGCTGATCCTGGCGGCCGGCATACTGGCGCCTCAGGCGCTGTTGATCGCGCCGCTTGCGCGGATGTGGGAGGGCGATGCACAGCGGCAACGGATTCTGACGCTGGCAGTGTCGCTGGGGATCGCGTTGCTTATCGTGTTTGCGACCCGCGATGTGATGGCATTTCAGGCGGGGCAGGGACGCGGCGCGGTGTTTGCTGCGATCGTCGCACTGGGCCTGGTGGCGCTAGGTCGCCGCTTGCCCTTTGCGATTGTGCTGGCTGGGGCGCTGGTGATCTTTGGCGGCTTTCAGGCGGCGACGATCAGCTGGCAGGGCGACGCGCGCACGCGCAGCTATTTCGGCATCTATACGATCAACGGTGATGCCAAGGTTCGCCAGCTATCGCACGGCACGACGGTGCACGGGATGCAGCTGATCGGATCGCCGGCGCGCGAACGGACGCCAACCACTTATTATGTGCCAGGCTCAGGCATTGGCCGGGCGATGCGCGCGGCGGATAGCCTGTTCGGGCCACAGGCGCGGATTGGCGTTGTTGGCCTGGGGGCGGGGACATTGGCCTGCTATGCTCATGCCGGGCAGGCGTGGCGTTTCTACGAGATTGACCCGGCCATTGTTCGCATCGCGCGCGACACCGGCCAGTTCAGCTTCCTGCGGCGCTGTCTGCCGGGGGCGGAGATTGCCATTGGCGATGCGCGGATCAATCTGGCGGCAGCCACGCCGCATGCGCTCGATCTGCTCGCGCTTGATGCCTTTTCGTCAGATTCAGTGCCAATGCATTTGATGACGCGGGAGGCGTTTGCCAGCTATGATCGCGCGCTTGCGCCGGGCGGCTTGCTGCTGGTGCATATTTCGAATCGTTTCATTGATCTGGAGCCGGTCGTCGCTGCTGCCGCCGATGCTGGCCAATGGCGGGCGGTGAAGCTGACCTACCTGCCCGGCGCGAAATTGCAGGAGGGAGAGACAGTGTCGGCCTGGGTCGCATTGTCGCGAAGCCCCGAATCGATTGATCGGTTGAAGGCATTGGGCGGACCATGGCAACCGCTTGACCGTCGGCACGGCTTTACGCCGTGGACCGATGATTATTCGACAATCCTGCCGTTGCTCAAATAACTTATTGGTCGGGCAATTGTCTTTGAAGGGCAGTGATTGAAGCGGCCTGGCGTTCGGCCTGGGCGCTACCCGCTTCAAGTGCCATGGTAAGCTTCGGATAGGGCGGCAACCCCGCCTGCGCGCGGTCAATCGAAAGCCGGTCGATATCGGACAGCGTTGCCAGCGTTTGCCCGCGCGCGCCGTCTAGCCCAGACAATGCTGCTTGAGCGTTCAACCAGGCATCACTGCCGATCGCGGCACCGCGCGCCGCTTCGGTCAACGGTTCTGCGCGCGTGCGGGCAGCAGCAAAGGTCGCGTTGCTTTCGGCAAGTGCGGCCTGCAGTTCGGCAATTTTCGTATCAAGCGCTGCGTCCGGCGCGGCATCAGCAACCGTGCGCACCGGCTCCGAATCGTCCCGCAGCTCGATCGCGCGCGGGAGCAGCGATGGATAACGGGCGGTGGGCGATGCACAGCCCGAAAGGGCGAGCAGCAACATCAGAAGAATGGGGCGGTTCATGACCTTTGCTCTATGCGCCTGCACAAGCGTGCGCAACGGGGTTGCGTAATCCGAATCTGCCCTCTATGGACACGCCTCCGTGCACCCGTAGCTCAGCTGGATAGAGCATCAGACTACGAATCTGAGGGCCGGGCGTTCGAATCGCTCCGGGTGCACCATTTTCCTTTTTCTGACATTTCTTGCCAGGTGGGAGTTGCCTGGCGGCGGCTCTTAACAGCCGTAGTGCGCGCGGTACCAAGCGACGAATTGCGGTACGCCGACGCTCACGGGTGTGGACGGCGTATAGCCGATCAACGCGTGCAGCAGATCGGTTGAGGCTTCGGTCCGCAGAACTTCGCCAGGTTGCAGTGGCAATAGATTCATGATCGCTGGCTTCCCCACTGCGGCCTCGATGGCGGCAATATAATCAAGCAATTTCACCGGATCGCCTTGCCCGATATTGATCACGCGAAACGGGGCGACGGCAGACAGGCTGTCCGTTGGCGAGACGGGGGCGCTGCCGGGAATGGCCGCCATCAGCCGCACCACTGCTTCGGCTAGATCCTCGACATAAGTGAAATCGCGGACCATCTCGCCGCGATTATAGACGTCGATCGCCTCGCCCTTGATGATCGCCCGGGTGAATTTGAACAGCGCCATGTCGGGCCGACCCCAGGGGCCATAGACCGTGAAGAAGCGGAAGAACGTCATCGGCACGCCGAACAAATGCGCATAGCTGTGCCCCATCAGCTCGGTCGCGCCCTTGGTGGCAGCGTAGAAGGTGAGCGGGGTAGCGCATTGATCGGTCTCACGGAACGGCATCACCGTATTGCCGCCATAGAGCGAGCTGGTTGAGGCGGCGAGCAGATGCGCCGGTCGGGTGCGGCGTGCCAGCTCAAGCACGTTGAAGCTGCCGACCAGATTCGACGCGACATAGGTTTCGGGATGATCGATCGAATAGCGAACGCCTGCCTGGGCGGCGAGATGAATGACGATATCGGGCGCAAAATCCTCCCACACCGGGGCGAAGCTTGCCATGTCGTCGATCGACAATCGCGCGACCCGGAAATTTGCATAGGACGCCAGCACGGCGTTGCGCTGCTCTTTCAGCGTCACGTCATAATAGTCGGAGAAATTGTCGATGCCGAGCACTTGATGGCCCTGGTCAAGCAATGCCTTGGCGACATGCATGCCCACGAATCCGGCCGAACCGGTTACGAGTATCTTCTTGTCCGTCGTCGCCATTGAATGCCCTTTGCTCTTCCAGGCTCTCTAGGCGGTGCAGGTTGCCAGAAGGCTAAGGCCGCCGCCATGGGCGTGACAAGATCCTCGCCGGAGCCCAGGCCAAAGTATAGGCGGGCAGTGCCCATTTCGGCAGGGCGAGGTGGCCGCGTGAATGCGGATAGGTCAGATCGTGCCACAACATGGCGGTCCGGTAGCGATTGCCGGGCAAAAACCAGTATTTGGCGAAGAGCAGGGCGCCAGTGGTGTTGATCGGCCGGCGCTTTTCTTCATGGCGAACGGCGCCCGCGCGGATCAGGACCAACGCCATCCGGATGAGCCGCCGACCTGACGGCTCACGGCACACGGCATTGATCACCGCTGGCGGCACCTTGGTGCCCAGCAAGGTTGCGGCCAGATAGAGCGCAACCCCCGAACAATGCCCGGCACCCATGGCGATGGCCCGGTGATGCAACTGCTCGATCGGGATCGGCACGGCTTCGATCAGTGCGGCGAGATCGGCCAGCCATTTCAATCGTTCCCAGCCATGGCCGGTGCCGTGCACGCAAAGATAGGTGAACAGTTCCGCATCAGCCAGCGTTTCGACTGGCTTGCCAGGCACGAATTCGATCGGCTGGCGCGGTGCGCGCAGGCCGATGTCGGGCATCAAATTCGGGCCATCGGCAAGGGTAATGTGCAGTTCCAGCTCAATCTGGCGCGCGTCGTGGATCCAGGATGTTTCCTTGGTCGCCGCCATCCAGCGTTTCGCCGCCCGGTCATCCAGCGTGCCACCGAACTGGGCGAGGCGATAGCCATGGCTGCGGAGCAGCTGCGCGGCAGCATCAATGGCACCGGGATTGATCAGCAGATCAATGTCTTTGGACGATTTGCATGCCAAGCTGCCATGGGCTCGCAGCGCCAGCGTTGCGCCCTTCAGGAACAGGCAATCAAGCCCGGCGGCGGCAAAGGCGCTGGCCAAGCGCGTTTCTTCGCCAGCAAGCGCCATCAGCTGTTTTCTGCGTCGGTCGGCCCGTTTGGTAAGCGTCATTTGTGCTGCGGGCGGTAACACCACGCCGGCATCCCGCAGTCCAAGTTCGACCAGCCCTTCGATGCGGTGCGTCGTGGCAAGCCGCAGTAAGACCTCTGCATCAATCGTCGCCCGCGCTGCCGCCTGGATTGCGGGCAGCCGATTGGGCCTAGCGACGGGCCGGCAACAGGCCAGCACAAGCTGTTCTTCTGCCGACAGAGCGCGTAACCCGCGCGCCGGATCAAGCGATGAAGCGCGCTGCAGCGGGGCTGTTGATCGCGATTCCAGTATTTCCTCCCCTTACTGCCCGTGACATTAAGCCATTGGTTTGGTTGCGTCGCTTGGAAAGATCACGATCCGGCATGTGCGATGGCGTCGCCGCCGCGTCTCATCATCGGGCGGGGACTGGCGGGCGTGACAATCTATTGTAGAGCAAACAATGGACCAGAGTGTAACACTTGGCCGGTCTCAGCGAATGGAAGCCATGCACGATCTCGCCGTCTTCTATGAACATCCTTTATGGTTCGAGCCCCTATTCGCCGCGCTAGACCGGCGCGGGATCGACTATGTGAAATTGGGGATTGAGGGGCATAGCTTTGACCCCGCCGGATCGCCACCGCCCGCGCGGGTCGTGCTGAGCCGCCTCGCCATGTCGAGCTTTCTGCGCAGCGCCGATCATGCGATCTTCTACACCCCCGCGCTCTACGCGCATTGGGCGGGGCAAGGCGCCCGGATCATCAATGGGGCCGATGTGCTGGCGGTCGATGCCAACAAGGCGCGGCAATTGGCGGTAATTTCGGCACTCGGTTACGCAGTGCCAGCGACGCGCGTGGTCCACCGCGCGATCGATATCCCCAAGGCCGCAACGGCGCTTCGCTTCCCGATCGTGGTGAAGGCCAATATCGGCGGATCGGGCGCGGGCATCATGCGCTATGAAACGCCTGAAGACCTGGCGTTGGCGGTTGCCGACAAGTTCCTGCCGACCAGCATCGACGGCGTGCTGATGGTGCAGGAATATGTGCCTGCGCGCGATGGCCGGATCACGCGGATTGAGACGCTTGACCGCAAATATCTCTATGCACTCGATATCGACGGTGGCGGACAATTTGATCTTTGCCCCGCGGACGCTTGCGTCGCCGATGGCAAGCCGATCGTGATGACCAAGGCTGACCCGGCACCCGCCATCATCGAGGCAGCGGAGCGGATCGCCGCCGCGGCGGGGCTTGATGTCGGCGGAATCGAAGTGATGATTGATGACCGTGATGGCGTACCACGCTTCTATGATATCAATGCGTTATCGAACTTCGTGGCTAAACCGCTCGACGTCCTCGGCTGGGATCCGCACGAAAATCTGATCGACTATCTGGAACGCGCAATCGAAAAGGCAAGGGCATGAGATACGGGTACTGGATGCCAGTTTTCGGTGGATGGCTGCGCAATGTTGCCGACGAGCAGATGGACGCGAGCTGGGCCTATACCAAGAACCTCGCGATCAAGTCCGAGCAATGGGGTTATGACCTCTCGCTCATCGCCGAGCTGAACATGAACGACATCAAGGGAGTCGGCGCCCCCACGCTTGATGCCTGGTCGACCGCCGCCGCAGTGGCCGCCGTCACCGAGACGCTCGAGCTAATGGTCGCCGTCCGCCCCAATTTCCACCAGCCCGCGCTCTTTGCCAAGGCCGCTGCCAATATCGATCAGATTGCAGGCGGCCGCCTCGCGCTCAATGTGGTTTCGTCCTGGTGGGCCGACGAGGCAAAACGCTACGGCCTCCAGTTTGACCAACATGACGATCGCTATGCGCGGACCAGCGAATGGCTGAATGTCGTCGAAGGGCTGTGGTCCGAAGAGGAATTTGATTTTTCGGGTAAATTCTATTCGACCGACAAAGCGATCTGCAGCCCCAAGCCGGTGCGTAAACCCGTTACCTATGCCGGTGGCGAGAGCGAGGCAGCCAAAACACTGATCGTCAATCAGTGCGACGCCTATGTCATGCACGGCGACCCTGTGGAGAATATCGCGCCCAAGATTGCGAATATGGCGGAACGCCGTGCGGCGGTCGGCAAGCCGCCAATGCACTATGGCATGGCTGCCTATGCCATCGTCCGTGACAGCGAAGCGGAAGCGCAGCGCGAACTCAAGCGGATCACCGAGGTAAATGATTTGCCGGCTGGCTATGACAATTTCGATCAATGGCTATCGGGCACCCAATTGGAGCGCGAGATGAAGATCCAGGAATATTCGGTGTCGAACCGAGGCCTGCGCCCCAACCTGATCGGCACGCCCGAGCAACTGCGGGAACGGATCGAGGAATATGAAGCGGCAGGGCTGGACTTGCTGCTGCTTCAGATGAGCCCGCAAGCGGAAGAGATGGAGCGCTTTGCCGATCAGGTTATGCGCAAGAAGTTGGTCGCTGCCTGAATCGGCCAACGTATCGCTGACAAAAAATAGCAAGATTTCGATAAATGAGCGTTGGCTGGGGGGCGTTGCGTGCCGTTAAGTCCGATTTTCGCGCCGGAATCGGCCTGGTGACGTCCCAACCGCCTTGCTGAACGCTGCGGTGAAGTGTGACTGGCTTGCAAAGCCGCACGCCAGCGCCAGCTCGCTGATACCAAGCTTGTCCTCGATCAGCAGGGCCCGGCTCCGCTCAATCCGGCGGTCGCGGACATAATTATAGGGGGTTACCCCGGTTTCTTGCTTGAACACGCGGGCAAAATGAAAGGTCGATAGTCCGGCAACTGCGGCCAGATTACACAGGCGGACGTCGTCCTCCAGGTGGCAATCGATGTAATCGAGCACGCGTCGCAATCGCCATGGCGGCAATTTAATCCGTTCAGCCTCTGCCAGAATTGGCCTTTGATCAAAGCGCAGCAGGACCACGGCGATGGCGCGACTGACTCCTTCGATCACCATTGGCGAAGCAAAGCCAGGCCCTGCTATTTCTGATTCGATGATCTGGGCCAGATGACAAAGCTGCGCATCTTCTCGGAATAGGAGGGGGTTAAAGGCGCAATGCTGTTGAGCGTCCGTCATCAGATTCTTTAAATAATCGCCGGGAAAATACAGCCCGAAGGTTTGCGCCGTGGGACTGTAGATAATGTGGCTATCCGTCCCTCGTGGGGTGAAGGTTGCGCGGACGGCAGTGGTTGCCGGAACGCTGAACGGTGATCCGGCCATCTTTCCGAACGCCGATGTGCCCGATCCGCGGGAAATTAACAGCATATCGGGGCTGGATTCGGTCCGCTCGGCTATCTGCCTTTCGCTTGATTGATTGGCACAAGGGAGGCGAAACAGCGTGATGCCTGTCTCGCTATTTAGGAAGGTTGGGCTTGGGGTATGGACATATGGTTGCCCCCGGCCCGGCGGCGGCATGACGCTGGCACCGCTTTTCTTGCCATTTTGCTCGACCATTGAAGCTCCCGCCTCCAAATCGCTCGCTGACCATGTTGGTGGGATTATGCTTCCGAATAGGCCCATCCACCCCAACCAACGCTGTAATTGTCGGCTTGTCGGCTTGGTCGATCAACCCGGATAGGTGGAGCGATTCACTGAAACCGCAATGTTCGACAAAAAAAGGGAAACTCAGTATAGGCCGAAAATGCGCGTGAACGCCACAGGCCCGGCATTGCTAAAGGCGGCGTTCGCGGCGGAAACGGCCCGGCGATACGCCCATTGCTTTTGTAAACGCGGCCGTAAAGTGGGATTGGCTGGAAAAGCCACAGCTTAACGCGAGCTCAGCGATGCCCAGCTCGGTTTTTGCCAACAGTGATCGGCCACGTTCCAAACGCTTTTCACAGACGTAGCGATAGGGCGACGCGCCCGTCGAGTGTTTGAACACACGGGAGAAGTGAAACACAGACAGACCCGCGACGTCAGCCAATTCCTTCAAATGAATTTCTCGGTCCAGGTTGCCTTCAATGAATTCGAGCAAACGGTGCAATTTCCACGGCGGTAGATGGATGCGATCGGCTTCAAGATGCAGGGCTGTCGGATCAATGCCAATCAGCTTTGCTGCAATCGCGCGGCTTAGCCCTTCCACGACCAGGCGGGAGGCAAACCCCGGCTCCATGATTTCTGCTTCGAGCAACTGGTAGAGCTGAATGATGCACTTTTCGTCGGTGAACGTAATCGGCCGAAATCCGTCTCGGTTCCGGCCTTCCAGCAGTGAGGTCAAATAATTCCTGGGGAACATCAGGTTGCTTGAATAGGCAGAAGCGGCGAAGGTGACGGATGTGTCAACCCCGCGTGGAACGAAGGTTGCGCGCAGATCGCGATTTGCTTGCAGGGTAAATCGGGTACCAGCGACTTTGCCCTCAGCCGCCATACCGGTGCCGCGAGATAAGAACAAAAGATCGGGCTCGTCACCGATGCGGACAGCCTCGGTCATCCCAGTGGCGCCCGCCGCACCCGACATGCGATACATCAAGATATCGGTTTCGCTGTGGTGATGGGGCTCCACCAGCGCGGCCTGACCATAGCGGACGGCATCAATCGGGGCATAGCCCGTTTGCGATCGATAGCTTGTGGTAGTTTGTTGAACCATCACCATCCTCTCGGCGGCCCTAGAAGACTCCGCTTCAGAGTATACCGCCACGCCTTTGCCCAATCCAGGGCAACGATGCGCTAGTCTCGCCCAATAACGGGGTGTCGGGCAATCCCCGGACGGCACGCAGCGGCACTTGACCGCAACCTTTTACAAATTTGCCGACGTAGCAGCGATTAGGGGCAGTTCGCGCGAAGTTCCTCCAGCCACACCGTTGCGACGCCGTCAGAGGGGGCGCGCCAGTCGCCGCGTGGGGAGAGCGCGCCGCCGCCGGATACTTTGGGGCCATTGGGCAGCGCCGAGCGCTTGAACTGGCTGGTCTGGAAAAAGCGGTACAGAAATTCCTCGAGCCATTTCTTGATGACCGGCAAATCATAGCTGTGCCGCCCGCCGGCCGGGAAACCGCGGGGCCAGCGACCCTTGTTGACGTCCTTCCAGGCGTGGTGTGCCAGAAACGCAATCTTGGACGGGGGCAGGCCTTGGCGGATCGTGTAGTGCAGGAAGAAATCGTGGAGCTCATAGGGCCCGATCCGCGCTTCGGTGCTCTGGATCAGGCCGTCGTCGCCTGCAGGCACCAGCTCGGGTGAGATTTCGGTGGCGAGAATCGCCTCTAATACCCGCTCGGTTTCCGCGTCCCAGAAGTCGGTCGCGATCGTCCAGCGGATCAGATACTGGATCAGCGTCTTGGGCACCCCCGCGTTCACGCCGTAATGGCTCATGTGATCGCCGACGCCATACGTGCACCAGCCAAGCGCGAGCTCGGATAAGTCGCCTGTGCCGACGACCAATCCATCATGCTGGTTGGCGAGGCGGAAGAGATAATCGGTGCGCAGCCCCGCCTGAACATTTTCGAAGGTCACGTCATATTGCTTCACGCCCAGTGCATGCGGGTGGTGCATATCGGCGAGCATCTGGTTGGCGGCGGGCCGAATGTCGATCTCGTCGCCCGCAACGCCCAGCGCGCGCATCAGCGCCCAGGCATTGGCCTTGGTGCCGTCGCTCGTTGCAAAGCCCGGCATTGTATAGGCCAGGATATGGTCGCGCGGGATCTTCATCCGATCAACCGCCTTGACCGCAACGATCAACGCATGGGTTGAATCGAGCCCGCCCGAAATCCCGAGGACAAGCCGCTTGGCGTGCGATGCCTCGATCCGCTTCATCAGCCCTTCGACCTGGATATTGAAGGCTTCGTAGCAATCGGCATCGAGCCGCTCGGGCGTGTTGGGCACGAAGGGGAAGCGGCGCAGGTCGCGCTGCAGGCCGACATCGGCGAAATCGGGTTTGTGCTCGAACGTGACGCGGCGGAACTCATATTCCGGGTCGCCCGCCAGCCGTGCGGCATCGTTGAACGTGCCGTTGCGCATCCGCTCGATCCTGAGGCGCGCCACGTCGATATCGGCGACGATCGTGTCGGCCTCGCACCGGAAACGCTGCGATTCCTTCAGCAGGTCGCCATTTTCGTAGATCAAACTTTGCCCATCCCAGGCGAGGTCGGTGGTGCTTTCGCCCGGTCCGGAGGCGGAGAAGACATAGGCGCAGATCGCGCGCGAGGATTGTGCCGAGGCAAGCATCGCGCGGTCGCGCGCCTTGCCGATCAGAATGGGGGAGGCGGAGAGGTTGCAGCAGATATAGGCACCCGCCAGCGCACCGGTGGTGGAGGGCGGGGTCGGCGACCAGAAATCCTCGCAGATTTCGGCATGGAAGACGAAATGCGGCAGGTCGCTCGCGGCGAAAATCAGGTCGGTGCCAAACGGCACGCGCTGGCCGGCCAGGTCGATCTCCATGCCCGTCAACCCCGCGCCGCTGGCGAACCAGCGCTTTTCGTAGAATTCGCGGTAATTGGGGAGGAAGGTCTTGGGGACGACGCCCAGGATTTTGCCGCGCGCGATGGCGATGGCGCAATTATAGAGCCGCCCGTTGCGCGGGATCGCCGCGCCGACGAGCATCACAGTCGGCAGCTTGGCGGTCGCCTTGGCAAGCTTCGCGATGGCCGCTTCGGTTGCGCTGTGCTGGGCGGGCTGCATGTGGAGGTCGTCGATCGCGTAGGACGACATGTTGAGTTCGGGGAAGACGATCAAGTCGACCGCATTCGCCGCCGATTTCTTGACCAGATCGATCGCCGCAACCGCATTGGTCGCGGGATCGCCCACCGTCGCGCGCGGTGTGGTCGCGGCGACGCGCACCATTTCCTGCGCGTGGATGGAATAGAAACGGTGCGATTTCAGGATAGCCATGAGGGGGGTCCTAAACGTCCGCGAAGACAAATGCCATCACGGGCAATGTCAAAGAGCGTCCGCGACTTCCCAAAGGCTCCCAGCGTCACCCCGGACTTGTTCCGGGGCCCATCGTGGTTCGTGCACCTCGGCTGTTGTGTTTGCGGCGCGGTAGGCCCCGGGACAAGTCCGGGGTGACAGAGGGGAGGGGATTACCCCCGGCTCTTCATCAGCGGCTGGATATGCTGGCCAAATGCCTCCACCCCTTCGATGAAATCGTCGAAAGTCAGCAACACACCGCCAGTATTCGGCACTTCGGCCATCTCGTCGAGCATCCGCGCGATGCTCGCATACGATCCGACCAGCGTCCCCATGTTGATGTTGACGGCGCCTTCGGGGGCGGCAAGCTGGCGAACATTGGTCGTCGCGTTGACCTTGTCGGCTGCGCCCTGATCGGCGAGCCAGGCGATGGCGGCGTGATCGACGCCGTCATTATAGGATTTCCACTTGGCCATGGCTTCTTCGTCGGTCTCGGCGGCGATGACCATGACGAGCACGAACACGGACACATTGCGGCCTGTCTTCGCGGTGGCGGCGGCGAGGCGTTCGTTGTTGAAGGCAAAGGCGGTCGGCGTGTTGACCCCCTTGCCGAGGCAAAAGGCATAATCCGCCCATTGCGCCGAGAAGGCGAGGCCATCGTCCGAGGAGCCTGCGCAAATGATCTTCATGTCGCCGGTCGGTTTGGGGCGGACGAGGCAATCGTCCATCTGGTAATAATCGCCCTTGAAGTCGCTCCGCCCCGTCTCCCACAATTCACGCAGGATATGGGCGTATTCATCCAACATCTTGTAGCGATTGCGGAAATGGTCCTCGCCGGGCCACAGCCCCATCTGCGAATATTCGGGCTTCTGCCAGCCGGTGATGAGGTTCAGCCCAAAGCGGCCATGGCTGATCGAATCGATCGTGTTGCACATCCGCGCGGCAAAGGCCGGCGGGATGATGAGGGTGGGGCAGGTCGCGTAGATCTTGATCTTTTCGGTCACCGCGGCGAGGCCGGCCATCAGCGTGAAGCTTTCAAGTCCATATTCCCAGAACTCGGTCTTGCCGCCAAAGCCGCGCAGCTTGATCATCGAGAGCAGGAAATCGAGCCCGTATTTTTCGGCGCGCTGGGCGATCTCCTTGTTGAGATCGAAGCTTGGCATATATTGCGGCGCATTCTCCGAAATCAGCCAGCCATTATTGTTGATGGGCACGAAAACGCCGACTTGCATGGTGGTTATGCTCCCAGAAATTCGATGACGATGTGGTTGAAGGTATCGGGGTCGGTGACGTTGCAGGCGTGGCCGCCCCACGGCATCGTTACGCGCCGTGCCCTCGTAATTTGCTCCTCGATCGGGTCAGAGCAATAAGCGGGCACCAGCATGTCGTCTGCGGACACCAGTGCCAATATCGGGGTGTCGATCGCGCCCAGGCGATTGGCGATGTCAAAGGCCTTGAGCGCGGCGACACGTCGCTCGATATTCTCGGACGGCGGGAAGTGCGCGAGATGCAGGGGTTCCTCCGCATCAAGACGATCGCTGTGCCGGGAAATCCATTGCGCTGGAAACAAGAAAATCGGTTGCGCGCGGACATAAGCGGCGGGGCCGGCGTGGCGCAGCAGGGCAAGCCGCACATCGAAACAGCGCGCGAAATGCGGATCGGGTGCGACCCAGCCGTTGACGACGACCAGCTTGTTGAGCCGCTGCGGTGCCTTCAGTGCGAGCGCCAGCCCCGCGACCCCGCCTGCCGCATGACCGACGATATGCGCGCGCTCGATGGCAAGCGCATCCATCAGCGCAAGGATGTCGTCGGAGAAATCGTCGACTGTCACCACGTTAGGCAGCGCGCGGTCGCTGCGCCCGGTGCCGCGATGATCATAGGCGATGACGCGGTAATGCTCGGCGAGCGCCAGGATATTGGGGGTCCAGTAGCTCGCCGATCCGCCGAGGCCCGAGGACAGAATCAGCGGCGGCGCGTCTTCGGCACCGTGCGTTTCGTAGTAAAGGCCGGAAGCGTGCGGCACTCAAATCCTTCCCGGCACGGGGAGGGGGACCATGCGCAGCATGGTGGAGGGGGCGAGCCGCAAAGGCTGCATTGCGTGGCGCACCCCCTCCGTCGGCCTGCGGCCGCCACCTCCCCGTACCGGGGAGGAATGTGAGGACTCAGCCAATGTGCGCAACACTCGCGATCTCGACAAGACAATCCGGCTTCACCAGCCCGCACACAATGCAATAGCGCGCAGGCTTGGCAGTCGGAAAATACTCGGCATAAACCGCGTTCATCGCGGCATAATCTGCCCAGTCCTTCAGGAAGATGTGGTTGAAGGCGACATCGGCCAACGTCGCGCCAGCAGCCTCCAGCGTCGTCTTGATCACCTCAAGCACATGCCGGGTCTGCGCGGTCGCGTCGCCCGGATGGAGCACGACGCCGCCTTCACCGAGCGCGAGCGTGCCCGAGACATAGACCGTGTTCCCGGCCTTGGTCCCGGCTGAAAACGGCGCGATGGGGGTTGGGAATTGCGGCGGGTTGATCGCTTCGAAGGGCATGGCGTTTATCCTTGTTGTTCGGGCATTTGGCTAAAGGTGCCGCAGAAATCGGCGACCGTCGACACCCAGCCGAAGAATTTCTCGACATTGAAGACCGTCGCTTCCTGCATCGCGGGCGGGCCCAGATGATGCGTTGCGTCCTCCAGCATCACCCCGAAATATTCGAGGTGGAACCCGTCGCGCAGCGTGCTTTCGACGCACACATTGGTCGCGATGCCCACGAACACGATATGCCGGATGCCGCGCGCCCGCAGCACGCTATCGAGCTGTGAATTGAAGAAGGCGGAATAGCGCGTCTTGTGGAGCGAGATGTCACCCGGCTGCGGCTTGAGCGCATCGACGAGGTCATAATCCCAGCCGCCGCGCGCCAGCAATTGCCCCGACAGTTCAGGCCGGGCGCGCATCGTCTTCAGCGCGTTTGATTTATGCCAATTGGGCGATCCCGGCCCGCCTGCCTCGACATAATCGGGGTCCCAGCCATTTTGCAGATAGATCACCTGTACGCCGGCCTGGCGCGCGGTATCGAGCACGGTGGCGATCTTGCCGATCGTCCCCGCCGCGCCCGCAATGTCGAACCCAGCGAGATCGACATAGCCGCCTTCGCTCGCATAGGCATTCTGCATGTCGATCACGACGACCGCCGTATCGTTTGCCGACATCCGAACCGCTTCGGGTCGGGCGGGGAGGGTGACCTTGGGGCCGGCGGTGCCGGGGTTGCTGTCGACTGTCATGGCGTCATTGCCCCGGGTGATAGCTGCGCGCGATATGCCCCGCCAGGTCGTCAGGGTAGAAATAGACGGGGCGAAGGGCCCCGCTGGCATAACGTGCTGCCTGATCGCTGAAATGCCTTGAGGCGGGGTCACCGCTTTCGCCGCCCGCCGTCACGGCGCGCGCTTTCACGCGATCGCCGAACTCGACGATAGCAACGAAGCTGTTCCCGCTTGTGCCGTAATAGCGCTTTGTCCCTGGATAGCGCCGCGCCCCGAACGAGGCGAGCGAGCCCCATTGGGCTGAGGCAAAGGGCACCGCTATACTCGGTTTGGCATCGTCAAACTGCTGGGTGATGGCGCCGTCGTTACGCTGGAAGCGGTTGATCTCGCCCCAGGGCGTCCGCCAACTACCGAAATCGGCGGTCAGCCGGTCGGATGCCTTGACGAGAGCGGCCAGTTTGCGCGCTGGATCGACTGCCAGCAGGTGCTGATAACGCCCTAGGCCCGCCGTTTCGAGATCGAGATCATTGACCGTATCGCCCCACAGAGCCTCGCCCCAGAACACCGCAAGGGAAGTGGGGATAGAATCAGCACTCCAGGTAAAGTCCCAGCTGCGCAGGGCGGCGATTTGATCAGCGAGCTTGACCTTTAGCGGATCATCGGCGGCCAGCCCATCCCAGGCGGCAACTAGCGCCGGGATCAAAGGCGCGAAGGCAGTGAGATAGGGATCATAGGCGGCATCGCGAAGGCCATCTAGCGTGAAATCCTTGCGATCTCTCAATACCCGAGTCGCGTGCAGGCCACGCGGGTTTTCGCCTGCGGTATCCATGTAGCGCGGATAACTGGCTTGTTTCGGGCTTTCGCTGGCCGCTGCCGACCAAGGCGCGTTGTTGGTATTGGCGATCCAGCCATTGGCGGGTGTGACCAGTTGCGGCAAGTCGGACAGCGCGTGCAGCCCCTGCCAGTCGGTCGCGGGATCGCTGCCATCGACTGGCTTGGTATAGTCGAACCGATCATCACGCTTGGGGACGAATTGCGGGTGGAGATAGGCAATCTCGCCCTTGTCGTCAGCAAAGATGGTGTTGTTCGACGAATTCGCCTTCAGCGCCATCACCTTCATGTAAGACGCAAAATCGCTCGCCTTGGTGCGCAGGAAACTCTGTTCGAGCGCGGGCACCGGCGTGTTCATCAGCGCCATCGCGACCCATTTGTCGCCCTCAGCGCGCACGATGGGGCCGTGATGCGTGGCGTAACCCGTGAAACTACGCTCGGTCATCGAGCCATCGGGCTGGCGATAGGCGAGGGTAATCTTCTTCGTCGTCACCGGGCGCAGCGCCTTGCCGTAACGATAGAAAAGGCGGCCGTTCTGCTCGACAATTGTTTCCAGAAACTCATCAACTGAATCGACACCGCTCGATGTGTGCATCCAGCCAACATGCTGGTTGAACCCTTGATAGATGAAAAATTGCCCCCAGGTGGCGGCACCATAGGCGTTCAGGCCCTGATCGCTGGTGACTTGCAACTCGCTGCGGAAGAAGAAGCTGGTATGCGGGTTGATCAGCAGCAGCGCGTGGCCGTCCCTGGTATTCGCAGGGGCAATCGCAAAGCCGTTTGAGCCTGAGGGCTCTTTAAAGGCGCGGGGATTAGTGGAATCGGTGAGCGCCAGCCGCTTTGGCCCATAAAACCCCTCAAGCGGTTTCAGCGCAACGCGCTCAATATCGCCGCCGATGCTGCCTTCCGAAAAACTCAGCGCCATCCAGGGTTCGAAGCGGCGGATGACCCGCGGGTGCACATTGGGGTGGGTGTCGAGATAATGGTTGAGACCGTCAGCCCAGGCGATCATCAGCGCCTTCAGCCAGGCAGGCGATGCGGCATAGTGGCGGCGCAGATCATTGGGATCGATATAGAGGCGTTGGCGCAGATCCTGCCAAAGCGCCTTTTCCCCTTCCGCTTCGGCCAGCCGCCCAAGCGACACGAGATAGTTGGTCTCGATCCGGTTGAAGTCGTCTTCTGCCTGGGCGTACATCATCCCGAACACGGCATCGGCATCGGTTTTACCCTGAACATGGGCGATGCCCCAATCGTCGCGGGTAATGCGCACGTCGTGCGCTTGGGCGCGGCGCTGGGTCGCGTCGCCGATCGGTGCGGCGGAAATGGGGCCGCTCAAACAGGTCGATAGCAACGCCCCGGCGGCAAAGAATTTCTTCATCATGTCGTCAGCGTATCGGGCCTGCTGACCATCGGCAAGCGTGGCCGATCAGCGATTTACCAGGTCGTCCAGCACCGCGTTGTCGGTGCCCGCCTTGGGGGCTGCGCACGGCACCGGTGCAGGCGTCGCCGAAAAGCGCGGGGCAGGCGCTGGCTGGGTGGCGCCGCCCAGCTGGATAAAGGTTTCGCGGGCCATATTGTGCGGGTGGGCTGGAGCCTCGGTCATCGACAGGATCGGGGCAAAGCAGACGTCCGTCATCTCCATCAGCGCGCACCATTCGTCGCGGGTTTTGGTTGCGAAAATGGCGGCGAGGCGTTGCTTGCGCGCGGGCCATGCGGCGCGATCAAATTGCGCGGCGAAATCAGGATCATCGGCCAAACCAAGCTTATCCCGCAGCAGCGCATAGAATTGCGGCTCGATCGAGCCGATCGAGACCCATTTGCCGTCGGCGCAGATATAGCTGTCGTAAAAGGGGGCGCCGCCGTCGAGCAGGTTGGTGCCGGGCACGTCGCTGGTGGTGCCTTGGGCCAGCATCGCAAAGCTCATCCCCGCCAGCAGCGCGGAGCCGTCCGTCATTGCCGCATCAATCACCTGACCGGGCGCGCCGTTCTTTACCGCCAGCAACCCTGCGACCATCCCGAACGCCAAAAACATCGCCCCGCCGCCGAAATCGCCGACATAGTTCACCGGCGGCACCGGCTTGCCGCCCGCCACGCCGATCGTATGGAGAACACCTGACAGGGCGATATAGTTGATGTCGTGCCCTGCCGCCTGCGCATAGGGGCCAGTCTGTCCCCAGCCCGTCATCCGCCCGTAAACGAGGTTGGGGTTGGCGGCGATCAGCACATCGGGGCCAAGCCCAAGCCGCTCCATTACACCGGGGCGAAACCCCTCGATCAGCCCGTCCGCGGTCGCACACAATGCCTTGGCGGCGGAAAGACCCTCGGGCGTCTTGATATCGAGCAGCACCGATTTGCGATTGCGCGACAATGCGTCACGCGGATCGAGCCCGGCACCGGGTCGATCGATGCGGATCACCTCAGCGCCATGATCCCCCAGCATCATCCCGCAAAACGGGCCGGGCCCAATGCCGGCAAATTCGATGATGCGAATGCCTGAAAGCGCGCCCGGCATAATTGCTCTTCCCCAATGATTATCGCGCGGGAATGGCCGCGATCGGCGGCGGGATCAATGCCGTATAGAGGCGGATCACCCGCGCTTCTGTTCCGCCGCGATCCAGCCGTCGATCTGCACCTCGAGCACGTCGAGCGGCAGCGCCCCCTGGCCAAGCACGGCATTGTGGAAACGGCGGACGTCAAACTTCGGCCCGAGCGCGGTTTCGGCCTTCTTCCGCAGCGCCTTGATCTTGAGCTCGCCGAGCTTGTAGCCGAGCGCCTGGCCGGGGCTGCTGATATAGCGGTTCACCTCGGCATCGATATTGGCATCGGTGAGCGCGGTATTGTCCTTCATGAAGGCGACCGCGCGATCCTTGGTCCAGCCCTGCGCATGAAGCCCGGTATCGACTACCAGTCGGCATGCGCGCCACATTTCATAGGATAGACGGCCCATATCCTTTTCAGGGGTGTCATAGATGCCCATTTCGATGCCGAGATGCTCTGAATACAGCCCCCAACCTTCGACAAAGGCGTTGAAGAACGCCTGATATTTGCGGAAATTGGGCAGGTCCATTTCCTGTTGCAGCGCGATCTGGTGGTGATGGCCGGGAACCGCTTCATGGCTGGTCAGTGCGGCGAGTTCATAGAGCGGCCGCTGGTCAAGCTTCGAAGTGTTGACATAATAGGTGCCGGCAAGGCCAGCAGGCGGCGATCCGGGGTTGTAATATGCGGTGGTGGTGCCGCCCGCCGTCTCCGCTGGAATGGCACGCACGCCATAGGGAAGGCGGGGCAGCTTGACGAAAAGGCCGGGCATTTTGCCGTCATTGATCTTGGCCTGCAGGGCAGCGGCAGCCATCAGCTCCTCGGCCGTTTTCGCATAATATTTGGGATCGGTGCGCAGCGCCTGGATGAATGCAGCGCGGCTGGGTTGACCGGTCTTTGCCGCCACTGAATCCATTTCCGCGCGAATGCGGGTGACCTCGTCAAGGCCGATCTGGTGGATTTGCGCCGGGGTTAGATCGGTCGTGGTCTGCTGGCGGACCAGAAAGGCGTAATAGCGCTGGCCGTCGGGCAGGCTGGTCGCGGCGACATCCTTGCGGCATTTCGGTAAATAGCTGGCGCTGAAATAGGCCTCAATCTTGCGATATTCGGGGTTGAGCGTGCCCGTAATCAGCGACTTGGCCCGCGCCTGCATCGCCGACCAGTCAGCATCGCTGATCGCAGAGGGTTTCGGCCCCTTGAACGGTGCATAGAATCGCGAGTCTTCGGGCCGGTCGGTGATCACGCCAGTAATCGTCTGCATGAAGCCCGACAGCGTGACGCAGGGTTGCACAAACCCACCGGCCACCGCCGCGCGGGTGATGTCGAGCGCCTGCGCGTTGGCCTTGGGAAACAGCGCGAGGCGGGTCAGGTAGCTTTCAATATCAGCCTTGCTGCGCAGCGGCACGGCATCAGCGAACCCGGCAAAGAACTGGAACCAGCTGCCCAGCGTCGAGACATTCATTGTGCGTTCGCCAAAGCCGTTCGCTTCGATCTGTTCGGACAGCATCCGGCGCAAGATCGCCTGGTTAGTCCTATCGTCCGGGGTCAATGCCGCCGCCGGGATGGCATCGAGCCGCTTGATGAAGGCAGCGGCTTGGCTCGCCTGGCGATCAGATTCGGCCAGCGAGAAATCGCCAATCTGATCATCATAATCATGCACGCCGAGCGCCGTCGCGAAGATCGGGTTCGATTTCAGATACCAGGCCCAATGATCCGTAATCACGCTTTTCAGCTCTTCAGCCGATGCTGCGGTGGCGGGCGCGGCAGGCAGGATCGCTACGGTAATCAATGCAGCAAGGATTAATCGGCGCATGGTGTCTCTCGCAGCAGCAGTTCACGGGCGACGCTGGCGATGGTCATCCCCGGCGATGCGCAATTTCTAGGGCGATGATAGGGAAGTGGCCAGTGGTATCTGATGGGGCAGCAATCGGGATGTCGATGCGTTCGAAAGCCACTTGGCGCGCCCGGCAGGAGTCGAACCTGCGGCCTCAAGATTAGAAGTCTCGTGCTCTATCCAACTGAGCTACGGGCGCGCGCGGTACGTCCGTTAGCGCGGATTGCGCGGGCGCGAAACCGGCATCATAACCGCATCCTCATCGTTGGGGGTAATCAATGAGTTTGAAGGCAGTTTCGGCGCGTGAGCTGGTGGGCGGGCAGTTCCGCTATTTTGATTTTGTGATGGCGGCGTTCGTTGCGATCATCCTGCTGTCGAACGTCATTGGGGCGGGCAAGGTCGCCCAAATCTGGCTGCCGGGGGTGGGTTACTGGCCGTTTGGCGCCGGGATTTTGTTCTTCCCCATCTCCTACGTCATCGGCGACGTGCTGACCGAGGTTTATGGCTATGCGCGCGCACGACGCGTCATCTGGGCGGGCACCGTGGCGGTGCTGTTCATGGCCTTTATGTCGTTCGTCGTCGTCGCGCTGCCGCCCGCGCCCGACTGGAAGAACCAAGCCGCTTATGAGGTGATTTTCGGCCAGGTGCCGCGCATTGTCTTTGCGTCGGTTTGCGCCTTTTGGGCTGGCGAATTCGTCAATTCCTATGTGCTCGCGCGGATGAAATTGTGGACCGGGGGCAAGATGCTGTGGACCCGCACGATCGGATCCACCTTTGCGGGGCAAGCCGTTGACAGCCTGATCTTCTACCCGCTCGCCTTTTGGGGCGCGGAAGGCTGGACCAACGATCTCGTCATCAAAGTGCTCGTTACGCAATGGGTGCTGAAGGTCAGCTGGGAAGTGATCCTGACGCCCGTCACCTATCTCGTCGTCAACTTCCTGAAGCGGCGTGAGGGGGTCGATGTGTTTGACGAGGATACCGATTTCACGCCGTTCAAAGCCGCGCTGTGATTGTGAGTCCGCTTCAGGATGCGAAGCTCTGGCTGATGGGGCTGACCGGCCTGGCGAAGGATGCGTTGCACATTTATGTCGCGCTCACCTTGTTCTTTGGGTCGGCATTGCTGTTCAGGTGGCCGCTGACCAGCTGGCGGCCCTGGCTGGTTGTGCTGGCGGCAGCGCTGCTGGGCGAGGCTTGGGACATTGCCGATTTTAGGCTGACGGCGGTGCCGCTCGATCTTGCCGGCAATGTTCACGATATCTGGAACACCCTGTTCTGGCCGAGCGTGATCCTGATGCTGGCCCGAACGACACCCTTGTTCGTGCCGTCAGGCGCTAACGGTTTCCAGCAGCCCTTCGAATAGCCGACGGCCATCATCGCCGCCATGCGCGGCTTCGATACGACGTTCGGGGTGCGGCATCATGCCAAGCACGTTGCCGCCTGCGTTGAGCACGCCAGCAATCTGCCGCGCCGAGCCATTGACGCTTTCGGCATAGCGGAACGCGACCCGGCCATCGCCTTCGAGCCGGTCGAGCGTGTCCGCATCGGCAAAGTAATTGCCGTCATGATGCGCGACGGGGAAGATAACGCGCTCGCCGCGTGCATAGCGACTGGTGAAGGCGCTTTGGGCGTTGTCGACGGTCAATGCGATATCGCGGCAAACGAAATCCAGCCCTTCATTGCGCATCAGCGCGCCGGGCAGCAGGCCGATTTCGGTCAGCACTTGAAAGCCGTTGCAGATGCCGATCACCGGCACGCCGCGGTTCGCCGCCGCGACCACCGCCGGGATGATCGCAGACCGCGCGGCAATCGCGCCGCAGCGCAGATAATCGCCATAGGAAAAGCCGCCCGGCAGCGCGATGACGCCAACGCCATCGGGCAGGGCGGTATCGCCATGCCAAACCATCGCCGGTTTAACCCCCGTCACCGCTTCCAGCGCGACAGCGATGTCGCGGTCACAATTGGAGCCAGGGAAGACGATAACAGCAGTTTTCATGCCGTTTTCTCGTTGGGCGCATCGGCGGACGAAAAACCGGTTCCCACTTTTTCTGGCGATGCTGCTTCCACGCGGTAATTCTCGATCACCGTGTTGGCGAGCAGTTTGCGGCACATCTCGTCGATCTGGGTGTCGGTCGTGTCATCGGCAACATCGAGTTCGATCAGCTTACCGGCGCGGACATCATTGATGCCCTTAAAGCCCAGCCCATCTAGCGCCTTATGGATCGCTCGACCCTGGGGATCGAGCACGCCTGGCTTCAGGGTCACAAAAATGCGCAACTTCATCGGACAGGCTCACATAATGGCTGATGGCAGGGTCCTATGCCGAGGGCAGCGCAAGGCTGCAACCGTCACTTGCCGCGTTTCAGCCGATGTTCTTCCAGATCGAGCACAGCGCTGTCTGCCCCTTCGGGGAGCAGGCCAAGACGGCGCGCCACTTCCTGATAGGCCTCAACCTCGCCGCCAAGATCGCGGCGGAAGCGATCCTTGTCGAGCTTTTCGCCGCTCGCCATGTCCCACAACCGGCAGCCATCGGGGCTGATTTCGTCGGCAAGAATGATCCGGGCATAGTCATTGTCCCAGATCCGCCCGAATTCGAGTTTGAAGTCGACTAAACGGATGCCGATGCCGGCGAACAGGCCGCACAGGAAATCATTCACGCGAATCGCCAGATCGGCGATGTCGTGCATTTCCTCCTGGCTTGCCCAACCGAAGCAAGAGATGTGTTCGTCGGTGATCATCGGATCACCCAGCGCATCATCCTTGTAGAAATATTCGATGATCGTTCGGGGCAACTGGGTGCCCTCTTCAATGCCGAGCCGCTTGCTGAGCGATCCCGCCGCAACGTTGCGGACGACGACCTCAATCGGCACGATCTCCACCTGGCGAATGAGCTGTTCGCGCATGTTGAGCCGCCGGATGAAATGCGTCGGCACGCCGATTGTTGCGAGCAGGGTGAAGATATGCTCGGAAATCCGGTTGTTCAGCACGCCCTTGCCGCTGATCGTGCCCTTTTTCTGGGCGTTGAAGGCGGTCGCATCATCCTTGAAATATTGAATGAGGGTGCCGGGTTCCGGGCCCTCGTACAGGATTTTGGCCTTGCCTTCATAGATTTGGCGGCGGCGTGCCATGGCGGCGATACCTTATAAAAAAGATCGGCCCCGGCCACGCGGTCAACAAGGTCGCGCGGGCCGGGGCAAGAGGTACCCCTATATAGAAAGCACCGGGGCCGCGCAATCGCGGCAATGGCTCAGCTGACCGGTTCAGTTTCCTCCGCAGGTTCAGCGTCGCGACCGAACCAGCGCCGGACGACGTTACGGCTTTCCTCCTTGGCAGGCAGGGGAACGCCGACCGTGCGGGCAGGCTCTGGCTCCTCGGGCTGGACGAATTGACGCAGGATCAGCGCGACACCCAGCAGGACCAGCAGCCAGGGGCCGACCCCGGCAAGCACCTGCGCCATGGCGGCGGCTGATTGGATGAAGGCTTGTCCGGCATTGTCGAATGTCGCGGTGCTGGACCCGCCCAATGCAGGGATCACCAAGCCGGATTGATAGGTGAACAGCATCGGCGTCGTCGCTACCCCCTGTGCAGAGGCCTGATCCAGATCGCTAATGGTCGCAACGGCGGCGCGCAGCCTGGCCCGTTTTTCAGTGGCCTCGGCACGCTGCGCATCGCTGAGCGAGCCCTTGAGCTGCATGTCGATCTTGGTGATCTCTTCGCGAATCCGCGCGATTACACCGCCTGCACGCATCGCTTCATTTGTGCCGATCATCCGCGAATCCATGACGAGACCCGCTGCCGATTTGACCGTAGCGCCTGCAGACCGGCCGAAAGTCCGTGCGATCATGGGATCGATTTGGAAGGCCAGCACCGCCGAAACGCTGTTGTCCTGATCGTTGACATGGTAGCGATTCGTCAGCACGCGGCAACGCTGCCGACCCAGTTGATCGCAGGCGCGGACATGGCTGTCCTGCACTTCGGCTATCCGGGCGGCCGGCAAGCGGAAGGCATAGCGATAATCGAAATCATCACCGATCGCGGTGCCTTCGCTGCGATTAATGCCAACCGATCCGCCGCCATTGGCCCCACCAGAAGGATCAACGCCGATCGGGGCGCACCCCGCCAGCAGCAGCAACAGCCCCGCAATCTTGCCCCCAACAGTGATGGCGAATCGCATTACCGTCTCCTTCAACCCAGCGTTAACCATATCGCAGACGGGCTTTAGGACCAATCGAAGATCAGGTGACCGCGTACCGCTTTGAGAATGTCGGTGCGAGGTGGCGCTGACCGGCAAGGATGGCGGCCAGTTTTTCGCCAGCGATCACGACATCTTCATAGCCAAGATAGAGCGGCGTCAGCCCGAATCGCAGGATATCGGGATCGCGAAAATCGCCGATCACGCCCTCGGCGATCAGCGCCTGGCAGAGCGCATAGGCGTGGGGGTGGCGGAAGCTGATATGGCTACCGCGCATCATAGGATCGCCGGGGCTGATGCAATCGAGGCCAAGCGTATCGCCGATCGAGCGCATCAGATCGAATAGCACGGCGCTTTTGGTGGCGATGGCGACCGGGTTGGCCTCAAGCATCAGATCGACCCCGCTTTCAAGCGCCGCCATGGCAAGCATCGGCGGTGTGCCTGCCAGCCAGCGCGCCATGCCGGGGGCCGGCGTATAGGCATCAGCAAAAGCAAAGGGGGCGGCATGGCCCATCCAGCCCGACACGGGGTTGGCGAGCCGTTCCTGGAGCCGTGCAGCGACATAGAGATAGGCTGGCGCGCCGGGGCCGCCATTCAGATATTTATAACCGCATCCAACCGCCAGATCGGCCGCCGCGCCGTTGAGGTCGATCGGCACAGCGCCAGCGCTATGACTAAGGTCCCACAGCACCAGCGCGCCACGTGCATGCGCGCGGGCCGTCCAGGCCGCCATGTCGAAGCGTTCGGCGGACTTGTAATGGACGTGGGTGAGCAACAGCAGGGCAGTGGTCTCGTCAATTGCTTCTGCGATCTGGTCACGGGAGACAAGTTTCAGCGTCGCGCCAGGCACACAGCCGACAGCGCCTTCTGCAACATGCAGGTCGGTGGGGAAATTACCGGCTTCGGTAACAATGGTGGTGCGCGACGGATCAAGCCGGAGTGCGGCGACGATCAGCTTGAAGAGATTAACCGACGTCGAATCAGTGACGATCACCTCATCAGGCTGGGCACCGATTAGCCGCGCGATTTTCCCGCCGATGCGCTGCGGAGCCTCAATCCACCCTTCATTCCAGCTGCGGATGAGTCGCTCACCCCATTGGCGATCAACCATATCGCCGAGCGTTGGCGCGGTTTCGCGGGGCAGGGGACCGAGCGAATTGCCGTCGAGATAGACCACGCCCTCGGGCAACGCGAATTTGCCGCGAAAATGGCGAAGCGGATCGGCGGCGTCGAGCGCACGTGCTTCGTCGCGGGTCATCTTTTGAGGGCCGCTTCGATGCGCTCCACCGCTCTTGACCAGGCGGCGCTTTCGGGGGCGATCAGCTCGACATGACCGGTCTTGTCGATGCGGTGGAGAACGGCGGCGTCGCCCGCTTTGGTTGCCTGGTCGATATAGCCGGTGCCGAGACGCATCGGGATGATCCGATCATTCTCGCCATTGATCAGGTCCACGGGCACGCCGAGCGGCAGCAGGCGCGTGACAGAGGTGTCGGCGTACACATCAGGGTGTGCGGGGGTGGCGGGACCAGTCAGCGCGGCTACCACCTCGGTGCCGCACCCATTGTCGGGGCTTGCCGCCGTCGCCTTCAGATCGGGCAGGCCGCCCAGGCTGATAACATGGCCGATCTTCAGTGGATGGTCGGCGTGAAGCGCGCTGCCCGAGGGCAATTTGGGGCGCGCCGCCAGCCAGAGCGCGAGATGTCCGCCTGCCGAGTGCCCGACGGCAACGACATGGCGCAGGTCGAGGTCATAGCGAGCGGCGTTGGCGGCGAGCGCATCCGCTGCCTGCGCTGCATCGCTGAACGTGCCTGGATAGCCGCCGCCCGGCCGATCAACGCCGCGGTAATCGATGTTCCACACCGCAATACCGCGCCCGCGCAAATCGCTGGCGATCCAGTTCATCAGTGTCCGATCGGCGATGCTGGTTGTCCAGCAGCCGCCATGGACCATCAGCACGACTGGATGCTCGCCCGGCGTTTTAGGGAGCCAGACATCGACCTTTTGATAGGGATCGCGGCCATAGCTGATAGTTTCGTCGGCCGTCGGGCGGGCGCGGCTGGTCAGATCGGGCCAGGTAAGCAGGGACGGCGTTTCGCTCATTGCTGCCAGCCCCAGCAGCAAGGGGGCCAACAGCGCAAGATGTTTCAGCTTCATGCCCCTCAACTAGCCCCACCGGCGGACGCAGGCGAGTCCGCCGGTGATGATAATCAGGCCTGGGCCGCGTCCTTCCAGCGACGGCGCAGCGCGCGCAATCCGCTGATGCGGTAGAGCCAGCCGAACAGCAGCGCGAAGGCCATCCAGGGCGCGCCGACGCCGATGACGACGATCAGCACCGTCAGCGCGAAGAGCAGCGACTGCTTGCCGATTAGGTAGCCGGTATAAAGCGGTGCGCCCGAATCGAAGCCAGGAATGGCGCTTGAGGCGGTGTAGCGGAAGCTCATCGGCGTGGTGGCCAGGCTGTCGACCTGTTGGCTGCGGCTGGAGGTCGCTTCGGCGAATTGCTGACGCAGTTCGGCGGCGCGCTGGATGAGAGCGAAACGCTCGGGCGCCTTGGGCGGAAGCTTGGCTAGTTTCTGCTCGATTTCCTCCAGCTCCCCGCGACCGACAGCGACCCGACGATCGATTGCCTTGATCGCGCCGCCCGCGTCGCTGCCGGTGATGTCGGCACCGCCGAGCTTGCCGCCGGCCTTGACGATCGCGTCTATGCCCTCGGTGCCGAATTTGCGCGCGATGGTCGGATCGAGCTTCAGGTCGAGCGTGGCGGTGACGTCGGCGGGGTCCTCGCCGACGGCATAGTGCATGCCGGTAATGCGGCAGCGCGCGATGCCGAGCTTTTCGCAGGCCTGGGCATGGCTCTCCTGCGCGCGAGCGATGCCCTGGCCGGGGAGCCGGAAGAGATAATCATAGTTGAATGCAACTCCGGGTGCGGCGGTGACGGCGATGCCGGGGCCGGACGCAGGGGCCTCAACATCATAGGCCATCTCCGCTGTGGCGTTACGGGTTCGTTGTGAACCGCTCTCCGATTTTGGTGAACAACCGACCAAGATCAACGCTGTAACGACAATCATCCTGTACCGCATGCTCATCGCTCCCTCTTCCGTGGCGCGCGATAGATACCCTATAACATTACTGTGATAAAGGGCTTTGCCACATTTTGAACAAAATTGGGCGACTGGTCTTGCGGGCGTCACCTCGCTATCGACCTCGGGACGATGACCACCGACCTGATTGACCCCGACGCGCCCGCGCCGCAGCCCGACCCGATCCCCGGCCAGACCGACGCGCCGTTCGATAGTGCGCTGTCGGAACGCTACCTCGTTTATGCGATGTCGACGATCACTGCGCGCTCGCTGCCCGATGTGCGCGACGGGCTAAAGCCGGTGCACCGCCGCCTGCTCTGGGCGATGCGGCTGCTCAAGCTTGACCCGGCGCAGGGCTATAAAAAGTGCGCGCGCGTCGTCGGCGATGTGATTGGTAAGTATCACCCGCATGGCGATCAGTCGGTCTATGACGCCATGGTCCGCCTCGCGCAGGATTTCGCGCTGCGTTATCCGCTGGTCGACGGGCAGGGCAATTTCGGCAATATCGATGGCGATAACGCCGCTGCCTATCGCTATACCGAGGCGCGGCTGACCCAGGTCGCGGTCGACCTCATGGACGGGCTCGACGAGAACGCCACCGATCTGAAGCCGACCTATAATGGCGAGGAGGAAGAGCCCGAGCTTTTTCCGGGCCTTTTCCCCAATTTGCTGGCGAATGGCGCAAGCGGCATCGCGGTCGGCATGGCGACGAGCATCCCGCCGCATAATGCCGCCGAGCTGATCGAGGCGGCGCTGCTGCTGATCGATGATCCCAAGGCCGATGACGCGGCGATCATGTCCAAAGTGTCGGGCCCCGATTTCCCAACCGGCGGCCTCGTCGTCGATAGTGCGGCCAGCATTGCCGAGACCTATGCGACCGGGCGCGGCGGTTTTCGCGTGCGCGCGCGCTGGCATATCGAGGATCTGGGGCGTGGCACCTGGAATGCGATCGTCACCGAGATTCCTTACGGTATCCAGAAGGGCAAGCTGATCGAGGCGCTGGCGGCGATCGTCAACGACAAGAAGCTGCCGATTTTTGTCGATGTCCGCGATGAATCGGACAGCGAGATCCGGATCGTCATCGAACCGCGCAGCCGCACCGTTGACGCCGACATGCTGATGGAAAGCCTGTTCCGCTTGAGCGATCTTGAGGTGCGCGTGCCGCTCAACCTCAATGTGCTCGACGCACGCCGGACGCCGCGGGTGATGAGTTTGCGCGAGGCGCTGTCGGCGTGGCTCGATCACCAGTTCATCGTGCTGCAGCGCAAGTCGCAGCACCGGCTCGACAAGATCAGCGACCGGGTCGAATTGCTCGACGGCTATATTATCACCTTCCTCAATCTTGATCGCGTGATCGAGATCATCCGTACCGAGGACGAGCCAAAGCCCGTCATGATGGCCGAGTTCGAGCTAACCGATCGGCAGGCCGAGGCGGTGCTCAACATGCGGCTGCGGTCGCTGCGCCGCCTTGAGGAAATGGAGCTGCGCAAAGAGCGCGACAAGCTGCTCGAGGAGCTAGCCGGGCTTGAGGCGTTACTAGGCAGCGATGCGCGCCAGCGGACGCGGATGAAGAAGGACCTCGGCAAGCTGCTGGTCCGTTACGGCGAGGACACGGTGCTCGGCAAGCGCCGCACCACGGTCGCCGAGGCAGCGCCGGCGCGTGAGATCCCCCTGGAAGCAATGATCGATCGCGAGCCGATCACGGTCATCCTCTCCCAGCGCGGCTGGATCAGGGCGATGAAGGGCCATATCGACCTCGCTTCGAAAAATGGGGCAGGGACCGAGGCGCTAAAGTTCAAGGAAGGCGACGGCCCCGCCTTCGCCTTCCACGCGCAGACCACTGACAAGATATTGCTCGCGGCCGACACCGGGCGTTTCTATACGCTCGCCGCCGACAAGCTGCCCGGCGGGCGCGGCTTTGGCGAGCCGGTACGGCTGATGATCGACCTTGAGGGAGAGTCGGGAATCGTCGACCTTTTCCCGGCGAGCCGCAGCGAACGCCATCTGGTTGCCGCCACTGACGGACGGGGTTTCGTCGTCAAGACCGCCGATCTGATCGCCGAAACCCGCAAGGGCAAGACGGTTGTAACGCCGCGTTTGGGCGCGCGACTTTCCCGCGTGAAGTCAGTTGATCCGCAGGCCGATTATGTCGGGGTCATTGGCGATAATCGGCGGCTGCTGGTGTTCCCGATCACGGAATTACCGGAAATGGCACGCGGGCAGGGGGTGCAGTTGCAGCGTTACCGCGATGGCGGACTGGCGGATGTGACGACCTTTGCCTTTGCCCAAGGGCTAAGCTGGGCAATGGGTGGGGAAAGTGGCCGTACCCGGAGTGAATCCGATATGGGCCCGTGGCGAGCGGCGCGGGGCGCAGCAGGACGGATGCCGCCCAACGGATTTCCGCGCGACAATCTTTTCTAACGTTCTGGGCGGGGTTGGGATTGGCCTACGTCGTCGCTAACGAGTTCAACAGGCTTTAACCAATTGCGGTTACCGCAATGAAGATATGGTGTTTGGCCAGGCCCGATTTAGCAAGACAAGTGATCGCACGGCGAAGGCCGTTGCGAGCGAGCAGCCTGCTATTGCTGAGCGTCTCCCGGCCTGTATCAGCCAAGCGGTTGAATTGCTGCCCATTCCTGCCGCCATGCTGTCGATGGTCGATGGCCAATTCGCTTTCGAAGCGGTGACCAATGCGTTTTCTGCCAGCTTCGGGCGAAGCGCTGATCGTTCGCCATTAGTGGCAATTTTGGGGGGGCGGATCGCTGCATTTCTGGAATCAGCGGCGACATCGGAGGCATTTGACTGGCAATTCGGTGATGTCGTCGATTGCCGCCATTACCGGATTCATCTGGCGCGGGCCTCTGGCCCCGATGCCTATCGCTGCCTTTTAACGCTGATCGATCACACATCCGAATTGCGCACCGAGCAAAATCTGCGGCGCGAAATGATGACAGACAGCCTGAGCGGCCTGCCTAATCGCGCGGGCTTTAGCGAATTGCTGGAGGAAGCGATCGGTGACCGCACCGATCAGCGCGAACGCTTTGCTGTGCTGATCGTCAATCTTGATCGATTCAGCCGGGTCAATGCCTGTATGGGCTCAATGACCGGCGATGAGTTGCTGATCACCGTGGCGCGGCGCCTGAAGGGCGCCTTGCGCGGGCGTGATGTTTTGGCGCGGACCGGCGGCGATGAGTTCGGCATTTTGATGAGCCTTGATGAAGGCCGCAGTGATGCCGATCATGTCGCCAAGCGAATACAGGGCGCGCTTGCGACACCATTCCGGCTTTCGGATTTCGAGATTCGCGTTTCCTGTTCGATTGGCATCGCCTTTGGATCGGACGGGTTTGATGATTCGGAAGATCTGATTCGCCACGCCCAGTTTGCAGTGAAACGGTCAAAGGCCAGCGGCTGCGTCGAATCGTACCAAACCCAGGCTTTCCACGTCGTTCGCGAACAGTTCGGTATGGAAACCAGCCTGCGTCGGGCGATTGATGCCGATCTGCTGCGGCTAACCTATCAACCGATTTGCGATCTCGCGACCGGGCGGGTGGTTTCGTTCGAAGCGCTTGCCCGATGGCAGATGGAAGACGGACGGGAAATATCGCCGACCGACTTTATTCCTGTTGCCGAGGAATCTGGGTTGATTGTGCCCCTTGGCCGTTGGGCGATCAGTACGGCCGCCACGACGCTAGCAAGCTGGGATAGGCGCTTTGGCGGCAATTGCGGTACCAAACTTGCCGTCAATCTTTCTGCGATTCAGCTGCAGCGCGACAATATTCCGCATCTTGTCGAAAACGCGCTTGCCGCCTCTGGCCTCCCCGGCGCGCGCTTCACGCTTGAACTTACTGAAAGCGCCCTGATTTCCGATCCCGATCTGGTCGCCCAAACAATGCAGGCGCTGAAGGCACTCGGCACAACGGTTGCGATGGATGATTTCGGCACCGGCTATTCAAACCTGGCCTATCTCCAGAAACTGCCAATTGACGTGCTGAAGATGGATCGCAGTTTCGTCACTGGCATGCTTGCTGACCGCGACAAGATATCGATTGTGCGCGCCATATTGTCCCTTGCCCAGGCGCTTGGCATGCAGACCACCGCCGAGGGCATCGAATCACACGAGCTGGCGCAAACATTGGCCGCGTTGGGCTGCACTTATGGCCAGGGCTTTTTCTACGCTCGGCCGCTTGAGGCAGATGATGCCTATCAATTTCTGGTGGCGCGCAACGCCTGATCGACCGCAGCGTCAATGATCGATGTTAGTCGAGCATCGTCCGGGAAATTTTCGGCGACCCATTGGTCCTCAATTTGCCGCAGCGTGCGCGCAACGTCGGGGCCGCGATCAATCCCGCGTTCTACCAGCACGCCGCCTGATATTGGGAGCCGGGGCGGGGCCCAATTCGATAGAAGCCCGAGCTGTTCGATTGCGTTTTCAGCCGCGCCATGCAGCAACAGCCGATCGATCGCGCCTTCAACGCCAATGCGATAGGCCAGCGCGCGCGGGTTCGCCGGGGGTGTCGAATCCAATGCCAGCATCAGGCGTTTGCGGTTGGCGATCGAAAGCTTCAAGCGCGCGCCGATTGCTTCGCCCAGCGCGGGTCGATTGGCGAGCAACGCTGCAAGCCGCCGGATCGGATCGCCCGCTATTCCAGCTTCCTTTTCCAACGAAATGAGACGAATCAGCCGGTTGGCGCTGGTAATTTCAGGCAGTACCGGCGCTAAGATCCCATTGTCGATCATCATCGGCACAATCGTCGCCGCGCCCGGCACGCGCAGCAGCTTGAGCAGTTCGTCCGCAATCCGTTCGCGCGACAGCGCCATCAGATCATTGGCGCGGGCGGTGCAGGCGGCGATGCCAGCGGGGTCGGCAACATCCCCAAACCGTGCCAGAAAACGGAAAAATCGCAGGATGCGCAGATGATCTTCGGCAATACGCTGCAATGGATCGCCGATGAATCGGACCTGGCGCGCCGCCAAGTCATCAAGGCCACCAAAATAATCAAATAAGGCCCCGGTTAACGGATCGGCATAAAGCGCATTGATCGTAAAATCGCGCCGCGCCGCGTCGTCTTTCCAGTCATCAGTAAAGGCGATCGTGGCATGGCGGCCATCGGTGGCGATATCGCGGCGCAGTGTCGTCACTTCGACTGGACCATCGGGCAGCACTGCGGTTATTGTGCCATGCGCCAGACCCGTTGGGACGGCGCGGATATCAGCGTCTTTCAGCCGCTGGAGGACGGTTTCAGGCGTTAATCTGGTCGCGATATCGATATCCTGAACGGGCAACTCCAGCAACGTGTCGCGCACGGCACCGCCGACAAATCGCGCATCGCCCTGCGCTGCGCCAAGAGCGTCGCACAACGCGGCCAAGCCGGCCCGGTCGCGCCAGGCGGTCTGGGGCAGGATCAGCCGTTCCATTGCAGCCGCCGCGAAAGATTGACGATCATTGCGGCGGTTGCGCCCCAAATCCGGCGATCTGCCCAGAGGATTTCGTAGTAATGGCGCTGACGGCCCTGCCAGTCGATGCTTGCCTGGAGGTGGTTTGCGGGGTCAAGGATGAAGGCCAAGGGCACTTCAAAGACATGGGCAACTTCTGCCTCGCTTGCCACCAGCACCAGATCAGGGGGCACGACGCCAATGACCGGCGTTACATCATATCCGGTAACGGTGCGGTATTGGTCGGCCTGGCCAATGATCGTGACCTGATTGGGCGGCAAAGCGATTTCTTCCTCCGCCTCACGCAGCGCGGCGGCGATTGGCCCGTCGTCGCCCGGATCGATTCGCCCGCCGGGAAAAGCGACCTGGCCGGGGTGACGGCGCAATGTATTGGTGCGCTGGGTAAGGATCACGCCGGGCTGTGGCCGGTCGGTGATGGGCACAAGCACGGCCGCGGCGAGCAAAGTCTCCGTCGCGGCGAGATCAAGGTCATGATGATCGCCGGTCAACAAGACAGTGTCATGGGCTGGCCCGGCTTCCAGTGCACGACGCAACCGTTCAGCCAACGTCATGCGGCGGGTTCAATCGGAAAAAAGCTGCCGTTGCTCCACAGGCCGACCGGTTCGTCATCCCCTTCCAGCGCCAGCGTCGCGATTTCATAATAAACCGATCGCACCACCAATGCTTCCAGTCCGGCGCGGACATGGAGATAGGGGCGTGGGCCGGACTCGCCATCGGCAAAGCGAAGGCCATGATCGGCGTCGGCGCTAACCAACTCGCCGGTATTCAGCCGGAAAGCGAGCTTTCGGCTGCGGCCTGATCCTTCGACCTTCATTTCGACGGCAACGAACGGCGCATCTTCAACAGCGATGTCAAGTTTTTCGGCGGGGGTAACAAGGACATAGCCGCCTTCCGGTTCCCGCCGCAAAATCGTTGAAAACAGCTGCACCATAGCAGCCCGGCCAATCGGCGATCCTTGATGAAACCAGGTGCCGTCCCGGGCAATGCGCATCTCGCTATCGCCGCAATGGCTGGGGTTCCAGCGTTCGACCGGCGGTAGCTTTTTGTCCCGTGCCAGCTGCGCAATATCGGCGAGCGACAGCGCGGCAAGATCAGGGGGCGGCTCCATCGGCATGGAAATTGGGTAGGCCAGCCGGTGGACGGCGTAAAGCGTCAGGCAGCGATCGTCACGCCGGGTCCCAGCATACCGGCTGCGGTCGGCACCTGATCACCCCGTGCGAGCAGCCGACGCTGCTCAACCGGGCCCGGTGCTCGCCACAGCGCGGTTTGATCGGCGGTAAAGCCGAACAGACGACCATAATATTCGGGGTCGCCAATCAGCATCAGCGCCTGGGCGTCACCGGTTGCTTCGGCGTGCCCAAGCATATGCGTCATCAATTGCCGCCCGATGCCGTCGCGTTGACGATCGGGGCGCACAGCGACCGGCCCCACCATCACCAGCGGCACCGAATCGCCATCGTCAAGGACGAGGGCGACCGGCCAACACTGGATGGCACCCACCAATTGCCCCGATTCGATCGCAGCAAAGCTCAGCGCGGACAGGAAGGTCACGCCAAGACGAATCCGATAAGCGGTACGATTGTGTCGATCAGCGCCGAACGCCGAATCGAGCAGCGATTCGATATCGCCCGCTGCAATTTCGATGAGGGGCACAAGGTTGATCACCGACACAGGCCCTTAAAATGGGGGTGGGCAATGGACGCCCAGGGTCGCGCGCTTTAGCCTCCGCCGTGCTGAACACAAGCGGAACGAGGATTCTGGAATGAAACTCTATGATTCGGCCTGGGCCCCAAGTCCGCGGCGGGTGCGGATATATCTGGCAGAGAAAAATATTTCAGTTGAATATGTTAGCATCGATTTGCGCCAGAATGAGCAATTGGACCCCGCCTATCTGGCAATCAATCCGCGTGGTGTCGTGCCGGCCCTTGTGCTCGACGACGGAGAGGTGATTTGCGAATCGACGGCGATTTGCCGATATTTCGAAGCGCTTCACCCCGAACCGCCCCTTTTTGGGACAGATCCGCTCAGCATCGCGCGGATCGAGGCATGGACCCGCCAGATTGAATCGGATGGCTATGCGGCGGCGGTTTATGCGTTTCGCAACAGCAAGCCGCAAATGGAGGGGAGGGCGCTTCCAGGAAAATTGCCGCCGACGTCGATTATCCCTGATCTGGTTGAGCGCGCGGCGATTATGTGGCGCGCGTTCATTAACGCGCTCGAGACGCGGCTTGGAGATTCTCGATGGATCGCCGGGGATGCTTTCAGCTTTGCCGATATCACGGCGCTGGTCACGATCGATTTTGCCGCGCGTTCCGGTTTGACGGTTTCAGATGGCCATAAGGCATTGAAAAACTGGCATGATATGATGTCTGCCCGGCCCAGTGCTGCAGCCTGAGGCGGGCGAGCCGCTTCCCACCAAGCGGCAACCTGCTATGGCGCGCCACTCATCACGCAAAGGGCCATTGGCTTGAACGATCGACTACAGCTGGAAGTGCATGATTTCGAAGTGTCCGTTTTGACGGGCATTTATTCGGAGGAAACGCATCTGCCCCAGCCGCTGCTGATATCGATGACGGTCGATCTTGAATGCCCGACCTTTTTTGCGCCTGATACACCCTTGTCCGCGTCGAAAAATTACCTCGATCTCAAACAGGCGGCGACCAGCGCCTTGCCGCAAGGTGTTCATTTTACGCTGATTGAAGGCGTTGCCGATCACATCGCGACGACATTGCTGCGCGAAGATTCGCGCGTGCAAGCGGTGCGGGTCAAAATCGTCAAACTCGCGATTTCGGAGCAGGGCGAAGCCATCGGCATGACCCTGACGCGCCATCGTCGATGATCGCAACCGCCGTTGAGGGACAAGGGGCACTTGCCCGTGCGATTGCGGCTGCACTGGCGGAGGGAACCCCTGGCGCCGATGTCAGCGGCGACCATCTCGTTCTTGTCGCCGGCGGCAGCGTTACAGCGATAATTGAAAGGGTTCGCGAGGCTTTAGCTCGCGTTGTCATCATGATCATCGATGCGGGGTGGACGCCGATCGATCGGCACTTGTTGCTTGCGTCGATTAAACCGCTGGCGGTTGCGCGCGCACCAGCCACCCGGGTCTGCGCCGTGCAGCTTGCGGCTGATGCCGACCTTGCCGATGCCGTGGCTGCAGTAAAGTATCTGCTGTCAGCGCAATCGGTTACCGGACAGATATTGACGATCGAGCCGCGCCCGGCTGCTGGCTGAGGAGCGCGAGCAACTCAGTTCCTGTTGCAGGGCCCCAGCGAGCTAAGGACGAAGCGGTAATCCTCGACCGCCGCGCTAGCGTCGCCTGAGGTCATTTTTTCTGTCGCGCCGGTGGGCAATTGTGCCGGAAGGGCACAGGCTAGGCGATACCAGAGCAACGTATCACGTGCCGGTGGGGCCGCGGCTTCATCGACGATTTCGCTGAGCGCCACCGCCCATTGCGGTGCCTGGCCGGGGCGGCGCAGGATACTGATTGAGACGGGGCGACCATCGCGCGTTGTCAGAAAAACCTGGGTTTCGCCTTCTCCGGGCAGCGAACCGGGCACATGGAAGGCATTGCCGATGCCCGTGACGATAGGCGGTGCGTCGGCGGCAAGCGCGTCTTTGGCGATCTGGCGGCTGAGCGAATCGAGCGCGGGAGTCCAGTTACGCTGCGAATCGGGGCCCGTGAGCTGAATCTGCCCGCCAAGACGGGGCACTGGGCGCGCATAAAGCAGCACCCGGCGCTTGTTCAGTTTTTCAATCTTGCCGCGCGAATCGGGCAGAACATCAAGAATATAGCCAATGCGTGACGGCACGGGATCAGTGCCGCGAACCAAGGCTTGCACATCGGCCTGCACATACAGCCTGACATAGCCCTGCGGCGCGCCGGCGGCTTCGGGGCCCTTTAGTTTTTCAGTGCTGCGGATCGCAGCATCGACAATCACCGGCGATCGCAAGACCAGATCTGCAACGGCAGCGTAAGGCGGCGCAGCGACGGCAACCGGCGATGATACGGGCGCTGGCCGACGCTGCGCAAGCGCCGCACCTGAACCGCTTACAATCAAGGCAATTGCCAAAATTGGCATGTTTCTCGAAATGTTGCTCATGACCGAATCGTTAGTGGATTGACGTCCGCTCGAACAGAAATAATTCTGCCACGCTGAGATTGTACGTTTGTTGCGCCCGACAAAGCGTTTGCGTCGTCACAGTGGTGGCGATAGAGACTTTTGCCTCGGTGAAGGATATAACGGCTCACGGCAGCCTTAAGGCAACCCGTCGCGATGGGTGCCACGGGGGTAGACTGTCGGTGCAATTGGAGTTTCGTACCTGAATGGCATATGCAGATCGGAAAGATGGCGGCAACAAAGTGGTGGCGATCATTATCGTCGCCCTTATCCATGCCGTAATCGGTTATGCGTTCGTGACCGGCCTTGCGTATCAATACGTCAAGAAGGTCTCGGAAAAACTCAACACATTTGACGTGGCGCCACCCCCACCGCCGCCGCCAGACGAACCGCCGCCGCCGCCACCACCAGATCAGCCGCAGACGCCGCCGCCCGTGGTTTCTCCGCCGCCGATCGTGCAAAATCCGAACCCGCCGCCGCAAACGGTGGTGACCGTTCGGGAAGCGCCGCCACAGCAGCAATACACGACTGCGCCGCCAGCACCGCCGGCGCCGCCGCCGCCACCACGCGTTAGCCAGGCGGCCGGTGCCCGTGGCGATGAAGCGAGCTGGGTGACGCAGGACGATTATCCGCCGTCTGCACTCCGCGAGGAGAAGGAAGGTACCTCGGTTATCGCGTGGACCATCAACACGCAGGGCCGAATCGAAAATTGTCGCACTGTGCAGTCAAGCGGATCGAGTGATCTCGATGACGCGGCCTGCCGAGCCCTGACCCGACGGGGGCGCTACACGCCCGCGAAAGATCAGGATGGCAATCCGATCTCCACCACGAAGCAGCGTCGCGTGCGCTGGGTTATCCCGCAGTAACGATCCGTCCGGCCGGAGCCTGGGGCCCCAGCCGACATATTTTAGAGGAAGATATCTTTATGCTCACGACCATCCTCGCTGCTGCTCCGGCCGCGGCATCCGCCAATCCCTATGGTCTGCAGGAAGCACTGCAGCAGGGCGGCATCATCGCGCAGACCGTGTTCGGCATTCTGGTCGTCATGTCTGTTGGCACCTTTTACATCATGTTCACCAAGCTGTTCGAACAGCAGAAGATCATGGGCCAGGCCAAGCGCGTTCGCGCGGCCTTCTGGAACAGCAACAACCTGAAGGAAGCGGCGGCGAAGTTGGAGAAGAATTCTGCCTACAGGCAGATCGTCGATGACGGCCTGATGGCGCAGGATCAGCACACCAAGCTGACCGATCCGGTTGAAGCGCATGACTGGCTGCACGGCTCGCTCGCACGTTCGGAAGCTGCGATCAACTCGAAGCTGGGTGGCGGTCTCGCCTTCCTCGCGACGGTTGGCTCGGTGTCGCCGTTCGTCGGTCTGTTCGGCACGGTGGTCGGCATCTATCGCGCGCTCATCAAGATCGGCGCGTCGGGTCAGGCATCGATCGACGCCGTTGCTGGCCCGGTCGGCGAAGCACTGATCATGACCGCACTTGGTCTGGTCGTCGCGGTTCCTGCAGTGCTTGCCTATAACTGGCTGCAGCGTCGCAACAAGTCGATCGCAGAAGACCTGTCGGCCTTTTCGAACGATGTGCTTGGTTACCTGGCGTCTAACGGTGCGGTTCGCCCGATGATGGCCAACGCCAAGGCAGCGCCTGCCAAGACCGCCTGAACATGTGACGGACCGGGGGCATGCGCGCAGCTGTATGCCCCCGGTGCGCCGCCGCACGAGATGATCGTGCGGCAAGACGATTGCAGATAGGATAGTTCGCAATGGCGATTAGCATTGGTGGCGATAGCACCAACAAACCCATGTCGGATATCAACACCACCCCTTTGGTGGACGTGATGTTGGTGCTGCTGATTATTTTTCTGATCGCGGTTCCGGTCGTGGTTCAGAATATCAAGCTCAAGCTGCCCGACGTGCGGTTCGATCCAACGACGACAAAGCCAGAGAATGTCTCGCTCTCGATCCGGGGTGATGGCAACGATGGCTGTGAAATCTATTGGAACCGGACTAAGGTCACCAGTGAAGAGCTGCTTGATAAGGCAGTGGCGAAGCTGAAGCTTGAGATTGCGCGTCAGGGTGGCCCCAACGCCCCCGACGTGGAATTGCCGGAAGCGCACATCCGCGGTGACGTAGACACGCCTTATAAATGTGTCGGCGGCGCGATCTTCCAGATGCAACAGGCCGGCTTCGCGAAAGTGGGCTTCATTTCAGAGCCGCCTGCGGGCGGCGGCGTGGTTCGCCAGTAATGGCGCCCCGGAAAGTCAGGAGTAATTCGACATGGCAATGAGCGGCGGCACCGAAGACGGCGAGCCGATGATGGACATGAACATGACGCCGTTGATCGACGTCTTGCTCGTGCTCCTCATCATGTTCATCATCACCATCCCGATCCAAACGCATGCCGTTAAGGTCGATCTTCCGCAGAACGACCCCAATGCGGTGCAACAACCGATCGAACCCGATAAGAACAAGATTTCGATCGATGCAGCCGGCGTGGTTTCTTGGAACGGTGCACCCGTCGATGATATCACGTTGCGTCAATATCTTGATCAAACCACGCAGCTTGATCCGGAGCCCGAATTGCACTTTCAGCCCGATGCCGTTGCTCGTTATGAAACGGTCGATCGTGTGTTAGCGGTGATCAAGCGGTCCGGCGTGACCAAGCTCGGCTTCATCGGCAATGAGCAATACCGTAACGATTTCTGATTTTTTTCAGCATCGTTGAGTCTTCAAAGGCGGCCTTTTTGGGCCGCCTTTTTTGTTTTCGGGCTGGGCCGTTTGGCGATATGTGGGCGCGCTGATGCGGCATAACATGTTGAAACAATGAGATTATTTATTGTTCTTGCACATATTTCACTAAAGTGACACGTTAATGTCACAAAAGTGAAACTTCCCATGGCGGGGAGTAAGGCAAGGAGAAGGAACGATGCGCATATTTTTCAGCGCGCTGATTGTCACGGGGCTGATGGCCATGCCGGCCTATGCCCAAACGACAACCATTGAAGACCATAGCGGCTACAGCCAGATCATGAATGGGGACTTTGCTGCAGCTGAGAAGATGGTGAAAAAGCAACGCAATGAATTCCCCGATGACGCCGATTTGATGCTGAACCTCGCGGTGATTTACGCGCAAACCGGCCGGATTAGTCAGGCGCGCTCGCTCTATAACGAAGTGCTCGATCATGCCGACCAGAGCCTGGTGCTCGCGCAAAATCGGACGGCATCGGCGCACGACATCGCTCGTCGCGGGTTGCAGCGGCTGGGCACTACCCAGGTTTCGGTGCGCTAATCAGCACATCGCTCTTGCCGGCGGCTGGTACCGCTGTGCTCAAGGCGCCGGCGCTCCATGCGTCGGCGCTTCTGTTTGCAGGGATGATCAAGCTGCTGGCGGCCGGTCACCTATAGCGATTACCCATCGAGTCAGAGCTTGGGCAGGGTGACGCCGCGTTGCCCCATATATTTCCCGGCACGATCAGCATAGCTGACTTCGCAGGGCTCATTACCCTGCAGGAACAGGAACTGGCAGGCCCCCTCATTGGCATAGATTCGTGCCGGGAGTGGGGTGGTATTCGAAAACTCCAGCGTCACATGCCCCTCCCAGCCTGGTTCGAGCGGGGTAACGTTCACGATGATCCCACAGCGCGCATAGGTTGATTTACCCAGGCAGATCACCAACACGTCACGGGGCACGCGGAAATATTCCACGGTCCGCGCTAGCGCGAAGCTGTTGGGCGGGATGACGCAGCAATCGGTCTTGCGATCGACAAAGCTGTTGGCGTCGAAGTTCTTCGGGTCGACGATTGCCGAATCGACATTGGTGAAGATCTTGAACTCATCGGCGACCCGCGCATCATAGCCATAGGACGACAGGCCATAAGAGATGCAGCCATCGCGCCGCTGCTGTTCGACAAAGGGCTCGATCATGCCGGTGGATAGGGATTGTTCGCGAATCCAGCGATCGGACATGACGGACATCTGGTTACCCTCCCGGCTCAATGAGAGCGCAGCTTTCGCGGCTTAGCGCGGCGGGAGCAAGGGGGAAGCCACAGCCAATACCACTGGCGCTGCCAAAGGGCGCGCAGCAGGCCGAGCGGTTACCCTGGCCGGCAAGTGCTTAACCAATACCCAGATCGGCTGGCCCAAAGGCGTGGGGGAGGAGTTCTGACAGAAGATAGCGAGTCATGGCATCGCCCTCTGCAGCACCGCACCACACGACGATGTCGCGCTTCCCAATCTGTGCCGCTTCGTTGATCACCTGGCGACAGCGACCACAGGGCCCCACCGGAACTACACCACGCGCGATTCCCGCCGCATCCATTGCGCCACCGATCACGCCAATCGCGATGACATCCGCCAGCCGCCCCGCTGCGCTCGCCGTCGCCAGGGCAACCGTTTCGGCGCAGAGCGACAGGCCATAGCTGGCATTTTCAAAATTGGCGGCGGTGACGATTGACCCATCGGTCAGCAGCACAGCTGCCCCAACCCCGAAACGCGAATAGGGAGCATGGGCGTGGCGCGCAGCGACGCGGGCGGCAGCGATTAATCGGGTGCCGGTTTCGGTATCGGTCATGGGGCGACGACATTCCAGTGGACTAGAGTGGGTGCGCCATCGATTCGGCGCATGGCATTGGCTTGCCACATCCGCCAGGATCGGGCGGTATAGTCGGGCGGGAAATAGGCCTGCACTGCCCAGATCGGCCGAGGAATCGCGGCGGTAACCCGATAGGCGCTTTCAAACCGGCGGGATATTTTGATCAACGCGGGTTTGCGCATATGCGATTCGATCGTCGATAGCAGCCGTTCGAGCTCACCAATGACGACGGCCCGGTCGGGACGCGCGGCGCAGCCATCCTCGAAATCCACCCAAATGGCCGGTGGCAGCGAATCTGCTGTGTTTGGCACCGTGGTATTGAAGTTATTGGCCTGGTCGGCCGCGAGCCGACACAGCGAATAGACATGCAGCGGCCCGCGCCTGAGCCCGGCGGCATAAACCTCCCGCCAATTTGTTTCAAACATTGGATCGCGCGCGTCGGCACCGACCGTAGCGGTTAGATAAGCAAAGGAAACGCCGCCGCCACGCAGCACCGGCCATTCGATCGTGCCATTCGCCGCGCTGACATCGACGCCCTGAAACCGATAGGATTGCGGCGATGGCGACCAGCCAATGCCAAGCACCAGGGCAAGAATCACCGCCAGGATGAGGCCAATGGCGGTCGCCACAAGCTGTCGGGCGCGGCGATGGACAAGGCGTTGGCGCACGCCTTCAACCCTTGATATGCAGCACGCAGATCAGCGTGAAGAGGCGACGTGCGGTATCGAAATCAATATCGATCTTGCCCACCAGCCGCTCCTTCAATAGCTCGGCCGCCTCATTATGAATGCCGCGCCGCGCCATATCGATCGTTTCGATCTGTTGTGGCGTCGCGGCGCGGATTGCCTGATAATAGCTGTCGCAAATCGCGAAATAATCCTTGATCGGGCGGCGAAAGCGACCCAGCCCAAGGACATAGGTTTCAAGCAGCGATCCATCCTCACGCGAGATTGAGATTGCCAGCCGTCCTTCCTCCACGCTCAGCTGAATTTTGAACGGGCCCGCATAGCCATCCGGATAGTCGCGCACCGGCGCAAAATAATTGCCCTCGATCAGATCGAAGATCGCAATGCGTCTTTCCTGCTCGATGTCGGCGCTGCGCCAAAGGATGGTGCGCTCGTCGAGGGAGACATCAATGATCCGGGGATCGGCCATGACACTGCTATCGGGGTTGGCTTGCCGGGAATCAACGGGGAAGATCAACGGTGTGTTTCGCAGTGGGTGCGGACTTATCCACGCTATTTACGCGCGGGACGGGTTGAGCCCCGGGCAATGCTCTGGGAAGAGGGGCAATGGCCACCGCGATGATCCCTCCTTCCGGGCATAATGTCCCCATGTCGCTTCCCCAAAATGTGGAGGCGGAGGCAGCGATGCTGGGGGCGATGATGATCGATAACCGGCTCGCCGATGATCTAACCGACCGGCTTGAGCCCGAACATTTTTATGAACCCGTCCATGGCCGTATCTTTGCCGCGATCAAGACGCTTCGCAAGACCGAGAGCCTGGCGACGCCGGTTACGCTGCGCCCGATGTTTGAGGCGGATGAGGGGATGCGTGCGCTGGGCGGGCCAAGCTATCTTGCGCAATTGACGGGGAGTGGCGCGGGGCTGATCGGCGCGCGCCAGTTCGCCAAGCAAATCTATGATCTGGCGATGCTGCGCACGCTCGTTTCGGTCGGCCGCCAGCTGGTAGAGCGCGCGTTGGACACGTCGGAAGAGGTCAACCCGCGCAAGCAGATCGAGGAAGCCGAGGAGGAGCTGTTCAAGGTCGCCGCTGATGGCGGGGCCGAGAGCACCGTCAAAAGCTTTGGTGATGCCGCCAAGGCCGCTGTCAAAATGGCAGAGCGCGCGCTGAATGCAGGCGGCAATCTGTCGGGCATCACGACGGGCCTCGATTCGGTCAACGCCAAGATGGGCGGCATGCACCATAGCGATCTGATGATCCTGGCCGGGCGCCCCGGCATGGGCAAGACCGCGCTGGCGACCAATATCGCCTTCAACGCCGCGCAACGCTGGATGCGCGACATGGCCGACGGCATTGCGCCCGATCGCTCGGTTGGCACCAAGGTGGCGTTTTTCAGCCTGGAAATGTCGGCCGATCAGCTGGCAACGCGTATCCTGGCCGAACAATCGCAGATCAGTTCCGAACGGCTGCGGATGGGCAAGATCAATAATGCCGAGATGAGCCGATTGGTGCAGGCGTCGATGGAATTGCAGCATCTGCCGTTGTTTATCGATGACACCGCCGGCCTGTCGATCGGTGCGCTGCACACGCGGATGCGGCGGCTGCAGCGGCGGCAGAATGAGCAAATCGGGCTGGTGGTGGTTGATTATCTCCAGCTGCTGCAGGGCAGCGGGCGCGGCTCCAACGATAATCGCGTGCAGGAAATTTCGGAAATCAGCCGTGGGCTCAAAACGATGGCCAAGGATCTGAACGTCTCGGTCATGGCGCTCTCGCAGCTCAGCCGTGCGGTCGAACAGCGCGAGGACAAGCGCCCGCAGCTATCGGATCTGCGCGAATCGGGATCGATCGAGCAGGACGCCGATATCGTGATGTTCGTTTACCGCGAGGATTATTACATCGCGATGCACGAACCCGAAGTGCCCCGCGCGGGCAGCACGGCTGACGTTGAGGACAAGCACGCGAAGTGGTCGCAGAAATATGCCGAAGTGGCGGGCTTGTCCGAACTGATCATCGCCAAGCAGCGCCACGGCGCGACCGGCAAGGTGACCTTGCGCTTTGAGCCGGAGATTACCCGGTTCAGCGATTATGCGGGGCCGGTGCCGAGCTATTGAGTTAGAAACTCGGTTCCTCGCGCGGCGTCTGCGACCCCCTGTATGACTGCCGCCGTGCTCCCAATCGGCCTTCTGGGCTTTTAGAAACGCCTGATCACGGGCCAAGGCAATGCGTGTCGGTTCGGCGCGATAATCATGCTCAGCACGCAAGCCAGGATAGTATTCGGCCTGCAAAGGCATGGCGCGCGATCCCTCTTAAAGTCAGCCCGCCACCTCATAGCTGGCGGTAGCTTTCTCGATCTGTGGGCAATCAATTCAGTTCAGGCTCGAGCGTGACTGCCTGATGAATGCGGCATCGCGACAACCGGCGGAATCAGCAAATTAGCATTACGCGCTGACCCAAAGATGGGTGAAGGCGGAAGATTCATAAATCAGAGCAATCATAACATCTGTACTAAAAAGGCATCGCCTCATTCTTGAGTGTACAAATATGATCGCTTACTATTCACGATATCTGATTAATGATACAATACAAATATCGTATAAAATATTCGAGTCGTGGTTTGTAAAAATAAGCTGTGGACAAATAAACATGCATATTATCTGCAAAGCATTTTCGGTAAAAAGATGACTCACGATCAAAATCAAGATCCATCCATTATGGCGACGGCCATCCCATTAAATTTGATGAGCTCTAGAAATGATGGTGGCAAACGACTTAAAGATTCAGTCTATGGGGTAGTGACTGTAGTTCTGATAGCCGCGATATTTATGATGATTACGTCATCGGCATATGGAAAGAATCTGATAATTCTGAAATGTGACTTTGACCAGGTAACAACATACAGGCCATATAAGAGTGATTATGCTGCCGAGTCTGTGAAAAGATCTACTTCTGCGACATATAGATTAGAGCATCCGAATAATATCTCGACATTAGAAAATGATGGTAGGTCATGGAGCGCTAACATATGTGAGACCGGTTACTGCTCGATTGAGTCAACCTATATAAACAGAACTGATAAGAAATCGGATACTATTACGCTCGGTACAATAAAAAATGTTCAAATGCATACTGATCTATCTTGGTCAATCAATCGAGAAACAGGATCGTATCTATTTTCGCGTGTAAATGTTATTGAACTGCCGGGCCGTAATGGCGAAACGATTATTCAAAAGGAGGAGGGGCGTGGCGCGTGTGCTGAAACTGCTGCCCTGACTGGCCCGAAAGGTGATTAACTTTATGAAGATCAGATAATTCCGGCTGTATTTTATGGATCTTGTGTTTCGATGAAATTTTTGAATAACAGATAAGGGCCGAAGAAAGCTGTCCTTACCAAGGGAGCGCCCTTATCCAGCGGCGTCCTTAATTCGCACGGGCGCCGAGACAAATGTTGCCGATGTTTCATCACGTTCTGCGCTTACGGAACGGCAGAAGACAAAGGCGCGCTTGGAGCTAATCCTGTTAGACCGGAAACCAGCCTAAAAACTTGGTTCCTCGCCTGGCTTTTCGGGCACGTGGATGCCGCATTCCACCTTCTCCCAACCGCGCCAGCGACCCGCGCGGGCGTCCTCGCCGGGTAGGACCTTGCTGGTGCAGGGCGCGCAGCCGATCGAGAGATAGCCTGCGTCTACCAATGGGTGCGGCGGGAGATTGTGCCCGGCGACATAGGCGTCGAGATCGGCTTTTGACCAGCTGGCGAGCGGATTGATCTTGAGGCGTCCGGCCGTGTCGCTGGTATCAATTTCGAACCGGTGGAGATTGGCGCGGGTCGCCGACTGGAAGCCTTTTCGCCCCGTAATTGTCGTGTCGAACCCCGCAAGGGCGGCGGAGAGCGGCTTGACCTTGCGGATTTCGCAACAGCCATCCGGGTCAAAAGACCAGCGCAGGCCACTTTCGTCGCGTTTGACGATAGCGTCGGCATCGGGCGTCAAGTTGCGCAGATCGGTGATTCCGAGCTGGCTGGCGAGCTGGTCGCGATAGGCGAGTGTTTCGGGGAAATGCTTGCCCGTCTCAAGAAAGAGCACCGGCACGGACGGATCGATGCTGGCGACCAGATGGAGTAGCACGGCGGATTCGGCGCCGAATGAAGAGACGATAGCTGCTCGTCCGATCAATCCCTCGGCTAGCACCGCCGCCAGCATTTCCCGCGCATCGACATCAGCGAAGCGCGCATTGAGCGCTGCTACATCCGCCATCGTAAAGCGCGGCGCGCTGTCGATCATGTCGACGGCGCGGGCGAGCGTCTTAGCCATGCCGCAGCTTCCACACCGGCACGACGCTGTCGGCAGCAGCCTGATAGGCGTTGTCATAGCGCTCGAGTGACGCCTTCAGCACCGCTTCGTCCACAGGGGCCTGGGGTGCGAAACTGTCAAACCCGCAGCGGCGCATCAACGGAATCTGGTCGACCAGCACATCGCCCGCCGCGCGGAGTTCGCCGGTATAGCCCGCCTCGCGGAGCACCCGGCCGGCCGAATAACCCCGTCCGTCGCGGAACGCCGGGAAGCTCACCTCGATCAGCGCCAACTGACCGAGATGCGGGATCAGCGCGCGCGCATCATCACCCGCTTCGATGCGGACGGCGGTAGCGTTGGATTGGCCCTGGACAAAGCTGTCGAGGGTGATCGCGGGTTCGTCATGCGCCGGATCGTCCCGGAAACGCAGCAACCCGCCGACGGATGTCGGCATGCTAACGGTGTCACCCATAGATCGCCTCCTTGAAGGGCTCGATGCCAATGCGGCGATAGGTATCGAGGAAACGCTCGCCCTCGGTGCGGGTGGCGAGATAGACGTCGGTGACTTTCTCGACCGCGTCGACCACACCGTCCTCGTCGAAACCGGGGCCAGTAATCTTGCCGATGCTGACATCGTCCGCGCCCGATCCACCGAGCGAGAGCTGGTAGTTTTCGGTGCCCTTTTTGTCGACGCCAAGGATGCCGATATGCCCGGCATGGTGGTGGCCGCAGGCGTTGATGCAGCCCGAGATTTTGAGCTTCAACTCCCCAAGGTCGCGCTGGCGACCGAGATTGCCGAAGCGCTGGGCGATTTTCTGCGCGACGGGGATCGAGCGGGCATTGGCGAGGCTGCAATAATCGAGACCGGGGCAGGCGATGATGTCGCTGATCAGATCGAGATTGGCGCTTGCAAGCCCTGCCTCGTTGAGTGCGGTCCACACAGTGTAGAGATCGGCCTTGCGGACATGCGGCAGGACGATGTTCTGGGCGTGCGTAACGCGCAGTTCATCGAACGAGTAGCGCTCGGCGAGATCGGCCATCAGGTCGATCTGTTCGGCACTGGCATCGCCGGGGATGCCGCCAATCGGTTTCAGGCTGATATTGACGATGGCATAGCCGGGTGCCTTGTGCGGCTTCACATTTTGGTCGAGCCACACCGCGAAATCGGGATCGCTGCGGTCGATGGTGTCGGCAGCATCGGTCTCGAACGCGGGCGGCGCGAACATCGCGGTGATCCGCGCAAGCTCAGCAGCGGGCGGATCGATGCCGAGCGCCTTCACCTGGACAAATTCCGCCTCGACCTGCTGGCGATAGGAATCGGCGCCGATTTCATGGATCAGGATCTTGATCCGGGCCTTGTACATGTTGTCCCGCCGGCCGTAGCGGTTGTAGACGCGCAGGCACGCCTCGAGATAGCTCAGCAGGTCTTCGGCGGTGATAAAATCCTTGATTTCCGGGCCGATCATCGGCGTGCGGCCCATCCCGCCGCCCACGAAAATCTTGGCACCGAGCACGCCATCACGCTCAAGCAGCTGGATGCCGATATCGTGCAGCCGCATCGCCGCGCGATCCTCATCCGCTGCGATCACCGCGATCTTGAACTTGCGCGGGAGATAGCTGAATTCGGGGTGGAAAGTGCTCCACTGCCGCAGCAGCTCGGCCCAGGGGCGCGGATCAGTGACTTCATCGGCGGCGGCGCCTGCATATTGGTCCGAACTGATGTTGCGGATGCAGTTGCCGCTGGTCTGGATGGCATGCATCTCGACGGTCGCGAGCTCGGCGAGGATATCGGGCGTGTCGGCGAGCTTGATCCAGTTGAACTGGAGATTCTGCCGCGTGGTGAAATGGCCATAGCCGCGATCATATTTGCGCGCGATATGCCCGAGCATCCGCATCTGGCGGCTGTCGAGCGTGCCATAAGGAATGGCGACGCGCAGCATATAGGCGTGCAGCTGGAGGTAGAGGCCGTTCATGAGCCGCAGCGGCTTGAACTGATCCTCGCTCATCGCGCCGGAGAGGCGACGGCTTACCTGATCGCGAAATTCCTCGACGCGGGCATCGACGATCGCCTGATCGAAATGGTCATATTTATACATGTCGGTTATCGGCCCTGATCAACAAGGGTGAGCGGATAGTGGCAGACGATTGTGCCCAGTTCAGCCAGGCCGAGTCCGTCGACCTTGATTTCACGGTGCGCGGCCCGGATGGCCTTGAAGGCATCAGCGACGCCTGGCGCATCATGGCCTTTCGCCGTCGGATAGCCGACCGCGACGATGACATCCCAGTCGGCGTCGCTGTCATCGGCCCGCTCCAGCAGCGCATAGCTCGTGAACAGCCCCTGATCGATCCCGGCGCGGTCCATCGCGAACCAGTTCTGCTTGATATAGCCGATCAGCGCAGCGCGCTTGCCGGGCGCGGCGCGTAGATAAGTGTGGGTGACGTGTAACGTCGGGGCTTTGGTTGCCTGGGCTGTTGGTTTGGCAGAGGGGGCAGCCAGCGCCGCTGGCGCCGCGCTCGCCATCGCAATTGCCAGAAGCAGGCGGGGGACCATCATATCACCCATTCGCCGGCTAATGGGTCGGCGGGCTTTAGCGTCAGATCGGGGCGGACGGTGGGGCCAAGCGCGCGGACGCGATCCTTGATGTGCGCAGGGCGGGGGCCATCGAAGGTAGCTTCCGCATCGATCACATAGGGCACGTTGACGCGGCGCGCGCCTTCCTCAGCGCGGGCGATGCTCTCACCGCCTTCGCCGACATCGGCCGCGTCCTCGACATGGCGCGACCAGCCGGTGCCGCTCCACCAGACGACATCGCCCGAAGATAGATCATTACCGGTCAAGATCTTCACGAAATAGCCTCCGCTGCGATGACAAGGGATTGGAGCGCGTCGATTGCCGAACCGCGCGCGGCAACGTCGCCGACGACGATCACTGCCGGGCTCTTGACGCCTTCGCGCGCGATCATCGCGCCGAGATCGGCAAGGAGCGTACGCACGGCACGGGCATTAGGCCGGGTGCCATTTTCGAGCACGGCGACAGGCATGTCGGGGGCCACTCCCTCAGCGATCAGCTTGTCGGCGATCAGATCGGATGTGGCGACGCCCATATAGATCACCAGGGTGCGGCCCTTGCCGGCTAGGCCTGCCCAATTCTGTTCGGACAGTCCCTGGCACTGCCCCGCCACAAAGGTGACCGCGCTTGATACCGATCGGTGCGTGAGCGGCATCAGCGCACCGGCGGCCGCCCCCATCGCCGCCGAAATGCCGGGGATGACATGGACGGGCACACCAGCGGCCAAGCAGGCATCGGCCTCTTCACCGCCGCGCCCAAAGATGAAGGGATCGCCGCCCTTCAGCCGCACCACGCGCTTGCCGCGCTTTGCCTCGGCAACGAGCAGGTAGTTGATCGCTTCCTGGCGCATCGTGTGTCGGCTGCGGCTCTTGGCGACCGAAACGCGCGAGGTGGCAGGCGCGAGGTCGAGAATGCGCTGATCAACCAGCCCGTCATGCACGATCAGGTCGGCCGCGAGGATCGCATCGCGCGCCGCGACGGTCAGCAGGCCTGGGTCACCCGGGCCGGCGCCGACGAGCAGCACGCTACCGATAGAGGAGGAGAAATCGGTCATCATGACTGGCCAAATGGTCGCCCTGGGTGTTGGGTGCAACTCAGGGCTGCTTGGGGGCGACGTAGCCTAGCTTTTCAGGCGTCCTTAAGCCCGATGCCAATCGTTGCGCGTGCCTGGTCTGCTTCGGAGGACACGACCGGATAGGCGCAATAATCGGCGGCATAATAGGCGCTCGGGCGGTGGTTGCCCGACCAGCCGATGCCTCCGAAGGGCGCGGACGACGACGCCCCATTGGTCGGCTTGTTCCAGTTGACGATTCCGGCGCGGGCATTGGCCCAGAACTGATCGTACAGAGCCGGGTCCTGGCTCACGAGCGAGGCGGCGAGGCCGTAACGGGTATTGTTCGCTTCGACGATGGCGTCTTCAAAGCTGGCGGTGCGGACGACTTGCAGAATCGGGCCGAACAATTCGATATCGGGACGATCGTTCATCTCAGTGACGTCGATAATGCCGGGGGTGAGGAAAGGGCGGTCGTCGATCGGGCGCTGCATGTGCCGCACCGGACGGCCGCCGCGCGACATCAACGTCACGAAGCTTTCGGTCAGCAGATCGGCCGCTTCATTGTCGATCACCGGCCCCATGAACGGCTGTGGATCAGCATGCGGATCTCCAACAATCAGCCGATCGAGCAGTTTCGACAGTTCCGCCATTAGCGGCTGGTGGAGCCGTTCATCGACGATCAGGCGCCGCGCGGCGGTGCAGCGCTGGCCAGCGCTGGTAAAGGCCGATTGGACGATGAGCACGGCTGCCGAGGCAAGATCAGGCGCATCCCACACCAGAATCGGGTTGTTGCCACCCATTTCGAGCGCAAGGATCTTTTCCGGCTTATCGGCAAAGGCGCGGTTAAGCGCGATGCCGGTGCGGGCCGATCCCGTGAATAGCAGCCCGTCGATATCGGGGTGCCCCGCCAATGCCTTGCCCTCTGCAGGGCCGCCGATCAGCAGCCGGATACAGCCATCGGGGACGCCCGCTTCATGCAGGCAATCCACCAGGAACGCGCCCGTCGCCGGGGTTTTTTCCGACGGCTTGAACACCACGGCATTGCCAGCGAGCAAGGCGGGAATGATATGGCCGTTGGGCAGATGGGCCGGGAAATTATAGGGGCCAAGCACCGCCAGCACGCCGTGCGGCTTGTGGCGAACCGCGAGCCGGCCGCCTTGCGATTCGATTTTTCGCTGGGCGCTGCGCTCGGCATAGGCGGTGGCCGAGATATTGACCTTGGCGATCACCGAATCGACCTCGGTTCGCGCCTCCCACAAAGGTTTGCCGGTTTCGCGCGCGATCAGATCCGCAAAGGGTTCTGCCTTGGCGCGCACGACATTGGCAAAGCGGCGCAGCACTTCAAGCCGGCAGGCGAGCGGTTGCGCCGCCCAGCCTGCCCAGCTGGCGCGCGCAATGGCTATTTCAGTATCGGCGTCACCGGGCATCTGGCGCCACAAAATGGCCCCGGTTGCGGGTTCGATGGAGACGATTTCCTGTCCAACCATTGGGTCTTTCTTCTCGATTGATGCGCGCTCTTGCCCGATTTTAATAGAGAATGCCAACTGGCGTCATTCAGTCAGCAAGCGCGGCGCCGAATTCGCGGATTTTCACGACCTTGGCATGCAGTGCTGTCCAGTCATCGCGCTCTGCGATGTCGGACCAAATCGATTCGACTTCATCGATCAGCATCGAACAAGGGGCTTGTTCTTGCCAATAGCCGTGGTCGCGGGGTTTTCGTGGCGTGTAATGCGCCGCTATTGCCCTTGCCTCGGTAAAGCCGGGACCGAAGCTGTCGGGGATCTGGCCACCGAAGCTGGCCTGGAAAAATCGATCAAGCGGCGTTTCTGCTGCGCGCAAGGCGGGTTCGATCGCCTGAATCAGCGCTCGATCATCGGCACTGGACCGCGGCACCACGCCCAGCCGCCACAGGATGGCGCCTGTCACGGCGGGTTGATAATGATCGCCGAAGCTATCGAGCACCGCGATCAAGGGTTCAGCCGGCGAAATCAGCCGCAGCGACACGGCCAATTGCATCACATCCCAATAAATTGCCTCGGGCTGGCGACCAAAGGCGTACAGACCGGCATGATCGAAATAGGCGGCGGTGAAATCGGGATCCCAGTTGGGATTGAAACGCCACGGCCCGTAATCAAAGCTTTCGCCGGTTACATTGATGTTGTCGCTGTTCAGCACGCCGTGGACGAAGCCCGCCGCCATGAACTGCCCCGCTAGCCGCGCTGTGCGCCGCACGACATGATCAAGCAGGCGGACCGGTGCATCCTCGCCCTCGCTGAAATCGTCAAAATAATGGCCGAGCACATAATGGGTCAGTCGCCGCATCCCGTCTTCGTCGCGCATATAGGCCAGCCGCTGGAAGGTGCCGATGCGGATATGGCCGTGGTTGAGCCGGACGAGCACCGCGCCGCGCGTGGGGGAGGGTTCATCGTTGCGCTCCAGCGCTTCGCCGGTCTCGATCAGCGAAAAGCTGCGTGAAGTCGAAACGCCCAATGCTTCGAGCATCTCGGTCGCCAAAATCTCGCGGACGCCGCCTTTCAGCGTCAATCTACCGTCACCAAAACGGCTCCACGGGGTCTGCCCCGATCCCTTGGTGCCCAGGTCCATCAGCCGGCCCTGATCATCACGCATCTGGGCAAACAGAAAACCACGGCCATCGCCGATTTCGGGATTATAATTGCGGAACTGGTGGCCGTGATAGCGCAGCGCCAGCGGCGTCGTCAGGCTGCCGGGCAGCGGCGCGAAGCGGCCGAAATGCGCGACCCATGCCGCATCACTCAGCGAATCGAGCCCGACGGTCGCGGCCGCCCGATCATTACGAAAGCGCAGGATCGTTTGCGGGAACGGCGCTGCTGTCACGGAATCATAGAAACTGTCTCCCAGCGACAGAATCGCGGTGGCAGGGCGGAATGCTGCGGGTTGCGGGTTGGCGGTCATCCGGCGATATGGAGGCTAGGCGCGCAAGGACGCAACCATGGCTGCATATGAAAATCGATATTGGTGGTCGAACGATGGGATCCGGCTGCACGCGCGCGATTATGCGCCACGCGATCCCGCCGCCGCTGCAGGGCGACCACCCATCCTTTGCCTGCCGGGCCTGACCCGCAACGCGCGCGATTTCGATACGCTGGCGCAGCGGCTTTCGGCCGAATGGCGCGTGGTTGTCGTTGATTTCCGCGGGCGGGGCGACAGCGGCTATGCCAAGGATCCGATGAGCTATGTGCCGCTTGTCTATGTGCAGGATGTCGAAAAGCTGCTCGGCGAGCTTGGCTGTACGCGCTATTTGGCAATCGGCACATCGCTGGGCGGGATTGTGACGATGCTGCTGGCGGGGGCCGCGCGCGAGACGATCGTTGGCGCAGTGCTGAATGATGTCGGGCCAGAGATTGATCCGATCGGTTTGTCGCGAATCCGTTCCTATGTTGGCAAGAGCAGCGCCTGGCCCACCTGGATGCACGCCGCACGTGCCGTGGCTGAGAGCAATGCCGATGCCTACCCGCATTATGAGATTGGCGATTGGCTGGCGATGGCCAAGCGGCTCTATCGACTCAATGCGTCGGGCCGGATTGTGCTCGATTATGATATGAAGATCGCCGAACCGTTCCGGCTGCCGGGGAATGAGGCGGGGCCGGATATGTGGCAAGCGCTTAATCGGTTGTCGGAAATCCCGGTGCTGATCGTTCGCGGTGGCCTGTCTGATATCTTGCCCGCGCCGGTCGCGGAACGGATGGCGGCGGTGCTGGGCGATGCTGCCTTGGTGACGGTGCCTGATGTCGGCCATGCGCCGATGCTGGATGAGCCTGAAGCGACGGCGGCAATCGACCGCCTGCTGGCGGGGGTTGCGCGGGAACCTGTCGTGGCGTGAACCGTCTGGTTCTTTGCCAGCCAGAGGGTCGGCGGCAAAGGAAAACCGGATGATTTTGCGCGACAGACTGGTTTTCACGCCGAATGACGTTGATCTGGCACGATCGCCGCTTTCGGGTCGCGTCGATGCCGAAACCTATGTGCTGGGCGCGTTCAACCCGGGGCTGGCGCGGCTGGCCAATGGCCATTTGCTGCTGATGGTGCGGGTGGCGGAGGCACTCCGGACGCCGATTTGGAACGGCCATGTCCATGCGATCCGCTGGGCAGATGAGTGTTATCGGCTCGATGCCTGGCCGCTTGATGCTGTCGACACCAGCGATCCGCGCAATTTCAGGCGCTATGGCCAGGACTGGCCATTGTTCGGGCTTACCTCCTTGTCCTGGCTTTTACCCGTTGAATTGACGGCGGAGGGCGATGCCGTGGTTGCGGTGCATTATGACCGCGCGATTGCGCCGATCGCGCCCTATCAATGCTATGGCATTGAAGATGCGCGGATTGCTCGGGTTGGCGATCAATATTTGATGACTGCCTGCGCGGTCAGCCCGGAACGCCAATGTACCATCCTCTATAGCTCAGCCGATGCGCTTGACTGGCAGCTTGAGGGGATCGTGCTTGATCACCAGAACAAGGACATGCTGATCTTCCAGGGGCTGATCGGCGGCCAATATTGGGCGCAGACCCGGCCGCTGGGCGATGGCTATTTCACCTATCCGCCTGACAGTCCGTGGTGCGCGGGGCCATCGATCAACCTCGCCACCTCGCCCGATGCGCGCCACTGGAAGCCGCATGCGCAGCCCGGTATCCGCCCGGCAGTCGCGATGCCGACCGCGGTGCGCATCGGCGGTGGTGCCCCGCCGATCCTGACGCCCGCTGGATGGCTGAGCCTGTGGCATGGGGTGGAGCCGGATGGGGGCGTGGGTATCTATCGCACCTATTGGTCGCTGCTTGATCGCGATGAACCTTGGCGGACGATTGCCGGCGGGAATGCGCCGCTGATTGAGCCTGCGCCAACGCTCACTGATCCGATCAAGATTCTGATGTATCTGGACAACATCGTCTTCACGACCGGGATTGTCGAAGCTGGAGACGCCTGGATGGTCGCCAGTGGGGAGGCTGATCTGGCCTGTCGGCTCACCTTGATCGACAAACGCGGACTGGCCTGATCTCAGCCCATCATTAGCGCATCGATCGCGCCTTGCAGGATGTAGCTGGCGGCGATCTTGTCGATTCGTTCGGCGCGTTTGGCGCGGCTGATATCCTCAGCGATCATCTGGCGTTCGACCGCCTGGGTTGACCAACGTTCGTCCCACAGCAAAATCGGCAGGCCCAGATCGTCCATATTGCGCGCAAAGGCGCGCGTAGATTGGGTGCGCGGGCTATCCGTGCCGTCGAGATTGAGCGGCAGGCCGATGACGATCCCAACCACTGATTGCTGCGTGATCAGCGCGACGATCGCAGCCTTGTCGGCGGTAAATTTGGTGCGCCGGATCAGCAGGGCAGGTGAGGCGAAGCTCCACCCGGCATCGGCAAGCGCGGTGCCGACCGTCTTGGTGCCGACATCAAGCCCGATCAGTCGCCCGCCATGGGGGAGGACAGCGCGAAAATCAGCGGCGGCGGTGGTGATCACTTTTTGCCAAACGCGGCCAGCCGCCGCGCGGCATCGGCCCGCACATTACCCCAGAACAGGCTGTAATCGAACACATGATAATTATTGCCGGGCAGCACATATTGCCCAATTTGCGCAGGCGGCGGCCCGATTAGCAGAAAGCCGCGCCCGTCGCAGCGCGCTGGCAGGCCGCCTTCGACAAGCGTCGCGGTTTTCATGTCGGTTGATGGCACCAACGTGCCGAGATTGGCGGTTGCCGGCGCGCTCGCACCCGGCGTGCCGGTAATCGGATTGGTGCAGATCATCGCGCTGCCCTTGCGCGGCGCGCCGTTCAGCCCGGTCGAAGCATCGTACGTATCGAGGATCAGGCTGGGATCGGCGGGTTCTGCGAAGCTTTGCCAGGACAGAATGCAGCCGGTTTGATCGGCGGCGCTGCATTCGGGCAGTCCGAGCACGGGCAGATCGGTGCTGCGCGAGATTGGCCAGCCCACGGCATAGGCAGCGACGATCCGCCGGGCGATCGGCTTGCCCGCCACCCGTTCGCGCAGCAGCCGGATCAGGTGGAGCGCGCCCTGGCTATGGCCCGCGAGAATGATGGGCCGATCGGGGCCGATTTCGCGCAAGAATTCGTCGAATGCCGCGCTGACATCACCATAAGCGAGATCAAGCGCCTGTTGCGCTTCCGCCTGGCCGGTGAAGAACGCCCCGAAGGTCGCCTGGCGATAGCGCGGCGCCCAGATGGCGGCACTGGCGTTGAATGCGCTTGCCTGGCCGCGCAGGAACAACGCCGCACGGTCATTGGCGATTTTGTCGCCAAGCGGGGCATTCCAGCTCGTCCGGTCAAGATAAGAGGTCGGGTGAATGAAGAACATCACGGCTTGCGGATTGGCGGCCGGCTTTTCGCCCGGCGGTGTCCACAGCGCTGGATTGCCGGGCTTGTCGGGGCGCGCCAGCCACATGTTCGCGTTCTTATAGACGCCCGAATTGACGCCCGGCAGACGTTCGAACTGCGCCGACGGCACGAAGGCGACCCGCATCAGCTGCGGGCCGAACATCCTGAACGCGAAAAGACCAGCAATGACCATGACGATGAGGACCGCCATCAGATAGAGAAACTTGCGCGCCAAACGAGATACTCCGGATGTTTGTGCGGTGCAGCAAAAACCCGCCGATCGCAACTGCGTTTCCTGTGCCCGACGAATGTGTCGCCTGCAATCGCGGCTTGGGCTATGAAGTGAATGGCTGTGCCAGAAGGAAATGCAGATATGGATGCCTTTGTCACAGAGCAGGATGGCCCGGCAGGTGGCGCATGGCCAGTGCGGCCATTATTGCTGGCGGGCATTGGCGCCGCTGCTGCGCTGGCTATCCAGCAATTGCTTGGCCAGGGTTCTGCCCCACCGGTTGATCGGGTCGCGGTGGCGATCGGCATCGGTACGGCGGCGATCGGCTTTGGGTTCGTCGCTGAAAAGGTCCGACTCGGCTGGGCGATTGCGTTCACAATCGTGATTGGTCTGGCGGCGGGGCTGATCGTTTATTGGCAGGGGACGCCGGGCGGCTCGCCCGATTTTTGGAACTGGCGGCTGACCAGCCTGTTCCTGGCGATTGCCATCGCCGCCCCGATTTTTCAGACCGCACGCGACGAGGGCCGCTGGCACTTCCCCTATGCCGATCTGCACGGCCATGCCTGGACCAATGTTGTTCTGTGGTTTGCTGGCTGGATTTTCGTCGGCGTTGTGTTTGCGATGGCCTGGCTGCTCGCGGCATTATTCAATCTGGTTAGAATCGATTTCCTCGAAAAGCTGCTGCAGAAGGACTGGGTTATCGCGCTGCTGATCGGCGCGGCGTTTGGCGGCGCGGTCGGGCTGATGCGCGAGCGTGACCGGATCGTGCGGCTGTTGCAGCGCGTGGTGACGGCCGTGCTTGGCGTCCTCGCGCCGGTGCTGGGTATCGGGCTGATCCTGTTCCTTTTGCTGCTACCCTTTACCGGGCTCAGCGCGCTGTGGGAGGCGACACGATCGACCACGCCGATCCTGCTGAGCTGCGTGGTTGGTGCGCTGATCCTGGCCAATGCGGTGATCGGCAACGGGATTGATGACGAGGCGCGCAATCCCGTGCTGCGCTATGGCGCGATGATGCTGGCGCTGGCGATGCTGCCGCTGGCGGCGATTGCGGCGATCGCAACAGGCTTAAGGATCAACCAATATGGCTTCACGCCCGATCGCCTCTGGGCGCTGACCTTCGTGATCCTCGCGACCGCTTATGGGTTGGCCTATCTGGTGTCGCTGGCGCGCGGGCGGACCGATTGGGCGCCATTTGCCCGATCGGCAAACATCGTGCTTGGCTTTGCGGTGGCGGCGGTGGCGCTGTTCCTCGCAACCCCGCTGTTGAGCTTCAATGCCCTGTCGACCGCCGATCAGGTCGCGCGATTGACCTCGGGCCGGGTCAGTGTCGATAATTTCGACTGGAAAGCGCTGGGGTTTGATTTCGGCGTGCCGGGCCAGGCGGCACTCAAGCGATTGGCGCGCTCCGCCGATCCCGCCATCGCTGCGCGGGCGAAGGAGATCATGGCCGCGCCCGATCGTTATCAGGCAGACCAGCTGGCGCAGGCAGCCAAAGCCCAGGCCGGGATTGCTGATCGGTTGCGTATCCTGCCCAAACCAGTGCCCGTGCCTCCGGCGCTGCTCACGCAATTGCCCGAGTGGCAGGCGTGCGGGATGACCCCCAAAACGCGGTGCACCTTGCTTTATTCTCCCGGCGCGACCGAAGCTTGGGTAATTCAGGCCGAGTGTTTTGAGGCACCGCCGCAAGCAGCCACGACTGCAGGCATGGTGATCGCACCCAATTGTCAGGTCACGCGTCTGGTGCTCGACAAGGGCGTATGGGCGGCAACCAATCGCGGTAGTCCAACCGAAATGCCCGCCGATCTGCGGACCAAGCTGGCCAAGGGGTTCACCAATGGCGAGGTTGAAGTGCGCACCGTGCCGCGCCGTCAGGTGTTTGTCGGCGGCGTGCCCGTGGGCGAACCGTTCGAATAGGTTGCGTTGCAGCGAGCCGTGATGCTAGCCGCACCTGCATGGCAGTAGACATTCCCACCGTCCGCAAAATCGCGAGTCTCGCCCGGATCGCGATCACCGAGGAAGAAGCCGCGCGCATCGCGCCCGAGCTCGACAATATCATGGGCTGGATCGAGCAACTCGGCGAGGTCGATACCGCCAATGTTGAGCCGATGACCGCCGTGATCGCCAATACGCTCCGCCTGCGCGATGATGTCGTGTCGGATGGCAATGTCCGTGACGCGGTGCTCGCCAATGCGCCCCAGGCCGAACATGGATTTTTCACCGTGCCCAAGGTGATCGAATAATGACCGATGTTACCGAACTCGGCATCGCCGCCATCCGCGATGGTGTGCGTCTGGGGACTTTTTCGGCGCGCGAAGTCGCCGACGCGTTCATCGTTAAGGTCAGCAAGGCCAAGCCGCTCAACGCTTTCCTAGTCGAAACGCCCGATCATGCCATTGCCGCCGCCAAAGAGGCGGATGCCGCGCGCGCCGCTGGCGAGGTGCTCAAGCCGCTCGCCGGGGTGCCGATCGGCATGAAAGATTTGTTCTGCACCAAAGGCGTGCCGACCACCGCCGCCAGCCTGATCCTTGAAGGCTTTACGCCGCAGTATGAATCGACCGTTTCGGGCAATTTGTTCGCGGCTGGCGCGGGGATGCTCGGCAAGCTCAACATGGACCAATTCGCGATGGGATCGTCGAACGAGACCAGCGCGTTCGGCAATGTAATCTCGCCTTGGCGGCGGGCGGATGGCGGCAATGCCCCGCTCGCGCCCGGCGGGTCGTCGGGCGGCTCGTCAGCGGCTATCGCGGCGCGGCTCTGCCCGGGTGCGACCGGCACCGACACGGGCGGTTCGATCCGCCAGCCTGCCGCCTTTGTCGGCATTTCGGGCATCAAGCCGACCTATGGCCGCTGCTCGCGCTGGGGCGTGGTGGCGTTCGCCTCGTCGCTCGATCAGGCCGGGCCAATGGCGCGAAGCGTGCGCGATTGCGCGATCCTGCTGGAGAATATGACGGGCTTCGATCCGAAAGATTCGACCTCGCTCAACCTGCCAGTGCCCAAATGGGAAGCTGGCCTTAATGCCAGCATGGTGGGCAAGCGGATCGGCATCCCCAAGGAATACCGCGTCGATAATATGCCCCCCGAAATCGATGCACTGTGGCAGCAGGGCATCGACTGGTTGAAGGATGCGGGGGCCGAGATCGTCGAGGTGTCGCTACCGCACACCAAATATGCGCTGCCCGCCTATTACATCATTGCGCCTGCGGAGGCCTCGTCCAACCTCGCGCGCTATGACGGCGTGCGCTTTGGCCTGCGTGACCTGCCCGACGGCGCGAACTTGCAGGACATGTATGCGGCGACGCGCGCATCGGGCTTTGGCGATGAAGTGAAGCGCCGGATCATGATCGGTACGTATGTTTTGTCAGCTGGGTTTTACGACGCGTACTTCACACAGGCTTCGAAGGTCCGCACGCTGATCGCCCGCGATTTCGATCGCGCGTTCGAGGCGTGCGATTACCTGCTAACCCCCACCGCCCCAAGCGCCGCCTTCGCATTGGGCGAGAAGAGCGCCGATCCGATCGCGATGTATCTGAACGACGTTTTCACGGTGCCGTCCTCGCTCGCGGGCCTCCCCGCGATGAGCGTGCCGGGCGGGCTCGACAAGGCGGGGTTGCCCCTGGGGTTGCAGATCATTGGGCGTGCGCTGGACGAGCAGGGCGTGCTCAATGCATGTCTGGCGTTGGAAGAGCGGGCAGGGTTTACGGCGCGACCGGGGGCTTGGTGGTAGACGCGTATTACCTGAAATGGTAATACTTGAGTTATGAGCAAGCAAAGCAACCTAACCGTGAAGGGGCAGGTCACCATCCCGAAGGATGTCCGTGACGCGCTTGGCTTGAAACCCGGGGAACCTGTCGAATTCGACTGGAATGATGCGGGTGAGGCTGTGATTCGCCGTCCGGTGCGTGATCGCGCCGCCGAGATCGAAGCCTACAAGACCCGCGTTCGTGAAGTGTCGCGACGGTTCGCGCATCTGCGGGAAGGCCGACCGACGGATGAGATCATGCGCGACATTCGCGGCGACGATCCGTTTCCGCCATGATGGTGGATACCAATATCATCGTCGATCTGCGTGAAGAGGATGGTGAGTGGTTCGAGTGGTCGGTTGGCACATTGGCTCGGTTGGTCTCAGACGGGCTGACGACCAGTGCAATTGTGCTGGGTGAACTGGTCGCACGCGGTACTGGGGAAGCCGAAATCATGACGCAACTCGCTGTTTTCGAGATTGAACCTCAAGCGCTGACGGTTGAGGCGGGCTTACGCGCCGGCTTGGCGCAAGCGGCTTATCGTCGGGCGGGGGGCACCCGCGAAAAACTGCTTGCCGACTTCCTGATCGGTGCGCATGCAGTGACTGAGCAACGACCCTTGATCACCCGTGATCCGCGTCGTTACCGCCAATATTTTCCCGAACTCACCCTTATCACACCCGAGACTGATCATGGCTGACGCATCCCCCCAGTACACCCTCTCCGGCGCCACCGGCGATTGGGAGGTCGTTGTCGGCCTCGAGGTCCATGCACAGGTCACCTCCAACGCCAAGCTGTTCTCTGGCGCCGCCACCGCGTTTGGCGCGGAGCCCAATACGCAGGTGAGCCTCGTCGATGCCGCGATGCCTGGCATGCTGCCGGTGCCCAACCGCGAGTGCATCCGCCAGGCGGTGCGCACCGGCATGGCGATCGAGGCGCAGATCAACAAATGGTCGCGGTTCGACCGGAAAAATTACTTCTACGCCGATCTGCCGCAGGGCTATCAGATCAGCCAGCTCTATCACCCGATCGTGGGGGAGGGCGCGATCATGATCAGCCTTGACGACAAGAACCCCGATGCCGCGACCAAGCGGATCGGGGTCGAGCGCATCCATGTCGAGCAGGATGCGGGTAAGTTGATGCATGATCAGCACCCGACGCGCAGCTATGTCGACCTCAACCGGTCGGGCGTCGCGCTGATGGAGATCGTGTCCAAACCCGACATGACCTCCCCGCAGGAAGCGGGGGCGTATCTATCGAAGCTGCGGTCGATCCTGCGCTATGTCGGGTCTTGCGACGGCAATATGGATCAGGGATCGATGCGCGCTGACGTGAATGTCAGCGTGCGCAAGGTGGGCGATACCAACCTCGGCACGCGCACTGAGACCAAGAACGTTAACTCGGTCCGCTTCGTGATGGCCGTGGTCGAGCAGGAGGCGAAGCGCCAGATCGCGGTGCTCGAAGACGGCGGGCGGATCGTCCAGGAAACGCGGCTCTATGATCCCGATCGCAACGAGACGCGGTCGATGCGGTCAAAGGAAGACGCGCATGATTATCGCTATTTCCCCGATCCGGACCTGCTGCCATTGGTGCTGGAGGATGATTTCCTCGCCGAGTGCCGCGCGAGCCTGCCCGAACTGCCCGATGCCAAGCGCAAACGCTATGAGGCACTGGGGATTACGCCTTATGCCGCCGCCGTGCTGACGGCGGATGTCGATGCCGCGCGCTGGTTCGATGCGCTGCTCGAAGCGGGATCGCCAGCGGTGGCGGGCGCGAACTGGGTGACATCGGAACTGTTCGGCGCGCTCAACCGGCTCGGAAAGGATATCGCCAATTCGCCGGTAACCCCGCCACAGGCCGCAGAGTTGCTGGGGCTGGTCGCCGATGGCACCTTGTCGGGCAGCCTGGCCAAGCAGGTGTTCGAAATCATGCTGGAGACCGGGCAGGGCGCCGGCGTGATCGTTGAAGAGCGCGGGCTCAAGCAGACCAGCGACACCGGCGCAATCGAAGCGGTGATTGCCGAGGTAATGGCCGCCAATGCCGACAAGGTCGCCGATTATCGCGGCGGCAAGGACAAGTTATTCGGGTTCTTCGTCGGCCAGACGATGAAGGCGATGGGCGGCAAGGCCAATCCGGGGGTCGTTAATGATCTGCTGAAAAAGGCGCTGTCCTAAGCTCCAGCCTCACATCCGCCCTTCAACCCGGCGATCCATTGCTTGATCAGCGCCACGCCCTCGGCATGCGTCAGGCTGCGGCCATTTTCGGGCATCATTTCGCCGGGATTATCGCTTTCCAGCCGATAGGCCATGATCGATTGCTCGGGATGGCCGGGGACAATGCTGTAAACGCGGTTGCCCGTACCCGTGCCGGCGGCGATTGGCGGTTTGCACGTGCCGAGCTTGCGCATGTCGATTGTCGGTGAATCGAGCCAAAGGCCGGAAACGCGGGCCGGGCCGGTGGCGCTGTGGCAATGCGCGCAGTTGATATCGAGATAGGCGCGGGCGCGGGCGTCGATACTGGCCGTTAGATCAGTGAAGCGGGCATCGCGGGGTGCGGTAGCGGGTGAGGGCGCGCCCGAGAGATAGCCGATCTTTGTGAGCCGTGTGAGTTGGTTGATGTCGCCACCGATGCCTGGAAAATCGCGGTTCAGATGGCGTGCCTTGGGGCCAATCGGCATCAGCGTCTTGGTCCGGTCGGTGGCGTGGCAGCCGGCGCATTGGTTCACATTGGGGACGGTGTAGGTGAAGCGGGTAGATTTGCCAGCATCATCAAAAACCAGCGGAATTTCAGCCCCCGTGCGCTGGAGCGTCGCCTCGGTCTGCTCTGCGTTCCAGACATAGGGCAGCGCCTGCCAGCCGTCCGCGCGCTTCACCAGCAGCCGGGTTTCGATCATTCGGGCATGGCTGAGATCGAGCCCCTTGTCGCCTGGCTGATAGCCTGCGGGCGTGACCTTCAGCACATGTTCGCTTGTGCCGGGCGCAGTGCCAACCGGAGTGGCATAATAGAAAGTCTTGGCGATGATCGTGCCGACCGGAAAGTCGAAGGTCTTCACCGGATCATAGTGCGCGCTCATCCCCTTGGGGACGAACACCGCGCGCCATTTTTGGGCGTAATCGCTGAACAACGGCGTTGCGAGTTCGTAGCTGACAAGGCCAGCGCGCGGCGCGATGTGGCCGTCTTTCACGTCGAATAAGCCCCAGTCCGCCAGCGACTCCGGATTCTCATTGGCATGAAAAGTAATCGCCGCCGGATGGCTCGCGCACGCGCCAAGCGCTAACGCGATCATCAGGGTAACCAGGGCACGGATCATGAAACGCTCAGCCCTTGGTCATCATGGCCGGAAGCGTGATTTCGGGCAGCCGCGTGGCCGGTGCGCAATCGAGGCCCGTGTCGATATGCGGATTGGCGGATTTGTTGGGCCCATCGACATTCAGCACCTTGGCATCGCCATTTTGCACGCAAATGCCGGGCTTTGCGATCTTGGGGTTGGCGAAGCCGTCCCAAAGGACCGCGGGCAGCGCGCCGCCGCCCAGCGCTTTTAATGGCGCATATTTCGCGCCCGGTTCTGTGCCGCCGCCTGAAATGCGGTTGCCTGTGACATAAACATTTTCCGGAAAGGGATCATAGGCCGCCGCAATCCCGCGTGTCGCCTCGAAGCCCAGCGAGTAAAAGCTGGAAATGATCACATTGGCGGTCTGGTTGTCCTTCAGATCATTGTCGAAAATCTCAACATCGTCGTTTGAATTGACGATCACGCCTGATCCTGGCGGCACCGACGCAACGGCCGTGCCTTTGGTGGCGAAATTGGCGAGGTTGTTGGCGACCACCTTGTTCTTGAACAGCCGCGTCTTGCTGCCGGGCACGGGCAGATCGGGCATGTTGAACACCAAGATGCCGCCGGTATTGCCCGTGACGACATTGCCATAGACGTCCGCAGCGGTCGAGTTTTCGATCTCGATGCCTGCAACATTGCCCTCGGCGCGGTTGTTGCGGACGATGATGTTGCTCGATTGGCCGACATAAATCCCGGCATCGGACGCGCCCTTTACCACACTGTCCTCGATCAGCACGTTCGTAACCTGGACCGGATAAAGGCCGTAAGCGCCGTTCGAGGTTTTGGAGCCGCCGGTCCATTCCGCCCGGACGCGGCGCATGACGGCGTTTTTGGTGCCGTTGATTTTGAGCGCGTCGCCTTTGCTGTCTTCAAGCGCGACGTCTTCCAGCGTGAAATCATCCCCGGTGACCAGCAGACCTTCCGCGCCCGATGTCTGGCGCGCGAAGGACAGAATCGATTTGTCCATCCCCGCGCCCTTGATCGTCACGCCGGGCACGGCAACGCTCAGGCTGCGCGTCAGGGCATATTTGCCCGCCGGGATGGTCACGACCGTGCCGGGCTTTGCATCAAGCAATTGCTCCTGCAGCTTTTTTTCGAAATCGGGATCGACCACAAAGCCTTGTGCATCGGTCTTGGGTCCGGTTGAGCAGCCAGCGAGCAGCAAGGCGGCGAATATTGGCGCAGTGCAAAGGGCGGCAGTGTGGCGCATGATTTCTTCTCCCCGTGGCCGATTATCGCATCGGCTCATGACCGTCACCCTAGGGCGGGTATGGGCGTGCTGGCAACGCCCGGATCGGTCCGGAGGAAAGAAGTGGCTCCCTGAGTTGGATTCGAACCAACGACCAAGTGATTAACAGTCACCTACTCTACCGCTGAGCTATCAGGGAATAGCGAAGCGAGGCTCTATTACCCGTCGGCAGCGGATGCAACCCCTGTTTCGCGGGTTTTGCGCGATTGCTCGGACAATGCCCAGACAATGCCCTGGGCGAGTGCCACTCAGGAGATGAATTGCTCCATCGTGATGCGATCGTCGAGCGCATGTTCGGGATCGAACAACAAGGTGAGTTCGCGGCTGCGGTCCATGGCGATATCGACCCGGGCGACATCACGAATTTCTCGCTGGTCGGCAACGGCGCTGACCGGGCGCTTGGCAGGTTCCAGCACGCGCAGCGAGATCCGCGCCTTGTCGGGCAAAATCGCCCCGCGCCACCGCCGCGGGCGAAACGCGCTGATCGGCGTCAGCGCGGTCAGCGCCGAGCCAAGCGGCAGAATCGGCCCTTGCGCGGAGAAGTTATAGGCGGTCGATCCTGCAGGCGTGGCGGCCAGGATGCCGTCGCAGACCAATTCCGGGATAACGATGCGATCATTGACGGTCACTTCAATCTTGGCGGTCTCCCGCGTTTCACGCAGCAGCGACACTTCGTTGATTGCTGGCACCGAATGGCGCTCACCCGCAATCGTCTCCGCCACCATCCGCAGCGGCGTCACTTTGAACGCCTTGCAGCGGTCCAGTCGCCCGTCGAGCCCCTCCAGCCGCCACTCGTTCATCAAAAAACCGATCGTGCCCAGATTCATGCCGAATACGGGGAGCGGGTCGCGCGCGCTTTCCAGTTGGCTGTGCAGCGCCTGGAGCATGAAGCCATCACCGCCGAGTGCGATGATCATGTCGGCCTGATTGATCGGGACCCAATCATAATTATGGCGAAGCTCATGCGCGGCGGCCTGCGCCTGGGCGGTTGGCGAGACGACCAGCGCCCGCCGTTCATAGCGGCTCATCCGCCGGTCACGCTCATATGACGGGCAACCGCCGGGGCGGCACCGCGCTCAATCTGAAAATCATGCCGCGCTGGTTTGAGGCGCATCGCTTCATCAAGAGCTGCATCTAATCCGACAACGCCTTCCGTCTGAAGCACAGCCTTCAAGTCAACCTGATCATTTTGGCCGAGACACATGTACAGCTTTCCCTCGGTCGTCAGCCGCACGCGGTTGCAGCCATCGCAGAAATTATTGGTCAAGGGCGAAATCAGGCCAAGGCGCGCGTCGCTGCCGCCGACCCGCCAATAGCGCGCGGGCCCGCCGCTGCGATGATCGTCGCGGGTGAGATCAAATTTGGTCGAGAGATCGTCGAACACTTTGGTCAGTGGCAGGAAGCGGTCCGCGCGGTCTTCGTCGATGGCGCCCAGTGGCATGGTTTCGATCAACGACAGATCAAAGCCTTCTGCCCCACACCAGGAAAGCATCGGCGCGATCTCGTTCTCATTAAGGCCATTCAGCGCCACCATGTTGATCTTGATTGCCAACCCGGCTTGTTTCGCCGCTGAAATGCCGTCCAGCACCTGCGCGACATCGCCATGGCGGGTGATGTGGCGGAAGATGTCGGGATCGCGGCTATCTAGGCTGACATTGATCCTGCGGATACCTGCCGCCGCGAGATCGGCCGCATGCTCGCGCAGCCGGGTGCCGTTGGTGGTCATCGTCAGCTCGTCCAGCCGCGGACCCGTGGTCGCACCGACATGCCGACCCAGCCGCCGCGTTAATTCGACCACATCGCGCCGCACCAATGGTTCGCCGCCGCTGAGCCTGATCTTGGTCACGCCCCGCGCGATGAATCGCTCGGCGATGATGGCGATTTCTTCCAGACTCAGCAATTTGGCCTTGGGCAGAAAGGTCATTTCCTCTGCCATGCAATAACGGCAGCGCAGATCGCAGCGATCCGTTACCGATATCCGCAGATAGCTGATCGTACGACCAAAGCTGTCGACAAGAGGGGAGGCGCAAGACATCGGTCACGAGCTAAGCCTTCACGCCGATGCAAACAACCCTCAACCGTGTTGGCAGTGCAGCGGCGCGCCGTTTGCGGATTGGCGAAGTCACCAGCGCGGGCTAGGCTTGATCGCATGACCAGCCCCGTGGCCGCCAATGATCCAGAAACCTGCCAGCGACCGGCAGCGGCATCCGCCCTTTTTGTCTTGTCGTTCCGCCAGCGTGACGAATTGGCAGCGCTGGCCACGCGTGGCGGCTGGCAAGTGATCGCCGCGCGTCGCGCCGATGGCGCGGAACGGCGCTATCTGGCGAGCGGGGCGCAGGTCGCGGTGATTGATGCGCGCGGGGCGCTGGGGGATGGGCTGGCGGCCGTGGCGGCGCTGGGCGATGTGATTGCCGCCAATGGTGGGGCGTTGCTTGTGCTGGTCTCGCGCGGCGATGTTGGGGAAATCGGCACTTTATATGATGCTGGCGCCACTCATTTTCTGTCCAGCCCGCATAGCGAGCATGAATTTATTCAAACCCTGCGCTTTGCCGCCCGGCATGCGGAACGGATGGCGGGCGATTGGCACCCCAAAATAGGATCGACCGAACCGTTGGGCTGGCGTTTTGACCGGCAAGAACGGGCTGTGTTGCTGACCCCAGCTTTCGCTGATCTGCTCGTTGCGGGCGAAAGCCCTTCTGCCCTTGGCCTGTTGAGGCAGCTTGCGCCGGCCGACCAACCAATCGCACTCCGCGCGCTGCGGCGGCTGCTGGAAACCGGTGCTGCCACCGCTTTTGCCCATGATATTGCCGGGCTGGGCCGGATGGTTCAGCACCTCACAATCGATCCCGAAACTGGCCATATCGACGCCGTGATCGAACGGCTCACGTCGATCCCCGATCCCGCCAATGTGCTGCGTGAGGCGTTATCGGGGGTGCGCGATGCAGCGAGTGCGCGGCGCTGGCTCGACCGCAAGCTTGCCGATCCTAGCGATCCGCCGGTCCAAGTGATGCTGATCGCGCTCAACCGGTTCGACATCGTCAACAGCGCCTATGGCCGCAGCGCGGGCGATGCGCTGCTGCGCACTGCCCAAAAGCGAATCGACGAAATTGCCGCTGAACTGCTGGGTCGCGCTGCCATTGTCGCGCGGCTGGGGGGATCTGAATTTCTGGTCGCGGCAGCTGATAGCCCAGCGCGGGTTGAACTCGTCGCTGGCCGGATTGCGGAGGCGCTGTCCCGCCCCTTCGTCACGGGTGGCGCGGTGGCGGTATTGGGCTGCCGGATCGGGATTGCCCCTGCAGAGGAGGGCGACACCACTGGCATGTTGCTGCGCCGCGCGAGCGAGGCACTGGCCGAGGCCAAGGCGTCTGACAGTCTGACGATCCAGACAGCGCGTCGTGAGGGCCAGGAAGGCGCGCCAATCGATATGCTTGCGGTCGATCTTCGGCGGGCGATGGACCAGGGCGAAATCGACATTGTGTTCCAGCCCCAGGTGGCGATTGCGACCGGCGACATTACTGGCGTGGAGGCGTTGGCGCGCTGGGACCATCCGGTGATGGGTGCATTGGGCGCGGAGACCTTGTTCGCCGCCGCCGATCGCGCCGATCTGGTCATTGGTCTGTCGGATCATATCCAGCGGATCGTGCTTGCGCGTGCCGCAGGCTGGCCGAAAAATCTGTCGCGCCTCCGCTTGTCGCTAAACCTGACGGCGGCCGATATTGCCCGGCCGGGCTTTGCTGATATTTTTCTCGATCGGGTCGATAGCAGCGGTTTTCCGCGCAGCCGCCTGACGGTGGAAATCACCGAAAGCGGGCTGATTGAGGATTTGGGCATCGCCGCGATGCTGCTCGCTTCGCTGCGCAGTGCTGGCTGCCGGGTCGCGATTGATGATTTTGGGACGGGCTATTCAAGCCTAGCCTATCTAAAGGCGCTACCGCTCGATTATCTCAAGATTGACAAGAAGCTGGCGCAGGACATTGCCGGATCGACCCGCGACCGGATCGTGGTGCGCGGCGTGATCGACATGGCGCGCTCGCTCGGTCTGGCGGTGATTGCCGAAGGGGTGGAGACCGAGGAACAGCTGGACCTGCTCGCCAAGGAAGGCTGCCAATATTATCAGGGGTTCCTGTGCGCAGAGCCGCTTGATGTGGCGGCGCTTGAGGCGCTGGTGGCAATACAAGGAGAATGACGATGCGCAGCCCCGTTTTCTTCGCCATCGCCGCGATTGCGCTTGCGGCTCCGGCCATCGCGCAAGCGCCCGAGCAGGTGGCAGTCGAGAAGGCGATGACTGATAGCGCCGCCGGGTGGAATGCCGGCGATGTCGAACGGTTCATGCGCGTCTATTCAGACGATCCGGCAACCAGCTTCGTTACCAAGGAGGGAGTGCTCCGCAGCAAGGCAGCGATGACGGCGCGCTACAAAACCCGCTATGATTTCGACAATGCTGCCAAGCGCGGCACGCTGACCTTCACGACGCTGGATTTCCGCCTGCTTGACCCAAACCATGCGCTCTACATCGCCCGCTACCTGCTGACCTATGACGACGGAAAGACCCAAAGCGGCACGACCACGCTGATTTTCCGCCGTGAGGGCGGCGATTGGCGCATCATTGCAGATCACAGTTCTTAAGGCGCTACCGCTTCAGGCAGCGTGTGCACCGCCCGGCTGCCCATGTGCGAGACCAAGCACATCGATGATCGCAAAAGCAGCGCCCATGCCGCGACCGAGCGCTTCCATCAGCGTAACCGTTTCCTCTTCGATTGGCGCGGCCTCTTTCCAATAGGCGCAGATCGCATATGCCGGTCGTCCATCGCCAATTGGAACGGCGACGAGGCTGCGAATGAAGGTGGCCAAGTAAACGTTCAGGGGAATATTTTCGACCTGGGTGATGTCAGGTACCAAAATGGTCTGTTCCTCGACCATCGCCCGGCCGGCGAGACATTTGTCGATCGGGAATTGCAGTCCTGCCCAGAGCGGTTCGATCGTATCCTCGGCGAGATAATCGGTTTCCTGGCCGATCCTCTTGACGATGGTGATGCCATCCGACTGCGCGATCGAGCGGGCGACAGGCCGAACGATTTCAACCGCTTCAGCGATGGTCTTTGCTAGCATCATCTGCCGCAGCGCGTCCGCCAACAGCGCCCATCGATCACCGATGGTCAATTCGAACACACCAAATCACTTTCCCCAAAAAAGCCGGTGAGATACCCATTGTATATCGTATCGGCTACGAAACTACACCCCTATCCCGCCGCCTTCGCCAGCCCGCGCGCCAGTTGCAGTGCGCCGTTGAGCCGCGCCTTCGGGTCACCCCAGGCACGGGTGAGTACCAGCTTGGAATCTGGTCGTAACTTCGCGATCGCGCCGACGCGTTCGACATAGGCGAGCAGGCCCGGGATATTGGGCGGCTTGTCATCATGGAACGACACCAGGGCGCCGCGCGGGCCGACATCGATCTTTGCGACTCCGGCGTTCTTGGCGTGGAGCTTGATCTCGATCAGGCGGATGAGGTTTTCGGTCGCGTCGGGCAGCTTGCCGAAGCGATCGATCAGTTCGGCCGCGAATGCTTCAATCGCCTGCGGCTCGTCGAGGTCGTTGAGGCGGCGGTAGAGCCCCATGCGCAGATCAAGATCGGGGACATAGTCGTCGGGGATCAGGATTGGCGCGTCGATCGTGATCTGGGGTGAGAAATCGCGCGGGCGTTTGGCCAGGCCACCCGCGCGCGCGTCCATGATCGCCTCTTCGAGCATCGACTGATAGAGTTCATAGCCGACTTCGCGGATATGGCCGGACTGTTCGTCGCCGAGCAAATTGCCCGCGCCGCGAATGTCGAGATCATGGCTCGCCAGCTGGAAACCCGCCCCAAGATTTTCGAGATCCGACAGCACTTTCAGCCGTTTCTCGGCGGTCTCGGTGACGATCCGGTCAGCAGGCGTTGTCAGATACGCATAGGCGCGCGTCTTGGCGCGGCCGACCCGCCCGCGCAGCTGATAGAGCTGGGCAAGGCCAAAGCGATCAGCGCGATGGATGATCATTGTGTTGGCGCTTGGGATGTCGAGCCCGGACTCGACGATGGTGGTGGAGACTAGCACCTCGAACTTCTTGTCGTAAAAGGCGCTCATTCGTTCCTCGACCTCGGTCGGGGACATTTGGCCGTGCGCGACGACATAGCGGATCTCGGGGACCTCCTTGGTCAGGAATTCCTCGATATCGGGCAGGTCGGCGATGCGTGGGGTGACGAAGAAGCTCTGCCCGCCGCGGTAATGTTCGCGCAGCAACGCCTCACGCAGGACAACCGGGTCCCACGGCATCACATAGGTGCGCACCGCGAGCCGATCGACCGGTGGAGTCTGGATGACCGAGAGCTCACGCAGGCCGCTCATTGCCATTTGCAGGGTACGCGGGATGGGGGTGGCGGTGAGGGTGAGGACATGGACGTCGGTCTTCAGCGCCTTCAGCCGCTCCTTATGGGTGACGCCGAACCGCTGCTCCTCATCGACCACCACGAGCCCCAGCCGTTTGAAGCCGACGCTCTTGGCAAGGATGGCATGGGTGCCGATGATGATGTCGATCGTGCCGTCCTCCAGCCCCTCGCGCGTCGCCTTGGCTTCGGCGGCGGTAACGAGGCGGGAGAGGCGGCCGATCTTGAGCGGGAAGCCTTCAAACCGGGCGACGAAATTGTTGAAATGCTGGCGGGCTAGGAGGGTGGTGGGGCAAACGACAGCGACTTGCAGCCCGGCCATTGCCGCCACGAACGCCCCGCGCAGCGCGATCTCGGTCTTGCCGAAGCCGACATCGCCGACGATCAGCCGGTCCATCGGCTTGCCAGCCGCCAGATCCTCAAGCACTTCGCTGATCGCGCGGTCCTGATCGTCGGTTTCCTCGTACGGGAAGCGATCGACGAAGCTCGGATAGCCGCTCGCATCGGGCTCGGCGATATCGGCGGGGCGCAAAGCGCGCTCGGCAGCGATGGCGATCAGTTCACCCGCAATCTCGCGGATGCGCTCCTTCATCCGGCTCTTGCGCCGCTGCCACGCCTCACCGCCGAGCCTGTCAAGTGTGGCGGCGTCGTCGCTGCCGTAGCGGCTGAGCACGTCGATATTCTCGACCGGCACATAAAGCTTGTCGCCACCAGCATATTCCAGCGCGACGCAATCATGCGGGCTGTTGCCGACCGGGATCGATGTCAGCCCGGTATAGCGGCCAATGCCGTGATCGACATGGACGACAAGGTCGCCGGGAGAGAGTGTCGCCAGTTCGGCGAGGAAGGCATCGGCTGATTTCCGGCGCTTGGCGCGGCGGACAAGCCGGTCGCCGAGCATATCCTGCTCGGTGAGGACGGATACCGAGGGCGCGGCAAATCCGTGGTCGAGTGGGAGGACGATCAGCGCGACGCTCTTGTCAGCGACGCCGAGCGCTTCCTGCCAGCTTTCTGCCGTCTTGGCGCCCTTCAGCCCATGATCGGCCAGGAGCCCGCTCAACCGCTCGCGCGCGCCGACTGAATAGCTGGCGAGCACGGGCTTGCGCCCATCTTTGCGCAGCTTGGCGATATGCGCGACGACAGCCTCATAGACATTCGCGCCAGAGGCTCGCTCGGCTCCGAAATCCTTCGCGCCATCGACGTTGAAATCGATCACGCTGGCGCTGTCGGGCTCATGGAATTGCGTGACCAGGTGCGCGACCGACTGCTGAAGCCGCTCCGCCCATTCATCGGCCTTTAGATAGAGCATTTCAGGCGGCAGCGGGCGGTAGCTGCCCGGATCGCTCGATTGCGCCCGCACGCGGTTGGCATGATAGTCGGTCACTGCTTCGAACCGTGATTCAGCCGCCGCCGCCACGCCCGAATCGCGCACCACGATCGCGCCGTCTCCGAGATGATCGAACAGCGTCGTCAATTTCTCTTCGAACAGCGGTAGCCAATGTTCCATGCCAGAGAGGCGGCGGCTTTCGGAAATCGCTTGATAGAGCGGATCGCCAGTCGCGTTCGCGCCGAAGCGTTCGCGGTAGCAGCTGCGGAAGCGCTTGACGCTCTCTTCATCGAGCAGCGCTTCGGAGGCGGGGAGGAGGGTGAAGCCCTCGACCCGGCCCGTCGTGCGCTGATCGGCAGGGTCGAAGGTGCGGACGCTCTCGATCTCGTCGCCGAAGAAATCGAGGCGCAGACCATGCTCCTCGCCGCTCGGGAATAGATCGACTAGCCCGCCGCGCACCGCGAACTCGCCCGAATCAGTAACGGTCTCGACGCGCTGATAGCCGTTGGCCTGCAAGAGCCCCGCCAGCTTGTCGCGGCCGATGCGCTCGCCGGGCTTGAGGGTGGCGACCAGTTGCCGAACGCGGAACGGCGTCAGCGTGCGCTGCGCGGCGGCATTGGCGGTGGTGACGAGCAGCTGCGGCCCTTTGCGCGGCTGTTGCAGCCGATGGAGCGCCGCCACCCGCTCTGCCATGACACGCAGGGTGGGGGAGGCGCGATCATAGGGCAGACAGTCCCAGGCGGGAAAGCTGATCGTCTCGAGCTCGGGCGCGAAATAGTGGGCGGCGGTGGCGATCGCGCGCATCTCCGCCTCGTCTGCCGCGATGAAAACGGCGCGGGTGGTCGCGGCGCGCGCGAGGTCGGCCAACAGCCAGGGGAGGAAGCCGGTCGGGACGCCTGCCAGGGTGAGCGGCGCCTTGGCGGCGAGGATGGTCGAGAGGTTGGGCATTTATGGTCCTATAGCCCTCTCCCCTATGGGGAGAGGGTTGGGTGAGGGGCGGTTTCGGGCGTTGCGCTGCTTGGCGGCCCCTCACCCCACCCTCTCCCCGGAGGGGAGAGGGAGTTAGTTCAGTGTCGGCACGTAATTCAGCGTCTTCAACGCCGCCAATATCGACCCCGCGTAACGCTCTGGCGCAACATCGGTCCCCATCGCCCAGGCCATGATATCGACATCCTGTTCCTCGAGCAGTGCCTCGAACAGCACCATCTCCTCCTCCGACCAGCCCGTCCCGTGCGCGTCAAAGAACCCGCCGATCAGCAAATCGGCCTCCTTGGTGCCACGGTGGTGCGCGCGGAAATGCAGGCGTTTCAGGCGGGTGGCGCGGTCCATGGGCTTTCCAACGACGATTGGCCGACGGTCCTTTGCGTGGGCCGTCGGCTGGGGGTAAGACAGCCCAGATAGTCATGCGGCCAGAAATCCTCAATCCACTCTTTGCCGAAGTCACCGCGCTGAAAGGCGTGGGGCCAGCGCTCGCCAAGCCGCTTGATCGACTTGGGCTCGGCCGCGTCGTCGATGTCGCCTTCCATCTGCCGACCGGTTGGATCGACCGGATCGCGCGCGATGAGCTCGATATGGTCGATGCCGGGCGGACGATCGCGATTACGCTGACGGCTGTGTCGTACCGGTCGAGCGCGGGCCGGGGGCCGACCCGCGCGCAGGCGACTGATGCCAAGGGCAATTATGTGTCCCTCGTCTATTTCGGTGGCAATTCGGGCTGGGTGAAGAAGTTGCTGCCGTTGGGCGAGCCGCGCCGTGTGTCGGGGCGGCTGGAAATGTACGGGCAGGAGTTACAGATCGTTCACCCCGATTATGTCCTGCCGCTGGAGGAAGCGGGGGATACGCCCGAGCGCGAGGCGATTTACCCGCTGTCCGAAGGGCTGACCTCGAAGCGGATGGGGCAAATGGCAGCGCAAGCGGTGGAGCGCGCGCCCGAGCTTGCCGAATGGATCGAACCCGGCTTGCTGGCCAAGCATCAATGGCCCGCCTGGCGCGCGGCGCTCGCGCGGATCCATGCTGACCCGTCCGATGCCAAGGCGCGTGAGCGGCTGGCCTATGACGAGCTGTTCGCCAATCAGCTCGCGCTGACTTTGGTCCGCGCCTCGTCGCGGGCGCGCAAGGGCAGGGCGCTGATCGGCGACGGACGACTGCGCGCGATGCTCAACCTGCCCTATGCGCCAACGGGGGCGCAATCACGCTCGATTGCCGAGATCGAGGGCGACCTGCGCCAATCGCAACCGATGCTGCGGTTGCTGCAGGGTGATGTCGGATCGGGCAAGACGTTGGTGGCGGCGATGGCGCTGCTGGTGGCGGTGGAGGCGGGCGCGCAGGGGGCGTTTCTGGCGCCGACCGAAATCCTTGCGCGCCAGCATTATGAGACCCTGCGCGGGTTGCTGAGCGGGCTGCCGGTCAACATTGCGGTGCTCACCGGGCGCGACAAGGGGCGGGTGCGCGAGGCGACATTGATGGGGCTGGCGGACGGTTCGATCGATATCCTGATTGGCACGCATGCGATCTTCCAGGAAGCGGTTGGCTACAAGGATCTGGGGCTGGTCGTGGTGGATGAGCAGCACCGCTTCGGCGTCGCGCAGCGGATGCTGCTGACGGGCAAGGGCCAGCACCCGCCGCATCTGCTGGCGATGACCGCAACGCCCATTCCCCGCACGCTGACGCTGGCGCTGTATGGCGAGATGGACGTCAGTCGGCTGGACGAAATGCCGCCGGGCCGTCAGCCTATCGAAACGCGAGTCTTGTCCGAGGACCGGCTCGACGATGTCGTGAACGCGCTGGGCCGGCATTTGTCGGCCGGGGGGCAAGCCTATTGGGTGTGTCCGCTGGTCGAGGAAAGCGAAAAGACCGATCTCGCCGCCGCCGAGGCGCGGGCGGAGACGTTGCGGGCGCGGTTCGGCGACAAGGTCGGGCTCGTCCATGGCCGGATGAAGGGGCCGGAAAAGGACGCGGTGATGGCGGCCTTTTCCGAAGGGCGCACTGGCGTGCTTGTGGCCACCACGGTCATCGAAGTCGGCGTCGATGTGCCCAATGCGACGCTGATCGTGATCGAGGCGGCGGATCGTTTTGGGCTCGCCCAGCTCCACCAGCTACGCGGGCGGGTTGGGCGGGGCAGCGGGGCCTCCAATTGCTTGCTCATCCGGGGTTCAGCGCTCAGCGAAACGTCGCGCGCGCGCCTCGCCTTGATGCGCGAAACCAATGACGGCTTTCGCATCGCCGAGGAGGATTTGCGGCTGCGCGGCGCGGGCGAATTGCTGGGCACAAGGCAATCGGGTGAAGCGCAGTTTCGGCTCGCGACTCCCGAAATGCTAAGTGAGCTGTTGCCGATCGCGCATGACGATACGCGCTTGCTGATCGATCGCGACGGGGGCTTGAGCGGTCCGCGCGGCCAGGCGGCGCGGGTGGCGCTCTATTTGTTCGAGCGCGATGCCGGGGTGGCCCTGCTGCGGTCAGGCTAGGCTGGCTGACCCCTCAGCGCGCCTTCAGCATCACCGCGAGCAGTTCATAATAATCGGATAGCTCAATCGACCGGTCCAGTTCGCAGCCGATACGGCCGCCAAGCGACCACCGGATCTGGGCGCTGACGGTCCCCAAGATTGGCAGTTGAATGCTGATCCGGTCACCCGGCTGATAGCTGATCTCGCACCTCGCCATCAGCCCCATGGCGGACATGTTGACGATCACCAAGGCTACCGGTTTGGCATCAGGCCCGAAGCCCTTGGCCCGGAAATGCACTTCGTCACGACCGGCGGACCGATCGTCATTCAGTGCAAAGGATGCCCTGCTTGCCATCCCAACCTTCCCATCGCTGCCCTTACGGAAACTAAAGGTGGCGGATGAAGAGGATCGCTACAGAGAGGGTTAAGCGAATTTTTCCGTTTGCTATTCAACGGGATTGAGCAAGCCGTGGTTCTTCTTGCCTGCGGAAATGCGGATTGTTTCGGCGCCGATCGCGATCATGAAATTCTCGTCGGTGATCTTCTCGCTCTCGACGCGAGCGCCGCCGCCTTTGATCAGGCGTCGCGCTTCGCCCTTGGATGCGGCAAAGCCCAGGGCGACCAGCGCATCGACCAGCGCGATGCTGCCCTTGGCGACATTATGGCTGGGCAGCGCATCACCCGATGCGCCTTCTTCAAAAGTTTTGCGCGCGGTTTCGGCTGCTTCTGTCGCGGCTGTATCGCCCCGGCACATGGCCGTGGCCGCATTGGCGAGCACGATTTTGGCCTCGTTGATCTCAGCACCCTGCAATGCTTCCAGCCGTGCAATCTCATCGAGCGGCACATCGGTGAACAGCCGCAGAAAACGGCCCACATCGCGGTCATCGGTGTTTCGCCAGAACTGCCAATAGTCATAGTTGGATAGCTGCGTCTCATTCAGCCACACCGCACCCGACACCGATTTGCCCATCTTGGAGCCGTCCGCCTTGGTGATCAGCGGCGTGGTGACGCCGAACACCTCGGTGCCGTCGATCCGGCGGGTGAGCTCAACGCCGTTGACGATATTGCCCCATTGGTCCGATCCGCCCATCTGGGCGCGGCAGCCGTAACGGCGGGACAGCTCCAGAAAATCATAGGCCTGAAGGATCATGTAGTTGAATTCGAGGAAGGTCAGCGGCTGCTCGCGATCAAGGCGAAGGCGGACCGAATCGAAGGTCAGCATCCGGTTGATCGTGAAGTGGCGGCCGACATCACGGAGCATGTCGATATAGCCGAGCTTGCTCAGCCATTCGTCATTATTGACCATCACGGCATCGGTCGGCCCGTCGCCAAAGGTCAACAGCCGTTCGAACACGCGGCGGATCGAGGCGATGTTGGCGTTGATGCCGTCATCGTCGAGCAGCTTGCGGACCTCGTCCTTGCCGGACGGGTCGCCGATCTTGGTGGTGCCCCCGCCCATGATGACGATCGGTTTGTGCCCGGCCTGCTGGGCGCGGCGGAGCAGCATGACCGAGACAAGGTTGCCGACATGAAGCGAGGGGGCCGTGGCGTCAAAACCCACATAGATCGGCACCACCTGCTTTGCCGCAAGCGCATCGAGCCCGGCTGCATCGGTCAGCTGGTGGATATAGCCGCGCGCATCGAGCAGGCGGAGCAGATCAGAGGTATATTCGGTCATGGCAGCGGGCCTTACCGGAAGAGCCGGGCCGCGCGCAACGTCGCCCTGATCTCAGCGCTTCGGCAACTGCCCGAGTGGGTCAACCGCAGTGCGGCCATTGCGCAGTTCGAAATGGAGTTCTGGCCGATCAGCAAAGCCCGTATCGCCCGACAGCGCAATCGCTTGGCCGCGCTTAACCGATTGGCCGCGCTGCACCAGCAACTGGCGATTATGGCCATAAACGCTGGTCCAGCCATCGCCATGTTTCAGCATCACCAGCCCGCCAAGCCCCGCGACGCCATCGCCGGTATAGGCAACCACGCCATCCGCGGTGGCAAGCACCGGCGTATCGAGCGGCACTGCAATCTTGATTCCGTCGTTGCGCTCACCGCTCGCGCCTGGCCCGAACTTGTGGACCACGGCACCATTCACCGGCCAAATGAACGCGCCGGTGCGCCGCAGTGGCGGTTCGACAGCGGCAGTGGGCGGCAGGATGCGGCTGGGCGAACTGGTCGGGCGCGCGGGGCGCTGATTGGCGTCGAGCGCGGGTTCACCGCCGGTGACGATATCCTCAATGTCGAGATGAAAGGCTGCGGCGCGCTCGGCCGGGGTCAACGGGCCGTCATGCGGGATGATGATGCGCTGGCCGGCGCGCAGCACAAAGGGTTCGACCAGATCATTGTCAGCGACAATCCGCGACCAGCTGACGCCATAAGCGCGGGCAATGGCGATGCCGGTCTCGCCCGGGCGAACAAGGTGATAGCGGCCACCCGGGATATTCAGCCGTTGTCCGGCATAAATCGTATAGGGCGGCAAAATGCCATTGGCGCGGGCGATAACTTCGGATCCCGCACCCGTTCGATTGGCAATACCGCGCAGCGTGTCGCCGGGCTGGACGATATAGTCGCCAGCGGCAACAATCTGGGCATCGGGTGAAACCGGGCGCGCTTCCCATGCCTGTTGCCGCTGCCCCGGCGATGTCGGTTCAATCGGCCCCCGATCGATGGGGCCGGGATCGATTTGCGGCCCAGGGTCGCGGTAGACATCATAGCGACCGCCATTGGGGATGCAGGCGGGCAACAGCGCGATCAGCACCAGGGGAAAAATCATCTTGCCGATTATGCGCATGATCCTCCCCCCATCGCCACGCCGTTATGCATAGATGTCGTTAAGCATATCGAGCGAATCCCGATGTGTCAGGTCAAGATGCAGCGGCGTGACGGCGATATACCCGTCTGCCACCGCTTCGACATCGGTTGAATGCGCCGGCGTTTCGATCGAGGGGCCAAGCCCGAACCAGAAATATTCATAGCCGCGCGGATCGCGATTGCCGATGATCTGCAACCGGCCATAATCGCGCAAACCCTGAGCGACGACGCGCACACCGAGCACCTTGTCGGCAGCCAGCGCGGGAAAATTGATGTTGATCAGCGTGCGCGGCGCCAGCGGCGCATCGATCAGTGGGCGGAGCACTTTCTCCCCCCATGCCTGCGCCGCATCGAACGGCACGACATCGCCCATGCCCTCGCGCGCATAGACCTGGCTGAGCGCGATCGATCGCACCCCGGCTAGCGCGCCTTCCATCGCGGCGGAAACGGTGCCCGAATAGGTCACGTCCTCAGCCAGATTGGCGCCGCGATTGACGCCCGACAGGATCAAATCAGGCGGGGTGTCCTTCATGATCTTGGCCAGCGCCATCATCACCGCATCGGTCGGCGTACCGGCGACCGCGAAGCGCTTTTCGCCATGCTTGCGGACGCGCAAGGGCCGGGTGAGGGTGAGCGAATGGCCAGCGCCCGATTGCTCATCGGCCGGGGCGACGATCCAGACATCGTCAGATAATGTCGCGGCAATCGCCTCCAGCACCTTCAGGCCGGGCGCGTAATAGCCATCATCATTGGTCAGCAAGATGCGCATCAGCGTTGTGGCTCCAATTGGGCGATACCGCCCATATAGGGCAGCAGCGCCTCTGGCACCGTGACGCTGCCGTCTTCATTCTGGTAATTCTCGATCACCGCCACCAAGGTGCGACCGACCGCGAGGCCGGAGCCATTGAGGGTGTGGACGAACTCGGTCTTTTTTTGCTCGCCCGCGACGCGGTAGCGCGTGTTCATCCGGCGGCCCTGAAAATCGCCGGTGTTCGAGCAGGAGGAAATCTCGCGGTAAGCGCCCTGTCCGGGCAGCCAGACCTCAAGATCATAGGTTTTGCGCGCGCCAAAGCCCATTTCGCCGGTGCACAGCAACAGCTTGCGATAGGGCAGGTTCAGGCGTTCGAGGATCGTCTCGGCCGCGCGGACCATGCGCTGGTGCTCGGTTTCGGAGTCTTCGGGACGGACGATGCTGACGAGCTCGCACTTCTCAAACTGGTGCTGGCGGATGAACCCGCGCGTATCCCGCCCCGCCGCGCCCGCTTCGGAGCGGAAGCATAGCGTGAGCGCGGTGAGACGCATGGGGAGTGCGCTGTCGTCGAGCAGCTCGCCCATGACGCTGGCGGTGAGGGATACTTCGCTGGTGGGGATGAGCCAGCGATCATCTGTGGTGCGAAAACTGTCCTCGGCAAACTTCGGCAGTTTATCCGTGCCGTACATCGCCTCGTCCTTGACGAGTACCGGCGGGTTGCATTCCTCATAACTGTGCTCGCGGGTCTGCACGTCGAGCATGAACTGGCCGAGCGCGCGGTGCAGGCGCGCCATATCGCCGCGCAGGAAGGTGAAGCGTGAACCAGAAAGTCGCGCGCCTGTTTCGAAATCCATGCCCAGCGCGGGCGCGAGGTCGGCGTGTTCGCGGGGCGCAAAATCGAACGCGCGCGGCGTGCCCCAACGGGTGACCTCGACATTGTCTTCCTCGCTTGCGCCATCGGGCACATCGGCGGCGGGCAGGTTCGGGATGATCGCCAACGCAGCCTGCAATTGCTCGCCGAGCAGCTTTTCCTCGGCCTCAATCGCGGGCATCCGTTCCTTCAGCGAGGCAACCTCAGCCTTCAGCGCCTCGGCCACATCTTTGTCACCCTTGGCCATCGCCGCGCCGATTGCTTTTGAGGCTTCATTGCGGCGTGCCTGGCCGAGCTGGGCTTCGGTGATCAGCGCGCGGCGACGCTCGTCAAGCGCAACTAGCGTAGCGGCAACCGGCGCCAAGCCGCGCCGGGCGAGGCTCGTGTCAAAGGCGTGCGGGTTGTCGCGGATCAGGCGGATATCGTGCATGGCCGCAGGCTATGGCGGGCCGCCGCGCACCGCGCAAGCACCGAGCACTGTCCGACGGGGGCTGAACGACTCCCGTCGCCGCCTTCACGCGTCGGTGGCGGGCGGTGCTGCCTTTTTGGCGAAGCGCTTGCGGCCGACCAGCGCGGCGGCGGCGGCACCAAACAGCAATACCATTGGCGGGGCAGGAACGGGCGTTGGCGGCCCGCCGCTGCTCGTCATGCCACTGCTGGTCATGCCACTGGTCGTCATGCCGCTGGTGGTCATACCGTTGCTGGTGCTGAAACCGGTGCTGCTGGTGCTGAAGCCGCTCGAGCTTGTGCTGCTCGACGAGGCGACATTGCTGCTCGAACTGGTCGAGCTTGAAGAGGCAACGTTGCTGCTCGATGAGGAGGCGACATTACTGCTGCTGCTGGTCGATGAGCCGCCAGTCGAGGAGGTGGTGCTGGTCGATAGACCGCCCGTGCTGGTCGAGCTGCTGGTTGACGATCCGCCACTGCCGCCACTGCCGCCGCTACCCCCACTGCCACCGCTTGACGTGCTGGTTGAAGACCCGCCCGTGCTCGTCGACGACCCACCCGTGCTGGTTGAGGAGCCGCCAGTGCTCGTCGATGACCCGCCGGTGGACGATCCACCCGTGCTGGTCGACGATCCACCGGTGGACGATCCACCGGTGGACGATCCACCGGTGGACGATCCACCGGTGGACGATCCACCGGTGCTGGTGGATGATCCGCCTGTGGACGATCCACCGGTCGACGATCCGCCGGTGCTGGTCGATGTCCCGCCGCTGGAGATTGATCCGCTCGAAGTCGACGAGATATTGATGATCACCCCGCTGGACCCGGTCGTGCCCGATGAGGTGGTGCCAGAAGAGGTGGTACCAGAGGACGTCGTGCCGGACGACGTCGCGCCGGACGACGTGGCACCCGATGATGCCCCTGACGATGCCCCTGACGATGTCGATCCGCCGCTGGTGCTCGATGTCGACGAAATGACGATGTTGCCACCACCGCCGCCGCCACCGCCGCCAAAGAATCCACCGGCAAAGAAGCCGCCGCCGCCAAAGCCGCCGCTGCCGCCGATCAGGACGGGGCCTGCGCCAACGCCGCCACTGCTCGAGACAACGGGAAATTCACCGCTGGAGCCGAGATAAGGGGGCGGCAAGGGCACCGGCGTGCCCTGGCTGGCGACAGTAATAACGGCAGGCGGACAAGCCGCGGTTGTTTGCGTGACGACGCGGCGCACCCGGCTTGCCGACCGGCGCGCGACCGAGCGCACGACGCGCTTCGCATGCGCTTTTTTTACATAGGCGTGACGTGGCTGGGCCGATTCGGTGACATGCACGGCGCCACCACCGATCAGGGCACCCCCGCAGGTGCAGGCGCAAAGTTTCGCCAAGGCCATCCGAACAGACATCACGTCTCACTTTCTTCACCGCACTGCGTCGCCGCTCGCTGGTTCAGTCAGCAGCAGGCGTGCCGTTGTTGAACCAAAGTGCAGAAGAAAATATTAAGTTCAACCGCGTTAACCAACAAATTGCCCATTGGTCGCCAGGTCTTTGTCCTTGCCGTGCATCCCCTATGGTTAACGTTTCATGCCGGGACATAATATCGAGCGTCAGGTCGGTCAGTGTTAACTATTCGGTATCGATTATTGATGCGGACGTAAGTCTGGCCCGTCTGGGTTTGTGCTTTAATTCGCACGCCAGGTTGCAGAAATCGATAAGGGACGGGAAAAGCGTCGCTTCGGCCGTTTCAGTTGCTTGTGGTGCGGTGATTGCGTGAGTATAGCGCCGCGAAGGGCCAGCCGAGGCGCTTAAGTTGCCGGGCTACGGTCGACCGGAGAGTGGGGATGGCAACGGTGTTGAAACGCGTGGGTGATCATAACCAATCCGATTCGCTGCCAAAGGCGGGCAGCGTTGAAGGCTATCGTCCGAGTGCGGATGAGCCCTTCATGAATCCGCAGCAGCTCGATTATTTCCGCGACAAGCTCAATGCCTGGAAAGAGGCTATTTTGCTTGAGGCGCAGGGGACGCTAACCCAGCTGCAGACCGACAGTCTGCGCGAAGCCGATCTTACCGATCGTGCATCAAGTGAGACGGATTGGTCGATCGAGCTGCGCACCCGTGATCGCCAGCGCAAGCTGATCTCCAAGATCGACGCTGCCATCCGCCGCATTGATGAAGGCGAATATGGCTATTGCGAAGTCACCGGCGAACCGATTTCGCTGGCCCGGCTGGAGGCTCGGCCAATTGCCACGATGACCGTCGAAGCGCAGGAGCGCCACGAGCGCCACGAAAAAATTTCGCGCGAAGAGTAATCGGGAAGGGGTTGCGTTAAGCCTTTTGATAAGTTTCCTGGTCTAAATGCACCCATCAGCCTTGTTTCTTTCAGAGCAGGATAGATGGACCAGTTCGCACACGATCCCTTCAAAATGGCCGCAGCAGATGATGCGGCCAGCCAGCGCCATGAGGTTCGGGACAGCCTGTTCCTCGTCGCCCAGTTTCGCTTGGCCGGGTCACGTCAGTCCGAACAGGTGCGGATCCGCAACCTTTCGGCGGGCGGCTTGATGGCAGAAGTGTCGAGCCCGATTGCTCAAGGCACAGAGGTGGAGCTGGATGTCCGTGGCGTGGGCTGGATCAGCGGCAAAATCGCTTGGTACGCAGCTGGCCGGGTTGGCGTCGCCTTTGATCAAATGATCGATCCGATTCTGGCGCGCAAGCCAATCGGTGGTGGCACCCAAACCCCGGTCTATGTGAAGCCAATCCTGCCGATTTTGCCGACGCGCTGAAGCGTTGCACCTGTAACCCTAGGATCTGCAACCGTCAGGGCGATACCGGCGCCTAACCGGATCGCCCTGGTGACTGATCAGCCGATGCTGATCTCTTCCTTCAATCGCAGCTTTTCCTTTTTCAACGCCGCGAGCGTCAGTGGATCGGGCAATGGACGTCGCGATTCACTGGCAATCCGGCTGTCGAGTTTTGCGTGCTTTGCTTCCAGTGCCGAAAGATGAGCGCTATGCATGAGAGCGAACCTCCTTGGTTGATAATCGACTTCACCGAGTCGAAAGTTCAGTAAATCACGCAATGGACGGCTTGTCGCCCCCCTGTGTGGTTGATCGCGGTGGATCCCCGCTTTTTGTCGATAGTCGGTTTTGCCCCTCGCGATGCTTCACCAATTTGCTAAGGGTGAAGGCGGTGGTTGAGGAGTTGAGATGGACGAGCGCCTGATCGCGAAGCGAATCGAACTGCTACGAATTGAACATCGCGATCTCGATTCCGCCATCGACGCGTTGCTGGAGCAAAATTCGACCGATCAATTGCAGATCGCGCGGCTGAAAAAGCGCAAACTGCGTCTGCGTGACGAAATTGCCATGCTCGCCGACCAGCTGGTGCCTGATATCATCGCTTAATCGATCCGATATGGGACGGATGGGCTAACCGACCCGAATAACTGGGCTATTGCGGGCAACCGCATTTCTGGCACGAAGCGTCACAGGGGAATTTTGTGATCGAACTGCGCGTCCATCGTCGGCTAATTGATTCGCTCTATGTCGAAGCGATGCTGCTTGCCGACGAAGCGCGGACCTATTTTGATGATGGCGGGCGGCAGGAGCGCGAGGCGCTCGATCCGCTTTCGCGCGTGGCATTCTCTTGTGAAGCGCTGAAGGTGACGACTCGGCTGATGCACGTCATCGCCTGGCTGCTGACCCAGCGGGCGATCGATGCCGGCGAAATGAGCCAGCGGGATGCGCTTGATCCGTCGCGCCGATTAGGGGCCGCACCCGTGACCGATGCGGCGGCGTTCGCGGCGATGCCCGAACAAGCGCAGGCGCTGATCGGCGCTAGTGTGGAATTGTTCCGCCGTACAGCGATGCTCGACGATGCCCAGGTCGAATCGCTGCCCGCCTTGAGCCCGGCGCGCTCGATGCTCGAGCGGCTGGAAGTCGCCTTTTAGCCTTTTCGGTCGTTCAGGCGACTACGGATTACCGCGCTGGCGCAATCCGGGCGAGGGCAGCGCGATATTCCGCTTCGAGCCGATCGACCCGCACCGCGACGCTTTCAATTGCATCGACCGCGCCAATGCCCTGACCAGAGCCCCAAATGTCGCGCCAGGCCTTAGCTTTTGAGCCATTATCGCCGCCGAAGTTCATCGTCTTCAAATCGCCCTCGGGCAGATTATCGGGATCAAGCCCGGCTGCCTCGATCGAGCTCCGCAGATAATTGCCATGCACCCCGGTGAACAGGTTGGAATAGACAATGTCCGCCGCTTTGCTGTCGACGATTGACTGCTTGTAGGCAGCGTCGGCATTGGCCTCGTCGGTGGCGATAAAGGCCGAACCGATATAGGCGAGATCGGCACCCATCGCCTGCGCGGCGAGCACTGCGCCGCCATTGGCGATCGACCCGGAAAGCGCCAGCGGGCCGTCAAACCATTGCCGGATTTCCTGGATCAGCGCGAAAGGCGACAGCCGACCGGCATGGCCACCAGCACCGGCGGCAACGGCGATGAGGCCGTCTGCACCCTTTTCGATTGCCTTGCGGGCAAAGCGATCATCGATGATGTCGTGCAGCGTGATGCCGCCCCAGCCGTGGACCGCCGCGTTTAGGTCTTCGCGCGCGCCGAGCGAGGTAATCGTAATCGGCACCTGCCATTTGGCGCAGGTCGCGAGATCGGCTTCCAGTCGGTCGTTCGAGCGGTGGACGATCTGGTTGACGGCATATGGCGCTGCCGGCCGATCGGGATTGTCACGGTTCCAGGCGGCCAATTCCTCGGTGATCCGGTGCAGCCATTCATCCAACAGCCCCTGCGGCCGTGCATTCAGTGCCGGGAATGACCCGACAATCCCTGCCTTGCACTGGGCGATCACCAGATCGGGACCGGAGATGATGAAGAGCGGGGACCCGATAACGGGCAGCCGCAGGCGATCGAAAAGCGAAGGAAGGCTCATGCGCGTTTCATAGCGCAACTGATTAGTCTGTCCAGCACCCCTGGAATTGCATCGCTTGACGAAATGGTTAGGGGTCGCTCGGCATCCAATCTGGAGTATCGTGATGAAGGTTTCTGCTGCCGCCCTCCTGTCGCTTGCTTTGATGGCCGGGGTATCAACGCCGGCATTGGCTGCGGGCGAGTTGCCACGCACGGTGCTGCCCGTCGTCTATGACATTACGATAGACCCGGATGCCAAGGCCAAGACCTTCACCGGCCGCGAGACGTTGACGGTTGATGTCAAGCAATCGACCAGCACGATCATTCTGAATGCAGCCGACCTCACCATCACCTCGGCGATGTTTGATGGCGAGAAGGCGGCATTTACGCTCTCTCCGGATGATCAAACGATGACGATCACGCTGCCCGCCGCTGCCAAGCCGGGCAAGCACGTGCTCAGTTTCGCTTGGAGCGGCAAAATCAACGACACTGCCGCTGGTTTTTTCGCAATCGATTATAAAAATCCCGATGGCAGTGATGCCCGGATGCTCGCTACCCAATTTGAGGCGCCCGATGCGCGCCGTTTTGCGCCCATGTTCGACGAACCGGCGTTCAAGGCCACGTTCAAGCTGAGCGCCGTCGCCCCCTCTGGGCAGACCGCCTTTTCGAACATGCCGGCAACAATCACCCCCCAGGAAGATGGCCGTAAGCTGTTCAGCTTTGCCGAGACGCCGGTGATGTCGAGCTATCTGCTCTTTTTGGGCATGGGCGATGTCGAACGCAAAACGGTCATGGCTGGCAAAACCGAGATCGGTGTGATCACCCGGCGCGGTGTGGTCGATCAGGGCGATTATGCGCTGGCATCGGCCAAACGCCTGCTAACCTATTATAACGACTATTTCGGTCAGCCCTATCCGCTGCCCAAGCTTGATATGATTGCCGGGCCCGGCTCCAGCCAGTTTTTCGGTGCGATGGAGAATTGGGGCGCGATTTTCTATTTTGAACCAACGCTGTTGTTCGATCCCAAGCGCGCAACGCAAAGCGGGCGCGAGCGCATTTTCACCGTTGTTGCGCATGAAGTGGCGCACCAATGGTTTGGCGATCTGGTGACGATGCGCTGGTGGGACGATCTCTGGCTCAATGAGGGGTTCGCGTCATGGATGGAAAACAAGGCCAGCAATGATCTGAACCCCGATTGGTTTTCGAAGGCCAGCGCGGTGGCCAATGATCGCGAGGGCGCGATCGGGCTGGATGCGACAGCAGCCACGCACCCGATCATCCAAAAGGTCGAAACCGTCGATCAGATCGGCGAGGCGTTTGACGGGATCACCTATCAGAAGGGCCAGGCGGTGATCGGCATGATCGAATCCACGATCGGCGCCGACCCGTTCCGGGCAGGTATTCGCAACTACATGGCGAAATTCAAATACCGGAACACCGAAACCGACCAGCTTTGGGCTGAACTCGAAAAGGCTTCGGGTAAGCCAGTGGTGACGAGCGCGCATGATTTTACGCTGCAAGGCGGCGTGCCCATGGTCACGCTTACCGGGGCAACCTGCGCCAATGGGCAGACCCAAGTGCTGCTCTCGCAAGGCCGGTTTGGGCTGGATGCACCGTCGAAGAAATCGCAAACTTGGCATGTGCCCTTGACGCTAGGCATGGTTGGTGGACCAGTGACGAGCACAGTCGTGAGCGGCGAAGCACCGACACTGGTCAATGTTCAGGGCTGCGGCACCATTGTCCTCAATCGCGACAAGGGCAGCTATTTGCGCGCACGGTATGACGATGCCGGGCATGCCGCGCTGGTGCGCGACTATACCAAAATGGAACTCACCGATCGGCTCGGCACGCTGGGTGATGATTTTGCGCTGGCGCTCAGTGGGGATCAGGATCTGGCGCGGTACCTTGCCTTGATTGGCGAGGTGAAGCCCGACGCAAATCCGCTGGAACTGGCCAAGGTGTCTGACCAACTCGGCACGATTATCGGCGTGTTTGAGGGCACGCCGCTGGAGACTCCGGTGCGCGCCCGCACGGTCGCCTTTCTGGGGCCAGTGATGAAGCGGGTCGGCTTTGAGGAAAAGGCGGGAGAATCGCCGCTGATCACCAATTTGCGCGAAAATGCGATCCGGCGGCTGGGCGTGAATGGCGATCCCGAAGTGGCAGCTGCAGCGCGGCGCTATGTGGCGGCGCTGATTGCTGATGGCAGTGCGATCCCGCCCGCCATTCGTGGTCCGATCTTGGCCACTTATGCCGTCAACGCCACGCCCGCCGAATGGGATGCGTTGCTCAATCTCACGCGCGCCACGACGAACCCGGTTGTGCGCAACGGTTATGTGCAGTTGCTGGGCTCAGCGCGCGATGCGGCGCTCGCGAACCGGGCGTTGGAGTTGTTGACGGCGGATGATTTCACGGCACCGCAGAAATCAAGCCTGTTGCGCGCAATTGCCGGTCGTCACGCTGATCTTGCCTTTGATTATGCGATTGCGCATCTCGATCTGGTCAACAGCTTCTTGGAGACGAGCACGCGGTCGGGCTATGTGCCCAGCCTGGGGTCGGGGTCGAGCGATCCGGCGATGCCGGCGAAAATCCTTGCCTTTGCCGAGAAGAATCTGCCGGCCGCGTCGCAGGGCGGGGCCAAGCGGACAGTGGCGGTAATGGGTATTCGCCAGCAGCTCGCTGATCGGACTCGGCCAGCGGTGACCGCTTGGGTAAAGTGATGACCCCCAGATCAGTCTTGATGCGCGCGTACGAACCCGTTGTCACCCAAATGGACGCAGCAACGATAATTCCGCCAAGACCAACCTTCATCCACTTTGCCGACGGAGGTTGGGAAAGCACCACCCGACCATTTATGCGAGAAGGTCGACCTTCCGAGACCTTGGCGCGAAAAAATAAACTCATTGAGAAGGTCTAACAGACTGTCGCCTTGCAACAATGCATCTACAATATCCAGTAATTCAAACGTTAATTTAATTGTGTGGGGTTTAAAGTGATCTATCCGAACACACTCGTACCGGTTTAGCCGGAAAACCACTGCGCTGAAATTCGACACTCTGCTCGATAGATTTGCCCTTTTGATAGGCATATGCTCGCGCGACTAGGTTTTGATCAATCGTAATTAAAGTCAAAGTCCATGGGGAATTGCCATCAAGAATCCCTCGGCCATCGGGAATCGGGAATGTGCCGTCCGTTATTGATGGATAACTGTAACGGCAGCTAGGTTCTTCCGGTCGCATTAGCTCGTATTGATTAGTTTTCGTTAGGAGGATCAATCTGCTCATAGCACCTGGCAAAAAGGTCGATCTTTTATCCCTATAACGGTCAATCACAACAAGAGGGCGCGCAGACAGGTTAACAAACCTAAACCCGTTTGTGTGCGAGCAGGACAGTAGTGGAACTGCCAAAAATGCTGCTAATACTAATTTAAGCCTCATCTATGCCATCCTTATAAAAAGCGCCGACAGGATTCGCCCGCGTCAATCGACGCGGGTCAGCCCCTTGGCATAGCTTTGGCTCTTGTCGACATAGTGATCGGCAGAGGCCTTGAGCATGGCGGCGGTTGCAGCATCGAGTTCGCGGATCGCGCGCGCCGGGCTGCCGACGATCAGGCTGTTCGGCGGAAATTCCTTGCCCTCAGTGACCAGCGCGCCCGCGCCGACAATGCAGCCTGCGCCAATGACGGCGCGGTTGAGGACAATCGCCCCCATGCCGATCAGCACCGAATCGCCGATCGTGCAGCCGTGTAATATTGCGTGATGGCCGATCGTGCAGCCTTCGCCGATTGTCAGCGGCGCGCCGAAATCGGAATGGAGCATCGCCGATTCCTGGATGTTGGTACGCGCGCCGATGATCATCGGGGTGTTGTCGCCGCGGATCACCGCCCCGAACCAGACGCTTGATTGCGCGCCCAAAAAGACCTCGCCAATCACATCGGCGCTCGGCGCGACCCAGGCGCCTTCGGGCGCGACAACCGGGCGTTTGCCCTCAACTTCATATAGCGGCATGCGGGTTTCCTCTCTGCTGGCGACAGGTCGTAGCAAAGAGGGCGCGTTACGCAACGCAGGCGCGGCCCGCTTCAGGCGCTACCCAGCGTGATCATCAATGCTATGGTGGCACCAGGAGAGGCTGTGATGCGCGTTGGTCCGCTCAAATTGAAGCTGCAGCTCTATTGCGGTGATGAACCCGCGATGGGGCCAGGCAAGGCCGATCTGCTGGAGGCAATTGACCGCAGCGGATCGATCTCGGCCGCCGGGCGCGCGCTGGGCATGAGCTATCGGCGGACCTGGCTGCTGGTCGATAGCATGAACCGCTGTTTTCAGGATCGATTGGTCGAGGCGACGGCTGGCGGCGGCAAGGGGCGGGGCGCGCGGCTGACCGATGCGGGTCGCGATGTTCTGGCTCGCTATCGGGCAATGGAAGCCCGGCTTGCCGATCAAGTGGCAAGCGACGTCGCCGGTATGGCGGTGCTGCTCCGGGCGGATCCGTTGCCCTGACCCCCGGCGGTTGGCGACGCACAGGAACAGTGCTTGCGCGTCCGCACTGGCCCCGCCAAACTCCCCGAAAATAATAATCCGAACAGGGGGGATTTATGGCCAGACATGCGATGCTGCTCGCCGCGATTTCAGGACTTGCGCTGGCGACAGCTGCGCCCGCTGCCGGGCCAAAAAGCGGCCGGGCGCTTGAGGCGGCGTTCGATGCGCAGATCAGCGCCAGCGACCAGATCGAGTGGCTGAAGCGCATGGCCGCCGAGCCCAATCAGGTCGGATCGCCGCATAACAAAGCCAATGCCGAGGCGACGCTCGCCCTGTTCAAATCATGGGGCTGGGATGCGCATATCGAAACGTTCCAGGTGCTCTATCCGACCCCGATCGCCACCACGATCGAGATGATTGCGCCCAATGCGATCAAGCTTGGCGGCCAGGAGCCGACGCTTGCGGAAGACGATACATCGGGCAAACTCGCCAACGCCTTGCCGCCCTATGTCGCCTATCAGGGCGACGGCGATGTCACCGCCGATCTGGTTTATGTCAATTACGGCCTGCCCGAGGACTATGAAGCGCTTGAGCGGCGCGGAATCAGCGTCAAGGGCAAGATCGTCATCACGCGCTATGGCGGCGGCTGGCGCGGGCTGAAGCCTAAGTTGGCGCAGGAACATGGCGCAATCGGCTGCCTGATCTATTCGGACCCCGCGCAGGACGGCTATGTCGCGGGCGACACTTATCCTAAGGGCGGCACGCGGCCGCCAACTGGGGTGCAGCGCGGATCTGTCGTCGATCTGGTTGTGGCGCCCGGCGATCCGCTCACGCCCGGAATCGGCGCGACCGAGGGAGCCAAAAGGCTCACACGGGAAACCGCACCGACGATCTTGAAAATCCCGGCGCTGCCGATTTCCTATGGCGATGCCACCAAGCTGCTGAGCCAGCTCGGCGGGCGCAAGGCGCCGGCCAATTTTCGGGGCGGGCTACCGCTGACCTATCATCTTGGCGGCGACGGCGGCGTGAAGGTGCATCTGGCGGTTAAGTCGGACTGGACGTTGAAGCCGCTTTATGACGTAATCGCGACGCTCAAGGGCGCGAAATATCCCGATCAGTGGATTGTCCGCGGCAATCATCATGACGCCTGGGTGTTCGGCGCGCAGGATCCGCTGTCGGGCAATGTCGCGATGCTGTCAGAAGCCAAGGCGCTTGGCGCGCTGCTCAAAACCGGCTGGCGACCCGATCGAACGATTGTCTATGCAAGCTGGGACGGCGAGGAGCCTGGCCTGATCGGATCGACCGAATGGGCCGAAACGCATGCAGCGGAGCTCAAGGCCAAGGCGCTGATCTACATTAACACCGATGGCTCTGGCCGCGGGTTTCTGGGGGCGTTGGGCAGCCATGACTATCAGCATCTCGTCAGCAGTGTCGCCGCCGATGTGATCGATCCACAAACCGGGCGCAGCGTGCTGGAGCGCCTGCAAAAGGGGATCCGGGCGGATGCCTTTGCCGGCGGTAATTTTCCAGCAGACTTGCTCGCCGGTGCTGAGGCGGGGGGCGATCTGGTGATGGGGCCGCTCGGGTCAGGCTCCGATTATTCGGCTTTCCTGCAGCATCTTGGCCTGCCTGCGCTTAACATCAGCTTTGGGGGGGAGGATCAGGGCGACGGCGTCTACCATTCGATCTACGACAGCTATCATCATTTCACGACCTTTGACGATCCGGGGCTTGTCTATGGCACGGTGCTGTCAAAAACGGTCGGCCGCCTGGTGCTGCGCATTGCTGAGGCGGATACCCCGCCGCAGCGGTTCGGCGATTTCGCCAATGCGGTGTCGGGCTATCTCGCCGAGGTGAAGAAGCTCGCTAACGACCGCCGTGTCGCCGATGAGAAGCTGTTGAAGCTGATCGCGGACGGGGCATTCGGTCTTGCGAGCGATCCGCTTGATCCCATTGCCGCGCCGCCACCGGTCGTGCCGACACCCTATATCGAACTCGCCGTGCTGGAAAATGCCGTGGCCCGTCTCAAGGCGAGCGCAATGGCCTATGATGCCGCCTATGCGGCCAAGGGTGCTGGACTGGTGCCCGCCACCCGCCAGAAGCTCAACGCCTTGCTTGCCGATATCGATCAGCTTTTGGTTGACGACAAAGGCTTGCCGGGTCGCCCCTGGTTCCGCAATCTGATTTACGCGCCCGGTCGTTTCACTGGCTATGGAGCCAAGACGCTGCCGGGGGTGCGGGAAGCGATTGAAGAGCGGCGCTTTGACGATGCGGCAACATATGCTGTGCGCACTGCGGCGGTGATCAATGCCTATGCCACCCGCCTTGATAGCGCGCGTGCGCTGATCGAATAGCATGTGACGACGTTAGGTCGATTGAACCGCACACTCGTTCTCCCTGAGCGAACGGGGGATGGGTTGGTCCACTCCGACGTCACAACACTCTTAGGGAAGGGCGGGGGCGAGCCGATCTGCCCCCGCCTTTTTGCTGTGATCCATGGCGAAGCTATCCTTTAACGCTGCATAGCAAAGCTAATTGTACCGAACGTTCGGTACAGTCTAGTTGACGTGCATCCGCAGCGACGCGGACACGCATCAATCAAAGGATCTTCTCCATGGCACGCATTTCTTATCCTGACTCGATCGACACCGCCCCCGCTGCATCGCAGCCTTTCCTGACCAAGGTGCAGGGCCAGCTTGGCTCGGTGCCGAACCTGTTTCGCCTGGTTTCGACCAGCCCAGCCGCGCTTGAAGGCTTTCTTGGCTTGAGCGGCGTGCTCGGCAAAGGCACGCTCGGTGCCAAGACCGGCGAACGGATCGCGCTGGCCGTCGCCAATGTAAACCACTGCACCTATTGCAATTCGGCCCATGGCTATATCGCCAAGAACCTCGTCAAATTGAGCGATGAGGAAATCGAAGCCAATCGTCGTGGTGGCTCCACCGACGCAGCCGCCAACGCCGCTGTTGCCTTTGCAAAGCAGGTTACGGAGACGCGCGGCCAGGTCAGTGCTGCCGATCTCGACGCGGTTCGTGATGCTGGTTTCACCGATGCCCAGCTCGTCGAAATTGTCGCCCATGTCGCGCTCAACACGCTGACCAACTATGTCAACGAAGTGTTCGGCACCGAAGTTGACTTCCCCGTCGCGGCAATTGCCGCCTGACGCACTGGAACAGCGATGGTCCTGCCCGCCGTAAGCCTTAGGGCTTGCGGCGGGCAACCTTTTGGGAGGATTGAGGGATCATGGCTGTCAGCGATTCCGAAACCCCGCGCGATGCGTTGATCGCAACCTTATACGAGATGTTCCGCACGCTTGGTTTCCAAGGCGTGTCGATTGGCGATATCTCCCGGCAGACCGGGCTTGGGCGATCAAGCCTTTATTACCATTTTCCGGGCGGTAAGGACGATATGGCGCAATCGGTCGCGCGCACGGCGGTCGATTGGGTCAAGGCAAATGTCATTGCACCGCTCAACGCACCCGGCGATCGCGAACACCGCACCGCCGCAATGCTGGCCGGTGTCGAAACCTTGTTCCGCGATGGCCAGGCCCCGTGCCTGATTGCCAGCATGACGATGGCCGGTGCCCCGCCGCCGGTGCGGGATATTCTGGCGGCGGCACTTGCGGACTGGCTGGCAGCGCTTGAAGCGATGCTGGTCGATACCGGCGCATCAGCAGAATCAGCGCAGGCTGCCGCCAGCACCGCGATCAGCCGGATCGAAGGGGCGCTGATTGTCGCCCGCGCGCTAAATCAGCCAGCGGTGTTTGCCCAACAAATCGCCGAAGCACGCGCTGGGCTGATGACTGCCTGAAATCTATTGGGGCGCCAGTTGGGGCTGGGACTGGGGCACTTGGCGTGACAGCCGGGTGGCGCGGATCGATTGCAATGCTGCCTGGCAGCTCGGCGAGACTTTTTCGCGGTTCGCACGGACGCAGGGGCCAAACTTGCCATCGCCCGGCACCATCCCGCCACAAAGCGATTGAAAGTCCACGCGACAGGCCTGCATTACCGCGCCGCGTTGACCAGCGGCCGGGGGCGGTGCTGGGTTGGTCGCTTCGGGCGCGGAGGGCGAACTGGCGTTCTGGGCAAAGGCCGCGCCGCTAAGCGCTGCAATCGCGGTAATCAACAAGGGCAAGCGCATCGGGAACTCCTCACCTGGTTTGGGCGTCTCTTGCTGTAACCCGCTGCCCCGAAAAACCCTTTGCTCTTTGGATCACAGGCTTTTGCGCAGACGCTGCGGATCGCTAAGGAATAAGGGCGCGAGTTCGCGTTTTGGGGGGATTCGGACATGCCGGGTGGCTTGGTAGCATTACTCGACGATATTGCGGCGATCGCAAAACTGGCGGCTTCATCGGTTGATGACGTAGCGGGTGCGGCTGGCAAGGCTGGCGCCAAAGCTGCCGGTGTCGTCATCGACGATACAGCCGTGACGCCAAGCTATGTGATTGGCCTGACGCCGGATCGCGAACTGCCAATCATTGGCAAGATCGCGATCGGCTCCATGCGCAACAAGATTTTGATCCTGCTGCCGGCGGCATTGGTGCTCAGCTATTTTGCCCCCTGGGCGATTACGCCAATCTTGATGTTGGGCGGCGCCTATCTGTGTTTCGAAGGGGCGGAAAAGATCATTTCTGCGCTCACCGGTAATGATCATGCGAGCGAGGCCGTGGAGATCACTGATCCACGCGCCCTAGAAGATCGCCAGGTGGCGGGCGCGATCCGTACTGATCTGATCCTCTCGGCAGAGATTATGGCGATCACGCTGGCTGGCTTGCCGGTGATGGCGATTGCCATGCAGGCGACGGTGCTGGCCGTGGTTGGCGTCGTTTTGACGGTTGGCGTTTACGGCGTGGTCGCGATCATCGTGAAGATGGACGATATCGGCCTGAACCTTGCCCGGCGCGAGCCGCCAACGGTACGCGCGATTGGCCGCGGACTGGTCAAGGCGATGCCGTTGCTGCTGGAAGCGCTGGCGACGATTGGCACAGTGGCGATGTTGTGGGTCGGCGGCGGCATCATCATCCATGGCCTTGAAGTATTCCACCTGGAGGCCATTCCGCATCTGGTGCATGGCGCCGCGCATGGCGCGGCAGCGGTCGTGCCAATGATGGCCGGGCTGGTTGAATGGCTGGTCGGCGCTATTGGATCGGCGATTATCGGTCTTATAGTCGGCGCAGCAATTGCCGGTGCCCTGCATTTCATCCCCCGTAAGGGCGGCAAGCCGGCGCATTAAGGGCAGGCGTGCCGGCGCGGGCGGGCTGGCTAAACCCCGCTCGTCACTGCCCCTTGCGATGCTGATCCAACCAGGGCGGCATATTTGGCATATGCCCCGGTTACGACCCGCTTGGGCGGTGATGCCGCCGGGCGGCTATCCAGATCGGCGTCGGTTGAAATCGTCCGGCCTTCGACATCGATCAGGATCCGGTCACCGGTCATGAGCCGGCCGATCGGGCCGCCGCGCGCCATTTCGGGGGAGATATGGCCGACCATGAAGCCATAGGTCGCGCCGGAAAAACGCCCGTCGGTCACCAGCGCGACGCTGTCGCCAAGCCCGCGTCCCTGGATGGCAGCGGTCACGCCCAGCATTTCGCGCATGCCTGGGCCGCCGACCGGCCCTTCGCCGCGGATCACCACGACATCGCCCGGCTCGATCTGACCAGCCGAGACGGCGGCAAAAGCCGCTTCTTCGCCGTCAAACACCTTGGCCGGGCCTTCATGCTGCATCCGCTCATGCCCGGCGAGCTTCACGACACAGCCTTCGGGCGCGATATTGCCATACAGAATGCCATAGCCACCGCGCGGTTTGAGCGGGTGGTCAGCCGACAGAATAACTTGCTGGCCGGGCGTTTCGGGGGCGTCGCGGAAATAATCGAACAGGCTTTTGCCGGTCACCGTTGGCGCATCAGTGATCAACCCGGCTTCCATCAAGCGCCGGCCTAGCAATGCGGTGCCGCCTGCCGCCGACATATCCGGCGCCATGAAACGACCGCCAGGTTTGAGATCAGCGATAACGGGGGTGCTGCGCGAGATGTCGTCGAACAGATCGATCGCAAACTGGTCTTCGCCGATCCCGGCTTCGCGCGCGATGGCGAGCAGATGCAGGATCAGGTTGGTCGATCCCGCCGTTGCCGTGCCAGCGACGATCGCGTTCTTCAGGCTGGCGGGCGTGATGAACTGGCGGGCGTTGCGGCCTTCGCGCACCGCATCCATCAGGATGCGGCCCGCCTCGCGCGCGGTGTCGTTCTTGCTGGGGTGTGGGGCAGGCACGTCGTTCAACCCCATGGGCGAAAAACCAAGGAAGCTCATTGCCAGCGCCATCGTATTGGCGGTGAACTGCCCGCCACAGGCACCCGCACCGGGGCAGGCTGCTTTTTCTACGGCAAGCAGGCCGGCATCATCGACCGTGCCGGCGCCGTGCCCACCGACGACTTCGAACACGTCCTGAATCGTGATTGCCTTGCTGCCGAGCTTGCCGGGCATGATTGAGCCGCCATAGAGAATGACGGAAGGCAGATCGAGCCGTGCAGCCGCCATGGCAGCGGCAGGAATCGTCTTGTCGCAGCCGACCAGGAACAGCACGGCATCAAGCATGTGCCCGCGCACCGCGAGCTCGGCTGAATCAGCGATACATTCCCGGCTCATCAGCGAGGCGCGCATGCCCGGCGTGCCCATCGCGATCCCGTCGGTGACCACGATTGTGTTGAAATCGACGGGCGTGCCACCGGCTTCGATGATGCCGGCACGGGCATGTTCGGCCAGGTCGCGCAGATTGATGTTGCAGGGCGACACATTCGACCAGCTATTGACGATCGCGACCATTGGCTTGGCCATCGCAGCATCATCAAGCCCGGTGGCGCGGAGCATCGCGCGCGCTGGGGCCCGGGCGGCGCCGTTGATCAGTTCACGGGACGGCAAGTCACGCGGGGGGAGCGCGGGATCGGTCATTTCATCGCCTTTGGGGGTAGGTTTGCGGAATCGACGAAACTTTCCATCGCACCAACTCCATTCTTGCGCAATATTAGTTTGCTGATAAGGAGCGGGCACCAATTCAGACCGCCGATCCGCCCTCATTCCCGATCGGGATCGAGGGCTTTCTTTTGGGGAAAAGGGACTTTCTTGACCACCAGCAACGCCAGCATGATTGCCGATATCGCGGTTCTGCCCGGTGACGGCATCGGGCCTGAGGTTACGGCGGAGGCAATCGCTTGCCTGACCATCTTGGCCGAACGTTTCGCGATCGGCATGCGCTTTACATCTTATGATTTCGGCGGCGTCGCAATCGATGCGCAGGGCGATCCGCTGCCCGAGGCGACGCTGGCGGCGGCGCGCGCGGCGGACGGCATTTTGATGGGGGCGATTGGCGGGCCGAAATGGGCTGGTCTGGCCATAACGCCGGAAACGGGCCTGTTGCGGCTGCGCAAGGAACTCGGCTTGTTCGCCAATCTGCGCCCGGCCCGTATGATCTGTGGGATGGAAGATTTGTCCCCGCTTCGCGCTGAACTGGTTGCTGGGATCGACATTTTAGTCGTCCGCGAACTGACCGGCGGGCTTTATTTCGGCGAGCATATTCTGGCCGACGATCATGCCAGCGATGTCTGCGCGTATAGCCGCGCGGAGATTGAACGCATTGCCCATGTTGCCTTCCAGGCGGCGGAGCGGCGTTCCGGCAACGTGACGTCGGTGGACAAGGCCAATGTGCTCGCCTCATCGAAGCTCTGGCGCCGGGTCGTCACGGAAGTCGCGACATCCTATCCGGGTGTCACGCTCGATCATCTCTATGTCGATGCCGCCGCGATGGAATTGATCAAGAACCCCAAGCGGTTCGACGTGATCCTGACCGAAAATCTGTTCGGCGATATTCTGTCAGATGAATTGTCGGTGATTCCGGGATCCATCGGCCTGTTGGGCTCTGCGAGCACGGGTGCTAGCGGGGCCGGGGCAGGGCTATTCGAGCCAATCCACGGCTCCGCGCCCGACATTGCCGGGCAGGATCGCGCCAATCCGGCCGGGATGATGGAAAGCGCGGCGATGCTGCTGGCCGCGTTGGGCCATGCATCAGCCGCGCAGGCGCTGCGCGACGCGGTTCGCGAAACCTTGCTGGACGGGGTGCGCACCGCTGATCTTGGCGGTACCGCGCGATGCAGCGAATTTGGCGATGCCGTCCGCGCGCGGCTGCAACTATCGGCTGATGCTGCGGCCTGAATGCCCGGCAAAAGAGCTTTAGGAAACATGACCATGCAGCCGCACCCGCAAACGCTTTATGAAAAAATCTGGAACGCGCATGTCGTCGATCGCCGTGATGATGGCACGTGCCTGATCTATATCGATCGTCACCTTGTTCACGAGGTAACCTCGCCGCAAGCGTTTGAAGGGCTCAGGCTGGCGGGCAGGCGCGTGCGGCGGCCTGACTTGACGCTTGCCGTGCCGGATCACAATTTGCCGACCACTGTGCGGGTCGATGCCGATGGCAAGCGCATCCCAATCGCCGATCCGGCGAGTGCGGCGCAGCTTGCCGCGCTTGAGGCCAATGTCGCGCTGTTCGGCGTTCCTTATTTCACTGATCGCGCGGCGGAACAGGGGATTGTCCATGTCGTCGGCCCCGAACAGGGGTTCACCTTGCCGGGCACGACTTTGGTCTGCGGGGATAGCCATACAGCGGCGCATGGCGCGCTCGGTGCGCTGGCCTTTGGGATCGGCACCAGCGAGGTCGAGCATGTCCTCGCCACGCAGACCTTGCTGCTCACCCCGTCAAAAACGATGGAAGTCCGCGTTGACGGCGATCTTGGCCCCGGGGTCACGGCCAAGGACCTGATCCTGACGATTATCGGCGTGATTGGTGCCGCGGGTGGTGCCGGCCATGTCATCGAATATCGCGGATCGACCTTTGAAGCGATGAGCATCGAATCGCGGCTAACGGTGTGCAATATGTCGATCGAAGCGGGGGCCCGTTCCGGCCTGATCGCTCCCGACGACGTGACCTTTGCGTATCTCGCCGGTCGCCCGATGGCCCCCAGCGGTGCCGATTGGGACCGGATGGTCAGCTATTGGCGCACCCTAAAAACCGATGACGGCGCGCATTTCGACAAGCGCGTCGTGATCGATGCCGCCAGCATCGAACCCAGCGTCACCTGGGGCACCAGCCCGGATGACGTGGTCGGCGTGTCGGGCATGGTCCCCGATCCGGCAGCCATGGCTGATCCCGTCAAGCGGGCCGCCGCTGCCAAGGCACTCGATTATATGGGGCTGACCCCCGGCACGGCGATGACCGACATTGCCGTCCAGCATGTCTTCATCGGCAGCTGCACCAATAGCCGGATCGAGGATCTACGGGCCGCAGCCGCGATCATCGGCGGCCGCCATGTCCATCCGGGCATCCGGCAAGCATTGATCGTGCCCGGATCCGGCCTGGTCAAGCGCCAGGCCGAGGCCGAGGGGCTTGATCAGCTGTTCATCGCGGCGGGCTTCGAATGGCGCGAGCCGGGCTGCTCGATGTGCTTGGGCATGAATCCTGACAAGGTGCCGCCGGGCGAGCGCTGCGCATCGACGTCGAACCGCAATTTCATGGGCCGCCAGGGGCCCGGCGCGCGCACCCACCTCGTCTCGCCGGCGATGGCAGCGGCAGCAGCGATCAACGGCCGGCTCAGCGACGTGCGGGAGATGATGGCATGAACCCGGTCGACCAAGTCACTGGCCGCGCAATCCCGCTTGGTCTCGCCAATATCGATACCGATGTGATTATCGCGGCGGATCATCTCAAGACAGTCACGCGCCTTGGCCTGGGCGCGCATGCGCTGGAATCGCTGCGTCGTGTGCCGGGCAATGTGATCGACGATCCCGCCTATCAGGGGGCGACGATCCTGATCGCCGGGGCTAATTTCGGCTGCGGATCGAGCCGCGAGCACGCCGTATGGGCATTGATGGACCGGGGTATCATGGCGGTGATCGCGCCATCTTTTTCCGACATTTTCTCGGGCAATGCTTTCAAAAACGGGATGGTCACCGTCGTCCTGCCGCAGCCCGCGATCGATCGGCTGATGGAAGTCGCGACGACGGAGCCGATCACGATTGATCTGACGACCATGACAGTAACAACACCCTATCAGGATCGTTTCATTTTCGATCTTGATGCCTTTCGTCGTGATTGTTTGATCCATGGCACAGACGAAATCGCGCTAACGATGGAAAATGAAGCAGCTATTGGTTCCTATGAGGCGCGGGTAGAAGCATTGCTTCACTCGCCGGGCACCTAAGCGCTTCAAACGGCTTACCTGCGCCCATTGACGCGAGCGGCAAGGCGCCCGGCTGAAGCGCATCAATCGCGCCGTCTGGCTTCGGTGAAAATGGTGCCCAGGATATGCCATCCGGCGAGCGCGACACCGCGTAGCGTGCCGGAAATCTTTGATTTTCCGCGCAGCCGTCGGCGATAATCTACCGGCACCTCGATCACCGTCATTCCCTGCCGATGCGCGCGGATCTGCATTTCTACGGTCCAACCGAAACGGCGGTTGCGCAGATCAAGCCGTGCGAGCGCAACGCGGCGAATGGCGCGATAGGGGCCGAGATCGGTATAGCGCGCGCGCCACAGCCACCGCATCAGCCAGCAGGCCAGCGCGTTGCCCAGCCGCTGTTGCAGACTGAGCGACCCGGCCTCGCGTTTGCCGAGAACGCGGCTGCCGATGACCAGATCGGCAGTGCCAGCGACGACCGGGTCGATCAGCCTTGCGATCTGATCGGGCCGGTCGCTGCCATCGCCGTCGAGAAACACCAGAATGTCGGCAGTGCTTGCGGCGGCACCAACAGCGCAGGCGCTGCCATAGCCGCGCAATGGTGCAGCGACGACGCGCGCGCCAAGCGCCTGCGCGACGTTGGCGCTGCCGTCGGTGGAGCCATTATCGACGACGATGATCTCATCGACCCAGTCGGGCATCTCAGGCAGCAGTAGCGCCAGCGACGGCGCTTCGTTGAGAACGGGGATAATCGCCGCGATCCGATCAACCCCGCGCATCGGCAATCCGCTGACGAAGCCCGGTCACAACAATCGCGATCCAGGCCGGCGCAAAGCCGGTCCAGGGGGCGATTGCCGCGCCCCATCCCGTCCTGTCGGCAAAGCGCGCATAATAAGCCCCGACAAAAGCGACAAGCAGCATCGCCGCCGCCTCAGGTGTGAAAACCAGAAAAGGGACCAGCCAGGTTGCATACCAGCTATAGCCAGTGGGGCTGAGCAACAGCAGCGCGAGCACCGTATCGCGCCAGGCTGCGATTGTTGCCATCGGCGCGGCATTGGCGGCTCTCACCCCCCATCGCAGCGCCAGCCCTCCCACGATGGCGGCCACCAAAAACCGCGTTAGCAGCGCAGGGTCTCCGCCAATCGCCAGCGCGGTAATTATCGCCTTCAGCGCCGGGAAGGCCAGGCTGTTGCGCACCCAGCTTTCGGCATAGGCGGAAAGGCCGCTGCTCGCCGGATCGAGCGCCAGCAACTGTGGCGCAAGCAACAGCGCCGCGCTGGCAGTGGCTAACGCGGATAGTGCGATTCGGTGCGGCCATTTCTTAACGCGCCAGGCCAGCCCAGGCACCAACAGCAGCGGCCAGAATTTCAGTGCAGCGGCGACCCCGATCAGCACCGCCGCCGTACGTAATCGCCCTGTAAGCATCGCCCAGATCAGCCCGGCCAGCGTCGGCATCAGCAGCACGTCCATATGCGCCCCGTTGGCGAAATCTTTGATGACCAGCGGGCAGAGCCAATACAGCATCGCCCAACCCGGCGATCGCTGCGCCGCGCGCAACCCGCCCATTAACAGCCACAAAGTCAGCGCTTCCGCCGCCAGCCCCACCACCTTCCATGCCAGCAATGACCAGGGCGACACCAGGTGTGCCGCTGCAAAACCAAGCTGCGCGAGCGGGGGGTAGATGGTCGTGACGCTAGGGTAACTCACCCGCTCCAGCACGCCGTTTGACTGCCCACCCAATATGGCCTCTGGCGATGGCGGTCGTGCCGTTCTGGGCATTTGCGGGAACAGTGGGTGGATGTCGTTCAGGATAGAGGACGGGGTGCGGGCATAGGGGTTCAAGCCCGCCGCGGTAACGCCGCCATCCCAGAGATAGCGGACATAATCATCCTCATAGAGCGGCGGGCTCGGCAGGAGCGCCAGTCGCGCTGCAAGGCCGATAATGATCAGTGCCCGCAATATTGTTGCTGATCGTCCAACCCGTCCAATCACGAGCGGCAGGGCGAGCCAGACGACCCCTGCAATCACCAGCACGATCGCTAGCACCAACGCCGGCCAGCCCCCCGTCGCCAGCGACAGCCAGCCGAGCAGCGCGACGAACACTATCGCTGCCAGTGCAATTGCCGTTAACGTCAGCGCCCCGTGGCGCGGTAATCGGGCAAGAATCACGAGCCGGAGGATTGCTCGCCATTCGACGACGATGGCGCTGTAAAGTCATTCTGACGAGGAACGACATCATTAAGTGCCCAGTCGAACTTGCCCGTCTCCACGCGGGTCACCGTGGCGAGCTTTGCGGCGAGTCTGGGTTTGGCAAACTGCTTCAAATGCGCGATCAGCCGGGCATCCTCCCCACCAAAATACATTCGGTTCAACGTATAGACCGGTGATACATAGGCCACATCGGCCTTGACCACGACGACCCCACCCTGGTTGATATATTGCGCGGCCGCGGCATTGAGCTGCGCATCGATTATTGGGCCAGAAGCGGCCTGCTTCTGAACCTCGGGCCCGCCCTGGGCTGGCACCAGCAACGTTGCCAGAATGCGTGGATCGCCGAAATAGCGCGCGAGGATATGCGTCCGGATATCGTTAAGGCTCAGCTTGATACCGCTCAACCCAAGGCTTTGCGTACTCCAGTCCGGGCCATTGACCAATGCTTCGACGTTTCGCACAGGATATCGTTGCGTCGTCACGCGAACGACCTGCGCATTGTACAGATTGATCCATAGCGCCAGCTGTTCCTTTTTGCTGAGGAGCTCGGGGCGCAGCGTTTGAATCGCGGACACAAAATCATCAAGAAATGGCGCCGCATTCTGCTTGATTGCTCGATAGCCAATCTCCGTATGGCCCGTATCGAACAAAACCAGCTTGCCGACAAATTCGCTCCAGACGGCATAGCTGATCGGCGCCTTTTGCGCCTCATCGGCCATGGCGAAGATCGCAAAGGGATCGTCGGCGGGACGATTGGCCTCCGCGCCCGGCATGGTCGGCATCGGCGTGGTCGATTGCTGGGCGATCGCCTGCAGCGCGATGATGGCGGCTGTGGCCAGCGCCGCACTAGCGCCAAGCGTCATAGGTCGCGACAGCGCGAACGGTAACCGGGGATTGTCCATCGCACATCTTCCTTCACTGGCTGGTTGGGGTCGTCATCCTGGTCATTAACGTTTCAACAAAATCGTCACCCGCATCGGTGCCGAACCAAACAGGCCGTGCATCTGCGGGTGCCGTGTGATCCGGTGCCGCGATCAGCACTGGCGGCGATGACGGGTCTATCCAGGCCCGTCCGGCAAAACCCGATACAGCGCCGCTGGCGCTGGCATGGCCGACGGCAAGTGTATCAAACGGCATGAAATAATCGAGGCCGAATTGATTACGCCACAAATCGAGCCAGTCACGCGCGGGGCCGTGCAATACGCTGCAGGCGGCATCCGCCGTTCCCAGCCGTGCAATCTCCGCACGCCCAAGATGAACCTTCGAACAGACCGTCCATGATGTCAGCGCGATTGGCACCGCGCTGGCCAGGACGATGCGTGCCGCCGCTACATCCTGTTCGAAATTGAGATCGGCAAAGGCCTCTGTCTGCTGCATTGACGCGCGAAACTCTTGCCCTGGCAGCCGCCCGGCCACCCAGATGATCGACGCAATCTGCTCGGCAAGGTCGGGCGCAAGGGTGAGCGCCGCCGCGATGTTGGTCAGCGGGCCGAGCGCCAGGATCGTCAGGCCCGGTCGCACAGTGCGCCGCGCCGCATCGATTAGCGCTTGTGCTGCCGGAGTCGCATGCAAATCGCCCGGCGTCGCGGCTCCGCGGTGGACCGGCATGTCGATTGGGCCAAACGCCGCGACGATCGCTTCGGCGCTGGCGTGGCAGCAATCAATGTCACCGTTGCCGAAGATCGAACTGACGCCAACCACGCGCAGCTCTGGCGACCGAAACGCCAGGGCAATGGCGAAGCCGTCATCCACCTCATACCCCCCCGGCAGCACGGTGGGATCGGTATCGATCCAGACGGGTACGCGCGTGATCATGCGCGGATCAGCCGTGCCGCAAGCGCGGTCAGTGCGGCTTTTTGCTGATCATCGATCGGGACTGGTAGCGGCGCGACGCCGTGGAGCCGCCGCCACAGCTCGATACCGGCAAAGCGCCCAACCAACGCCGCGTCGACCGCGCCACCGCTTGCCGACTGATAGGCGGCACTCAGGGCATTTGGCGCATCTGCCTCATCACCGGCAACGATCAGATGCGCGGCCATCACGCCCAAATCGAATTCGGGCGGGCCGAGCAGGCAGAATTCGGGGTCGATCACTTTCACGCCATCATCGCCGTACACCCAGGCACCGGGAAAGAAATCACCGTGCAGCAATGGCCCCGCGCCGAGCAGATAGCGATCGCCAAGCAGCGAGGCCGTTGCCGCCAGATCCCGATCCGCCTCGGCAAAGGGTAGGGTGAAGATATGGGCGTGGTTCAGCACCAGCATCGCGCGATTATCGGGCATCGCTGCGTGCGGCACTGCCAACGCGTGCAGCCCGGCCATGAACGCGACCAGCCGCGCCCGCGCCGCCGGGTCGGCCGATGCGCGATGATAGAGCGCGGCGCTGTCTGCCTGCCGCCCAATATCCTCCAGCAGCAGCAGATGCCAAGCCGGATCGACTCCCAATAGCTGCGGCATGAAGGCCCCAAGCGCGGGGGCGGCATGGACCAGCCGGTAAAAGCTGGCCTCGACGGCCGATCGCGCCACCGGGGCGGCGATGGTTGGATATTTCTCCACCCAGGGTCGTGCCTGTTTGAAGATGGCGGAGCGGCTGCCTGCCGATACCCGCAGGACGAGGTTGAGATTGCCATCGCCGGCCGTGGTAACGTCAGACAGTGCTTCATCGGGTGCCAGCCAGCCGAGCGCCCGCAGCCGATCCGCTATCAGCGCGACATCAGCCGCCGTCAGCCAAATCGGCGCCGTCATGCGGTGGCGCTCGGGCCTGTCACCCCAGTGACGGCGGCCAGCCAAGGCCAGCGGACGGGATCGATATCGGCCAGCGTATCGATATCATGGTGCAGCGGCAGCATCGCAATCCGGGCACCGCACTCAGCGGCGTTGCGCTCGAGCACTGCCCGTGCAGCACCCGTGCCCCAGGGCAGATCGGCCATCAGGGCAGGCAGTTGGTCAGCGGCATCAGCGGAAAGGCCGAACAGATAGAAGCCGCCATCGACCGCCGGCCCCAGCGCCACGTCGTATTCATCAAGCAGGGCGAACCCTTGCGCGATCAATGCAGGCGTTAAGGCCGGGCAGTCAGCTCCCATGACGACGATCCGTCTCGCTCCCTGTCGGACACTGGCGACGAGCGCCCGGTTCACGCGATCACCCAGGCCTCCATCGCCTTGGTCTATGAAGCGATGATGCTTGCCAAGCCAGGACGCTGCCGTCGTCGATGTTGCGCCCGTAATTAAGACGCGAACAGACGCGCCCATCGCGACCGCCGCCTCATCGGCAGCGGCAAGGCAATAGCGCGCCATTGCATCATGCGCTGCGGCTGCCCTGGCGGGGCCAATCTCGTCGGCAAGCCGCGATTTGACATCACCGGGGGTGGGATAGCGAGTGAAGAACAGCAAATGATCGGTGCTGGCATCAACAGACATGACAAGCAGAAATCCGGCAGCCGAAGGAGCTTGGCCGATGCATTGGGCGGGCTTGTCCGTCAATCGGCTCGCGCTGAAACGATTGCGGTCAAATTCCTTTGGCGTCCTCTTGCATTACTCACAGGCGGAGGGGCCTCGGGGCTCAAACCAGAAGCAATTCACAGCATCACGGAGGGGGAATTTCGGTAGGTGCAGGCACTCTCGGTGCGGTTGCTTGTTCCTCTTGGTTGGGCAGCAAGAGCGAAGGGATGATGGCTTCGAAGCGGCTCCCGGTAGGGCTAGATGACGCAAGCGACAGATCGCCTTTATGACTGCGAAGGATTTGTCGGCCAAGCGCCAGTCCGATTCCCGTGCCTTCTGCCTTGGTGGTGAAAAAGGGACGAAAGATTTCGGCCTGAACGGGCTCGCTCATGCCCGGTCCCTTGTCGGCGATGGTGATAAGCGTTTTGTTCAGGAGCGCGCGAACGCTCAGCGTCACTTGCGGTGCTTGCGTGTCATGCTGGACCTCGGCTGCGTTTTGCAGGACTGCCCAAAGTGCTGCGGTCAACTGATCGGGGTCTGCGACGATATAGGCTGGCGCGCTACTGGTCTCTGCCACCAGTGCAATGGTCGGCCAGCGTGTCGCAAACAGCGTGGCGAGATCATCCACCAGGCGCGGGACGGCGATACGCTGGAGCATCGGGGCGGGCAGCCGCGCGAGCGAACGGTAACTTTCACCGAACCGGTGCAGGCTGGCCGCCCGCCGTGCCACGATGCTGAGCGCATCGCGTATCTCCGGTAGCGCCGGCACCGGATCATCGAGCATGGCTACGGCCGTCTCGGCAAGCGAGGCGATCGGGGTCAAGGCATTGACGATCTCGTGGCTCAGCACCTGCACGAGTTCGCGCAGCGCGGTTGCTTCTGCGGCCTTCAATTCTGCGTCGATATCAATGAGCGCGCCAATCCGGATCATTCGGCCCGACAACGCCAGGTCGCCGGTCGCCAGCACATAGTTGCGCGGCTCACCGGTATCGGAAAGTTCGATTGTTGCCGTGCCGGGCGGGCCGGGCGCGGTGAGCGCAGCGATCAGCGCAGCGGGCGGGTCCGGCACCACATCATTCCTGCCGAACAAATGGCGCGCAGCGCGGTTGACGGCGCTGAGGCGGCCACGTTCATCAAGCGCGACGAGCGGGGCGGGTGACAGGTCCAGATAGGCGATCAAGCGTCGCCGCTCCTCCTCATCCGGCAGCGCTGCCGGGGGCGGAGGTGGGGGCGGTACCACGATCCGTCGCGACGCATCGACCATGCTCTGCACCGCGATCCAGGCGGCGATCAGCAATCCCAGCAGCGCCGTTGCGTACAGCCCTTGCACGGCAGCGAGCATCGCGGCCGCGCCTGCGCCGGCAGCGCCGAGCGTCTGGAGAACCGCGCGGACGCGATCAGAGACCATAACGGGCCATGCGCCGATACAGTGCCGCGCGGGTCAGCCCAAGCTCAGCAGCGGCTCGGCTGACATTGAAGGCATGGCGCCCCAAAGCGGCCGAGATCAGGGCTTCCTCATTGCGCGCCAGCGACAAATCGGGTGCGCGCGGGTGATCTGGCGTCGCGCCTGGCGACAGCAGAAAATCGTCAGGCACATACATGTCGCCGCCAGCGAGCAGCACCGCGCGTTCCATCGCTTGGCGCACGCCGCGAACATTGTCGGGCCAATTGCCTGCAGCGATGGCATGCGCTGCATCGTCGCTCAGCGGTCTGGGTGGCTTGCCATGCCGATAGGCGAACAGCGCCAGAAAATGGCGCGCGAGCAACAGTGTGTCGCCCGTTCGGTGGCCAAGCGGGGGCAGGGCGATGTCGATCGTGCCGACCCGATCGACCAAATCCTCGCCGATCGCGCGACTTAGCTCAGCGCGGTCAAGCCGGGTGGTCGCGACGATGCGGGCGGCGCTCAGGACTTTGGTCAGATCGGCACCAAGCGCCCGGGGGAGGCGATCGATATGGTCGATCACCAGCGTGCCACCCGCCGCTGCTGCCGCCTGCTCGGCGATCATGGCGGCATCGGTCGCGGCCGCATCGAGCGTCACAAAAGGGCCGTCGGCGTGGGATGATCCTCTGTGGATAAGCCGGGCGACGAGCGACTTGCCGGCACCTGCTGGACCATGTGCAAGGACCGACGCTGCTGTGGGGGCGATACGGGTGATGATGTCGCGTGCATGCTCCACCGCAGAGCTGTCGCCCAGCAAAAGCTCGTCAGTCACTGGCGGCGCTGCGGCGATTTCCAGTTTCGCCCTGCGAAGGGCAATGCCGCGCTCGACCGTCGCGAGCAGGCGCTCATTATGCCACGGCTTGATCACGAAATCGGTGGCACCGCTCCGCATCGCCTGCACCGCGACCGCGATGCCGCTATGCCCCGTAACAACGATCACGACGGCGTGGCGGTCCGCGGCGACCAGCCGGTCGAGCATCGCAAAGCCTTCTTCACCACTAGTATGGCCGCGAACGAAATTGAGATCGAGCAGGATCACATCGATCCGTTCACTGGCAAGCACGACCCACGCCGCCGCCGGATTAGCGGCTGTCGATACGCGCATGCCGTGCCGGACGAGCAACAGCCGCGCGGCGCGGGCGATGTCGATATCGTCGTCGATAACAAGGATATGCGATTCGGTTGACATGGCCGCGATAGTGTCCGGAAACGGACAGTTGGTACAGATGCCCCGATTTCTCGCCCGTCAGATTTTTCATAAGATATATAAATCAGTTGCTTAGCGCTGCGGTCGGACATCGCGTAAACTGTCCGCATGACTGAGACGACCCGAACAGGCAGCGGTGCCGCAATGGACCGGCGCATTGAACGCCCGCAGCACAAACGCCGCAAGTTGATGACGCGCATGGCGATTGGCGTCGTCGCGCTCGCGATCGCCGCCATGTTGTGGTGGTCGCTGCCGGGTACCAATGCCCTGACGGTGGATGCCGCTGCTATCCGGACGGGCACTGTCACGCGCGCACCGTTTCGCGATTTCGTGCCACTGCGCGCCGAGGTTGCACCGCTTCGCACCGTTTTCGTCACTGCCATCAGCGGCGGGCAGGTGGCCGATCTAATGACGAGTGACGGCGTGATGGTCGCCGCGGGCAGCCCGCTCGCGCGCCTTTCCAATCCGGCGCTCGCGATTGAGGTTGCGAGCCGTTCGGCGGACATCGCTGGTCAGCTGAGCGCGATCAGCGGCCAGCGTCTGGCCGTCCAGGCCAGCCGACAGGGCAGCGCCCGTGACCTAGCTGAAGCGCGCAACGCCCTGTCCAAGGCGCAAACGTTATTGGCGCAAAAGCAGGTGCTGTTTGAGAAGGGGATCATCACGCGCGGGGCGATCGATCCGCTGCGCGACGACGTCGCCTATCAGCAAAGTCGCGTGACTGCGCTCGAACGCGGTGCCGTTGAGGCGGGCGCAACGCTCGCCGATCAGGCATCGGGCATTGCCGCTACGGCGCAGCAACTTCGCGAAAGCCTGAACATGGTCCGCGCGAGCCTGTCAGCGTTGGTGCTCCGGGCCCCTGTCGCCGGCCGCCTGACCGCCTTTACGCTGCAACCGGGCCAGACGCTCAAAGCGGGCGATGCCGTCGGCCAGATCGATTCCGAAGGGCAATGGAAGCTGACCGCCGATGTTGACCAATTCTATCTGGGGCGTGTTCGGGCGGGCCTGCGTGCGACGGCGGCGATCGACGGGCGCAATTACCCGATGGCCGCGCTCAAGGTGCTGCCGCAGGTCACCAATGGCCGTTTCCGCATCGAACTGGGGTTTAGCGGCAACGTGCCGCGCGGGCTCAATCGCGGGCAGACGCTCGACGTGCGGCTGGTGCTGGGCGCGGATAAGCCGGCGGTCGTGGCGCCGACGGGGGGCTGGCTCGACGCGGGCGGGACGACGGCCTTTGTCCTCGATACCGAACACCATGCGGTTCGCCGGTCTATCGTAACCGGTCGGCGCAATCCCGATCAGATCGAAATCCTGTCCGGCCTCGTCCCCGGCGACCGGATCGTGACCACCGCGCTCAACACTTACACGCCCTTTCAAACCCTTATCCTCCGATAGGACCCGATATGATCCAGCTTCAGGACCTCAGCCGCACTTATGCCTCAGAAGACATTGAGACGACGGCGCTCGGTGGCATCGATCTTGCGATCGACGCTGGCGAATTCGTCGCGATCATGGGCCCATCGGGGTGCGGCAAATCGACCCTGCTCAACATCATCGGCACGATCGACCGGCCAACCGGCGGGCGCTATCTGTTCGACGGTGCCGATATCGCGCGGGCGCCAGAGGCGGAGCTGGCCAGGTTGCGCCGCGACCGGCTGGGCTTTGTTTTCCAAAGCTTCAATCTCATCGATGAACTGACAATCCAGGAGAATGTCGCGCTCGGGCTCGCTTATCGATCGATGTCGGCCCAGGAGAAAAAGGCGCGGGTGGCGACTGCAATGGACCGGGTGGGCATCGCCCATCGCCAGCGTCACCATCCGCATCAATTGTCGGGCGGGCAGCAGCAACGTGCGGCGATTGCTCGCGCGATCGTCGGCGAGCCGCAGTTGATTCTAGCCGACGAGCCGACCGGCAACCTTGATACCGAAAATGGCGCGCAGGTGATGGACATCCTCAGCCAGCTCAATGCCGATGGGGCGACGATTGTGATGGTCACCCACTCGCCCGCGCATGCCGATGTCGCGCGGCGCACGGTTCATATGCTCGATGGACGGATCCTGTCGTCGGCGCGGCGGGCAGCCTGACATGTCAACCCTGACCAGCCTGTATCGCTCGCTCTCCCGCCACCGCCTGTTCGCCGCGCTCAACATCGGTGGCCTGGCGCTCGGTATTGCGACGTTTTTGGTACTGTTTCTGTTCGTTCGTTTTGAGACCGGCTTCGACCGCGTGCTGCCGGCACAGGACCAACTGTGGATAGTGGAGGAACGCTATGTGATGCCGGGCTATCCACCCGACACCAACCCCTACACGATGGCGGCAGAACTCGATCTCTTGCGGGCTGATTATCCTCAGCTCGCCGGAGCGCGCTACACGAGTGCCGCAGTGACGATCCGACAGGGTGCGCAGGCTACAGCAGAAGAGATTGGTACGATCGATGCCAACTTCTTCGACTTAATGCGCTTCCCTGCGGTAGAGGGAGATCCGACCGCCACGATCGCTGACCCCGATGGGTTGGTGATTACCGAGACTGCGGCGCGAAAGTATTTTGGTAGCCAGTCGGCGATTGGGCAGACGCTGCGGGTATCGGTTGATGGCAAGCTGTATCCGTATCGGGTAGGTGCTGTTTTGCGCGACATGCCCGACAATGTGACGCTCAAGAACGCGATGTTCGTGCAGCTCGTCCGCGCCCGTTTTGGCGGCAGCTATTGGGATCATTGGGGCAGCACGTCGTTAATGACTTTGCTTCGTTTTCCCGATGAAGCCGCCGCCCGCGCCTTCGAACAGCAGTTACCGGCGTTTCTCGATCGCCATGCCTATGCCAGCGGGAACATAAAGAAGGGCGAGTATTTTCAGTCGCTGCGCCCTTTGTCGGGGATGCATCTCTATACGCCGGGCGATCGTGCCATCGTGACGACGCTGGGGATTGTCGGGTTGCTGACGCTGCTGATCGCGATCGTCAATTACATCAATCTGGCCACCGCGCGGGCGGGCTTGCGCGCGCGCGAAGTGGCGATGCGCAAGGTGGTCGGCGGCACGCGGCGCGCGCTCGTGCAACAACTTATGGGTGAGGCGGTCGTTACCGTCGCCGTCGCGGCGCTGATTGGCCTTGCGCTCGCGGAAATCGCGCTGCCGTTCCTCAATGCGCTCGGCGGCACGAAACTGGCGATCCAGTATTTCGGCACGAACAGCATCCTGTTGCCGATGACTCTCATGGTGCTGGGCGTGTCGGGCGTAGCGGGCTTATATCCGGCCTTGGTGCTGTCCGGGTTTCGCCCCGCCGCCGTTCTCGCCTCCACCCGGGCCCCGGGCGGCGGCCGTGCCGGTGCGCGACTGCGCGGCGCGCTCGTCGTCATCCAGTTCGCTATCGCAATCGCCTTTGCGATCACGACGGCGGCAATGCTCGCGCAGACCGCGCACATCCGCGACGCCGATCTCGGCTTTCGGCGCGATGGGTTGATGATTGTGCGATCGTTCAACGATTCAGGGCTGGATGACGCACAGCGCGCGGCCCTGCTCACCACATTCAGCAGCGTGCCGGGGGTTATCGGCGTGACGACCGGCAACAACGCCCCTGGCGACCAGAATTCGACGAACTATTCGGGTTATTCCCGAGCCGGAAACCCCGAGCGGAAGACCTCGATCATGGATGTCGGCACTGGCCGCGACTATTTCCGTGTCTATGGGGCGCGGCTTGCTGCTGGCCGCTTGTTCGACGCCGCGCATGCCGATGACCGTGCACGCCTGACCCCCGATCAGCGCAAATTGATCGGCCCGAACATCGTGCTCAACCGAACGGCGGTGACGGCGCTCGGCTTTTCATCGCCAGCGGCCGCGCTTGGGCAGACGATCGGGGATGGTGATCGTTCTTCGACGATTATCGGTGTGGTCGATGACCTGCGCTTCAGAAGCCCGCGTGATCCGGTCAACCCGACTGCCTATTCGTACAATACGCTCGATATTCCTGATCCGTTCGCAGCGGTTCGCTATGACGGTCGAGACCCCAAAGCGATGGCTGCACGCCTGGAAGCCGCGTGGAAGCGGGTAGCGCCGGGTGTCCCGTTCCTTGCGCGTTCGATCGAGGAAAATTTGTTCGAGCGTTACTACAAGGCTGATGCGCAGCGTTCGCGGCTGTTTTCGGTCGGCGCGCTGCTGGCGGTCGTGATCGGCTGTATCGGGCTGTACGGGCTCGCCGCGTTCGATACCGCGCGCCGGGTAAAGGAAATCGGCATTCGCAAGACCCTTGGCGCATCGACTGCCGAGGTGCTTCGGTTGTTGATCGGCCAGTTCATGCGGCCAGTGCTACTGGCAAACCTGATTGCGTGGCCGCTCGCCTATGTCGTCCTCCAACGGTGGCTGGCGGGGTTTGATGATCGGATATCGCTATCGCCGTTGTTCTTTGTAGGCGCGAGCCTGTTGGCGATCGCCATCGCGGTGGCGACCGTGTTTGGCCAGGCATGGCGCGTTGCCCGCGCCGAGCCTGCGCGCGCACTGCGTCACGAATAGCAGCCCGGCCATGCCATCAGCACTGCTGACGCTTTACCGATCGCTCACTCGGCACCGGCTGTATGCGATCCTCAATATCGGCGGGTTGGCGCTTGGTATCGCGGTCTTCCTGGTGCTGTTCCTCTTCGTCCGGTTCGAAACCGGCTATGATCGCGTCCTGCCCGGATGGGACCGGATCTGGGTCGTCAAGCGGAGCATGCAGTTTCCGGGGTCGCCCGAAATGGTCATTCCATCCCCGCCCGATCTGCTGGGGCAGATCCGGCGTGACTGGCCCGAAGTTGATGGTGCCCGGATGCTCGCCGCTGATGTGCCTGTGCAGAACGGCTTGGCGCTGGTGGCGGAAAAGGTCGCCTGGGTTGATCGGGACTATTTCTTGCTGTTCCCGTTACAAGCGATTGCGGGGAACGCGGTCGCTGCGCTTTCGACGCCAGACGGCATGGTGATTACCAAGCGTGTCGCCGAAACCTATTTCGGCAAGGCATCCCCGATCGGTCGGACGCTGACGCTGATTGTCGATGGCAAGCCGACGCCATTTCGCATTGGCGCGGTGATCGCCGATCCGCCCGCCGCCAGCTTCTATCGCAACGCCATTTTCCTCGCGCTGCCTCGCTCCGGCCAGGCAAGCGCTGGCCCATCTGGCCTGCTGACTACCTTTGTCCGCTTTCCCGATGCATCGGCGGCCGCTCGACGGGGACCAGCTTTTGCTGCACTGGCGCGTCGGCATCCCGATCCAAGCTTTGCAGGGATTGCGCCCGATGTGCTGCGCCAATCGCTGATCCCCTTGCCGTCGCTGCATCTGGCCAATCCGCGCGATGGCATTGTGGTGGGGACGCTGGGGATGGTGGGTGTGCTCGCCCTGATGATAGCGCTGGTGAATTACGTAAACCTGGCGACCGCCAGTGCCGCCTTGCGTGCGCGCGAGGTGGCGATCCGCAAGGTGGTGGGCGCAACCCGTAAAACGCTTGTCGGCCAGTTCATCGGCGAAGCGATGGCGACGGCGGTTGCGGCGGGGCTGACCGGGCTGGCGCTTGCTGAACTGGCGTTGCCGATGGTGAATGTGGCGGGCGGTACGTCGCTTTCGGTGGCCTATTTCGGGAGCGATTCCATCCTGCCACCGCTTGCGCTGTTGGTCGTCGGCCTGGGCATTGTCGCGGGGGCCTATCCTGCCTTTGTCCTGTCGCGATTCCAGCCTGCTGCCGTCCTCGCCTCGGTGCGCGCACCCGGGGGGCAGCGCGCCGGCGCGCTGTTGCGCCGCGCGATGGTTGTCATCCAGTTCGCGATTGCGACCGCGCTGATGATCGGCACCGGCGTGCTCGTCGCGCAGACCCAGCACCTCAAATCATCAGACCTGGGTTTCGACCGGGCAGGGCTAATCGCGGTGCCGATGGGCGATCGGGCAGTCGACGACAGCCAGCGCCGCGCGTTCGTTGCCAACGTGGCGCGCCTGCCGGGCGTGGTGGCGCAGGCCCAGTCTGCGATTGCGCCGGCGGGTGGCAGCTTTTCGATTGGCCCGATGCACCGGGACGGCGCAACTGGCCCGGACCCGACGATCGTCCATGCCGATATCGCGCGCGGTTTCTTCACCACCTATGGCGCGCGCTTGCTTGCTGGGCGCTTTCTCGATTCCCAACGTCATCCGAGCGATGCGGTTGATCCGGCGTCGCCACGGCCAAGGGCTGTCGTGCTCAACCGGCGGGCAGTGGGTCTGCTTGGCTTCGCTGATCCGACACAGGCGATCGGCGTCACCATCAGCGATGGGGACGAGCGGGCCGCCACCATTATCGGGGTGATTAGCGACATGCGTTTCAGTTCGCCGCGTGATCCCGTCGAGCCGCTGGCCTATTTTGAACGTGACCGGGATCTCTTCAGCGCCGTGCTCACGGTTCGTCATCTTCCCGGCGCCGGCCGCGGCATTCTTGCGGCGATGGAGGCGGACTGGCGCCGCATCGCGCCCGCCGCCCCGTTCAAGGCGCTGCCGGTCGATCAGCAATTATACGAATCCTTTTACCGCGCCGATGAACAGCGGATGCGACTGTTCATGATTGGCGCCGTGCTCGCGGTCGTCATTGGATGCATTGGCCTTTATGGCCTTGCCGCCTTCGACACCGCCCGCCGAACGAAGGAAATCGGGATTCGCAAAGCCTTGGGCGCATCGACTGCCGAAATATTGCGGATGCTGATCGGTCAATTCCTCAGGCCCGTACTGATTGCAAACATCATCGCCGTGCCGGTGGCCTTTGGCGTCACGCGACAATGGCTGGCCGGCTTTGACGACCGTGTCGCGCTTTCACCCTGGCTGTTTGTTGCTGCGATCATGCTGACCGCAGGCATTGCCGTTGCAACCATCGCGGGCGAGGCGTGGCGGCTTGCGCGAAGCGAGCCCGCCCGGGCGCTGCGTTATGAATGACGTCTGGCGTCTTGCGCTGCTTCATGGGTTGGGAGCGTAAACGGGGACGTCGATCCGCCGTCAGCCAGGGCATCAAGCGCGAACAGGTGGTCGCGGCGATGACGCATCGCGTTGGCACGCAGGGCACCCAGGACACGCATCCCAACATCGCCGCCGAACGAACGCCGGATCCTCAGCTGCGAATTGGATAACGAACCAGGCGACCCTGATTTTACCCCATCCGGTAGTTGCCTTGAAACCGATGCTCGATACCCGGCGTCTAACGGGTGAGGGCGACGTCTGCGGGGAAAATTTTTGAGGAACGTTATTTCAGGTTCAACGATGGGTTTCTGTGCGTGATGAGCACCGTCCTCAGTCGGCCACCATCACTTTCCTGGCCTGGATATCGTACCTTAAACGAAATTGACGGCAGTTCTGGCGGCATTGTCATCAGCCATGGCTTGATTGAAAGCGCCGATATTGTCGGCGTCGAAGCGGCCCTTCCCGCTGATCAGATCATGCTTTGCGTTCACATTGGCGGATCAATCCGGATGCGAAATCGATCGTCCTTCACCAATTTTGAGCGTGAGGGGCGGGCCGGTACCGCTAACCTTGGGGTCGGCGGCCAAACCTACAATATCGAATATAGCGCAGAGCGCTGCGAATGCGTCCGGTTTCTGATCGCGCGCAGCTGGTTTGATCATGTGTTGGAGGACCAGGCGCCAAATACCCAGGTCGAGTTCATTGACCCCCAGAACCGCCCGGATCACCAGCTGACGCTTCTCGCGCAAATGGCGCTTCGCCTTAGCGCCAACAGTCCAGTCGACCGACTGCTCGCAGACTCAATCGGCTATGCCGTTGCTGCTGAAATCTTGCGCACATGGTCCAACATCACCGTTACTGGAACGGCTCAAGGCCTTGAAAAGACTGGGCCCGCTGACCGTCGAATGATGCTCGTTCATGACTATATCGAGGACAATCTGACGGAGCCGGTTTCATTAACGGATCTGGCGGCCATATCGGGCCTGTCGATGACCCAGTTTATGCGGCTGTTCAAGGTGACGTTCGGTGTAACGCCCTATCGCTGGACACTTCAGCGGAAAATGGATCGCGCTAAGCTTATGCTCACACAAGAAGGGCTGTCAGTAACACAAGCCGCGTACGAGCTTAACTTTTCATCATCGCAGCATTTTTCAACGATATTTCGTAAACTTAATGGGATCGCACCATCAACGTTCAAACGGTTGATGGACCCCTCCAATGATTAGAATCTGTACGTCCGGCCGTAACGTGAACGACGAGGTGTTCCCGCTGCGATAGCCCCATGGAAGGCAATTCCATTGGGGACGCGTTGCATTGGAAGAACATTCGGAATGTAGCGAGTTTGCTTTCCTGCGCGATGTGATCGCCAATGCCGTGCCGGACGGCGAAGCAGGGCAGGCACGCCCGATCGTCGTTCGCGGGTCGGTTACCGGTAACCGTGGTACACATCTGAACGACAAGGCAGTAACGACAGGCCTGGTTTTTGTGTTGGCAAGGCGGCGCGTCGACCGATGCTGGGTAACCGGCGACGGAGACTATACCCTAACAAGCCTGGCACAGCATTCGATATCCGCGATTATCCTATCGGAAAACAAAGATATTTTGATCCCCCGCTGCCCGAAAACGCTCCTCTTTCTCTATATTCCGTTGGGCAACTTAATTCTATCAAATGAAGATTGCCCGGCTGAAAAATGTAGTTTCTTTAATCTACAAGATAATGCGCTGTTTAGAATCGCAGAAGCGGTAATGTATCATTTGACGGCTCGGCAATTCAAAGAGAGTGGCGTCGTCGAGCATCTCATCCCTGGGTTCATCCAAGCGGCTTTCACGCTAGCGCGCAATAACAATGAACATAAGACCGAACAAAATCGCATTCATCTCACATTTCGCCGGCTGTCTGATATTGATCACTATATCAAGGCCAATTTATCGCGATCGATCCGAGTCAGTGAGCTCAGTCACATCGCAGGGTATAGTCAATTTCATTTCATCAGGGCGATGAAGTTGCAGACAGGCTACAGCCCGCACCAATATGTATTGAAGCACCGTATTGAGAAGGCGCGCTCTTTAATCGCTAAATCTGATATCAAGCTGGCCGATATTGCGACCGAGTTGGGGTTCCATAGCCAAGCACATTTCACGACGGTTTTTCGCCGCGTCACTGGGCTGACGCCAGGAGGATTTCGACGGTTGATTGCGGATCAATTTTATCCCGCTGCAGAAGCCGATCCGCCGCATGCATTGCCGAATATCGTTCTTGCCGCGCAGCTCGGTTTTGATCGTCAGCGGCTAGGGGCCCCAAGAGGCTAACGCAGCGAATTGTGGGAGTGATCGATCCGGCAGGTCAGTCAGCGCGTTGCCGTGGGCCCAGTTTGCGATAACCGATTGTGGTGTGCACGCCGGACGTCGTCGAGCGCTTGGCGGGCTCTAGAAGACCGCAACAACACCCAACATCTGCGCCCGAACCATCGGGAGGGGCGGGGCGATCGCCCCTAGGTCCATTTTAATGAGAGGTCGGTAAGAAATATTGGTCGGCCAACATCACCGTAACTGCTTCTCCGGTCTTTGTGCCGACCAATATTCTCACCTGTATCAGGACATTAATATCGTATTTTTGTCTATTTTCATTTTGCGGCCGCTGGGGGCGACACGCTCTGCAAATAGGCGATGATGCTCGCCCGCGTTGCCGGATCGGCAATGGTCAGGAACATTTTCGAACCAGGCGCCACTTTTTGTGGACCTTGCAGCCATGTATCGAGCCGAGCCGGCGTCCAGACACCGGTCAGCTTCTTGATCGCTGCCGAATACGCATAGCCTGCAACGCTGGCAGGCTTTCGCCCCACAACGCCGCGATGCGATGGCCCGATCCGGTTTGAATCAAGCGAATGACATCCGCCACATTTTGCCTGGTAAAGCGCTGCGCCGGGCGGGGTCTGGGCAACAGCACTACCGACCATTCCCCAACTGCCTAGGACGAGCACCGACAAGGTCAGCGCGCGTCGGATTGGGAATAATGCGGGCTGAATCATGCCAATCTCTCCTAGCCGAAGAGATAAGGCGTGGAGGGAACAGCGTTCCCGAGCGCATTGTTCAAAATCGCCCAATGAACGGCTTCGTCCGTTGACAGCTGAGCAAACAAGGTTGCGAGCGACCGATCCTTCAACGCCGCCACTTGGCCGACATAGGCATTTGCAGCGCCTTGTTCGAGCCGGGCTGCCAGCGCAATAACGTCCCCTTGCGATTTCAACGATCCAAGATCGAGGTCACGCGTATATTCAGCATCGCTCTTCGGGTCAGCAGCCTTACCGCCCGCCTTGATGATCAACGATGCAAGGGAGTCCCGGTGCGCCTTATGGTGGCCAAGAAAGACCAACGCGACCTTCAGCACCTCGGCGGACAATAATCCGCTGCCCCCAGCGATCGAATAGGCGGCAATACCCTCATTCTCAAGGGCAAGGGCACCCTGCAGTACAGCAATATCGCCATCGCCTGACCCTGGAAGTTTCCGCTTATTTGAAGTAGCGGCATTAACCGGTGAGGCGCCGATCATAACAGCAGCACCAATACCGGCCAAACCAATACCTGTATTTGTCAGAAACTTACGTCTTTCTAGGGTATCATTATTCATTGCGTGCCTCCTTTAACATCTCTTTGATATCGCTTGAGGCGCGCAGTCACAACGAAAACGCTCGCTGTTCTACCAAATTTAGCAGTTTTCTATAATATTAAGGCGCCAATCCAATGATCGGTTTGGCGGAGCAGTGGCGTTGAGGTTCAGAACGGCGGCATGAACCGCGACGATCTGTGCGACGCCGAATGGCGGAAGATCACACCGATGGCGTCGAACAAGCCGAGCCGTGCGATTGTCTTAGGTGCCCAGCCCCGCGCCCCTATCTACCGGGGCGATAGCTGCGCTCAATCTGCCCCTTCAGATCGGCCCGGTTGAACAGCACAGGCTTGGTCTTCATCTGCACGAACAACGGTGCCTGATCGGCATAATGGGGTGATTTGGCGTCCATCGTTGCAGACCCGAATTGGTGGATGCTGCGTGAGGAAAGCTTGCCTGCCGTGTCCCACGTCACGAACATGATGAAGGTATCGCCGCCATTCCCGGTCAGCGTGCCATCGTCCTGCTTCTTGCCATAGACCGCCCGGTACACATCGGGCCCGCCTGCAATCGGCAGATCAACCTTGCCGCGCCGCAGCCGGTTGACCTGGCCCCATTCCGGATCGAGCCGCCCGAAATGCTTCTTTAGGTGCACGATCGCTGCATCCAGCGCCGGGCGGAGCGGCGGGATCGGTTCGCCCATTTCGAGCGCCCGACCGATCGGCTCGCCCATCAGCACTGCCAAAGCCGTGCCGCGATTACCGGTATCGGTGCGCCGGTCCCATTTTTTCAGAATGGCCTGCGCAGCCGCCAGATCGCGGTTGCCCCTGGCATCATAGGCGAGTGCCTGCTTGATCAACCCGGCGAGCACGCTCTGGTCGCTATAGGCCAGATCATATTTGTAGGTCTCAAACTCCTCGGGCGTGATTGATGTGTCGCGCGCATAGGTTTCCAGCACGCGGTGCGCGCGATTGGTCATGTTGGTCTGCAGGCCCAGATGATGGGCCAGCGCGTCGGGCTTGATGTTATCGGCGGGGTCGGTGGCGATCAGCGGGTTGTTGTTAGAATTGAACACATAGCCCGATTTCGGATTCCACACCTGCGGCAACTGCGCAAACGGCACGCGCTGCGTCCATAGCAAGTCGGGCCGATCGCCCGGCAGCGTGCCCTTCCAATCGAAACCGTCCTTGCGCACGGGGAACTGGCCGTTCGACAGATAGCCGATATTCCCTTTGTCATCGGCATAAATGAAATTGATGCTCGGCAACGCCTGAATGCCCATTGCAGCGCGCCACTCGTCCAGTGAGCGCGCCTTGTTCATCGCCATATATTGGTTCGGCTGGCGGACTTCCTGCTCGCCGGCATAGCTGAGCGCGAAGGTGCCGTGATCGGTTTCAAATATCGGGCCATGGACGCTCCACAGCACATCGCGGTTCACCGTCCACAGAATCGGCCCAAAAATCTTCACGCGAAATGTTGCGACCGATTTTTCAAAAGCGCGCCATTGGCCATTGAAATAATATTGACCCGGCTTCGCGGGATCGGTTTTGAGGCGATAGACGTCGGACAGATCTGGCTTGTTGACCGTGCTGGCCCAGCCGAGATGCGCGTTGTGGCCGTGGAGCATGAACGGCGATCCGGGGAAAAATCCACCCGCGACGTGCCAGCCTTCACCACTATCAAGCACCGCTTCATACCAGGCGACCGGCCCTTCATAGGGCTGATGCGAATTGACGAGCAGCCGGGTCGCGCCATCCGATGACCGCGACGGAGCTATCGCGATGCCGTTCGATCCCTTGGGGGGCGATGTGTCGCGTGCGGGTGTTTTCTCGGTAATGGACTTCAGCACCTTGTCGAGCCCATAGAAAAACGGCCCGCGAAAGATCGTGCCGGCTGACACGTCACGTCCAGACAGCGGCACAACGCCAGCGGGCACCAAGTCCGGATGCTGCGCAGCATATAGATTCACGCCGTCGGCATAGCCCTGCATGATCGCCCGCGCTTGCGGGGTGATCTGCGTATCGTATCCCGCTGCGACCTTTTCCCACACCCGGAATAGCCGGACGAGATAATCGCCGATAGCGGCATCCTTGCCCTTGGTTTCAGCGGCGCGCCCGCGCGTCGTCAGCACGGCATCGACGATCGTCGCAAAATCATCCTCGCTATGCGCATAGCCCATGCCAAAAGCGACATCGGCATCGCGCTTGCCAGAGATATGTGGCACGCCGAACCGATCGCGCTCGATCAGCGCGTCATAGGATTTGGCCCTGGCGATAAGTGGGGCAGCATCGAAATCCTGCCCCAGCGGCGCCAGCCGGACGCCCGCAGCATAAGCAGCCACAATCGCCAGAATCACGGCCAGCAGGCCCCAATATCGTTTCTTCACGCTGCGGCTCCCCCATTTAGCCTTTTGCTTTAGCGCACCCGACCCGGAATCCAATCTATCCCTTTGGCCGCATGGTCGTGGCGATCCAGGCTGGACTAGGTCAGGACAACGACACAAAGACCGGCGACCAAATCCAGCGCCGCGCTCGCGCATGGTAAGCAACGCGTCGGTCATCCCGGTGAAGGGGCGTCGCTTGCCGGGATGGCACGCGGTGCTGTGCCTAGCGCACCATAGCGGACGCCCCGCGATTGCCTCCTCTGTTGTAAGCCGATACCCGAAGGACCGGACCACAGGGTTTCGCTTGTTCTGGATTTGCGGCTCGCTGACCTCGGCTCGGCCCAGCATTTACCGCTTCTTGATTCCGCGTCGCCGATTTCGTGTCGTCCAGCGTGAATGACTTAGGGGAACATGGCCATGAAATCGCACCTTCGCGCGTCCCGGGTTTCGGCAACAGTCACCCGGCGGGGCCGATTGGCCCGTTTTTTCCCGGTGTCGGCGGTGTTGGTTGGTGTGGCGACTTTTTGCAGCGCCGCCGCCATCAGCCAGAATGTCGTTGGCCAGAATATCGCCGTTCTGGACGATCCATCGCCAACGCCTGACCCCGCCCAGCTTCGCGCGTTCATTGGCCAGCAGGTCGGCGGCATCGACAAACTGAAGGTTCCTGCAACAAACGCCGACCTTCCTTTGCCGCGCCAGGCAGACGGCACCGTGCCCTATCGCTATGAAATGACCGAGGCGAAGCGGTTTCTGGGCAAGATGCTGTTCCATGATCCGGTCCGCACCGCGCGCGTCAATGAAAACCAGGGCCAGCCGCTCAATCTGCCGGCTGGCACCGCCTTTGGCGGCACGGTCGGCTCATCGACACCCGGCATCCAAAACATTGTCGCCATGACGCGCCAGACCGGGTCGTGTGGCAGCTGCCATATCGGCGAAGCGGCGGGGAAAGCGGGCCAGCGGCTCAACTTCAACACTGGCGGCGAAGGCAGGGGCTATACCGATGAGCATGGGAATTTTTTCCCCCGCCGCCGACCACAAGCGATCCTTACCAAACTCCGCCCCAAGCCAATTTTTGCCGGGGACGTGCTTGTCGATGCGTTGCCGACACTGACCGACATCTTTGTCGATTCAAGCGGCCGGCGTGTCATCACGACCCCCGCGCTTTTCTATCATGAGCCCAAGCCAAGGGCCTTGCTCCAGACCGGTCGGCTTGACGAATTGGACAGTGTCGGGCGCCTGTCCCCCAACATGGTCGGTGCCGGTTTCAACAACCGCCTGCTATTTGGCGGCTTTGGCGGAGAACCCCAGTCGACACCCGGTTCGCTCAATCCGTTCAGCGATCCGGCGCCCGAAAATCTGACGCTGCTGCTGCTGGACGCGCATCGCATGCTGAACTTTCAGTCGGCAGCACTGTTGAGATTCCCGAACTATATCAAGCTGTTCCGGGATGCCTTTCCGCAAGAGGCGGCCGAGGCGGATAGCAGCGGGGACCTGACCAAACTGATCAACGATCAGACCGAATTCCGGGCGCAGGCAGCGTTCCTGCGCACCATCATCACGCGCGAAACGCCGTTCGACCGATTCCTGGCCGGCGACAACCACGCGCTGACCCCCGCGCAACTGCGTGGGGCAAAGCTGTTCTTCACGCCCGCCGCCAATGGCGCGGGCGGGGCGGGCTGTTCCGGCTGCCACAGCGGCCCGGCGCTCAACAAGCAACCGAATGACCCCGATGTCACGGGCGTCGGGCGCTTCGTGGAAGAGAATTTCTTCAACATCGGCATCGGCGATCATCCAGTGCAAGCGCTGAATGCTCAGGCAAGCCGAACGCTCAACCGGCGGCGCCTTGGTGCAGACGGGTTTCCCTATCATGCCGAGGATACTGGCCGCCAGGAAGTGACGCATCGGCCCCAGGACGCGTTCAAGTTCCGCGCGATGACGCTGCGCCAGCTGAAGGGCAGCGGTAATTTTTTCCACAACGGATCGTTCGTCACCGTCCGATCCGTGGTCAATTATTTCAACGCAGGGTTGCCGCAAGACCCCACCGCCGGAGCAGCAGCCACCCTGTCCCCGCGCTTCACCAATCCGCGCGGCCCCGGTTACCCAAGGGGCCTTGGCCTCACACCGCGCCAGATCGACGATCTCACCGATTTCATCGAAAACGCGCTCTATGATCCTACCTTTGTCACCTATGATCCGAAATCGCGAACCGATACGCTCCAGCCCAACCCGCGCGATCTGGCCTATTCGAAATACCGGCCTGACCTGGCAGCATTGGGGGCCAAGGATGGTCTCATGCCAAGCGGCCTGGCAATCGACGACAATGATCCCCTTGCTCGGCGCGATCAGGGGCTGGAATTCCTCGACGTAACGTCAAAACTGAATATCAGGCTGGTCGCGTCCACGATCGACGGACAGCGGCAGGCGGACCAATATACACTCACCAATTCAAGCCGATCCGTCGTCGACACCCATCTGCTGGTGATTGTGCGGGGGCTGTCCAAAGGCATCCAACTAATAAACGCCAGCGGGCGCACGGCCTCTGGCGATCCCTATATCCGCGTTTTCCTTCGCCAGGGCGTGCTCGAGCCCGGCCGCCAGCTCTCCCAGGCCCTAGCCTTTGCCGGACCCGTTGGCGCAAATGCGCGCGCGGCCTATCAGATCACCGTCTTGTCGGGGCAGGGCAATCCGTGATGCGCGTTTCACTGCCGCTATGCGAACGGCGCTAGAAGGGTAGGGCTGTTCGGCCAAGATGGGTGCAGCGCACGTTGCGGTGGCGCTGCCCGACTGCACTCTACCAACCCTTGGTGTTGTTGTAGACAAGCGAGGGCGACAAAAGCGGCCAATTAGTCGCGTCGGCGGCTCAGGGTTGATTATGGTCGCAGGTCCGGATCTGCTGTTTGCCGATCGGGTGATGAATGTTTGTGGATAGGGCGGGGCGGTCGGCCCGGACCAAACACGGCAGCGCGCGAGTTGGGCCGTTTTTCCTCGAAACCTGATCTCGATTTAATTTTCCCGGAACTAGCCCCGTCGGACCTTGAGAAAAGGTGATGCAGAAAGCGGATCGAACTGCCGGTTACTGGGTTCTAAGCGCATCGATTGGACGGCCGAGAATGATCGATACCGATTTCATCTGCGCGCCACGGCCAAGCGGCGCGTCATCGTCGCCGCTTTCAGGAGACCCGCCATGGCAACCACGAATGCCTCGATTGAAGACGTTGGTCCAAAGCCGCAATCGTTCGACATCGAAATCGCGACGACACAAAATGCGGATTACAGGTCGGTCGCATGGAGCGGCCGCTATCTGCAGGTGACACTGATGTCGATTCCGGTTGGGAGCGACATTGGCCTGGAAGCGCATCCGGAGACAGACCAGTTTCTCCGTCTGGAAGCTGGCAACGGTCGGGTCCAGATGGGCGCTGCGAATGACCAGCTGACCTTCGACGAGAAAGTTTCTGACGGGTGGTGTGTGCTCGTTCCGGCAGGAACCTGGCACAACATCACGAATATCGGCACGGCGCCGATGCAGCTTTATGCCATTTATGCACCCGCGCATCACGCACCCGGCAAAGTGCAACCGACGGCAGCCATTGCAATGGCCGACAAGGCAGACGCCCCAGCAGATTGGTCAGTGCAGCCTGCCCACGAACCTGACAAACACGGTTGATTGGGGTGATCTGCACGGTCCCCAGCGCATCGGCCGAACGATTACCATGAAATCATTTCATTTTGCCCTGATGCTGGGGCTCAGCCTGCCGATCGAGGCGGCCGCCACGGTCGACACCATGACGGGCATCAATCCGCTGAAGGACCCGCTCATGGCGACCACCTAAGCGCCGTAGAGCGGCGAGGGCGTGCGGCGCATCGGCTTCGATCCGGTCGGGAAGGTGCTCGGTCCCAAGGCTGGCGCTATCTCCGACGTGTCCGAGGCAGCAGGGGCTCCAATTGGTGCAGCCTCAGGTGGCCCGATCACCGCCAGCCAAGCTGACGCGGTGAAGCTGCTCGTGCCGTTCTAATTTTATATTGGGATGTGGAATCGGTCGATCTATTGGCAGTGGATAATTAACAATTTCCTATCAATGAATTGGATTACATCTCTCTTAATTATATAAAAAACTAACTCAATTCCCCGAAAGAATGCGGTCGAATTTTTCTATCGAATATTCAAAAGTCTTATTATATAAATGATCCACCTTTAAGGGTGCTAAATATCTCAACGCGATTGTCCTCCAAATAATATCATCTATTTGGGTGCGCTGAATCATATATTCTTTACAGGATTCTGATAATTCGTGGTGAATGTTAGATCGTAAATCTGGCGCAGGCGATTCCGTGACATTATCCATGCCGACCGCGATTGGTAGTCCGAGCCAGCTTTGAAAGTTTCTTACCCAGTCTTCATTTTCGTATACGTCAATGAAATCGAATTTTTCCAATTTATTCAGGCATAGTTCAACAATATCATTAATGTGATGCTCTTGAATGAAATCATCATCTGGAATTAATACATGGGGCCATAGCAGCATTCGAGCTACAACGTTATCTGTCTGTGGTGAAATCGAGACATTGCTTAAGAAGGATTCAAGTGATCCGCGTGCCAGATAGACATATTCTGCGTATGTGCCGACGTCGGATTGCAAACCGTCTGGCTTGCCTCGCCAAAAAGTCCAAAATGACATGATTCTGCTGAATGGATGTCTGATAACAGTAAAAATTCGCGCATCACTATAGCGCGTTAGAATATTCGAAAGCGCAATGTGACCAAATATAAAATCTTTTCCATCAGGAATTTCATCAGTAGACAAAAACATCCAAGGTCGTCTACTTTGATCCCACGTATCAAATTCGTCATATGATCCAAATAGACTTCTATCCCATCCATGTGTTTCATTTGAAAATGGATGCAATGCCATAATCGCATTTGCAAGAGCCGTCCCCGCCGATTTGGGTATATGCATAAAGGCCAGTTGGTTCTTCATTTCACTAATCTCGATTACCTTCCGTCACCAAGGGGCGTAACACCTCGGCCATTAACGGTAGCAAGGCTTAAGGATCGCGATCATTGTAGACTAGCGAAAGTTCTTCCGGGCGGTTCGTTCGCTGATTTCTCGGCGCCGTAACGAAGGGATGCATGCGCACAGATAGCAAAAAGCTGTGTTCTAGCCCTACACGAGACCTTGGCGTAAAGCGTTGATTTAGCGAGGGGCTTTGGTGAACGCACTTGGGTTCGAACCAAGGACCGGCTGATTGGAGTGGATTGGTCTGATAGCAATATCAATCACCTAGCTGCATTCGTTTTTAACAGTTGGTGACAATTGCTCACGACGGGGGACAATAGGCAACAAAGGATAACGACACAAATTCAGTCACGCTTCCGATGGCAAGCATGAGCGCAAATTCGGCCGGCGTTGAGCATCTTTTGCGGCGGCACGGTATCCGTGTTCGTGTTTGTCGCCAGCTCCTGCCTCGCCGACCAACTCTCAACATGATCTGCCCCCAAGATTTTCTTGGCTTCGCCGTCAATCGGCGCTTTGGCAGCTTTTGCTGCACGTGCTGGCGCTTCCAAACCAACGCTAGAGCCTGGATTTCGTAAATGATGACATGGCTGCGGGGCGGTGGCTCCGCATCCCTAACATCATCGACGACTTGACGCGGGAGTGTTTGCGGGCGGTGCTTGACACGTCGGTCTCGGGCAAGCGGGTGGTGTGTGAGCTCGCCGACCTGATCACCGAGCGCGGTGCCCTCTGGATGATCGTCAGCGGCAACGGCACCGAGCTCACCTCGGACTGGGTGCTGGCGTGTTGGGGCGAAGCGCGCGTAGAATGGCACTACATAGCGCCCGGCAAGTCGACGCAGAGCGGGTTCGTAGAGAGCTTTAACGGTCGCATGCGCGATGAGCTGCTCAGCGAGACGCTGTTCTGCACGATCCGCCAGGCGCGCTCGGTCCTCGCGCCCTGGGTCGACGACTACAACACCGAGCGGCCGCACTCCTCGCTCGGCAAGGCCACGCCGGCGGCATTCGCCGCCGAACTCGAAAGGCAACGGGCGGGTCTAAACCCGACCTTTGCTTCACCTGCGCCTCCACGCGACAACAACGGTCGGTCTCTGGTTGTAGCCGGATGAAAGGCGGGGGTCACGTCAAGAGCGATAGAGGGAAGGGGCGGAGACTTGCGCGACAGCCTCGCAGCATCGTCATAAGGCTATGACCTGCTTGCGTCAGGAAAAATCGGAACGCCCATGCGGTTGTGAGTCTATGCAGTACCACCAGACCCATTTGTTAGCGTCAGTGCGGACGCAGCGGTCGAAGTGAGCATGAACAGCCGATTAGGATGCAAGGGGAAGGGGATAAACCCGAACGATTGATAGAAGTCCGACGCCGCTCGGTTCTTCGCTTCAACCACGATAGCGAAAACTGCCAGATCCTGCGCGACATTGACAATGCGCTGCAACGCATCGGCTATCAAAATCTCACCGATCCCTTGACCTCGCACCTGCTCATGCCGGGCAAGTCGCCCGATCAACGCAGCGGGAATATGATCGTAGCGAGGAAGCTTGGCCGCTATGTCGTCCGGTATCTCGTCCAGCGACAGGGTGAATGCGCTTAAGCTATAGAATCCAATTATCTGGGAGGCATCGTCGAGCGCGACGAACACCCGCGCAACGTTCCGGCGTTCATCTTGGCCTGCGCGCTTCTGAAACCACTCGTCAAGCGCCGCATCACCACACCGGAACTGCGCGCGGTCGTGACGCTTCGCAAGTGGTTCAAAGGCGATAGGCAAGCAGGATCAGCCGACGGCAGACTTATGGCGCTCAAATGCCTTGATCAAGCGATCCGTAGGCGCGGGCGGATTGGCAACCGCTTTCAGGAACGCATCGGCATCGGCCTGCGAAAGCTTCATGCGCTCATGCTCGTCGAGTATGCGGCGCGCGCCTTCATAAGCAAGGTCGCCAGCCGTCATGCCGCTCACAGCCATTGCACGCTTGATCAGCGTCTTGGCGGACGTCGCTACGCGCAATTCCATGCGCTCGCGCTTGGTTTCGCGGTGCTGGGTCTGACGGGATGAGGCGGATACCATCACACATTCCTTTCACATGAACGTATACGGTATTTTGCCGTGCATTGCAATGCGTAAGGGGCACGCGATGGGGATGCCAGCCCGACACGAAATTGCGTGAGACTGAAAAACCTAGAATCAGTGTCGCGCGATCTGGTGCGTGTATCGATGCCGAGGTTCGGTCCAAAGCACCCCCCGGTCGCAGGCGATATGGCCATATTGCATCTTTCTGCACTTTCCCGATGCAGGCCTTCTTGCGGTCAGGAATTCCTTTGAGATTGGCTGATTTCCATGATTATTGAGGTGTCATTCGAAAGGATGACACATGCAGAAGGCACTGACAGACAAGACTATAGAGGCGCTAAAGCCTCAACCGGAGCGCTATGAGGTTCACGACCTTCGCTGTCCGGGTTTGACACTTCGGGTTTCACCGAAGGGCCGAAAATCTTTCTATATCAGATTTCGATATGGCTTGGTGCAGAAGCATCCGATGCTTGGCGTCTATCCGCGCATGTCCCTCGCCACGGCGCGCGAGAAGGCCAACGACTGGCTGCGACAGGCCGATGAGGGCATTGATCCCAGCAAGCGCAAGCGGTCGTCAAACATGAAGGTTGAGGCTGTTTGCCGCGAGTTCGTGCGGCTTCACGCGCAGGCGCTGACCTGATGGGGTGGACGACCCCTGCACCAGCATAGCTGTGCAATGATGTGGTCGTTGAGCCACGTCTAGGAGTCGATCCATGCAAAAGGAAGTAGT
>LNFI01000006.1 GCA_001464615.1 Sphingomonadales bacterium Ga0077557 | reverse complement strand
AATCTGCTCTTCGCTGAACCTGCTTGCCTTCATCATCCGACTCCCTTGGTGGGCCGGACTCTACTCAAATCTGGAGGAAAACGCGGGGCTCAGACCACACTCGATTCGTCGGCTCACAAATATGTTGCGCTTGATCTGTGCGAAGTTGCGCTCAACCGGATCGACCGCCTTGACGAAGAATATTGGCCGGAATGCCCGATCATCGGAAAACGATCTGACAATATCTCCAGTTTTCGTGCCTTTATGGCGAAATTGTATCGCGACGACACCTTCTACATAACCGAGCTGCTCGCTCGGAGATTTCATGCCGATAAGGACCCGACTGAGGCCCTTACAAATATGCTGCGCGCCCTCAATCCTCAGGAGGTGCAGCGTCTGGCGTCGCTCGTCTACTCTCGAAAATTCATCAGCAATATGATCGCTCGCGATCCAGACATGCTTGATCAGTTCAAAGCGTTTCTCGCGGACATTGCTGGCCCCTTACGGCTGATGGGCGTCGAGGCATACGATGCACTTCCGATCGACCGGCGCAGTGCGTTGGGATATTTTCTCGCGAGAATCCCGCCAGCGCAGATGCATGCGGCGCTGAAGCGAAAAATCAAGTTTGTGCGTGCCGTGAGCGAGGCCGAAAAGCGGGGCAAGACGATAAAGTCGACCGTCGCGCAAGCAATGCTGTCGCCGCCGCGCCCGATTCTGGATCCAATCGTCCGCCTCCGCGAATGGCTTCGCATCAGACGCTATATGACGCTCAATTTCGATTATATGCTCGAAAATAAGCTGATCCTCGAGGATTTCAGATCGACGCAGCCGCCGCCTTACGGCATCGAACAGGCGGTCGAGCAGGGGCATTTGATCAAGGATGGCGAGACCGGCGGGTTGACGCGGCGCTTCCCCGACGGACAATTGGCGACGACTGATCTTTATGACGACAAAGCGGTCGGCAGGCTGTTCGAATTTGCGCTCGATTCGCCCGATTATCGCGCGCAGATCCTGCATTTGCACGGGCGCGCCGACCGGCACGTTTCGATGTTGCTGACCGACGCGGATTCCAACCGTCAATATCGCCGTGATCGCACGGTGCGGACGTCATTGGAGCAAGCCCTCGATGTGACGCTGACGGGCAATCCGATCGTCTTTGTCGGACTTGGCCTGAGCGAGGCGGAGATCACGCGGGCGTTGCGCGAATTGGTCAGCCGCGGTCGTGCAACGCCGCATAATCCGGTGTTTGCGATTATGGCGCTCGAGAAAGGTGGCACGAAGGGGTGGCGCGATCAGATGGGATTCTACAGCCAATATGGCATCCATTTGATTCATGCCGGCGCACCGGGCCGCTGGCGGCAGGGGCTCCCCGATCTTCTAACCCTAATCGAAAATCTTAACAAACATCTCGCATCCGAATCTTGGGGAGCATTCGAGCTGCCCCTCTGGATCGACGACGCATTCCCTGCTGACCGGAGCCGCCGCGAGGGAGATGGGGACGATGCCGACGTCGAGGTCAGCGGAATTTCGGGAGATCGCAAGATCTTTGTCGCGCTGGCAAAGGAGATTTCGCGCAGTTTGAAAAAACCCAAGTCGCACGTCATTGACTCGTGGACCGGCTATCTCAAAATGTTCAAGGCGAAGCTTTATACCTTCGCGACTATCGAAGCGATGCGTGACCTCTATGAAGACACTATCGTCTATGCCCGCCGGCGACAATTGCCGCAGAGCCGAAAGCTTTTCGACGATGCGATCAATCGGCAGTTGGGTCTTTTCGTCGGACCACTGAAGCCGGGCGCTGGCGATCAAGGTGGTGTAGACAACGACCCCCTGTTCGTCCGCGAAATGTTGCTGTGGGAGCAGGCCGCCAAGAAGCAGGGAGTCACGCCGACCGACCCGGAACGTGGCTGGCGTCACCAGTCCGTCAGCTGCAACTGGCGGTTGAACACGGACGGTACGGTCGAGCCGAAGGGTTTCGACGACGAGCCGCCATTTCCTATGCCGCATGCGGCAGAAAAACTTCTGAGCGATAGTAGTTATACAACGTTTTTCTCGCCGCTCGGTACCGGCAAAGGTGCGTTGTTGCGAGCGCTGGCGGGTAAACTTTGGGCACTTAAGCACCCGTACTTAATGATAAACTGTAATTTTGCTATTGAATTTGACAGTGTTCTTTCACAAATACTTATGTTTGTTTGGCAATTGCGTACAGATGTCGAAAACAGGCCGCCGCCGCGCGTGAACCGGCTGTTAGCGTTAGAAGAAAGCTTGACTTCATCACGACGGAAGAAGCGCAATCCGGCAACCCCGATCAGTGCGGCCACGATTGTCATTTCTGGACTTGAGCGGTTGATCGACCGGCGCGGCGCATCGGTTGCTCCAGAACTTGATTTGTTGCTGGATAAATTGATCAGCAAAGAATTTGCGGCCACGTCGCTTCGGCTGATTTTTTTGGGGGGCGACGGCTGTGAACGGTATATCCGGAACAAGCTTGAGCGTGCCTTCCCCGAGTTGGAACCGAACTCCAAACTGAAGAGGCGCCCAAAGCTGTTGGACGAGATCAAATGGTCCGAGATTACCAAAGGCGAAACGGTTGATTTGCGCGACCGCGGCTTTCTCGGCTATCTTTTAGAGACCGCTCGGGAGGAGGCCAAAGGTCGGATCAACACGGTCGAACTCCACGACCAGCTCCGCTATGCTGCGGGGCGTTCGACCGAGGCGCTGCAACCCAATACGGCGCGCTCGCTTGCAATCGAGTCGGTAATGCGGGTGGTGCTGGACAATTGGCACGACCTTGCCTTTCCACCGCGTACCGGGAGCCGCGCGACGCCGGGAGAGGCGGCGCTCGACCGGATGCGGGCGGTGCTTGACTTGCATTTTCTGGAAGCATTGTCCTTCATCGGACTGCCAATCGAGAGCAGCGTGCTCGACCATCTGAGTACTCCGGGTGGGCAGATCGACAAGATCTTTCATCACCGTGAAAAGAGCGGGTCCAAGCTCAACAAACAGAATGTATTGCGCGAGGAGCGTTGCGCCGCGCTAAGCCGACTTGCCAAGTTCGGCTTGGTCTTGACGATCCAGCCTTCTCCCTATTCGAATGTTACGCCCCCTGCCAATTCGGCGACTGGGTCACCGTCGCAACGCCTGCCGAAGAATTGGCGCGTCCCTGCGGATGAATTGCGCGTCGTCCTGCATCGCTGCGTGATCGCCGAAATGCGCGAACGGATCGGCGTCCGTTCGGGCGACGAATTATTGTCGAACAGTTTCAGCATGACGCTGGCGATTTCGATGCCGACCGATATCACGGTTGCGAGCGAGGCGATCCAGCGCGAGCTCAAGACGACGGTGAGCCGATTGCGCGGATCGTGGCGCGATACAGTGCCGACCGGACAGTTCGAAAAGATCCACACCGAGCTCGGCAAGCTCCGAGAAGCGGTCAATCCGCCCAAAAAATCGATTGATGGGCACAAATCATCGACAAGCAAGTTCGATTTGTCGGTGATCCGTAGCGAAGCGCTGCTGGCGCAGCTCGAACGCGCGATCAGCATGCAGGCCACGGATATGCAGGTGAGTATTCGCGCCGCAGCAGGGGTTATTCGCGGCTTCTTTTCGGCGGCCTCGCTCGTCGCGCAAATGCCGAGCAAGAAAGAGTTGGGCGATGGCGAATTCGGCGAATTCGAGGAGCATCGGCGTCGGCTTGACCAGCTCATCAACAGCTTCCGCGAATCGCAACGCGCGCGCGCGGCGGCGCTCGATCGACTTGATAAGCTACGGAGAGGTGCGACGAGCGAGGTGGAAGATATCATCTTTCGGTTGGTCGAACTGATCGAGAAGATACCCAACGACGTCCACAAGAACCCCGCGCTCTACAGCGGCGAACTCATCTGGCTACTCAACGAACGCAGCGTCATCGCCTTTCTGCAGGGCGATCTGTACGAAGCGCAACGTGGCTTTCGCGTCACCGAGCGCGCCAACAGCGTCCTGCGCACGCCGCTGCCCGGCCAGGCGTGGCGGCGGATCGAGATCAATCGCGCGCTGGTACGGATCGAACGCGGGCGAATTCAGGAGGCACGCTCCAAGCTGATCGAGATCGAGCGACAGATGGAGTCGGCGCTGGCGACGTCAGTGGAAGAGGATAAGCGGACCAAACCGCTGATCGAAAGCTATCTCGGCTTGTGCGATCATCTTGGCGGCAATTATACAATGGCGGAACGGCGGTTTCGCAAGGCGATTTCGGCGTTGATCGAGACCGAACAGCAACGCGCGCTTGCGGTCACCTATATCCGCAAGGCGGCGCTGCTTTACGGCCTGCAACGCACCGAAGAGGCGAACAAGGCGGCCTATCTCGGCCGCTCGACCGCCGAGGCCGGCCGCCAGATGGACATTCTGTGGCGGGCGCGCCTCACGGAAATTCGGGGCATGGACGCCAAGGCGGAGTCGGGCAAGATCTTGACGTTGTTCGAACAGGCCAAGCAATATGCCGCCGTCATGGAGCTGCCGCGCGTGACGATCCAGGTTTTGCGGGGCATGGCCGAGCATCATCTGGCGCTTGACGATACGGAAACTGCGGGCATTGCGGCGTCGGAAGCGATGACCGTCGCGGTGCGTTATGGCATGGTCTTGCAGCGGATTGCGCTCAGGGTGTTGATGGGGCGGATTTTGCTCAAGCGCGGCGACGAATCCGGGCTCTATCTGTTGCACCGGGCAATCGCGCATGCCGATCGGGTCGGCTATCAGCTCCAGATGGATCACGCACAGGAGGCGATCATCGAGGCGAATGGAAAACGCTGAATCGGCACGTAAGCCGCGTTCCGCTTGCACGGTAGGAAATCGCGGTAGAGATGGGCAGGCTCCATCGCCCAATTGTTGACCCGCGCGCAATTGCTCGAAAACGCCGTCCGGATGGAGGCGCTGTGCCGGAGCGGCGACATCCGCCCAGCCCCGCGCGTTCGGGATCAATCACGGCACAAGACAGCGCCGCTCGCCCCCAAGCCTTCGCATCACTGGACGCCAGCACCCGCGACCCCATATTGTGGCCAGCAACCATAGGGAGGACTCCGCATGACCGACGCCGCTGACCCCGCCGCCAACAATCAGCCCGCTGGCTACGTCCCCCCCGCCGTCTGGACCTGGGAGCCCGGCAATGGCGGCGCCTTTGCCAGCATCAACCGCCCCATTTCGGGCGCGACGCATGAAAAAGCGCTGCCCATCGGCAAGCACCCGATCCAGCTTTATTCGCTTGGCACGCCCAACGGGGTGAAAGTGACGATCCTGCTCGAGGAGCTGCTCGCGGCGGGGCACAAGGGCGCGGACTATGACGCCTGGCTGATCAAAATCGCTGAGGGCGATCAGTTCGGCAGCGGTTTCGTCGAGATCAACCCGAACTCCAAAATCCCCGCCATGGCGGATCATTCGGTCGATCCGGTCATCCATCTGTTCGAAAGCGGATCGATGATGGTGTATCTGGCGGAGAAGTTCGGCGCCTTCCTGCCGACCGACCCGCACAAACGCGCGGCGACGTTCAACTGGCTGATGTGGCAAATGGGCGCGACGCCCTTCCTGGGCGGCGGCTTCGGCCATTTCTATGCCTATGCGCCCTACAAGATGCAGTATCCGATCGATCGCTACGCGATGGAAGTGAAGCGCCAGCTCCACGTACTCGACACCCATCTGGCCACCCACGAATACATGATCGGCGATGACTACACGATCGCCGACATGGCGATTTACCCCTGGTATGGCGCGGGCATCCGCGTCGCCTATAACGCCCGCGAATTCCTGGGCATTGACGCGTATAAGAACCTCGCCCGCTGGACCGACCAGATCGGCGCGCGCACCGCCGTACAACGCGGGAGCCGCGTGAACCGCGTGTTCGGCGATCCGGCCAAGCAGCTCGCCGAACGGCACGACGCCAGCGATTTCGATCGCGTGGCTGAGGTGGTGGGGTAGGGGGCGTCGGGGCCCTCTCACCCCTCCCAGTCCAACCCCCTTTGCAATGTAGGATTTCGCGCAAGAGATGGGGCGGCGTCATGGCTCGTCCGCTCACCCGCGCGCAACAGCTTGAAAACACCGCGTTCCTGCGCCTGTTGCGCATTGCCGCCAATGTCCGCGCGACGTATGCGGCACTCGGCCGCCACCGCGCCCCCCCCCGCGAAATACCCCGCCTTTGCCACAGAGTGGGACGCCGCCCTGGCGATCGCGCACGCCGCCACTCGATCAACACCTTGATTGTTGCGGAGGCAATTTAATGGAGCCAGATTCTGGATAACGAACAGACCAATTTGGCATGATCGGAGACGCCAAAGTCGGTTTGTTAAGTATAAATGCCAATTTTATTACCAAATATCCAATCATAAGATCTTCGTTGCCAAATACGCTAAGTCATTATATTTTCCTGTAGATTTGATTCTGATCATGCCTCAGGAATTTACATGTCTGCCGGTGTTGCAAGATGATTAACCGAAGAAAAGTCGCAAAGATGATGCTCGCGGGATCGGTGCTTGCGATCCTGTCGGCGTGTGGAAGCAGTGCAGCAGGTGGCACTTATCCCACCTACCGCTATCGGCTAACGGTGGAGGTCGACACGCCAGAGGGCTTGCGGACCGGGTCGAGCGTGATCGAGGTGCATACCGGCCGTGCCTGGCAGTACAGCATTCCCAACCCCGGCATGCTCTGGATTTCCATTCGCGGCGAGGCCGTCAGTGTTGATCTCGGGCGGCGCGGCGTCTGATAGACTGGGCGTCGACGGTGTTGTTTCTCGCCGCGCCGCAGGTACCGCTTGCTACGACTCGTGGCTTACCAAATTCAAGCCACCTGGACTTCGACCTGCGCTTCAAGGCAGCGCTCGCGCTTGTCGGTGCGCAGGTGATCCCCCGCGATTATCCGGACAGCATTGGATCAAGGCACCAACCCGGCGACCCGCCAAGCGCCTGGCCGATGATGGTCCGCTTCCGCAATCTCGCCGATCCCAAATCGGTCGAGAAGATCAATCCGGACGATCTTTCGGCAAGCTTTGGCGCGGGGGTAAAACTGCGGCGCATCACCGTCGAACGCACCGACGATCCAGTAACGTTCTGGATCACGACCCGGCTACCCTGGCTCGATACTGACCCGGAAAAAGGTCTGGACAACGATTTTAAACCTACAACTACGCCGACACTTGCACAGCGCATTGCCTATAGCGATTTTATAAGGAAGAAAGCACGATGAACAGCAATGTATTATTTGTACGCTTGGTCATCGGTAGCATCGCCAATTGGGCCGTCGCATGATCAACCGACGGGCCATTGCGGCCATGCTGCTGGCCGGGCCAATGATGACGGCGCTGCCGGGCTGCGGCAATATATTGGGCAAGCAATATCCCCCTTATCGGTACCGGGTGACGGTGGAAGTCGAAACGCCGGAGGGCCTGCGCACCGGATCGAGCGTGATCGAGGTATCGGTCTCAATCGCCAGCAAGCGCGTGTTTGGCCCTTTTGCGGAGGCGGGCGCGAGTGCGCGGGGCGAAGCGGTGGCGGTGGACCTTGGACGGCGCGGCGTGATGTTCGCGCTGCTCCGCAATGCGGCCGGAGAAGACTGGGCAATTGGCGGGCTCGCAATGACCGCGAAGCCAGTGACGCTTGAGGAGAGTCGTCGCCTGCCGCGCGACGCAGACATTAACCCTCGCTTTGATCTGGACATGCAGCGCATTCTCGCGCTGCGCGGTCCGCACGCCATCCCGCGCTGGTTCCCGGCCGATCTTGGTCATCCCGAGATCCGCAGCGCCTATCCGATGCTGGTCAAATTCCGCCATATCGCCAACCCAAAGACCGTCGAGGAAGTCGATCCAGACAATCTTGCAGCCGCGTTCGGCAAGGGCGTGAAGCTGCGCCGCATCGTTACTGAACGCACCGATGACCCAGTGACGAAAGAAATTCGTAAACGGTTGACTTGGCTAGATTCTGTAACAGGATCTTTTATAAAAGGCGGGCCAACTACCCCAATTGACACCTTACCACTAGGCGCATCTCTAAACTCTGGCGATTTTATAAAAGGGTCATGATTGATGAATAAGGATGTCTTTTTATCTATTCTAGCAATGGATTCCTATAATCGTGGTCCAACTCCAGGTTTATTGAATTTACCAGTATCTGGTAAATTAGGAGACGCTAAAATACTATATGATTCAGTATCGAAGATAGGAACTATACCAAATGACATTTTTGGTTTTTACTCTATCGCCTATCAATGGGGGAATAAAGCAGTAGTTTCATATAGGGGTACAAATTTCGACTTTGGAATTGAGCTAGTTAAAGATGTATTAAACGGTTGGAGTACCTTCACTGGAATTGGAACGAACAGTCAATTCGGGTTTGCACGTACTTTCCATAACACTGTCACAAGTACCGACCCAGCAACCGGGCTTACAATCGACCCAGCCAATGTGATCCTGACGGGACACTCACTTGGCGGCGCACTGGCGGGCTATGTCGGCGCGCTGGCAAAGACGGGCGAAACGGTGGTGATCGATCCGATCCCGTATGGCCAGATAGCGTGGCTGGGTGCGATCAGCGAAGCTTTCGAGGCCACACTGATCGTTCTGGGCATTACGGCAACGTCAAATCCCTTGGTCGGAATAGGCACACTTGTGCTCGGACAGCTAATTCCCGGTACTGCCATCCCGATCGAAACCTTTGTCGAAACATTTGACCGCGAAATCAATGCAAGGATCCCTGATCTCGCCCGCATCCGAGGCTATTCATTGGAAGGCGAAATCGCGGCCAGCATCACTTCGACCGAAGGAACGGTAGGTAGCCAACTTACCCTGGCCGGCTTTACCAGCTTCGGCCTCGCTTTGTTCACGAAGAGCGTCATCGATGCACTGCTGGAGGACCGGTCCCACATTAAGACGCTGTCCAACTATGGCTCTTCTGATTCACTCGGATCCATCGCTTTGCACAGCCCAGCGCTCGCGACGATCGTGTTGTATGGCGAAAAACAGTGGGACGGCAGTTCGGATTGGCAGACCAGTCTGAAATACGTCCTACCTGCGACGACTGACGATGCACTTGCTGAATCACTTGGAAGGTCGCAGACCGGGGCACCTGGCACGGGAACCGGCTTCGCGCCACCCGGCGAGCAGCTCGCAAGGATCATCGCCTATTCGGCGATCGACGAAGGTGAGACACGCCCGTTCGGCGATACCGGTATCTATGCGCTGTTCGACGATGCCAGCGATCTGGGCCGGGCGCTGAATGGGGCCGCGCCGGATTCACTGCTGGCTGCGAGCGATCAGGTTGGCCGCCTGATTGCCGAATATGCCGGGTTACTTGCCACCCGAAAGGTTTTGGCCAGTGATGCCACGATCCCGAAGGCGAAGGACGGCATCCTCAGCTACAGCGTCGATGCGCGTTCCGGCGGCAAAACCTTACTGATCGATTTTCGCGATGCCACCTGGACCGTCGGCGAGAGTGGCAAACTGCACATCATCGAAACGCGTGACGATGTGGTGGGCGCATTCCTCAATTCTGGCGCGATCGGCATCTCACTGGTGGGCCGGATCACCGATTGGTATACGCGAAACGTTACATCGTCGACGGGCAGCTTCGTCCACGACATCGACAGGATCGCGATCGCGATCAGTGCCGATACCCGGCTCGCCGTGGCCCCCGGCACCGGGGTGCTGCTGTCCGTGCTCAACGATGGCGGCAGCAGGCTGAATGCGAGCATCGGTACCGATTTCGTGATCGGCGGATCGGGAAGCGACACGATTAACGGCGGCGACGGTCAAGACATTCTGATCGGCGGCGACGGCAACGACACGCTGAATGGCGGCGCGACCGCCGATTTCATCTGGGGCGGCGCTGGTGCTGACACGTTCGTCGGCGGCAACGGCAATGACACGATTTACGCGGGAGACGCCGATCTCCGCGTCGACGGCGGCACCGGATCGGACTTGATCGTCATCACCGCCGAAGGCGGATCAGACCTTTTCGACTTCTTCCACACCACCTCGGTCTTCGGGGGATCGGGGCATGACAAGATCGTCGTGGAAGAAGGGGCGATTGGCACCGCCCGGATCAATGGCGGGCGCGGCAATGACCTGATCGAGATCGATGCGACCATCGCAGACACCGTGATCGACTTTGCCGCCGGCGATGGCCGCGATCTGATTACGCTTGGCGTCGGCGCGAGCGCGCCGATCATCAATTTGACGGGTACCACATCCTCGGCGGTCAGTTACCGTTTCGACGTGCAGGGCATACCTGTTGACCTGGGGCGTGCGCTGGACGGCGTGGCGGAGGAATGGCGGGCAACCGGCGATCTTTTGATTTCTATTGCCGGGGGTGGGTCAATCGTCGTGACGGGCGTAACCGCCCGCATTGCGTACAAAAGTGTCGGCGACCCCAACGGACCTCAATTTTGGCCCGGTGAGCGCACCAACCAGGTGCTTGGATTCGCCCTTGAAGTGGGCGTTTCCATTGATGGTCAACTCCAGCGCCTCCGCGCCGAAAGATATAACGCCAGCGACCCGTTCGATAATCCACTGAACTTTTCGCTAGGGGCAATCGGCTCTCAATTTTATGCAGCAGCATCTGATTTTGAAGCCGCGCACGGCGGCGCTGCGCAGTTCAGTGCGTCTTTCGCGGCAATGTCACCGGAGTCCTTCCTGTCGGTCGATAGCCTCTCATCCTCTTCGGAAGCTCGTTCATTTGGTGATGCGGTCGCCGATGATTTTATGCTCACCGACAGTTTCGCCGGTCTCATTTTGTCGCCTCAAGAAAATGTCGAGGCTCAATCCGGCGCAGTGAATGCGAATTTCATCCAATTTAGCCAGTCTTCGGTAATGCTGGCCGACCTACTGGATCTCGGTGTCGTTCCGCTTGCGATCCCCGCTGCCTTCGCTGGCGCCCAACCCCCGGTCTGGGATGCGCTGGAGTCGAGAGGCGATTTCCTGATGCAGCACATTGCCCCAGCCGACCTTATTCCCGGATTTTGATCATGAACGCGCCGATGGTTTGTAACAGATTGCCTGAACGGGGCAGGGGAGCGGCGACTCTGAACCGCGCGGCCTGCATGGTCGCCCGGCGCGCTGCGCCCTGGGCATCGCGATGACGCCAGCCCAGCCTGTGGCGGTGATGGCATCGGCGCTTGCCCTTTGCCGGCGGCATTTTGTCGCCGCCGCTGCCTTTAGCGCGCTCGTCAACCTGCTCTACATCGTCCCGACGATCTACATGCTGCAGGTCTATGATCGGGTTGTGCCGACACAGGGGCTGCAAACGCTGGCGTTCCTCACGCTTGTCCTGATGTTTGCGCTGATCACGCTGGCATTGCTTGATCAGGTCCGGACGCGGCTGTTGGTGCGCGCCGGGGTGCAGCTTGATGCGGCCCTTGCCCCGCTGATCCTGGATGCGACGCTGGGGCGGCCCGATCTGCCAATTGCGCGCCAGGCGCTGCGCGAGTTTGATACGATGCGCAGTACGTTGACGGGGCCCGGCATGATGGCGCTGTTCGACGCGCCCTGGGCGCCGATTTATGTGCTGGTGTGCTTTGTCGTGCACCCCTTTTTGGGGCTGGTGGCGTTGTTGGGGTGCGCCATCCTGCCGCTGATCGCCTGGGCGACCGAGCGATCGACGCGGGCACGGCTTGATCATGCGCAGGGGATCGCCGCCGCTTCCTATGCCAGCCAGGATGCGTTGCTGTCCTCGGCGGACAGTCTGCGCGCGCTCGGCATGCGGCGGGCTATGGTTGCCCGGCAGCTGCGCCAGCGCGACGCGATGCTGGTCGCCCAAACCGATGCGAGCTTTGCAGCGGGTGGTTTTCTCACCGCGACGAAGTTTACGCGGCTGGCCTTGCAATCGCTGGCGCTGGGGATCGGCGCGTTGCTGGCGATTGAAAACCAGATTTCAGGCGGGGCCATTTTTGCCGCATCCTTCCTGATCGCCCGCGCGCTCGCGCCGATCGAGCTGCTGATTGGCAGCTGGAAGAGTATCAGCCAGGCCCGGCAAAGCTATCGCAGCCTGGACGAGTTGCTCGCCAGCACGGTTGCGCGCACGCCCGCGACGCAATTGCCGCCCCCGCGCGGTGCGCTGGTGCTCGAAGGCGTGACGGTGCTGAACGCAGCGCGCGACGCGGCGATCGTCAACGGCGTGTCACTGCGGATCGAGCCGGGGGAGGTCGTGGCGGTGATTGGGCCAAGCGGGGCGGGCAAATCCACGCTGATCCGCGCGATCGCCGGCGCGCTGGTGCTCGATCGCGGCATCGTGCGGATTGACGGCGCCAATGCGCAGGATTGGGACCCGGAAAGGCTCGCCCAGCATATCGGCTATCTGCCGCAGGACTCGGCCCTGTTTGCCGGGACCGTGGCGGAAAATATTGCGCGGTTCAGCGGGGAGCTTGGCGATCATCGCCCCGCGATCGATGCGGCGGTGGTTGAAGCAGCCGATAAAGTCGGCGCCGACGCGCTGATCCGCCGCCTGCCGGGCGGCTATGATTACCCGCTCACGCTTGGCGGTCGCGGCGTATCGGCGGGGCAGGCGCAGCGGATTGGCTTGGCGCGCGCCGTTTATGGTAACCCGGCGCTGCTGCTGCTCGATGAACCCAATGCGCATCTCGATGGCGAAGGCGATAGCGCGCTGGTCGCCGCGCTGGAGGCGTTGAAGGCGGACGGGCGCACGATCCTGATCGTGTCGCACAAGCTTGGCATCCTCCCCGTCGTCGACAAAATCCTGGTCCTGCGCGATGGTCGGGTCGATCTTTTCGGCCCACGCGACGAGATTGTGCCCAAGGTGACGCCGCCAGCGTTGCGCCGCGTCGTGCCTGCAACAATGGCGGCCGCATCATGAACGCGCCCTTCGTCCCGCCCCCGCAGGCGGCTTTTCCCGCGCCAGCTACCCCTACGCCTGCCGCCCCCAACGTTGCCGATCCCGCCCGCGATATTCGCACGGGCAGCGTCATTGCTGCGCTCTTCTTCGTGCTTTTCCTCGGCTGGGCGGCGTTCGCTCGGCTTGATGCTGCTGCCTATGCGCCGGGCACCTTGGTCGTCTCTGGTCAGCGCCAGGCGGTGCAGCACCGCGATGGCGGCGTGGTCGGCAAGATCTTCGTCCGCGAAGGCCAGCGCGTCATGCGCGGCCAGATATTGCTCCAACTGGCCGCAGCCGAGGTGCAGGCGCAGGAACGCGCGCTGGCATCCCAATCCATCCGGCTCTTGGCGCAGCGCGCCCGGCTGGAGGCGGAGCAACTGGGCCAAACGCGGATCACCCCACCACGGGAATTTGTGACCCTCGATGCAGAGGATCGCGCGCAATCAGTCATCGCGCTGCGCTTGCAACAAACCGAGCTGTCCGCCCGTGCAGCGGTGCTGCAGGCACAGCGCGGCGCGCTTGGCCAGCGCGTGGCGCAATCGGCAGAGCAGGGGCGCGGCTATGGCCGCCAGGCACTGTCCACCAAGGAGCAACTGCGGCTGATGGACGAACAGATCGACGCATTGCGGCCGATCGCGGAAAAGGGCTTTGTCTCGCAAACCCGCATGCGTGAGCTGGAACGCATGCGCGCCCAGCTCGACGGCCAGCAGGGCCAGTTCAGCGCCAGTGTCGCGCAAACGCGGGAGGCAGCGCGCGAGAGCGAATTGCAGATGCTGGAGGCGCAGCGCAGTTTCCGCGAACGCATCGCCGCAGACCTGCGCGATATCGACAATGGTCTGGGCGAGCTGCTCCCCAAATGGGCGGCCGCGCGCGATCAATTGGCCCGCACCGCGATCAGGGCGCCCGCCACGGGGGCCATTATTGGCCTGTCGATCTTCACGCCCGGCGGCGTGATTTCCCCCGGCCAAAAACTGATGGACATCGTGCCGGAGAAAACCCCGCTCAAAATCCAGGCCCGAATATCGCCCAATGACGCCGATGATCTGGCGATCGGCCAGCGCACGCTCATTCGGTTCCCCGGCCTGCACGAACGCACCCTGCCCACCCTGGAAGGCCAGCTCACGCGGTTGTCCGCCGATAGTTTTTCGGATGAGCGATCCGGCGGCAGTTTCTTCACTGGCGAAGTCACGGTGCCCCGCGATCAGCTCCACCTGATTGGCACGGTGCGCGGCCAAGATTTCGCCCTGCGCGCCGGCATGCCCGTCGAGGTGCTGATCCCCCTGAAAAAGCGCACCGCACTGGATTATATCCTGGAGCCCTTGTTCGGCAGGCTTTGGGCGTCGTTTCGCGAGCAGTGAGCAGGGGGGCGGCTGACAGACTGGGCGGGGTAGGGCCTCGTTATCGTCTGAACCTCGCTTGCCCAACGCTCTTGCCCAAAGCTCTTGTAATGTAGGATTTCGCGCGAGAGATGGTGCGGCGTCATGGCCCGTCCGCTCTCCCGCGCGCAGCAGCTTGAAAATGCCGCCTTCCTCAGCCTGCTGCGCACCACCGGCAATGTCCGCGCGACCTGTGCGGCACTCGGCCGTCACCGCGCGCTCTTCACCCGCCGCCGCGCCAAACATCCTGGCTTTGCCGCCGAATGGGACGCCGCCCTGGCGATCGCGCACGCCGCTCTCAACGATCCTGCCCGTGCGCACGCGCGCGAGACGCAGGGTGCTGCGCGGAACGGACTCGCCCCACTGCCAGGCGAGCCCGAACCCCATCTCCACCGCACCCCCGGCGGCCGCTGCCAGTTGCGCCGCGCAGGCACGCGCCGCCGCCTGACGCGCGCGGGCGAACAAGCCTTTCTCGCCGCGCTCAGCGCCACCGCCAATATCCGCCTGTCCGCCGCTGCCGCCGGTTTTTCGCACAGCGCCTTTTATGCCCGTGCCAAGGCCAGCCCCGGCTTCGCGCGCGAAATGCGCCTGGCGCTGCAACTGGGCTATGACCGGATCGAGCTGGCGCTGCTTGAAAGCGCGCTACCCCAAAGCCACCGCGATGACGCCTGGCGCCACAATGATCCGCCGCCGATCCCGCCGATGAGCGCCAATCAGGCGCTGCAGCTCATGTACCTCCACCAGAAACAAGCCCGGCTGCAGGAAGAGCCAGCGCTCATCAAGCGCCGCCGCGGCGAAAGCAGCGATGTCCACAGCTTCCGCCTGGCCGCAATGTACCAGGCGCACGCAGCCCAGCAGCGCGCGCTCTTCGCCATCGCCGAGGCCGAGCGCCGGGCGCAGGGCGAGCCCTGGCTGTTCGGCCCGGAACATCTGCCCGACCCCCCGATACTGCCCGATCTGGCGCAGGTGACCGGGTGGAGCAAGGCAAAGGCCCGGCAGGCGAGCCGCAAAGCCGACCCGTCCGACGACGCGGGATCAGTGCCAGCATCGGGGGAGTATCACCCCGATGTGGCGCTGTTTGGCGGGTGGCGATTGGGGGATTGGGAGGGGTAAGGGGGGCGGGGGCGGGGCGACCATCGTCACGATACCAGTAAAACGACTGGAATTGGGCCGTTAGTGGAATGGCGGGATTCAGGAAAAAGATATCGGCTAGCTGCCGTTCGCTTACCGAACAGATAGTCTCGGTGCCGGCCCAACGGTTGCCGTTCTTCAACGGCTCCAAGTGTCCGCTGATGCCGAACCCGGTCTTTCAAGACGCTCGACAAAGGCCGCCCGAACCGTCGCCGTTGGCTCAGGATCGCCCGATGTGTTGGCGCAGGAAATCAATCATGACGCGCACCTTGTTCGGCAGGAAAGTTCGGCTCGGATAGATCAGCCATGCCCCTGTTGTAAAATCCGTTGCTGTTGCGCGCATCGTCGGAAAACAACGGATCAGGCTGTGGTCACGGATGTTGGGCGCAATCAACCAGTCGGGCAGCAGCGCCGGGCCGAGGCCTGCAATGGCGGCGTCGCGAAGCGCAAGCGCATTGGAAGCAAGAATGTCGCCATCGACCGGCACGGTCAGGATGTCGCCATCCGGCCCTTGGAACAGCCATCGGTCCCGAAAACCGGGAAAGGCAAAGCGGAGCACGCGGTGCCGGGCCAGGTCGTCCAGCGTGTCCATGCTGTGCCCCGCCAGCCACGATGGCGCCGCGACGACGTGATAGTGCGTGTCGAGCAGCTTGCTGGCAATGACGTTCGCCTCGACACTGGGCGCAAGGCGGATCGCCAGATCAACGCCTTCGCCGACCAGATCGACGTTCGAATCGTCCATGACTAACTCGATCTTCATCGCTGGAAAGTCAGCCTGGAAGCGGTGGAGCAGTGGCACGATCATGGTCAGCCCGAACGCGACCGAAGTCGACAGTCGCACTGTGCCGACCGGGCCTCGCCCAAGGACGCGAACTTCCTGCGCCGCTTCCTCGAATTGCGCGATCAACGGCTCAACACGGCCGAGATAGGCAGCACCCGCCTCGGTCAAGGTCAGCTTTCGCGTTGTGCGCTGGAACAGCCGCTCGCCAAGCTCGCGCTCAATGGAAGCCACGACGCGGGACACGGACGAGGGTTCGACATTCTGTGCCCGCGCAACCGCCGAAAAGCCGCCCCCGTGCGCGACTTCGACGAAAATCTTCAAAGCCTTGATGTCCATCACCCGACCTTTGCATAATCCGCAAAAGTCTAGGTCAAAGAGACGGGTTTTTCAAGAAACCGCGAAGCAATAACTGGGTAGCACCAACCCGCTTTGAAAGGATTTCATCATGGCCACCCTGCTTCGTATCGACGCCAGTGCCCGTACCGAGGGCTCCTATTCGCGCCAGCTCGGCGACAGTTTCGAGACATCGTGGGTAGCCCGCAATCCCACTGGCACGGTCGTCCGCCGCGACTTGGCGCTGACGCCGGTGCCGCAGATCGCCAATGAGACGATCGCGGGCTTCTACACGCCAGCCGAGGCGATGACCGATGCGCTGCATGATGCAACCGCGCTTTCGGATGGGTTGATCGCCGAATTGCGCGCGGCCGACGTGCTGTTGGTGACGACGCCCATGTACAACTTCGGCATTCCCGCCGCGCTCAAAGCCTGGGTCGATCAGATCGTTCGGATCGGCCACACGTTCAGCTACGACGGTAATAGCTTCACGGGGCTCGTCACCGGTAAGCCTGTGACGATCGCGATCGCCTATGGCGCCGGTGGCTATGGCGAAGGCGGCGCGCTTGCCGCGCTAGACCTCGTGCGGCCCTATTTGGCGACGCTGTTCGGTTTCCTCGGCTTTACTGACGTCCGCTTCGCCGTGGTCGAGGCGACCACCGGCGATCCGATCGCACTCAATACCGCGCTCGACACCGCGCGGGACACCATTGCCGCGCTCGCGGCCTGATCCATACAAACAAGGACAACACCCATGAACAAGATCGATTTATCCGGCCGCATTGCGTTCGTCACCGGCGCCGGTCGAGGCATCGGCGCCGCGATTGCGCGGCGTCTGGCAACCGCCGGCGCGCATGTCGTGGTGAGCGCGCGCCAAGAGGCCGCTGCACGGGCAGTCGCGGAAAACATCAGGTCTGCAGGCGGGGCCGCAGAGGCGACCGGCGGTGACGTCACCCAATTCGGCGATATCACCGAGGCGATCGACGGCGTCGTTGCGCAGCACGGCCATATCGACATCTTGATCAACAATGCTGGGGTAATCGATCCGATTGCCCGGCTGGCCGACAGCGATCCGGTGGCGTGGCAAGCAGCAGTCGAAGTGAATTTGCTCGGCGTCTATCACGCTACCCGCGCCGCATTGCCGCATATGCTGGCGCGCGGCGATGGTACGATCATCGCGCTGAACTCGGGTGCCGCCAACGCGCCGATGGAGGGCTGGAGCCATTACTGCGCCACCAAAGCGGCGGTTCAGATGCTGACGCGCCAGATCAATAAGGAATATGGCGAGCTTGGAATCCGGTCTCTTGGGCTTAGTCCGGGGCCGGTCGCCGGGGACATGCAGGCCGCCATCCGCGCGTCGGGGATGAATCCGGTCAGCCGCCTCAATGATGCCGATTACATTCCGCCGGAATGGGCCGCAGAGGCCGTCGCCTGGCTTTGCACCCCGGCAGCCGATCCCTTTTTGGGAACTGACTTTTCGATCAAGACGCAAGAGGGAAGGAAGCTGCTCGGCCTCGATTGATTCCATCCAGGGACAGCGCCCCCCCCCCGGATTATCGGACCATCTCGGTCGACCGTCCAACAGGTCCGCATCCGACAGATACCGGCCATCATCGCCACAGCGGTGAATGGTCGGACAGTCCCAGGTTTGAACATGCCGGGGTGCGGGCTCGAGGGTTCCGAGAGTACGACCGCTTTCGGTGCCATACGAGATGACGCTGAATGACTGACTTTGGGGCGCAAAGCCGCCCACAACCGCCCTCACCAAACCCCGCTACCACCGTCTCAATTGCCAGAAGCAGCGTCTTACTATCCTCAGCCCACTCGATAAACGTAGCGCCGGTCGCTCAACCGCCGCGTCGGCGCGGGCGGGTGGATGGGCTGGGATCACTGTCGCCACCCTCAGCCAGGGTGCCGCCAATCCTCTGGTCGATCAGCCCCGCCAGCTTCGGATGCACCACGTCCGCCAGCGGATTGACCACCGTCACGCCGCGCGTGACGAAACCGTGCTGCATGTCCTCTGACAGCAATATCCCACAGCCTGCGTCTGCCACTGCCGTCAGGATCAGCGCGTCCCAAAATTGCAGCTGATGATCCACGACTAGATCGGCGGCGGCCAGCGCGGTTTTGGCTTCGCTCGCCGTTGATCCAAAAGCATCGGTAAATGCCAACAGGATGTCGCGCGCCTCCCGCCCCGTCGCGCCGCTTCGGCGCAGGACGACGAATAGCTCGCCAAGCGCCTGCACGGGCGCGATCAGGCTGGCGGTGCTGGATAGCTGGTTGATCAGGGCGCGGATTTTGGCGATCTTGGCGTCGTCTTCGGGCGCCCGCGCGACACCCGCCAGATAGGCGAGAACGTTCGAATCGAGCGCGACGCGCATCAATCGTACAGGTCGGCGCGGGACCAGTTGCCCGAATGGCGCAGCGGCAGAGTGGCGACGAAGGTCAACAGCCGGGCAACGGCGCGCTGCTCAGCCTCTCGGTCGATTGGCGATACCCGTGCCACCGGCTTGCCGTGCGAGGTAACGGTAAAACTCTCGCCGTCCGCGACGTCGCGGAGCAATTCGGAGAAGCGCTGATTGGCTTCGCTCGCGGAGATCGCACGGTCCATGTGATTAAATTAGTGAATCGCACTAATTTTTGCAAGTGAGCGCGACGCGGGAGAGCGGCTGGTCGATCATGCCCCCGGCATGATCTAAACGATGCGGGGCATCGTTTACCTGCCGCTCCCGCGTCTTCGTCGGACGGGATCGGCTGGCGCCGACCCGCCGTCCGGGCTGGGGCGTCTCAGGATTAGCTTGCGCTAATCATGTGCGCCCGGCGCCTTATTTTACGCGTTCGACTTGCTCGAAGTCCAGTTCCACCGGCGTCGCGCGGCCAAAGATCGATACCGATACCTTGACCTTCGATTTGTCGAAATCGAGTTCCTCGACGGTGCCGTTGAAGCTCGCGAACGGGCCGTCGAGCACCTTCACCGCATCGCCGATCTCGTAATCGACCTTGACCTGCTGCTTGATGTTGGCGGCGGCGGCTTCTTCCTTGGTGGAGAGCATCCGCGCCGCTTCGGTCTCGCTGATCGGCTGGGGCTTGCCCATTGATCCCAGAAAGCCCGTGACCTTGGGCGTGTTCTTGACGAGGTGATAGACGTCGTCATTCATGTCGAGCTTGGCGAGCACATAGCCCGGCATAAATTTGCGCTCGACTTGAATCTTCTTGCCGCGCCGGGCCTCGGTCACCGTTTCGGTGGGGACTTCGACGGCTTCGACCAGCCGGTCGAGCCCCATGCGGGTCGCCTCCGCCATGATTGAATCGCGAACCTTGCCCTCGAAACCCGAATAGGCGTGAATAATATACCAGCGTGCCATGCGTTAATGCGTCCTTGCTTCCACGCTTATTTTGCGAACGACAGCAGCAGTTTGACGATCGCTTCGAAAAACGAATCGACCGTGAAGAAGAAGACGCCGAGCATCAGCGTCATCACCATCACCATCACCCCGGTCATGATCGTTTCGCGCCGAGTGGGCCAGACAACCTTCTTGGTTTCGGTCTGCACCTGACGGAGGAATTCGAGAGGGGTTGTCTTTGCCACGTTGCTAAAACCTGTTCAAAAGCCCCGCGTCCGGGGCAAAGAGCCGCCGCCCGGTCCTTGTCGAACCGGCCGCGCCCATCCCCATTTTCGGAATAGGAAAAGCATCTAGCGAGCCCCCTGCAGAAACGCAAGGCCAGCGGGCAGATGCGGTTGAAATGGGGAAATTGGGAAATTGGGGGAAATGGCAGGGGAGCTCGGACTCGAACCGAGGGCCTTCGGTTTTGGAGACCGACGCTCTAACCAGCTGAGCTACACCCCTACACTGCCCAACCCCTTAACCGCGCCCTGCGGCGGACGCAAGAACGCTGTGTGTGGCGATATGTCGGGTGAGTTTCGAGCGCTTGGGCGGCGCGTTCAGGCGGCTGCCTGGGCGCGGGCGGCGCGGTTGACGACGGCGCGGGCTTCTTCCACCGGCAGCGGGCGACCGAAATAATAGCCCTGCACCTTGGTACAGCCCAGTTCATAGACCATGCGGTGTTCTTCCTCGGTTTCCACGCCTTCGGCGGTCGTGGCCATGCCGAGCGATTGGGCCAATGCGACCACGGCGCGGATGATGGCAATCGCTTCGGGCACTTTTTTCGACGCACCCTGCACAAAGCTGCGATCGATCTTGATCGACGAGAAGCGCGTACGGCTGAGATAGCCAAGCGAGGAATAGCCGGTGCCGAAATCGTCGAGCGATAGCTTCACGCCGAGTGCCAGGATTTTTTCGAGTACCTTGATCGCGCCTGCGCCCTCATGCAGGAACACGCTTTCGGTGACTTCAAGTTCCAGCCGGTCAGGCGGCAACCCGCTATTGGCGAGCGCGGACGCGACCACGTTGACAAAGCTGGGGGTGGTCAGTTGCACTGGCGAGACATTGACGGCGACGCGCACTGGATAGTCCCAGCGGGCGGCTTCATCACACGCGGTGCGCAACACCCATTCGCCAATCGGCGCGATCAGCCGGGTGTCTTCGGCCAGCGGGATGAACTTCACTGGTGAAATATTGCCGAGCTCCGGGTGGGTCCAGCGCAGCAGCGCTTCAAAACCCGTCAGCGCTCCGGTTTCGGCGCTGACGACCGGCTGATAGTTCAAATGCAGTTCGCCATTCGGCAGCGCCTTGCGCAGCGCCATTTCCAGCACGCGGCGTTCCTCCGCAACGGCATGAAGCTGCGGCTCGTAAACATGGCAGACATTGCCGCCCGCGTCCTTGGACCGGTATAGCGCCAGATCGGCGGACCGGATCAGCATTTCGGTCGTCCGGCCGTCGCGTGGACCGATCGCCATGCCTAGACTGGCGCCGATATACAGGATGTTCTGATCGATATCATAGGGCTGGGCGATCGCTTCGATGATCGCATTGGCGAGACGCTCGATCCGGTTGCTGTCACTGGCGTCGCTGATGACGATGGCAAATTCGTCGCCGCCCAGCCGCCCCACCATTTCGCGATCGGTCACCAGACCGCGCAGCCGATCGGCGACCTGAATCAGCATCCGATCGCCAACCGGATGGCCAAGCGTGTCGTTCACCGCTTTGAAGCGATCGAGATCAATCATCACAAAGGCGCAGCGGGAATTCCAGCGCTCTGCATCGGCCATCGCGCGGGAGAGCGTTTCGGTAAGCAATAGCCGGTTGGCAAGCCCGGTGAGCGCATCAAATCGAGCCATGCGACTGATCTTGTCGGCGGAGGCGCGCGCTTCGGTAATGTCGGAGCCCACACCGCGAAAGCCGATGAACTTGCCTGTTTCGTCGGTGCGCGGTGTTGCGGCGATTTCCCACCAGCGTTCAACCCCGTTGATCTGCACTGGTACGATCAGGTCGCGAAAGGCTTCGCGATTCTTCAGCTTTTCGGCAAGGATGCGCAGCCCCGCCGAAAAATTGCCCGATTCCCAGGCCGAACCGGCCAGCAATTGGAGGAAAGGCATTTTGTTGATCGTTACCGGATCCATGCCGACGGCATAGGCAAAGCGCGGCGATGCGCGCACGATCCGCTTGGCCGAATCGATTTCCCACAGCCAATCTGCGCTCTGGTCTTCCTCTTCGTTCAGCAACAGGCTCACCGTCTCGTCGCGCTCGGCCAAGGCAATTTCGTTCGCGCGGATGATCACCAGCGATTTCGCTCTGCTGAAGCATCCAATCATCAGCAGCAGGGTGAACAACAGGGCAGTGGCGGCCATCAGCGGCCCACTGGCAAAGGCGAGCACGATGCTGATCGTGCCGCCTAACAGCGCCAGAAAACTCATCGTGGCGAGCGGTAATGCTGCCATCGCTACCGACGATGCCGTCATCAGTACCGGAAGGATGACCCATAGGCCCAGCGAATCGCCCATTTCCGCCATGATCGACAGAATAATCGGTGGTACGGACCATACCGCCCCAAGCGCAATGCCCTCCAACGCTGTCGCCTGGACCGCTTCAATCGGGGCCGTCGGCGCGAGCAGATAGGTTGGACTTAGCCGGCGAAAGGTAATGGTCGCACTGACAGCCGCAATGACGATACCCCAGCCCACCAGCGCCCATGGTGGCAGGATCCGGGCGGCCAGCAAAATGACAAGCGCTGCACCGATGACGTTGGTGGCCAGCATGAAGAGCGCCAATTGGCGACCGGCATGTAACTGAGCAGCGCGGATCGGGCCCCAATCCGTTGAATCCGCTGGATCATAAATGCCCAGCAATGCGCGGGCATCTATTTTCGGCTGAGCAAATTGCGAGGCGGATTTTGATGGCACAAGGCCATTTTACATCGCCGTTGGTTAGCAGATGGTTAGAAAAAAGAGACGTCGGGTGCTTTTTTAGGCTGCGGTCAGGCAGCAATCGCATAGGGTTTGATCTCACCATTGAGATACAGATTGCGCGCCTTGGCGCGACTGAGTTTGCCGGAACTGGTGCGGGGCAGGGTGCGCGGCGGGATCAGTTCGATCACGCAATTCATGCCGGTAACGGAGCGGACCTTCTCACGGATGGCTTCGCGCAACCGGACCCGTTCATGCTCATCTGAACTGCGGCATTGCACAAGGACTGCTGGGGTTTCTTCGCCGCCCGGGGTAGTGATCGCAAACGCTGCAATGTCGCCTGCCTTAAAGCCGGGCAGCTGTTCGACGGCCCATTCGATATCCTGCGGCCAATGATTCTTGCCATTGACGATGATCATATCCTTGGCGCGTCCGACGATATAGACATAACCGTCTGACATATAACCCATATCGCCGGTATCGAGCCAGCCATCGACCATGCAGGCAGCGGTTGAATCGGGATCGCGGAAATAGCCATCCATGATCGATGGACCCTTGCACCAGACCTTGCCGATTGCGCGGTCAGGCAGCGGGGTGCCATCTTCTTCGCGCACTTCGACCGCCATATCGCGCACCGGCTTGCCGCAATTGACGATCGCGCGATAGCGCTGCGGGCGGTCCTGCCCGGCTGAAACGCCGGACAATTGAGTTTCTTCAACCAATTCGACGCGAATGCCCTCACCCGGCGGCATGATCGATACAGCCAGCGTCGCCTCGGCCAAACCATAGCTGGGAAGAAAGGCGCTCGCCTTAAAGCCGGCCCCTTCAAAGGCATCGACAAAGCCCTGCATCACATCGGGGCGGATCATATCTGCGCCATTACCAGCAACCCGCCAGCGCGACAGATCAAACCGGCCCGACGCCTTGGTCTGGCTCGACATGCGCCGCGCGCAAATATCGTAGCCGAAGGTGGGGGAATAGCTAACCGAGGTAGCGGCATTGCGGGTGACGAGATCGAGCCAGGCGAGCGGTCGGCGCGCGAAATCTTCTGTCTTCAGATAATCGACCGAAATCTGATTGGCGACTGGCGACAGGAAGCAGCCGACCAAGCCCATATCGTGGTACCAGGGCAGCCAGGAAATGACGCGATCGCTCTCGATCAAATTCATGCCATGGCTGTGCGCGGCAAGATTGTTGAGCAAGGCGCGGTGGGTAACCGCGACGCCATGCGGAAAGCGCGTAGAGCCGCTCGAATATTGCAGATAGCCGATATCGTCGGGCTTTGCCTGCGGCAGGGGAGCAGCGGTGGCAGGGCGCGTGGCAAGTTCGGCCCAATCCATGCCCGCAACACCGCCGAGTCGCGCCGCTTCGCCAGCCATGTCCGCCAGTTCAGGTGGGTAAATCAGCAAAGATGGGTCGCAGCTGCCGAGCTGAACGCGGATTTGATCGATATAGGAATCGCGGCCGCCAAAAGAGGTGGGCAGGGGCAATGGCACTGGCCAGGCACCGGCATAGACCACGCCGAAAAACAGCGCGGCGAATTCCGGTCCCGTTTCGGCGACCAACGCAATCCGATCGAGTGGCTTTACGCCCATGGCGACCAGACGGAGGGCCGTATCAATCGCATCGCTGCGCAATTCGGCATAGGGGTAAGGACGCGAGAGCGACCCGCGGGGATCATGGAAGTTTAATCCCCGCTTGCCAGCGGCCGCGTAATCCAGCGCTTCGTTAAGCGTATCAAAATCAGCAAACCGGCGCGGCAGATCATCAAAAGTCGCGGTGGGCACAGGCGCAGATGGCGAAGTTTCCGTCGCGACCTTATCGATGTGCGCCATTTCCGAACCCATGTTTACTACCCTTGATCGCGACTTCTTGAACCGAAGCCGCGGATAAGTCGATCACTCTGCCTCGAGCAAGCGTTCAAAATCCAGTGTGAGTGTGGCACAATGATGGCATGCGTGTTGCCAGGCCGCCAACCAAACCCCTTGATAGCCCCGCTTTGGAACGGTTGGCGCTCCGCTATGTCGAGCGTTTCGCGACCACAAGGGCGCGGCTGACCACCTATTTGAACGGCAAGATAAGGCAGCGCGGCTTTGACGGTGCAGTGCCCGACATAGCAGCAATTGCCGAGCGATTCGCGGCGGCGGGGTATATTGATGACCGCGCCTTTGGCGATGCGCGGGCGCAGGCAATGGCACGCCGGGGGCTTGGCGCGCGCCGAGTGGCGGGGGCTTTGCATCATGCGGGCATTGGCAGCGAGGATAGTGCCGCTCTCGCACCCGCCATTGCCGATCGCGCGATTGAGGCTGCGTTGACCTTTGCCCGAAAGCGCCGGATCGGGCCCTATGCCACTGAAATACCAGACCGCGCCGTGCGAGAAAAGCAGATCGCCGCGATGATCCGCAGCGGCCATGATTTTGGCCTGGCGCGTCGGATTGCGTCGATGGCACCGGGGGATGACACCAGCGAGATCGCATAACAGCAGTAATTCAACGGCAGGAAAGCGGGCGATCGCTGCGAAATTGCCAAGGATTTACCTTCTGATTTTGTGTGCTAATAATCGTTACGGGGGAGTAAGTTTTATGCGGGTTGGGCCGCACGCCAATCTTGAGCCTGCGGACACACTTGATCGGCAATGTGCCGATGGCGGCGAACCTATGTCCGACAAGTCGGGAGCGATTGAACGCACCGTCAAAGGGACATTGAAATGGTTCGATATTACCCGCGGATTTGGTTTTCTGGTCGCTGACGATCCTGCGATCGGCGACGTTTTGATCCATTTTTCAGTCCTTCAGGCGCATGGTCGCCGTAGCTTGCCAGAGGGCACGGTGATTGAATGCGTCGCCGTTAAGCGCGATCGCGGTTTTCAGGCGCGCGATATTGTTGAGATTGACCTGACCAATGCGGTTGAACCGCCGCCCCGCGCGCGGGTTACGGGTTTACGAATTGATCCGGACGCGCTGATCGCCGACGCTGGCGAATTTGAACCGGTGACCGTCAAATGGTTCAATCGGCTCAAAGGCTATGGTTTTCTGGTGCGTGATGCCGATTCAGCCGATATATTCGTTCATATGGAAACGCTCCGCCGTGCCAATATCGGCGAAGTGGAGCCCGATCAGCCGCTGCGCGCGCGGATTGTCGAGGGACAAAAGGGTCCGCTTGCGGTGCTGGTCGAACGAGAAGGCTGACACTTCATGCCATTGATGCAGCATCGCCGCGCCGCTCCGGCGTTCGGCCTGATCGTGCCGCTGCTTATGCTGCTGCCGGGCTGTTCGGGCAACGGGCTGACCGGAACCGCAACGAGCGAGGCCAAAGCGGCCACGATCGCGGTAACGATCAAGAGCAGCAATGGCCTGCACCGCTTCCAGGTAGAAACTGCCAAGACCGAGCAGGAACAGCAGCGCGGGCTGATGTATCGGACGGATGTTTTGCGGGATGGCGGGATGCTGTTTGCGCCCTATCCGCCGAGCGGGACGCCGGAAGAGGCGAGCTTTTACATGAAGAACACGCCAACGCCGCTTGATATCATCTTCATTCGTGCTGACGGATCGATCGCGCGTATCGCAGAAAACACCACGCCGTTTTCGGAAGCGCCGATCTCATCGGGTGAGCCGGTCGCAGCGGTCCTTGAACTGGTTGGTGGCCGATCGGCAGAATTGGGCATTGCCGAGGATGACATCGTCGACTGGCAAGGACGCACCGCCCGCCCAGCCAATGCCGTGGCCAACACTGCATCTGCCGACGCGGCCAGCAATTGATCCCGGAGGCGCGAGAGGCGGTTGCTGCTCGCGCCGCCAACGGCTAAGCGGCGGCTATGGGCGTTCTTCAATCGATCTTCACCTGGTGGAACGGGGCCACCATCGGCACCAACTGGGCATTGCGGGGCAAGACGCGTGTCGGCGAGGATTCGCTCGGCAACGTTTATTATCAGGGCGGTGTCGACATGAACGGCATTGCCCGGCGCTGGGTGATTTATGCCGGCGCCAATGACGCCAGCCGCGTGCCGCCGGAGTGGTTTGGCTGGTTGCATCATCAGGTTGAGGCGCTGCCCGATCAGGCGTTGCCACCGGCGCGACGCTGGCAAAAACCGGCCCTGCCGAATCAAACCGGCACGGCGCATGCCTATCGCCCGGCAGGTGCGCTTGAGCAGGGTGGCCGACGGGCCGCCGCAACCGGTGATTACGAAGCGTGGACGCCGGGCGAGTGAGGCCCTGGCTGCTGGCCGGGGGCGGCGCGATTTTGCTTGCGCTGTGCATTTGGGCGGGCATCCGTTTTTTCGGTGGTACGCCTGGCGATGATGTGGCGATCAAATCGGTTGGCACCAGCGTGCTCGACCAGGTCCAGGCCGGTTCCGATATCGTTACTGTCGATGTGACCCCCGATTTGCTGCAGTTGAAGGGCGCAACGCCGATGGCGGAGCGGGTCGCGGTGCTCGGCCTGCTCAACAAGCGCAACGGCGTGGCGCGCGATATTACCTTGAAGCCCGGCCAGGCGGTGCGCGTGGGCGATGTCGTGGTGCGGCTGCGGGCGTGCGAACATACCGCCCCCTGGGAGCAGGAAGAATTTACCGGCGCGTTCGTCCAGATGGATGTGCAGCAGCCCGACCGCAATTGGCGGCGCGCCTTTTCAGGCTGGCTGTACAAGGAACGACCAGCGCTGAACGTCGTCCAGCACCCGATCTATGACGTCTGGACCAAAAGTTGCGCAATGCGCTTCCCCGAGGGCGGCGAAGCGGTTTCTGGCGCGAGCCGATCGAGCGCAAAGAAGTCGCCGACGGCGAGTTCGGATGGCGAGGCGACCCCCGCCGAAACCGCAGCAGCGCCAAGCGCGCCCGCGACAGCGCCATCGACAGCAGCGGACAGCAGCCCGAGATAATCGCGCCGACTAATCTCGGTTGCGCCGAGCGAGGCGAGATGATCGGTTTGAAACTGGCAATCGAGCAGCGTGAAACCGCCGGCGCGCAGCCGCGCGACCAGCCAGGCCAGCGCCACCTTTGACGCATCGCGCGCGCGGCTGACCATGCTTTCGCCGAAAAAGGCACGGCCCAGGGCCAGTCCATACAGCCCGCCGACCAGCTGATCATCGTCCCAGCATTCGATCGAATGGGCATATCCCCTGTGGTGCAGTTCGGTAAAAACCGCCTCGATCGCGGGATTGATCCATGTATCGGGCCGATCGACGGCCGAATCGGCGCACAGCGCGATGATGTCGGCAAATGCGGTGTCGGCCGTGACGCGATAGCGATCCCCCACCACCGCCTTCTTCAGCGAATGCGACAGATGGAATCCATCCAGCGGCAGGATCGCCCGCCGCTTTGGCTCAACCCAATAGACGCTGTCCGCAGTGCGATGGTCGGCCATCGGGAAAACGCCAACCGCATAGGCGCCCAGCACCAGCTTGGGATCGAGACTCGTCATCCGTTTCGGTGCTGTCAGCCTTTGCTGGCCGGGGTTGCCAACCGCTTCTCGATGATCTGCCAGAGCTGGGCAAAGGCCTGGCCCGAGGGCGATTTTGCCGCGAAGCTGCCGACCGGGGCGCGGCGCACTGTCATCGATTCGACCACGCTCGCCATCGGGATGACTGGCCAATCGGGATGACGGGCCAGCGCTTCGCCATGCAGCTTGCGGCGCTTGTCGACCATCGAATGCACGGGCATCAGCTGCGCGCGTTTGCCGAGCTGATCGACCACTTCGGCATAGGCGCGCTCTGACAGGGGCGAGGGGATGACGGGCACGACGATAAGGTCGGCTGCGCGCATCACCTGATCGCTTGTTTCGGTCAGCCCCGGCGGGCAATCCAGCAGCACGCGATCATAATGTTTGCCGACGGACGCCAGCAATTTCGTCAGCAGTTTTTTCTTGTCGATTTCATGAAACAGCACGTCGAGGCCACGCAGCGACGAATCCGCGCCGATCAGATCGAGCCGTTCTATCGCGGTCTTGCGGACCAGCTTGGCCGGATCGACATCCTTGGTGAAGATTGATTGCGCCTGATCTTTGGTCTTGCGATCGGTGAGCATGAAGGTGGAGGCGGCCTGTGGATCAAGGTCCCACAACAAGGTGCGGCGCGCCGATAGCATCGCTGCGCACCAGGCAAGATTAACGGAAAGCGTCGTTTTGCCGACGCCGCCTTTCAGGCTGTAGATCGCAATAGTCGCCAAGGGGCTTTCATCCTCCGTGGTTGGCAAGCCATCGTGCCCAACCAAGCGCGCGGGCGCAACCCATTGCGGTGCCTGCACAGAAATAGGGCCGGTGGTTCGCTGAACCCCGGCCCAAATCTTGATGCGGCGATGATGCCGGAATGTGGTGCTGTTCTTACTTCTTGCAGGTCTGGCTGGGCTTGCCAGGTTGAGCCAGCGTGATCGCGTCGGGCGTGCCGGTCAGCGAATAGCCATCGGCAACAAAGGGATCGCCTGCCTTTTCTGCGGTCAGCTTGATCGGTGCATCGTCGCGCTGGCCGCGCAAATTGACCTGCATATTGCCCGAGAAGAAATCGACCATGGCAAGGCTGTGATCCTTGCACCGAAAGGTGACTGTCGCCTTGATTGACGGCGGCAGGACAACCTTTGGCGCTTTTGCCAGCGCCTCGGCCTGCGGATCGGGTGCCTGATCGGTCACCGTTTCGGGCTTTTGTTCACATGCCGCGAGCGGGAAAACCAGCAGAGCGACGGCGGCGATGAGGAGGGTTTTTTTCATAGCGTCGAAATGCTTCGCGTACGCAGTAAGTTTCGTCAAGAGGCCATATTTTCTGCCGACTTTCGCTTTTGCGTTGCAATATTTTTGTCATGAAATCGTCGCGTGACCGCCATGCTTATTCGTGGAACTCATGCGCCTCTGGAATGCGGCCAAAGGCGATTTTGGTGCCGACTCGATCGATGCGGCCGCCATGGATTGGGCCGACCGACACGGCATGGCGGCCGAATTTTTCATTGATCGAATCCATCGCACGGCTGAGCGCGAGGCCGCGCGTTTCACGGGCCAGTGGGTCATCGGGATCGAGATGCGCAAAAAGCGATTGCTGTTCGCCTGCAACCGGTTCGATCTCGCCAAGGGTGACGCCAACCATCCGCAGCTGAAATCCGCCACCCCGCTTGCGCCCTGCCGCCGCTAATTGCGGAAACAGCGCATCAAGCGCGGCGAGGATCACGAAACTGTCCTGCGTCGCGGGCAATTTCGTTGCTACCCGCCAATTGCTCTTGTCGTCCTCAAACTTGCCATGGAGCACCAGCAATCGGCTGCGATAGCCTTTGCGCCGCAGTCTGCTCGCGGCCTTCAGCGCGAGTCGGCGTGCTGTGAGCCGGACCGGTTCCAGCCCGCGCTTGCCCGGCGACAGCACATGGCTGTGCCCGATCGTGCGACTTTGCGTTGGTTTTTCGGGGAGATCGACGCCGTGGAGCAGATACCAGAGCCGATCGCCATTGGTGCCGCCCCAGGCATTGCCCGCGTCGCGCGGGCGGCGCTCACACAGTTGGCGGATATCGTTGATCCCCTCCTGCGCCAGCCGCCGCTCCATTTTCGCGCCGATTCCGGCAATGTCGCGCAGGGGCATGTCATAGAGCCGGTGGGGGAGGGTTTCGGCATGCAGGATGATCAGCCCATCGGGCTTCATCATGTCTGATGCCAGCTTGGCGAGCAGTCGATTGGGCGCGACGCCGATCGAGCTGGTCATGCAATCGCCGATATTGGTCCGGATACCCGCCTTGATGCGGTGGGCCAGTGCCGTCACCGCAGCCACGCTGTTTTCATTGTCGAGCAAGCGGCAGGCGACCTCATCAATCGAACAGACTTTGGTCACCGGAATGTGCCGCCAGATTTCGGCGATGATCGCTTCATGAAACTCGACATATTTGTCATGCCGGGCCGGCGTGACGATAATATCGCGACACAGCCGTTTCGCCTCCCATACGGGCGTGCCGGTTTTGATGCCGAACCGCTTGGCTTCAATGCTGGCGGCGATGGCGACGGTGGTGTCGCTATCGACCGGCGCGACCAGAATGGGCTTGCCGCGTAGCGCCGGGTTTAATTGCTGCTCGACGCTGGCGAAATAGCTGTTGAGATCGAGGAACAGCCAGCGAAGCGGACGCGGGGGTAGGGTCAGATTTTCCCTAGCGCCGGTGTGTAAGGATTCGGAAGGTACGGGGCGCCGTTGCTCCTGTGGAGACGCCCCGGGGGTGGAGCCTGCGGAAACGAAATCGGTAAGGGCATCTGCCGAGAACATCTAAAGAACATAGCGGAACGACGCCGCGGAGGAAAGGGCCGCCAGCGGCGTGTGGCCGCCGGCATCGGGCTATCAGTTTCCCGAACCCGCCCCTGTGGGCGGCATCGCGAATAAGGCCCTTGCGCCGGTCCTTTCGGGCGACTCATAGGGAGCATAGAGCACGGTATGCAGGACCTGGCGCGCCGCTTTGATCTCGCCCTGGCGAACCAGTTCTTCGCCAAGATAAAGGCGCGGCTTCGGTGCGGCTGGCACGCGCCGAATTGCGTCGACCAATCCAGCCATGGCATCCATTGGAACACGTACGCCCAATTTGGTGAAACTTTGGAAATAGGCAATCCGGGGGAGAGGCGATTGGCCGTCAAGAGCGATCGCCCGCTGGATGGCCATGCGCGCAAGGGCAAGCGTTGCCGGTTGATTTGCGACGGGGGCGCTAACGGCCTTGTCCGTCAGCGCGACCCCTTTCCACGTCAGGGCAAGAACATTATTCGGTGCCTTGTCCAGCGCCCGTTCGGCATAGGCGAGGCACCTGTCAGGGTTGCCAGCCCGGCACTCTGCCTCGGCGGCAAACGCAAGCGTATCGCCATCGCTATAGAGATCAGCCACACCGCGTACGCGCGCCAGCCAATCGACGCTGCGCTGCGCGTCGACCAGTGTGGGTGCAGGCAGGGCAGATCCGGCAGCGATCGGTTGCGCAGCAAGCCGCGCGCCAAGTTCGATTTTCGCGGCAATCAGAGCCGCGGCGGCGGGGGACAATGGCGTGATCACTGGCTCGCCAATCGGGTTCGCTGGCGGCTTGGCCTGGGCGAAATAAAAGTCGGACCTGGAATAAGAAAGGATTTCCCGTTGCAGCTTCGACAAATTGCCAAACACAGTTGCGGCTTCAGCCATTGGTTTGCCGCGGCTGATATCACCCATATACTGGCGAAACTGCGCGGCACGTTCGGGTTTAAGTTTTGAATAAACGAAATAATGAGCGACCAGCCAAGCGTGGTATGGAGTCCAGCGCGATTTTTCTCGGCCTATAGTGATGTATTTACCAGTAAGAATGTCAGCGACATTTAAATTTTCATATGATCTGAAAAATTGCTTATACTGCGTTGGATACCGTGCATAATTTATCGACCCATTTCTATGAATATCGGCAGTTGAAAATAAGGCGCCGATACTTTCAACATACCAGCTTGGATAGACCAGCGGGTGATATGTATTGATAAAATGTTGCGTATATAGCGCGTAAAGTTCCGCCTCCCATTCCCTTGTGATGGGGAAATAAAATGGTTCAGGGCACGGTCCTATTTCTCCCGCTGCGTGACGGTCGTCGCATTCTTCATTATATGCTTTCTGCGTGTTGAGATCAATCAACTGATATTTCTGGACGATCGTTAGAATTGGCCCATTCTCACCTGCTGTATAGTAAGCTGGGCTTGAGAATCCTGATGGATAATATCCGCTTTTTGCCGATATATCGGCGATCCCCAGATCGGAAAGCTTTGTCGATGGGTCAAATAATGTAATTTCGACTTTTTTGGTAACGTCAGACGTGTCGCCACGGCGATAAAGCCTCGACAGCAAATAATGGAGGCTTTCTACATTTCGCGTTATTCTTCTCAATTCATCAACGCTGTTTTGGGCGATAACGATAACGTGTTCGGCCTCCGCACGCTTCCAGGGGCCCTTTTTTCTATTGATGAGGCCGCTGACGACGATGTCGGGTTCACCGAGTTTTTCGGGAGCGGTCGGTTCGGTTCCGTCACCTTGCTGCGCTATCGCGAGAGATGGTGGCATATGACTCTGAGATGGCATTGAAATGGTTGCGCATGCCAATATCGCAACCCACCACCACAGATGCTTTGCCATCAGGTCACCCAAATAAGTCGTTGAGCCGTGCCGAAGGTTCATACTGAATCGTTCGGTGCTATGCTATTGTTTTGAATGATTTCTGACGTGTGGACGCGTTTCAACCAAATCATGAAATCGTTCGATCGACCCGTCCACCGGCAGGTTATGTGGGCGGGCAGGGGCGTCGGTTATGGGCGTCGACAAGGCCAAGCGCGATGAAAGGCGCAGCGAATTGAGCGGGCGTTGCGGCCTAAGAAGCAGACATAGGCGGCAGCGAAAGACCTGACGGGACCGGGGGGATAGGTCGCACGATGGCCGGAAAGCTTGCTTGCAGCCGGCAGGTCGTGTGGTAGATGAGTCACACACCTTTGGGGGGAGCAGATTGATGACGAGTCGCATCACCATCTTGGCAGCCAGTGCAGCCATCAGCCTGGTCTGGGCAGCCGTCCCGGCCGTTGCCCAGCTTCCCAAGGAGCAATTGCTCGTGCCCCCAGCCGATGCGCAGAAGTTCAAGATCGTTTCGGCGGCGGGCGAACATGGCAGCGCGGCAGTGTGGCGGCTCGCCGATGGAAGTTTTGCGTTTCGTGAGAGCATGAACTTGCGCGGGCAGGTGTTCGAGCAGGATGAGGTGATCCACACCGCCGCCAATGGCCAGCCCGACAAGATCGTCATTCGCGGCTTTACCCCCAATGGCGATTCGGCGGAGACTTTCGCGATCACCAACGGGACCGCGACCTGGCAGTCGCCGATCGACAAGGGCAGCGCGGCCTATGACGGCAAGGCGCAATATGCCAGCTTTGGGGGGCCGTTTGCGGCCAACGCCTATTTCGTCGAAGCGATCATGAAGGCGCCGGGGCGGCAGGTGCCGTTGCTGCCGGGCGGGGTGGCGCGGCTCGAAAAGCTGGTCGATGTCGCGGTCGGCAGCGGCGCGACCGCCAAGACGGTGACGGTCTGGACGCTCGAAGGCGTTTCAAACGAGCCGATCCCCGTAGTGATGAACGCCGACGGCACCTTTTTCGGCTTCGTGAATGGCATTGCGCTGTTGCCTGACGCCTATATCGGCGACATGCTCAAGCTCCAAAAGGCGCAGATTGACGCGCTGGCCGCGCGCAATCCGGCGTACAAAGCGCGCTTTGGCACGGTGTCGCCAGTGCCGGTCGCTTTCACGCATGTGAAGCTGTTCGATGCGCTAACGGGCAAGTTCATCGACGACCAGACCGTGGTTACCGACAAGGGCAAGATCACCGTGGTCGGTGCTGCGGCGACGGTGAAGCTGCCTGCCAACGCCCGCGTGATCGACGGGAAGGGCAAGACGCTGTCCCCTGGTATCTGGGACGCGCACATGCATGTTGGCTCCGATCTGACGGGTTTGCAGTTGCTGTCGCAGGGCGAGACGAGCGCGCGCAATCCTGGCGCCGATATCCAGCCGACATTATTGCGCAACCAACAGATCGCGGCGGGCAAATTGCTGTTCCCGACGGTCTATTCATCGGTACTGATCGACGGCAAGGGGCCGCTGCAGGCGCAGGGCGGGATCAGCGTCGGGTCCGCTGACGAAGCGATTGCGGCGGTGCGGCGCGCGAAGGAAAACGGCTTTACCGCCGTCAAATTCTACACCTCGATGAAGCCAGAATGGCTGTGGCCAGCGATTAAGGAGGCCAAGCAGCTTAGCCTTCATGTTCACGGCCATATCCCCGCGTCGCTGCGGCCGACCGAAGTGATCGCGGGCGGTTATGATGAGATCACCCATATCAACTTCGTGATGATGCAGGCGCTGCCCGATGAAGTGGTGAATGTGGATAACGGCATCCAGCGATTCTATGGGCCCGGCAAATACGCCAAAGATGTCGACCTCAACGCCGAGCCGATGAAGTCGCTGATCAAGCTGATGGCGGCGAAAAAGACCGTCGTCGATCCCACGCTGGGCGTGTTTGAGGGGCTTTACGTGCCTGAAAATGGCGATCTGTCGCCGTCTTATGCGCCCTATGTTGGCACCATGCCGCCAGCGGTGGAGCGTGGCTTTCGCGCTGGCGGGTTCCAACCGCCGGCGGGCGTGACGCGGGCCGATTGGCGCGCGAGCTTTGCCAAGCTGGTGGCGCTGGTGAAGGCATTGCACGACGCTGGCGTGCCGATCGTCGCGGGCACCGATGGCAGCGGGCTGGAAATCGTGCGCGAACTGGAGCTGTACGTACAAGCGGGATTCACGCCCGGCGAAGCGCTCCAGACCGCAACCATCATGCCCGCCCGATTGGTCGGTGCCGATAAGGCGACGGGATCAGTCACGGTCGGTAAGGAGGCCGATCTGGTGCTGGTCGATGGCGATGTATCAAAGGATATCGGCGCGATGCGACGCACTGTCTGGGTGATGAGCGACGGCGCGCTGATGAACGCCGACGAGCTGCGCCAGGCCGCTGGCTTTTCGGGACGCCCGAAATGAGCACGAAAGCGATCACCAGCTATGCCGAATTCTGGCCCTTTTACCTGCGCGAGCACGCCAAGCCGGAAACCCGTATGCTGCATTATATCGGCACGGCGATGACCTTCGGCTTTGCGGGCCTAGCGATCGTGCTGGGCGGATGGTGGTGGGCACTGGTGCCGCTGGCCGGCTATGGCATGGCCTGGCCCGCGCATTTCGCGGTGGAGAAGAACCGGCCGGCCACCTTCACCTATCCGCTCTGGTCGCTGGTGAGCGATTATCGGATGTTTTTTCTGTGGCTGAGCGGGCGGCTGCCCGGGCATCTGGCGGCGGCGGGGGTGGCTTCGCGATAGCGGGCGTTCGATAGTGGTTGTTGGCCGATCGACAGTTTCGGTGGGTTGCAGCGCGCGGCTCGCGTCGCCATTGATGGCGCCATGACAACGATCCCCAATAGCCTCGCCCTGATTGGCAACACCCCGCTGGTTCGGCTCGCCGGCCCCAGTGCGGCCAGCGGCGGCGAGATTTTCGCGAAGTGCGAATTCGCCAATCCTGGCGCGTCGGTAAAGGACCGGGCAGCGCTGTATATCGTCGAGGATGCCGAGGCGCGCGGCGCGATAGCGCCCGGCGGTACGATCGTGGAGGGCACGGCAGGCAATACCGGGATCGGGCTGGCACTCGTTGCCAATGCCAAGGGCTATAAGACCATCATCGTGATGCCCGATACGCAGAGCCAGGAGAAAATGGCCACGCTGCGCGCGCTGGGGGCGGAATTGGTGCTGGTGCCGGCCTGTCCCTATTCCAATCCCTGCCATTTCGTCCACCAGTCGCGCCGGATTGCTGAGGAAACGCCCAATGCGGTGTGGGCAAATCAGTTCGACAATATCGCCAACCGCCGCGCCCACATCATGGGCACTGCCGAGGAAATCTGGGCGCAAATGGACGGGCAGATTGACGGCTTTACATGTGCAGCGGGGACGGGCGGCACGATCGCGGGCGTTGGCATGGGGCTAAAGAGCAAGGACGAGCGGGTGACGATTGCACTCAGCGATCCGCACGGCGCGGCGCTCTATGCCTATTACGCGCATGGCGAACTGAAGTCCGAAGGGTCATCGGTCGCCGAAGGGATCGGGCAGGGGCGGATCACCGCCAATCTGGAAGGCGCGCCAATCGACACGCAATACCGGATTTCAGATGCCGAGGGTTATGAATGGGTGCGCCGGATGCTCGATGAAGAGGGGCTCTGCCTGGGTCTGTCATCGGGGATCAACATTGCTGGTGCAGTGCGGCTGGCGCGCGATCTGGGGCCGGGCAAGCGCGTGGTGACGATCCTGTGCGACACAGGTTTTCGTTATTTATCAACGCTCTACAATCCGGCCTGGCTGGCGGCGAAAGGGCTGGTGGTGCCGACACCGGTTGCGGCTATATAAATTAGAGTCTGATGACTCGCCCTGAGCGAAGTCGAAGGGCATGCGAAGCGCGTGGGCTTCGACTTCGCTCAGCCCGAACGGGTATATCGTTGAAGCGACCTATCGTCATCACGCTCTAGCCCTTTGGTCTCGCTCGATATGCCGGTCTCTAAGGGCTTTGTGCGCTTTCTCAGCGGCGGCCATGACGCAAAAGAGCGGGGCACCGATCACGGCATGGGGCGTTCCCCTTCAACGGTTAGGTCGCGCGCGGACCTGATACGCAAATGGGTCTGGAAGTAATATTTGCCGGTCGGGCGACCGTCCGCCGTGAAGTCGATCCTCGTTTTTCGGGCAATGCCCCTCACCGCGATCACTTTTTTCAGGACGGCCGTGTCAACGGGACCGCCAAGTCGGTCGCTGAGTTCCTTTTCCAAAGAGGGAGTCACCACGATCGTCAGGTTTCTCGGGTCGCGGTAATCTGCCTCTGAGTTCAGGTATAAAAACCCATTCTGTCGTCCGGTTGCCCGCACGACCATCTCGAACACGCCCCCGATACCAGCCGGCATCTCGGCGGCGTTGATCACAGCTTGGGCCGGCGACAAGCGAAGTGGGGTTGTTTGCGCTATAGCGGGCGCCGATAGAACCATAACGGTCGCAACAGCCACCCGAAACATCTGTGATTTCATGATTATCACCCCTCAACCTGATCAACCAGATAGCGCACCTGGCTGCCATACTCATGTGACGGCTGCAAGTCTGGGCGCAGCATTGGCTTTGCTCTGTTGCGATCGGGTAAGGTAATGATCCGCCTTCGCGACGCTCGATCGCTCGCATCCATAAATTTACGCCTTGATGCTACCGGTTTCACCCCGGTGTTCGACAAATGCTGCCGACTCCGCTAGCTTTGGGGTTGGTATGAAAAGCGCGCAGGAACCGTCTCAGGCGATACAGCGGGTCAAGGTCGGCATGACGGGGCTTGCCTTTGTCATGCTGTTAATCGGACTGGCGAGCGCAATCTTCAGTTCGGCGAGCAGAGAGCCGGTCCCGGTCACCATTGCCGATGGCGTCCGGCCACCATTGGCTGCCAATCTCACCAGCCCGGCCGACAATGTAACCGATCCCGTCAAGGAGCCGTTGGCCGAGCTGGGCGTTGCGCCCAGCGCCGAGACCGAGGCGCTCAACACCACCACGCCCGCCCCCAATTATCCTGAGCAGAAATGATGCCGGTCAGCGCCGGAACTGATTGGGGAATTTGCCCCACGCGCCGGGAATCGGCGCGTTCCGCAGGGGTGTGTGCGCCAAATACGGCCATGATTAACCACGAATTACCAGAACAAATTAAGAACATTGACAGTAATGGCGGCCCGCCTTGACCAGTAGTTCCCCGAGGTTCGCCTAGTTTCCCGCGAATTCCCCGAATTTCCCATTGCATCCCAACCACGCCCTTGTTAGACCTTTGGTTAACAGGGGCGGGCTCTCTTGTTGGCGATTCCAGGAGCTGCGGGCGGTAAAAATGCCACTTCGCAGAATAAGAGAGCTGTGCGCGCCACGAACGAGGTGGGCGTGTCGATCAAGGGCATTTATCAGGGCTATGCGCTGCAGCAGGTCGACGACAAGGGGCGCGTCGCGATCCCGTCGTCGCTGCGCGCAACGCTGATCGCCCGCAACCCAGCCGGCCCCGATCCCAAGGACTCGCTCTATGTCGTGGTCGGCGTGCATGAGAGCGACCATTGCCTGATTGGCTTCGACATCACTTATGGTGCCCAGCGCTTTGCTGATCTTGAAGCGCGCGCGCGCGATCATGCCGGTCCCGATGGCGCGCCGAATGACGTGATTCTGCGCGGCGGTATGGCGGTTGATACGCTGGCTTTTGATGCGAGCGGCCGCTTCATCCTGCCCAGCTGGCCGCGCAACCGGGTGAAGATTGGCAAATATGCCTTTTTCTACGGGCTCGGCAATCACTTCGAAATCTGGGACCCGGCCATGCTGATGGCGTCGCCGCGCGCCACCGACATGATGAAGGACATGGTCGTCCATTTCCTTGGCGAACGCGGGGAAAAATTGTGACGGCGCCGCATGTGCCCGTGTTGCTTGATGACGTGATCGCCGCATTGGCGATCATGCCGGGTGAGCGCCATGTCGACGCGACCTTTGGTGCTGGCGGTTATACGCGCGCGATGCTGGCTGGCGGTGCGCAGGTGATCGCATTCGATCGTGATCCCGATGCGATTGCTGGCGGTCAGGAGCTGGCTGAGGCGGCGGACGGCGGCTTGACGCTGGTCCATGCGGTATTTTCGGCGATCGAGGCCGAACTGACGCAGCGCGATGCCGTGCCGGTTGACGGTGTGGTCATGGATATCGGCGTGTCGTCGATGCAGCTCGACCAGCCTGATCGCGGTTTTTCCTTCCAGGCTGATGGCCCGCTGGACATGCGGATGAGTCAGTCGGGCACCAGTGCGGCTGAATTCCTCAACGAAGCCGATGAGGAAGAGATTGCCGATGTGCTCCACCAGTTTGGCGAGGAACCGCGCGCCCGCCGCGTTGCTCGTGCGATCGTCGCTGCCCGCCCGCTCAAGACGACGCTCGATCTCGCCACCGTGGTGCGCCGCGCATTGGGGTATCGCCCGCATGACAAGAAGGACCCGTCGACGCGCACCTTTCAAGCGATCCGTATTCACCTGAACCGCGAACTTGGTGAGCTGGCCGATGGGCTGGCGGCAGCGGAACGGGTGCTGAAGCCGGGTGGCCGGTTGGCCGTGGTGACTTTTCACAGCTTGGAGGACCGCCTGGTCAAACGCTTTTTTCGCGAACGCAGCGGCGCGTTGCCCGGTGGATCGCGGCATTTGCCACAAGTCGCCGCCAAGGCCGCGCCAAGCTTTGAAACCGTCGGCCGCGCGGTGCGCGCTGATGAGCAAGAAATTGCCCGCAACCCGCGGGCGCGATCGGCAACATTGCGGGTGGCGCAGCGGACCGCTGCTGCGCCATGGCCAAAGGGAGAGACAGCATGACGGCGGCGTATCGGTTGCGTGGGCTGGGTTGGTTCTTGAGCGGCGTCATCGTCGTGCTCGGCTTCTATCTGGTGTCGCTCCAGGTGGCGGCAGAGCGCAAGCGTGTGGCCGATACCAATCGAAAGATTTTTCTGGCCGAACGCGATATCCGCGCGCTGGAAACCGAATTTGATACCCGCGCCAATCTCGCCCAGCTTGAACGCTGGAATGGCGATGTCTTTGCCCTGACGGCGCCTGGTTCAGACCAGTTCGTGCCCGACGAAGCGACGCTTGCCTCAATCGATTTGCAGGCGCCGCTTGGCCAGGCAGGTCATGGTCAGGTTGCGTCCTATATCGTGCCCGCTGCCCCGCGTGCCGTTGAGGCGATCGCGCCAGCGCCCGAACCCGCCACCGCGCCAATCGCCCCGGTTGCCCAGCCTAGCCGGACGATATTGGCCAGCGTTGCGACGGTTCAGCCGCACCTGGGTGGCCAGCGTGGGGCGACGATTGCGATGCTCGATCGCAAGCTGTTGAGCGATTCGACGATCGGCGATCTGGTCAGTAGCGCGCGCGCTGAAGCGATCGGCGCCCGTTGAGCGTCCTGGTCGCCAGACCCGTCGCACCGCGTCGGCTGACTGGCCAGCGCCACCCGATGACGGTGGTTGCGCCGGTGCGGCTGATGATGCTGATGTTGATGATTGCCGCCGGAGTGGCGTTGATCCTGTTGCGCCTGGCGCTTCTGGCCGCCTTTGCCGAACCCGCGACGACCCGTGCCGGGGCCGCTGCGCTGGTGCCGTTGCGCGGTGATATTGTCGATCGCAACAACGCGCCGCTTGCCCGCACGATTGATGCCTGGTCGATCGGCATTCACCCGAACAAATTGGTCAATTCGCCTGAACTGCTCGCCGGCAAGTTTGCAGCGCTCATCCCCGAGCATGACCGCGCCTGGTATCTGGCGCGGCTCCGGTCGGGCGCGAATTTCTTCTTTCTGCAGCGCCGGGCGATGCCGGAGCTGGTCAAGGCGGTGAATGCGCTGGGGGAGCCCGCCGTTGATTTCGCGCGCGAGCCCGAAAGGTTGTATCCGCAATCGAGCATGGCCGCGCATGCGATTGGCTTTCTGGATGCCAATGGCGTGGGGGTCAGCGGGATGGAGCGCACGCTTGAGAGCGCGCTGACCAACCCGATCGAACGATCGACGCCCATTGCCCTGTCGCTCGATTCGCGCGCCCAGGCGGCGTTTGAGAGCGAGCTTGGCAACGCGATGCTGTCCTTCAAGGCAAAGGGCGCGGCGGGCGTCATGCTGGACGTCCACACCGGCGAAGTGATCGCGATGGTGTCTTTCCCCGCCTATAATCCCAACAAGGTGGGCGGCGCGTCGCAGGACGGGCTGCGCAACAATGTTACCCAATCGGTTTATGAACTGGGATCAACCTTCAAGCCGATAACGATGGCGGCGGCGATCGATTCAGGGGTCGCCACCTCAATGTCGCGCCGCTTTGATGCGCGTGCGCCGCTGAAGATCGGCCGGTTTCAGATTAAGGATGATCACCCGCAGCGCCGCTATCTGGATATTCCCGAAACGCTGGTTCATTCGTCGAACATCGTGACCGCCCGGATCGCTGATGAACTGGGGGCTGATCGGATGCAGGCGATGTTCCGCAAACTCGGCTTCGATACCCGCCCCGATATTGAATTGCGGGAGAAACAGCGCCCGCTCTGGCCCAGTTACTGGGCGCGGGTGTCCGTGATGACCAGCGGCTATGGCCACGGGATTGCGGTGACCCCGCTGCATCTGGCCAGCGCCTATGCCGCTCTGGTCAATGGGGGAATCTGGCGGCCGGCGACCCTGATGCGGGTCGCGCCGGGCAAGGCCAGCGAGGGGCGCCGCGTGATTGCCCAGGCGACGAGTGACCGGATGCGCCAGCTTTTGCGGCTGGTCGTGCTCGACGGCACCGGGCGCAAGGGCGAAGCACCGGGATACCGGGTGGGCGGCAAAACCGGCACTGCTGAAATTGCAATGAAGAGCGGCTATTCGCGGAGTCGCAATGTTTCGACCTTCGCTGCTGCCTTCCCGATGGACGCACCCCGGTACGTGGTGATCGCCATGCTTGATTCGCCCGTCGCCAATGCGCAATCGCAGGGGCAGACGACGGCGGCTTGGACGGTTGCCCCTGTCGTCAGCCGAGTGATTGCGCGCACTGGCCAGATGCTGGGGGTGATGCCCGATATGCGCCGCGATGTGGACGTGTCCGAACTCACTCCGTTGCTGTGGCATGCGCCGGGTGAAAATCCGGGCGATCCCGAATGAAGCTGGGCGCGCTGATCGGCGGGGATGATGCCCGCACCATCACCGGTTTTGCGATCGATCACCGCAAGGTCGCGCCGGGCACGATCTTTGGCGCCTTTGAAGGCATGCGGGTAAACGGCGAGGATTATGTGCCTGCCGCGATCGCCGCCGGCGCGATCGCCGTGGTGGCGCGATCACAGGTGCCCGTCGACGGCGCGGTGCATATCGCCACCGACAATCCGCGCGCGACCTTTGCGGCGCTGGCCGCGCAGTTTTTTGCACCCTTTCCTGCAACCGCTGTCGCGGTGACCGGGACCAACGGCAAAACCTCCATTGTCGAAATGACCCGGCAGATCTGGCGGATGCTGGGCCATCATGCCGCGTCAATCGGCACGCTGGGCGTCACCACCGCCAATGATCGCGTGGTCACCGGGTTGACGACGCCCGATATCGTCACCTTTCTGTCCAATGTCGGCGGGCTGGCGCGCGAGGGCGTGACGCATCTGGCGTTCGAGGCATCGAGCCACGGCCTGTCGCAGTATCGCACCGAAGGGCTACCGGTGCAGGCGGCGGCCTTCACCAATCTGAGCCGCGATCACCTGGATTATCACCGTGACATGGCGGATTATTTCACTGCCAAAATGCGGCTGTTCACTGAAGTTCTCGCGACCGATGGCACGGCTGTCGTTTGGGCGGATGATGATTATTCGGCGCGCGTCATCGATTTGGCGCGCGAGCGGGGCAACAAGCTGATCACGATTGGCGAAAAGGGCGAAAGCCTGCGCCTGGTGTCGCGCGATCCAACGTTGCTGGGCCAGGGGCTGGTGATCGACGCCGGGGGCAAGCAGTACAAGGTCAACCTGCCGCTAATCGGGGCGTATCAGGCGGCCAATGCCTTGACGGCGGCGGGGCTGGTGATCGCTACCGGCGGCGATGTCGAGGCGACGCTGATGGCGCTGGCGCGGTTGCAGCCGGTGCGCGGACGGCTGGAACGTGCCGTGATTACGCCCAGTGGTGCGCCGGTATATGTCGATTATGCGCATACCCCCGATGCCATCGAGGCGGCGATTATGGCGCTGAAACCCCATGTAGCGGGCAGGCTGATCCTGGTATTTGGGGCAGGCGGTGACCGCGATTCGGGCAAGCGCGCGCCAATGGGCGACGTCGCGGCGCGGCTCGCCGACCTGGTGATCGTCACCGATGATAATCCTCGTAGCGAAGATCCAGCGGCGATCCGGTCGCAGATCATGGCTGGCGCGCCGGGCGCGAGCGATATTGCCGGACGGCGCGAGGCCATCGCCGCCGCCATCGCCGATGCCCGCGACGGCGATATCGTGCTGATTGCTGGTAAAGGTCATGAACAGGGCCAGATTGTCGGTGATTTGGTGCTGCCGTTCGACGATGTCAGTGTCGCCCGGGAGTGCGCGCAGTGACCGGGCCGCTCTGGACATCTGCCGCAATTGCCGCAGCGACTGGGGGCAGGGCTTCGGCCGATTTTGCCGCCGATGGCGTGACCTTTGATTCGCGCGAAGTGGGCCCCGGCGATCTGTTCATCGCGCTGAAGGGCGAAGCGACCGACGGGCATCTTTATCTTGATCAGGCCTTTGCGCGGGGTGCCGCCGGGGCGATTGTGAGCACGCCCGTCGCGCATCCGCATGTGCTGGTCAGGGATACGATGGCGGCGCTTGAGGCGCTCGGCATCGCGGCGCGGGCGCGGACCCAGGCGACGATCATCGGCGTGACCGGATCGGTCGGCAAGACGGGCACTAAAGAGGCTTTGTTCGCCGCGCTCGACCGTGGCGTGCCCGGGCAAGTTCATCGTTCGGTGAAAAGCTATAACAACCACACTGGCGTGCCGCTCAGCCTGGCACGCATGCCGGCGGAGTGCCGATTTGCGGTGCTGGAAATGGGCATGAACCATGCCGGTGAACTCTCAGCGCTGACCCGCTTCGTGCGCCCGCATGTGGCGATCATCACAACGGTGGCGTCGGTCCATATCGAATTTTTCAAGGACGAGGCGGGGATTGCGGACGCCAAGGCTGAGATATTCGAGGGGCTTGAGCCCGGCGGCACGGCGATCATCCCGTTCGATAATGTCCACCGCGCGCGACTAATCGCGGCGGCGCAGGCACAAAGTGCGCGGATCGTGACGTTTGGCAGCAGGGACGGCGCCGATGTGCGGGCGCTGGAAACGATGCGCACGCCAACCGGCGGCACCTTTGTTACCGCGCAATTATTGGCGCGCGAATTGAGCTTCACGGTTGGTCAGCCCGGTAGCCACCTTGTGTCTAACGCGCTGGCGGTGCTGGCGGCGGTTGAGGCGGCCGGGGGCGATGTCGCCGTGGCCGGGCTGGCGCTGGCCGACTTGGGCGGGCTGGCCGGGCGGGGCGCGCGCTTCCTGGTTGATGTCGGTGGTGGCGAAACGGCGCTTGTGATCGACGAAAGCTATAATGCGAATCCGACATCAATGCGCGCGACGCTTGCCGGTCTTGGCAAGGAACCCGTCCGTCGACGGGTCGCATTGCTCGGCCAAATGGGCGAACTGGGGATGGCCAGCGCTGACTTTCATGCCGGCCTCGCCGAGCCCGTGATCGCGGCTGGCGTCAGTGTCGCAATTTTGGTCGGCGCGGACATGGCGCCACTCGCAAACGCGCTTGAGGGGCAGGTGGATTTCGTCCATGTGCCGGACGCTGCAGCCGCGTTGGCGCATCTGAAAACGATGCTGTCGGGCGGTGATGCGGTACTCATCAAGGGATCGAATAGCGTTGGGCTGGCGGCGATCGTCGCGGCGCTAGGGGGCAATAAAGCATAATGCTATATTTCATCGCAGCCCAACTCGGCTTTCCCGGCATCCTGAATCTGGTGCGCTATCTGAGCTTTCGGAGTGGCGGGGCTGTCGCGACGGCGTTGATCATCGGACTGATCATTGGCCCGAAATTCATCGGTTGGTTGCGGGTGCGCCAGGGAAAGGGGCAGCCGATCCGCGAAGACGGCCCGCAGACTCACCTCGCCAAGCGCGGCACGCCGACGATGGGCGGGCTGATGATCCTGACATCGATGGTCATTTCGATCCTGTTGTGGATGGATTTGACCAACCCGTTCGTCTGGGCCTGCCTGTTCGTGACGCTGGGTTTTGGTGCGATTGGTTTCCTCGATGACTATGACAAAGTCCGCAAGGCAAGCACGGCAGGCATTTCGGGACGGATGCGGTTGATTGGTGAATTCGCGATTGCTGGTGTGGCAAGCTGGATCATCACCAGCCAGAATGGCACGCACCTCTATTTGCCGTTTTATAGCGGGTCCGTGATCGATCTGGGCTATTTCTACATCGCCTTTGCCGCTTTCACGATCGTTGCGTTCGGCAATGCCGTGAACCTTACCGATGGGCTGGATGGACTGGCGACGATGCCCGTGATTATCGCCGCCGTTGCCTTTGTGATCATCGCCTATCTGGCCGGTAACGCGAAATTCGCTGAATATCTCGGCATCCCCCATGTGGCGCGCGCGGGCGACATGGCGATTTTCTGCGGGGCGATGGTCGGCGCGGGGCTGGCGTTTTTGTGGTTCAATGCGCCGCCCGCCGCCGTGTTTATGGGCGATACCGGTAGTCTTGCGCTGGGCGGCGCGCTCGGCGCGATTTCGGTCGTCGCGCATCACGAAATCGTGCTCGGCATCATCGGCGGGTTGTTTGTGGTCGAGGCGCTTAGCGTGATTATCCAGGTGTTTTTCTACAAGCGCACCGGCAAGCGCGTGTTTCGCATGGCGCCGATCCACCACCATTTCGAACAGCTTGGCTGGGCGGAATCGACCGTGGTGATCCGGTTCTGGATCATTGCGATCGTGCTCGCGCTCGCCGGGCTATCGACGTTGAAATTGCGGTGATCACTAGCGACCTCTGGCGCGGCAAACGCTTTGCGGTGCTGGGGCTAGCGCGCTCGGGCGCGGCGACGGTGCGCGCGCTGGTGGCGAGCGGGGCGGAGGTGATCGCGTGGGATAGCGATGAGGGGCGGCGTTTGGCTCTTCTTCAAGCCCCTCCCCTTCAGGGGAGGGGTTGGGGGTGGGGGCTGTCCCCGAGCGCTGCGCCGGTTGAGAGCCCCCACCCCAAGCCCTCCCCTGAAGGGGAGGGGCTTTTGACTTTTGCCGATCCAGAGACCATCGATCTGACCGGTTTCGACGGCCTCATCGTCTCTCCCGGTGTGCCGATCAACCGCCACCCGATCGCCGCGAAGGCGCGTGCGGCGGGTGTCCCTATCATCGGCGATATCGAACTGTTCGCGCAGGCGCGCGCTGCGCTGCCGCCGCATAAGGTGGTTGGCATCACCGGCACCAACGGCAAGTCGACAACGACCGCGCTTATCCACCACATCCTGCAGACCGCAGGCGTGCCCAGCCTGATGGGCGGCAATATCGGCTTGCCCATACTCGCGCAGGAGCCGCTGCCAGCAGGCGGTGTCTATGTGCTGGAACTGTCGAGCTATCAGATCGATCTGACCTTCACCCTCGATTGCGATGTCGCGGTGCTGCTCAACATCACGCCCGATCATCTTGATCGGTATGACGGGTTTGACGCTTATGCCGCCGCCAAGGCACGGCTGTTCGCGATGCAGTCGCCCGCGTATGCGGCGATCATTTCGATCTTCGACGCGCCCTCTGCCGCGATTGCGCGTAGCCTGTCGGCGCGCGGCGAGCAGTTGACCAAGATCGCGTCCGGCTTTTGCATGGACCAATCGCGCTGGCCGAGCCTGCAGGGGCCGCATAATGCCCAAAATGCACTGGCGGCGATCAATGCCTGCGAGGCGCTGGGCGTACCCCAGGCGGCGATCGACAAGGGGCTGGAGAGCTTCACTGGCCTTGCGCATCGGATGGAAACCGTCGCGACCAGGAACGGCGTCCGCTTCGTCAACGACAGCAAGGCGACTAATGCTGAAAGTGCGGCCCCTGCGCTGTCGGCGTTTGACGGGATTCACTGGATTTTGGGCGGGCGCGCCAAATCGCCTTCGCTCGATGCCTGTCGCCCAGGATTTCCGCATATCCGTGCGGCCTACACAATCGGCGAGGCGGGCCAGCAATTTTACGAGCTATTGGACGGGCTTGTACCCGTGTCATATTGCGAGACGCTGGATCGGGCGGTCATGATGGCGGCCAGTAAAGCGCAATCGGGTGAGACGGTGTTGCTTTCGCCGGCCTGCGCTTCATTCGATCAATTTCGTGATTTCGAGGCGCGCGGCGATGCCTTTCGCGCTGCTGTGGAGGCGCTGGCATGACCGACATCACGGCAGAGTCGATGCGGGCGGACCGTCGCCAAGCGCTGTGGGCGCGGGTCAAGCCGCGCGGCGGGCGCGGGGATCGCAGCCCGATCGGCATGTGGTTTTGGGATATTGACCGCGTGCTGTTGCTGCTGGCGCTGTTGCTGATTGCCATTGGCCTGTTGGCGGTGGCGGCGGCCAGCCCGGCTTCGGCGTTGCGCTATTCGGGCGACAAGACGCATATCCAGCCGCTCTATTATTTCTGGCGGCAAGTGATGTGGGTGGGCGTGTCGCTGCCGGTGATGTTTGTCGTGTCGATGCTGCCCGTGCCCATTGCACGGCGGATGGCGCTGATTGGCGGGGCGGTTTTTCTTTGCCTGCTCGCCGCCGTGCCACTGATCGGCGTGGAGCATAATGGTGCGCGGCGCTGGATCGGGCTGGGCATTTCCGAATTCCAGCCATCCGAATTCCTCAAGCCCTTTTTCATCGTTAGCATGGCCTGGCTGTTGTCGCTGAAGGCGAAAGAAGCCGATCTGCCGGTGGTGCCGATTACGGCGGCGATGACGGCGCTGGTCGGCGGGCTGTTGATGATGCAGCCCGATCTGGGCCAGACGATTATTTTTGGCGTGATCTGGCTGGCCTTGCTGATGATCGCCGGTACGCCGTTGAAGGTGATGGGCAGCCTGGTTGCGGCGGCGCCGGTTGGTCTTATCGCTGCATATATGTTTTATGATACCGCGCGAATTCGGATCGACGCTTTCCTGTCACGCGGCAGCGATGGCGGGGCGATCGACCATTACCAAACCGACATGGCCTATGCGACGCTGACTGCTGGTGGCGTGACGGGCACCGGGCCGGGGGGCGGGGCGATGAAATTCCGGCTGCCTGAAGCGCACACCGACTATATCTTTTCCGTGATCGGCGAGGAATTCGGGTTGATCGCCTGTGCGGTGATCGCCCTGCTGTTTCTGGCGATCGTGGTGCGCGTGTTCGTGAAACTGCTCGACGAGCCTGACCCGTTCCGCATGCTTGCCGCTGCTGGCCTCGCCACCCAATTTGGCGCGCAGGCGCTGGTCAGCATGGCGGTGAACACCGGGATTGCGCCGTCCAAGGGGATGACGCTGCCGTTTATCAGCTATGGCGGGTCGTCAATGATTGCGCTGTCGGTCGCAATGGGCTTGCTGCTTGCCTTTACGCGGCGCAATCCATTCCTCACGCGATCTCCTTATATCGTCCGGTGGAGCGGCCAATGAGCAAAGCACGCCATTTCGTTCTCGCTGCCGGTGGCACCGGTGGCCATATGGTGCCCGCCGCCGCGCTGGCGGCCGAGCTGATCCGGCGGGGCCATTCGGTCGCGCTGATCAGTGACGAGCGCGGGGTGCGATTCCCCGGCCTGTTCGACGGGATCGAAACACATATCCTGCCGGCCAGCCGGTTGGCAGGGGGACCGATCGGCTGGGCGCGGGCGGGGGTGAACATGTTGCGCGGTCGCAGCATGACCAAGCGATTGTTCCGCAAACAGCGCCCGGCAGCGGTGATCGGCTTTGGCGGCTATCCCGCCTATCCAGCGTTGCTGGGTGCTTTTGCGCTGGGCGTGCCTACCGCCGTTCATGAACAAAATGCGGTGCTCGGCCGGGTCAATCGCCTGGTCGGTGGACGCGTTGCGGCGATCGCCACGTCCTATCCCGATGTCGAGCGGCTGAAGGATAGCTGGCGCGGCAAGACCCATCTGGTCGGCAATCCGGTGCGCGATTCGGTGCTGTCGCTGCGCACCCGGCCCTATCCCCTGCTTGAGGAGGACGGCATTTTTCGGGTGCTGGTGACGGGTGGCAGCCAGGGGGCGAGTATTTTGAGCCAGGTGGTACCCGATGGCCTTGCGCTGTTGCCGATCAGCTTTCGTCGTCGCTTGCAGGTGACGCATCAGGCGCGGGTTGAGGATATTGATCAGGTCCGCGCCAAATATGCCGAACTGTCGATTGCCGCCGAACTGGCGACATATCTGCCCGATTTGCCTGAACAGCTTGCCTGGGCGCATCTGGTGATCGCGCGCGCTGGTGCGTCGACATTGGCCGAACTGACGACTGCGGGTCGGCCCGCTATCCTGGTGCCGTTGCCGAGCGCGACCGATGATCATCAAACCGCCAATGCCCGCGAAATGACCAAGGCAGGGGGCGCGCGGACGATCGATCAGCGGCAATTCACGCCGATCGAACTCGCCAAGCAGATGCAGAAATTGGGGCTTGATCCAGCGGCGCTGCAAAATGCGGCTGGCCGCGCGCGCAGCTGTGGTCGTCCCGATGCCGCGCGCGATCTGGCCGATCTGGTCGAAAGCCTTGATGCGCCCAAGAGCGACATCATGGTGGGGCTCAACCGTCCGATCAAATTCGGCGACAAGGCGGCTTATGCTTGATCATTTGCGCCAGGACTTGCGCGCATGAGGGGCGTGGCAACCGATATCGGCACGATCCATTTTGTCGGCATTGGCGGGATCGGCATGTCTGGCATTGCCGAGGTGATGCACAATCTGGGCTATAAGGTGCAAGGGTCGGACGTCGCCGAGGGCTATGTTATCGCCGGGCTGCGCGGCAAAGGGATTGTCGTCCATATCGGCCAGCACGCCGATAATCTTGGCGATGCAGCGGTGATCGTGACGTCGACCGCGATCAAGCGCGACAATCCAGAGGTTGAAGCGGCCTATGAACGGCGCATCCCGGTGGTGCGTCGCGCGGAAATGCTCGCTGAATTGATGCGGCTGAAATCGACCGTCGCGGTGGCGGGCACGCATGGCAAAACGACAACGACGAGCATGATCGCGGCGTTGCTTGATGCCGGCGGCGTTGACCCGACCGTGATCAATGGCGGGATCATCAACAGCTATGGCTCCAACGCGCGATTGGGCGCGAGTGACTGGATGGTGGTTGAGGCCGATGAGAGCGACGGCAGTTTCCTGCGGCTCGACGGCACGATTGCGGTCGTCACCAATATCGATCCCGAGCATCTCGATCATTATGGCAGCTTCGAGAACGCCAAGGACGCCTATGTCGAATTCGTCGAGAATGTGCCCTTTTACGGCGCGGCCTTGCTGTGCCTCGATCATCCGGAAGTGCAGGGGATCATCCCGCGGGTCCGCGACCGGCGCGTCGTGACCTATGGTTTTTCGGCGCAGGCTGATGTGCGCGGCGTGAACGTGACGCCAATCCCCGGTGGCAATCGGTTTGAGGCGATCATCCGCCACCGCGATGGCAGCCAGCGATCGATCGAAGGGATCGAAATGCCGATGCCGGGCCGCCACAATGTCCAGAACGCGCTCGCTGCGATCGGCGTGGCGCTTGAGCTTGGCATTGACGATGCGACAATCCAGCAGGGTTTCGCGAAGTTCGACGGCGTCAAACGGCGCTTCACCAAGGTGGGTGAAGTGGCGCTGGAGGGTGGTGCGGTTACCATCATCGACGATTATGGCCATCATCCGGTCGAAATCCGCGCCGTGCTGTCGGCGGCACGCGAAGGCGCGACCAACCGCGTGATCGCGGTGGTGCAGCCGCATCGCTATTCGCGGCTTGGCAATCTGATGGAGGAATTTCAGCAGGCGTTTAATGATGCCGATGTGGTGCTGGTGTCGCCGGTTTACGCGGCGGGCGAAGCGCCGATCGAGGGCGTCGATGCCGAGGCGCTGGTGACTGGGCTGAAGACGCGCGGGCATCGGTCGGCGGCGGTGGTGGCTGATGCAGCGGCGCTCGCGACGACGCTGGCGGAGACGATTCAGCCGGGCGACATGGTGATCTGTCTGGGCGCGGGCGACATCACCAAATGGGCGGCTGGGCTCGCCGATGCGATTGTGGCGGTGCGGGCGTGATCGCGGTGGTGGATATGCCATCCGTGCGCGGCAAGCTTTCTCCACAAGCACCACTGGCACCGCTTGTGTGGTTCAAGTCGGGCGGATCGGCGGATTGGCTGTTCGAGCCGAAGGACGTGCAGGATCTGAGCGATTTTCTCGCCAACCTTGATCCCGCCACGCCCGTCATGCCGCTGGGGCTGGGATCCAATCTGATCGTGCGCGATGGCGGCTGGCGCGGTGTGGTGGTGCGGCTGGGCAAAGCGTTCAGCTTTGCGCGCACACAGAGCGACAAAACGATGCTGACTTGTGGCGGCGGTACGTCGGGCATTCTTGTTTCTTCGACGGCGCGTGATGCAGGGATTGCGGGGTTAGAGTTTCTGCGCAGCATTCCGGGTACCGTCGGCGGGTTCGTGCGGATGAACGGCGGGGCTTATGGGCGCGAGACCAAGGACGTCCTTATCGCCTGCACGGTCGTGCTGCGAGATGGCAAGGTCGCGACGCTGCCTGCCGAGGCGCTGGGCTATAGCTATCGCCATTCGATGTTGCCTGAGGGCGCGATCGTGGTTGACGCGACCTTCGCTGGCACGCCCGGCGATCCGGCCGCGATCCAAGCCGAAATGGACCGCATCGCCGCTGCGCGCGAGGAATCGCAGCCGCTGCGGTCTAAAACTGGCGGATCGACCTTTAAGAATCCCGACGGGCACAAGGCCTGGGCGCTGATCGATGCCGCCGGTTGCCGGGGACTGCGGATCGGTGATGCACAGGTCAGCGAAAAGCACTGCAATTTCCTGCTCAACCTGGGGGCTGCGACAAGTGCCGATATTGAGGCGTTGGGGGACGAAGTGATTGCACGGGTGAAGGCACATTCGGGGGTAACGTTGGAATGGGAAATCCAGCGGGTGGGGAACGCAGTATGACCGCCCTTCACTACATCCTCCCCGGAACGGGGAGGTGGCACGCGAAGCGTGACGGAGGGGGGCTTCCTCAGGCGCTGTGCTGCCGGCCAGCCCCCTCCACCGGCCGGTGGCTGGTCCCCCTCCCCTTGCAGGGGAGGATTGCATGAGCGTCCCCCTCCACATCGCCGTCCTGATGGGCGGCTGGTCCGCTGAGCGCGAAGTGTCGCTGGTGACGGGGGCGAACGTCGCCGAAGCGCTGGAAGCGAATGGCCACCGGGTAACGCGGATCGATATGGGCCGTGATGTTGCGGCACGCTTGGCCGAGGCCGCACCCGATGTCGTCTTCAACGCGCTGCATGGGACGCCTGGCGAGGATGGATCGGTGCAGGGCATGCTCGATCTGATGGGGCTGAAATACACCCATTCGGGCCTCGCCACCTCCGTGATCGCGATCGACAAGCAACTTACCAAGCTGCTGCTGGTGCCGCACGGAATCCCGATGCCGGGCGGGCGGATCGTCAAGACTGAGACGCTTTATACCGGCGATCCGCTGCCGCGGCCTTATGTGCTCAAGCCCGTCAATGAAGGATCGTCCGTAGGCGTCGCGATCGTCACGGATGAGGGCAATTATGGCAACCCGATCGCGCCGGGCAGCAAGGGGCCGTGGCAGGTTTTCGACGAGCTGCTCGCCGAACCCTTTATCCGTGGCCGCGAGCTGACGACGGCAGTGCTGGGGCAAGAGGCGCTGGGCGTGACCGAGCTGAAGCCCAAGAGCGGCTTTTATGATTACGACGCCAAATACACCGATGGCATGACCGAGCATGTCTATCCCGCCGCCATTCCCGACGAGATCACCGCCGCCTGTATGTCAATCGCACTGGAAGCGCACCGGTTGCTTGGCTGCAAGGGCTGTTCGCGATCTGATTTTCGTTGGGACGACAGCCAGGGCGCAGAAGGTTTATTCCTGCTGGAGGTCAACACCCAGCCAGGCATGACGCCCTTGAGCCTGGCACCCGAACAGGCGCGCCACCGGGGGATGAGCTATGCCCAATTCGTCCAGCGTATCGTGGAGGCAGCGTTGTGAATAAATCCATCCGCCCTGGTCCGGCACCCCAGCGCCGCGCCGTGCAGCCCAAACGCCGCGCGCCCAAGGTCCACAAACCATCGTCGATCGATCGGCTGATCGCGCTGTTGCCGATCAGCCAGCAGACGCTGCAGCGGATCACGACCGTGGCGATCATGACCGTGATTGGCGCATCCGCGCTGGGCGTGGCGACCCTGTTCGGCGTGCCGCAGGCGGCAGGCGTCGCGGTTGCTGAAGAGATTGGCCGCGCCGGTTTTCGCGTGCGCGGGATCGAGGTGACGGGCGTCAAGCGGATGAACCCGATGGCGGTCTATGCCGTCGCGCTCGATCAGCAATCGCGGGCGATGCCACTGGTCGATCTGGCGGCGGTGCGGGCCAAGCTGCTCAAATATGGCTGGGTCGCCGATGCGCAGGTTTCGCGGCGGCTGCCAGACAAGCTGGTTGTCCATATCATCGAACGCGAACCAGCAGCGGTGTGGCAGGATAAGGGGCAGTTGACGCTGATCGACGCCAATGGCGAGCCGCTGCAGCAGATTTCAGCCGAGGAACTGCCCGAATTGCCGCGCGTGATTGGCGAGGGGGCGAATTGGCAGGCCCCATCTTACCGCGCGCTGCTGGACGCGGCACCCGCGCTTCGACCTTTGGTCAAGGCAGCGACCTGGGTGGGCAACCGGCGCTGGAACCTGGTGTTCGAAACCGGCGAGACACTGGTGTTGCCCGAAGAGGAGCCGGCCAAGGCGCTGGTCAAATTCGCGGAACTTGATGGCGCGCGGGCGTTGCTCGGCAAAGGCTGGCTGCGCTTCGACATGCGCGATCCGACCCGGCTGGTGGTGCGCAGGCCCGGCCAGCAGGCTCAGCGCGCGATTACCGACACGACCGCGACCCAGGCGGATGCGCCCCTCCCGATTACGCGCATGGCAATCGCCAGCGGTAGACAAGGATAAGATCATGGCGAAAACGGCTCCCGAAGGGTTGATCACCGCGCTCGATATCGGATCGTCCAAGGTCTCGGCGATGATCGCGCAAAAGGCCGAAGGCGGCGAATTGGTGGTGCTTGGCACCGGCCAGCGCGAAAGCCGTGGCGTCAAGCGTGGCTATATCGCCGATATGGCCGCGACCGAGGCAGCAGTGCGAGAAGCCGTCGAGCAGGCCGAGCGGATTGCCGGCCTGAACATCGAGAATGTCTGGGTGAGCTTTTCGGCGGGCAGCCTGGTGTCCGATGTCGCCTCAGTCGAGGTCGAATTGGGCGGCCACCGGATCGAGCAGGGCGATATCGATGAGCTGCTGGCGGCGGGACGCGATTCAATCGATCCGGCAGGACGCATGGTGCTGCACGCACAGCCGACGCTCTATACGCTTGACGGGCTGACGGGGGTGAAGAAGCCGCTTGGCCTTCATGCTGATCGGCTGGGCGTCCACATTCATGTGGTGGCAGCGGACGGATCGCCGGTCCGCAACCTCGATCTCTGCGTCCGATCGGCGCATCTTGAGGTGAAATCGATCATCGCCTCGCCGGTGGCGACGGGCATGGCCTGTTTGTCCGATGAAGAGCGCGAACTTGGCGTGGCGCTTGTCGAAATGGGGGCAGGCATCACCAATGTCTCGCTGTTCGCCGGGGGCATGCTGGTGGGGCTCACCTCGATCCCGATCGGTGCGGCCGACATTACCGACGATATCGCCAGCGCTTTTGGCACGCGACGGACTCAGGCCGAGCGGATGAAGTGTTTTTATGGTTCGGCCAACGCGTCGCCGCGCGACAATCATGACATGATCGACGTCGCGCCGATCTCTGCCGAGGATGACAATAGCGACGGCGCGCGGATTACCCGGGCGCAGCTGATCGCGGTGATCCGCCAGCGGCTCGATCATCTGATGAGCGAAGTGCAAAAGGCGCTGACCGAGCTTGGCTTTGAAGGGCCTGTGGGCCGCCAGGTGGTGTTGACCGGCGGTGGCGCGGAATTGAAGGGCATTGCCGATTACGCGCAGGCCGCGCTTGGGCGGTCGGTGCGGGTTGGGCGGCCACGCGGGCTGACGGCACTGCCAGAGGCGCATAGCGGCCCGGCTTTTGCAACGCTGGCGGGGTTGGCCCATTATGCAGCGTCAAACCCGGTCGATCTGCGATCAGTATCAGCAGCGCATCAAATGGTGGTTCGGCCCAAGGGATTTGCCCTGTTTGGGCGGCTGATTCAGACGTTCAAGGCAAATTATTAAAGAATTACGACAGCAACATCGTGATAGGGGCTAGAGTCGCCGGTTTGCTTGGTGCAGAACGGCGGAGATAAATAAGGGGTCCGGTGTCGCCGGGCCGCCACGGAGACAGGGCGATGAGCATCGAATTCCTTCCACCCGACGTTGATGAGTTGACCCCGCGCATTGCGGTTATCGGGGTCGGCGGCGCTGGCGGCAATGCCATCACCAACATGATGCGGGCAAATGTGCAGGGCGTCGATTTCCTCGTCGCCAACACCGATGCGCAGGCGCTGAAGCAATCGACCGCGCCGCAGCGTGTGCAGCTTGGTGCCAAGATCACCCAGGGACTTGGCGCTGGTTCACGGCCGGAAATCGGGCGCGCAGCAGCGGAAGAGACGATTGAGTCGATCACCAAGATGCTGGAAGGCGCGCATATGTGCTTCATCGCCGCAGGCATGGGCGGCGGCACGGGCACTGGCGCTGCGCCGGTTATCGCCAAGGCAGCACGGGATCTTGGTATCCTTACCGTCGGCGTGGTGACCAAACCTTTCGCGTTCGAGGGCAACCGCCGCGCCAAGGCGGCTGAAGCGGGCATCGAAGAACTGCAGAAATATGTCGATACGCTGATCGTCATCCCCAACCAGAATTTGTTCCTGATCGCCAACGCCAATACGACCTTCAAAGAAGCCTTTGAAATGGCTGATGAAGTGTTGCAGCAGGGTGTGCGCGGCATCACCGATTTGATGGTGATGCCCGGCCTGATCAACCTGGATTTCGCCGACGTCCGGTCGGTGATGCAGGAAATGGGCAAGGCGATGATGGGCACCGGCGAAGCCGAGGGTGACGATCGCGCGATTGTGGCGGCGCAGAAGGCGATCGCCAATCCGCTGCTCGACGGGGTGTCGATGCAGGGGGCGAAAGGCGTGATCATCTCGATCACGGGCGGCGAGGACATGCGCCTGCTCGAAGTCGACGAAGCCGCCAATCATATCCGGGAACTGGTCGATCCAGAAGCGAACATCATCTGGGGATCGGCGTTTAACTCCGATCTCGATGGCAAGATCCGCGTTTCGGTTGTCGCGACCGGCATCGAAGCCGAGGCGCGTCCACAGGCCGCGCCTGAACCTTCGCGCGCCTTCAGCTTTGCAACGCCGCGCCGCAGCGAAGCCCCTGTTGCCGCCGAACCCATGCCAGTGAGCGAGCCGGTCAGCGCGCCCGTGCCGGTTGCGTTCGATCCGGCTGCCGATGAAACCATGGCGGACGCGGCACCCGCCGCTGAATCAGCCGATGACGAACTCGTGCTGGGCGCCGACGCGGCTGTGCCGAGCATGCCAAGCTTTGGCGACGAACCGGTTACCGAGGGCGAAGGCGTGCGGTGGTTGTCGCCGGGCGCCGCCGATGCAGCCGAGCCAGCGCCAGAACCCGTTGCTGAAACGCCGCCGCCCGCGCCAGAAGCGCCGCCGCGCGGCAAGATCGGCGGCACGTTGTTCGAACGGATGTCCAACGTCACCCGGGGTGCCGGGCGCGATGACGATCCCCTGGGTAAGGACCCGGTTGATATCCCTCGCTTCCTGCACCGCCAGAATAATCAGTAACGCACGCGGCGTGCCGGTTCACCGCCGGCACGCCTCGTTCTGGCGTTTGTGCTGATCGGGGACATTGCCCGATCACGCCTGCTCGGTTCTAGCGGAGATCTGATGAACGCGCGGATGCTCCCCTTTGCCGCTGTCTTGCTGGCTGCGCCGGTGCTGTGGAGCATTGCGCCCGCAATGGCGGGGCAATTGCAGATGATGCCGGGGCCAACCCCCGATGCCGATGCACTGGCGGCGGAAATGCGGATTTTGGGGAGCAATCCTTTTGATTTGCGGGCATTGATCAATGCTGGCGAGTTGACGCTGAAGCTTGGCGACATCGATGCCGCGGCGGCTTTTTTCCAGCGCGCGGAGCGGATCAGCCCCAATAATGGGGAGATCAAATCGGGCAAGGCGCGCACCCTGGTGCAGCTTGGCCGCCCCGGCGAGGCGCTGGGCCTGTTCGCTGAGGCAGAGGCGCTTGGCTATGATCTCGAATCCATCGGTGCCGAACGGGCGCTCGCTTTTGATCTGATCGGCGAACAGGAACGCGCGCAACGCACCTATCGTCGCGCGCTCAAGCGCCGGAATGATGATGAAACGCAGCGCCGATATGCGCTGTCACTGGGGATTTCGGGGAAGCGCGATCTGGCACTTGAGCAGATCGACGCGCTGTTGCGGCGGAGCGATCGCGCCGCTTGGCGGGTCCGCGCCTTTGTGTTGGCGATGACGGGCGATGTGCCGGGGGCGGAGCGGATTGCCACCAGCATGTTGCCGGGCGAAATGGCGAGCGGCTTGCTGCCGTTTTTTCGGATATTGCCGACCCTGAGCGCCGCCGACCGCGCCTTTGCTGTCCATTTTGGCGAGGTGCGGGCGACGCCTGAGCGGATTGCCGATGCGCGGTTGATTCCGGTATTGCCGCCCTTGCCCTATGAAGCGCCGCCAGTGCAGGTCGCTGCGCAGGCGGTGCCGGTGCGCGATCGGGCGACGTTAAAGCGCGACCGCCGACGGGGGCGTGGTGAGCCGGTTGCGGTCGCGACGGTTGCACCGCCGCCGCCGCCTATCCCGCAATTGCCGCCGCCGCCGCGCGTGGCGATGGTGTCGCCAATACCAAGAGCGAGTCCAACGCCTCCATCGGTAGCGCCAACTGTTGCGCAGGTGAATGTGCCGCAGGTGTCGGCGCCAGCGGCTGAATCCCCCGTCGTGCTGGCAAGCCGGTCAGCGCGGGCGATGGACGCTACACCGGTCCCAACGCTGGTGACGCCGCCACCGCCGCGGTCAATGCCACCGGTGATCGTGCCGGTGCGCGAGGTTCCTGTGGCGGTTGCTACCACAGAGGCAAGGCCGTTACCGCCTGTGCCTGTTGAAGCCTCGCCGCGTGTCGCTGCGCCACCGGTCCAACTGGCGACACTTGAGCGGGTTGCGCCGCCGCCAATCGTCAAGGAAGTCGCGGCATCCGTTCCAACGCCGGTGCCGACGCCCGTTTCGCCACCACCAGCCGCTGCCCCACAGACGCCCGTGGACACCGTGGCTGTGCAGGCGCCGCCGATCATTGCTGCGCCTGTGCCCGCCCCGGAAGCGGCGCGACCAAAGCCGATTGCGAGCGAGGAATCGATCCTGGCCCGGATCATTGCTACCATTGGCGTGCCTGCGTCTGAACTCGGCGTTGGGCCGGTGGTTGCCAAGCCCGCAGAGGCAGACGCTGCCGAAGCGCCGACCGCGGTTGCAGTTGCCAGCAAGCCGACTCTTCTTGACAAAAAGGCAGCCGAGAAGAAGGCCGCCGCCGAAAAGGCCGCCGCAGAAAAGAAGCTCGCGGACAAGAAAGCGGCCGACGAAAAAGCGGCCAAGGCCAAAGTGGCAAAGGCTAATCCGGCACGGATTTGGGTGCAGGTGGCCGGAGGCTCCAGCGTGCGCGATTTGCCGCGTGAATGGGCAAAACTGCGCGACAAAGCGCCGGCGGCGTTCAAGGCGCGGGGTGCTTATACGACGCCGCTGCGCTTCACCAATCGCCTGCTGGCCGGCCCCTTCAAGAGCGACGATGAGGCGCAGGGCTTTGTCAATCAGATCGCCAAATCCGGGCTGACGGGTTTTGTCTTCGCCAGCGAAGCTGGGCAGAAGATCGACAAGCTACCGGCCAAATGAGCGTGCATGCGCCCTGGGCTTCCCACCCGGCGCGCAGCAAAGGTCGTCTCCACGAAGAACAAAACGCGACCGCGCCCGACCTTCCTCGGGGCCCGCGCGACGTGTTTCAGCGTGACCGCGACCGGATTATCCATTCGATTAGTTTTCGCCGACTGCGCCACAAGACCCAGGTGTTCATGGCCCCCGATGGCGATCATTTCCGCGTCAGGCTGACACATAGCCTGGAAGTCGCCCAAATCGGGCGAACGATCGCGCGGGCACTGGGGCTGAACGAGGATCTGACTGAGGCTCTGTGCCTGGCGCATGATATTGGCCATCCGCCCTTTGGCCATGCCGGTGAGGCAGCGCTGACCAAGGCGCTGGCGGGGCAGGGCGGCTTTGACCATAACGGCCACACGCTGCGCGCGCTGATGACGATCGAGGCCCCCTATCCGCGCTGGACTGGGCTGAACCTGAGCTGGGAAATGCTGGAGGGGCTGGCCAAGCATAACGGCCCGGTGACCGCGCCCGGTTGGGCGCTGGCGGAGGCGGATGCTGCATTGCCGCTGGATTTGACGCGGTGGCCGTCGCTTGAGGCGCAGGTGGCGGCGATTGCGGACGATATCGCTTATGACAATCACGATATCGACGATGGTTTGCGCGCAGGCCTGCTGACGCTCGATCAGCTGCTGGATGTGCCGATCGTTGCCCGCATCTGGCGCGATGTCCGCGCGCGCTTCCACGATGTGCCGCCAACCCGATTGATCGGCGAGCTGATCCGTACCCAGATTGGCGAGATGGTCGCCGATTTGATTGCCGAGACACGGGCGCGGATTGCCGGTGCCGGGGTTGGTTCAGTCGATGATGTGCGCGGGGCTGGCCGCTGTCTGGTCGGCTTTTCTGACGCGATGCGCGAAGAGGAGCGCGTGCTGAAGCGCTTCATGTATGCGCAGCTCTATCACCATCCCCGCCAGCTGGCGGCAGCAACGATTGCCGAGGGTATTGTCGGCGGACTCTTCGCGGCCTACCGCGCTGATCCCACCCGGATGCCTGATGGCTGGGCGGCCCGCTTGCCCGCGGATGAGCCACAGCGCAGCCGCCACATCGCCGACTTCATCGCGGGGATGACCGACCGATATGCGATTGGCCGCTACCGTGAAATTGTCGGGCCAATCGATCTGCCCGAGGGGTTTTAGCTTATTGCGCGCGTGCCGGTGGATTGCGGCCCAGGTCCATGATCAGGCTCGTGAGCAGATAGAGGCGCGGGGTGAGCGAGCTGAGTTCCAGAAACTCCAGCTCGGAATGGAATCCGCCGCCGACTGGGCCAAGCCCGTCGAGCGCGGCAACGCCTGCTTCATGGGCAAGTGCGGATTCTGACGCACCGCCATTGCCACCACGGGTGATCTTTAACCCCGCCGCCGCGTAAATACGTTCGGCGCGATCGGCGAGATCATCCGTGGCGCCATTGTCGGGCAGCGGCGGAAAGCTGACCCGGCGGCTGACGGAGACAGCGGTATCGGGGACGGCAATCGTTTGCGCATTGCGGCGGAACTGGGCGTCGATCTCGTCCCCCTGCGCCTTGGTGCGGATGCGCACATTAAAGATGGCTTCTGCGTCTTCCGGGATGATGTTGTAGCGCGAACCGGCTTTCATCAGCGTCAGATTGGCGGTGACACCGTCGCCGGTCTTGGGAAGGGAATCCGCGAGCTGTATCTGGTGGACCAGCTCAAGCGCGGCATTGCGCCCGTCCTGCGGGGCGACGCCGGCATGGGCGGGACGGCCCTTGACTGAAATGGTGAAGGCATTGCTGCCCTTGCGCCACACGGTCAGCCGGTCCGGTGCATCACCGGGTTCCAGGTTTAGCTCGGCATCGGCATTGTTCAGCAACCGGGAAATCAGCCCGCGCGTGCCCTGCGACCCGCCTTCCTCCGAGGTTTCGATCAGGAAAGTGATCTGGGCGAAGTCACTGAATTTCAGCTCGCGCAGCAGGCGGATCGCGAAAATCCCTTCGATCACGCCGCCCTTTTCGTCCGACACGCCGGGGCCATAGGCGCGCGTGGCATCGGTGCGGAAGGGACGCGTGGCCACGGTGCCAGGACCGAACACCGTATCGGTATGCGCGATCATCAGGATGCGGCCCTTGCCGGTCCCCTTCAGCGTGGCGACGACATTATCGGGCAGGGTGGGGAGCTCAGCGGGCACGAGTTCCACCGTCATGCCCAGCGCGCGCAATTGTTCGGCGACGAATTCGGATGCCTTTTGCCCGCTGACCTTGTCGCCGGTGCCGGAATCGATGTTGACCAGCTTTTCGAGCATCGCGAGCTGATCGGCACGGGCCGCCGCCGCTGCCTTCCAGACGGGGCTGTTCTTGCCGGTTGAGGCGGCGAGGACAGGCGTCGAGGCCAACAGCGAAGCGATGAGGGCGGCGTGGCGAAGGCGCATGCGACAGTCTCCGGTGTGTGCGCGTTGATTAAGGCACCAATTTCTTCGTCACCCCGGACTTGTTCCGGAGCCTACCGTGGTGACCACGCAACGCTTGCGGTTTATTGACCACGGTGGGCCCCGGAACAAGTCCGGGGTGACGGGAAGATTGACGAGAACAACGCCCCGCAGTGACGCGGCATGGCGCTTGCGTGTCAAGTCCAGCCCCTTTGCTCCGCACGCCGCGATCCGCTAACGGGGCCATCCTACCAAGCATTGGAACACTCAATGACGCTTTACCACCGGTTTGCCGCGCATATCGATGCCGCCCTTGATGCACTGGTCGCCTCTGGTGACCTGCCGGGTGGGCTGGAGCGGCGAAACGTGACGGTGGAGCCGCCGCGCGACGCCAGCCACGGCGACCTGGCGACCAATGCGGCGATGGTGCTCGCCAAGCCGGCGGCCACCAACCCGCGTGCGCTCGCCGACAAGATCGCCGAGCAGTTGCGCGCGCTGCCCGAGGTGGGGAGCGTTGCCGTGGCCGGTCCTGGCTTCATCAACATGACGCTGACCGATGCCACCTGGCGCAGCGAACTGGCCGCGATCATTGATCAGGGCGATGGCTATGGCCGCACGACACCGGCAAGCAAATCTGTGGTCAATGTCGAATATGTCTCCGCCAACCCGACCGGGCCCATGCATATGGGGCATTGCCGGGGCGCGGTGGTAGGCGATGCGCTGGCCAGCTTGCTCGAATTTTCCGGGCATAAGGTCATCCGCGAATATTATGTCAACGATGCTGGTGGCCAGGTCGATACGCTCGCGCGGTCAGCCCATCTGCGCTACCGCGAGGCGCTGGGGGAAGACATTGGCGAGATTCCGGAAGGATTCTACCCCGGCGATTATCTGATCCCGATCGGCCAGGCATTGGCGCAGGAATTTGGCGACCGGTATGTCGGTGCGCCCGAGAGCGACTGGCTGGTGCTGTTCCGTAAACAGGCGGTGGCGGCAATGCTGGTGCTGATCAGGGCCGATCTCGCCAAGCTTGGCATTCATCACGACCTGTTTTCATCCGAGGCTGAATTGCAGGCGGCTGGAAAGCCCGAGGCGGCCGAGGCTGAGCTCCGGTCGCGCGGCCTGATCTATGATGGCGTCCTAGAAGCGCCGAAAGGTGAAACGCCTGAGGATTGGGAGCCAGTCGTGCTGCCGCTATTCCGGTCGACGCAATTTGGCGACGATCAGGACCGGCCGATCCGCAAATCGACTGGGCAATGGACCTATTTCGGGGCCGATCTCGCCTATCATTACCAAAAATCGCAAGCCGCCGATGAGATGATCGACATTTGGGGGGCGGACCATGCCGGCACGGTCAAGCGGATCGTCGCGGCGGTGCAAGCGCTGACCAATGGCGAGAAGAAATTCGACGTCCGGCTGGTGCAGATGGTGCGGCTGCTGCGCGCGGGTGAACCGGTCAAAATGTCAAAGCGCTCCGGCAATTTCGTCACGCTCGCTGATGTCGTGGACGAAGTCGGCAAAGATGTCGTCCGCTTCACGATGCTGACGCGCAAGTCAGATGCGCAGATGGACTTTGATTTCGCCAAGGTGGTGGAGGCATCGAAGGACAATCCGGTTTTTTATGTCCAGTACGCCCATGCCCGAATCGCATCGCTGCATCGGCGGGCCGCAGAGGCGGGAATCGTGTGTGGGACGGCCGATCTGTCCCAACTTGATACAGAAGAGCTGGTGCTGGTGAAGCTCGCCGCACAATTCCCCCGGATCGTCGAGACAGCGGCGGCGGCGCGCGAGCCGCACCGGATCGCCTTTTATCTCTATGATCTGGCAGCGCTTTTTCATGCGACATGGAATGTCGGCAATGATCGCCCCGATCGGCGTTTCCTAATTGTAGATAATGCTGTGCTTAGCTGTGCGCGACTTTTCCTCGCTGATGCGATAGGACAGATTATTCGTAGCGGCCTGGGCATCATGGGTGTCGAGGCGGTTCAGGAGATGAATTGATGGCGACCGCTGGCGATTATGACATTCGCGACGAAGACCGGCTGCCCTGGCTGGAAACCGTTGACGAAGACTATCGGGATAGCCCGTCAATCGTGCGGATTGGCTTGTTCGTGCTGATCGGCCTGGGGCTGATCGCGGCGGCAATCTATGGCATTTACTGGTATCAGCACAGCAATCTCGTCAAAGGAACTGGCGAGCTGATTGCAGCGGCTGAGGGCAACTATAAGGTAAAGCCCGATTCACCCGGCGGCATGAAGGTTGAAGGGGAGGGCGACACCGCCTTTGCAACCAGCGAAGGCAAAAGCGACGGTAATGCCTCGATCGATCTGAAAGCCGTGCCCGAAGCGCCGATGCCAAAGGCATCGACTACCCCCGCCAAACCCGCTGCCACGACGGGGCCCGCCATGGTCCCGCCATCAGCCGGAACGCTGAAGGCGCCGGCGCCAGGGGCCATGCCCAAGGCGGTAGAATCGCCGCCGGTCGCAGCGGGTGGTGCCGTGGTCCAGTTCGGTTCCTTCCCGGATGATGCATCGGCCAACGCCGCCTGGACCAAGGCCAGCAAAAGGTTCAGCTATCTGGCCCCGCTCGGCAAATCGGTGCAGCAGGCAAAGGTCGGCAGCAAGACGGTCTACCGGTTGCGCGTCAATGCCGGCAGCGCGACCCAGGCGAATGAACTTTGCGCCAAGCTGCGAATTGCGGGGGAGGCTTGTTTCGTCGCCCGCAACTAGGCTAGCCTGAGCGGGCATGAAACCAGTCATTTACGGGCTCTCCGGGCTCTCCCTCACCGCCGATGAGCGCGCCTTTTTTCGCGATGCCGATCCGGCGGGCTATATCCTGTTCAAGCGCAACGTCGCGACCAGGCCGCAGCTGCTGGCGCTGACCAGCGAATTGCGTGCGCTGTCGGGTCGCGATGATGTGCCGATCCTGATTGATCAGGAAGGCGGCCGGGTCGCCCGGATGGGGCCGCCCGAATGGCCTGCCTTTCCGGCCGGTCCCGCCTTTGATGCGCTCTATGAGACTGCGCCGATGTCAGCGATCGAGGCGGCGCGCACCAATGCGCAGGCGATTGCGCTGATGCTCGCCGAGGTTGGGATCAATGTCGATTGCCTGCCGCTGCTCGATGTCTGCCAGCCCGATACGACACCGGCGATCGCCACCCGCGCGCTGGGCAGCGAACCGATGCGGGTTGCGGCGATGGGGCGTGCGATCATTGAAGGACTGCGCCGGGGCGGCGTGGTTGGCGTGATGAAGCATATGCCGGGCCATGGCCGGGCGATTGTCGACACCCATTATCATTTGCCGACGGTCACCGCGAGCGACGCGGCGCTCGAAATCGATCTGGAGCCGTTTCGCGCGCTTAGCGATGCGCCGATGGGGATGACGTCGCATATCGTGTTTGAGGCATGGGACGCGGCCCGCCCGGCAACACTGTCGCCGATCATCGTCAACGACATCATCCGCGGACGGATCGGCTTTGACGGGCTGTTGATGACCGACGACATCGACATGAAGGCACTTGCGGGCACCGCAGGCGAAAAGGCGGTGGGGGCACTTGCTGCCGGTTGCGACATCGTCCTCGATTGTTGGGGGCGGATGGACGAGATGACGGAGATCGCCAACCTGATCAGCGATATGCCGCAAATTTCCCGCGATCGGCTTGATCGGGCGATGGCAACAATTGCTGGCCAGGCGCCCGAAGGCGATGTGGCCGCGCTAATCGCCAAGCGGGATGCGCTATTGGCGGTGGCGTGACATTGATCGGTAAGCAAAATTTTTACGATCGCGCAGATATACTCGCTGCTGATTGATTAGCGAACGGCGAGGCCATGCGGGCGATGGATGACGTTTTTGGCCCGGAAGGGCAACAGGGCTATGGTCATGCCATTGCTGATCTGGTCCGCCAGGGGCAAGCCGAAGCGGCAGCGGAGCGGCTGAGCCGGGATATTGCGGCGATATCACCCGAATTGTGGGACGTATGCGGCACCATGCCGCTTGAGGTGCTTCGACTAAACGGCTGGGAAGAATTGAACACCAGTCTGGGCGCACCGCATTGGGCTGATCTTTCGGCGATCCGCATCAGCATGACTGCTGGCCTTGATCCGATAACCGGCGAGCCCCGTGTCCAAATCACGGGCCACCGGGATGACGATTTCCCGCTTTCGACTGCATCGCAAGGCGAGATCGTCGCGGCGATCCAAGACGGCGGCTTTCGACCAGGGTCTGGCGAGGCAATCGGCGCAGCCCTGTTGAGCGTGGAGGGGATGGCCCTGCTCCACGGCATGATCGAAGAGGAAAGGGCGCGCGATGATCCGCCCGAGCCCGGCTCGCAGGCAAGTAATGCGCTGTTCCTGGCGGATTGGTGGCGCGCGGTTCAATTCCACCAGCTGGTGCACCGCGAAATGGCGCGGATGGGGCTTGATCACTCGGTGGTTGTTCTGGTCGGCGCAACGAATTGCGGGCCTGATCTGGAATCGGTGATCGTCCCCGATCGGCCGCTTGTCGCGCCGGTGGATTTTGGGTGGGCTGATGATGCGATTGCCCCGATGCCAATCTTACAGCCGGTTGCGGTGGCGGAGTATGGCGCAAGCGGATCTGCAGGTTTTTCGGTGGTCGAGCTGCGGCGCAAGCTGGCGACGGCGGTCGAAGAGGACGTGCAGCCCGCCAAAACCGGCCTTTTGGCGCGCTTCTTCGCTAAGCGCTGAGGCATCGAACCGATCAGCAGCCTGTGTGCGGATGGGCTGAATCCAGACCTGAATTGACATCTCGGCAAGTAAGGTGTACATGACATCATGTAAGGAAGGCATGTCCTTGCACGATGGGAGTTCATGATGACTTTTGGGTCATTGATCACAATTGCAGTTGGCCTGTTGGCAGCGATAGGCCTGGTAGGCATTTTGGGCGGCGCGATGCTGGCGCGCCAATCGGGTGGCAAGCGCAGCTTCCGCATCGGATCGGTCGCGATGACGTTGGCCGGGCTAGTGCTGATGCTGGCGAGCATCACCGGTGTCGTTGAGGGCGACAAAATATTTGGCGGATTGATGATGCTGATCTTCGGCACGTCGGTCGCCTTGCCATCGGCCAGAACGCTGGCGGGTGATCGGGCGGCGCGCTCGCCGATCTGACGCGGTGGACGGACTTCGCCCGCGCTTGGTGCTTGTCGAGATGCGGTGATTGGTCCTAACCCAGAGGCTCCACGCCGGACGGTCCTCGCCCGGATGCGCAGAAGAGCCCCAGAATACCGGATGTCCACGCCGCCAATCCCTGCTGATCCCGACCAAGCGACGCCGCCATCGCCGCCTGATGTCCTGACGGTTGATATCGATGGCTGGGAAGGGCCGCTGGATCTGTTGCTGGCGCTCGCGCGCAACCAGAAGGTGGATTTGCGAGCGCTGTCGATCCTCGCCTTGGTCGATCAATATCTCGCTTATGTCGATGCTGCGCGATCCTTGAAGCTTGAGCTGGCGGCCGATTATCTGGTGATGGCGGCGTGGCTTGCTTATCTGAAATCGGCGCTGCTGCTGCCGCGCGATCCCGAGGTGGAGCCATCGCCCGAGGAACTGGCGCTGCGGCTGCAATTGCGGCTGGAGCGGCTGAACGCGATGCGGGAAAGCGGCGCGCGGCTGATGGCGCGCGACCGGCTGGGGCGCGATGTCTTCCGGCGGGGCGCGCCCGAAGGCTTGCAGACGGTGCGCAAGGCACGGTGGCAGGCCGAAATCTATGATCTGATCGCAGCTTATGGCCGGGTCAGCGCCCGCACGCGCCCGGTGATGCATATCGTCGCCAATCGCCCGGTGATGACGCTTGAAGCCGCGCTGGAGCGCGTCGCGCGGTTGCTAGGCGAGCAGATTGAGTGGACGACGATCGAGGCATTTCTGCCGCCCCAGGCGGACGGGGCGTTTCGTAAGTCAGCGCTGGCGTCGAGTTTCCTCGCCTCACTGGAGCTTGCCCGGCAGGGGCGGGTCGAGTTGCGCCAGAAATCCGCCTTTGCCCCGCTCTATCTGCGGCGACCGGCATGAATCCGCCCGACGATTTCGTCCGCGCGATTGAAGCGGTGTTATTCGCCGCAGAAGCGCCGATGACGATCGACCAGTTGCGCGCCCATGCCGGTGAGGGCGATGTCCGCGCTGCCCTGGCCGAGATTGAGGCGGATTATGCCGGGCGCGGCATCGGCTTGGTTCGGCGCGGCGATCGCTGGCATTTCGAAACCGCGCCGGACATGGCGCATCTGCTCCGTCGCGACCGGGAGGAACCGCGCCGCCTGAGCCGGGCAGCGATCGAAACGCTCGCGATCATTGCCTATCATGAACCCGTCACGCGTGCCGAAATTGAAGCAATCCGAGGCGTGCAAATCTCCAAGGGGACGATCGACGTGCTGATGGAGGCGGGCTGGGCGCGGCCAGCCGGGCGACGGGAAGTGCCGGGCCGCCCACTCACTTATGCAACCACCCCAGAATTTCTCGCCCATTTCGGGCTGGCAAGCCGCCGTGACCTGCCCGGGCTTGAGGATTTGCGCGCGGCTGGATTGCTCGATCCAGTTGATTTGGCATTTGATCAGCATGAGGTGGCAAATGGCGAGGAAGAAGCCTAGATAGGCAACTATCCTGAAGGAGACGCGTAATGGGTAGTTTCAGCCTGATGCATTGGCTGGTGTTCGGTGTGATCGCTATCTTGGTGCTCGGGGGCGGTCGCTTCTCGAACATGATGGGCGATGTGGCCAAGGGCATCAAGAATTTCAAAAAGGGCATGGCCGAGGAAGATGAGTCGGCCACCAAGGCTGCACCGAGCCGGATTGATGCCAAGCGCGATGCCGATGTCGTGCTTGATCCTGCGCCCGAACGTGCGCGCGACGACCGCTGATCCGGCGTTTGCATGATCGCTGCCATTTCGTTGCCGGATCTGATTGATGTTTAACGTTGACCCGTCCGAGCTGATGCTGCTGGCGCTTGTTGCGCTGGTGGTGATCGGCCCCAAGGATTTGCCCAAGGCGATGCGCTTTGTCGGCCAATGGGTGGGCAAGGCGCGCGGTGTAATGGGGCAGTTCCGCGCGGGCTTTGATACGATGGTCCGCGAAGCCGAGCTCAAGGAAATGGAAGAGCGCTGGGCAGCCGAGAATGCGCGGATCATGCGCGAATATCCCGCCGTCCCCGATCAACCCACCCTGTCGCCCACGCTGTCGCCCACGCTGTCGAGTGTCATGCTCGACGGGGAGGGCGAACCTGCAATGACTGAACAGCCAGTGCTGCATCACCCCGCGCCGCCCGCGCTGACCGATGAAGAGATTGCAGCCGCAGAGGGCGTGCCTCTGGCTGGCGCGACACCGCCGAGCGCAACGCCATGAATGCTGAAGTGCTTGACGAGATTGATCAGTCGCGCGCGCCGCTGCTCGATCATCTCATCGAATTGCGTCGTCGGCTGATTTATTGCGCCATCGCGGTGGCGATTGCCTTTGGCGTTTGCTTTTATTTTTCAGAGCCGATTTTTGGATTTCTGCTCCAGCCCTTGCTTAAGGCCGGGCAGCACCGGGTGATCTATACCCAATTGTTCGAAGCGTTTTTTGTGCAGATCAAAGTGGCGTTTTTTGCCGCCACGATGGTTTCGTTTCCGATTATCGCCAACCAGCTGTGGCAGTTTGTCGCGCCGGGGCTGTACACCAAGGAAAAGCGGGCGCTGCTGCCGTTTTTGTTCGCAACGCCAGTGCTGTTCACGCTGGGCGCGGCGATGGCCTATTATATCGCTGTGCCGATGGCGCTGCATTTCCTGCTTGGCTTCCAGGGCAGTATCGGTGGGGTAGAGCGCGAGGCGTTACCGGCGATCGACAATTATTTGTCGTTCATTATGCAGTTTCTGTTCGGCTTCGGCCTATCCTTCCTGTTGCCGATCCTGCTGATGCTGCTTGAGCGCGCCGGGATCGTGACGCGCAAACAGCTGATCGCGGCACGGCGCTATGCAATTGTCGCAGCGTTCGGGGTCGCAGCAGTGCTCACCCCGCCCGATATCGGATCGCAGCTGTTGCTCGCGATTCCGTTGGTCATCCTGTATGAGGTTGCGATCATCGGTATCTGGATCACCGAAAAGCGGCGCAAGCCTGCGGCTGACCCCGTCGAGTGACGGGTAGCGGCGCTAGCGTCTTTCGCTTCCGCTTGAAAAATTAAGACCCGGACGTGCCACCGGGGGGGGGAGGGGGCGCGTCCGGGTCCAGTTATTGGATAGCGAGAGCGGGGGGGCTTGTTTCACTATCCGAATCTATAAGCGACGAACGCCATTGTCGGTTCCCGTTCTGCAAAGATTTTTAGGTGTGGCTGGCTTTGTATTGCGCCTGCAAGCCAAGGGGTTGCAGTTTTGTTAGAGCAGCGTGCGTTTAATCTGAACCGTTCGTGCTGAGCGAAGTCGAAGCATAGGGCGCACCGCTTGGCCTTCGACTTCGCTCAGGCCGAACGGAGGTGGTGCAGATTTAACGCACGTTGCTGTAGCCCACGCCGCGCTAATCCAGGCCTGTGATCGCGATCGGGATCTCATAGGCACCGACCAGGGGATCGTGGTGGAGCCGGGACCGGAGCTGGCGCGACAGACCTTCGATGACGCGGCCATAGCGTTCTGATAATTCGGTTTGCAGCTTTGGGGTGTCGACCAATGCGGGCGAGCTGATCCGCAGCAGCGCCCGCGCACTGCCGACGGTCGATCCGGTGTCTACGGCATCTGTCGCGGGCTTCAGCGAAATTCGAAGTGCTGGATCATGATGGGCCATCATCGCCAGTTCGATGATTTCGGTGAGCAGAAACGCAACCGCGGTCGCGACATCCTGCGTGCTTAGATAGCTGTCGAGATCGAGCAGAATCGACAGGCCGGTGCTGTCTGGCGCGGTGGCGCGGATATTGGAGGCAAGATCGCCAATCACTGACCGCAGGCTGACGCCGCGCGTTTCTTCCATCTCCGCAAAATGATTGCGATGGACCACCGCCAGCGCGTCGACGCGACGCTGGATGGAGGCATAGGCTGCGGTCGCTTCGGCAGATTTGGCACCACGGGCGTGGAAATTGATCAGGCTAGAGATGACTTGCAGGTTGTTTTTGACGCGATGATGCACTTCGCGAGTCAATTTGGTCTGGCGGACTAACCCTTGGGCCAAATCGGCTTCATGGGCGGCGACGGTGTCGGTAATCGTGCGAAACGTCTCGCCAAGATCGCGAATCTCCTGCGCCGGCATTGATCGCGCCAGGCCGATATCGAGCACCTCGCCCGGCTGATAGTCCGCGACCAGCGTCCGCAGTTGCCGCAACGGCCTGATTAGCAGCCGATCGACCACAAACCAGCCAATACCCGCCGCCGCCGCCCACATCATCACCGGCAGCAGCATCGCCACAACCATCGCCGACGTAATCGGCGCGCTGCGCAGGGTGATTTCGAAGGTCAGCCCGTTGATACTCAGTGGGCGGGAGGCCGATTCGGTGCGGTCGAGCGGCGTTAATTCGGGGAGTGGCTGCAGTTCCAGCCGTTGCCGGTCGTGGATCAGCGCCGCTGCATAGGGCGGCATGAAACCGGCTGGGCGGGCGATCTGTGCCAACATCGTAATGGGGAATACCGCCTTGGCGCTCAACATGCCGCTCGGCGCGCCCATGGCCAGCAAGAGCCCGGTGTCAGGACCAATCGCCGCAGCGATCAAACCGGGGCGATCGGGAATGGTGATGGGAAGAGCAATTTGCGCCGTGGTGCCGCACAGCACCCGCCCGTCATTGGCGACGATGGTGAAGCGCGCTCCCTTGGCGAGTTGTTCAGCAAAAATCCCCTGGGCGCGGGCGCAGCTGGGGACGTCCTCGCCATCCTGATCAAGCGCGTTGAGCGCCACCCGCAGGGCAGTCATATCGCCGGCGAGTTCGATTTCGAGCGCGTGCGCGCCCTCATTCGCGGCCGCACGGGTGCGCGACTCCAATTGGGCATTCGCGATTTCACTGGTCTGGCGTGCCGCGAACAACGCGATCAGCGCCAGCGGGAGAAGCGCAGCGCTAAGGATCAGGAAAAGCTTGGCGCCCGTGGGCAACTGCGTCAGCCACACCATCCATCGCCGCATTCTGGGCCCGTCGGCGCTGGCTAGGGAATCCATTCCCTGGCGCTATTCGAGCTTACCCAGCAGATCGAGCATCTCCGGCGGAATCTGCTCGTCGATCGTTTGCTGATACACAGAGCGTAATGCCTCGCCCATCTCCTGGTCACCGCCGCGCGATTTGGTGGCGCGCTGGGGAGGTGCATTCTTCGACGTCTCATGATCAGAAACCAACGAAAAACCCCTAAAAAATCTTCATGTTATTGGGCAGGCGGATAGCTGTGTTGGCAGCCTGCACGTAAATTCTACGCATTCGCCACGGACACATGAAACCAAATAGCCGCTCGATTGTTCCGCCTGCGGTGCGAAATTACAAATCTATTTTGTCTTAGCCGTGCCGACGATTGTAACAAGGGGCTGCCGCCAGCACATAGGGGGAGCAGTCACGCAGGGAGATTTCGCCAATTATGTCGCTTGGACAACAGCTTGCTCCGCATCTCCCGTTTCTGCGCCGTTATGGGCGCGCCTTGACTGGCAGCCAGTCGCACGGCGATCATTATGTCCGCGCCACGCTTGAGGCGATTGTCGCTGCCCCAGAAGAATTTCCGCGGGATATCGATCCGCGTCTTGCGCTGTATCGGACATTTCAGGCGATTTGGTCATCAGCAAATGTGGCGGGCCGCGAGGAAGCCGTTGCTGTTTCCGGCAGCGATCCCGAAAGCATTGCCCGCGCCCGCATGGCCCGGATGACGCCGTTGTCGCGTCAGGCACTGCTGCTGACGGCGATGGAGGGTTTTACCCCCGAAGATGCCGCCTTTCTGATCGATACTGATTCAGCGACGCTTGAGGCGCTGGTTGGTGATGCCCTTAGCGAGATCGAAAAGCAGACGCGCGCGCGAGTGCTGATTATCGAAGATGAGCCGATCATCGCCATGGATATCGAGACGATCGTGCGCGATCTGGGGCATGACGTGACCGGGGTGGCGGTAACGCGGGATGAGGCGGTGGCCCTGGCGATGGAAGATCGGCCGGGGCTTGTCCTCGCCGATATTCAGCTGGCGGATGACAGCTCTGGCATCGATGCCGTCAAAGATATTTTGGCGCAGTTTGCGGTCCCGGTGATTTTTATCACCGCCTTCCCCGAACGGCTGCTGACCGGCGAGCGGCCCGAGCCGACATTCCTGATCACCAAGCCTTTCCAGCGTTCCACCGTCAAGGCGGCGATTGCCCAGGCTTTGTTCTTTGATGAAGCGACCTTGCCTGCCGAATAAAACGATACGGACCCAAAACGGGTTTCGTGTGTTGAAGCGGTATGGATGATCACCAAGAACCGATTCACATCAGCGAGCAGGCGGCAAGCGGAGGTGCATCGCCCCAGGGGGTGCGCATCGTGCTGGGCGTTTCGCTGGTGTTGATTATCCTTGTTTTCGCTGCGCTGTTCATGCGTTGAGCCCGGCATGTTGAGGGGAACGTCGCCAATGCGGATGTGCAATTTTCATTGCCTTCCCGATTGTTTTTGCTGTGGCCAGGCGGCCGGGCGCTGTCCTTTTGCGCACGGGGACGGAATCGCATGACCCCTCGCCAGGAGCTTGACGCTGATGCGCCTCCGCCACCGCCGGAAGTACGGATTGCGCTGCCCGATGCCGAATTCAAGGCGCAGCTTGCCCAAGTGATCCCGCATCTTCGCGCATTTGGCCGATCGGTTTCCGGAAGCCGGGATCTTGCTGATGATCTGGTCCAGGAAACGTTGCTCAAGGCTTGGGCCGCGCGATCTCGCTTTCAGGCGGGCACGAATATGCGTGCCTGGACGTTTATCATCCTGCGCAATCTCTATTTGTCGCAAATGCGCCGATCGCGCTTTCGCGGTGAGTGGGACGATCTGGTTGCGGACCGGATTTTGGCGGCACCCGCTGCGCAGGACAAGCAGGTTGAGCTCGGCGATATGCAACGCGCGCTGCTGCACTTGCCCCAGCCGCAGCGCGAAGCGTTGATTCTGGTCGGCGCGGGCGGCTTTGCCTATGAAGAAGCGGCAGAGATTTGTGGCGTTGCGGTGGGGACGATCAAGAGCCGGGTCGCGCGCGGGCGCGTGGCGCTTGAAACATTGCTCACCGATGGCTCGCTGCCCTCGCGCCGCACGCACAGCAATCCGCCAGGTCGGACCGTATTGGAAACGATCATGAACGATGTCGATGAATTGAGTAGAGATCGACTTGGCTGACGACTGGCGGGAACAGTTTGCACCTTAGGATGAACGCGGACGCCCTACCCGGTCCAGTGGGCTGGATAGCGGAATCGTCGGGGGGCGTGGGACGCGGCCGAAATACCATCAACGACAATAGGCCTGGTCAACCAGGGCTTGAGCGGCCTTTTCCGACGCAATCGAGTTTAGCCAGCATCGCCATCATGTCGGCTGGTAGCGACCCAGTGCTGGGAAAGGCGCTGCCCAGGGCAAGGCCGATATCGTCCTGCGGACGCGGCGCTTCGACAGCAAACAGGGAGTGCGGGAGCGGTTCGCTTCCATGGGGCGAATGGATCGACATGCCGGGTATAACGGCTTAGCGGGCATATTGTTGCCGCTGACGGCCATTGCCGGCAGCCGAAATTGGCGGGCGTTGCATGAATATCACAGCCTCACCGTCCGATAGCCGGGGTCTTCGCGAGGCGATTGCGCGTGCCCATTCGCATGCGCCCTTCCTGGCCCAGCTGATCGATCGTGAGCACGCGCTGGTTGATCGCATCGTCGGCGGGGGGCTGCCCGATCCGCTCCCCGATCCTATGTCGATCCGAATTGCCGATGGCGCGATGCCGGTTGGCCAGCGCTTACGGATTGAACGGCGCCGTCTGGCCTTGCTGGTCGCGATCGGCGATCTGGCCGGGCACTATGATTTGACGGCGGTGACGCGCGCGCTTTCCGACTTCGCCGATTATGCGCTTGATGCTGCCATTCGCGCCGCGATCGAGGAACGGACGCCAGGGGCACCGGCGATTGGCTTTGCCGCCATCGCACTCGGCAAACAGGGCAGTCATGAGCTGAACTATTCGTCTGACATCGATCCCATCCTGTTGTTCGATCCCGCCAGTTTGCCATGCCGACCGCGTGAAATCCCCGACGACGCCGCCGTTCGCATCGGACGGCGCGTGATCGAACTGCTGCAAACACGCGATGCTGATGGGTATGTGTTGCGGGTCGACTTGCGGCTGCGACCCTCGCCCGAAATCACGCCGATCGTGCTCGGCGTGGAACCGGCCATTGCTTATTATGAATCGCAGGCGCTGCCCTGGGAGCGTGCGGCGTTTATCCGGGCGCGGGCGGTGGCGGGTGATGTGGTGATGGGGCAGCGATTTCTTGAAACCGTTCAGCCCTTTGTCTGGCGGCGCGCATTGGATTTCGGCGCAATCGGCGAGATTCGGGGAATTTCGCGGCGGATCCGCGATCATCACGCGCAGGGGCAGGAATTCGGCCCAGGTTATGATCTGAAGCGGGGCAGGGGCGGCATCCGCGAGGTCGAATTTTTCGCGCAGATTCATCAGATGATCCATGGCGGCCGCAATCCGGCCGTGCGCGCTGCCGCAACCCGCGATGCGCTTGACCGGCTTGCGGATGGCGGCTGGATTGCAGCGAGCGAGGCAGAGACGCTGAGCGCTGCCTATACGCTGCTCCGCACGATCGAGCACCGCGCGCAAATGGTCGATGATCGCCAGACGCATCATCTGCCAAGCGGGGCCGCGCTTGAGTCGCTCGCGAAGCTGCACGGTTTGCCCGATCAGCAGGCATTGCTGGCGCTGCTCCAGCCGCATGTCGAGCGGGTTGGGGTGATCTATGACGGCATCGAACCCGAAACGGGCGATGCGCTGCCGGGCGATTCATCGCGGTTGCTGGCGGCGCTGATCACCGCTGGCTTTGACGACGTGGCCGCACCGGTGGCGCGCGAACGCATCGAAAGTTGGCGGGCGGGCGCCTATCCGGCGCTGCGCAGCGGGCCGGCGCGTCAGGCGTTAGAGGCGGTGCTGCCTGGGCTCGTCGATGGACTGGGACAAGCGCCCGATCCAGCAGGCGCGATCATCCGGCTCGACCATATCCTGGCGCGGCTATCGAGCGCGATCAACTTCTTCCGGCTGTTAGAGGCGCAACCAGCGCTCACGCGCCTGTTGGGCGCGATTCTAAGCCATGCGCCGCCGCTTGCCGAGGCGCTTGGCCGGCGTCCGGAACTGTTGGATGGGCTGATCGATTCAACCGCGCTGGATCCCGTCGGCGACGTGCCGACCTTGATCGCCCAGATCGCGCCGCGCGAGGGCACGGATTATCAGGCGTTGCTTGATTATGCCCGGCGCGTGGTTGGCGAAAAGCGCTTTGCCCTGGGCGCGCAGATTGTGGCCGGGGTCAGCGATCCGCTGGCCGTTGCGGCCGGCTATGCGCGCGTTGCCGAAGCAGCGATCGACGTCATCGTGCGGGCAACAATTGACGAATTTGCGATTGCGCATGGCCGCGTGCCCGACAGTGAACTGGTGATCATGGCGCTTGGTCGCATGGGTGGCGGGTTGCTCACTCATGCCTCTGATCTCGATCTCATCTATCTGTTCACCGGCGATTACCGCGCCGAATCAGATGGAAAAAAGCCTTTAAGTGCAGTGCTTTATTATAATCGGCTTGCACAACGTGTGAGTGCTGCGCTGTCGGTGCCGACCGCCGCTGGGCCGCTTTATGAGATTGATACCCGGCTGCGGCCATCGGGTGATCAGGGGCCGTTGGTCGTGTCTACGATCGGGTTTGCGCGCTATCAGCAGGAAAGCGCCTGGACCTGGGAACATATGGCGCTGACCCGTGCCCGGGCGATTTTTGGATCGCTGGCAGGGCGCGCAGAGGTTGATGACATCGTCGCTGCGGTGCTGGGTGGTGCCCGACCCGATCGGGATCTTGTGGCTGACGCCGTGACGATGCGGCGTGATATGGCGATGCACAAACCGCCGGTCGGTCCGCTCGATGCGAAGCTGTTGCCGGGGGGCCTTGTCGACCTGGAATTTGCTGTGCACCTCACCCAGCTCAGCCACCGGATTGGGTTTTCATCGGACCTTGGCACCGCGATCGACCAGCTTGCCGGTGCTGGCCTGGTGCCGCCCGCGCTGCGGGCCGCGCATGATTTTTTGACCCGATTGCTGGTGACAATCCGGCTGGTCGCGCCCGATATGCAACCGCCCGGCCCAGCAACGAGAACGTTGATCGTTCGGGCACTCGCGCTGCAGGATTGGGATGAGGTGGTTGCGCTGCTCAATGCGACGCGGCAGGAGGTGCGCGCCAGCTGGACTCGACTGAGCATGCAGCATTGGGAATCGCACCATCCAAGCATAGGGGAAGATGATCATGGCGTTGGTTGAAGGGGACAAGATCCCGGATATCGAGCTGACCACATCAAGCGGCGGCAAGGTCAATTTGCGGAGCTATGTCGGTGCGCCCTTCGTGCTGTATTTCTATCCCAAGGACGATACATCGGGCTGCACGCGCGAAGCGCAGGATTTCAGCCAGCATCTGAAGGAATTCGGCTCGCTCAGCACCGCTGTTCTCGGCGTGTCTAAAGATCCCCCGATCAAGCATCAGAAATTCATCGATAAATATGATCTTACCGTCCCGCTCGCGACCGATGAGGACGATGCCGCGATGGAGGCTTTTGGCGTGTGGGTGCAAAAGAGCATGTACGGCAAAACCTATATGGGGATCGACCGGTCGACCTTCCTGTTCGATGCGCAAGGCAATCTGGTGCGCAGTTGGCGGCGAGTGAAGGTGCCTGGCCATGCGGTCGATGTGCTTGAGGCCGTCCGCGCGCTGGGTTGAGCGGTTTTTTCACCGAATTTTCACCGAATCGCGCGAACAGGGGTGATTCGGGCATAGGGCCATCGCAGGTTCAAACGCGTGAAATCCCGAATTGATCCATAATTCGGCGCGCTTTTAACGTTTCGCCGTGAGTCGCCTTCGTTCCAACCCAACACGGACCGCCAGCTATTGCTGATACCGGTCTTGGTTGCGAAGACCGGGCATCGACGCTGCGGAGGGGCCGTGAGCGCGATACGCGGGTGCCATGATGATGGCACCGGCAATCAGATCGCCGGGGATTCATGGTCAAGAAGACGACGATTTCGATTGCGGACCGCATTGCGCAGGTCCGGAGCCAATTTAAAACGCGTGACTTCATTTTTCACGACGGACGCGATCTGCGCCGGTTCAGCATTGGTGGGAATACGCAGGCGGCATTGGCAGGGGTAGCGGGGGTTACCCTGTGCTTTTCGGCTTATGGCGTTGCCCATGCCGCGATCACTGCAGTGCAGATCAGCGGCGTGCTTCAAACACCGGCATCACCCGAAGTGAAAATGGCTCAGCTGCAAACCAAGCTGGTCAAGATGCAGGCCAATCTGGCCGCCGTGAAATATGCCGCCGAAGTTCATGCCGCCCGTGTTGAGCAGCGCCAGGCGCTGATCGTCGCCGTGTTGGAAGGCAAAAAGGGCACCAAGCTGGCGCTCACCACGCCGACGATTGATGCCAAGACAGCAGCCGTCGCTGCCGATGTTATCGCCCCGTTCAAGCGGGTTGAGGAGCGGCAACTGGCGATGGCTGTAAAGGCCCGTGCGTTGGCCGAGGCGCGCTACAACCTTGCCGCCAACCAGGTCCGCCGGCTGGGTATTGCGCCCGAACGGTTCCTGCAGCGCAATGTATCAATGGGCGGTCCGTTTGAGCCTGTTGAAGCAGGCGCCGAAGTCGCCGATGTCGAAGCGGATAAGCAGTTCCGGTCGCTGTTCATGACGTGGAAGAAGCTTGATTCGCTTGAGCGCGGCGTGATCGCGATCCCATCGGCGCAACCGGTCACGCGCGTTAGCTTCACCAGCAATTATGGCGTACGCAGCGATCCCTTCCGGGGTGTGGCGGCGATGCATGCCGGGGTAGATATTCCAGGCGCGGTTGGCACGCCGGTTTATGCGACCGCTGACGGCATTGTTTCGCGTTCGGAGCGTTCCGGTGGGTATGGCAATATGGTCGAAGTCGATCATGGTCGCGGCATCGCCACACGCTATGGCCATTTGTCGAAGCTGTTGGTCCTGCCGAACACGCGCGTGGTGCGTGGCCAGTTGATCGCGCTGATGGGGTCAACGGGTCGCTCGACGGGCAGCCATCTTCATTATGAAGTGCGGATCGATGGCCAGGCGGTGAATCCGATGCCGTTCATGCAGTCAGCCGATTTCCTGCGGTCGGTACAGGATCGAGCGTTGACGGCAAAGCCTGCCATTGGTGGACCAAAAGTCGCTGAATAAGCCGTTGCTTACAAAGGCGTCGCTGGCCGGTTGCCGTGGTGCCGCCAAGCGCTTATCTGCGTAGGATGACGATGACTGACCAGCAGAGCGGCGCTTCAGCCGTAACCATCACCGATTCGGCCGCCGCGCGCGTGGCGGCAATTGCGGCCAAACAGGGCAAGCCGGCGATTTTGCGGCTGTCCGTCGATGGCGGTGGCTGTTCGGGCTTCCAGTATAAATTTGGCCTGGCGGACGGCGTTGAGGGCGATGACAGCGTTGCTGAACGCGATGGCGTTAAGCTCGTTGTCGATTCGGTCAGCCTTGATCTGGTCCGCGGCTGTTCGGTTGATTTTGTCGAGACGCTGGGCGGCACGGCGTTTCGCGTGGAAAACCCCCAGGCCGCATCAGGATGTGGCTGCGGTTCCAGCTTCGCGATCTGATCGCCGCTGATCAGCCGATCTGATGAAAATCGTCACTTATAACGTCAATGGCATCAAGGCGCGGCTGCCACGGCTGATCGAGTATCTGACCGAACAGGCGCCCGATATCGTTTGCCTGCAAGAACTCAAGTCGAGCGACGAGACCTTTCCGGAAGCGGATATCCGGGCGGCCGGCTATGGGGCCGTCTGGCATGGGCAAAAGGCTTTTAATGGCGTGGCCGTGCTTGCCAAGGGCGTCGATCCAGTCGAACGGCAGCGCGGGCTGGCGGGCGAAACAGAGGATGATCACAGCCGCTATCTTGAGGTTGATGTCGCGGGCCTGATCGTCGCGTCGATCTACTTGCCCAATGGCAATCCCCAGCCGGGCCCCAAATTCGATTACAAGCTGCGCTGGATCGATCGACTGCGTGCGCGTGCGCTGGCCTTGCTGGCGGCGGAGCGGCCGGTTGTGCTGGCGGGGGACTATAATGTCATCCCTAATGACGATGACACCTATTCGGTGCCCGCCATGGCAAGCGATGCGCTGATGCAGCCGGAAAGCCGCGCCGGGTTTCGCGCGCTGGTCGCCCAGGGCTGGACAGACGCGTTACGCACCCGCCATCCACGGGGTGGCGTGTGGACTTTTTGGGACTACCAGGCCGGTGCCTGGCAGCGCGATGCGGGCTTTAGGATCGATCATTTGTTGCTCAGTCCGCAAGCGGCTGACTGGCTGATCGATGCCGGGGTCGACAAGGCCTATCGTGGCCGCGAAAAGGCCAGCGATCACGCGCCGACCTGGGTCACGCTGCAGCCGAACTGAGGAGGGCGCGCGGCGGTGCGCATCCTGGTGTGGCGTGATCGGCCGGGCTGAGGCGCTGGCCAGGCGGGCTAAATGTCGATCTTTGCCAACATCTGGTATTATTCACCATTCTTCAGTGATCTAGTGATGTAATACGATAATACGCAATATATTAACTAACTGATATTAAACAATTATTAATGTTGGCACGAACGATGCTAAGGCTTGGGGGCGGCGCAGATGAACGCCGTGTTGGTTCCCTGGAGGTTTTTATGCTCGTTCGTTCTTCGCTCTCGAAAGCTTTTGGTCCCGTATTGGCTGGTGGCTTGCTTGCTGCCGCATTGGCCGCATCGCCGGCAATGGCGGCAGGCCCTCAGCCCGATCCTGCCCAACCGTCACTCGCTGATCCCGCACCGGCACCGACGCCGCCTGCAGCTAATCCAGCTGCCAACACGCGTCGTTATTGTGCCTCCACTGAAATTACCGGGTCGCGCATCCCCCGCCGGTTCTGCCGGACGCGCGCAGAATGGGCCGAGATGGGCGTGGATGTCGATCATCCCAGCAAGGATTGATTGCTTGATCAGGTCGCCGGGCGATGGCCATGCCGTCGCCCGGTCATGCCGTTTTGCCTAAAGCCGCCGGGCGTAGAGTTGGTAGATGCGGTTGACATGGCTGTTGATCGTTTCGGCGATCGATCGCATGCCCTGATTGTCATCAAGGATCCAGCCGATCTCGCCACGGCTTGCCCCGTAATTCTTCACCGACGCGCGGCGGATATATTCGATCATCATAAAGGCCAGCTGGCTCGCCATGCGCGACGATTGCAGCCGCTTGACGACCCCCATTAGCGGGACGCGCATCGTGCGCACCTGTGGCTTGCGCAGCCACAACAACAGCTTGGCCCAGCCAAAGGGGAAAAGCGATCCGTTGAGCGGGGCGATCGCCTCGTTCAAATCGGGAAGGGTGATCATGAAGGCAACCGGTTCGCCGTCCAGTTCGGCGATCTGGATGAGATCTTCGAAGACGATTGGCTTTAGCTTCTTGCCGACATCGGCGATTTCCGGCTGCGTCAGCGGAATAAAGCCCCAATTGTCCGACCAGGCATCGTTGAGGATGGCGAGGATCAATTCAGCCTCTGCCTCAAAGTTCTTCTTATCGACGGGGCGGATGCGGATGCGCGGATTCTTTTCACCCGATGCGATGATCCGGTTGACGATGGGTGGAAATTCAACAGAAATATCAAGTTCATAGGTCATCAGCTGTTTGATGGGCAGATAGCCTGCTGCTTCGATCCAGCCCTGATATTTGGCCGGGTGATGGCCCATCATCACGGTCGGCGGATGATCATGGCCTTTGATTAGCAGGCCGGGTTCTTCCCAGATCGACAGGCTGACTGGGCCGATCGCGCGGGTCATGCCTTGGTTGCGTAGCCAATCCTCAGCGGTGTTGATCAGCGCCTTGGCGGTATTGGCATCGGCCGCGTCGAACATCCCCCAAAAACCCGTGCCGGGGCCGAAACCCTTTTCGGCTGGCATTTCCAGCGCCAGCGTATCGACATGCGCTGAGATCCTGCCGACCGGTTCGCCGCCGCGCGTGGCGATGAACAACTGGCCATGGGCATGGCTGAACCAGGCATTTTTCTTAGGATCGATTGTGCCGGCAACTTCGCTGCGGAGCGGGGCCACCCAGTTCGGGTCATCACGGTTGAGCAGATAGGCGACGTTGATAAACGCCTTGCGATCGGCCGGGGTGCTGACAGGGCGGACGGCGAGGGGTTGGCTTGCCACGATAGGGCCTCTCTTGCGACGAAGCGCGTGCAGTCCGTTGTTCGCGCGCCAGTGTCAAGCGATGCCGCGCGCCCCCTCTGGTTTCGCCACCATGCTGCCACTATCTTTGGGCAATGGCCGACATCATGACCTCCACCATTTCCCTTGACCAGCGCGACGCTGACCTGACCACCTCGCGCGTAGCCGCCGCGCCGCGCGACCGGATCGCCGATGATATGGCGATGCTACGCGCCGCTGTTGAGCTAACGCGCGATCTGAATCCGCCCAAGCCGATCATTTATTGGACCGATTTGCTGCTGTCCGCGGGCATTGGCTATGCGGCGCTGGCCGCCGCCATCCTGCTCGCGTCGCCCGGCTGGGCAGTGTTGGCGGGTGTCGTCGCAGTGCTGGCCTTGTACCGCGCCGGCAGCTTCATCCATGAACTGACACATATCAAGCACAGTGCCGTGCCCTGGTTCCGCTTTGGCTGGAATCTGCTGATTGGCTTGCCGCTGATGGTGCCGTCCTTCACTTATGAAGGGGTGCACACGCTTCACCATGCTCGCACGCGCTATGGCACTGCTGAAGATCCCGAATATCTGCCGCTTGCGTTGATGAAGCCATGGTCTTTGCCATTGTTCATCATGGCTTCGTTGGTGGCACCGGTGGCGCTGCTGTTCCGCTTTGCCGTGCTGAGCCCGCTTGCCGCGATCTCGCCGAAGATCCGCACAATTGTGATTGGGCGACTGTCGGCCCTGTCGATCAACCCGGCTTTTGAACGCCGCGCGCCAGAGGGCGCATTGTTGCGCCAATGGCGCTGGCAGGCCGCCGGGTGCAGCGTGTTTGCGATCGCCCTGCTGGGCAGCGTTGCCGCAGGCATCGTGCCCTTGCGCGGGTTTCTGATCTTCATGGCGATCGCCTCAGGCGTTGCCGTTCTCAACCAGGTGCGCACGCTGGTCGCGCATCTTTGGGAAAATGAAGGGGAAGCGATGACGGTAACGGCGCAGTATCTCGACAGCGTGAACGTGCCGCCGCCAGCGTTGCTGCCAGCTTTATGGGCACCAGTTGGTCTGCGCTATCACGCTCTCCACCATTTGCTGCCTAGCCTGCCCTATCACGCGCTTGGCGAGGCGCATCGCCGCCTAGCGGGTGCGCTGGATGCCAATTCGCCATATCACCGCGCCAATTATCCTGGCTTGCCGGGGCTGGTCCGCAAGATCGTCATCAGCACGATGCGCGCCCGCCCGGCTGCCTGAGCCCTATTCCTCGGACCGGACCAGAACCAGTTCGCCGATCAGCAGGAACAAGATAAAGGGCGCCCAGGCCGCCAATAGCGGCGGATAGGCACCAAGGTCGCCCATCGTGATCGCGAAGTTTTCCGACACGAAATAGGCAAAGCCCAGCGCCATGGCGATCACGGCGCGAATGAACAGCTTCCCCGATCGTGCAATGCCAAAGGCCGCCACGGCCCCCAGCAATGGCATCAGCACGGCCGACAGCGGCCCGGAAATCTTGTGCCAGAGCGATCCCTCCAGCGCCTTGGTCGGCCTGCCGGCATCGCGCAGATCGTTGATCGCGTTCCACAGCGCGCCGAAGGACAGGCCATTGGGATCGACGGTCGTCAGGGTGAACTGATCCGGTCGCACTCCGCGCGCGACGATAATGTTGCCCAGCTTGCGCGATGTGCCGGTGGCGACGTCGAAGCGGATCGCGTTATCGATTTGCCAGCCGCCGACAATGCGACCGCCCTTGGCCGCGCGGATGACGCCGATCAAATTGCCCTCCTGACGATCATAGAGCGTCACATCGCTAAGCGTCACGGCATTGCCCTTGCCTCGGGCCGAGCGGACATTGATCAGGTCGTCGCCGTCGCGCACCCATACATTCGTCCGGTCACCGCGATCGATGGGCAAGGCGGCATATTCCACTTTTTGCCATCGATTGAGCGTCGCGGTCGCGCGCGAGACGACGCGATCGTTAAAGGCAAACGAAATGATGGCGATGATGAAGCCGGTCAGGATCAGCGGCGCCAGCACCTGATGCGCCGATAACCCCGATGCCTTTAGCGCGATGACTTCGCTGTTCTGGTTGAGCATGCTGAGCGTCAGGATCGTGCTGAGCAGCACGGAAAACGGCAGAAAAAGGCCAATAATCTGCGGTGTCCGAAAGCCGACATAGCGCAGAATTTCGGCATTGCCATTGCTGGGGACGGCCAGAATCCGACCGCTCTCACTCAGCAAATCGAGCGTTTGGAGCACGATGACCAGCGCGGCCAGGATCGCAAAGGTGCGCACGACGAACAGGCGCGCCATATAGAGTGCCACGGTGCGCGAGGGGAAGAATTTCGCCTGCATCAGGCATCCTTCTGCTTGCGCATGCCGGGCATGCGCTGGCTGATTGCCTTGGCGAGCGATGACGCGGTGCGTTCAAGCGCGCTGATCGGCTGGCCGCCAGGCACAAAAGCGATCTGATAATACATCCAGAACACCAGCGCGGCGAACACCACAAACGGCACCCAAAGAGCAATGAAAGGATCGATCAGGCCCAGCCCACCAACCGATTCCGCATATTCGTTCACCTTGTGATAGGTCACGATCATCACGATCGCGATAAATACACCCAGCGCCGATGACGATCGTTTGGGGGGCACGCCTAAAGCCAGGGCAAGCAACGGCAACAGGAACATCGTCGCCACTTCCACCAGGCGGAAATGGAAAGCGGAACGGCTCGTTTCGCGCAGCATCAACGGGCTGCCGGGATCGCGCCCGATCCGGGCGAGTTCGGGCAGCGTCAGTTCCACGTTGCGACCACCACGGGTGCGGAAGCTTTCGGATTTGGGGAGCGGAATCGGCAAGTCATGCGACGTGAAACTCAGCACCCGTGGCGCGGAAAAGCCCGGTTCATTATTGATCAGCGTACCGTTGGTCAGCCGGAAGATAATCTCGTCAGGATTGTCGGTGGCCAAAAACTGGCCGCTCGCTGCGGTAACCGCCGTCCAGCCGCCCCTGGCGGTGTCGGCATGGACGAAAATGCCGGAAAGCTTGCGGCCCTGATCTTCGCTGCGCTCGATCCGCACGGTTGCGCCCTTGGGAAAATTGGTGAATTCGCCCACCTTGATCGACGCGCCGAGCGCGCCGGTCCGCAATTCAAAGCTTAACCCTTCATAGGCATAGCGCGCATAAGGCTGCACATAGCCGACAATAGCCAGGTTCAGGAGCGCCAGGGCAAAGGTGATCATATAGGGCACCTTGAGCAGCCGGGTATAGCTGATGCCCACGGCGCGCAGCACATCCAGTTCCGAACTGATCGCCAGCCGACGAAAGGCGAGCAGCACCCCGAGCAACAGCCCGATTGGAATCCCAAGCCCGAGATATTCGGGGACCAGATTGGCGAGCATTTCCCAGACGACGCTGACCGGCCCGCCCTCTGTCGCGACAAAAGCGAACAGCGTGCGCATCCGATCGATCACCAGCAACATCAGCGCGATGACGAGATTGGCGAGCAGCGGCACCGCGATTAGACGAGCCATGTAGCGATCGAGTGACGTTAACAAAAGCTGGGCGACCTAAACGCGATTGGGGACGGTACGACCATCCCGATCATCGCGGCTATATCGCGCATTTCCGTCGCCGTCAGCAGCCAAATCATGACGATGTATGGCGCACACGATTTGCCATAGCCGCTTCGATGATCACCTTGGTACGATAGCGCACCCGCCCGGCAGACAGCGCGACGCTCGATAGCCAGGCCTTCAGGCGATCGTGCCGACGCCGCGTCCCGCCGCTTCAAACAGGCCCAATATCTGCGTGACCTGCTCTGCCGTGTGCTCCGCACACAGCGAGCAGCGCAGCAGGAAGGTGCCCGCTGGCGTCGCTGGTGGCCGCGCCATGTTCACATAAAGCCCGTTCTCGAGCAGCGCCTGCCACATCATCACCGCTTGCACCTGATCCTCCAGGATGATCGCAATGATCGCTGACTGCGGCGTTTCGGTGCCCAGCTTGAACCCCATTGCGGTCAAGCCATTATGCAGTGTGCGGGCATTTTCCCACAGATGCTGGCGCTTGTTATGCGCGTGCATCAGCTTGCGGATCGAAGTTGCGGCCGTGGCGACCACCGAGGGCGGCAGGCTGGCGGTGAAGATGTACGGGCGGCAGACCATCCGCATCGCTTCGAACTTTGGATGGTTGGACACACAAAAGCCGCCGACGGTGCCGACCGATTTGGAGAAGGTACCGATGATGAAATCGACATCAGTGCCCAGATCAAGGCCCTGATCTTCATACACGCCGCGCCCGTGCGCGCCGAAAAAGCCCATTGAGTGCGCTTCGTCGACCAGCACCATCGCGCCATGCTTGCGCGCGACTGCGACCATTTCCTTCAAGGGCGCGATGTCGCCGAGCATCGAATAGACGCCCTCCAGCACCACCAGTTTGCCGGGTTCCTTGGGCAGACGACCCAGGCGCTTGTCGAGATCTTCGACCGAATTATGGCGGAAGCGGACGACCTCTGCATTGCCCAGCGCGCAGCCGTCATAGATTGACGCATGGCTGTCAGCATCAAGGATGATATACTCGCCCTTGGCGGCAAGCGTCGAAATAATGCCGAGATTGGCCTGATAGCCCGTTGAAAACACCATCGCTGACGACGCGTCGTAAAATTCCTTCAGCGCGTCTTCGGCGTCGATATGGTCGCGGAACGTGCCGTTGAGCATACGGCTGCCATTGGTGCCCGATCCGAATTGATCCAGCGCATCCTTGCCGGCCTGGATGACATCGGGATCGAAGGTCATGCCCATATAATTATAGGTGCCGAGCAGGATCGTTTCCTTGCCCTTGATCATCGCAACGGTCGGCGATTTTACCTCATCCATCACGATCCCGAAGGGGTCACGGACGCCGTTATCGAGCAGTGCCTGTTTTTCAGCGATCAGCGGATCGAATTTGGTAAAGAGATCGCGTTCGGGGGCGACCGGTACCGGATCAATCGGCAAGGCATCGGCGGCGGCAACGGCATCGCTCATCGGATCAACCCTTCAGCTTCATCACGGCATCGACCAGCTGGCCGACGGTTTCGATTTCCGCCTGCATATTCATCGTAATGATGATGTCGAAATCATCCTCGATCGCGGCCACAAAATCCATCACGGTCAGGCTGTCCCATTCGAGATCGCCCTGAAAGGTGGTCGCATCGCTCAGCGAGACGCCCTTCTTGTTGAACGGCTCGATTAGGGCGGTAACGGTGTCGTAGACGGCGGTGCGGTCGCTCATGTCGGTCCTTGCAGATTGGATAATGGCTGCCCGTGACAGGCAAATGCGGCGGTATTCTGACGAATCTATAGCAGTCCTTGCGCACGATACCATGCAGCCGTCGCTGCAAGCCCGTCACGGGTTGCGATTTGCGGCGACCACAGCGACGGTGGCGGTCGTTTAGCCGGGTCAACGGTCCAGTCAGGGTGGCACATATAGCCGACTCGATCCGGCGTCAGCTTCGCGCCCGATCCCCGAAAAAGCCCATCGAGCCGCGCCGCAATCGCCAGCAAGGCGCGCGGCAACGCTAGGGGCAGTACACGGTGGCCAATCGCTTCGCCGATTGCCCGGCCAAGGAAATCGGCATGCGTCCAGCCGCCGAGGGTACCGTCATCGGGCTCGATGATCAGCCGGCCGATATCCTGCGCGGCCAGGGCCAGCAGCAACCGGGCGAGATCATCGACATGGATCACTGCCATCCTGCCCGGAGGAGGCATCAGCGCGATACCCATTTTGGCGATCCGGAAGGTGTCCAGCATGTCAAGATCGCCCGGGCCGTAAACCGCAGGTGGGCGGATGATTGTCCAATCGAGCGGTGCGTTTTCGATCAGGCGCTCGCCTTCTGCCTTTGACCAGCCATAGTTGGAGAGCGCAGGCTCGCGCGCAGCGAGCGAAGAGACGTGGATGAAACGGACGATCCCAGCGCTGACCGCCGCGTCGATCATCGCTTGGGTTCCGGCAATATTGCCGGCCGCGAAGCCAGCGCGATCGGGCGCGTTGACGACGCCAGCGACGTGAAGCACCGCATCAGCCCCGACCATAAGCTCGGTCAGCGCGTCCGGCGTGTCGAGCGCCCCGGCGATCCAGGTCACGCCAGGCTGGTCGGCTTGCGGTCGGCGGGCAAGGGCGCGGACTTGATGCCCGGCCGCCGTCGCGAGCGCGATCAGCCGCTTACCGACAAAGCCAGTGCCGCCGGTCAGCGCGATGATCATAACAGCGCCATATGGTTGCGGTGAACCAATGCCCCGCGCGGTTCATGGCCCAGGATGGCGGCATGATCCTCGCTGCGCTTGCCGCAGAGGCTGGCAGCGTCGGCGGCATCATATTCGCTTAGGCCGCGCGCGACGACGCGGCCATCGGGGGCGGTGATTGCAACCAGGTCACCGCGCATGAAGGTGCCCGTGACTATAGTAGCGCCTGCTGCGAGCAGGCTCTTGCCGGATTTCAGCGCGGCGATTGCACCGGCATCGACGCTGATCTCGCCCTTTGCAGTCAGCCCGCCCGCCAGCCAGGCCTTGCGCGCCGTCGCGCTGCGTTCGGCGATGAAGACCGTGCCACGTCCGCTCGTGTTAAAGGCGGCGAGGGGGTGATCGACATGCCCCGATGCGATCGCCAACGTCACGCCCGCGCCCGTTGCAATCCGCGCGGCGGCAATCTTTGAGGCCATGCCCCCCGATCCCATGCCGGAAGCGGAGTCGCCGCTCGCCATCGCTTCGATCCGCGCATCAATGCGCTCGACACGCTCGATCAGGCGCGCATCAGGGTGGGTGAGGGGGTTGGCTTCGAACAAGCCGGCCACGTCGGACAACAGGATCACGCCCTGCGCCGCTGCCGCCTGCGCGATCCGAGCGGCAAGCCGGTCGTTGTCGCCAAACCGGATTTCTTCGGTGGCGACCGAATCATTCTCGTTAATCACTGGCACGACGCCCAGCGACAATAGCCGCCCAAGCGTTGCTGAGGCGTTCAGATAGCGCCTTCTGTCCTCAAGGTCGTCGAGCGTCACCAGCATTTGTGCGGCGGTAAGGCCCTCTGCACCCAGCAGCTCAGCCCAGATTTGGCTGAGCGCGATCTGCCCGGTGGCCGCGGCGGCCTGCGCGTCCTCCAGACTGGCGCGGCCCCCCTTGGCGAGCTTCAGCCGCCGTGCCCCCAGCGCAATCGCGCCCGAGGAAACGACGGCGATCTGCTGCCCAGCCTTGGTCCGCGCCGCGATATCGGCCGCAAGCGTCGCCAGCCAATCGCGCCGTACGTCGCCCGAAGGCGTGACGAGCAGCGACGATCCGACCTTGACGATCAGGCGCGGGCAGGTGGTGGGGGAAAAGGCAGTCATCGCTGCCTGCGTTAGCGCCGCTCCAGGGTTACGCCAATGGCTGGGCATTAAAGGTCAGTCGCGCGCGAAGATTTCTTCGTGCGGAATGACGATATTGAGCGAAGGGATATCGATCCCGCGCTCGCCCGAGAACATCTGGTCTGACCATGCCGTATTGCCGATCCGTTCGAGTGTGCGGCACAGCTCGTTGACTGGATCGACAAAGGCGATCGTCCGCACGCTGGCAATCGCCTTATACTCCTCCAGCTTCGTACCCTGATCAAAGCTCGTCGTACTCGGCGACAGGATTTCGATGACAACGGTTGGATCAGCTAATGCTTTGCTGTTGCGCAGTTCGTCGCGTGGGGGCTGGGCACAATAAATCGCGATATCGGGATATCGTATGTCGCGTTCGCCGACCCGCAGCCCCATGTCGCTGCCATAGGGCCGACAGCCAGTGCCGCGCAATTTCGTCTTGAGCCACGCGAGAATGTTGAGCTGAACCCAGGCATGCGGCTCGGTCCCACCAGTCATCATATAGATGACCCCGTTATCGAGCTCAAATTTCTTGTCGGTCCCAAAATCGATCGCAAGAAATTCATCAGCCGTGATCGGTCGATAGGCTGGATCGTGTCGCATGCCGTCTGTTACCATATCGGCGCGGGCGACGAAAGGATGGGCACTCTCAGATCGGCGACCACTCCGCTACCTCTTCGGCGTCGCCTGCGGTGGGGGCCGCTTCGAGCGGGCCAATCGCCTCAACCAGCCGGTCGAGCACGGCCTCGATCCCCTCGCCGCCCGCGCCCGATAGCAGCATCACCTCCGCCTTGCTCGCGCGCTTGAGCTTGGTGGCGAGCTTCTTCACGTCCGCCGCAGGAAGCGCGTCGATCTTGTTGAGGCCGATCACCTCGGGCTTGTCGATCAGCCCGGCGCCATAAGCGTCAAGTTCTCCACGCACGATCCTGTAGTTATCCACAGGGTTATCCTCAGTGGCATCCACAAGGTGAAGCAGCACCTTGCAGCGCTCGATATGCCCCAGGAAGCGGTCGCCGATGCCGGCACCGTCGGCAGCGCCCTCGATCAGGCCGGGGATGTCGGCCAACACGAACTCGCGGTTGCGGTGGCTGACCACGCCCAATTGTGGCCGCGTCGTGGTGAAAGGGTAATCGCCGACCTTGGCATTGGCATTGGTGGTCGCGTTAATGAAGGTCGATTTGCCTGCATTGGGCAGCCCGACGAGCCCGGCATCGGCGAGCAGCTTCAGCCGCAGCCAGACCCAGCCCTCATCGCCCGGCCAACCGGTGCCGTGCTGGCGCGGGGTGCGGTTGGTGCTGGTCTTGTAGCTGGCATTGCCGCGCCCGCCATCGCCGCCGCGCATGAACACGGTGCGCTGGCCCGGCACGGTGAAGTCCGCCAGCACATGGTCGCGGTCCTCGCTCAGCACCTGCGTGCCGACGGGGACGCGGATGATCAGGTCGTCGCCGCCCGCCCCGGTGCGGTTCTGTCCGGCGCCACCCTTGCCGCGCGGCGCCCGGAAATGCTGGGTGTAGCGAAAGTCGATCAGCGTGTTCAGGCCAGCGACGGCTTCAAAGATGATGTCGCCGCCCTTGCCGCCATTGCCGCCATTGGGGCCGCCATATTCGATGAACTTTTCACGGCGAAACGATACAGCACCGGGGCCACCGGCGCCCGAACGGACGAAAATCTTGGCTTGATCGAGAAAATGCATCGCGCACCTCTAGCGCAAAGCAGCATTTTATCCAGTGTGGGGGCGGTAGTGGTCGAACGACCGGCCAACCGATCACCATTTGCAACAAATATCCAAGTTCGCGTTGAAAAAGTGCTTATTTTCTAGTACCATACTGTGGTTGCACCCCCCCTAAAGGAGCCCTTCGCATGGATCCGGATATCGTCGTGACAGGATATTTGAACAGAAGTACGGGCGCGTTTTTCGTTCGTGAACTTTCGTCTGAAGGGCCGGGGTTTTTTGATTCTCCCATGCTGCTGCCAGTAGGCGAAGGCGGGGGCGGAGAGACCTTTGTCGAACGAAGCGTGCCGTTGGTCATAAGTTGCTCCACAGCAGCCGGGCTGGCCAAGCGTGTTCAACAAGAATTGGTTAGCTATAGTGCTGACGGCAACACCATGCCTGTGGTGGAGTATGCCGGAAACATCATTAAAGTCGGCGATAGATTCGAGCTTTATCTAGATCAGCTATTTACCTATGATAGCGATACGTTCTCTCTTGCCCGACGACCGCCGAATGCATCCGATGGAGCTCGGATAGTGGGTTTGATTCACAATCATCCTAGTTATGGGGAACAACGTGAAGATTTGATTGGGAGATATCCATCAACGAAAGATTGGGCTAGTGCTGATTTGGCGGTTGCTCAAGGTGCATCGGCTGCGACCTATTCTCTATTTTTGGCAGACTCACGCGGTATAGTTAGAGAATTCAAATATAGCGACAAGCAATTATACGACCCATCCCAAAAAGCAGGATTTGTTAGGGGTGATAACCTACCTGGTCAAATAACAACCAGCGACTGCATGGCAAAGCAATGATCAGCTTTTTCATAGGCGAACCTGTACACCAAAATCAGGATCGAGAAAAATATAGTTATGTCATCTTGGACGACCGGCGGGCGCCTAATCGATCTGAAATAGTACAATCTATCTGTCGAAATTCTGAAATCGGAATGAGAATTGATATTGCTTATGGTTGGTTAAGTAGAATTTCCGATTTTATGATTTATTCAGATAATTTGCGCCTGAGTGCTGGTGCGAAGATAGAAATCATTGAACGGTTGAAGAATCATTCAGTGTCCGGGGTGAAGATTAATAACTGCTTCCTAAGGGGTGCTCCGCTGAGTGTGAACATCGATATTTTTACTTTCGCAAATGATGAGGATCCGAAAAGTTTCGGTGTGCAGCGGATGTGGTTTCAACGAGAGAATGGTGAGATTATTGTTAAGTTTGCGCAACCTCGAGCTGACATCGAAGTCGATAAACCCTGGTGGAAGTCTGCCCCTAAACCTTGACCGGAAAATCAGCCGCCCAGCGGGATATCAACAGCTGCCGTACGGCCGGTTTACCCGCCATGTCATTCAGCTGCCCGAGCGCGTTGGCCATAGGGCTGTCGTGGAGCGTGTCGCCCAACGCCATCAGCATTGGTGTAAATTATGATATTCCTTGATCAGGTGGACCCCGTTCAGCCCCACAAAGACGTAACAATCGTTTTTGACGATAGGGCAACACCGTCGGCCGCGCAGATCATACGCGCAAAATGTGATCGCGATGAAATGGTCGTTTCAACTGAATATGATCAACACGGTAATGTAACCAACATCAGCATCCGCGTTGGAAAGTTCGAGCTACTTGATGCCAGCAAATCAGCGATCATCGACAAGCTCAAGACGTTGCCGGTTGTCGGTGTGCGGGTCAACGATTGCTTCATTCAGGGCGCGCCGTTGAGCGTCAGCATTGACTTCTTTACGTATGAAGTCGGCCAATATAGCCGCGTACCGATCTGGCTCTTGCAGAAAAATGGCGCGCTCACGGCACAATTTATCCAGCCGATTACCGATATCCGCGCCGATGATTGGCCACGCGCGCCTTCGCCGTCACGTCTTGACCGGCAGCCCCGCCGCAAGCCGTGACGCGGTAAGCTGGCGTGCTGCGAGGTCACGGGCCATGCCGCGTGGCAGGCGGAGCGCATTCGCCATTGGGCCGCCCAACAGCGCGTCGCCCAGCGCCATCAGCACCAGCGACAATGTTTCTTCGTGCAGGGCAGGGCCGTGCATGTCCTTGTCCTCGGCCAGCTGATCGACCAGGCCGTGAATCGCTTCCAGGATCGGATCGAGTGCATCGACATTGCCTGACAGGATCATCCAGCTGGCCAGCGCCCCCGCGCCATCCTTGCCAAAGGCATCAAAGGTCAGGTCTACAACCTCGCGCGGATCATGATCGCCGGTGCGGGCGCGCATGACGGCGGCGGCGATCGTGCCGACGATCGATTCGGCCATCGCCGCGATCAGCGCCTTTTGCAGCCCGGCTGCTGAGCCGAAATGATGGAGGAGATTGGCATGGGTTCGCCCGATCCGCGCGGCGACGGCCTTCAGCGTCACCGCTTGCGGCCCGGCTTCGAGCAGCAGCGCGCGCGCCGCTTCAAGCGCATTATCGCGCGATTCTTCGGGGGAGAGGCGACGACGGACTATTGACACGAGTGTAAGTACGACCTACTGACAGTGATGTAAGCAACTATTGCTGAATCATTCTGTTCGGAGGTTTTTGTGGCGAAAGCAACCAGTCCTGCTGATTTGACGATCACGCCGCGCGATCTGCGCTTTGGCCGTGGCCAGAAAATGGGGCGCTGGTGGTTGAACAATGATCCCTATGCCACCGCTTTTTTCAACGCGCTGTCGGTCACCTTCCCCAAGGGGGAGGGCTATTTCATCGATAGCGTCCGCCAGTTTCGCGACGGCACCCCGCCCAAGCTGACGGCGGAAATCAACGCCTTCATCAAGCAGGAAGTCGTCCACACTCGCGAACATGTCGCCTTCAATCGCCACGTCACTGATCAGGGCTATGACGTGACGTTGCTCGAACAGCATGTCGATGAGGCGTTGGCGCTTACCAAAGGGCGGCCGGCCATCGCCAATCTGGCCGCGACAATGGCGCTGGAGCATTTCACCGCGATCATCGCGCACGAGCTGATCGCGACGCCGGCGCATCTGGCAGGCGGTGAGCAACAGCCTGCCGCGCTGTGGCGCTGGCATGCGGCGGAAGAGATCGAGCATAAGGGCGTCGCTTATGACACCTGGCTGCATGCCACGCGCAACTGGCCGCGCTTCACGCGGTGGCGCGTCAAGGCAATCGTGATGTTGCTGACGACCTTCAAATTTTTTGAGGGCCGTCGCAAGGGCATGCTGGAACTGCTCCGGCAGGACGGGCTGACCGGCCCGGTCGTCTGGGCGAAGCTTGCCTGGTATGTGTTCGGCACCCCCGGCATGGGCCGCAAGGTGATGGGGGCGTGGTTTTCGTTCTTCCTCCCCGGATTTCACCCGTGGAACCATGACGACCGCAAGCTGATCGCACTCGCTGAGAGCGATTATGAGGCGGCAGTACTGCCGCGAGCCGAAAGAGAATTAGCGGCGGCCTGACCCCTCAGGCGTCGCCTATTGCCGTTCGGGTCGAGCATTGCTCAACCCGAACGGTTTTTTTGTATCACGCTGCCATGCGGGCCGGGTCGTCTTCCGATAGGGCATCGGACAAAGCGAGTTCCATCGTCGCGCAGGGCTTGTCGATGCCGAGCGCCAGGCAGTGCCGCAGCTCGACACCCGTGGTGCGGAAACCGAGCTTGGTCAGCACGCGCCCCGATGCGGGATTGTCCATGAAGTGCCCGGAATGCAGCCGCTTCAGGCCCATGCCGTAGCGGGCAATGCCCAGCATCGCGCGGCCCGCTTCGGTCGCATAGCCGCGGCCCCAGGCATCGGGGGTCAGCCAATAGCCGATTTCATGCCCGCCGTGGCTGTCATCGGGATGGATGCCGATCGCACCGATCAGGCGAGGGGAGGGGCCCCCATGCGCCAGGATGTGCATGACGACGTCGGCACCTGCAGGCCGGTTCAGCCATTCGGTGGCATGATCGATCGTATAGGGCCAGGGTAGCCGGGCGAGTTTGAACGCCACCGCTTCATGGGCGATCGCTGCGGTCAGCGCGGCGGCATCCTCCGGCCAGCCGGGGCGCAATGTCAGTCTGGGTGTCCGAGCGAACATGCTTACTCTCCTCGTCGGTCGGCCTGCCGCTCGCACGCCCCCATGACGTATTCGCGACAAAGCTGTTGAGGGAGCAAGAAAAAAGGGAGCCGGGGTGACCCGCCTCCCTTGTTTGGTTGGTTCCTGTGAAGGAACCCCGGATCACCCTGGTGGGCAACCCGGCTGGTTACCCGATGTTATTCGGCGGCAATCGCCATCTCTGCTGGTGCTACCGAGCAAAAGGTTCGGCCGAGTTTGCCCGCGTGGAATTCCACGCGGCCCTCAACGAGCGCGAACAGGGTGTGATCCTTGCCGATGCCGACATTGCGGCCCGGGTAGAACTTCGTCCCGCGCTGACGCACGAGGATGTTGCCGGGGACGACTTCCTGCCCGCCGAACTTCTTCACGCCAAGGCGACGGCCTGCCGAATCGCGACCGTTACGCGAAGAGCCGCCTGCTTTCTTATGTGCCATTGTCTGTCTTCCTCAGATTTTCAGTCTTACGCTTCGGCGCTCTGGGCGTCGCCTTCGGGCGCTGCCTTCTTGGCCTTGGCGGGCTTCTTTGCTTCGACGGCACCGATGCTCAGGATCTTCAGGATCGTGTGCTGCTGGCGATGGCCGTTGCGACGGCGATAATTGTGGCGGCGACGCTTCTTGAAGACGATGACCTTCTCGCCCTTCGCCTGTGCGATGATCTCGGCGGCAACCGTCAGGCCCTCGACCGATTTCAGCTCGGCGCCTTCGCCCGCGAGCAGGACGTCACCAAGCGTGATGGACGCTCCGGCTTCACCGTCGAGCTTTTCGACGACAATCTTGTCTCCAGCGGCAACGCGGTATTGCTTGCCGCCCGTGCGCACGACTGCGAACATGGCTAAAATCACTTTCCAATAGATCACCCCACGCTCGGACGAACCGGCGCGGAAAGAGGGGCGAACTATGCCAAGCTGCGCTTCCTGTCAACTACGCTACGCGGGCCTTTGCCATAGAATGAGCACCCGGATGACAGCGACATGCCTCCAAAAGGCACTGGCCATTCAGGGGCGATCAGATTGTTGCTCTGCAGCAACAGCACGATGACAATCGCGAGACTCTGGTTCGCGCACTATTGTTACGTCAGAGCGCTGGGTTATGTTATTTTTTAGGAACCAATGCCCACCGGGATGTTCTTTTCAAGGGGAATAAAATGCGCATCAAGATGTTTACCCGCCTGGCCTTCACGGCGTCGGCGCTTGCGATAACGTTTGCCGCGCCCGCGTATGCCCAGACCGCCCAAGCTGCTGCGGCGGCAGAGGAAGAAGCCACGGACGATTCCTCCACTGATCCGGCGATCATCGTCACCGGCAGCCGTTTTGCGGGGCGCACCGCAGCGGACAGCACCGTGCCAATCGACGTCATTGCCGCTGAACAGCTCACCCGTGGTGGCGCGACGGAAACCAACAAATTGCTCAGCCAGCTTGTCCCCTCGTTCAACTTCCCTCAGCCATCGCTGACCGATGGCACCGATTCGCTGCGCCCCGCAACGCTGCGTGGCCTGGCGCCTGACCAGACGCTGGTGCTGATTAACGGCAAGCGTCGCCACACAGCAGCTTTGCTGAACCTCAACGGGTCGGTCGGGCGCGGTTCATCTGCTGTCGATCTCAACCAAATTCCCGCCGTCGCAATTGAACGCATTGAAGTGCTACGCGATGGCGCATCCTCGCAATATGGATCGGACGCGATCGCTGGCGTCATCAACATTCAGCTGAACAAAAAGCCGGGCGTTCAGACGCTCGTTACCTATGGCCGCTATAGCACAACGCTGGCCGGCGTCCCTGACGTGACAGGCGTTTTGACCGGGGCGAACGGCCTGCCGGTGGTCACTACAGCAGGCGGCGGCACCAATGACCTGCTGGCGCTGACGGATACCGGCAGGAACAAGTCGATTGGCGACGGTAATACTGTGACGCTGGCCGCACGCGTGGGTCTGCCGGTCGGTGATAGCGGCTATGTGGTGTTATCGGGCCAGTTTCGAGATCGCGACCCGACCAACCGATCGGCTGCCGATCCGCGTCGCCAGTATCCCACAATCGGCGACCCGCGCGAGCTGACCATCAACCGGTTCAACCACCGTTATGGCGATGGCCAGGTCGAAGATTTCAACTTCTTCGTCAATGCTGGCTATGATGTGATGCCTGGTATCGAGCTTTATGCTTTTGGTAGCTACGGCATTCGCGATGGCAACGGCGCTGGCTTTTTCCGTCGGCCTAATGACGCCCGCAACCGCGATTTCGCCGCATCGACAACCACCTTCGTTCCTTTTTATGCCAATGGTTTCTTGCCACTGATCAATTCTGAGATTGAAGATGTGGCTGGGGCAATCGGGCTGAAGGGTGACATTGGCAGCGGGATTTTGGCCGATCTTTCGGTCGTCTATGGATCTAACCAGCTCGATTACGTGGTGTCGAACAGCTTCAACGTTTCGTTGGGCGGGATTAACAGCCCGCGGGTGTTCGATGCGGGTGGCCTCGCCGCTGGACAAACGGTGGTCAACCTCGATCTTAGCAAGCGGTTCGACGTCGGCTTTGTCGAAAGCTTCGGCATCGCAGTGGGCGGCGAATTCCGTGACGAAAACTTCAAAATTCGCCCCGGCGAAACGGCGAGCTTCATCAACGGTCCATTCTCCGCCGCACCGTTCAACGGTGCTGGTGGCGCGCAGGTGTTTCCGGGTTTCCGCCCGAATAATGCCGTCGATGTGTCGCGTAACAGCTTTGCTTTCTATGGCGAAATCGACACCAGCATCACCAAGACGCTGACGGTGCAGGTTGCCGGCCGCTACGAACGCTATTCTGATTTTGGCAGCACGGTAAACGGCAAGATCGCCGGTCGTTGGGAATTCCTGCCCGGCTATGCGATCCGCGGATCGGTCTCGACCGGTTTCCGCGCGCCAAGCCTTGCGCAGCAGTTCTTCGAAACCACATCCACCAACAACGTCAACGGTACGCTGATTGAGATCGGTACTTTCCCTGTTTCCGATCCCGTTGCCCGCGCGCTTGGTTCCCGCCAGCTTCAGGCCGAAAAGGCGACCAACTTTGGTGGTGGTATTGCCATTAGCCCGTTCGACGGGTTTTCGCTCACCGCCGATTATTACAATATCCGCATCCGTGATCGCGTGGTGCTGACCGAGAATCTTCAGGGTGCCGCGGTGGTTGGCATCCTGACTGCAGCTGGCATCAATAACGTCACGTCGGCGCGCTTTTTCGTCAACGGCGTCAATACCAAAACCCAGGGCGTCGATATCGTCGCCACCTATAGGGTCCCGGAATTCGGGCTGGGCGATTTCCGTTTGACCGCCGGGTATAACTATAATGAAACCACCATCACGCGCAGGGCAGTCCTGCCTTCGTTGCCGGGCCTCACTCTGTTTGGTCGCCAAGAATCGTTCCGCCTCACCGACGGTCAGCCACAAGACAAGCTGAACCTGTCGGTGGACTGGAGCCTTGATCGCTTCTCGGCCACGTTCCGCACCAATCGCTTTGGTTCGGTCTTTGTCGCTGGTACCTCAACCAACCTCGCCGTCGCGCAGGGCGCAGGACCAGCCGATTTCACCCTGTCGCCGAAATGGGTGAGCGACGTTGAAGTGCGCGCCAAGATTTATCAGGGCATCGAACTCGCAGTGGGCGCCGATAACGTGTTCGACACCTATCCGGATCGCGTGCCAGCTGGCGGCGTGTTCGGCGTCAATGGCTTCTTTCTGCCCTATTCAAACCTGTCACCGTTCGGGTTCAACGGGCGTTTCCTGTACGGACGCATTTCTGCCAGCTTCTAAGCACCAATGGTATGAACCACTGAAAAAGGGGGCTGAAAGGCCCCCTTTTTTTGCGCTTTTTTTGGTCGTGCGGTGGCATGATCCACCGCAACTAACCTTAATGTCGGTGTTCGCGGCGCAGATTGTAGCGGCCATCAGCATAGCCAGTGAACAGCCCGGCGATGGCGGGATGATCAACTGGCTCCTCGCTTTCGTCCAAAATCAGATTTTGCTGGCTGACATAGGCAACATAGCTGCTTTCCACATTCTCGGCGAGCAAGTGGTAAAAGGGCTGGTCCTTGGGCGGCCGAATGTCGAGCGGGATCGCATCATACCATTCATCGCTATTGGCAAAGATCGGGTCGACATCGAAAATCACGCCGCGAAAATCGAACAAGCGGTGCCGAACGACATCGCCAATTGCAAAATTCGCATGGGCGACCGCCGGCAGCGGGACGGAGGAATTGGCAGGGAGGGCGGGGATGTGAGAGCGGTGCATGTTGGTAATCTAGTGGTTGTTGCGCGCGGCACAAGCGGGATGCTTGTATCTGCGGAATGATTGGGCTAGTGGCCCGCCTTCGACCGGTCAGCGGGGGCACTTTTTTGGGTGGCCACCGCGCGATTCCCTCGCGGAGAGGTGGCAGAGTGGTCGAATGTACCGCACTCGAAATGCGGCGTGGGTGCAAGCTCACCGTGGGTTCGAATCCCACCCTCTCCGCCACTTTCTGCATGCCGTCGCACAATCCTTCAGCCCGCCAGTTCGGTCGTTGGCTCAGCGCGCGGGGGCTGCCCTCAAACGATGGCGCAATCGGTTGGCTGACTTTTGCGCAAGGACTGAGCGGCCCGCAGCAATGTCTTGTTGGGGTTTTGGCTTGGCGATGGTGACCCCTACGAGAATCGAACTCGTGCTTACGCCGTGAGAGGGCGTCGTCCTAACCGCTAGACGAAGGGGCCGTGCGCAGTGAAGGCGGCGCTCTACGGTGGTGGTGGGGGCGCGTCAAGCTGCCGCGCGCCGCCTTTCTTCCATCTCCACATTCAGCATTTCTGCCAGCAGGAAGGCGAGTTCAAGGCTTTGCCCCGCGTTCAGGCGCGGGTCGCAATGGGTGTGGTAGCGATCGGCCAGGTCCATTTGCGTCACATCCATCGCCCCGCCGGTGCATTCGGTGACATTCTGGCCGGTCATTTCGACATGGATGCCGCCGGCGATCGATCCTTCGGCGCGGTGGACGGCAAAGAAACCGCGTACCTCGGCGAGGATGCGTTCGAAGGGCCGCGTCTTATAGCCATTATTGGTCTTGATGACGTTGCCGTGCATCGGGTCACAGCTCCATACCACCGGATGGCCTTCGCGCTGCACGGCGCGGACCAGCTTGGGCAGGCCGGTTTCGATCTTGTCATGGCCATAGCGGGTGATCAGCGTCATCCGCCCGGCGATGCGGGCCGGGTTGAGCGTATCGAGCAAGCGGAGCAGCGCATCGGGTTCCAGGCTCGGGCCGCATTTCATGCCGATCGGATTGCCGACACCGCGCAGGAATTCGACATGCGCCGACCCTTCAAAGCGGGTGCGATCGCCAATCCACAGCATGTGCGCCGACGTGTCATACCAATCGCCGGTCAGCGAATCCTGCCGCGTCATTGCCTGCTCATATTGCAGCAGCAGCGCTTCGTGGCTGGTATAGAATTGCGTGCCCTTCAGCTGCGGCACCGTTTCTGGGTTGATGCCGCACGCCTCCATGAATTCCAGCGCCTCGCCGATCCGGTCAGCGACATCGGCGAATTTCTTCGCCCAGGGGCTGCGGCCCATGAAATCATGCGTCCAGCGATGCACCTGGTGCAGGTTCGCATAGCCACCACTGGCAAAGGCGCGCAGCAGGTTCAGCGTGGCGGCGGACTGGAGATAGCCCTGCACCATCCGCTTCGGGTCGGGCGCGCGGCCTTCGGGGGTGAAGGCGATGTCGTTGACATTGTCGCCCCGGTAGCTGGGCAATTCGACGCCATCGATGGTCTCTGTATCGGCCGATCGCGGCTTGGCGAACTGGCCCGCCATCCGCCCGAGCTTCACCGTTGGCAGCTTCGACGCGAAGGTCAGCACCACCGCCATTTGCAGCAGCACGCGGAAGGTGTCGCGGATGTTGTTCGGGTGGAACTCAGCGAAGCTTTCCGCGCAATCGCCGCCCTGCAGCAGGAACGCTTTGCCCTCGGCCACGCGGGCGAGGTCTGCGGTCAAGCCGCGCGCTTCGCCAGCAAAGACCAGCGGCGGATAAGTGCGCAACGTATCGGTCGCCGCGGTCAACGCGTCGGGATCGGGATAGAGCGGCAGCTGGCGCGCTTCATGCGCGGTCCAGCTATCGGGGGCCCAATTGGTGGCCATTGGTCTGCGTCCAGTCGTCTAGAAATTTGGTCGATTTCCATGCGCGTAAATGGCTGCGCGCGCAATCAGGGATTAACGATCAGCCTGATCGGTTCTGGCGCACAGCCTAATAGCCTGCGTCGAGATCGACCTGGTTCTCCAGCGGTTCACCGGCCATGAATGCCTTTAAATTCCGCAGGAATAGGGCTGTGGCGCGCTGGAACATCTTGGTCTGGCTGCGGCCCGACAGGTGCATCGTGTGGATGGCGTTGGGCGCAGACCAAAGCGGGTGCTCAGGCGGCAGCGGCTCGGGCGTCACCACATCGAGAAACGCACCGGCGATGCGGCGCTTGGTCAGCGCCTCGATCAACGCGTCCTGATCGACCATATCGCCGCGCGCGATATTGATCAGCCAGGCGCTGTTTTTCATCGCGGTGAACTCGTCCGCGCCAAGCAACGCCTTGGTCTGGTCGGTCGACGGGGCGGCCAGGATCACCCAGTCGAAATCGCCAATCCGGGCTGGCCATTGATCAGGTGTCAGCGTGCCGTCGCGGCCCGATCTTGTGACGCCGGTCACCGCCACCCCGAAAGCCGCCAGCCGGTCGCCAATCAGCTTGCCGATCGCGCCATAGCCGATGATCAGCGCGGTCGTATCGAGCAGTTCGATCTGGCCGGGGGCGGTAATTGTCCATTCGTGCCGGTCGGCGATCCGCACCACCTCGTCAAAGCGCTTCGCGGCGGCGAGCACCCCCATCACCGCATATTCGGCGACGGCGATGGCGTTGATGCCGACGCCATTGGTCAGCACCGTCCCGCGTTCTTTGAGCAAAGCGAGCGGAAAGGCATCCAGGCCCGCATAAATCGTGCTGACCCATTTGAGCGTGCTGCCCGCTGCCACGGCCTCCGCGGTCCATGCCGGGCGCTGCATATCGACCCAGGCGATATCGGCATCGGCCACCATCGCGGTCGCCTCTTCGTGATTGGTGAACCACGCAACGTCGAGCCCGGCGGGCAATTGCGGCTCAATCAGTGGGCGAGCGAGGGCGGGGAGGACAGCTTTCATGCGACGGTAAGCTCCAGTGCCGTGGTGTAGGCAGCCATGTCCCAGCCTGGCCAGCGTTGCTGGGTGCGGGCGAGCGTGGTCGGCGTCCAGAAGGGGTCGCCGGGCAGGGGGATGCCCAGGCACGCGAGTTGCTCCGGAGTTGCGGCCTCGATCAGCCGCCGCCAGGGGCGCAGGAAGTGGAACGGCCACGCGGCCCAGCCGATCATGTCGTTGCCTGCTGCCTTATAGCTGGCGGTGATTGTATAGCGGTGCCCGCCCGGTCGGGTAAGGTTGGTGCCGCGATGATAAACGTCGATGCCGTAGGCAAAGATCGATCCGGCGGGGGCGGCACCCGATCGTTCATGGGCCTTCAGCGCATGCTGGGCGGGGTGGCCGAAGCCGGTTGCCTCGGTCTGATCGAACGAGATCGTGCTGCGGTTAAGCCCTTTGCCGTCAAACGCTTCTTCGGGCAACACGGTGCGCAAGGGGCCAACCACGTCCGTCGCAGCAGGATTGGGCACATAGTGGATCGCGCCCAGATCATCGCTGACGTCGGTCACATAGATCATGAAGTTGATGGTCTTTTGGTCGGCGTCGTCGCCCGGCACAGTCAGCGTGTGGTTCTTGAAATCGCAGTGGAAGGGCTGATCATAATCGGCATCACCGGTATATTTCGCCCAGGCGTCGCATTGGTAGAGGCGCACATCTTCCACGCCCAGCGCAGCGCGGGCAAAGGCGATCAGCCGGGGATTCAGCCCGATCAGGTTGATCGCCGCACTGGCAGCAAAGGGCAGCTGCTCCTGGTTGCGGAACTGCGCGGGATCGAACACCCCGATGCCGCCGCCGGGCTTGCGATCGATCGCTTCTTTCGCCGTGGCGCGCCCGGCGAAGATGGTGTCGCAATCGGCGCAGACCGGGGTGATCTCTTCAGAGCTGAAGAAGCGATCGAGCACGACGGCACCGTCGCGGTGCCATGTCGCCAGATCGCTGGCATGTTTCTGCTCCCCTGCGCCCGTTGACATCAATCCGCTCTCCTTCTTTCTTTGGCAAAGGCTAGCCGTTCCGGCGCGGCGATCCTAGACGTCGATTTTCCAGTCCCAACCGAGCGGGTCGCCATCCATGACCTCGACCCCAGCGGCGGTGAGCGCGTCGCGGATGGCGTCAGATCGCGCAAAGTCCTTGGCAGCGCGAGCCTCTTTGCGGGCGGCGAGCTGGGTTTCGATGTCGGTTTCGGAGAGAGTTGCGGTGGCTGGGCGGACGCGCAGGTCGGCGCGGGTGAGTGTTAGGAGGTCCAGACCGAGCACGGCATCGATTGATTGCAACGCTGTTAGCCGATCGGAAGGTCTCAAGTCCGATCTTCCGAAGATCAGATCGAGTATCGCTACTGCTGCGGGGGTGTTGAGATCGCTACTCAATTCATCGTCGAACGCTCTCAGCAACTGGTCGGTGCCGTCTCTACCTTTAGCGTCTCCGAGAACTAAGGAGTGCAGTTTCTCCACCGCCATCACCATCCGCTTCAAGCGCACACTCGCCGCCGCCAATCCCTCCCAGGTAAACTCCATTTCGCTCCGGTAATGCGCCTGCAGGCACATCAGGCGATAGGCGAGGGGGTGGAAGCCGGCGTCGATTAGCGTCTGCAGCCGGAGGAAATCACCGCTCGACTTCGACATCTTGCCCCGACGATCCACCAGGAAATTATTGTGCATCCAGATGCGCGCGCCGCTATCCTCGCACCCGCAAAACGCCTGATTCTGGGCAATCTCATTGGGGTGGTGAATTTCGCGGTGGTCGATGCCACCGGTGTGAATGTCGAACGGGTGGCCAAGGTGCTGCAGGCTCATCACCGAGCATTCGAGATGCCAGCCGGGTGCGCCGCGCCCCCAGGGTGAATCCCATTCCATCTGGCGCTGCTCGCCCGGTGGCGATTTCCGCCAGATCGCGAAGTCTTGCGGATGGCGCTTGCCGGAAACGGGGTCGATCCGGCTTTCGCCCTCATCGGTCGCGGCGCGCGCGAGGGCACCGTAATGCGGCACCTTTGATGTATCGAAATACAACCCGCCCTCAATCTCGTAGCAATCGGCTTCGATCTTCTTCGCGAAGTCGATCATCTGCGGAATGTGATCGGTGGCGACGGTCCATTCAGTCGTTGTGGTAATGTTCAGCCGCGCGACATCCTGCTTGAATGCATCAGTATAATGTGCGGCGATTTCCCAGATCGATTTGGCCTGCGCGGCGGCGGCTTTTTCCATTTTGTCGTCGCCCGCATCGGCGTCGCTGGTCAAATGGCCGACATCGGTAATGTTGATGATGTGCTTTGTGGGATAGCCTTTCCATCGCAGCATTCGCCCCAGCGTATCGGCGAACAGAAAGGCGCGCATATTGCCGATATGCTGATAGTTATAAACGGTCGGCCCGCAGGTATAGACCCGCACATTGCTGGGATCGATCGGCTCGAATGGCTCAAGCGATCGCGTCAGGCTGTTATAGAGGGTGAGGGGGCTGCCGGTCATCCGCGCGCCATAGCGGCGAGGGGGCTGGCCCGCAAATCCCCCGAATGACTTGGCCAAATGGCTTGATATCCCCCACCCACGCTGTTAGGGGCTGCCCAATACGGCGCGGACCAACGTCTGCGACGACATATTCCTATTGATCGGAGACTACGGCGTTTATGCAAATCATTGTTCGCGACAACAACGTCGATCAGGCGCTGCGCGCCCTGAAAAAGAAGCTGCAGCGCGAGGGCGTTTATCGTGAGATGAAGCTGCGCCGTCATTACGAAAAGCCGTCGGAAAAGCGGGCGCGTGAGCGTGCGGCTGCGGTTCGCCGTGCCCGCAAGCTTGAGCGTAAGCGCCTGGAGCGCGACGGCGCGCGGTAATGTGCTAACGGGGGACGTGGTCCCCCGCTGCGCCTTTTGGCGTCTAGTCTGACGATTCTCGAACATCTGGACCTTTCCCCATGTCGATCACCGCCGTGCCGATTCCGCCCACCAAGCGTGGTACGCTATTGATCTTGTGGCTGGGGATTGCGCTGGCGGTAGCATTGGCAGGCTTGCTTGCTTTTTACGGCACCGCGCATGCCGTGGCTGAAAAGGGCGATAACGCCGCATTCCTGGCCTATAACAAGACCCAGGCTGGCGTGATCGAGACCGAATCGGGCCTGCAATATCGGGTGATCAAGCCGGGTACAGGTGATCTGCAGCCGACCGATGCCGATGTCGCGCTGATCAACTATTCCGGGTCGCTGCGCGATGGCAGCGTGTTCGACGCGTCAAAGCAGCCGACGCCGCTGCCGGTCGCGGGTGTGGTGAAGGGTTTTTCCGAAGCCCTGAAGCTGATGAAGAAGGGCGAAAAGATTCGCGCCTGGATCAAGCCAGAGCTCGGCTATGGCGAGCAATCACCTGATCCGAACAAGATGCCGCCGAACTCTATGCTGGTGTTTGATATCGAACTGCTCGAATTCCTGCCGGAAAGCGTGCTGCGCCAGGCGCAGCAGCAGCAACAGATGCAGCAACAGCAACAGATTCCGGGTGGCCCACCTCAGGGCGCCGTGCCGCCGCCCGCGCCCGGCCAGTAACGCTTGACTTCGGTCAGCGAAGCGCTGGGTTGGCCGGCGGCGATAGGCCAGGCATCAGCTGCACCCAACCCATTGCCGTCGGGCTCCATCCATTCCGAACGCGGCATTGGGTAGCCGAGGCAGTCGGCAATCGTCATGTTGCGGCTGGATCGCATCCGCCTAGAGCGCCGTGCCATAATTCTGAACCACCCGTCATTGCGAGCGCAGCGAAGCAATCCAGCGTGCCGCATGCGGAAAGGCTGGATTGCTTCGCTGCGCTCGCAATGACGATTCATATTTCAAGCGCGATGCTCTAGCGATGTTGATGTGGCTGGCTTAGCCCATCGAATCGAAGGAATAGTTGGAGCCGTCCTTACCGATTCCCTGCACGCCGTATGGCCATTCGCCCGAGGTGAACGCACAAAAAAAGGCCGGGAATGATCCCGGCCGTTTTCTTGATTCGCAAATGACAGGCTGGTCGCCGTTACGGCGAGGTTGAAAGGCCAATCGCCAGGCCAGTAGCCAACCCAGCCCCGCCAACGCCGATCCCAATGAGCGCAGCGGTGCTCAACCCCTCACCGCCGCCAAGTACGGCGCCACCAACGGCTTCTTCTTCCTGGGGAGCAAAAGATTGCGCTTCACTGCAGCTATTGCTGATCGGCAGGATAGAGGTTGGCTGCATCACGACGGTGCACCCTTTCATCGCCACCTTCGCGCGCGCTTTGCCACGGGTGATCACCCGATCACCGGTGAACAGTGCCTGGCCTGACCGCGCAGTAACGAGCTTGCCGTTACGAACGATGAATGTCCCCTCCGACGCGGCCTGGACCTTTCCAACCGCCAATGCGGGGTTGGTGGATGCGGGCTTCGCAAAAGCCGGGGCCGCCATGGCAATTACTGCCAGCGTTGCCGCGATCACTCCGATCTTCATTGGGGTCTCCAGATGCGTGAGTCCACAGTCAATAAGATGAATCATTATCGTAGAAATCATGAATTGTCTAGCGCAGGATCGTCCAGAGAAGCGCCGTGCATTTAGCGTTATCGCGACAATTCATCTGTCACCTCAAGTCGTGATATAACGCCGTTCTGTTCCTTCGATACATAGGGCAGTAAGGATGCCGGACGAATAGGCGCCGGTATCAATGCCGATCCGGTTATGCTGCTCATCGGGACCGGAAGAGATTGTATGGCCGTGTATCACCATGAAAGGGTATCGCGCCGGACTATCGAGGAAATCTTCGCGAATCCAGTGAAGGTCAGCAATTGTCTGCTCTTCAACTGCAATGCCGGGTCGAATACCGGCATGAACGAATAAATAATCACCTAGCCGAAAACTATCCGCAAAACTGGCGATAAAGTCGAGGTGCGCCGCTGGAATCGTCGCCCGAAGCCGCTGCTGTGCTGCCTCCGGACTGATGTGCAGCAGGGCTGCGGCGTCGATGCCATAGCTTTCAACGCATTGCCGCCCGCCATAATTGAGCCATTCCGCCAATTGGCGACCGTCATGGCGCAGGATCCGCAGCAGCATCTCTTCATGATTGCCCGCCAGAAAGATTGGCTGGTTGAGCGTTGATCGCGCGCGCAGCAGATAATCGATCACCTCGGCCGATTGCGGACCGCGATCGATCAGGTCGCCCAGGAAGATGGTGTAATCGCGTGAGGTCGGCCGTTGCTGGCGGTCTTTGTCAATCTTGGTGAGGAGCTCGCTGAGCAGATCGAGCCGACCATGCACGTCCCCGATCGCATAGGCGCGCGTATTTGGTGGCGTGCTGAACGCTGTCGGGGCCGATCGTCCCTGAAAGAGTTTGCCGAATAATCCCATGCCGCGTTCATAGGGGACTCATCGGCGAAATGCCTAGCTGCGGCGTATCACGGGCCGAAATTTCATATTGCTGACAAATGGCTTCTGGCGTTCAGGCCGTCTGCGCCGGCGTGGTGGGCGGCCTGCGCGACCCTCCGTTGCAGCCCCGCTTAGCTGTCGAAAACATCGGTCCAGGCTTTGCCGATCGACTGCACTGTGGGGAAATCCTCCTGAGCTGCCGCCATCATCGCAAGCGCCGCCGGGTTGTGAACACAGTGCATCAGCGCGCTGGTAATTGCGCTGGCGCTGACATCGTCAAGCAACAGCCCATTCACGCCGTGACGGACGATTGCGGCGCAATGCCGTGAGGTGATGATCGGCACCCCCATGGTTCTTGCCTCTATTTGGGTAAGGGCAAAGCCGTCCGAATAGGTTGGCAGGATGAAGACATCGGCTTGTTCATAAAAGGACCCGGTGACTTGGTGGGGTTTCGATCCGTGGAACCGGACCCGGGGATCGCTGGCAATGTCATCGGGAATGGCCATCGTCGTTGGACCAACGAAATCAAAGCGTATCGGGACCGCGTGATCGATCGCCTGGATCGCCGAAAACAAGGGGGACAGGCCTTTGCGCTGCGTGATTTGCCCCAGGAACAATACCCGCATTGGCCGCCCCGCATCGAAGCGCGCCGGATAGTGATGCCGCGCGCGCGATCCAGTTACCCCTTCATGGGCAAGCGGGATGATGCGCATCTTGTCGCTGGGCACCCCCTGATCAACCAAGGCCTGTCGGGTCCAGTCCGAATTGACGACGATGACATCGGCAAGCGTAGTTTCCACCTGCCAGCGCTCCCAATAGGCCGCCGGCCAGTGCGGTATGGCGTCCGCTGGGTGCAGCCGCTGAATCAGGCGTTCCTCGGCCTGTGCAGGATCAATCTGGTCCAGCACGGTGCGCCAGCCGCGCGATTTGGCATAAGCGAATAACTGGTCACAGGCATAGCTGAAGGCCACCAGCGTGCGGGGCGCATCATCGGTAATCTGCTCCAGCCGCCGCACCGCTTCCCGCTGGAACAGGCGATTACGCGCCATTGTTCGGCGGATGACATCCGTTCGCCGCAGCCGCGACTGGGCCTCCAGCGCCAGCATTTGGGCATTGGGCGCCCAAACCGACGTGCTGGACAGGGCTGGGTGATATCGGCCAGCCAGGCGCTTGGTCAGCGCCAGCGGATGACTGGGCGGCAACCAGATGTCGGTGATGAAAAGTCCCAATTCTCCCGCATCGGCGATCGCGCGGGGCACCAAATAATGTTCGCGCGCACCAATCTGCGCACAAATCCAATTCTTGCCAGATGGGACCTCTGCCATGAACCCGCCTTGACGATTAATCGCGCGCATCTTTGTTACTGTGTAGCTGGGGTAGCGCAATTGCTGACACTGCCGATAATGAGGGATTAAGCACCAAATATCTGGCGACGCCCGGCGTTATGGAGTCTAATGGCAGAGATAATTCAATGACGATGCACCTACGCCAATTCCGGATCATTCTAAGATCGCTTCGAATGGCGCAAATCTCGCATATTCAAATCGCCAGACCACGATCATCAAAGGAGTGATTAGCGACTCATTCGAGCAGTGAGATACGTTATTTTGAGAATGTTGAGTGATGTTTGAGATAATGACCCTGATGCACTGTGTGTTGGCTCGTCGCGCGGGGGGGTAGAAGGATTGGCAGTTTGCGCGTTGCAGTGATTTTCGACAATTTTGGGCCTTATCATATCGCCCGGTTAACGGCGGCGTCGTCACTGATGACCGTGCTTGGCGTGGAGGTTGCGGGAAGCTCGCAGGATTATGCCTGGGTACGCCCCGCCGGGGATCGACCATTTGAGCAGGTGACGCTGTTCCCCGATGGGCGCAGCGCCCAGGCGACGCCGTTTGGCCTTGCGCAGAAAATCGCAGCGACGCTTGATGCGTTCCAGCCCGATATCGTCGCCATTCCCGGCTGGCATGATCGCGCGGCGCTCGCCGCGCTCCTTTGGGTCGACAGCAAGCCAGATACCGTCCGTATTGTTGTGATGAGCGAGAGCAACCGCGACGACGGTCAGCGGTCCTTTCACAAGGAATTTGTGAAGCGCCACATTGTTGGCTTGTGTTCGGCCGGGCTGGTGGGTGGCACCCGGGCAGCGCGCTATCTTGAGGGGCTTGGCATGGCCCCAGACCAGATCGCGCTTGGGTATGACGTCGTGGACAACGGCTATTTCGCCGCACATGCCGCCGCTGCGCGATCCAATGCAGCGGCGATACGATCGCGGCTGAACCTGCCCGATGACTATTTCCTGAGCAGTTGCCGATTCATTCCGAAGAAGAATTTGCCCTTCCTGATTGATGCCTATGCGGCGTTCCGGGCCAGTCGGCAGGGCGATGCATGGCCGCTGGTGCTGATGGGCGACGGGGAAATGCGGCCAGCGCTGGAGGCGCAAGTCGCGGCGCTTGGGCTGGGCGATATGGTGCGGTTTCCCGGCTTCGTCCAATATGAATCGCTGCCGGCTTATTACGGCCTGGCGCGCGCGTTTGTGCTGGCGAGCACCGTCGAACAATGGGGGCTGGTGGTGAATGAAGCCATGGCATCGGGACTGCCGGTGCTGGTGTCAAACCATTGCGGCTGTGCCGCCGATCTGGTGGTCGACGGGCAGAATGGCTTTACTTTCGATCCGAACGATCAAGCTGATTTGGTCAGGGGATTTGGCGCGGTTGCTGATCATGCCGCGGCGCTAGGTGCCGCCAGTGCCGCGCTGATCGCCCCCTGGAGCCCGGACCGCTTCGCTAATGGCCTGGCGGCACTAGCGCAGGTTGCGTTGGCTGCGCCGCCACCTCGCGCCTCAGCGATCGCGCGGCTGACGCTGCGATGGTTGGCGCGATGAACATCGGGTTCCTGTCGCCTTCTTTGTCGCGGGTGTTGGGTGGCATCTTTGAAATTGAGCGCGATCTGGCGCTGGCGCTTGATGCGCTGCCCGACACACGCGTCACCGCCTATGGCCTGATGGATCATGAGACGGCCAATGATGCCCCCGCCTGGCGCCACATTCCCTGCCATGTCGGCGCGATCAGGGGCGTGCGCGCATTCGGCTATTCACCGCAGTTGCGTGCCATCATGGCCCGTGCGGATGAGGATATCCTGCACCTGCATTCGTTATGGACCTACACGTCGGTCTTGGCGCTGGCCTGGAAGCAGCGAACGGGGCGGCCTTATGTGACGACGGCCAATGGCATGCTGGAGCCATGGGCCCTCAATAACTCGGTGCTCAAAAAGCGCGCCGCCGCGCTCTTTTATGAACGTCGCGCGCTGCGGGCGCTTGGCTGCCTGCATGTCAACACCGTCAGCGAGCTCGAATCGGCGCGGGCATTCGGCCTGCAGGGCCCATTTTGCATCATCCCCAACGGCGTCGCTCTGCCTGGGCCGGTCACCATGGACAAGGCTCCCACGGTTGTTCGGTCGATCCGCGCCGCTGGTGGGCAGATCATGCTGCAGCTTGGTCGATTGCATCCCAAGAAGAATATCGCGGCCGCGATAGAGGCCTTTGCCCAGGTCGCGCCCGCTCACCAGAATTGGCATTTCGTGATCGCCGGCTGGGGCGATGATGGCTATCGCAAGGCGCTCGAACAACAGGCGCAGAACAGCCAGGTCGCCAGCCGCATCCATTTCGCCGGACCCGTATTTGGCGAGGAGAAGGCAGCGACGCTCGCCGCAGCCAATGCCTTCATTCTGGCATCGCACAGCGAAGGCTTCCCCATGGCCATATTGGAGGCATTCGCCAATGCGCTGCCCGTCATCATGACGCGACACTGCAACCTGCACAGTGGCTTCGACATTGGGGCGGCGATCGACGTGGGCCCTAAAGCCCATGAAATTGCCCGGGGGATGGCGGATATGCTCGCCGCCAGCGATCAGGATCGGCGGGCGATGGGCGCAAAGGGCAGGGGCTTAGTCGAACAACGGTTCAGCTGGAATCATGTCGCGCGGGACATGCGCGCCGTCTATGCTTGGCTCCTTGGTGGCGGCAGCCCGCCTGCTTCGGTCGTTTCATGATTGCGCGGGGGCCACCAAAATCCGCCACCGGCTCGCCTGAAGACCTGCCAATAACGTTCGCGCTGGCGGCTTTTCGACAGAACCAGTCTGCGACAGATCGGTGTCTGCATGTAATGACACTTCGACGGCTGGGTCGTTGAACGAGAAAACCAGCTAATGTCGTCTGCAATTGCGATTGCCATGTCGATCGATGGCTAAATCATGGACGAGTTTGTGCGGATGCTGTTAGGAATGGCTAATGGCACCGGGTGTATCGATCATATCGGATTTTCCAGTCAGCTATTGGTTGGCCGGCATTGTCCTTGGCAGCTTTGCTATTGAAGCCGGAGTCCGAATTCGCGAAAAATGGTCTGTGCCGGCGCTGATGGTGTATCTGACGGTATTTGGCTGGTACATGGTCGAGCCAATAATCTCTTCTGAAATGCGCGATTTTCCCAGCGAAGCGATTAGCGGTGGCTATATCTGTGTTTTGATTTTTGTTTGCGCCTTCCGGCTGTTTTGCACGCCGATCGCCAAGGCCATGGCACCGCGGGAAAGCATGGCCATCAATGCCCGCGATATTCCGGTGGAAACCGTATTGATCGTTACCACGGTCATTTGGCTGGTGCTGTTGGCCTATGGCACGGCGCGGATGGATGGCGATTTGTTCGCCGCGTTATTCCCGGTCGAAGCACGGTCGGGCAATTCGATGTGGTTACGCGCCGCTGGCGCGGATGCCGGGAAGCTTGGCTTTGTCGTTTCGGTGGCAGGCTATATGTATACGCTTGTATTATCGTTATTCGGCATGATTCTACCAATTCTTAAACGCCGATCATATCAAATACTTTGTATATCATTGATATTGATATCATGGCCTTATGCATTTTTGCAGGGTAGTCGAAATATTGCGCTCGCCGTATTCATTCCGATGATATTCTCATTCGTATTTTTTAGTAAAATACGCGTTTTTATGAAGATATTGATCGCAATATGCGCTGCATTTTTTCTAGAATGGTCTATGCGACAAATAATTTCTTATCGTAATTTTGGTTTTGATTATCGTGGTGAAATAGAAAATATCGGCCATTCAGGACTAAATATGGCAACGGAGCTTATATATTGTAGATCATTTGTGGAAAATGAAGTTTTACAGAAAACATATGGGTCGCATATTTTAGCTGATATGTTGAATTTCATCCCCAGGGTGATCTGGACGGACAAGCCATTGCTGGGAATCGATTATGCGATTGCGCGGGGCTATGGGGGGGGTACAAGCGATATCGGCGTGGTCGCAACCATTTCCTCGGGCATGATTGGCCAGGGCGTGCTGGAATTCGGGCCCTATATCGGGCCGATCTTCAGCGCGATGCTGATGGCATTGTGGTCGGGTTGGTTATCGCGTCTCTACGCGCAGGGCACCGTCACGCGGGTGTGCCTATTCCTGGTCGGTATGGGGCTGACCTTCAACCTTGGCCGGAACATTACCTTGCTGGTGCTCTGGCCAATGGTGTTCGCCTTTGGATTGGTGCTGGTGCTGGAATATTATGCCAGAAGGCGACGCACGCTGCCGGACAGAGTTGCCTTTGATCTCTAGCCGTGCCGCCGGCCAGGCCAATTGGCGCTGTCAGCGATCGGCGCGCTGGTGCCAGGCCCAGGCAGTTTCGACGATCGATTCGATGGACGTGCGCTGCGAGGCCCATCCCAGCAGTGTTCGCGCACGCGTGGCATCGCTGATCAATATCGGCGGATCACCGTGGCGTCGCGGTGCCAGGCAATAAGGCACGTCCAAACCAGTCACCCGTTTAACCGCTGCCACAATGTCTAACACCGAATAGCCATCGCCATTGCCCAGATTGATTGCTTGGGAGGGCAGCCGTTGATCGAGCGCCGCGAGCGCCAGCACATGGGCGGCGGCCAGATCGCTGACATGGACATAGTCGCGCAAGCAGGTGCCATCCGGCGTATCATAATCGCTGCCGAATATCGTCAGGCTGGGGCCGCGCCCCGATGCTGCGCGTATCGCCAACGGAATCAAATGGGTCTCAGGGTCATGGGCTTCGCCAATCTCCTGATCGGGATCGGCCCCCGCCGCATTGAAATAGCGCAGCGCAATCCAGCCAATTTCATGAGCTGCACCGAAATCAGCGATCATCCGCTCGGCCATCAGTTTGGAGGCGCCATAGGGGTTTATGGGTCGCTGTGGTGTCGCCTCTGTAATCGGGAGTTGATCGGGGATGCCATAGGTCGCGCAGCTGCTCGAAAAGACCAGCCGATTGATGCGGTGGTCGCGCATCGCTTCAAGCAGCGTGAGGGTCCCGGCAACATTGTTGCGGTAATATTTGCCAGGGTCACTAACCGATTCGCCGATATAGGCAAAAGCGGCAAAATGCATGACGGCATATGGATGATATCGCTCGATAACGGCATTCAGTCTTGCGCGATCAGCAATATCGCCTTGTTCAAGATTGCCCCATTGCACCGCCGATTGATGACCATGAATCAAATTGTCATAAACAAGCGGAACATAACCAGCAGCGGCAAGCGCCTTACATGTATGGCTACCAATATAGCCCGCCCCACCAGTGACCAGGATCGTCTTCTTTTCAACCGTCATCTTGATTCTCTGCCGCCGCGAAAATTAGGTCGCGACATGACAGATTCATGCATTACCGTATTTGGCACGAGATCACATGATTGCGGGCCCCATATGCGCTGCGAAAATAGCGCAGCAGTCCGCATTTTCTCCAATCGTTGCATCTGGCATGATTCCGATGTTTGATAGCGGCAACGAGTAAGTTAATGCGTTTTTGCAAAGCGTTCATCGTAATAGCAATGTTCGCGGAGAATATATGAGAAGTCGCCGATTTGATAAATATCTCTCTACGATTGTGGCAAAAGGTCGGCTAACAAATTTTTCACGTTTGGTGTTTGGCTTGCTTGCCGTGGCTTTGGTAAGTGCCTGTGCAACAAAAGGCGGAAAAATTCCTTATTCGCCTGCCAATTTTGGGGCACCAGATGCCTTAACCGTGTTACCAGCAACAGAAGCCTATCGGATCGGCCCGTCAGATATATTGGCTGTTAATGTGTTCGGTGTGCCTGAATATTCAAATGATTTTCTGGTGGACAGCCTTGGACGCATACAATTGCCGCTGGTCGGCAACCTCCCGCTAACCGGCCGCACCCCAGACGAAGCTGCGCAGGACATAACGGCGGCGCTGGATAAAACGTTTTTGCGTAATCCCCGGGTTCAGGTGCAAATCAAGGTGGCGGCGAGCCAACGCGTAACGGTTGATGGATCCGTCGGTGCTCCCGGGGTGTATCCGATCGGTACGAACCCTACGTTGTTGCAGGCCGTCGCGCTCGCCAAGGGCACCACGGATGGGGCGAATCCCAGACGCACGGTTATTTTCCGCACGATCAATGGCCAGCGCATGGCCGCTGCCTTTGACCTGACCGACATCCGCCGCGGAATCAGCAAGGATCCAGAGGTGTTCGCCAACGATATCATCGTCGTCGACGGCAACGCGAATCTGAAAACATGGCAGCTGATTTTGCAGACCATTCCGCTGACGGCGGTCTTCGCCCAGTTGGCGTTGTGATGAATAGGGGCAGGGGCGCATGAACCTGATCGCTGATACAGACGCCCCTCGTGATCATCGGCAGGAGTTGACGGTGCCGATGGGCGACGCTGTGCCGATGGTTCATGCGCGTGTTCTGCAGCCGAATTTTGCGTTGGCGCAGCCAGAACCTCACATGTTTGGCCTCCGCGAAATAGCCCGGATCCTTTACCGGTGGCGCTGGCTGATTCTGGTCGTGATCCTGGCGGCCGTTACGCTGGCTTCGGTCATCACGTTGCTGACGCCGCCGAAATATCGGGCGATCGCGTCGCTGGAGATAACCCAGCCCGCTGCTGAGCTGATCCAGGGATCGGGCGTGCAACCCATCGCGCTGCGCGACCCGCAGTTTCTGACGACTCAATATGGATTGCTGCGCAGCAAATCCTTGGCGCGGCGCGTGGTCAGGAGCCTTAATCTGGCAAAAAACCCGGCGCTCGCCCCGCAAAACGCCGCATCCAGCGCACGCGAAGAGATTGCGACGGCCCGCGTGGCCGGGAATTTTGCCGTGTTGCCGGTTGCAACCAGTCGGCTGGTCGGCATCAGCTATACCAGCAGCGATCCTGCCTTGGCCGCCGCGATTGCCAATGGTTTTGCCGACAACTTCATTGCGGCCGATCTGCAACGAAAATTCGATGCAACAGCAGACGCTCGCAGATTTCTGCAAAGCCGGATTGCAAGTACCAAGACCGCTCTTGAAAGCTCTGAACGCGCGTTGGTTCAATATGCGCAATCCCAGGGACTGGTGCAGGTTGGCGGCGGCGAAGGGGGGGCTGGAACCAGTTCGGATAGCACTTCGCTTGATTCAGCGTCGCTAATGGCAATCAACGCATCACTCGCCGAGGCGATCAATGCACGCATTCTTGCGCAACAAAAATATCGCCAGAATGCGCAAAGCGGGCAGACTGCGGATTTGATCAACGATCCCACCGTGCAGGGGCTGATCGCCGAACGCGCCAAGACGCAATCCGAATATGACCAGAAGCTATCGCTGTATAAGCCCGAATTCCCCGCGATGCAGCAGCTTGCCGCGCGGATTGAGGCGATTGATCAGCAACTGAAGCGGCAGCGCGGTGGCGTCGTGACAGCATCGCGATCTGAATATGAAGCGGCGGTCGCGCGGGAGCGCGAATTGCGCGCCAAGGTAGATCAGCTCAAATCTTCTGTCCTCGATACCCGCGGTCGTGGCATCCAATATAATATCCTGCTGCGCGAGGTTGATACCAACCGAACGCTTTATGACGCGTTGCTGCAACGGTATAAGAATATTGGCGTTGCTGGTGGCATGGGATCAAGCGTCGCTTCCATCGTTGATCGCGCGGAACCCCCAGGGGGACCCTTTAGCCCAAATCTGACGTCCAATCTGCTGATCGCCATTTTCATGGGCTCAGCGATTGGTATCGGGTTGGCGTTTCTCGTCGAATTTATCGACGACACCATCAAGTCACCTGACGATATCCGCAAAAAGATCAACGTGACGCCGCTTGGCGCCATCCCGGTCGTTGGGCGCAATGTGACGCTGTATGACGCCATTTCGGAGCCGCAAAATCCGATCGCAGAGGCCTATTTGTCCGTCTGCACCGCGATTGAATTCGCGACGGCGGCCGGGCTTCCCAAATCGATTCTGATGGCCAGTGCGCGTGCCGGCGAAGGCAAATCAAGCTCTGCCTTTGCCATAGCCAATGTCTTCGCGCGGCGTGGGCTCTCGGTGCTGCTGATTGATGCCGATATGCGCAAACCAACCTTCAAGGTGAACGCCGGGGACGGCCAGCCAGTGACGGGTCTGGCGAACCTGTTGACGTCGGATGCGCCGTTGCGATCGCATGTCACGGCCACCAAATTTGCCAATCTGTCGCTGCTGCCCTGTGGCCACATCCCCCCCAATCCGGCCGAATTACTCTCCAGCAGTCGGATGCGTGACATCATCGCGCAGTGCGAGGCGGGATATGATCTGGTGATCGTCGATGCCCCGCCTGTGCTCGGCCTTGCGGATGCGCCGGTGTTGAGTTCGATGTGTGAGGCGACGGTGTTCATTATCCAGGCCTCGGCGGTCCGCCGCCCCGCCATGGTAAGCGCGGTGGAGCGGCTCCGTGCGTCGGGCGGTACCGTCATTGGCGCGATCCTGACCAAGCTCAGCGCCAAGACGGCCGGTTATGGGTACGGCTACGGTTACGGTTATGGTTATGGCTATTCGCAATATGCCTATGGCGGCGATGCCGGCACCGATTCAAGCGGCCGCAGGATTGAGCTGGTCAATTGAGATGGCAGTGCGCGGTGCCCGGCAAATGACGCTGAGTGACCCCCGCATCCGTCTCATATCGATGTTGGTTGTTGTTGGTTTTTTTGCGGCTACGATCCTTTTGTCTGTGCCCTTTGATCTCGGCAGGTCGGGCCGTTTTCCGCATCGTGCTGACGAGGTGCTCGGCCCGGCCCATTCTTGGCTCCCAGGCATGGGCGGGGCAGCGGGTCAGTTGGCCTGGGCACCGCTGGCGGCGTTCCCGTTGTGGGAAGAAGGGGCGCGGCTCGGCCGTCGCGGCGAAACGGTTCGCGCGCGGCGGTTGATCGCAGAAGCCGTGCGCCGCGATCCGCAATTGGTCGATGCACGGCTTTGGCTGGCTAATGATGCCCTCCAGCACCGACTTTATGCCCGCGCCCTCGATCAGCTCGACTGGTTGTACACTTTGGTGCGACCCGCCCGCCCCCAAATTTCCGTCGCACTTGCCCAATTGGCGCAGGAACCGGCCGCGCAGTCCAGCATCATCGCCTTTGCCAGCCGCCGGCCGCTCTGGCGGCAATCGGTCGTCAGCGAGTTGCTAAGGTCCAACGCAGATCCTGCACTGATTTTTGCTTTGTTGGGCGGTGCAGATGGCCGGAACGGATCAACGCTTGTCGGTGAATCCAGCTTGGTCGCGACCCTGGTTGCGCGTGGTCGTTACGACCAAGCCTATCTCGCCTGGGTCGCCGCGCTGCCGGCATCCGCCTTGACCTCAATCGGCTATGTCTATGACGCTCATTTCCGGCAATTGCCGGGGGCGCTGCCATTCAACTGGACCCTTGCCAATTCTCCCGACGCCAGCGTGGATTTCGTCAACGGTGGAGGGCTGGAAATTTCCTATTTCGGCGAAAAACCTGCCCATCTGCTTGATCAGCTGTTGGTGCTGCCGCCCGGTCGCTATCGCTTCATCGCTACAGCCCATAGCCTTGGCTCGTCCGAATCGAGCAAGATCGGATGGACGCTTTTTTGCGGGGACGATCAAACCCGCCTGCTGGGCAAGGCTGACGTGCCGGTCGCGCCAATGCCGGTAAGTCGGGGCTTTGCTTTTGCCGTCGCCGCCGATTGCCCTGCCCAAAGACTTAGCCTTGATGGCACGCCAGCGGATATTTCTGGGGCCGCAGAAATGCAGATCCGGACCGTTCGGATCGTTAATCTGGATAGCCCGGGATGACGGCGCGGCTGCGCGAAGCAGTGCCGTCCTGCTACTTGGCGCTGTGTCTGGTGCTGGGCGGATCGAGCAGTGGTGGGGTGCTGGCGAATGCCGCACTGCACGTTATTGGGTTGCTGATTATCGTCTTCATTGCGTTGCGCAAACCGCTCAGGTTCGTACAGGCGGAGCGCCAGTTGCTGTTGCTGGGGGCAGGGGTCGTCGTCATTGGCCTTGTCCAGCTGGTGCCGTTGCCGCCGTCGATCTGGGCGCACCTGCCGGGACGATCTGCCACCATCAATGGCTTTGCATTGCTGAACGCGCCACTCCCCTGGCTTCCGATTTCGCTCTGGCCAGCCGCGACGCTGTCCCAGCTCTCGGCGATGGTTCCGCCCTTTGCCATGGCAATCATTATCTTCGTTGGCGGATCGCAAAGCCTGAGACTTTTCGCCTGGACTCTGGTGGCGCTGGCAGCGGCGTCGTTCCTGCTGGGTCTCGCACAGCTTGCTGGCGGCCGGGAATCACCGCTCTATTTCTATCTCGTCACCAATCGGGAGCAGCTGGTCGGTTTTTTTGCGAACAGCAATCACCTGGCGACGCTCGGCGTCGTGTCGCTGCCGTTGCTTGCCGCCTTGACGGTCAATGACGGTGGCGACTTCGCCAGAATACCGTTGGCTGGCAATATTGGAAAATGGGCGGCGATGGCGTGCCTGGCGGGTTTCATCATGCTGGGCGTCGTCGCCGATCGCTCGATTGCAGGATTGCTCCTGCTCGTGCCATCCGTGATCGGCAGCTTTGTCCTCTTGCGGGTCGAAAATGCACGGATTGCTTTGCCGGTGGTCGCCGGTTTGCTGGCAGTTTCGGCAGCGATTTTTGTCGTCATTGCTTTTCAAAGCCCGTTGCTGAACGGGTTGGGATCGACTGATCTCGGCACAGGGACCACCTCCCGGACAGAAATTTTTGCCCGTACCTATCTCGCGATTATCGACTTCTTTCCGATTGGGTCTGGGCTTGGCTCGTTCCTGCTTGTCTATCCCAGCTATGCCGATAACGCGGCGGCATCAGAATTTTACGTCAATCACGCGCATAACGATTATCTTGAGGTGCTGCTCGAGACAGGGCTTGCCGGACTTTGCCTGGTTGCGCTGTTTTTGGCGTGGTGGGTGCGGCAGGCTTTTTTTGCCTGGCGCGAAGGCGGCGCCCGCGCCCGATTTGCACGCGCTGCGAGTATCGCAACGGCACTGATCATGGCCCATAGCCTGGTTGATTATCCGCTGCGTACGACCGCCATCATGGTCCTGTTCGCCGCCTGTTGCGCTATCATGGCCCGGCCCCTGTCGATGGTGACATCGCAGCTATTCGCAGAAGGCGCGAAGCGGGAGCGCGGCAAAATGGTGATTGCCGACGCATAAGGGATCACCAGCCCCGCAGCGATAAAGCGGTTGAGATGAACAGGTCGGGGCAGCGATCAGCGACGAGCGCCAGTCAAGCTGCGCGCAGGGACTGAAAATAGGCGATTGTTGCGGGCAGCCCCTGTGCAAGCGGAATGGCAGGTTCCCATCCCAGCCTGGTTTGTGCCAGCGTAATGTCAGGCTTGCGTTGTTGGGGGTCGTCGGCCGGGAGCGGCATTTCGATCAACGGCGAGCGCGAATTGGTAAGCGCAATCACTTTTTCCGCCAGTTCGCGGATCGTAAACTCAACCGGGTTACCCAGATTGATCGGCCCGACAAGGTCGGCGGGGCTCTCCATCAGCGCAACTAGCCCATGCACAAGATCATCGACGAAGCAGAAGGATCGCGTTTGCGATCCATTGCCATAAATGGTGATGGGCTCTCCAGCGAGCGCCTGGACGATGAAATTGGAAACGACCCGCCCGTCGGATGGATGCATGCGCGGGCCATAGGTGTTGAAGATTCGAGCAACCTTGATTTCAACACCGTGCTGGCGATGGTAATCGAAGAACAAGGTTTCAGCGCATCTCTTGCCCTCATCATAGCAGGACCGCAGGCCGATCGGGTTTACATTCCCCCAATAGTCTTCCGTCTGCGGATGCACTGCCGGATCGCCATAAACCTCGCTTGTCGATGCCTGAAGGATGCGAACCTTCAGCCGCTTGGCCAGTCCCAGCATATTGATCGCGCCATGAACTGACGTTTTGGTCGTTTGAACGGGATCGTGTTGGTAATGGATAGGGGAAGCGGGACAGGCCAAATTATAGATTTCGTCTACCTCCACATAGAGCGGGAAGCAAACATCGTGGCGCATGAATTCAAGTCGTGGATGGTTGTGTAAGTGCGCGATGTTGCGCTTTGAACCCGTAAAAAGATTATCAACACAAAGGACTTCGTGACCATTTGAAAGTAGATGATCGATCAAATGCGATCCGACAAAACCGGCGCCACCAGTGACGAGTATGCGTCTTGTCGAATCATATGCTCGCGCCATACATCTCTCCGGTCCAATACTCTAAAATGGTCAAACTTTGAAAATTTGATGATTGAAGTGATACAAGCCTGGGAAATGATCCCAGTGATATGGCTAAAATTTCGTCCGGATAGCGTTGCCTTAGGAAGTCGATCATTATGCTGATGGATAGGGGCTGAGAATGTGGAAAACAACGGCTGCAGCAAATTGTGACGGTGAGACTTTACCCGCTAACGGGAAGGCGAGAAGTGAAGGACAATTGACAGCGCCGATCCATGAAATTGATCCGTACGAATCTACGCTAATCCGTCTAATCACCCAATCTAGTTTTCAAACGATGGGCTATCCTACGCTTCCCTGTATCGAGTTGACCAGCTTGCTCGGGCTTAAAGAATATTTTGACGCCAGCGATCGGTATCCTGCACGATGATTATTACCCGAAGACGCCGGGTGATTTTCGTGAACCGATTTTATTATCCGGATCACAGCGCAACTGCACAAATATTGACCGACTTGGCCGAAGCGTTGGTAGTTGCCGCGTGGCAGGTTGAAGTTGTCACCAGCCGACTACAGCATGAAAACCCGGCAATCCGGCTTGATTCGCGCAGCGCACGCGCAGGGGTCACCATCCACCGCGTCGCCACCACATCTTTTGGGCGAGCCGGTATCGTCGGCCGCCTGGTCGATTATCTTTCCTTCTATTTTTCAGCGTTCTTCGTCCTCTTTGCCATTGCCCGGCGCGGCGATCTGATCGTTGCAAAAACGGATCCGCCCTTGCTCTCGGTGATGGCTGCGCTTGTGGCCCGCCTTCGGCACGCGCGCCTGGTGAATTGGCTGCAGGATCTATATCCGGAAGTTGCTGCCGAACTGGGCGTGGCGACATTGCGCGGGCCGGTCGGCAGCACGCTTCGGCGGCTGCGCGACGTTTCGCTGCGGACGGCGGTTGCGAATGTGGCGATCGGCGACCGGATGGCTGAGCGGCTGACCATGCTGGGTGTACCAGCGGACCGCATCGCCGTTATTCCAAACTGGGCGGACGATGCTGCTATCCGGCCGATCCCGCCGGATCAGGCGCTATTTCGCCGTGAATGGACGCTCAACTCAAAATTTGTGGTCGGCTATTCAGGCAATCTCGGTCGTGCGCATGAATCGGATACCCTGTTTCGGGCGGCGCTGTTGCTCCGCGACCGGCCAGACATTATCTTTCTGATGATTGGTGGCGGTCGGGAAAATGTGACTCTGTCCAAACGAGTTCAGGCTTCCGGCCTGACGAACCATTTTCAGTTTCGCCCCTACCAACCACGCGAGGCGCTGTCTCAGTCGCTGGCGGTTGCCGATGTGCATTGGCTATCGCTGCTGCCTGAGCTTGAAGGACTAATCGTCCCAAGCAAATTCTATGGCATCGCTGCGGCGGGGCGCCCTGTCATCGCCGTGACTGATCCAGACGGCGAAATTGGCCGGATTGCCGTCCGCGAAGGGTGCGGCTTAGCGATCATGCCGGGCGATGCCGATGGGTTGGCTGAGACGATCAGGGCCCTTGCCGGCGATTCTGGCCGTGTTGCTGCGATGGGTAGGGCGGCGCGCGCGCTAATCGATCGAGACTATAGCCGCAGCGCGGCGATCGGCCGCTGGAAAATGCTGCTAGAGCGCGTCGCGACTTAGCTTATTTTGACCCATAGCCAGTCAGCATCGTGCGGATCGTCCGCATAACAATCAACGCATCGAGCCAGGGCGAGAAATATTTGATGTAGTAAAAATCAAACTGCAGCTTGATATGCACTTTCTCGACGTCGCCCACATGCCCCTGATTAACCTGTGCCCAACCGGTAATGCCTGGCCTGACGATATGTCGATACCGGTAGAACGGAATTTCCGATTCATACCATTCGGATAACGCGCAGACTTCCGGGCGCGGGCCGATCCAGCTCATCTGACCGCGCAGGATGTTCACAATCTGCGGCAACTCGTCAATTCTGGTGCGCCGAAGAAGTTGGCCGAGCCGGGTTATTCGGGCATCGCCGGTCTGGGTAATCGCGGCTTCGCGGGATTCAATTTGCTCGAACGGTCGGTGGGCCATGGTCCGAAATTTGAAAACGGTGATGCTCTTGCCGCGATAGCCCATGCGCTTTTGCCGGAATAACGCCGGGCCGGGTGAATCAATTTTGATGGCGATCGCAACGGCCAACAGCATCGGCAACAACGCCACGCCGATCACAAGTGCCGACGCCATATCAATCCACTGCTTTATCTTGATATAGGCAAGGCCTGGGATAAGCGAGCCGAAGTTGTTTTCAGACAGATGCTCGATGTCAACTCTGCCGGTGACCGATTCCTCGATTTGCTTGAAATGATAAACCGGCATCCCCGTTATTGCCCGTTCGGCAACAAATCTTTCCCAATGATCAGAAAGTTTGGAACGAAAGTCGACCACGATTCCGTCGCAATCAGGCAAATCCAGCAATTCGTCTCGAAGCCACAGCCAGTCGATGCTCTTTATCTGACCAGCATTAATCGCCTTTCCGAGCGGGATGACCGCCAGTCGTAGCTTTCTGGCGCGATTTCCCATGAAATGGCATAGAAAATACCACCCAATACAAGCGATATAGCTCAATATTATATAGGATCGATTATAATCGGCGCGCAGGAAGAACATTATTGCGATTGATAAGATGAAGGCCGAGCTGAAAATCGGCAATATGTATGAAGAACTTCTCGCGCCTGGAAATGAAATTAGTCTTCGAAAAAAATAATGGCCAATCATGACCATGAATGCGATTGAGAAGTAAATTTCTAACTGAGCTGTCGGTAATAGTTCCCAGCCAAACAGCTGGAATGCAAATGTTGGTAACAAAAATGATAATAAAAGAGCGCCGGATAACTGAATAAAATCATCACGAAACAGAGAGTTTCGATCAACAACGGATACTTCAGAAGCGATAATTTGCTTCACATTCACCGAAATTCGACCTCCCTTGATCACAGATCGGCATGACATGCTGGCAGAGAATCAGAGTTTATCCGATTCATCTGAACCACATAGGCACATAGGAGGTTGTCGTGAAGTTGTAAATATTCTTAGGAATTACGGATATTTGCTGTCGCTATCGAATCGGAAAAAACTGGAAACATTCACGCTATTCTTCTGTGCTGGCTTTGAACCAATCATAGGTTTCCAAGACCCCCTGTTTTAGCGATATCGCAGCGCGCCAGCCAAAACTATCGAGTATTTGGGTATCGAGGCGCTTTCGCGGTGTACCATCCGGGTGCGACTGATCAAAAATCAAGGTACCGTTAAAGCCGACTATGTTTGCGACCAATGTCGCCAGATCACCAATAGTGATCTCGTCACCGCTACCAATGTTGACGAAACCATTTTCACTGTAGTGGCGCGCCAAGAACACTAAAGCGTCAGCCAGATCGTCGACGTGCAGAAATTCGCGATACGGCGCGCCGCTTCCCCAGACTGTGAATGTTGCTGCACCGGCTATTTTCGCTTCATGGGCTTTCCGAATAAGGGCCGGTAGCACATGGCTTGAGGTAAGATCGAAATTGTCGAAGGGGCCGTAGAGATTGGTCGGCTGCGCGGCGATGAAATCGCACCCATATTCGATCCGATACGCCTCGCATAATTTCAGGCCGGCAATTTTGGCGAGCGCATACCATTGGTTGGTGGGTTCAAGCGGGCCACTGAGCAATGCGTCCTCGGTAATCGGTTGGGGAGCCAAACGGGGGTAAATGCACGAAGAGCCTAGGAAAACGAGCTTCTTGACACCGCCGCGGCGGGCGCCTTCGATCACATTGGCTGCGATCAGCAGATTGTCATAAAGAAACTGGGCAGGCTCGGCGCTGTTTGCTGCGATGCCGCCAACCTTGGCGGCCGCTAAAAATACCAGATCAACGGGGTTCGCCTCCATCCAGGCAAAGGTCGTCGCCTGATCGCGGAGATCGATGCGGGTTGGGGGGGTGATGATCGTCACGGTCTCACGCGACAATCGGCGGGTAATCGCGCGCCCAACCATGCCCTGGTCGCCGGCAACCCAAATCCGGCTTCCCGCTAGGTCAAATTGATCGGCCATGGACTGTTATTCTCCGGTGCAACGGCGGGGCATTTTTCCTATCGGCAATAAAGCATGCCGCTGAGCTCGCCATTTGGCTACCAAATAAGCCGCGTCATTCTTGGTTGCTACCGAGTGCGCCTGGAAGTGATGATCCTGGCAATGACCTCCCCGTAAAATAGTGAACTCTGTCGACATCGTCTTGCTTACGCGCGATATAACAGTGAAGTCAGCCCATCGGGCTATCCAAGGAACTATGCCCCACAGATTTTATTATTGACGCCCTGGGGAATGCTGAGAAAAAAATACGACCGCCAGGAGGGGTGAGTGACGGTCACTATTGCGACGGACATAATTTTTTCAGTGATCGTCCCGGTTTACAATAGCCGGGGGACGATGGAAGCCTGTATCGACAGCATTCGTACGCAGCATTTTCAGGATTTTGAGCTAATCATTGTCGATGATGGTTCGACCGATAATTGTACCGATCAGTTCGCCGGATCGACCGATTTGATTGTGCTGACCAAGGACAATCAGGGCCCCGGTTCGGCACGAAATTGCGGTGCACGCATAGCGCGGGGGGACTATCTTTTCTTTATCGACAGCGACGATCTCGCGCCGCGCTGGGCCTTATCCTGTTTCGCCGAGGCGCTTGCCCGGGGGGATCGTCCGGCGATCATCTGTGGGAATTTTGTCGAATTTTTCGATGTCGCGCCGACGCTTGAATATTGCCCACCAGACATCGTGGAATACCAGGATTATCTGGAGGCGGCGGCCGCTGGCCTCTACGCTGCGGGCGGTATGGTGGCTGTCCGGCGCGACATATTTATCGAGGCCGGCGGCTTTGATGAAGCCATGAAGGTGGCCGAGGACCACGATCTCATGCTCCGGTTGGGGGAGCAGCCCGGCTTCATGCATATTGTCGCCCCGCCAACCTATGCCAAGCGCGACCACCCTGGATCGATTTCAAAATCGCTATTGCTAGCATTTTATGGGTGCAAGGCGTTGCTCGCGCAGTGGCAGTCGGGTCGTTATGGGATCAGTGCCCGAGCCCGGACCATCACGCGCGGCATGGTCGGGATTCACCTTCGCGCCGCAATTTTGGCACTAGGTCGCAATCACATGCCCAGGCGGAGCATGGAGTTATATCTGCGGTCCTTTGCATTGAATGCCCGGATCGGTCGGCTGCGCTTTTTGTTAGGGGCGCCGGTCATCATCGGCCTTGGGCTAATTTCAGCAAGGGGCCAGCGTTGAGCTTAGCGGCAAAGCTGATCCAGATCGCGCGTGGTGCCAGTTCCCGACGGCGCAACTGGTGGTTCCGCGCGCTTGGGGTACAGATCGAAGGTCGCGCCTGGCTGCGCAACATCTCGATCCCGCGCGATTGGCACAGCATCCGTTTGGCGGATGGCGTGGCGCTTGATGATCATGTGGTCTTGCTGTGCACCGCCTGCCCAAGCGGCGGCGGCATTTCGATTGGCAATAGCAGCTATATCAATCGGTTCACGATGATCGATGCCTCTATTGCGATCATGATCGGGCGCAACTGCATGATTGGGCCGCATTGCTACATAACCGATCATGATCATGGCTTTGCACCGGGCATGCTTGTCCGGGACCAGCCCTTGCGCGGCGCCGCAACGACAATTGGTGACAATGTGTGGATTGGGGCTGGGGCGATCATTTTAAAAGGGGTGACGATCGGCGATAATGCCGTGGTTGCGGCCGGCGCGATCGTGACCAGCGCTGTTGCGCCTGGGGCAGTGGTGGCTGGGGTGCCTGCCCGGCAGCAGCGGATGATCGCCGATGCTGGATGACAAGGCCCTACCAAGCGCCACCATTGTGATCACCACTAAGAACCGCAAGGATGATCTTGCGCGGGCGCTGCGTTCCGCAATCGCCCAGACCGCGGCAGTAGAGGTGCTGGTGATCGATGATGGGTCGCACGATGGCACCAGCGAGATGGTGCGTGCGCAATTTCCTGCGGTCAGGATCGAACGCTTTGAAACATCTGCCGGGCTAATCGTCCGTCGGAATATCGGCGCTAAACTGGCCCGTGCACCGATCATCGTGTCGATTGATGATGATGCCGAATTTTCGACGCCACATGTTGTTGCACAAATTCTGCCGTTCTTTTCTGATCCCAAGATCGGGGCCGTCGCTATCCCGTTCAAGGAGCCCGGCAAGACTGGTGATATAGTGTTTCAGGTTCCGCCATCTGACTCCGGCATTTGGCGTTGTGCCTATTTTATAGGCACCGCACATGCATTACGCCGCGATATTTTCTTGTCGCTGGGCGGCTATCGTGGTGATCTGGTGCACCAGGGCGAAGAATTGGACTATGGTATCAGAATGATCGATGCGGGATATTGTACAATCATCGGGCGGTCAGATCCAATATTGCACCATGAATCGCCGATACGCGATTGGCAACGGATGGATTATTACGGATCGCGCAACACGATTCTTTTCGCCTGGCAAAATGCGCCGGCGTTGAGCCTGATCCCCTTGCTGGCCGGGTCGACAATCAAGGTCGCGCTGTACACGCTTGAATGGTCCCGATTGAAGCACCGCATCCGAGCGATCGTCGATGGCTATCGCTGCTTTATGCAATTTGAGCGCCGACCCGTCTCGCGCGCGAGTTTTGCGCTTTTTCGGCGGCTGAAGAAGCAGGGCCCGGAACAGCTGCGATGAACGGTCCGCCCGCCCAAGCGCAGAAATCGCGCGCCGTGCTGATCCTGGCGCCCGGGCGATCGAGCGGGCAATATTGGGGGGACCTGTGGCGCTATCGCGAGTTGTTCGTGGTGCTGGCGTGGCGGGACATCGCTGTTCGCTACAAGCAGACCGTCATTGGGGTCGCCTGGGCGTTGCTGCGGCCATTGTTGACGATGCTGGCGCTGACGTTTGTATTCAGCCGGGTTGCCAAGCTGCCGACACCTGCTGATGTGCCCTATGCGCTGCTGGTTTTTGCGGCGTTGCTGCCCTGGTTCTTGTTCACGACGATCCTGAGTGAGGCATCCGCAAGCCTGATTGGCAACGCCAATCTGATCAGCAAAGTCTATTTCCCAAGGCTGATTATACCCGTTGCGGCGGCGATGGTTGCGCTGGTTGATTTGGGCATCAATTTCATGCTCCTGATGGCGTTGTTCCTTGGCTATCGGTTCGCGCCCGGTGTCGAGATTTTTGCCCTGCCTGTTTTTACGGTCCTGTGCCTGTTGGCCAGCCTCGGACCAGCGCTGCTGGTGACGGCGCTGAACGTCAAATATCGCGATTTTCGCTATATTATTCCGTTCATTATTCAGTTCGGCGTCTATGTGACCCCAGTTGGCTTTTCGATCACGATCCTGCCGCCGCAATGGCAGGTTCTGCTCTATCTCAACCCTGCGGTAGGCGCGATTGAGGGCTTCCGCTGGTGCCTCCTCGGCGGGACCAATCCGCTCAACCCGGTGGGCATGGTGCTCAATGTTGGCGTGGTGGCGATCATGCTCGCCCTGGGCATTGGCTATTTTCGCCAGACGGAACGCAGTTTCGCGGACAACATATGACCGACGATTTCGCGATCCGGGTGCAGGGACTGGGCAAAAAATACACGATCTCGCATGATCATCGGCCAGCACCCTATCGTTCGCTGCGTGACGCCGTGATGGGCGCGGCCAGATCGATGTTCACCAAACCCAAAGCCGAGATCAAAGAAGAGTTCTGGGCCTTGCGCGATGTTAGTTTTGACATCGCCCGTGGCGAGGCGATCGGCGTAATCGGCCGCAATGGGGCCGGCAAAAGCACGTTTCTGAAGATCTTGTCGCGCATTACCGAGCCGAGCGCAGGCGAGGTGCGCGTGGCTGGCCGCGTGTCGAGTCTGCTGGAGGTGGGCACGGGGTTTCACCCGGAATTGACCGGCCGCGAGAATATCTACCTCAACGGCACGATACTGGGCCTGACCCGCCGCGAAATTGACGCGCGGTTTGATGATATCGTTGCTTTTTCAGGCGTTGAGCAATTTCTCGACACGCCAGTGAAGCGCTATTCCAGCGGTATGTACACGCGTCTGGCTTTTGCCGTTGCCGCTCATCTCGATTCCGAAATCCTGGTGGTCGATGAAGTGCTCGCGGTGGGCGACGCTGAGTTTCAGCGCAAATGCCTCGGTCGGATGCACGACATTGCTGGCGAAGGGCGAACAGTGTTGTTTGTTAGCCATAATATGGCGGCCATCAAAAGCCTCACCAGCAGATGTATCGTGCTCGATCGCGGCCGGATCGTTTTTGATGGGGCCACCGACATGGCGATTGCGGCGTATCAGTCTGCGGCCAGTGCCGCGCGGGCGCCGGACGCGGAGTTTGCGGGGGCCGGCCTGCACACGCGAATTATTTCTGCCCAGATTGTCAACGATCTGGGGTCTGCAGTGGCGCTTTATGACGTTGCGCAAGCGCTAAACATAGAGATTGTCGTCGAGACTGATGGCTCCCCGCGTCTGTCCATAGAAGCAATGTTCAACGATGCGCAGAGCGCGCCGCTTGGCATGTTCTCGCTGGCCCATTTTACCGATCTCGCCTTGCCGAAAGTCGCCGGGCGCTATCGGGTTCGGGTATCGCTAGGGCCGGTCTTGCTAGCCGCCGGCCGCTATCATGTCGATCTCTATACGTCGGTTGTGAACAGCAATTGGGACCATATCGTCCGCGATGCGCTGACGTTCGAGGTGGCGTGGTGCAGCCCCGGCGGCAATACACATAATTTTCAGCAGTCATCTGGCCATGGTGCTTATGCGCTAATGCCGCATGGGGATGTCGTGATCGAGCCAGTCTTGCCGGTGATCAGCGCGGTGCCGGGCGCCGATGGGGCGCCGTCAATCAGTGACCCGGCGGTCTTTAGCATTGGGGGCGGCGCATGATGGCTGACCATTTCCCCACCCACCCGACGTGCCGAACTTCAGTGATCGACCGGATATTGCGTTGCCGGGGTGGTGGTATGAAGATGGCCAACGTTGATCGCTTATAACGGTGATGCGCATCTTCACCGCCATTCGGCACGCCCAAGATCCTGGAAGATATCACGCTGATTTATGGGCGAGCAATTTTTTGCCAGCGCTGGCGAGGCTTGGGCATGAAGTTGTGGATTCAGCGGTCGACCTGCAGGTTGCCAGCGATTTCATGCAGATTGCGCATGATTTTACGGCGCAAGAACGGGAGGTTCGCGCTCGGATTACACAGGCCATTATCGATGAAGTGCGCGCAGCGCATGCGGCAAAGCCGATCGATCTGTTCCTCAGCTATTTTTACAATGCGCATTTCGATCCGGCGGGGTTTGCGGATATTCGCGCGTTGGGCATTCCGACGATCAATTTCTATTGCAACAGCATCTATCAGTTCGACCTGGTCTCAGCGATTGCGCCGGCTGTCGATTTTGCCTGGCATGCGGAAATGGACGCTGGCCGGGCCTATCGGGCGATCGGTGCCAATCCCATTTGGGTGCAAATGGCGGCAGACCCCAATGTCTATCAGCCCTTTCCTGGCGTAACACGCCAGAATGACGCGTGTTTTGTCGGTCAACGCTATGCGGATCGCGCAACGCTGCTCGCCGCGCTGCATCAAGCGGACGTGCCGTTCAGCGTCTATGGGCGCGGCTGGTGCGATGCGGACAGCACGCCGACGACGCCTGAGGCGGAACAAGCCCGGCTCGGCCGATCCACCGTCCCGCCCGGAAGTGCGCGGGCCTATCTGGCCGAGATGCGATATCTTGTTGTGCATGACGGCTTGGCCGCCGCGACATGGCGGATCGCTCGCCGTCTTGGCCAGCGCCGCCAGGCGCGCAAGGAACGGGCGATGCTGGCACCGCATGTCCGCGGCTATGCCCGTGGTGTTGCGGAAACCTTCGCTGCACATGCCGTCGTCCTAAACTTCAGTAATGTATGGAGCGACGGCCGCCCCGGATCGCGATTAATCCCGCATGTGCGGCTCCGTGATTTTGAGGGGCCGATGTCCCGTTCATGCTTTCTGACCGGCTACACGCCAGAGATCGAGCATTTTTACGAGATCGGCCGAGAAATCGATTGTTATCGTTCGTCGGACGAGTTGATCGACAAGACGCGCTTCTATCTTGCCAACACTGAAGCTGCAGAACGCCTGCGGGAGGCTGGATGGCAGCGCGCACGCCGGGATCATTGCTGGGAAAACAGGTTCAATCAATTATTTGCGGCGTGCGGCCTGCAGTGATCAACCCGAAAATTCAGCTAATTGGGTAATTATTTGGGACCTATGTTTGCTCCATCTGTCACGCTATTGAGCTAATATGAGTTTGATACTGTTACGAGAATTGATGGGAACAGTATGAAGACAGGATTGGTTACGGGTTCCTCGGGGTTGATCGGTTCCGAAGTTGTCGCTCGACTTGCCAATGATGGCTGGCGCGTTGTCGGTATCGACAATAATATGCGGGCCGATTTCTTTGGGCCGGGGGGCGATACGCGCTGGAACCAGGCCCGGTTGCTGGAAAGCTATCCACGATTTGAGCATGTCGAGCTCGATATCCGTGATCGGGCGGGCGTGCTGGCGCTGGTTACGGCATTGCGCCCGGATGCGATCATCCACTGCGCAGCGCAGCCCAGCCATGATCTGGCGGCGGCGCGCCCGTTCGACGATTTCGATACCAACGCCGTCGGCACGCTCAACCTGCTGGAGGCCGCGCGACAGCATTGCGGGGAGAGTCCGTTCGTCCATATGAGCACCAACAAGGTCTATGGCGATGCGCCCAATGCCATTGCCCTTGTCGAGCTTGAAACGCGCTGGGACTATGCTGATCCCGTCTATGTAGCTGGAATTGCAGAGGATTTTCGGATCGATCAAAGCAAGCATTCGATTTTCGGCGCGTCAAAAGTCGCCGCTGATGTGATGGTGCAGGAATATGGTCGCTATTTCGGTATGCCGACCTGCGCTTTGCGGGGCGGGTGCCTGACCGGGCCGAGCCATAGCGGCGTCGAGCTCCACGGCTTTCTCAGCTATTTGGTCCGCGCCAATGCCGAGGGGAAGCTCTACCGGATTTTCGGCTATCTGGGCAAACAGGTGCGCGACAACATCCATAGCCATGATGTCGGCGAATTCATCGTCCGCTTCATTGCCAAGCCGCGCGTGGGCGAGGTGTACAATCTGGGCGGCGGCAAGGATAATTCGGTGTCGATCCTGGAGGCATTCAAGATCGCCGAACAGGTAAGCGGCAAGCCGATGGTTTCGGAATATGTCGATCAGCACCGCGTCGGCGATCACATTTGCTATTATTCCGATCTCGCCAAGATCAAGGCGCATTATCCCGGCTGGGAAATCACCAAGTCGGTTGGCGTGACGATGCAGGAAATCTTTGAAGCGCAAGCGGTGCGCGGGTGAGTGATGCGCGGCCGGCGTCCGGCTCCCCAATGCTGCCGCGATTGCTCTACATTGCCGATGTCCCGGTGGAGAATAGTCTGCATGGATCGGCGCTGCTCTTCCGTTTGTTGCTCGATTATCCGCGCGATCGATTGCGTATTGTCGAGACGGGCGCGCAGCAATCCTTGCCGCACCGCCGGTTGCCCGGCGTTGACTATCGGCATGTGCCGCAGCGGATGGGACGGCTTCGGCGGACTCGGCTCGCGAAGCTCGTCGATAGCGTGGCGATGGTAGCCGCAGCGCATGTATCGCGCGCGATCCGCACCGCCACGATCGGTTTCGATGCCGACGCCGTGCTCACGGTGACGAACGGCAATGGCTGGCTATCGGCGGTGGCCCTCGCGCGCGCGCACAAGCTTCCCTACCACCTGATCTGCCATGACGAATGGGCTGGCGGCGGCGCCACGCTGGCCGTGTTGGCAGCGATGAAGGAGCGCATTTTCGCGCAAGCCTATCGCGGGGCGGCCTCGCGCTTGTGTGTGTCGCCGGCGATGGGCGCGGCGTATCAGCGCCGGTTTGGCGTCGCCGGGGAAACGCTTTATCCGGCGCGGTCACCCCATGGGCAGGTCTATGAAGGCCTTTCGCCGCGGTTAGCGGCACGGACCCGTGGCCGCGTCGTCGCCTTTGCCGGATCGATGAGTACCTTGGCGATGGTTGAGGCAAATCGCCGCATGGCGCAGGCGATTGCCCCCTTGGGCGGGCGGTTAATCATCTATGGCCCTGCTACCGTCGAAGCGCACCCGTCGCTCGCGCAACCCAATATTGAGCTGCGCGGGTTGCTGCCGCCCGATGCCCTGGTCGCGGCGCTGCGCAATGACGTCGACATCCTGTATCTGCCAATGTGGTTTGGCCCCGGCGAAAAGGTCAATGAGCGCCTGTCGTTTCCAAGCAAGCTGACGGACTATACCAATGTCGGCCTGCCAATCTTTGTGAGCGGCGACGCCGATTGCGCTGCGGCGGTCTGGGAAAGCGATCATCCCGGAGTCGCCCTGGTCCAGCATTCCACCGCCATCCCAGACATTGCCGCCGATATGCAGAAATTGTTCGAGAACAGGCAGCTGGCGCGGTCGCTCGCCGAGCGGGCAAAGGCTGTTGGCGACCTCATGTTCGCCGCGACAACCGCTGAGCAAAGCTTTTATCGGACCCTAACGCATCGATCCTAAATGATGGGCGCAATCGTTGTCGTTTCGGCGCGTGGATGTGGGCTTGGCCCAATCGGCATCACCTGGCCTTGCGCAACGTGTAGATTCCGCAGCCATAATCGAGGCCATCGGCATCGGCAGGCGCCTTGTCCAGCTGCAGCGCGCCGCGATCATCGACATAGTCGAACCGCTCAAGGGTGAACTGCCCGGCCGCCCATGACAGTGGTTCGTCGGGGGCAAAGATGCGGTGGGCATTGAACTCAATACGCGGACGGCCAACCGGCACGCTGAGATAAAAGACACCGCTCGGGGCGACCAAAGCTGCGATGGCCGCGAAGCCCTTGCGGTGGCCATCCGGATCAATGCTGTCAGTGTAGCGGCCAAGGCCGAAATGTTCGAGCGCGTGGAGACAGCTGACAGAGGGATAGCGCCCGGCCAGATCGGGTTGCGGCACCATGAGGTCGCGCTGGAGAAAGCGGATATTGGCGTGGGCAGCGGCTTGGAGCGGGCGAACATCCATCACGTCGATCGCGCGGAACGCCGCCACATGGGCGACGAAGCCATCGATCCGCGAGGCGATGTCGAGATGGTCGGCCGGATTTGCTGAAAAGATGAACTGGGCGAGCAGCAAGTCTTGGTGAAAATAATGGCCTGAAGCGGTGCCAGAATCGTCCTGATAGTCAGTCAGGATCGGCCAGAGCCGGTCAACCACGCCTCCTTTAGCGCGGAAAGCGGAAAGTTCGCGGAAAAAACGCGGCAAATGTTTGAGAGCGATCAGGGGGGCCAGCGAAAGGCCGGTCAATCGCCGGATAAACCAATAGGGGCGCTTGAGGACCGCCTTCATGTGCTGCGCATCCCAAATGAAAATCCGTAATTATGCTAGCATGTCGATACATCCCGGAACAGGATTATTGGCCAGTATTGGGCGTACGTCCCGCTTTACTGTTGATTGGCGCTGGTTTTTGGTCACGCAATCCGGCGCAGGGGCACCGGTGGCGCGCTGGCTGGCGGTTGATCGGGCCAGATGCCGCGTGTGTCATAGACCAGCTTGGTGGCGCGCTCGTCGAGTGGGACCGATTTGAAGACCTCATGATCGACCAGCACGATCATGATCGGGCAGCGCTCGATCGCCGTATCGATGTCGATCAACCGCGCGCCCGTGCCGTCAAAGGGCGTGGGTAGGGCGCTGGCATAGGGTTCAACAATGCAGATGCGATCGCCGAAGCGATTGGCGAGATCGGCCGCAACCTTCAGCGCCGGGCTCTCGCGGAAATCATCGATATTGGCCTTGAACGCCAGCCCGAGGCAGGCGACCGGCACGCCCGGCAATTGCTCGATCAGCTCGATCGCGCGAGCGGTGGTGTGCGCCACCTTGCCGTCATTCACCTCGCGCGCAGTGCGGATCAGCGGCGTCTGATCGGGTGCGGCACTGACCAGGAACCAGGGATCCACCGCGATGCAGTGCCCGCCAACGCCGGGACCGGGCGACAGGATGTTGACGCGGGGATGCCGGTTGGCGAGGCGGATCACTTCCCAGACGTCGACGCCCATCTTGTCGGCGATCAAGCTCAGTTCATTGGCGAAGGCGATGTTGACGTCGCGAAACGCGTTTTCGGTGAGCTTGGTCATTTCCGCCGCGCGGCTGGTCGTCGTCACACAGGCACCGCGCACAAAGCGCCGGTAAAAGGCCAGCGCTTTGCGCGCGCAGCGCGGGGTGATGCCGCCAATGACGCGATCATTGTCGATCAGTTCGACCAGGATGCGCCCCGGCAAAACGCGTTCGGGGCAATAGGCAATCGCGATATCAGCGCTTTCGCCGGTTCGGCCCGGCACCTTCAGATCGGGGCGCAATTGCGCGAGCAGGTCGCGCACCTTTTCGGTCGTGCCGACGGGGGAGGTGGATTCGAGGATGACGACGTCGCCCGCCTTGAGCACAGCGGCAACCGTGGTCGCGGCTTGCAGGACATAGCCGATATTGGGCGCGTGATTCTCGCCAAACGGGGTTGGCACGGCGATGACGAAGACATCGGCCGGTTCGATCATCGTCGATGCGCGCAAATTACCGCGCGCGACCACGCCGGACACTAGCCCGTCGAGATCGACTTCCTCGATATGGACCTTGCCCGAATTGACCGTATCGACAACGCTTTGGGTAACATCGACGCCAAGCACCTGAACGCCAGTGCGCGCAATGACCGCGGCGGTCGGCAGGCCGATATAGCCTAGCCCGAGCACGGCGACCTTGAGTTCAGAGTCCGAAACCATCCGCGACGACCTTTGCAATCCGAGCCGAAGCGTGGCCGTCGCCGAACGGATTATGGGCGCGCGCCATCGCTTGATGCGCGCCATTGTCGTCAAGGAGGGTGAAGATTTCGGAAACGATCCGATCTTCGTTGGTACCGATCAGTTTGGCGGTGCCAGCGGCGACGCCTTCGGGGCGTTCGGTCGTCTCGCGCATGACAAGCACAGGCTTGCCGAGCGCTGGTGCTTCTTCCTGGACGCCCCCCGAATCGGTGAGGACGATATGGCTAAGGCCCAGTGCGCGGACGAAATGGGGGTAATCGAGCGGATCGATTCGGGCGATATTGGCCTGGCCGCCCAGCACTTGATCCATGACGCTGACGACATTGGGGTTGGGATGGACCGGGAAGATCACCGCGACATCGTCGCGCGCAGCGATGCGGCGGATGGCGCGGGCGATGTTTTCCATGCCCCCGCCGAAATTCTCGCGGCGATGCGTGGTGACCAGGATGATGCGCTTGCCGGCAAAACGGGTAGCGATGGCGTCGAGCCCAGCGGCGAGCGACGGATCCGCCGCGAGCGCGGCACTGGCCGCATGCAGCGCATCGATCACTGTGTTGCCCGTCACGTGGATCAGCCCTGACGCGATATTTTCGCACAGCAGCGCATCCGCCGCCGTTTGGGTCGGCGCGAAATGCTGATCAGCGATCGGCGCGACGATCCGACGATTCACCTCTTCGGGAAAGGGGTGATAGATATCGCCCGATCGCAAGCCCGCTTCGACATGCGATACGGGAATTTTGCGATAATAGGCGGCGAGCGCGCCGACCATCGCGGTGGCGGTATCGCCCTGCACGATCACGCGATCGGGCTGTTCGGCGTCCATCACCTCGCCAAGGCCGGTCAACAACCGCGAGGTGAGCCGATCGAGCGTCTGGCCGGGCTCCATCAAATCAAGATCAATGTCCGGGACAATCCCGGCAATGCCCAGCACCTGATCGAGCAACCCGCGATGCTGTGCGGTCACACAGGTCCGCACGTTCAGGCCCGGTATCGCCGCCAGCGACCGGATCACCGGAAAAAGCTTGATCGCCTCTGGCCGCGTGCCGAACACGATCAGCACCTTGGGGGACAGCTTGGGCGCATGTGCGAAAGTCATGACGATGCCATAATCGTGGCTGCTTAAGGCCACGCTAACGGACATCGCAGAGTCGCTGAAGGCTGGAGTTTGCCAGCCGTCCTTCCGCGCGATAGGGCCAACGCTTCAGTGGAGAAGATCATGACGTTCAAGCGGCTGCGCAAGGCAGTTTTCCCGGTCGGTGGCCTGGGCACGCGCTTTTTGCCCGCGACCAAGGCGTTGCCCAAGGAGATGCTGCCGGTCGTCGATCGGCCGCTGATCCAATATGCCGTCGATGAGGCGCTGGAGGCGGGCATCGAGCAGATGATCTTCGTCACCGGGCGCGGCAAATCGGCGATCGAGGACCATTTCGACATCGCTTATGAGCTGGAAGCGACGATGGCGGCGCGCGGCAAATCGATGGAATTGCTTCACCAAACCCGCCTCACGCCGGGGGCGGTTGCCTATGTCCGTCAGCAAGAGCCAATGGGGCTTGGCCACGCGGTATGGTGCGCGCGTGATATCGTTGGCGATGAGCCGTTTGCGGTCCTACTCGCCGATGATTTCATGGTCGGTGCGCCTGGCTGTCTGAAGCAGATGGTCGAAGCCTATAACCGGACCGGCGGCAATATGATTTGCGCGCAGGAAGTGGCCGACGACCAGACCGATAAATATGGCGTGATTACCCCCGGTACGCGCGATGGCCGACTGACCGAGGTTCTGGGGCTGGTTGAGAAACCCGCGCCGGGCACCGCCCCGTCGAATCTGGCCGTGATCGGCCGATATATCCTGCAGCCCGAGGTGATGCGTGTGCTGGAGACGCAGGAAAAGGGTGCAGGTGGCGAAATCCAGCTGACTGACGCCATGGCGCGGATGATTGGCAATCAACCCTTCCATGGACTGACCTTCGACGGCACGCGGTTTGACTGCGGTGACAAGGCTGGTTTCATTCAGGCCAATCTCGCGCTGGCGCTGGATCGACCGGATATTGGCCCGGCCGTGCGGTCATTTGCGCGCGCGTTGCTCGGGCGCGATTAACCCCGATTGGTGCAAACACCGTTTAGGGTTTGGGCATAAATTTCGCGGGTGATGAACCGACCAGCGAGACCAATGCCATGACCGCCAAGACGCGCGCGCCGATCGAGATCAGCTACACGCCGCCCGAGCGAACTATTCTCGTCACGGGTGGGGCGGGGTTTATTGGCTCGGCGGTCTGCCGATTGCTGGCGAGCAATGGTTCGATTCGCGTGATTAACCTCGATTCGCTGGTTGATAGCGTCGCGTCAGCGGCATTGGCGGTGCCCGCTGATCAGCCCAATTACCGCTTTGTCGAGGGCGATATCCTTGATCGCGCGTTGCTCGCTGCGGTTATGGCGCAGGAACAGGTCGATGGCGTTATCCATATCGCAGCCGAAGGCCGCGCGGATCGGCCCGGCGTCGATATCCCGCCCTTTATCGATACCAATGTCGGCGGCACCTTTCAGCTACTGGAGGCGTCGCTCGCGCATTGGCGAACGTTGATGCCCGATGCGCGGGCGCGGTTTCGCTTTCACCATGTTTCGACCAATGCGGTCTTTGGCGATCTGGCAGCGGATGCCCGCCGGATCGATGAGGCCGCGCCCTATCGGCCGGGCGCGCCCTGTGCCGCGACACGCGCGGCTGCCGATCATCTCGTGCGCGCCTGGCACAGCAGCTTTGGCTTGCCCGTGGTGATTTCGCATGGCGGTAATTGTTATGGCCCCTATCAAAAGCCCGGCAAGCTGATCCCGCATGCCATTTTGGCGGCGATTGGGGGCGTATCGGTACCGGTTTATGGTTCTGGATCGGAACTGCGCGATTGGCTGCATGTCGAGGATTATGCGCGCGCGCTGACGGCGGTGCTGATCCACGGCCAGGTTGGCCAGCATTACATGATCGGTGGCCGCGAAGAGCGCAGCAGTCTGGCGGTAGTGGCGATGATCTGCGATCTGCTCGATCGGCTCGATCCACGCGCCGATGGCCGCAAGCGTCGGTCGCTGATCAGCTTCCTGCCCGATCGCCGGGCAACTGATCGCCGACACGCGATTGAGCCCGGCAAGATCGAACGCGAACTGGGCTGGCGACCGCAAATCGGCTTGATCGACGGGCTGACCGAGGCGATAGATTGGCATCGCGATCAGGCGCGCGTGGCGCGACGCGAAGCGGCTACGGGCTAAAAGCTGACCAGCCGGTCCGCGCCGAGCGTGGCGAGCAGGCTGACCATGCCCCCCGCTTCAACGCCCTCGGCAAGCGCCTCCAGCGTCACACCGGTGAGCGCCAGGCCGGTCTGACAGGCGATAAGGGCGATGCCTGCCGCCTGGGCCATGGCGATCAATGCTGGCCGGTCGGGGAGGCCAGCGGCGGCAAGGCCCGGACCATCGTCGTCATCGCGGGGCGCGCGGGCGAGCAGCGCGACGCTCGCTTCATGGCAATAGAGCCGCACGCTGCCACCGAGCGCCGCTTGGGCGAGCGCGGTCGTCATGGCGGCGCGGAATCTGGCGGCATCGGCGCTGGCAATGATGATCGTCAGGCCGGTCATGCGGCACAGGCCGGGCAGCCTGGATCCTTGGGCAGCCGGATCGTGCGGAAGCGGAAATCGAGCGCATCGACGATCAGCAGATTGCCCGCGCTATCGGCGCCAAAGGGCACAATCGCGCGCATCACCTCCAAGGCGGCGAGGCTGCCGACGACGCCGGTCATCGCGCCAAGCACCCCTTGATCAGCACAGCTGACATCGGCGCGATCGGGATCATTGCCGACAAAGCAGCGATAGCAGGGCTTGTCGGCTTCCCAGCCGCGAAACACCGCCAATTGCCCGTCAAACTGGCCGATCGCGGCCGAGACGAGCGGCGTTTGCGCCGCGCGCGCTGCATCGGCGACCGCGAGCCGGGTCGCGAAATTGTCGCTGCCGTCAAGCACGACATCGGCCCCGGCGAGCAAGCTGGCGGCATTGACGGCGGTGATCCGTTCGCTGATTGGATGCACCACGACATCCGGGTTGAGCCGCGCCACGGCACCGGCAGCAGCTTCTGTCTTTAGCGCGCCGATATCGCTGGTCGCGAACAATGTCTGGCGTTGCAGATTGCTGAGATCGACGCGATCGTCATCAATGATCGTCAGCCGCCCGACGCCTGCCGCCGCCAGATACTGGATCGCGGGTGATCCGATACCACCCGCGCCCACCACCACGACATGCGCCGCCAGCAACCGCGCCTGGCCGCGCCCGCCAATCTCTTTCAGGACGATATGGCGCGCATAGCGGTCAAGCTGGGCGTCGGTGAGCGGGGCTGGGATTGCTGCCATCAGACGCCGGTCGAGCCGAATCCGCCCAGCCCGCGATCAGTCTGCGCGCTGAAGTCATCGACAATCGTGAACTCGGGCCGGACAATCGGCAGGAACACCAGTTGCGCGATCCGATCGCCGGGATTGATCGTGAAGGATTCGCTGCCCGGCGGGGTGCGCAGCCAGGCGCTGATGAAGATCTGGTTGGCGTAATCGGCATCGATCGTGCCGACCGCCTGGCCAAGCACCAGCCCCTTTTTGTGCCCCAGCCCCGATCGCGCGAGCAGGAAGGCGACGAGGTGCGGGTCGTTCATCAGCACCGCGATACCCGACGGGATCAGGACGGCGGGGGCCTGCGGCTCCAGCGTGAGCGGCGCATCGATACAGGCATGAAGATCGATCCCCGCCGACATGGCTGTCTGGTAGCGCGGCAGCCCCCAATCATTGAGCCGGGGATCAAGGATCTTCAGTTCAAGCTGGGGGCAGAGATCGCGCATCGTGGTTCCTTGGCTGGGCCATTACGCGACTAGCCTCGCTGCGCCGCGCGGTGCAAGCGGCGTTAACGCCTCCGACGCACGCGCACGCTAGGGTCAGGGCGTGACGACCGTGCCAATCAGCCGCCCGCCGCTCGCATGGGCCCTGGGGTCGCAGCTGATGCTGGCAACGCTTGCCCTTTATGGCGCCGTGTCGCTGCCTGGACTTGAGGCGCATTGGAAGTTCTCGGCGACGGGCATTGCGCTGTTCGTGCTGTGGCTGGGGGTGGCGGGGGCGACGGCGTGGATGCTGTCGCGCGCCGTTCCATCACGCGAGCAACTGGCGATGCTGGCGCTGGGCATCGTCGCGCTCAGACTGTGCTTTGAAGCGCTGGTGCTGGGTCGGCTGTCGACCGGGGATGCGGATATCTATCCGGTGATCGCGCGGCAGCTGTTGGCGGGCCAGGGCCTTTATTTCGATCAGACCGATATGGGCGAGCGGGTTTTTGCGTTCTATCCGCCCTTTTACCCGGTGCTGCTGGCGGCATGGGGCGCGGTGGCGGGATTTTCGACCTGGTCGCTGATCGCGATGGACATGGTGGTCGATTGCGGTGCCGCGTGGCTGATCGTGCAAATCGGTGCAGCGTTAAACGCGCCAGCGGCAGGGCGAAGCGCGGCGTTCCTCTACCTCGTTTGGCAATCGGTACTGTTCTCTGCCCCGCTCGCGCAGAAGGAGGGGGTAGCGATTGCGCTCATCCTGTTGCTGGCACTCGTGTGGATCAGGCAAAGCCAGCAGACGACCAGTGGCTGGCGCGGGGCGCTGGCTTTGGGCGTACCGACGGGGTTGCTGGCGATGACGCAGCCGGGGCAGGCACCGCTGGCGGCGCTGTTTGGGCTGATGCTGGTCGGGCGGATTGGGGTTCGACGGCTGATACGATTCGGGCTGGCGGGGGCGTGTTTCGCGGTTGTCGTGATGCTGCCTTGGTGGGTGCGCAATTGGGCAATATTCGGCGCTTTCGTGCCGCTGACGAGCGCGGGCGGCATCAGTCTTTGGATCGGCAATAACCCTGATGCAACGGGCAACTGGATGTCGCAGCCTAAGGCGTGGCGGGGCTTGCCCGAGATAGATTATGCGCGGCGCGCGCGTGATGAAGCGGTGGCGTGGATCAAAGGGCATCCGGCGGATTTCGTGCGGCTAACGGTCGCCAAGTTCCTGCACGCTGTCGGGGTTGGCCGGTTTGGGCTGTTCCGCCTCGCGATCATGTCACCGTCGCTTTCGCCTGCTCTATCGGCGATGCTGTTCCCGCTCTCCTTTGGCGCGCACTGGCTGATGCTGGGGGCAGGGGCGGTGTCGCTCCGGCTACGTCAGGTGCCGGGGATTTGGGTGATGACTTTGTTGCTGATCGCGGGGTTCGTGCAGTTGGCGCTGTTCGGCGTGTGGTTCGAATTCGGCGAGCGCCACCGCGAATTCCTGACGCCGTTTCTGCTGCTGCTGGGGTGCATGGCAGGAGACGGGCGCAATTCGAAAGGCGCGCCGAATAAAAATATTCAATTTAAACTGAGTAATACCATTCGTTTACTTCGACGGCTTATCACAGGCGCATGAGCTCGTCCGATCGTCTATCCGCGATTTCAATCCTAGCTGTCGCTGCTTTGGTAGGCGCAGTGCTGGGCTTCGGCTCGTTCCTCTCAACGCCACGGGAACGATCTACGCTGGTATCCGTAGCCAGCAATCTCGCTGTCAAAACTGGCCTAAAACGCCAGCGCGAACCTCAAAAAGGCGATTATTGGGGCGGATGCAACGATGCCCAAGCAGCCGGCACCGCCCCAATCTATAGGGGAGAACCCGGATATCGCCCCGAAATGGATGGCGACGACGATGGCATTGCCTGTGAGCCGCACCGTTATTGATTGACCGCCGCCGCGATCCGTTCCGCGAGCAGGCGGGCAACCTCTTCCTTGGGCATCCGGTCCCAGCTTTCGACGCCCTGTGCCGTCACAATGTGGATGCTGTTCGCGGCGCCGCCCATGACGTCGCCGGAAACGTCGTTGGCGATGATCCAGTCGGCGCCTTTGCGGACGCGTTTGCTGCTGGCGTGTTCGGTCACGCGTTCGGTTTCTGCCGCAAAGCCGATCACGAGCGGCGGGCGCCTGGGGCTCTTGGCGAGCGTTGCCAGGATATCGGGGTTCTCGACCAGCATGAGCGTCGGCGTGCGCGCGCCCTTTTTGATCTTTTGCGGCATCGGGGTGACGCGCCAGTCAGCCACGGCGGCGACCATGATCGCGGCGTCGGCGGGCAGAGCCTGTTCGACCGCAGCGGCCATTTCAAGCGCGGTTTCCACATCGACGCGGTCAACGCCCGGCGGGGTGTCGAGCGTGACCGGGCCAGCAATAAGCGTCACGCGCGCACCGAGTGCGGCAAGCGCGGCAGCGATGGCAAAGCCCTGCTTACCCGACGATCGGTTGGCGATGTAGCGGACCGGATCGATCGGCTCATGGGTCGGCCCGGCGGTGACCAGCATGTGCCGGCCGGCAAGGCTCGTCATAGGCCGAGCGCGCGGGTGATGGCGGCGAGGATCGCGTCGGGCTCGGGCAGGCGACCGGGACCGAATTCGCCGCAGGCCATGGGGCCTTCATCGGGCTCGATCACGGTAATGCCGTCGGCGCGCAGCGTGGCGATATTGCGGCGGGTGGCGGGGTGTTGCCACATGCGGACGTTCATCGCCGGCGCGGCGAGCACGGGCTTGTCGGTTGCAAGCAGCAAGGTGGTGGCAAGATCATCGGCGATGCCTGAGGCCATCTTGGCGAGCAGATCAGCGGTAGCGGGCGCGATGACGACAAGATTGGCTTCACGGCTGAGCTGGATATGGCCCATCTCGGCCTCATCCTTCAAATCCCACAGGCTGGTATGGACCGGGTTCTCGCTCAGCGCCGCCAGCGTCATCGGCGTAATGAACTGTGCGCCACCTGCGGTGAGCACGCAGCGCACGCCAATGCCCGCCTTGCGCGCGAGGCGGATCAGCTCGCAGGCCTTATAAGCAGCGATGCCGCCACCGACGATCAGGAGAATGCGTTTCATCGAACCGACCTTGTCACGGTAATGCGCCGACTGTCGAGCGCAGCGACATAAAGGTCGCGCAGCGCATCGGGGATGAAGGCAAGCCCGACCAGACTGACCGGGGCCACCAGCAGCACCCAGTAATAGGTGTCGGTGCGGCAAAACAGGCTAACCAGCACAGCATAGGCACCCAGCACCCCAAGCACGCGCGTTGCCGCGGGATCGCGCCAGGCCAGCCAGCCGAACAGGGCAAAGCCAACGAATGGTGCGGCAATCCATGGGGGCAACACGCTCAAGGCGGTTGTCACCGACAAGGCTTTCACGAAAAAACCAAAACCGAGCAGCCCGCTCCACCCCGGTCCCGCCGGATCACTGGGCAGGATGATCGCGCTCCACGCAAAATAATGGGCGGTGACGGCCGCACCAAACATCGCAAACGCGACCGCCCAGCCGATCGCTTCGCGCCGATGGCCGCCCGCCAGCGCGCACAGGGCCATGACGATCGCATATAGCGCAGCAGTTTCGCGGATCAGCATCGCGCAGGCGCCGATCGCAACCGCCTCTACCCAGCGATCGTCGCGCCACACCGCCAGCGACAAGGCGACCAGCAGTCCGGCCCAGACTTCATGAAAGGCGACCAGATTAGTCTGCACGAAGATCATCCCCCCGCACCCGACCAAGGCCAGCGCAATCAGTCGGGGTGGTGGGCGCGCGAAGACACCCCCCAGTCGGACATACCAGGCAGCCAACACCGCCAAGCACAGCAAATACAGCAGCAGGATCGTCACGGGGCGCGGCAACGCGGCCTGGACAATAGCCAGCGTGGGCAGGCGCATCGTCACAAAGGGGCGGACGGGGTAGCCGCCGCTGCGCTGCGCCTGTGCGGCCACACTGTAATAATCGCCGCCGCCGCGCACCGCCGCGACAATCGATTCGTACAGCAGCACATCGGCTCGGTCGCTGTCGGCAGCAGCCGGGTCTGGGCTAGCGGGCGGCGGGCTGGGCGCGATGATCGCGCTGAGCGACAGCAGAATGAGCAGCGCCAGCCCGGCGAGCACCAGCCTAGCCGGGCGCCGCTTGATGCCGGCAAACCGGCTGGGCTGCGCAAGCCATAGGGGTGGGGACACCCGTGCCACTCAGCCCGGCCTTATCAAGGCAACCACAGCCACGAACCAAGGGCGCCGATTGCCGCTGCGCCAAGAGCGACCGCTGCATAGCGCCAGCCGCCGCCGATGCGCACCACGTCGATCTCGCCGAGCGGCGGGGCGGGGGGCGCACCACCGGGATCGGGGAAATGCCGTTCGATATTGCGGATCAGCTGGGGCAGCCGCGCCAGTGTTTTGAAATCGGCGTTCAGCCGATCAGCGACAAAGGTTTCAGGGCCAAGTTCGGTCCTGATCCATTCGCGGACGAAGGGTGCTGCGGTTTCCCACATATTGATATCGGGATCGAGCGCGGTGGCCACGCCCTCCACCATCACCATCGTCTTTTGCAACAACAGCAAATGCGGCTGCGTTTTCATGTCGAAATCGCGGGTGATGTTGAACAGCCCGTCGAGCATATTGCCGACCGACATATCCTTCACTGACATGCCGCGCATCGGTTCACCGACCGCGCGCAGCGCGGTCGCGAATTCGCCGACATTGTGGTGGGCGGGAACATAGCCGGCTTCGAAATGGATCTCGGCGACCCGCTTATAATTGCCGGTGATCAGGCCATAGAGAATTTCGGCCAGCCACACCCGGGCGCGGCGATCAATCCGGCCCATGATCCCGAAATCAATCGCCGCGATCCGGCTGCCAGGGAGCGCGAAGAGATTGCCCTGGTGCAGATCGGCATGGAAGAATCCTTCCGCGATTGCTTGCCGAAGAAAGGCGTGAACCAGAATATGCGCCAGCCGGGCGGGATCATAGCCGGCGGCAAGCAGCGCCGCGCGGTTCGATAATTTGATGCCGTCAATCCATTCCAGCGTCAGAACGCCGCCGGTGGTGCGCTGCCAATCGATCGCGGGCACGACGAAATCGGGCTCGGCGGTCATCGCTTCGGCAAGTTCGGAAGCTGAGGCTGCCTCACGCCGCAGATCAAGCTCGCGCGCGGTCCAGCGCTTGAAGGTTTCGATCACCAGGCGCGGCTGCAGCCGGGCGAGTTCGCCGCCCATCGATTCAAGCTGTGCCGCGGCCCATTGATAGGTGTCGATGGCGCGGGCGAATTCTTCCTCCACCCCAGGGCGCAGCACCTTGATCGCCACGGCGCGGCCATCGGTCGTTACACCCCGGTGGACCTGCGCGATCGACGCAGCGCCGACCGGCACTGGATCGATTGAGGCGAACAGGTCTTCCAGGGGGCGGCCAAAGCTCTTGACCATCGCTGCGTTGATGACCGCAAAGGGCACCGGGGGCAGCGCATCCTGCAGGCGCGCAAGATCGCGCGCGGCGGCCTCACCAACGATATCGGGGCGAGTAGCGAGCGTCTGGCCAAACTTGATTGCGGCCGGCCCAATCTCCTGAAGCGCGACGGCATAGGCTGGCGTTTCCGGCAGCCGGACGCCAATACGCGCGATCCGAACAAGCCTGCGGACGGGGGCAGGGGTATTGGGATCGCGCTCGATACCGCTCAGCGCGCCATGACGAGCGAGCGTGCGGCCCCATTTCAGGACGCGCCAGAGATGGACGATGGGGGCGGTCATGCGCAACCAGCCTTGGCGGAATGGCGCAAGATCAGATCTTCCAGCCGCTATGGATCGCGACCAGTCCGCCGAGCATCGGCTCCACTTTGGTCTGCACAAAGCCCGCCTCGGCAATCATGCCTTCGAACTTGGCCATGTCAGGAAAGCGGCGGATCGATTCGATCAGATAGCGATAGCTGTCCTCATCCTTCGCCAACAATTTGCCGAGTTGTGGGACCAACTTGTGCGAATAGACATCGTAAATCTCGGCAAAGCCCGGCCACAGCGTCGTCGAGAACTCCAGGCAATAGAAGCGCCCCCCGCGTTTCAGCACGCGGTGCGCCTCGCGCAGCGCCTTGGGAATATCGGTCACGTTCCTGATGCCAAAGGCGATCGTATAGGCATCGAAGAATCGGTCAGGAAAAACCAGCGTTTCGGCATTGGCCTCAGTCCAGACCAGCCCGTCAATGCCGCGCTTTGCGGCGCGTTCGATGCCGACCTCCAGCATCGCCGGGTTGATATCCGCCACCGTAATCGCCGCGCCAGACGGTGCCATGCGAAAGGCGATGTCGCCGGTGCCGCCAGCCATATCGAGGATCGCATCGCCAGCACGCGGCTTCACCCGGCGGACGAATCGATCCTTCCACAAACGGTGCATGCCCGCCGACATGGCATCGTTCATCAGATCATAGGACGGCGCGACGCTTTTAAAGACGTCGCCCACGCGGGCGGTTTTTTCTTCGGGGGCTATTTGTTGATAGCCGAATGAAACGGTGTCGGTCATGAGCGTCGCTCTAGCCAAGGCTTGTGGGCGGAGCAAACGCAACCTAGCTGCTGGTGGATCATGCCGGAACTTCCCGAAGTCGAAACCACCGTCCGCGGCCTGCGTCCCGTGCTGGAAGGCGCGCGGATCGAACGCGTGCTGCTCCGGCGTGCCGATTTGCGTCGCCCCTTTCCCGCCGATATCGGCCAGCGCTTGACCGGGGCGACCGTCACCGGGCTCGGGCGGCGCGCGAAATATGGCCTGATCGATACCGATCGCGGCGACACGATGATCTTCCATCTCGGCATGTCAGGGCGGTGGCGGGTCGATCCTTCCGAAACCCTGCCGCATGATCATCTGGTGCTGACCACAGCCGTCGGGCGGACGCTGGCGCTCAACGATCCGCGCCGATTCGGCTCGGTCGATCTGGTCGAGACGGCAGCAATCGCTGCCTATCTGCCGTTTATGACCATGGGGCCGGAGCCGCTCGGGCCGGGCTTTACCGCCGACTATCTCGGCAAAGCATTGGCGGGGCGGGCGGCACCGATCAAGGCGATGCTGCTCGATCAGCGGATCGTCGCGGGGCTCGGCAATATCTATGTGTGTGAGGCGCTGCATATGGCAGGCATCACCCCGGCACGGGCCGCGGGCCAGATCGCGTCGGCGCGACTCGCCACGCTGGTTGAGTCGATTCGCACGGTGCTCGCCTCCGCCATCGAGGCAGGCGGATCGACGCTGCGTGATTATGCCCGGCCGGATGGCGAACTTGGTTATTTTTCAAAACAATGGCTGGTCTATGGCCGCGAAGGCGAGCTGTGCCGCTGCGGCGCGCTGGTGAAAAGACGCCCCGAGGGCGGGCGTTCGACGTTCTGGTGCAGCAAATGCCAGCGTTGAGTTGTTGACCGGAGCCACCGGCGCGGTTAAGAGGCGCGCTTTCGAAGGGCGATCGGGAGCTTCTCCCCCGCCCTTTTTCATTGAAAAGGTTCGAGGACGGCATGGCGAATACGCCACAGGCGAAAAAGCGTATCCGGCGGAATGACCGCCGTGCGGAGATCAACACCAATCGCGTTGGGCGCATTCGCACCTTCGTGAAAAAGGTCGAGTCGGCGCTCGAATCGGGCGACAAGGATGCCGCCGCGACCGCGCTGGCCGCTGCGCAGCCAGAACTGGCGCGGGGCGTTGCCAAGGGCGTGCTCCACAAGAATACCGCCTCGCGCAAGTTCGCGCGGCTGACGAAGCGCGTTTCCGCGCTCGCTTAAAACGTTACGTTTCCGTGACAAATGGCCCGCCGGGAGCTTCCCAGCGGGCCTTTTTGTCGTGGCTGCTGCATCGAATGCGCCAGGTTTTGACCGTCGAGCTGCCACAATGGCGTCCGGCATACCGCTGATATCAAAACCTAGGATTTACCGCGATTCGCCAAGGTTTCAAATTAGTGACGGTTTTATTATAGTCTAGAATCAAAGACTTGTTAAAATTTTGACGGGTTTGCGCGGCTAAGGCCGAGTCAAATGGTTTATTTCAGATTCTTGACTGCCCGGCCTCTTGATCGACTCGGTCATGTCCTCATAATCAGCCTTCGCCGCGATGATTACCGCATCCGGTATTTAGCATAACTTCATCGTCAGGCGGATGCGATTCCGGCTGCGGGGGGATATTTTCGATCGAAAACAGGGCGTCCAGGGGAGTTGCCTGGCCGCGAGGAGAGTTGCGCGTGGCGATTGCTGGAGCATTGAAGGCGACATCTGGCACTGAACTGGACAAGGCATGGGTACGGATTCGCGGGCATTTGCGCGAATCGGCTGGCGCGCGCTTGTTTGATCAGTGGCTGAAGCCGCTTGCCCTGGCGGCGAGCGACGAGGCGGATACGGTGCGGCTCTCGCTGCCGTCTGCCTTCATGACCAATTGGGTCCGCAACAATTATGCGGAACGGCTGTTGCAGGAATTTCGGGCCATCGTCCCGACGATCAGCCAGGTGATCATTGAAACGGCCAGCGCGTCGGCGCCGTTGCCAGTGCTGGCGAGCATCGATCCGGTTGCCGCACCTGCAGCACCAAGCGCGATCGCGGCCATGGCCGGTGCGCGCCCTGCGCTCGATTCGCGCTTCACCTTTGATCGGTTTGTCGTCGATGGCTCAAACCGGGTTGCGTGGAACGCCGCCAAGGCGCTTGCCGAGCCGGGTACGCCGCGCTTCAGCCCGCTATTTCTGCACAGCGGCACAGGGATGGGCAAAACCCATCTGATGCATGCGATCGGCACGGCTTTTCTTGAAGCGCAGCCAGGGGCCGATGTGATTTACATGTCGGCCGAACGCTTCATGTTCGAATTCGTCCAGGCGATGCGCGCGCGCGATACGTTCGCGTTCAAGGCGCGGTTGCGGTCGGTTGATCTGCTGATGATCGACGATCTGCAGTTCATTGCCGGCAAGGATGCAACGCAGGAAGAGTTTTTCTACACGATCAACGAGGTGATGAGTGCCGGCAAGCGGCTGGTCGTCAGCGCTGATCGCTGTCCACAGGGGTTGGACGGCGTTGAAGCACGGATCCTGTCACGCCTGTCGGTTGGCTTTGTGGCCGATATCAAGCCGGCTGATCTGACGTTGCGCCGCGCTGTGCTGGCCCGCAAACTGGCCGATATGCCCGATGCCAGGGTGCCCGCTGACGTGCTGGAATTGCTGGCCGTCCGGCTGACCTCAAGCATTCGCGAACTGGAGGGCGCGCTCAACCGGCTGGTCGCTTATGCTCAGTTGACGGGTGAGGCGATCGATATGGATTTCACCCAAGCCACGCTCGGCGATGTGCTGCGCGGCGTGCAAAAGCGGGTGACGATCGACGAAATCCAGCGGGCGGTGTCGAGCTATTTCGAACTCAAGCCGATCGAGCTGGTTTCAGCACGTCGCGCGCGCGTCGTGGCGCGGCCGCGGCAGATTGCCATGTATCTTGCCAAGCGGCTGACGACTCGGTCGCTCCCTGAGATTGGCCGCAAATTTGGCGGACGCGACCATTCAACGGTAATCCATGCGGTGCGCCGCATCGAACAGCTGCGCGATACCGATATGGATGTCGATAGCGCGGTGCGGACATTGCTGCGCGATCTGGAGGGGTAGAACACCCGCCATTCTTGGCTAAATCAGGTGCTATAGTCGTCCCCGGCTTCCTGGCGTTCAACGCCAGCAAGCCGGGCGTAACCGTTAGCCCTGGGATTATTTCACCGCCTTGCGTTCTGGCGCGATCGTGATCTTCACCGTTTCGCCCGAATTGCCGGGAAAGCCCGTGAACATCGCATCGACGAGATTGGGGACAATCTTGGGCAGTTCGTCAGTATTGGATTGCGCGCGGGCGGTGCCCTCGAAAACGCGCTTGCCATTGTCAGTCCGTTCGATCTGCAAATCGAGTTCGCTGGTGAACACGGTGTAGCTATAGGTATCGTTGAAGCCACCACCGAACAGGAATGGATCGTTCCAGCCAAAGGCATAGCCGCGCGGCCCGAATCCGCCACGGCCATAACCAAAGCCACCATAACCGAAGCCACCATAGCCGAATCCGCCATAGCCGAAGCCACCAAAGCCGCCATAGCCAAAGCCGGTTGAACGGACGCGTTCACGGCCACGATCAACATCGTAATGCATTTTGACGATCAATTGCGCCTGGGCTGGGTCAGCGGCAGGCTGATACCCCTGTTCAACAAGGCGAGCGCTGACCAGCTGCGCATATTGGCCAAATTCGATCCCGCCCTGAAGGTGCGGATTGCTCGCCTGGACAATGAAGGTCTGCCCGGATGGGGGCGCAAGCATCTGAAAGCGGGATACCTTTGCGGTAAATGGGGTCGCACAGCTTGAAAGCATGAGTAACGCGGCGACGGCGATGAATGATTTCTTCATTGGATCACTCTCTTGGCTGTGCGTAAAATTGCTTGCGAACAATCACTTGACGATCGTGCCATGCGCAAGGTGAATGGCAGTTGAACGCGCAATAGTACCGAGCTGCCGTCAAATCTGCAATCCGATTGCACGTTGCGCTGCTGCCAGAGTTGGCGCTGCCAATGCGCTTGCACGACTGGCCCCTTTGATCAGGGCATCGGAAACGGCGGGGCGGTCGCTCAGCAGCCCGGTCAGCCGGTGCCGAATTGGTCCCAGCGTGGCAATGGTCAGATCGGCGAGCGCTGGCTTGAAGGCGCCAAACCCCTGTCCGGCGAAGTCTGCCAGCACCGAATCGGGCGTGCGATCAGCAAGCGCTGCATAGATCGTTACCAGGTTGCGCGCCTCGGCCCGATCAGCAAGCGCGGCAATAGTGTCGGGCAGCGGATCGGCATCGGTGCGCGCCTTGCGGCATTTTTGGGCAATCACGTCGTCGCTATCGATCAGGTTGATCCGGGCCATGTCTGACGGATCTGACTTTGACATTTTCGCGGTGCCATCACGCAAGCTCATGATCCGGGGGGCGGCGGCACTGATCAGCGGTGCTGGCAGCGGGAACAGATCGACGCCGAAATCCAGGTTGAATTTGGTCGCGATATCCCGCGCCAGCTCCAGATGCTGCTTTTGATCCTCTCCGACGGGCACATGGCTTGCCTTGTACAGCAGAACATCGGCCGCTTGCAGCACGGGATAGCCGAAATAGCCGACACTCTGGCTCGATCCGTCCCTGCCGGCCTTGTCCTTCCACTGCGTCATCCGGTTGAGCCAGCCCATCCGCGCAGTGCCGTTCAGAATCCAGGCAAGCTCGCTATGGGCGGGGACGCGGGCCTGATTGAACAGGATCGATCGATCGGGGTCGATCCCGCAGGCGATTAGCGCGGCAGCCATCTCGATGGTCGCGTTCGCCAGCTCGGCCGGGACGACCGGCTGGGTTAGAGCGTGGAGATCGGCCAGGAAGAACAGGCAATCGCCGCCGTCTGCCGTCACCTGGTCCTGCATCGCGACCCATTGCTTGATCGCGCCCAGATAATTGCCGAGGTGGAGATTGCCGGTGGGCTGAATGCCGGAAACAACGCGCATCAAGGGGCCTTTTTGGTTGGAGTTGCGCTGCGTCGCCGCAACACCGCCCGCAAATCGGACGGCAGATACGCGCGCAGCACAAAACAGGCAGCGACATAGACGAGCCCGCCAATCCCGACCAGCACCATCATCGCGGTCCAGCGGGTGACGCTTGTTCCCAGGGTGTAGGGCGTGAAACGATCGTTGAGGAAATACATCACGACCCCCATCAGCAGTGCAGCGCCAGCCAACCGCCAGACTCGCCGCTTGAGCTGCGCATCGGGAACAAAATGCCCGCGCTTGGCGAGCGTGCGATAGAGCAGTCCCAGATTGACGAGACTGGCCAGCGCGGTCGCGAGCGGCGGACCCATATGTTTAAGGGGCAGGATAAAGGCCAGATTGAGCAGCAGGTTCACGGCGATCGAGATCGTCGCATAGCGCACCGGCGTCTTGGTATCGGCGCGCGCATAATAACCCGGCGTCAGCACCTTTATGAGGATATAGGCGGGCAGCCCCAGTGAAAAGGCGGCCAGCGCCTGCGCGGTGAAATTCGTGTCGCCGGGCGTGAACTTGCCGTGCTGAAACAGGGCGGCCACGATCGGCACGCCGCAAACAATCAGCGCAACCGTGGCCGGCAGTGTAAAGAACAGCGCCAGCTCCATGCCCCGGTTCTGCGTGTCCATCGCTTCCGCCTCGTGCCCGCCACCAAGCTGGCGCGAGATCGTCGGCAGCAGCACGGTACCCAGCGCGATCCCAATCAGCCCGAGCGGCAGCTGGTTGAGCCGATCCGCGAAATAGATGTACGAAACCGTGCCCTCGCCGAGCAGACTATAGGCAAGCGCAGACGAAATCAGCAGATTGAACTGGACCGCACCCGCGCCGAGCGCTGCCGGGCCGATCAGTGCGATCAGCGTCCTGACTTCGGGGCTCCACACGGGCAGCTTGGGACGCAAGTTAACGCCGTTGCGCAGGCACGCCAGCCACAACCAGATTAGCTGCAGCGCCCCCGATAGGCTGACCGCGATCGCCTGATTGCGCGCCGTGAGCAGCGGATCGGGATCGTGGAAGAACAGCAACGCCGCGATCAGCGTCAGGTTGAGGAGGATCGGCGCAGCCGCATTGACCCAGAATTTCTGCAGCGAATTGAGGATGCCGCCGAGCAGCGAGACGAGCGAGATCAGCAGCAGATAGGGCAGGGTGAAGCGCGACAGCATCACCACATAGTCTGCTTGATCGGGCGTCGCCTTGCCGAAGCCGCCGGTCAGCGCCCAGGTGACGGGCCAGGCGAAGATTTCCAGCAGCACCGTCATCACGATCAGCACCGGGAGCAGCACTGACAGCGCATCTTCGGCAAAGCTCAGGCCCGCCGCCAATCCGCCGCCCTTTTCGGCGACCTTTTTGTTGAACATCGGAATGAACGCGGCAGAAAACGCGCCTTCAGCGAATAGGGCGCGAAACATATTGGGCAGGCGAAACGCGATCAAAAACGCGTCGGATGCAAAACTCGCCCCGACGAAGCGCGCAAATAGCGAATCGCGCACCAGCCCCAGGACGCGGCTGGCGAGCGTCAACCCGCCGACCGAGCCCAGGGCGCGCGCCAGATTCATGCCAATGTCACCGGCATCGCCCCCCGATATGCGATTTAGGCGTGGCCGATATCCTCAGCCGGCATCCCAGCGCCGGGCTGGTTTTCGACCTGCTGCGAATAGAGCGCGTGGAAATCGATCGGCTCTAACAGCAGCGGCTGGAAGCCACCGTCGCGCACCGTATCGGCGAGCACGCGGCGCGCGAAGGGGAAGAGCAAGCGCGGCGCTTCGCCAAGCAGGAAGGGCTGCATATGCTCCTGCGGCACGTTGCGGATGCCGAACAGCCCCGCATAGCTAAGGTCCACCACAAAGGCGACGCCGTCATCGGTTTCCGAACGGACGTCGATCTTCAGGATGACCTCATGAATATCGTCCGCGATTTGCAGCGTGCCGATGTTGAACTGCACATCGATGCGCGGCATCGCCTGGCTTTGGTAAATCGCCGGGGAATTGGGATTTTCGAACGACAGGTCTTTCACATATTGCGAAATCATGCCCGCTACCGGCGTGGTATCTGCGCCATTTGCCAAGGGTGCGCCGCCATTTTCCTGCTCGTCCATCAATCCATCTTTCTATCTATGTGTCGCAAAAGACATGCCGGGTGAACGGCCATGTCCCGTGAATTCCCATCAAGCCGATGCGCGTCGCGCCTAGCAGGGGCTGCGTGCCAGTTCAACGCCGCGTGGTTGTCGTGATCTTGGGGCTATCGGGCAATGCGGGATTCGGGTATTTGAAACCCTGGGTTCATGCGCCTATGTTAGGGATTGGTCGCACGACTGGAGGCAGAGTGGTTTACGTAGTTCTTCTTGCAATGATTGCCGCGTTTCTCGCGTTGCGCCTGTACATGGTGCTGGGCAAGCGGACCGGGCATGAGCAACCCCTGCCCAAGCCAGCCGAAGAGCGCGTCGCGCTGGCGCCGTCACCTGCGCGCACAATTGAGGGCACGGCAGAAACGCGTGACATTGCCAACCGTCACATCGAATCTGGTGCAGAATCTGGTGTACGAGCGATTATTGCGGCGGATTCGTCGTTCGATGTGGGCCAGTTCATTGACGGTGCCAAGGCAGCGTATCGGATGATCCTGGACGCCTATTGGAAGGGCGATACCGATACGTTGGGCTGGTTGGTCGAAGACGAAGTTCGGCAGAGTTTCATCGAAGCGATCGACGCACGCAAAGCGGCGGGCCATGTGCTCGACAACCGCCTGGTCAGCATTGAGCGCGCGGTGATCACCGATGCCGAGGTGAAGGGCCGTGCTGCGCGAATCATGGTCTTGATTGAAGCCGATATCGCCGCCACCACCCGCGATGCGGAAGGCAATCTGGTTTCGGGGTCGATGACCGATGCGGTCGCCACCCGCGAAATCTGGACGTTTGCGCGGACGCTGAAGAATAGCGACCCGAACTGGAAGCTCGCCGAAACCGACGAGGCATAAGTTTGATGGAGCGTCCGGGCCGCTTTGGCTGCGAGTTGGTGGCGCTTGCGCTGCTGCTGGCGGGGTGCAGCAGCAAGATCGTGCCGCCGTCGCAAGGGCCCGCTCCGCCAACGCAGCCGTCGGCCGTCGCAACACCGCTTCCCCCGGCTCAAACGCCGTCGGCACCAGCAGGGCCGGCTAATGCCGTGGCTGCTGGGGTGGTGATGGGGCCACCGATCACTGCTCTGCCGATCAAGCGCGATCAGGCCGTGCGTGCGCTCGCCGCCTTCCGCACCTCCTGCCCCAGTCTGGTTCGCCGGACGGACGGATCGGGGCTGACCCGGCCAAGTGATTGGCAAGAGGCATGCAGCGCCGCCAATGCGACCGCCGACGCCGAAGCGCGCGATTTTTTCAGCCGCTATTTCGAAGCGGTACAGATCGCAGACGGCAAGGCCTTCGCCACCGGTTATTACGAACCGGAAATCGCCGGGTCGCGCGACAAGCGGGTCGGCTATGAAACCCCGATTTATGGACGGCCAAGCGATTTGATCGATGTCGATCTTGGTTTGTTTTCCGATGCGCTGAAGGGCAAAAAAGTGCGCGGTCGCGTCGATGGCACGGCGCTGGTTCCCTATCATGATCGTGCGGCGATCGAGAATGGCGCGATTGCCAAGACCGCGCCGATTATCGCCTGGGCCGCTGATCCGGTGGAGATTTTCTTTCTGCAGATCCAGGGCTCTGGCCGGCTGCGCTTGCCGGACGGCGGGATCATGCGGATCGGCTATGATAGTCAGAATGGCCGCGATTATACCGGCATCGGCGCGCTGATGCGCACCCGCGGGCTGCTGCAACCGGGGCAGACATCGATGCAGGGTATCGTCGCCTGGCTACACGCCCACCCGGAAGAGGGCCGCGCGATCATGCAGGAAAACAAGAGCTTCGTGTTCTTCCGCGAACAGCAAAGTGCCGCTCAGGGCGCGCTGGGCTATGTCGTGACCGGGGGGGTGAGTGCTGCCGTCGATCCCAAATTCGTGCCGCTGGGCGCGCCGATCCTGCTGTCGATGGATCGGGCTGATGCCTCGCGGCTGTGGATTGCGCAGGATACGGGCGGCGCCATCCGGGGGCCCAATCGCGTCGATACATTCTGGGGGGCAGGGGATGAGGCGCGCTTGATTGCCGGTGGCATGGCCGCGCGCGGTTCGGCCCTTCTGCTCCTCCCGCGTGGCACGGTCGCGCGGCTGGCGGCGGGGAGCCCCGATGGCGGAGCGCCGATTAACCGCTGACGAAGCGGCGCTGTGGCGCCGTGTGATGGCCACCGTCCGACCCGCGCGCGCCGCCCCGGCAAAGGCGAGCCTGACGAAGCCAGGCGATGCCGCAATTGATCCCGCACCGACCCCGACGCCAGCGGTCAAGCCTGCAAAGGCTGCCCGTGCTGTTGCTAAGCCCGCCGCCGTGTCCCCCGCTCGACCCAAACCCGGCGTGACGCTCGACGGCAGCTGGGACAAAAAATTGGCGACAGGGATTGTCTCGCCCGACAGCGCGATCGATCTGCACGGGCATACGCTGGAATCGGCTTATCGCGTGCTTGATACGGGACTTGATCAGGCGATCCGGCGAGGCGACCGGGTACTGTTGCTGATTACCGGCAAACCGCCGCGCCCGGAAAGCGAACGACCGCATGCGCGCGGGCGGATTCGCGATGCGGTTGGCGATTGGCTGGCGGCATCGCGCCATGCCGCAAGGATCGCCGCTGTCCGCCCGGCGCACCCTAGGCACGGTGGCGCTGGCGCGCTCTATATTGTTCTTCGCCGCCCGGCTGCCGAACGAAATTATTAACCTTTCGCTGTCATCCCGCTGCAATTGCAATCGGCGCGCGTTCGCGATCGAAAGGGAGCTCAAAACGGGATGGAAGGAGCCTCGCTCAAGAGCCGCGCAATTACTTTTGCGATGGCATCCGGTGCGGTGGCCTTTATTTTGGCGCTGGTCGCCACGTCGAATGGCGCGATCGATGCTCAAAGCGTGTCGCGCGCGCTGATACCGGCGATTGTCTGCGCGGTCATGTGTTGGGCGTCGACCGAACGCGCCATTGCCTCTACCGCCGCCGCCATCGATGCCGCGATTGCCCGGCTCGCGCGCGCTGCCCATGGCGATCTACAGGGCGAAATCCCCAGGGAAATCGGCGAAAATGTGCCGCAATTGGCCCAGGCGATGGAGCGATTGTTCGAACAGATCGGCACCAATCTGGACAGTGTCCATCGGCTGGCCATGTTTGATCCTGTTACCGGGCTTGCCAATCGCACCAATTTTCGCCGCAGCTGCGAACGACTGCTGACGGAGATGCCGGCGGGCACGCCGGCCGCGCTGTTTTTTATCGATCTCGATCGCTTCAAGGCGGTGAACGATACGATGGGCCATGCCATGGGCGATATGCTGCTCGGCATGGTCGCCAATCGGCTTCGCGCGGTCGCCGATCGCGTCACAGCGGACAGCGGCAAGCCGCAGCCCTTGATTGGCCGGTTGGCGGGTGATGAATTCACCATGTTCTTCCCCGAAGTCGGTGATCCGGCTGAGGCGGCGCGGATCAGCCGCGGTGTCTTGTTCGCGCTGGGCGAAACCTTCGATATTGCGGGCCATGATGTTGAGATTGGCGCGTCGATCGGCATCGCCATCAGGCCGGAGCATGGATCGACCCTGACCGAACTGATGCGCGCTGCCGATGCGGCGATGTATCATGCCAAGGCGACCGGTCGCGGACGCGCGGAGCATTTTTCCGAAACGCTCGCAGCGCAAATTGCCGATCGCGCCCAGCTTGAATGCGATTTGCGCGCCGCGATCGACCTCAATCAGTTCGCGCTGGTCTTCCAGCCGCAGATCAGCCTGCCTGAAGGGCGCATCGTCGCGGCCGAGGCGCTGCTGCGCTGGCGGCATCCTACCCTTGGCGTCAAACTGCCCGGTACGTTTATCCAGCGGGCTGAGGAAACCGGCCTGATCGTCGAGATTGGCGAATGGGTCATCGCCACCGTCGCCGATACGATCGCGCGCTGGGGCGACATGGGCATTGAGCAGCGGCTGGCGATCAATATCTCGCCGCGCCAGCTTGACCATGTCAGCTTCTTCCGGCGCTTGCGCGAAGCGATGCATGCCGCCAACGCACCGGCGCGGCTGCTCGAACTCGAAATTACCGAAACGCTGGCCATGCATTGCAGTGAGGAAGTGATCGACGCGATTGCGACGCTGCGGGCCGACGGTGCGACCATTGCAATCGACGATTTCGGCACGGGCTATTCCAATCTCGCGCGGCTGCGCGATTTGCCGGTGGATCGCGTGAAACTCGACCGCAGCCTGATCGAACACATCGCTGTAAAGCCCGAAGCGCGGACGATTGTGCAGGCGGTCATCGGCCTGATCCACGGGCTTGGGTGCGAAGCGGTTGCTGAAGGTATTGAGACCGCAGCCCAGGCCGATGTCCTGCGCGTCATCGGCTGTGACGTGATCCAGGGCTATGCGATCGCCCAGCCGATGGATGAAGATGATTTCATCGCCTGGTCGCGCACCGACAAGCGTCAGGCACTGGCCGGCTGAAGGGCCTGCGTGACGATTTCGGCATAGATATCGGTCAATAGGCGCAAATCCTGAACGGCAACCGCCTCATCAAGCTTATGCATCGTCGCATTGACCAGGCCGAATTCCACCACCGGGCAGATTTTCGACAGAAACCGCGCATCCGATGTGCCGCCGCTGGTTGATAGTTCAGGCGCTTGGCCGGTCTGGCGTTCGATTGCTGCGCTGATCAGCGTTGAAAAATCGCCGGGCGGGGTAAGAAATGCCTCCCCGGAGACGCGCGCCATCACTTTGGCGCCGGGCGCATGGCGATCGACAATCTCGGTAATGCGCGCGGCCAGCGCGTCGCCGCGATGCAGATCGTTGAACCGGATGCTCAGCCGCGCACTCGCCAGCGCCGGGATGACATTGGTGGCCGGATTGCCGACGGTGACATCGGTGACCTCGATATTGGAGGGCTGAAACCAATCGGTCCCCTGGTCGAGGTCGATCGCCTGGATTTCGCTTAGGATCGCGGTCATCCGGCGGATCGGATTGTCAGCGAGATGGGGATAAGCGACATGGCCCTGCTTGCCGGGTACATCGATCCAGATATTCACCGAACCACGCCGGCCAATCTTGATCATGTCGCCAAGCCGGGCAACCGATGTCGGCTCGCCGATCAGGCACAGATCGGGCTTCAGGCCCTGTGCCGCCATTCGCTCCATCAGCGCCACGGTGCCAAAGATTGCGGGGCCTTCCTCATCGCCGGTGATGATCAGGCTGATCGTGCCCGCATCAGCCGGGATGCGCGCAGTCGCGGCGACAAAGGCGGCAATCGCCCCCTTCATATCGACCGCGCCGCGCCCATAGAGAAGGTCGCCGCGCTCTGTCGGCACGAACGGGTCACCGGTCCAGCCGGGGCCCGGTGGAACAACGTCTAGATGCCCGCCAAAGGCGAAATGCCGCCCGTCGGTGCCGCGCACCGCCAGCAGATTTTCAACTGGGCCATCGGGGCTGTGGCCAGTGACAAAGCGGTCGACCGTGAAGCCCAGCGGCACCAGCATCGCCTCCAACGCCTCGAACACCGCAGGCGCTGCGGGGGTGACGCTTTCACAGGCAATCAGCGCCTTGGTCAGCGCGACAACATCGGGCAATATTGTGGTGGCATTCATGGAGGCTGCATTGCCCAAGCTCGATCTCGACACAATCCCCCAAGCGAACACCACCGGCTATCCCGATCCCTATGACAAGCCCATGGCAGGCCGGTGGTTCAGGCGGTTGGCCCCGGCCGGTGGGCTGACGGCGATGGGGGTCAGCCATGTCGTGCTCAAGCCCGGCGGCTGGTCCTCGCAGCGCCATTGGCATGATGATGAGGATGAATTTGTCGTGATGTTGACGGGCGAAGCCGTGCTGGTCGACGACACGGGCGAAACCATTGTCCGGGCGGGCGATTGCCTCACCTTCGCCATGGGCGATGGCAACGGCCACCATCTGCAGAACCGGTCAGACGCTGATTGCAGCTTTATCGCCGTTGGGGCCGGCAATTTGAAAGGGACCGGCCACTATGCCGATATCGACATGATTTTTGACGATCAGGGCTATTACCACAAAGACGGCACGCCCTATCCGACCAAGCGGATACGCTAGCCGATCATGCCGCGGGTGGCCGCTCATATTTGTCGATCACCCATTCTTCGTCCTGCGCGGCGGCAATCCAGTCTTGCATCCAGCGATGGCCGATCACCGCATCGACATAAGCCCGGGCGAAGCGCGGCGTTGGCAAGCCATAGGTGGTGATGCGCGTGCACACCGGTGCGAACATGATGTCGACGGCGCCGAATGCGCCGAACAAATAGGGCTGGTCGCCGCCGAAGCGGGCACGCGCCTGCGCCCAGAGTTCGAAAAGCCGCTCCAGTTCGGCCGTCACGTCAGCATGGGGCGTTTCTGGTGCAAAAATCTGGCGAACATTCATGCCGTGGCGACTGCGCAACGCCGCGAAGCCGGCATGCATTTCAGCCGCCAATGACCGGGCAAAGCCGCGCGCGGCGGGGTCACTGGGCCAGAATTTCGTCCCGCCGGTTTTTCCATCGAGATAATCGATGATGGCCAGGCTGTCCCAAACCACGGCATCGCCATCCCATAGGATCGGCACCTTGCCGCCCGACGGCGCGATATCGGGTGCTGCGCGCCGCGTCTGCCAGTCAGCGTCGAACATCGGCACGACGACTTCGTCAAACGCCAGCCCGGATTGCTTGCAGGCCAGCCAGCCGCGCAGCGACCAGGATGAATAGGCTTTGTTGCCGATGATGAGTTTAAGCATCTGCCCAGAATAGCGGTCGGTCAGCCCTGCGGCAACCGGGAGCGCAGCACTACAGCGCCTTCAGGCAGATCGCGTCGAGGCCGAAACTCTTGACCATCACCATGCCTTCGATCGTCACCAAGAGGCGGGCGGCATCGGCTTCGCGGGCCTCGGGCGTGGGACCGTCAAGCTGGGCGATTCCCCAGGACAGAAACGCGCGGCCGATCTGCTCCGCGACTGGCCGATAGAGCGAGTCATTGCGCGCCGCCATGCTCGCCACTTCCAGCCAGACGCGCATATAAGGCCAGAATGCGTCGGCCAGCACTAGGTCCAGCAAATGCGCTTGCAGCGCCGCCCGATCGAGCTTGCCACGGGCTGTGCCTGAATCCATCAGCACCATCATCCGCTGCGCAATGCGTTCCAGCGTGGCGGCCATCACGGCCGTTTTGTCCTTGAAGTAATAAAGCAGCATCCGGTCGCTGATGCCGGCCGCTTGCGCCAATGGCCGCAGACTGGCCGCAGACAGCCCTTCAGCGAGGACAAAATCCGCCAGCTTGTCGAGCAGGGCATCCCGGCGCTCGTCTGATTTCACCACTGCTCGTTCGACCCTTGCGGCGTGTGCAGCGTAATCATCGCTACAATCATCCGTCCCCTTCGCACAAATCGGCGCAACAGGGGAGGGGCTGTCAAAGGAGACTGGCATGCCGACCGGCCAAGAGGCGTGAGATGGTCTGCAGGGTGCTTATCTGGTGCTCATATCGAGCAATATTGGTGCCCTATTCTCTCACCTGAGGCGGGGCTGCAACACCGTTTGAGTTTGTGACGCAGCCGATACAATATCATTGCCGCAGCGTGACATATGTATGAAACTTGCACCAAGGCGCGAATGACGGTCGCCGTCGGCAGGGACGGAGTGCAGTAGCACGGGCCGGCCAGCGACCACTTTGTGCGCCTGGTTTTTTTGACCAACCGCCCGGTCTCACCGGGCAAATTCGGGGAAATGATGATGAAGCGAATGACTGCCGGTATGAAGCGCCTTGCCAGGCTGACCCATGGAACGCTTGGCCAATTGAGCGGCGCTTCGGCCATCGCCGTAGCCGCTCTGCTGGTAGCAAGTCCGGCGGCCGCCCAAAGCACCGACTCTAATGCCGCCCCAAAGGCTGAAGCTGCTGCGGAATCGGGTTTCGACATCGTTGTTACTGCCCGCAAGCGTGAGGAAAGCATTATCGATGCGCCGGTCGCGATCAGCGCCTTTGGCGGGGAGACGCTTAAGTCGCTCAATGCGCGCAATCTGGAAGATGTCGGCAAATACGTCCCCAACTTGACGATCAGCCGGTACGGCGTTGGCAACACCGCCCAGGCCGCGATTTTCATCCGCGCCATCGGCTTGCAAGACCATTTGATCACGACCGATCCGGGCGTTGGCGTTTATCTGGACGGCGTCTATCTCGGCCGTCAGCTCGGTTCGAACCTGTCGCTGCAGAATATCGAACGGATCGAAGTGCTGCGCGGTCCGCAGGGCACGCTCTATGGCCGCAACACATTGGGCGGTGCAGTCAACATCATCACCCGCAAGCCAGGCACCGACGAATCGATTGAGGTCGATGCGCAGGTCGGGTCGCGTGGGCGGATCAATGGCAGCTTTTATGCCGATACCCGTATCTCGCCGACGCTGGCGGTGTCGCTCAACGGCAGCTACCAGAGCCGGGATGGCGTTGGCGATGCAGTCAATATCGCCAGCCCCAGCGCGCGCATTGGCGAGCAAAATGATTTCAGCGGCCGCGCCGCCGCTTATTGGACGCCGACCGACAATTTCTCGATCCTGTCCTCGGTCGATTTCGTCCGCGCGCGCGACGGTCAGTCACCCTATCGCGTCGATATCTATGATCCCGTTGCCGCCGGGTTCACTGCCGCAACCCAGGTCCGCCCCGATGATTCGGGCACGGATGTGCCTGGCCTGGAGTCGACATCGCTTGATCTGTTTGGTGCGTCGATCACCGCCGAGCTGAAGTTGAGCGAGGAAATCACGACCAAGCTGATCACCAGCTATCGCCAGACCAAATATACCGGTGGTTTGTCGGATACCGACAATATCTCGCGCCAGTCGGTCTTCCCGGAGACGGGCGATGCCGAGCAGGTGTCGGCCGAACTGCAGCTGAACGGCGAATTCGATGCATTCAACTTCGTCAGCGGCCTTTATTATTACTATGAAAATGGCAGCAACGAATCCCGCCCGGCATTCTTTTTCGGTGGCAATAGCGACTACCGGATCCAACAGCGCACCAACAGCTATGCTGTCTATGCCAATGGCAGCTACAACATCACCGATCGGCTCTCGATCGGTGCGGGCGTGCGCTATTCGAATGATGACAAGCGGGCAACGGCGCGCTTTTCAAGCTTCGCCGGCCCCGTGACCCGTAGCGCTAGGTATGACGAGGTGACGGCGCAGGGGAACATCACCTACAAGCTGGACGACAACAACTCGGTCTATGGCACGATCCAGCTTGGCTACCAGCCGGGTAGCTTCACGCCGCGCCCCTTTGGCGGGCCGAGCTCGTTCAACGCATCGCCCGAAACGACCGCGACCAACTATGAGATCGGCTATAAGGGCCGCATCACCCCCAACTGGGTCGTGCTGCTCTCGGCCTTTACGACCACATATGACGATCGCGGACTGCCTTACTCGTTCATCAACGCCAATGGGTTCAACACGGTAATCATCGCCGCTGACGCCCGCGCGCGCGGGATCGAGGCGGAAACCACGGTCACGTTTGGCGGGTTTAAGCTGAAGGGGTCGCTGGGCTATCTCGACAGCACGATCACCCGTGTGAATTCGCTGCCGCCGGCCTTCTTCCCGACGGGCGGCACCCCGGTTGCTGGCGCACCGACCGCACTCAGCCCCGATTTCACGGGCGCGGTAACGGCGGCCTATACTTATGATCTGCCCAGCGGATCGATCACCGCCCAGGCCGATTATTCGTATCGCGGCCAGCAATTCGGCCAACCGGTCGCGCGAACCAGCGAAATCATTAATCCACGCAGCCTGGTCGGCTTCAACATCAAATATGAAAATGAAGCACGCGATTTGGCGTTCAGCGTCTATGGCAGCAACATCTTTAACAAGGTCTATGACCAGGGTCGGCTCGACCAGGGCGGCTTTGTTGGGGTGGTTGTCAGCAATGACCGCAGCGAGTTCGGCGTGCGGCTGACCAAGAAGTTCCGTCAGCGTTGATCAGTGAAAATCACCGGGGCGGCATGTGCTGTCCCGGTGATTGCCTAGAGGGTGATGACTTTGGATTGGTCCAAACCATACGCCGTTCGCCCTGAGCGAAGTCGAAGGGCATGCGGAGCGTGTGGGCTTCGACTTCAGCCCTACAGGCTGAAGCCAGTCCTGAGCGCCTGCCTTGCCAGGCAGTCGAAGGGCTCAGCCCGAACGGGTATGAGGTTGAATCGACCTAGCGTCATCACGCTCTAACTGATCGCCTCGATCACCGCCGCACGCAACTCAGCAATCCCGAACCCGACTTCGCTTGAGGTCGCCATGATGTCCGGATGCGCGGCGGGTCGTTTGCGGGCTTCGGCGGCCGTCGCGTTGGTGACGTGAAGCAGCTCGGTCGGCTTGATCTTGTCGGCCTTGGTCAGCACCAGGCGATAGCTGACCGCTGCCTTGTCGAGCATTTCCATGATCTCATGATCGACATCTTTCAGCCCATGGCGCGAATCGACCAGCACCAGCACGCGCTTCAGCACCTGCCGCCCGCGCAGGAAATCGTTGATCAGGAAGCGCCATTTCTTGACCATGTCCTTGGGCGCCTTGGCAAAGCCATAGCCCGGCATGTCGACGAGGCGGAAGGCGAGGGGGGCGCCCACGTCGAAGAAGTTCAGTTCCTGCGTCCGCCCCGGCGTATTCGATGTGCGCGCGAGGGCATTCCGGCCCGTCAGCGCGTTGAGCAGCGATGACTTGCCGACATTGGAGCGGCCAGCAAAGGCAATTTCCGGCACATCGGGATCGGGCAGAAATTCCAGCGTGGGTGCCGATTTCAGGAAGCTGATCGGCCCGGCAAATGCCTTGCGCGCTGCCTCCAGCATGTCTTCGTCAAATTCAGCCATGCCGGATCATTTCTTTGGAATCGGCTTGGCCGGTGTTTTCGGGGTCGCGACCAGCATTTCAGGATGCCGCGCATAGAGCAGCCGCTGCTGCAGGATCGTCAGCACGTTGGAGGTGATCCAGTACAGCTGCAGGCCGACCGCAAACGGCGCCATCACGAACATCAGCATCCACGGCATGATTGCGAAAACCTGCTTCTGCGCCTCGTCCATCGGAGCCGGGTTCATCTTGAACTGGAAGTACATCGACACGCCGAGCAGGATTGGGATGATACCGATCGCGATGAAGACGGGCGGGGTAAAGGGAAGCAGGCCAAACAGATTGATCGGCGTCAGCGGATCGGGCGCGGCGAGATCGCGGATCCACAGCACGAATGGCTGGTGGCGCATTTCGGTCGACAGCAGCAGCACCTTGTACAGCGCATACATGACCGGAATCTGCAGCAGCGTAGGGCCACAGCCGCCCAGCGGGTTCACCCCTTCGGCCTTGTAAAGTGCCATGATTTCCTGCTGCTGGCGGGGCTTATCGTCCTTGTAGCGTTCCTGGATCGCCTTTTGCTTGGGCTGGATCGCCTTCATCTTCGCCATCGATGCGAACTGGCGCTGGGCGATCGGGAACAGCAGGCCGCGAATGGTGATTGTCAGCAGGATGATCGCGACGCCGAAATTGCCGACCAAACGGAACAGGAAATCGAGATAATAGAAGATCGGCTTTTCGACGATGCGGAACCAGCCCCAGTCGATCGCCTTGTCGAAATTGACGATATTGCCCTGGTCCTGATATTTGTCGATCAGGCGAACTTCCTTGGCCCCCGCGAAGAAGCGCGTCGTCTGGCGCGCGACCTTGCCGGGCTGGACCTTTACCGGCGTGGTCGCGAAATCAGCCTGGAACGTGTCGCCCGCCGCGCGGAAACCGGCATGAACCTGGGCATTTTGATCGGGAATCAGCGCGGTCAGCCAATAGATATCGCCAAAGCCGAGCCAGCCACCCTTATTGTCGAAATAATTGGGCCCCGGCTTCACATTTGCGCCGAACACCGAACCGAAAAAGCTGCGGTCCGTGCCCTGCAAATTGGGGTAGCCGATGTCGTAATTCGCGCCATTGCCGAAGACGCCGATCGGCCCGACATGGTTGACCCAGCTATCCGGGTCCTTTGGAAGCCCGGTACGTGAGACCAGGCCATAAGGGCGAGCCGTGACGGGCGCTGCACTGCCATTGCCGATCGATTGGTCGATCGTGAACATATAATCGGCATCGACTGAAAATTTGATCTGGAAGCTGACGCCCTGCGCATTGGACCAGCGCAGGGTGACGGGCTTGCCGGGGATGAGGGCCGGTGCGTCAGCGGTCCAGACGGTGTTCTTGTCGGGCGCGGCGATGCCGTCGCCTGCCCAGCCAAAGCCAGCGAAATAGCTATGCTCGGTCCCCGATGGCGACAACAGCCTTTCCGGTTGCGATTTCTTGTCGATCGTCTGGCGATGATTGAGCAGCACCAGATCGTCGATCCGCGCGCCCTTCAGGTTGATCGAGCCCTTGAGCGACGGGGTAACGATCAGCACGCGCGGTGTTTCGGCGAGCACGACGCGGCGATCGCGATTGGTCTTGGCGGTATCGACGACGGGCGTGCCGGCAGCACTCGCCACGGGCTTGTCGGCCACAGGGGTGGTTTTGGTGATCGCTGGGCGCTTTGGCGCTGGCCATAAAGTCTGTGCGACGATCGGCCAGCCGACCAGGATCAGCGCGGCGATCGCCAGGAACAGCACCATGTTGCGATTTTCTTGATTCACTGGAAACAGCCCCGATCGTGCAGACTTGAATTTTTAAGGAACAGGGTCGTAGCCGGACCCGCCCCAGGGATGGCAGCGCGCGATGCGTTTGGCCGCGAGCCAGCTTCCCTTGAGCGCGCCATAGCGGCGAAGCGCCGTGATTGCATAGGCCGAACAAGACGGCGCGTAGCGGCATGAGGGCGGTAAAATCACCGATGGGCCCAATTGCCAGCCGCGCGTCAGCAGGATCAGCAGCTTGGCGATCATCGCGCTAGCTTCCCCAGCGCCTTCACCAGATCAGCCCGCAACTGCGCAAAATCGCGATCTAGGCCACCAGCGCGGCCAATCAGCACATGATCGCAACCGGGCAGGCCGGCCGTTGGCAGCACATCACGCGCCAAGGCACGCAACCGCCTTTTCATGCGGTTGCGGATCACGGCGTTGCCGATTTTCTTGGTCACCGTGTAGCCGATCCGCATGTCCGCCACGCCATCGGCCCGGTCGCGCGCAAGCAGGACGAATCCCGGCATCGGCGCGCGTTTGCCCGCATTCGCCGCCAGAAAATCGCGGCGAATGGTGAGGGTTTTTATGCCGACAGCTTCTTGCGACCGCGGGCGCGGCGTGCGCGCAGGACGTTGCGCCCGCCCACCGTTGCCATCCGCGCGCGGAAGCCGTGGCGGCGTGCACGCACCAGATTGCTCGGTTGAAAGGTCCGCTTCATCACTCATTCCCTGATCATCAGAATGGAAAAGGCCGCCAAAAGCGGCGGCCGAATGTTGGCGGGCCTTAAGCCAAGGTGCGCCCCAAGTCAACGATGACAATTGGTCAGACGCGGCGGCCACCGACGAAATCCCTGATCGTGCGCAGCGCCAGCCGGAAGCGCGAGAGTTTCTTGCCTTCTTTGTCTACCGGCCTGTCGCGTTCGAATCGGCGCAGCGCGCTGGCGCGCCGCAGCCCGAGATCGGCAAAATAGCCCAGTTGCGGCCAGCGGCGCTTCAATCGGACGAAGAACCGCTTTGACCAAGCCGAATTCTGCAACATCAGCGCCAGCCCGGCGGCAAACACGAAAACCCCGCCTGGCCCCGGAATCGCGCCGACGATCGGCGAGACAATGATGATCAGCGCACCAAGCACGGTCAGCCCAGTGCGAAGTGCGGCGCTGCGGGGGCGAATGGGGTGCAGTTCGCTCATCGGGGTGATGTGGGTCCGGTGTATTGTTTTAACAAGACAGTAGGGCTGTGCTTTCTTGTTTTAAAAAAGCAGGTATGAACAGAGGATTAGCCGCGCGGCGGAGGCGAAATGGTCGCGATTGTTTCTACAGTGGCATATCTCGGGCTGGAAGCGCGCGCTGTAGAGGTGCAGGTTCAGGTGGCGCCGGGGGTGCCGGCCTTCAATGTGGTGGGGCTTGCCGACAAGGCCGTGGCTGAAAGCCGGGAACGCGTGCGCGCCGCCATCGCGGCACTTGGCCTTGCTCTGCCCCCCAAGCGCATCACCGTCAATCTTTCACCGGCTGATCTGCCCAAGGAAGGATCGCATTATGATCTGCCGATCGCGCTTGGCGTTTTGGGCGCGATGGGGGTGATCGATGCCGAAACGCTGGCGGACTATGTCGTCGTCGGCGAATTGGGGCTGGATGCGCGGATCGCGACATCCCCCGGCGTGCTGCTGGCCGCCTTGCACGCATCGGAGAATCAGAAAGGGCTGGTCTGCCCCGCCGCGCAAGGATCCGAAGCGGCCTGGGCGGGCACGATCGAGGTGATCGCCGCGCCGGATCTGCTGTCGCTGCTCAACCACTTCAAGGGCCACGGTCTGCTGGCGTCGCCTGCGCCGGGCGAAGCCGACGCGCCCGATCACGGTCCCGACCTGCGCCAGGTAAAGGGCCAGGAAGCCGCCAAGCGCGCGCTGGAGATCGCAGCGGCGGGCGGCCATAATCTGCTGATGGTCGGCCCTCCGGGATCGGGAAAATCGCTGATGGCGTCGTGCCTTCCGGGAATTTTGCCGCCCCTGGATTCAAGCGAGGCGCTGGAAGTGTCGATGGTGGCAAGCGTTGCCGGCACGCTCAACGGCGGGCGGCTCACCCGCACACGGCCCTATCGCAGCCCGCATCACTCCGCCTCGATGGCGGCGTTGGTCGGTGGCGGGCTGAAGGTGAAGCCGGGCGAGGTCAGCCTTGCGCATCTAGGCGTGCTGTTCCTTGATGAACTGCCCGAATTCCAGCGCGCCGTGCTCGATTCGCTGCGCCAGCCGCTCGAAACCGGCACCGTTAGCGTCGCGCGGGCGAACGCGCATGTCACCTTTCCAGCGCGTGTCCAGTTGATTGCGGCGATGAACCCGTGCCGCTGTGGGCATCTCGGCGATGCAGCGCTCGCCTGCTCGCGCGCGCCAAGATGCGCGGCCGATTATCAGGCCAAGGTGTCGGGGCCGCTGCTCGACCGGATCGATTTGCACGTCGATGTCGCCGCGGTCAGCGCCGCCGATCTCGTCCTGCCGCCCCCCGCCGAGGGTTCAGCCGAAGTCGCCGCGCGCGTGGCGGCGGCGCGCGCGGTTCAGGCCGCGCGCTATGCTGATACGACCGCGCGCACCAATGCCGAGGCCGATGGCCCCGTGCTGGACGCCGTCGCCACCCCCGACGAAGCGGGCCGCAAGCTCCTGGCCCAAGCCGCCGAGGCAATGCGGCTGTCGGCGCGCGGCTACACCCGCATCCTCCGCGTCGCCCGCACGATCGCTGATTTGAGCGGCAGTGAAGGGGTAGGGCGCATCCACATCGCTGAAGCGCTCAGCTATCGGCGGCAGGCACCGCGGAGTTAGTTGGAAAAGCAATTGGCCGGCATTGGTGAGCGTGGTGTTTAGCTGCCGTTCAGTCCGGTTTAAAAGCCTTGATATCGAACGGGACCGAAGAACTTAGCGCTCCGCCAAACTTGTCAGCCGCACATTGGGGGTGAGCGAACACTTCTTGCATAGTTCCGCTATGATCCTCCCATAAGCCTGAGAGAACAATGCGGACAGCGCCGCTGTCGGCTTTTGCTATGCCTTCATCGCAATAGCAGCATTGATATTCGAGTCTGCCCATCGTGACTGCTACATCGCGCTACGGTCGTATATCCGCAATAGAAGCGATTGTTGCCATCTCATCCACCCGTCACCCCGGCCTTGTGCCGGGGCCCACCTCCCCACCCGCAAGGTCGGCTATTGTTGTGCTGTCGCTCCCGGGGACACTGTCGCTCCCGGGGACACAATACCGAACTCGATCGACCGCCCCGCGCGCATGCCGCTGTCCTACAGCGCCGGCAAATGCTATCGACGCGCTCGCTCTTTCAGACCGTCAATCATCAGCCGCGTTGCGTGCCCGCAACGTGTCTCCGCAAGATGCGATGGCAACCTGCAACTTCCGCAGCTTCGCTGCCCGCACAGCAGGCCCGACAGGCGCTTGCCGACGCCATACGCCCCCGGCGTCGGCCCTGATTCCAGAACACACTACTGAACGCCAACCAGCCCCTGCGCCGCTACTATCGCATCAGTGCGAACATTCGTGAACATTCGCATCCGGGCCAAGCATCAACCGACGTCCGCATCCCGGGAACGCGTCGGATCAACGCGCCTCCGCGCCGCCAATCCCCACGATCTCGATTGCGTCCGCCCGCCCGCCAAAATCGAGCACCTCACCCACCTCGCCGCCAATGAGCGCGCGAGCCAGCGGGGCAGTAAATGGAATCTTGTCGTCCGCTCCCTCCGCCTCATCGCTCCCCACCAGCGTCACCTCCCGCTCCGCGCCATTCAGCGTGAACCGCACCCGCGACCCGAACGCCACCCGGTCAGGTGGCGGCGGTGGGGCGAGTTGGGCGCTGGTCTTGCGCGTAATCCAATAGCGCCACTGCCGCTTGGCGACAGCAAGAACGGTCTCCTCGGGCGCACTGGCGATCAGCGCCTCCACCTCAGCCAGCTTCGCCTCAATGATCGCCAGCCCGGCCGCCGTCACCAGATTGGGGCCGGGCGGGATCGGCAGCTCGAATTTGGGCTCCAGATGCTCCTCATCGCTATCCCGGCGAAACGCGACGCTCATGATTTTTCCTTCATTGGCGATATATGGCGCGCAACGCCCGATAATCACAAGACGCCCCATCTTGCAGCAGCGCCCGGCTTGGTCTAGCGAGCACTGCGTTGCGGGCGTGGTGGAACTGGTAGACGCGCCGGACTCAAAATCCGGTTCCGAAAGGAGTGTCGGTTCGATTCCGACCGCCCGCACCACCAAGAAGAGACACTAGTACAATGATTTAGGTCTTTGTCGCCAAGTGTTTTCGGTAGACGCGCCCAACTTTGTGTAAGCCGGAGTTTGGTGCGGCTGCATTGGCTGCATTGGCTGCACATGGCATGCGGGCGCGGTGGAATTGGTAGACGCGTTGGATGTAGAGTTTAGCTCCGCACGGAGTTTGGGTTCGATTCAGACCCACCTGCGCACCATCCTTGTAAATCGAAAGCGATGATTTCAATTCGCAAGGAAAAGCTGATCTCGCCCCGCGGGGCCAGTCCCGTCTCAAGAGCGCTAGCAACGCCGGATTCATGAACGGTCGCTCGCAGCCCGCCCTGCGCTCTTCGAGCAGGTCGATTTGGACGAGCGTCTTTAGGTACGTCGCTGCCGATTGACGATGTGCACTAAAGGGCACTGCCAAAGGGCAGTTTTGCGCAACATCGGTCGTTCCGCGCAATCCCGGCTAAGCCCGGCAAGCGCTTTAAGTGTATTGCGGCAAAATGTCGGGGTCCGCTGACGCACATGGATTGGAGCACACAAGGTATGCAAAAACCTACCCGGGTCGGTCCCGCTCCAGCCAAAACCCAAGGCCTGCTCAACGCAGTCAAGAAACAGGTAGGCGGCGCTCCCGGGATTATTGCTGCGATAACCCAGTCATTTGCTGTGCCCGACGGCCTGTCGAACGTTGATCACGAACAGCGCGTCATGGCGCACGCAGGTGCCGATGTCGGCGATGACGGTGCATCTGTGTATATCGCGTTGAGCGACGCCGGGTTCGATAATGCCGCTGTTGCCCAGATTGGGCTCAACATTTTTATCGATTATCTCAATCATATCGCGGGCCGCGACATAGATTTCCCGTCGGCGAATTCAAAGGTTGTGCTGACGACATGGCCTGGGCGCCTGAACGCAACTTCGCGAACGTCTTCGTTCTGGCGTGCACGGGCCACACGCTGCATTTGATCTCAACGAAAGGATTTATTGATGACGAATCCCATCGAAATCGCCGAAGCCGCCTCGAATGCGTCGAACGCCCATGGCAAGATCATCGATTCGATCGACCAGTTCTTTGCGGAGGGCTGCGTGTTCATCGAACCCGATGGTTCGAGCCGGTCTACGCAGAAGCATCAGCTCACCAATCCCAATCGTTCGGAAAACGCCACGCTCCACGGCCAGGCGGTTGGTTACAATTTTTCGGTTGGCGTGAGGACGTCCAAGATGACCGTCGACAATGGTAGCCCGAATGTGGGGAACGATACATTCGAGCACTACTGGCGTGATGGCAAGATATTGTCCTAGAATACTTCACTCAGGCCTGATTGCTTGCGAAGCTAGAAACTCAGCACCGCGAATGGGTTGGACGTTGTTCGAAAGGGTCAAACTCAAACAGTGCGACCAAAGCCTTCAAACAATGAATGACGACGTTCAAATATTGTCTGGGATCCGGACACATCGACCAGAGTTAGGATGTGCAATTCACGAGAATGACTAGCTTAATGGCCTCCCACTTTAAGTTTGTTCTGCTCGTGATGGTTCTTGCGACCGGGGCTTCGGGCTCGGTCGCATTTTTTTCTCAATCCAGGGCGCAAACGATCCTTGCAGATCGCCATAAGATCGCGTCTGATCGTCCAGTCGATCACCGAATTTCAGAAGAGCGTCTGACGCTGACCGCCGCGCCCACGCGCTTTAGGAAACTCGTCGCACGATCAGGCGGAGCACATCTTCGCGCATCAGCCGCTGTCACGGTTGAAGCGCAAGCAAACTATATACAGCATAGGCCAATCAAAGTTAATATGAGCTGAGGAGCACAACATGGATAATCTGGCAATCGTTCGACGCTTCACTATCGAATTTCTTGGCCGCGCCGATCTTATGGCTGCAGAGGCGACCATGCATCCCGATATTCGTGGCGTTACCGGCTTGAAGCCGATCGGGCCGATCGAGGGTATTGATGAATATAAGGCAATCCTGACCGGCTTTGTCGATGCCTTTCCAGCGGAATCACCCGTTGAGATCATCGACCAGTTTGAATCGGCGGATGGAACCCGCGTGGTGACGCGCTTTCATTCGCGCCAGCGTCACGCCAAGGAATATTACGGCATTGCAGCGACCAACCGCGTTATCCTGTTCGACGAAACCCATGTCGCGCGGCTAAAGGATGGCAAGATCATCGAGAATATCGTCTCGGCCACCAATCTTGAGTTCGAAATGCTGATGGCCCCGGTTTTGTCCCCGATGATCCTCGGATAGGGAGATCACACTATGACCCAGCCAAAAGGGCCGGCGATCATCATCGGCTATGGGTCGGGCGTGAGTGGCGCCGTCGCCGAGGCCTTTGCCAAAGAAGGCTATCCGCTGGCGCTGATGGCCCGTGACGCCGCCAAGCTTGATGCGGCGGTGGCGGCGTTTCGAGCAAGCGGCGTTGAGGCGCGGGGTTTTGTTGCCGATGCAGGAGATGCTGCCGCGCTGACCGCAGCACTCGCTGCCGCGCGCGACGCGCTCGGCGATGCGGAGGTTTTGGTCTATAACGCGGCACTTTGGCGGCCGGGCCCGGTGCTTGCGACCACAGCAGACAGTTTCGATGCAGATTTTAAAGTCTGCGTGACGGGGGCATTGGTCGCGGCCCGCGCGCTGGCGCCAGCCATGATTGCTGCAGGGCGCGGATCGCTGCTGTTCACGGGTGGCGGGCTGGCGCTTTACCCCTCGCCAGAGGCACCGTCGCTGTCGGTTGGCAAGGCCGGTATCCGAGCGCTCGCGCTGATGCTGGCCAAAGAGCTGGCACCAAATGGTATCCGTGTCGGCACCGTCACGATCGCTGGAGAGGTTGCGGTTGGCACGCCGTTCGCGCCGGAGAAGATCGCCGATGCCTTCCTCGCCCTGCACCGTTCGCCACCCGACGCTGCCACGGCCGAGATTGTGTTCAAGGGCTGAACATTGTGGCGGAAGAGCCGGGAATTCAGGATTGTGGCCTATTCTGCTCCGCACTAGCGCTATAGACCGGGCCGACGCCAAAAAAATGGTTTGAACGCAATTCTATCGGGGACTGGATCGATGACTATGCAACACTATCACAGGATTGGCGCTGGGCTGCGCGGGTTATTGCTCGCCAATGTTTTGATCGTAACGGCCTGTGCCCCTGAGGCGCGGACGTCCGCGACCGTCGCTGACACGGGCGTTACTGCTACTGGCGATTTGCGGGTGCCGGCCAATTATCGCGATACCTATCAGTATCTCGGTACATGGGCCGTAGCAGCCGAGTCGGCAGCTGGATCAAAGGAGATGCACATCGTCTATGCCTCGCCCGGTGCCGCCGCCGGGCATCGTGCCACGGGCAAATTCCCGGACGGCGCGACTCTGGTCAAAGAGGTGTTCGAGGCGACGACGGGACCAATGACGACGGGCACTGTCAGCCATACGAAAGCGCTGAAGGGCTGGTTCGTGATGGTCAAGGACAGCAAGAATAGCCATCCGGGCAACAAATTATGGGGCGACGGTTGGGGCTGGGCCTGGTTTGATCAGGGCACGCCGACCAAGACGACGTCGACGGACTATAAGGTTGATTGTCTGACCTGCCACGAGCCGGCCAAAGCGACCGATTGGACTTATAGCGAAGGCTATCCGGTGCTGAAAAAATAAGGGGCGCGGCGGCCATTTTGGGGTGCCGCACATCGCCTGGCCGTGCGACGACCGATGTCATTTCCAGCGGCTGGGAGCTGTCGGCAGATCGATCGCAAGATCAGGATCGAAAGACATTCGGTTCTGTGCGAGACTTTTGGTTGTCGATCGATTCACGGTGCGGATGGCGTTGGCCGTGTCCCGAAGCGGATCTCGCCATTGCTGCCTGGACAATGTGCCATCAAACTTCGGGGCCAGGAAAACAGCCGACGATTCCCGGCTAAGAAGGCGACATCAATCAAGTAAACCAGCCGTCCCATCTGACCCGGCGAGATGCTTCGCCGGAACTGCCGGAACGGCTGGAGGATAGTACACTTTTGTTCAACCGATCATCACCTGGAGGACCGCACCGGCGACGACGCCGTAGAGAGCATGGAGGAAAAAGGCCATCCAGACTGGGTTCAACTCTGCAAGCTGCTTGGGGTCAGGACATAGAACGGGCACAGATATACGCTAAGCGTCTCTGCGCGCACTTATGGGTCGACTCTATGCGTCGACGACTCCAGCATTCCAAAGGC
>LNFI01000005.1 GCA_001464615.1 Sphingomonadales bacterium Ga0077557 | reverse complement strand
AGCTTGAACTCCCGGCTGAACTTCCGTCGTTGCATCATCACCCTCCGGTTCCAAAAACACCTTATCTTGGTGTCCACGAAACCGGGTGCAGCTCACGAAGCCCTTGCGGGCAGCGGGCGCAGTAGAATGACGGCTGACATGAGATCAGCGGCGTGAACTTGGTGACCGTTTCGGACGCAAAGCAGTCGCGCAAATTTACGGGCAACCGAACCAGCTTGGAAACGCAGATCGCGCAGGGCAGGGCGCTTCGGGTACATTCCTTCATTCCAATGAGCCACACTCATGATGAGATCATGCGATCAAGAGCTGATCGATTGAGACGCGGACTTACACAAATCCTTACACATGTTGAGCGCCAATATAAAATAAAGCTATTATAACAATAACTTAAAAGAGTCGCGCCCCACTCAAAATCCGGTTCCGAAAGGAGTGTCGGTTCGATTCCGACCGCCCGCACCACCTAGAAGAAACACTAATACAATGATTTAGGTCGTTGTCGCCAAGTGTTTTCGCTAGACGCGCCCAACTCTGTGTAAGGTGAAGTTTGGCGCGGCTGGATGGGCCGCGCTTGGCGTGCGAGCGGGGTGGAATTGGCAGGCGCGCTGGATTCAAAATCCAGTTCCGCAAGGAGTGTGTGCTCGATTCCCACCGCCCGCACCATCAAAGAAACGATCTTGCTTTGAGAGATTGCTTTGAGAGAGTTGACGCCAACGTAGGCCTGAAGCGGAATGCCGTGTCCCTCCCAATCCGATTTCATCGATCATAGATACTGGGGTAAGTGATCGATAGACTGTTGTCCTATCGATCATCCTCCGATTTTTCAGTGTCCAGCGTGCGGCGGTTCATGACCAAAAGCCGCGCGGTAGCTTCCGACCCAGATACTGCCGTTCAGTCGTCGCGACCACTTTCCCGAAACCCGACGGGCAGTTTTGCTCGTTGCGGCGGACCACCTCGGGCGACGAGTTGAAACAGCGGAAAGGGGAGGGAGGATTTGCTCTGGATTTGCGGCTCATTCGCACCCGCTAGCAGCCCCCTTCGCTCACTGCCACATGGGTTTGACAGCGTCGGCGAATGCCCCGCACATGCCTGTTCATGGCCGGTGTCAGGGCGCTTCGGTGGCTGATGGCCCCCCGTTCGGGCCGGGTGCCGCCGCTTCAGGCGACGGCGCGCAGCGGCGGGCCAGCGCCCAGAAAGTCCCGGATCAGCGCCATTGTCTCATCAGCCTGATTGACCAAAAACAGATGCCCACCGCCCTTGATGATTTCCAGCCGCGCATCGGGGAGCAGGGTTTTCAAGATCTTGCCGTTGGCCAGCGGAACGATCTGGTCATCATCACCCATCAGGATGAGGGTAGGAGCCGAGACAAAGGGCAGGAAAGGGACGCTGGTCCAGCCTATCATGGCGATCAACTGGCCGAGATATCCGCGTTTGCTGGGCGGGCTGATGCGGCTGGCGTGGCCGCCGGCGCCATTGGTATTGCCGCCGTAGAGCGTGCGGAAATGCTTCAGCATGAAATCGGGATCGGTATAGCGGCGCGGATCGGCCATTTTCGACAGCGCTGCCAATTTGCCCGGCACCATCAGCATGCCGGCCGACGTGGCGGCCAGCACCAGCTGCCCGGTGCGGCGGCCATATTGCCAGGCGAATTGCTGGGCCATGCCGCCGCCCCAGCTCACCCCCATCACGTCGACCTTGTCATGGCCGAAATCGCTGATGATCCGTTCGGCAATGCGGGCGATCATCCATGGGCGATAAGGCACCAGCGGATCGGGCGATTCGCCCACACCGGGCATGTCGAACGTGATGACCTCGCGATCATCCAGCTGTTCGGGCAGCGGCGCCATCAGTTCGATATTGGCGCCGATGCCATTGAAGAACAACAGCGGCCGGTTGGTGCCGCTGCCGCGGCGGGGCTGCCAGCGCGCCACCCGCAATGTACGTCCATCAACCTCCTTGATGTGGAATTCGGGGGTGTGGCTGACGGTCATGAACTGTCCTTTCAATCAAAGGCGTAGCGGCCGGGGGCTTTGTCGCCCGGCGGGTGGTCGGCATTGCCCAGTTCGGCCGGCGCGGGCTTGAGGTTGCCAGAGCGATCCTTCAGCCATTCGGCCCACAGCGGCCACCAGCTGCCGGGAAACTCCTGCGCCAGCTTCAGCCATTTCTCCGGCGCTTCCGGCGGCTTCACCTTGGGCGCGCGATAATATTTGGCCTTGGGGTTGCCGGGCGGATTGATGATCGCCTGCACATGGCCCGAATGGGAGAGGACAAATTCGACATTCTGTGAGCCGAACAACTGGGTAGAGCGATAACAGGCCTTCCATGGCGTGATATGATCGGTCACGCCGCCCAGGATGAACAGATCGCAATCCACCTTGCTGATATCCAGCTGGTGACCAGCAATGGTGGATTTGCCGTGGTTCACGAACGGCTGTTCTTCATAGTTACGCAGATAGTCGCTGTGCAGCGCGGCGGTGAGGTTGGTGGTGTCGTTGTTCCAGAACAAGATATCGAACGCCGGCGGGTCCTCGCCGTGCAGATAATTGTTGACGACATAGTTCCAGACCAGATCATTCGGGCGCAACCAGGCAAACATGCGGGAGAGCGACTTGCCCTCCAATATGCCCTTCTTGGCCGAGCGTTCGCGCGCCAGCTTGATGCCGTGGTCTGAAACCAGCGCTCCCACCTCGCTGTCGTCACGCTTCGGGTGCAGCACGCACACCATTAGAGTGGCCGAATTGGCGCGCTCGTCGCCGCTCGCTTTCATCTTTGAAAGCAGGGTCGACATGGTGATGCCGCCAGAACAGCCGCCCGACAGGTTGATCATTTCGCTGCCGGTGACGGCACAGATCACATCAATGGCTTTGATGATCTCTTCGATATATTCATTCAGACCCCAGGCGCGATGCTCAATGGTCGGGTTGCGCCAGCTGATCAGAAACGGCTGCAGGCCTTGGCCAAGCAGAAAACGCATCATGCTCTTTTCCGGGGTCAGATCATTGAGATAGGCCTTGTTGATCTGTGGCGGCACCACCAACACTGGGATTTCGTGCACCTGCTCTGTGGTGGGCGCATATTGGATCAGCTCCATCATCTCGGTGCGGTGGATCACGGCACCGGGCTGGATGGCGATATTCTCGCCGAGCTTGAATGGCTTCTTGTCGACCTGGGAGACGATGCCATCATTGTGGACGATATCGTTATAGGCGTTCTTCAACCCGTTCATCAGCGACAGGCCGCCGGTTTCGATGACCTTTTTCAACGCCGATGGATTGCCGGCCAGCGTGTTCGACGGCGCCAGCGAATCCATGATCATGGCCGAAACGAAATTGGCGCGGGACCGCTCCAGTTCGTCCACCTTCATGTCGGCCACCCAGTTCTTCACATTCTTCTGGCTGGCCAGATAATATTGCATCGACATGCGAAACAGCGGGTTGGACTGCCAGGCCGAATCGGCGAAGCGCTTATCTTTGGGATCGGGCGCCAGCGTGGATTTCGCCGTGATGATATCAGCAACATCGCCCGTGAAGGCCCGCATATGCTTGAAACTGTTGGCCGGATTGCCCATGGTTTCGCGCAGCATCATCGTCACGACGCCCAGCAGGTCCTCCCGCGCGATACCCACGATCGGGTTCAGCCCGCCGCCCGCTGCGCCGCCCGCTTCGTCGGCACCACCCAGATCAACGCCCTTCTTGGCCATCACGACCTCCCCGCCTTCACCTTGCCGCTGCCCAGCAAATTTTATTGTCACTCTTAATGACGGGAAATGCTGCAGGGGTCAATGTGAGCCTTCTGAGCGCGGGTGGGGGCTCTGTCATACGAACCGGGCATCCGCGAAAAAGAGCACATGAACCGCAAATCGAGAGTCCTGCCTTCCACCCCTTTTCGCCGTTTTAACGCGTCGCCCGAGGTCATCCGGCTAATGGTGACGATGTACGTGCGATTTCCGCTGTCGCTCCGTACGTAACCCTAAAGAGTCCTTATCTGTTGTTATTGCTCCCTCGAACGGCGCGCTTATGATGGCCCCCCATATGCTGACACCCCTGGATACGGCGTTGCCCATGAATTACCCGGGCTTCGTCTTCCGTGCGCTGCGCGATGACGGGATCGCGGCGGATGCCCTGCTCGAGCACACCGGACTGACTGAGGCCCTGCTCGTTGATCCGCATCATCGTGGCGATTTCGGCCAACTTCGAAGCTTCTATCTCAATGTAATCGCGGCCAGCGGCGATCCCCATATCGGCGTGCGACTGGCTGGGCGGTTCCGGGCGTCGCAGGTCGGATTGCCATTTCTTGCCGCGATGCATGCCGCGTCCTTTGCGGATGCGATCCAGATGCTGGGCCGGTTTCTGCGCTTGACGTTCCCGGCCTTGGCCCTTGAAGGCCCGGTCGTCACGGCTGGCGGCACGGGCAGCGACGTTTCGGTGTCGATTCGCCCGACCTGGCCGCTCGGCGACATCGCTTATTTCGCGACCAGCGGCGCGCTGGTCGTGTGCGACGGGATCTTCCGGGCGCTGCTCCAAGAAACTCAGGTCACGCAACGGGCAGAACTGGTCGTCGTCAAGCCTGAGGGCTGGGATGGGGTCGCGTCGGAAATCCCTTTCCCCGTGCGCTTCGAAGCGGAGCGCAATGCCTTGATTTTTCCTGCCAGCCTGCTGGATACGCCGCTGCCGACCCATGATCCGATCAATCTCCAGCAGCTGCTCGGTGTCTGTGAGCGGCTGGCGGGACAGGCCCAGACCGGCGGCAGCGCGGCCGGGCAAGTGCTGCGCCATCTTGAGGAAAGCGGTATGTTTGCTGCCTCGATCGGGCAAGTGGCATCGGCGCTCGGCCTCTCCGAACGCGGCCTGAGACGCCAGCTCGCGCGGAGCAGCACCAGCTACCGGCGATTGGTGCAGGACGCGCGCTACGGCAAGGCGCAGCAGTTGCTGTCCGATCCGACGCTATCGATTGCGACGATCGCCTTCGAACTCGGCTTCGACACACCGTCGAACTTTACCCGCAGCTTCAAACAATGGTCGGGCATCGCGCCAAGCGCGTTCCGATCGGGCGTGCGGCCAACCGACCAGCCTGGTCGAAATTGAATGGTCTTTGGCCGAAGCTGAACTTCAGCTTCTGGCCATTGTCGCACATTATCTGGGCGAACCTGTCTGACGATCCGGCGAGTCAGCTCCCTTGGCGGTGCGGACAAGACAGGCTGTGATCGCGGGGGCGATCGTTACGAAAGGGGACGCATCGGTGAAGATCAAGCTGCAACTTGCTGCCTGCCTCGTCGCGGCATCGCTAGGGAGTGTGCCCGCGCTCGCAAACGACCGCCGACCTAATATTCTGATCGTGTTGTTCGACGATGTCGGCTTCACCGATTTCGGTGCCTATGGCAGCAATTCGCGCACACCCAACATCGATGGGCTTGCGCGCAGGGGCGCCAAGCTTTCGCGCTATTACACCTCGCCTTTTTGCGGGCCGAGCCGGGCAATGCTGGTGACCGGGATGGACAATCACCAGACTGGTATGGGCACGCTCGTCGAAACCGTGAAGCCGGAACTGCGTGGGTTGCCGGGCTACACCATGACCTGGAATGGCAGGCAGAAGACGATCGGGTCGCTGCTCTCATCGGCTGGTTACCGGACCTATGTCACGGGCAAATGGGGCATTGGTGAAACCGGCGCCAACCTGCCCAACAAATTCGGCTTCCAGCGCTCCTATGTCATGGATGCGACCGGCGGCAGCAATTACGATCGAAAGCCCTATCTTCCCGGCTACGATAAAGTCCACTGGTTCGAAGACGGCAAGCCGATCGAGCTGCCCGCCGATTACTATTCATCACGGTCGCTGGTCGACAAGATGATCCAATATATCGATTCCGGCGACAACAAGAAGCCATTCCTCGCCTTTTTGTCGCTGCAGGCCGTGCATATCCCCGTTCAGGCGCCGACCAAATACATCAATGCGTATAACGGCACTTTCGATAAAGGCTGGGACGCGATGCGCGCCGAACGCCACCAGCGCGCAATCTCACTCGGCCTGGTGCCAGCGTCGACGAAATTGGCACCCGTGCCCAGCACCCACCGAGCATGGAGCAGCCTTTCCTCTGAACAGCGGGCGTTGGCGGCGCGGAAAATGCAGGTCAATGCCGGGATGATGGAGGCCGCCGATTTCCACATCGGGCGTTTGCTTCAGCACCTTCGAGCGACCGGTGCTCTCGATAACACCATCGTCGTCGTCACGTCGGACAACGGCCCGGAATCGGCAGAGACCGAGTTTGCAGGCCTTGCGAATGTTGCGGTCGATGCGGTCAAGCTGGTCGAAGGCTTCGATACCTTGCCCGGCAATCTCGGCCAGCCGGACAGCCTGACCGCAATCGGTCCGGAATGGGCCGCGGTGTCTGCCTCCCCGTTCAACCTCTATAAATTCTACGCGAGCGAAGGCGGCCTGCGGGTGCCGCTCGTCGTGGCAGGCCCGGGCATTGCGCCGCAAGGGGTGGTGGGCGCACCCGTCCATGTCACCGATCTCGTGCCGACCCTGCTTCAGGCCGCCAAGGTCGACTATGATCCGGCCAGCTTCTACGGGCGGAGCGCGCTGCCCATGCTGACGGGTGGATCGACATCCACTTATGGCGAAAGCGAAAGCTTCGGCTTCGAGGTCAGCGGCAATGCCGCGCTCTACCGCGGCAAGTGGAAGATCACGCGGAACTTTCCGCCGCGCGGCGATGGCCAATGGCGCCTCTACGACATCTCGGTCGATCCGGGCGAGACCAGGGATATGTCGGCCGCGAACCAGCCGCTGTTCAATAGCATGAAGGCCGAATACGCAGCTTATGCCAAGCGCGTCGGCGTGGTTGAGCTTGGGCCGGAAGATTCGGCTTTCAAGGAACTGACCAACAAGCTGATCTCCAAGGCGCTGCACAAATATTGGCCTTATCTGCTCGGTCTCGGGCTCGCGCTTGTGGCCTTCGGCTACCTGCTGTTCCGGACTGTGAGGCTGGCCGCGCGCCCTAAGGCCGCGTGACAACCGGTCAACCGCTCGTCTCGGTCGCCAACCATCCGGAGTGAACGCATGATCTGGCTTATCGCTGCTCTCGTCATCCTCGTGGCGGTCGTCGCCCTGATTGCCATCAATCTTCCGGCGATCCTGCGGGCAATGGGTCTGCACCGACATTATACCATCCCCGAATTCCATCTGCCGGGCAAACGCGCGCTCGTGGTGTGCACCAGCCACGCCACGCTTGACCCCACTGGCAAGCGGACCGGCGCCTTCGGTTCGGAATTCACCGTGCCCTATTATGCGTTCATTGATGCCGGGCTGACGGTCGACATGGCCTCGATCAAGGGCGGTGAAATCCCGCTGCAGCCGCCCTCGTGGGACTGGCCGCTGGCCTGCGCCGACGATCGACGCTTCAGGGCCGATCCCGAAGCTATGGCGAAGTTCATGAATTCGCTGCCGATCGCGACCGTTAATCCTGACGATTATGAGGTGATCTTCCTGGCTGGCGGCTGGGGCGCAGCCTATGATTTGATGCAGAGCGACGTGCTCGCCGATGTCGTCACGCGCGCGAACGCCCAGGGCAAGATCCTTGGCTCGGTGTGCCACGGCGCGCTCGGCCTGTGCGCCGCAAAAGGGATCGACGGCGAACTGCTGGTCAAGGGACGGCGCGTCACCGGCGTTACCAATGATCAGATCAACACTTTCGGCATCGCGGTGACGCCCAAGCACCCCGAGGAGGAGCTGCGCAAGGCCGGCGCGATCTTCGAATGGCAGCACGCCTGGCGCGACCCCTTTGCCACCCACACCACGATCGACGGCAATCTGATCACCGGCCAGAACCAGAACAGCGGCTACGAAACCGCGCATCGCATTCTCGAAAAAATCGCGACCGCGCACAACCGCTGAGCGGGCGCGTGCTCACCGCGCCACGGTAATGGCCGTAGCAGGGTTTAGGTCGCCGTTGGGATCCTTGAATATACCGCCTGGGAACGACACCGACAGGGCCTGATCGGCGGTATCGAGGCACAGCACGTGGTTGTTGTCGCCATCCCCGAGGTTGGCGAGGGCGACGGGCGTGATCTCGCGAGTCTTGCCGTCCACCCCAGCCATGGTAACCTTGTACTTGTTACGCTCGGCGTCGCCCGGTTCATCGCCCTTGGGCAGCGTGACGCCGCCGGCCCAGACCACGCGGATTTGCTGGGCCACGCCCTTTGACGGGCACGCGCTACCCTTGGTCCGCGCAAGACCCAGGCCCTTATCGACCTCCCGGTCAGAGACGCGTTCCGCCATCACCAAGGTGGGGCCGGGCGCCAGTGGGGTGACCGCGACTTGCGCGCCCTTGAAATTGAGCGAGCCGTCGATGGAATTCAAATTGCCGACGATTTCAACCCGCGCGGGCGGATCGCCATCGGCATTGCCGAATTCGCCGATCAGCAGCACCGTGCGCAACTCACCCGCGTCGGTTGCGGGCAGGAGCGAAACGCAGTGCATCGTGCCGGTCTTGCCGCTTGCGGTCGTAACCTTGAAATCGCCAGCCTGCATCGTGCGGTGGTCAATTTCGGTCGAGAAGATCACTGGCATCCCGTCCTTGCCCGCTGCGCCATTGCAAATCAGGTTGGCGACCTGAAACAGGCCGTTATCGAGCCCGAAAAAGGCCGAAAGCAGCGCCGCGCTTTTGCCGTTGGCAGCGCTCGGCACGCCGCTGTTGGCGGTAGTGTCGGACAGCTCGGTGCTGGTGGCGTCGGTTTGCATCGCTCCGCATCCGCCAAGCGCGAGGCATCCGGCGGCAATGCTGATACGCAACATGCGGTCCATAGGTTTAGCCCTCACCGATCTTGCGGAAGTGGTAGGCGTGATCGCCGAACATGGCGTCGCAGGCGATCAGGCGCTTGTGATAGTGGCTCACGTTCAATTCGTCGGTAGTGCCGACCCCGCCATGGGTCTGGATCGCCGCTTCGCCGATGGCGCGGCCAAGCTTGCCGGTCTGGGCTTTAAGGATCGCGATATCGCGCTGGGTGGCCGCTCCGCCTTGCGCCAGTGCGGTGGTGTAGAGCAGGCTGGCGCGGGCCTTGCTGTAGGCGATCTTCATGTCGGCCAGCCGGTGCGCCACCGCCTGGAAGGTCGCTATCGGCACGCCGAACTGCTTGCGGGTCATCGCATATTCCGCCGTAATTGCGCAGAGCGCACCCATCGCGCCGACCGCCTCGGCGCATTGAACGATCACGGCGTGGGCGATGATGTCGTCCAGCGCCTTTCCCGGAAGGTCGAGCGCGGTCGCCTTGACTTGATCGAACCGGATATCGGCGGCGCTGCGGCCGTCGATCGTGCGATAGGCGCGGGGTTGGAGCCCTGCCGCGCCGGCTTCGACCAGAAACAGCGCCGGTGCCCCCTCTTGCGAGCGGGCTGCGACCACTAACGCATGAGCTTCAGCGCCCGCGATTACCAGTCGCTTCTCGCCTGAGAGCACGTAACCCGCGCCATCAGCCTCAGCTGTCATCGTGATATGCGCAGCCGAGGGCGTGCCGTGCCCTTCTTCGAAGGCAAAGGCGACCACCGCCTCGCCGCCGATGACCTTTGCGAACCAGTCCTGCGCGGCAGGATTCGCGCTCGCCGCCAAAGCCGGGGCCGAAAGCATGACCGCGCTGGTGTAGGGCTCGATCACCAGATGCTTGCCGAACAATTCGGCAAAGGCGACGCAATCGCTGATCGACCCGCCGAGCCCGCCCTGCTCCTCGCTGAAGGGCAGCGCCAGCAGGCCGAAATCGGCGAACTGCTGCCACGCCTCCTGCGACCAAGCCGCTTCGCTGCGCACCAGTTTCTGGCGCGTGTCGAAATCGTAGCTCTTTTCGAGATACTTGCCGATGCTGTCGCGCAGCATCTGCTGTTCTTCGGTGTAGTTGAAATCCATCGCCTCAGGCTCCTGCCAGGCTGCGCGCGATCAGATCGCGCTGCACTTCGTTCGAGCCGGCATAGATCGTGGTCGCGCGGCTGTTGAGGTAGAGCGGCATCGAGATGAGATCGAACTCGCTCCCCAGCGGCTCGACATTGCTGCCGACCCGCAAGGCCTCAAGCTGGCGCACCAGCCCGCCGACGCCCGAGACCTGCGCCATGATGGTCGAGGCGCGCTGGATCAGTTCGGAATTGATCGTTTTATTGATCGACGGGAAGGCCGGGTCGCGGGCGATGGCATGGCCGCTGATCGCGAGCTTCTCGAAATGACCGAGCGAGGCGATGTCGGCTTCGAGCTCGCCGAGTTCGCGCTGGAACACCGGGTCAGTGGCCAGCATCCCGCCAAAGGGCGAGGGCGTCGCCGCTGCCGCCTCGCGGGCGCGTTCGCAATAGCGCATCAATGTGGGGCTTGCCGCGTTGCCGCCGCCGCGTTCGTGGGTGAGCAGGTGCTTGGCCACCGCCCAGCCTTCATTCTCCGCGCCGACGCGGCCCGATTGCGGCACGCGGACATCCTCGAAGAACACCTCGCATTGTTCAGGGAAGCCATCGAGGCCGATGATCGGGCGAATGGTCATGCCGGGATAATCGGTGCGGTCGAGCAGCAGGAAGGTGATGCCCTGCTGCTTCTTGCCTTCATTGCTGGTGCGCACCAGCATGAACATGCGGTTGGCGTGGTGGGCATAGGTGGTCCAGATCTTGGAGCCGTTAATGATGTAATCATCCCCGTCGGCCGCTGCGCGACACGAGAGCGAGGCGAGGTCCGATCCCGAATTGGGTTCGGAATAGCCCTGCGCCCAGAAATCATCGCCGCTGAGGATGCCGGGGAGGTAGCGCGCCTTCTGCTCCTCGGTGCCGAGGTCGATCAGCAACGGGCCGACCATGCCGAGGCTCTGCGGCAGCAGCGGCGGCAGATCGGCCTTGCGGTATTCCTCCGCGAAGATGAAACGCTGCTCCACGCTCCAGCCGGTGCCACCGCTTTCCTTGGGCCAATGCGGCGCGACCCAGCCCTTTTCAAACAGGATTCGCTGCCACTCCATGCATTCCTTGAACGGGGCAAAGACGCTGGTGGTCTTGCGCCCTGCCTCACGAATCGCCGGCGTGGGGGCGGTTGCGAAGAATTGGGCCACCTCTGCGCGGAACGCCTCAAGCTCGGGGGCAAAATCGATGTTCATGGGATTCTCTCCGGCACGGCTATCAAAACTTTCTGTCATTCCACGTGACAATTGTCTAGTCTCGCCGAAAGCCAATCACGCAAAGGGGATGACATGACACAGTCGACCAAGGGCTTCCGTCTGATGGGCCTGCCGCTTTCGCCCTATACCAAGAAGGTGCAGTCCTATTTCGATTTCAAAGGCATCGGCTATGAGTGGATCCAGCGCAGCATGAAGAACGAGCCGCTGTTCCAGCAGCACGCCAAGGTGCAGCTGATTCCGCTGCTGTTCCTGCCCGATGGCGAGACGATGCAGGATTCGACCCCGATCATCGAACGGCTGGAGCAGGAATTCCCGCAGCCCTCCGTCCACCCTGAGGACCGCGCGCTGTGGTTCCTGTCGTGCCTGTTCGAGGAGTTTGGCGACGAATGGTGCAACAAGCTGATGTTCTTCCAGCGTTGGTTCTATCCCGCGGATGCCAAGTCGACCGGAGACCGGCTGGCGGGATACCGGCTGGAGGGGCAATGGTGGGCTGCGCTCGGCAAGCCGGTGCTCTCGCACCTGATGGTGCGGCGGATGGTGCCGCGGCTGAGCTTTGCCGGGGCGAACGAAACGAATATTCCGCAGTTGAAGCAATCCTTTATCGACCTGTCAGCCATGCTCGACGCGCATTTCGCCAAGCGCCCCTATCTGCTCGGCGAGCGCCCCTGCTTTGGCGACTTCGGGCTGTGGTGCAATCTCCACCAGGCTTGGACTGATCCGACCGCGAATGCCTATCTCGAAGCCCATGCGCCCAAGCTCGTTGCCTATATCAAGCGGATGCTGTCCCCGAAGGTGGAGGGCGATTTCGAACCGCTCGCCCAACTGCTGCCGACGCTGGAGCCGATCCTGACCAGCGAAGTCGCCGGACGCTTCCTGCCGTGGATGGCAGCCAACCACGAGGCCTGGGCCAAGGGCGAGAAGGAGACCAGCCTGACGATGAAGGGCGCGCCCTTCCAGCAGAAGACCTTCAAATATCAGGCCGCCACGCTTGACGAGTTGCGCCGCAAGTTCGCCAGCGTCGCGGATGATGCGGGCCTCGTCGCCGTGCTTGATCGGACCGGCTGCCTGCCGTTCCTCAAGCCCGCTGCGGCCTAAGCAAACATCGCGGCGACCCGCCCGGTGAGGATTTCGCGCGCATCGGCGACGATCGTGTCGATCACTTCCTGACAGGTCGGCACGTCATGCACGAAAGCGCCCGAGAGGCCGGCGGTGACCATGCCGGCCTCGATATCGCCGGTGCTCCAGGCGCGTTCCTGATTGGCGCCCGAGACATATTCGTGCACCTCCTCGAACCCGCCGCCTGCGGCTTCGATTGCGGCCACCTTCTCCGAAATCGAATTGCGATAGACCCGCGCGGTGTTGCGATAGCTGCGGAAGATCAGCTGCGTCTGGGTCTCGTCCATTTCGACGATCTTGTCCTTGATGCCCTGATGGATCGGGGCCTCCTTGGTCGCCATGAAGCGGGTGCCCATATTGACCCCGTCGCAGCCGAGCACCAGCGCAGCGGCGAGGCCGCGTCCATCGCCGATCCCGCCCGAAGCGACCACCGGGATGGTGAGCGCGTCGGCCGCCGCCGGGAACAACACGAGGCCGCCAATATCCTGTTCGCCCGGATGGCCGGCGCATTCGAACCCGTCGATGCTGACCACATCGACTCCGATCTTCTCGGCCGAGCGGGCGTGGCGCACGGTCACGCATTTGTGGATCACCTTGATCCCGGCGGCCTTGAAGGCTTCCATGAAAGGCTCGGGCGAGCGCCCGGCCGTCTCGACGATCTTGACACCGCTTTCGATGATGGCGCGGATATACTCGCCATAGTTGATCGGGGTCGCGACCACGCCGACGGTGAGGTTGACGGCAATGGGCTTGGTGGTGAGTGCCTGGCAGCGCGCGATTTCGGCGCTGAGGTCCGCTGCGGTCTTGCAGGTCAGCGCGGTCATCACGCCGAGGCCCCCGGCGTTGGACACTGCTGCGGCCAAATCGGCGGTGCCGACCCGCATCATGCCGCCGCAGATGATCGGCACCTCGATACCAAGCAGTTCGGTCAGTCTGGTCTTCATGGCGTCCCTCCCGCGCGGTGATGGCCTTCGCGCAGCGAGTTGCCACGCGGCCTAATTAATGTCACTTTCAATGACACAAGAATCGCCCGCGTCAAGCCAAGGCTGCATATGGCGGCGATCGAGGGGAGAGGCAAAACTATGCGCAAGGCTATCGGCACGATCCGGCGGGAAGCGGCTTTCATCAGAGACGTCTACGGCGTTATTCAGACGCTGAAGGAATTGCAGCCAGAGTCGTCCGTCACGATCGTCGACGAGATCGAGCGCAGCGTTGATCGCCACGGCGCGAAACCCGCGATCGTGTTCGAAGGGCAGAGCGTAACCTACGCCGCCTTCGACGCGCGCGCCAACCGCATCGCCCATTGGGCACGCGCGCAGGGTCTCGCGCGCGGCGATACGGTTGCGCTGATGCTGGAGAATTGCCCCGATTTTCCGGCGGTGTGGTTCGGGCTCGCCAAGGTCGGCGTGGTGACCGCGCTGATCAATACCAACCTGCAGGGCGATGGTCTGGCGCATTGCATCGCGATCGTTGACAGCAAGGCGATCATCGCAGCGGGCGACCAGGCGGCGCGGCTTGCCGGGCTGCTTGCCGAAACCGGGATGGCGCAACCGCTTTGGGATTTTGACGGCAAGCACGGCGCAGATCTCACCGCGGCGCTGGCACACCAGCCCGATACGCGTCCAGCCGCCAAACACCGCGCCAACATCACCGGCGGCGATGGCGCGCTGTTCATCTACACCTCGGGCACCACGGGTCTGCCCAAAGCGGCGCGAATCACCCACAACCGCCTGCGCGGCATGGCGCGCTATGCCCGCATCCTCGGCAAGGTGACCGAGCATGACCGGGTCTACAACACGCTGCCGCTCTATCATTCGACCGGCGGGGGCATGGGCACCGCCGGGCCGCTGATCTACGGCGCGACCATCATCATGCGGCGCAAGCTCTCGGTCTCCGCCTTCTGGGACGATGCTGCCGAACATGGCGCCACCCGCTTCGTCTATATCGGCGAACTCTGCCGCTACCTGCTCAACGCCGCGCCGCACCCCAAGGAACGGGCCCACGGCCTTGTCGCAGGCTTCGGCAATGGCCTTCGCGGCGAGGTGTGGCAGCCCTTTGTCGAGCGCTTCGGGGTGCGCCAGATGTGCGAATTCTACGGCTCGACCGAGGGCAATGTCTCGCTGGTCAATTTCGATGGCACAGTCGGCGCGATCGGGCGCCTGCCGACCTGGCTTGAAGGCAAGATGGGGGTGAGCTTCGTCAAGTTTGATATCGAGGCCGAAGCGCCGGTGCGCGGGGCTGATGGCTTCTGCCTCAAGGCCGGGGTCGACGAGCCGGGCGAGGCGATTGGCCGGATCGGCACGGGAGGCGCGGCGGCCTTCGAAGGCTATCACGACAAGGCGGCGACCGAGAAAAAAATCCTCACCGACGTGTTCGAGAAGGGCGACCGCTGGTTCCGCACCGGCGACCTGATGCGCCGCGACAAGGCTGGCTATGTCTATTTCGTCGACCGCATCGGCGACACTTTCCGCTGGAAGGGCGAGAATGTCGCCACCAATGATGTGTGCGATGCGGTGTGCAAATATCCTGGGGTCGAACTGGCCAATGTCTATGGCGTCGCAGTGCCGGGAACTGACGGGCGCGCCGGGATGGTGGCAATGACGATCGCCGGGGGCTTCGACATGGCGGGCCTTGCCGCTCACCTGAAGGCGCACCTGCCGTCCTACGCCGTCCCGCTGTTCCTGCGCATCCAGGCCGAGGCGGAGACCACCGGCACGATGAAGCTGCGCAAGGTGGAGCTGGTCAAGGAAGGTTTCGACATTGCGCAGGTCTCCGATCCGATCTGGTTCCTCGAACCGGGGAATGGCACCTATGTCCCGCTCGGGCCTGAGCAGATGGAGCGCCTGCGCGCCGGAGGCTATCGCCTGTGAGCCTTGAGCCCGAGCCGTCGCCCAACCCCAACGGGAAGCTGATGGTCGACCCGCCGGCGCTGCTGCGCCGCCTCGTCAGCTTCGCTGCCAATCGCACGATCGCCCCGGAGCGCGGGGCCAAGCGGCGGGAACGGGTTGAAACGGCGCTGCGCAAAGCGGGCGCGTGGCACAAGGTCGAATATTTCCACCAATATGACGACCCCTATTCGCATCTCGCTCAGCAAGTGCTCGATAGTTTGCAGCAGCGTTACGATATCGAACTGGTGGTGCACCAGATCCGCGCCAGCGGCGGCAAGAACCAGCCCGAACTGGCCATGTTGGATGCCTGGGCGCGCCGCGATGCAGAGCTGATTGCGCCGCATTATGGCCTCATCCGACCTTCGGAAATGAAGGACCGTCAGGACACCGCCCCCGACGCGGCTGCGCTCGACGCAGGCAGTGCGCGGCTGGACAAGCTTGGGCACTATTCGGGCGCGATGTTCCACTATGGCGGGGAGTGGTTCTGGGGAGTCGACCGCTTGTTCTACCTCGAACAATGGCTGCGCGATCTCGGGGCGTGCCGGGACCCAGCCCTTCCCTATATCTGCCCGCGCCCGGCGATTGACGTGAGCGGGGTCGATGCTAGCCAGCTGACGCTTGATTTCTACCCCTCGCTCAATTCGCCTTACACCGCGATCATTTATGATCGTACCATCGCGATGGCGCGCGAATGCGGGATCTTGCTCCATCACAAGCCGGTGCTGCCGATGGTCATGCGCGGGGTGCCGGCGACGCGCCAGAAGGGCGGCTACATCGTGTTCGACGCCAAGCGCGAGGGCGAGCACCTTGGCACCCAATTCGGCCCGGTGCTGTTCCCGGTCGGCGAGCCGACCCGCCAGATCTATTCGCTGTTTCCCTGGGCGCGCGCGCAGGGCAAGGATGTTGCGTTGCTGTCGGCGGCGCTGCGCCTCGCCTGGACCGAGGCGGCTGCGCTGCACCGCCCCGAGGGGATCAGGCTGGCAGTCGAGCGCGCCGGGCTCGATTGGGGCGCGGCGCAGCGCCATCTCGGCACCGACGGCTGGAAGGCGGAGACGGCGCGCAACCAGCATGAAATGGCCGAGGAACTTGGGCTTTGGGGCGTTCCCAGCTATCGGTTGCGCGGCGGCGGGCCGGACGAACAGGATCTGTGCGTTTGGGGCCAGGACCGCCTGTGGCTGATCGCTGCCGAAATCCGGCGGCGCGGAAGGACGAAATGACCAGCGCAGCAAATGTGATCAGAGTGGCGATGGACGCGGCTCAGCCGGTCGACGACGGACGGCGTGCGCGGGGGGATGCCAACCGGGCGCGGATTATTCAGGCCATGGTCGAACTGGTTGCTGCGGGCGATCCCGATCCCAATGCCGATGCCGTGGCCGAAAAGGCCGGCTTGTCCGTCCGTACCGTGTTCCGCCATTTCGAGGACAAGGACGCGATTTTTCACGCGATTGATGATCTGCTGGTCGCCGCCTACCAACCACTGCTTACCGCGCCCTATCGTTCGGAGCACTGGAAAGGCCAGTTGTTCGAGCTGATCGCGCGGCGCTGCACGATCAACGAGGCGGCCGCCGTGTTCCGCATTTCTGCGGTGATGGAACGCTATCGCTCGCAGTTTATCGCCGCCAAATACCGCCGCCTGCATGCGGGCGAGAAACGGATGCTCGATGCGGTGCTGCCGCCCGAATTGCAGACGTCGACACAGGCCGGCAGGGCAATTCTGATCGCTTGCAGCTTCGACACTTGGCGTCTGCTCCGTCAGGACGAGGAGCTGCCTCCCGCCGAGGTGGAGGCCGCGATGCGGCAGCTGGTGGAGGACATTCTGGTGCAGGCTGGTGCGCAGTGAGGATCGGCCTGCTTCTCGCCGCGATTTGCATGCTCGCAGCCTGCGGCGAGGCGCAAACGGACCGCACAGCATCGGGGCAGACCAGGTGCAAGGGCATGGCCGAACCCGCGATGGTGTGGGTGCCGGGCGGTCGATTCACGATGGGGGCCAATCCGCAATATCCCGAGGAAGGCCCCGCGCGCGAGGTCGCGGTCGCGGGGTTCTGGATCAGCCGCACCGAAGTCACCAATGCCCAGTTCGCCCACTTCGTCGCCGCAACTGGCTATCGCACCGCAGCCGAGCGTGATCCTCCGGCCGTGCCCGGCGCGCCGCCGGCAATGCGCCTGCCCGGCTCTGCGGTCTTTCGGGCACCGACACCCGACAATCGCAACTGGTGGGCGTGGGTTCCGGGGGCTAGCTGGCGCCACCCATCCGGCCCGGCCAGCGCGATCAACGGGCGCGGGGCCGATCCGGTGGTGCAGATCACCTATGATGACGCTACCGCCTATGCGCGCTGGGCTGGGATGAGCCTGCCGAGCGAGGAACAATGGGAATATGCCGCCCGCGCCGGTGCCCCCGCACTGCCCGAACCCAAGGATGCCTCGGGCGCGGCTGCCGCTAACTACTATCAGGGCGCCTTCCCGGCGCGTGACACTGGCGAAGACGGGTTCACCACCCGCGCGCCGGTTGGCTGCTTCGACGCCAACGCCTTCGGCCTGCACGACATGATCGGCAATGTCTGGGAATGGACCACCGCCGCGCCCCGCCCGGGACAGCCGGTCAATGTCATCAAGGGCGGATCCTTCCTTTGCGCAGCGAACTACTGCGCCCGCTATCGACCTGCCGCCCGCCAGTTCCAGGAACGCGATCTTGGCACCGATCATATCGGTTTCCGCCTTGTCGACAACCGCCGCCCGGCACCTTCAGCCAAGGGAGCAACGCTGCCATGATCGATCTCTACACCGCCTCCACCCCCAACGGCCACAAAGCCTCCTGCACATTGGAAGAACTGGGCCTCGCCTACACCGTGCATCCCATCGATCTGGCCAAAGGCGAGCAGAAGACCGATGCTTTCCTCGCGCTCAACCCCAATGGCCGCATCCCGGTGATCGTCGACCGCGACAATGATGATCTCGCGGTTTTCGAATCCGGCGCGATCATGGTCTATCTGGCCGAGATGACCGGGCGCCTGCTCCCGACCGAAACCAAGGCGCGCGCGCGGGTGATGGCGTGGCTGATGTTGCAGATGGGCGGTGTCGGCCCGATGATGGGGCAGGCCAACGTCTTCTTCCGCTACTTCCCCGAAAAGATCCCCGCCGCGATCGGGCGCTACCAGAATGAGTGCCGCCGCCTGTTCGAAGTGCTCGACCGGCGGCTGGCTGACAGTGAATGGTTAGGCGACGACTATTCGATCGCCGATATCGCCAACTGGTGCTGGGTGCGGACCTACAAGTGGTCAGGCGTCTCGCGCGATGGGCTTGAAAACCTCGACCGCTGGCTCGAAGCGATGAAGGCCCGGCCCGCGCTGCGCGCCGGGGTGGCCATTCCGGCAGCCGGGGCAAGCCTCGTGAACGACGAAAAGGGGGCGCAGGAATTCGCCAGCAAGGCGCAAGGAATCGTCACGCGCTGAGCGTGGCTCGGTTGGGGATGCCCAGAGAAATGATGTAACCACCGCCATCGTCGCGGCCTAGATAAAAGAGGCTCGAAGCATGCGCGAGGCTCCGCAATGCTCAACAGACATGTGTTCGGAGCCGGTCGTCATACATTGGATGTCTAATCTTCGCAAATCCAGTCGTTTAGCGTGGCATTGACGAAGGTCCGCAACGTCCCACTTTCGGTCAATCGGGTTGCCCCACCTGCGCCAAAAGGAAGCGGCAGCTTTGAGGTTCGGAACCCACGCGGCTGAACGGCGACAATTGGCGCGCAAAGCATTCGTGAAAAATTACCGGTGACCTGATGGGGTGGACGACCCCTGCACCAGCATAGCTGTGCAATGATGTGGTCGTTGAGCCACGTCTAGGAGTCGATCCATGCAAAAGGAAGTAGT
>LNFI01000004.1 GCA_001464615.1 Sphingomonadales bacterium Ga0077557 | reverse complement strand
CTGCGCCAGAAAACTCCTCACATTCGCTAACGCCGTCCTCGCCAGAGGCTCACAATGGACACATGCTGATAATGGTTGCTGAGCGAAGTCGAAGGGCAAGTGTCCCGCGTGGGCGTGGGCGTGGGCTTCGACTTCGCTCAGCCCGAACGGCTATGAGGTTGAAGCGACCTAACGTCATCACGCTCTATCGGTAATCGGCGCGCACGAAAAACAAGCCGTCGGGCGGCGCATTCAGGCCAAGCGCGGCACGGTCGCGCGCGTCGAGCGCCGCCGCCATGTCGTCAGGCTGCCATTTCCCTTCGCCGACCAGCGCCAGACAGCCGACCATCGAGCGGACCTGATGATGCAGGAAGGAACGCGCCGAAGCGGCAATCCGGATCACATCGCCTTCGCGCGTTACCTCGAGCCGGTCGAGCGTGCGGAGTGGGCTGTCTGCCTGGCAATGGGCCGATCGAAAGGTCGTGAAATCATGGCGTCCGATCAGCCGGGCGGCGCCCGCTGCCATGGCCTGCGAATCGAGCACCGCGGGGACACGCCATGCCAGGCCGCGTTCGACCGTCAGCGGGGCGCGGCGGTTGATAATGCGATATTCATAATGCCGCGCCACGCAGGAAAAGCGCGCATGCCAGTCATCTGGAGCGATTTCGCAAGACAGGATGGCAACGGGGGCGGGGCGGAGCAATGCGTTGAGCGCCTCCATCAGCCGAAACGGCGTTATCGCGCGGGCGATATCGACATGCGCGCGCATCCCATAGGCATGCACCCCGGCATCGGTGCGGCCGGCGGCATAGACAGCGGGTTGTTCCGGCACGATTCGGGCAATCGCTTCCTCAATCGCTTGCTGCACGCTGGGGCCGTGCGGCTGGCGCTGCCATCCCATGAAGGGGCGACCGTCAAATTCAATCGTCAGGGCAAAGCGCGTCAAAGCTGGGTACCGGCCGGAATCGGGAAACCGCGCAGCAATTCGGATGTCGGCATGACGCCACGACCAGCGCGCTGAATCTGGGTTGGGATAAGTACGCCGGTGCCACAGGCGATCTCCAGCGCGTCGCCTATCACCTGACCAGTCAATCCGCTGCCCGCGCCGATCATCGCCGCATGGATACGGAAGCGTTCACCGCCATGTTCGAAGAATGCGCCGGGGACGGGGTTGAACGCGCGGATCTGGCGTTCAATCTCATCGGCGCTGCGGGTCCAGTCGATCCGGGCCTCGGCCTTGTCGATCTTGGGGGCATAGGTCATGCCGTCATCGGGCTGGGGAGCGGGCGAAAAAGCGGCAATGTCGGCAAGCACCGCCGTCATGAGCCTTGCCCCCATGGCGCTGAGTTCATCGGTCAGCGCACCAGCCGTTTTGCTGTCGATCGGTGTTGCCGCGTGGTGCAGGACCGGCCCGGTATCGAGCCCGGCCTCCATCTGCATGATGCACACCCCTGTTTCGGTATCTCCAGCCAGGATCGCGCGCTGGATCGGCGCTGCCCCACGCCAGCGCGGCAGTAATGAGGCATGGACGTTGAGGCAGCCAAGCCGGGGGGCGGCGAGCACGGACGGCGGCAAAATCAGCCCATAAGCAGCAACCACCGCGATATCAGCCCCAAACGCGGCGAACTCGGCCTGGGCGTCGCTGACCCGCAGGCTCAGCGGTGTCCTGACGGCAATCCCCAATTGTTCAGCCCTGGCCTGTACCGGTGAGGGCATCAACGCCTTGCCACGCCCGGCAGGCCGTGGCGGCTGGCTATAGCTGGCGACGACGTCATGACCGGCATCAACCAGCGCCTGGAGCACCGGGACCGAGAAGGCGGGCGTGCCCATGAAAATGATGCGAAGGCGATTTGGCTGCATGCCCCCTCCTTCGCCGCTTGGCATTGCGGGTTGCAACCCCTTATCTGTCCCACATGGCCTCTCCTGAAATCGATGCGCTCACCCAGGCGCTTGCCCGCCTGCCCGGTCTCGGTCCGCGATCGGCGCGCCGAGCGGTGCTCCACTTGCTCAAAAAGCGCGAAACCGCGCTTGATCCGCTGCGCGCCGCGCTGGATGCGGTGGGGGATCGGCTGACGGCATGCGACACCTGCGGTAATGTCGATACCACCAATCCGTGTGGTATCTGTGCCGACCCGCGCCGGGACCAGCGACTGCTTTGCGTTGTTGAGGAAGTCGCTGATCTTTGGGCGCTCGATCGGTCACGGCTGTTTCCGGGGCGTTTCCATATTCTTGGCGGCAAGCTCTCCGCGCTTGATGGCGTGCGGCCAGAGGATCTGTCGATCGATCAGCTGGTGCGGCGGATTGCGGCGGGCGGGATTGATGAGGTGGTGTTGGCGATGAACGCGACGCTGGAGGGACAGACCACCGCGCACTACATTGCCGAGCGGATTGACCAGTTTCCGGTGCGGGTGACGCAGCTCGCGCATGGGCTGCCGGTTGGTGGTGAGCTCGATTATCTCGATGAGGGTACGTTGGCCCAGGCGCTGCGGGCGCGGCGGCCGGTCGGCTAAGCCCAATTGGCTAAGCCCGCTCGGCTCAGCAATAACGCCATCTTGACGATTGCCTGCTCCTTTCTTAGCTGACCATCATGACCGTCCACAAAATCGTCGAGATTCCAGACCCGCGCCTGCGGACCATTTCCACGCCGGTTGAGGTCGTGGATGATAAGGTGCGGGCGCTGATCGACGATATGTTCGATACAATGTACGCCTCACGCGGGATCGGCCTGGCCGCCATTCAGATCGGCGTGCCGAAGCGCGTGCTGGTCATCGATCTTCAGGAGGAAGGCGAAGACGGCAAAGCGGTGCGCGATCCGCAGGTCTTCATCAATCCCGAGATTGTCGCCGCTGGTGACGCATTCAACATCTACAATGAGGGCTGCCTGTCGGTTCCCGATCAATATGCCGAAGTGGAACGCCCGGCCAGCTGCCGCGTGCGCTGGCTCGACCGTGACGGCAACGCGCATGACCAGCAGCTCGAAGGGCTGCTTGCCACCTGCATCCAGCATGAGATGGACCATCTGGAAGGGATCATCTTCATCGATCATCTGTCGCGGTTGAAGCGCGAAATGGTGCTCAAAAAACTAGCCAAGCAGCGCAAGGCGGCTGCTTAAGGCCGTGATCGGCACCTTTTCGGTGCACTTGCTGCAAATCATTTGAAATCATCACCCGCTTTGGGCCAAGCGTTGCCCGGCATGGGCGGCTTGCGCCCGGCTGAGAGGGTGTTTGGATGACCGATTACCGCCTCTATGGCATGCCCGGTTCGCTTTATACGGCCAAGGCACGGTCCTATCTGATCAAGCAGCGGATCGATTTCGAAGAAGATATCCCCGCCGCTGCGGCCTGGCCGGATATTACCAAGGCGATTGGTCGCTGGATCATCCCGGTGCTGGAAACCCCGACCGGCGAGATTATTCAGGACGGCGCGGCAATCATCGACCATGTTGAGGCGGCCGGACTGGCGCGGCGCAGTGCTTATCCCGAAACGCCCGTCCATCGTGCGATATCGCTGCTGTTTGAATTATTTGGTGGCGAAGGGCTGTTGCGCCCGGCGATGCATTATCGCTGGGATTTTGATGCCGAGAATCGTGATTTTCTAAAGACAGATTTCGTGGCTGCACTGATGCCCGGGGCAACAGGTGATGTCGCCGAGGCCGTTTTCGGTGCCGCTAGTGGCCGGATGCGCAAGGCGAAACAGGGCTTTGGTGTCTCCGACGAGACCATCCCCGTTATCGAAACCAGCTATGAAGCGTTTCTCGCGCTGTTCGATGCGCATCTGTCGGGCCATTCTTATCTGCTCGGCGGGCGGCCGACGATTGGCGATTATGGCCTGATTGGCCCGCTCTACGCCCATCTCGCGCGTGATCCCTATCCGGCGCAGATCATGAAGACGCGCTTTTTCCATGTCTGGCGCTGGACCGAGCGGATGAATGCGCAACAAGCCTTGCTCGATGGGCTTTGTCCCACCGAAGCATTGATCGCGGATGACGGCGTCCCCGAAACGCTGATCGCGCTGCTGCGCTTCATTGCGGAGGACTATCTGCCGGAACTCGCCGCGCATGTCGATTTCGCCAATGACTGGATCGATCGTCATCCTGATCTTCAGACCGGCACCAACGGGTTGCCCGATCCCAGTACGCGGACGATTGGCCGGGCGAGCTTCGATTGGCGCGGAATGCGGATCGAAACAATGGTGATGCCGTACCGCTTCTACCTTCTCGAACGCGTGCAGACAGCAATCGCTGCTGCGGGCGAGCCATTGACTGACATCCTGGCGAACATCGGGCTTGAAGCGGTGGCGACACTTCAGACGCACCGTCCGGTTGAGCGACTCGGGAATCTGGAAGTCTGGGGTGCCGATCGCCGCAGTTAAACGATCAGGCGGTTGGCGTGGTGGCTGGTAGGATCACCATCACCCGCACCCCGCCGAGCGGCGATGCGCCAGCATCGATGCGGCCATGATGCGCTTCAACGATCGCCTGCGCCGTTGCCAGACCAAGCCCGGAGCTGGTGACTGATTCGCCAGGGAGGACGGTGGCGCGGTAAAAGGGTTCGAACAGCCGCTGGGCAAGATCGACGTCAATCCCGGGCGCGCTGTCATCAATAATCAGTCGCCATGCGCCACGGCTTTGCTCCAGGCCCAGCTGGATACGCCCGCCCGGCGGCGTATAGCGCAGGCTGTTCTCGATCAGCGCGGTGAACAGCTGTTCGATCCGCGTCCCATCCCATTTTACCAGCACGGTGGTGGCTGGGAGTTTGCCGGGCTCAAGCGTCACACGGGCCCGCTCGGCACGGCGCTTGTTGGTCCAGATCGCATTATGGATCAGCGCGCAGGGATCGACCTGTGCGAAATTGACGGGCAGACGCCCCAGATCGGCGAGGGCAACGGCCTGAAGATCCTCGGTAATCTCGATCAGCCGCTGAACATTATCATCGATATTCTCGAACGATTCAGCCTGGATAACATTGTCGCTTTCCCGCGCGGCGCGCAGTTGATCGCCCAGCGTGGCGACAGGTTTGCGCAATTCCTCGGCAATCGCGACCAGCCAGGTGCGGCGCGCGGTTTCGAGGCGATCGAACGAGCGGGCGATCCGGCGCAGATTGCGCATCGTCACAACGGTTTCCTGCGGGCCGATTTCTTCGAATTCGGCCGCGAAATTACCCTCGGCAACCGCGTTGCTGGCATCAAGCAGGTTTTTTTGAGGCCGACCGATACGATTGGCGATCATGCTGCTGAGAATCAGCATCAGCAGCAGCATCACGCCGAGCACCGCGCCAATCACGATCAGCTGTTCGCGCAGGAACACCGTGCGGGCAACCGCTGCGCCCAGGCTGCTCGACAGTGTCTGAAAGCGATCAAATACGAAATTCAGGCCGATGATCAGCGCGACCGACGGGATTGCTGTGACCAACAAAGCCTGAGCGGCGAGCACCATAAAAAGCCCGCGAGATAGCCGCACAATAAGTCTCCTGAGCCCCTGGCGTCGCCTTGCGCCAACCAAAGGCGATAATGCGGTCTATACCATGAAACAATCAGCTTTGTTGCGGTTGCTCTGGTCCCTGAGCGGGACGGAGCCGGGCAATGGCAGCGAGCACAGGGGCCGCCCATTCCGGACGGCAGATCAGTAGATCGGGCAGCAACGGATCAATGCAGTTATAAACCAGCGGGCTACCATCAATTCGCGAGGCATGGAATCCGGCGGCCATCGCCACCGCCGCCGGTGCGCAATTGTCCCATTCATATTGGCCGCCATCGTGAAGATAGATCTCGGCGTCGCCGGCCACCACCGCCATTGCCTTTGCCCCGGCTGATCCCATTGGTACCAGATCGGCACCGATCGCTTCGGCGACTAAAGTGGCGATTTCGGGGGCCCGAGTCCGGCTGACGACCATGCGGGGACGCCCGGGTGGCAGCGCCGGCAATGGGGCGGTATCGTCGGTGGCAAAAGTGCGGCCACAGGCGGGCAGGGCGACGGCACCGGTTGCCGGAACGCCGTCTATCGCCAAACCGATATGTACGGCCCAGTCATCCAACCGTTCCGAATATTCGCGCGTTCCGTCAAGCGGATCGATGATCCACACCCGCCGCGCCGCGCAGCGTGCACGATCATCAAGCGATTCTTCGGAAAGGATAAAGTCGTCCGGTCGGGCGGCGCGCAGCCGATCGATGATCAACAGGTTCGCCTCCCGATCACCGCGCTGCCCCAATTCGCGATCGGAACAGGTCGCCGTGGCGCGAATGTCGCGCAGCAAGGCGCCCGCTTCATCGGCAATTGACCGGGCGAGGGCCGCGTCGCTCACAGGTCGTAACTCCAGATTCCCACGACATGCTCGACGATACGCTGCGCTGCTGCTTCGGGACTTTCGTTGGTGGTGTCGATCCAGATGTCCGGGGATTCGGGCGGTTCATAGGGACTGGAAATGCCGGTAAAGCTTGGGATTTCGCCAGCACGGGCGCGCTTGTAGAGGCCTTTGACGTCGCGTGCTTCGGCGAGCTCGATCGGGGTGTCGACGAAAATCTCGACGAATTGGTCGGAGGACAGCATGCCGCGCACCATGTCGCGTTCGGCGCGGAAAGGCGAGATAAACGCGGTCAGCACAATCAGCCCGGCATCGGTCATCAGCTTGGCCACTTCGCCAACGCGCCGGATATTTTCAATCCGGTCGGCATCGCTAAAGCCCAAATCCTTGTTGAGTCCATGCCGGACATTGTCGCCATCAAGCAGGAAAGTGTGCTTGCCGAGCGCATGGAGCCTTTGTTCGACCAGATTGGCAATCGTCGATTTGCCCGATCCCGACAGCCCCGTGAACCACAGCACGCGCGGCTGCTGCCCCATTTGCGCGGCATGCGCCTCGCGACCGATCTCGATTGTTTGCCAATGGACATTTTTTGAACGCCGCAACGCGTGGCGGATCATGCCCGTCGCGACGGTGGCGTTGGTCGCGCGATCGATGATGATAAACCCGCCAAGCGCGGCGCCTGAGGCATAGGGTTCGAAAACGATCGGGCGGTCGGTATGGATGTCGGCGACACCAATATCGTTGAGGCCAAGGCTGCGCGCTGACAATTTGGCCAGGGTGTTGATATCAACGACATGGTCGGGCGCCTGAACCGTCACCCCAGCCGTTTGCGTGCCAAGCTTCAGGATATAGCCGCGACCCGGCAGCAACGGCGCTTCATCCATCCAAACGATCGTGGCGGAAAACTGGTCGGCGGCTTCGGGGGGCGAATCGGCAATGGCGATCACATCGCCGCGCGAACAATCGACCTCATCGCTCAATGTCAGCGTGACCGACTGGCCGGCCACCGCCTGTTGAAGATCGCCGTCCATCGTCACGATCCGGTCGATATGCGTGACCCGACCCGATGGAAGAACGCGAACTGGATCGCCTGGATGGACAATGCCCGCAGCGATCTGCCCGGCAAAACCCCGAAAATCGAGATTGGGGCGGTTAACCCATTGCACCGGCATGCGAAACGGCCCGGCCTGGGCCGCATCATTGGCGACATCGACGCTTTCGAGGTGCTCGATCAGCGTTGGGCCGGTGAACCAGTCCATGGCTTCTGAACGCGTCGCTACGTTGTCGCCGCGAAATCCTGAAATCGGAAGGGCGGTAAAGGCCTCTATCCCGATCGACGCAGCGAATGCCCGATATTCTGCGACGATCGTATCAAACACGCCCTGATCATAGCCGACCAGATCCATCTTGTTCACCGCCAGCACGATGTGGCGGATGCCGATCAGCTTGGCGAGGTAGCTGTGCCGCCGAGTCTGAGTCAGCACGCCTTTTCGCGCATCGATCAGGATGACTGCCAGGTCAGCGGTCGATGCGCCCGTGACCATGTTGCGGGTATATTGTTCATGGCCCGGTGTATCGGCGACGATGAATTTGCGCTTTTCGGTTGTGAAAAAGCGATAGGCGACGTCGATGGTGATGCCCTGTTCACGCTCGGCGGCGAGGCCATCGACGAGCAGGGCGAAATCAATCTCTTGCCCCTGGGTGCCAACCCGCTTGCTATCGGCTTCCAGCGCCGCGAGCTGATCCTCAAAGATCATCTTAGAATCGTACAGCAAACGCCCGATCAGCGTGGACTTTCCGTCATCGACCGAACCGCAAGTGATGAAGCGCAACAGCGATTTATGCTGATGCAGCCGCAGATAGGCATCGATATCTTCGGCAATCAGCGATTCGGTGGCATAAGCGGGAGCGGGGGCCATCAGAAATACCCCTCCTGCTTCTTTTTCTCCATGCTCGCGGCTTGATCGTGATCGATCACGCGGCCCTGGCGTTCGGAGGTGGTGGTCAGCAGCATTTCCTGGATGACATCGGACAGCGTCGTCGCCCGGCTTTCAACCGCCCCGCTCAAGGGGAAGCACCCCAATGTGCGGAAGCGTACCCAGCGTTCCTCAATATCGATCTTGCGACCAAGGACGCGCTCCATCCGGTCGACATCGTCGGCCATGAACAACTGGCCATCATGAATATAGGTCGGCCGGGGGGCGCTGAAATAGAGCGGGACGATTTCGATATTTTCCAGCTGGATATATTGCCAGATGTCGAGTTCGGTCCAGTTGGAGATCGGGAAGACGCGCATGCTCTCCCCCTTGTTCTTGCGCGCATTATAGAGCTGCCAGAGTTCGGGCCGCTGGCTTTTGGGGTCCCAGCGCTGATGCGCAGAGCGGAAGCTGAAGATGCGTTCCTTGGCACGGCTCTTTTCCTCATCGCGCCGCGCACCACCAAAGGCCGCGTCGAAGCCGTGGAGCGCCAGCGCCTGCTTTAACCCTTCGGTTTTCCACATATCGGTGTGGCGGCTGCCATGATCGAACGGGTTGATGCCCTGGGCGAGTGCTTCTGGGTTCTGGTGGACGATCAGGCGCATCCCTGCGTCCGCAGCGGCCTTTTCGCGCAGGTCATACATGGCGCGGAATTTCCAGGTCGTGTCGACATGCAGCAAAGGGAAGGGCGGCGGGGCGGGGAAAAACGCTTTGCGGGCAAGGTGCAGCATCACCGCTGAATCCTTGCCGACGGAGTATAGCATCACTGGCTTGTCCGCCTCAGCGACGACTTCGCGCATGATGTGAATGCTTTCGGCCTCAAGCCGTTGCAAATGGGTAAGCGGGGCGTTCATGGGCGCTGAGATAGCCTGCTGCCGGACAACTGCCACGAAGTTATCGTTGGCACCGCAAAAGTTGCTTCAATCCGCCTGTTGCCGCTCGATTGAATCAAGAATGCGGGCGCCCGCCATGAACACGGCGATTGGGCAGACGGAAAATAACAGCCAGCCGCCATAGCCGGGATATTGCTGCACATAATGGAGCCCCCGTTCGATTGCCCCTGTGCCAAGCCCATAAATGACGAGAAATGCCTCGAACTTGGTCTTGATCACAAACAGGCGGGCGATCTTGTGCAGCATGGCTTAGATTAAGCAAATAGCGGGCCATTCCCGGAAATGCGCGATTCCAGCTTTACGAAGATGGTAAACTGTCAATTAACCCGACAATGCCGACGGCATCGAGCAGGGCGATCCGGGCATTTTCGATATCAGCGATCAGCGCGGGGTTGCCGATCTCGTTGGGGTCTATCGTTTCCGGCCAATGACGCTCGATGACAGCCGCAAGCTGATCGAGCCGTTGATCATTGACCAAAAAGCGTGGGTCGACCGTCGCCGGATCGGCCACGACCCGCAGCCTTAGGCAGGCGGGGCCTCCGCCATTGGCCATTGATTCGCGGACATCGACCACTTTGAGCTGACGGATCGGGCCATTGCCGGCGATCATCAGCTGCAGCCAGCCCCAGACGCGGGCGTTGCTGCGTGCTTCTTCGGGCAGGATCAGCGCCATGTCGCCGTCCGGCAAGGTTACTAATTGGGCGTTAAACAAATAGGATGAGATTGCATCGGCGAGGCTGACGGCAGCAGCCGGAACCTCGATAATCTGCGCCTCGGGCAATCGATCGGTGAGATCGGCGTAGAATCGTTCGCGATCGGCAAAAGCCAGTTCATGCGCGAACAATACCGGACCATTGGCGACGGCAACGACATCATTGTGGAATGCCCCGGCCGCAATCGCGGTTTCGGATTGTTCGACGAACAAGGTCCGGGCCGGGTCAAGGCGGTGGGCGCGGGCGACGGCTTCGCTGGCTTCGCGGCGCTGGCGAGCAGGGAACCCGCCGCCTGCCGTGCCATAAACGAAAACCTCAATCCCCGGCGACGCATGCCCGTTCGCCATGCGCATATGGTTGGCGGCGCCCTCGTCACCAAACGGCGCGGGTACCGGGCCATGGACGGCAAATGCCGGGTTGGCAAAGGCAAGCCGCAACTGGGCAAGCGTGCCCGGCCATTCATGGCTGCGATGCGGCATCGTTACAAGATTGGCGACGCTTAAGTGGCAGCGCCCGTCCTGGCTATCGGGCGCAGGAGAAACGGTGGCGGCGTTGGCAGCCCACATTGCCGATGCGGATAGGGCCTGTGCTTTCAGGGCCGGGGTTGCCGTCGCATAGTCGGTCGACAATGCAGCAAGCCAGGCGTGATCAGGGCGGGCATGCGGGAGCAAAATGCCCTGGTTTAGGCCCAGCGCTAGGTTTGCGCGCATCTTGGCAATGCCCTGCAGCGCCGCCTCGCGGGGGCGGGACATCTTGCCGGCATTGCTGGTCGCGGCGAGATTGCCGTGGCTGAGCCCGGCATAATTATGGCTGGGGCCAATCAGGCCATCAAAATTGATTTCGACAAGCATTATCCGCGCCTTACGAAGCTGATCATGGCGCCGCCGTCGATGGCGAGCGCCGCCGCTGAGGCGCGATCGATAGAGATACCCCCGTTCACCTCACGCACCTTGCCATAGCCGCAGCGGAAATCGGCAAGCGTGCCGGTCGCGATCAGCGCCGCTTCACCACCGTCGTCGTCGATCGCTGCAACGGCGGCAGCGCGGGCGTTGGCGATCGTCTTCACCTGGTCGGTGCGCGCGGTCATGGTCGGGCCACCATCGAAGATGTCGATGTAATTTTCGAATGCAAAGCCTTCATTTTCCAGCATTCTCATTGCCGCCCGACCGGACGGATGCGGCAGGCCGATCGCCGCCCGCGCGGTTTCCGACAGCATCGATACGTAAATCGGGTGCTTCGGGAACAGGTCGGCGATGAACTGGTGGCCATGGGTCGCGTTGAAATAATCAGCGTCCTGGAAATTCATGCCGAAGAACCGCCCGGCCAGCCCATCCCAAAAGGGCGAGCCACCAGCTTCATCGATGATCCCGCGCAACTCCGCCAGGATACGATCGGCAAAGCGTGCGCGGTGCTGGGCGATGAAGAGATAGCGGCTGCGCGCCAGCAACATTCCAAGCCCGCCCGCGCGTTCGCCCGGATGGAGGAACAACCCGCCGACCTCGCTGCAGCCCTCCAGATCGGTGGTGAGTGCCAGCATATCGGCGCGGAACGTGCGGTTCAGCTCTTTGCTCTGCTGGGTTAGCTGCCCGATCCGGTAGCTGTAGAAGGGGTATTTCTGCCCCACCCGCGTGAATATCTGGCAAGTACCGCGTACCTCCCCGGTTTGGACATTTTCGAGGATCAGGACGAAGAGATCATCGGTGATCGGTCCATCGGCGCGCGTGAACGCGTCGCGACTGCGCTCGAGCTTGCTCGTCAGCGCGGTTTTGTCGGGTGGCAGGTTGGTAAAGCCCCCGCCGGTCAGTTTGGCCATTTCATATAAATGCTGGAGATCGCTGTCGCGCGCGGCCCTAATGCGAAAGGTCACAAATGCCCCCGTTCAGCGATCCTGAAGATCGTAAGCGCCGACAAGGCAGCGCGTTCGGCGAGACTGTCCACCAGGAGAAATTCGTCCGCAGAATGGATCGCGCCGCCGCGTGCGCCCATCGTATCGACCACCGGCACGCCACAGGCGGCGATGTTGTTGCCGTCGCAAACGCCGCCCGTTGCGCGCCAGCCGATATCCAGCCCCAGAGCTGCGCCTGCAGCCTTGACCAGCTCAAATAGTTTGGCCGCACCAGGATCAATTGGCTTGGGCGGCCGATTGAAGCCGCCATAGACGACAATATTGACGTCATGATGGCGAGCGGCGTCGGCGACGACAGCATCGATATGCGCTTTGGCCCGCGAAATCTCATCACTTGATGCCGGACGAAAATTGACGCGCAGTATGGCAAGGTCAGGCACGACATTGTTCGGCCCGCCGCCATCGATCCGTGCGGGGTTTACCGAAAGCGTCGGGCTTCGCGCACGGGTGAGTTGGATCGCGATGTCTGCAGCGGCGACAACAGCGTTTCGGCCATCATCGGGATTGCGACCGGCATGGGCACTGCGCCCGCGAACGACAATTGAGAAATTGCCCGTCCCGCCGCGCGCGCCCGCCAATGTGCCATCGGGCAGCGCAGGTTCGTAGGTGAGCGCGGCGATCTTGCTGCCTGCCAGCCGCTCGATCAGTTGGGCGGAGGATAACGAGCCCGTCTCCTCGTCCGAATTGATGAGCACATCATAGCCGATCCGGCTTGCCATCGGGCTGGCCTCGATCGCGATCAGCGCTGCGCGCATGATTGCCAGCCCGCTTTTCATGTCAGCAACGCCGGGGCCATTGATCGTCCCGTCAGGGCGATGGACGATCGTCTGGAAAGGATGATCAACCGGAAACACCGTGTCCATGTGGCCCGTCAGCAAAATGCGAACGGCAGCCTCTGGCCTGACGGACAAATGGAGGTGTTGGCCATGGTCGATGGCGGTGATTGTGCCATCGCTCCCAACGGTATCCACCCCCGGTGCGTCGATCAGCGAAAACGCATCGGCCAGTTCGCCCGCCACCGCTGCCAACCCCTTCAGGTTGCGCGTGCCAGAATTGATGGCCGCCCAGCGTTCAACCTGGGCCAGCAATGGCTGATCGGCGGCGATTTCAATGAGGCTGTGTTCGGGGGAGGTCAGCGCGGTCATGACGCCTGATAGCCGCTCCTGCCCGGCGGCTCCACCCATTTGCGCGGTGCGATGCGCAAGGGGTATAGTCGGATTATCGATAGCGCAATTTCTGGGGGCGGCGCATTCATGGTAAGAAAAACGGCTGAAACTGCGCCTATTTTTTACGCGCCGGGCATGTCGCGATGGGCGCCGGTGCCCGATCAGCCATTATGGCAGCACACTGACAGGCTTCAGCGGCTTTTTCCTACCTGGTGGTTTCTGTTGAGCGGATTTTTCAGCGCCTGGCGCGCCCGATCGGGTTTCAATTCCTTGCGGCGATTGCGGATGAGCAAGCGGGGCCAGCGGGCGCTTACCCTGCTCGACCAGATCGAAACGCCGGTCCTTGATGGCATGATCGCGCTCGCAAAAGCCAATGCGGAGCGTCAGGGCTATTTCGCGCGGACGATTTTGTTCGCCTATGTTTCCATTCCCTTTTCGATCGGCGCACTGGTGGCGCAACTGGCGCCTTTGGCGACGCAACAAGCACTGCTGGCCTATGCACCATCCTGGGGTGGCGCGCTGGCGGGGGTTGGTACGGCTGTCGTGGTCCGGCTCATCCTTGATGGGCAGGCGCGCCAGTTCCTGGCGATCCTCGAAATGGCACGGATCGAGCGCGGCGCGCCTGCTTGACGCGATTGGGGCCACCCGGCAGGGAGCGGCCAGTCGTCGCGTAACGGACAAGCAGCATCTCCATGGCCTATGACATTGCGAAGTTTTTGCACATTACCGGTATCGTCATGCTGATGGGCAACATCACGGCGACTGCCTTTTGGAAGGTGTTCGCCGATCGCACGCATGATCCGCGGATCATCGGCTTTGCACAGCGGCTGGTAACGATCACCGATTGGAGCCTGACATTGTGGGGAATCATCCTGACGATGGCGGGCGGCTATGCGGCGGCGATCATCGCGGGCCTCGACTTGTTCGGCACGAAATGGCTGTTGTGGAGCCAGATTTTGTTCGTGATCGGCGGCATGATCTGGCTGATCATTCTGCTGCCCATCCAGATCCGGCAGCACAAGGTTGCGAAGACCTTTGCCCAGGGCGGTGAGATACCGGAATCCTATCGGCGTGACAGCCTGAACTGGATCATCTGGGGGCTGATCGGCACGGTGCCGTTAGTTGCCGCCGTCTGGCTGATGGTCGCCAAGCCCTATTGAGGCAGATGGTCGGCCAGGGCGGCAAAGACATCCTGATAGAGCTTGCGCTTGAAGGGCACCGCAAGCGCGATCACCTCGTCACGCGTCGACCAGCGCCAGGCGCTGAATTCCTGATGCGCCGTCGCGATATCGATATCATTATCGTCGCCGGTCAACCGGTATAGGAACCAGCGCTGCCGTTGGCCGCGCCATTTGCCCTTCCAAACCTTGCCGATCAGGTCATCGGGCAGATCATAGTAGAATTCGCCGGGCGCGACAGCGATCAGCATGACCTTGTCGGCGGCAATCCCGGTTTCCTCCCCAAGCTCACGCAAGGCAGCCGCCTCTGCGTCTTCGCCCTCGTCAATGCCGCCCTGCGGCAATTGCCACGCCTCGGCAGTGCTATCGATCCGTTGGCCAACGAAGATCAGCCCTGCGGCATTGACAATGATGATTCCGGCGCAGGGCCGATAGGGGAGGTCGCTCATGCTTGCGAAGCTACCGCCTCGGCGATGATGCCTTTCAGCACGGCAAGGGCGCCATCTACCTCGATCTGAGCCGACGGGATCGCTTTGCGCAGCGTGACGAAGCCATGGATATTGCCCGCTGCCTCACGGTACACGGTCGGGATGCCCTGCGCGATCAGTGCAGCCGCATAGGCGCGCCCCTGATCACGCAACGGATCGAGCCCCGCGGTAATCACTAGCGTTGGCGGCATGTCGTGGTGCGCGCCGTGCAGCGGTGCGCTGCGCCAGTCCCCAGGGGTGGCAGCATAGGCCTCATCAAACCATTTCATGCCGTCCTTGGTCAGCAGTCGGCCTTCACCGAACATCTCATATGAGCCATGTGTATCGGCGCGATCGACCGTCGGATAGATTGGGAATTGGGCGATCACTGGCACGTGTGCAGGTCCATCGCGTAGCGCCATGGCGGTCACGATCGTTAGGTTCCCACCGGCACTGTCGCCTGACAGCACCAGGCCGGTGACGTTTAGCCCAAGCTCGGCAGGGCTGCTGGCGACCCAGCGCGCGGCCGCCTCGCAGTCATCCGTTGCCGCCGGGAAGGGGTGCTCGGGGGCGAGGCGATAATCAACGGCGATCACCGGCAGATCGAGCTGACGTGCCATTTCCGCGCAAATGCCAGCATGGGTATCAAGATCGCCGATCACAAAGCCGCCGCCATGGAAAAAGACCAAAGCCGGTCCAGCGGGCCGATCGGCGCGGGCGTCGAACAGGCGCAGTGGAATCGGGCCGGCAGCACCTGGCGCGGTCAAATCGCGCATCACCGCCAATTCGCCGATTGGCAGATCAGCGGCATCCTTGCTGGCGACATAGATCGCCCGTGCCGCAGCCGGAGGAAGCTCATGGGTCTTGGGCCCGGGCAGGGCATTCAGAAAGGCCAGAAATTGCGCGACATCGGGGCGGGTGTAGTGTTCGGTCATCCAATCTCTCCTGAAACCATGGCGCGCAGGCCTTTCCGGCCCTACCTAGGCGGCGTGTTCGCTGTCGTCCATCACCCCGATTATGTCGCCCCGGCAACCGCGCGTAGCGGCTATCAATGGAACAAGAATGGCCTGGTCCATGATCTGCTGGCCGATGGCCGCGACGCGATCGACTGGCATGTTCCCGAACCGATGCCGATTGCGCATATCGAGGCGGTCCATGATGCTGACTATGTTGCAGAAGTCGTTGCGGCGCGCGTGCCGCCGCATAAGGAGCGCCGGATCGGCTTTGCCGTCACCCCGCTGGTCGCCCGTCGGGCGCAGCTTGTGCCAGGCGGGACCTGGCTGGCTGCCTTGCTTGCCCTACAACGGGGATTTGCGGCCAATAATGCCGGCGGTAGCCACCATGCGCTAGCCGATTGCGGCGCAGGATTTTGCGTGTTCAACGATCTGGCCATCGTCGCTGTCCGGTTGATTGACGAAGGTCGTGTGTCACGGGTGCTGATCGTCGATTGCGACGTCCATCAGGGGGATGGCACGGCGGCGCTTACGGCGGGCAGACCCGGTATCGCCACCTATTCAATCCATGCGGAAAAGAATTTCCCGGCCCGCAAAGCACGGTCGACCGTCGATGTCGGTTTGCCGGACGGGGTGGGGGATGAGGGCTATCTGGCGATGCTTAGCGAGACGCTGGTGCCAATGATTGATCAGTTTTCGCCTGATCTGATCCTGTATCAGGCAGGCGTCGATCCCTTTGAAGATGACCGGCTGGGCCGATTAAAGCTGAGTGCGGCTGGGCTTTTGCAGCGCGAGCGATTCATCGCTGGGCTTGCGATCGATCGCGCTGTGCCGCTGGCAAGCACGCTTGGCGGTGGCTATGGCCTTGATGCCATGGAAGTTGCCCGGCGCCATGTCGCATCGATGCTGGCGCTTGGCACCGCGTTTACCGGGCGGCCAATGCCCAACCGCCAAAAAGGGATCACCCGGGCATGACCGCACCAACATTGTTATGGTTTCGCCGCGATCTGCGGCTCGCCGATCACGCGGCGCTGATTGCCGCAGTGGCGGAGGGACCGGTTGTGCCGGTTTATGTGCTTGATGACGAAACGCCGCGCCATCGGCGCCTGGGCGGCGCGTCACGCTGGTGGCTCCATCATAGCCTTACGGCGCTCGACAAGGCACTGCGGGCGCATGGATCGCGGCTGATCCTGCGGCGCGGGCGGTGCGAGGATGTCCTAAGCACGCTCGCTGCGGAAACCGGCAGCGCGCGCGTGCATGCGCTGCAACACTATGAACCGTGGTGGCGCAATGCGCAGAAGGCGGTAGCCAAGCGGCTCGATCTAGTGCTGCATGACGGCAATTATCTCGCGCCGCCCGGATCGATTGCGACGGGCAGTGGCGGCCAGTATAAGATTTTCACGCCTTTTTGGCGGGCGCTGCAAGCAACAATGCCGCCTCGGCTACCCCGCGCCACGCCTGAGCGCATTGCTGGCCCAGCGGAATGGCCGGACAGCGACGATCTGCGTGAGTGGAATTTACTGCCGACCAAACCTGATTGGGCAACGGGGATGGCGGCGGCTTGGACGCCGGGCGAGACGGGCGCGCTCACGCGGGTGGCGGCGTTTGATCCGATCGCTGCGGCCTATGCCGAGCAACGCAATCTACCCTCTATTGTCGGCACCTCATCGCTTTCGCCGCATCTCCATTTCGGCGAGGTTTCGCCCGCCACGCTTTGGCATCGCTTGGCCGGGGCCGGGGGATCGGTGGGCACGTTCTTCAGCGAGCTTGGCTGGCGCGATTATGCCCAGAATGTGATCCTGCAATTCCCCGAATATGGTGCCGCCAATGCGCGCCCGGCCTTTGATGCGCTGGCTTGGCGGGAAGGGCCAACGGCAGAGGCTGATCTGGAAGCCTGGCAACGGGGACGCACCGGCTATCCGATTGTCGATGCCGGGATGCGCCAGCTTTGGGAAACGGGGTGGATGCATAACCGCGTTCGGATGATCGCGGCCTCTTTCCTCGTCAAACATCTGTTGATCGATTGGCGGCGTGGCGAGCAATGGTTTTGGGATACGCTGGTCGATGCCGATTATGGCAGCAATGCCGTAAACTGGCAGTGGACTTCGGGCACCGGCATCGATTCGAACATGTTCGTGCGGATCATGGCGCCGCTTTCCCAATCAGAGAAATTTGGTGCTGAGGATTACATCCGTCGCTGGGTGCCCGAATTGGCCAGACTGAGCGACGGGGTGATCCATGATCCGGAAGCTGCTGGGTGCCGGCCTGCAGCCTATCCGCCCAAGCGCATTGGCCACCGAGAAGCGCGTGAAAGGGCGCTCAACGCCGTCAAATCTATCTAACAGAAACTGTGAGGGTTAGCCCTCAATTCGTTCAAAATGCCCGGTTTCGAAATCCTCTGCAAGCAACGCGGTGATCCGCGCGGCAACCACGGCTGGATCCTTGACCGACGCCGGATTCTCGCCTGGATAGGCGCGTGCGCGCATGGTCGTGCGGGTCGCGCCGGGATCAATCAGGGCGGTGCGGATTTGGCTGATATTGACCATTTCCTGGCCATAGCTGGTGACAATAGCCTCAAATGCTGCCTTGGAGGCAGCATATTCGCCCCAATAAGCCCGGTGATCGCGGGCAACCGAGCTGGTCAGCCCGATCACCCGGCCGTGCGCTGATTTGCGCAGCATCGGGTTGAACGCGGTGAGCAAGGCGACCTGTGCGCTGACATTGAGCGTCAATATCTGCGCCAGCTCCTTGGGATCAATTTCAGGCACCGGGCTGAGCGTGCCCAAGGCCGCCGCGCTGAGGACCAGAATATCGAGCTTTTCCCATCGGCCTGCCAATGCAGTTGCCAGCCGGGCGATGCTGTCATTCTCGGTCAGATTTAGCGGCGCGATCGTCGCCGTGCCGCCGCTGGCATAAATGGCCTCCTCAACCTCTTCGAGCCCACCGGTGGTGCGCGCGGTGAGCACGACATGCGCGCCGGCTGCCGCAAGCGCCTTGGCAGTTGCTGCACCAATGCCGCGGCTTGCGCCTGTCACCAGGGCAATTTGCGAAGCGAGGGGCTTGTCGGTCACGGCGATACTCCAGTCGCCCCCAAGTTATGTGGCGGGGCGGGGTGCTGATAGACGAGGGGGCAGAGAAGGGGGCTAGATCACCCGTTCGGCAAGCATCGCGAACTGATCGACCGTCTCGCATTCGTCCTGGTCGGTCAATGTCGTCGGATAATCGCCGGTGAAACAGGCGTCACAATGGCTGGGGCGCGTGTCGGATCGCTTGGGCTGGCCGAGCGCCTTGTAGAGCCCGTCAATCGAGACAAAGGCCAGGCTGTCGGCATGAATGAAATCAGTCATCCCGCCAACGTCGAGCTGGGCCGCCAGCAGTTTTGCTCGTTCGGGCGTATCGACGCCGTAAAAGCAGCTATGCCGGGTTGGCGGACTGGCGATGCGCATATGCACCTCGGCGGCACCGGCTTCGCGCATCATTTGCACAATCTTCAGGCTGGTGGTGCCGCGCACGATCGAATCGTCGATGAGGACGATTTTCTTGCCGCGAATCAGCGCGCGATTGGCGTTATGCTTCAGCTTGACGCCAAGGTGGCGGACCTTGTCGCCAGGCTGAATGAAGGTGCGGCCGACATAATGCGACCGGATGATGCCGAGTTCGAACGGGATGCCCGATTGCTGAGCGTACCCGATCGCCGCCGGCGTGCCCGAATCGGGCACCGGGATGACCAGATCAGCCTCGACCGGGCTTTCAATTGCCAGTTGCGCGCCAATCGCCTTGCGCACCGAATAAACCGAGCGATCGTCCGCAATCGAATCGGGGCGTGAGAAATAGACATATTCAAAGATGCACGGCCGCGCCGCGACGGGCGGGAACGGCCGAATCGAGCGCACTTCGGTACCCTGGACGATGACCAGTTCGCCGGGATCGATCGCGCGTTCAAAGGTCGCGCCCACCACATCGAGCGCGACGGTTTCGGAGGCAAAGATCACCGCTTCGCCCAATCGACCCATCACCAGTGGCCTGAAGCCGAGCGGATCGCGGCAGGCAATCATCCCCTCCGGCGTCATGACGATCAGCGAATAGGCCCCTTCGACCTGCTTCAGCGCATCAATGAACTTGTCGAGCAGGGTGCGATAATTGGAGGTCGCGACAAGATGGATGATCACCTCGGTATCCGAGGTCGATTGGAAGATCGATCCGCGCCGGACCAGCTCGCGCCGCAGCCGCATCGCATTGGAAATATTGCCGTTATGCGAAATGGCGAAGCCGCCACTGGCCAGATCGGCATAGAGCGGCTGGATGTTGCGCAATGCCGTCTCGCCGGTCGTCGAATAACGGACATGCCCGCACGCCACCGTGCCGACGAGCGCGCGAATCACGTCGTCGCGATCGAAGTTGCCCGCGACATGTCCCATCGCGCGATGGGTGTGGAATTCACGCCCGTCAAAGCTGGTGACGCCGGCCGCTTCCTGCCCGCGATGCTGCAATGCATGGAGACCAAGCGCGACCAAAGCCGCCGCTTCGCCATCGGTGCCGGAGACGCCAAAGATGCCGCATTCCTCACGCAGCTTGTCATCTTCGAATGGATTTGTGGTCAGCATGCTAGCCCATTGGTTGCGCCGAGCCCGCCATATAGGGATGCGAATTGGGTTTGTCGCGCATTTGTCATCATTGATCGCGACGGTTCGTCGATAAATATGGGGGAGCGCCGCCGATGCGCTAAAGAACCCCCATGACCGACTCGCGAGAAACCGGCCTGGTGCTGGACCCAAAATATGATTCTGCAGGCCTCATCACCGCGGTGGTGACTGATCGGTCGTCTGGCGATTTGCTGATGGTCGCGCATATGACGGCCGAAGCGCTCGCCGCCACCCGTACGAGTGGAGAGGCGGTGTTCTGGTCGCGCAGCCGCCAAAGCTTGTGGAAAAAGGGCGAAACCAGCGGTAATATATTGAAAGTTCGTGATATTCGAATCGATTGCGATCAGGATGCTGTCTGGTTGATCGTAGATCCTACCGGCCCTGCTTGCCATACCGGTGCGCCAAACTGCTTTTATCGCCGGGTTGAGGGCGATAGCCTGGTGCCGATCCGATGAGGGCTGCGCTGGCCGTTCTGCTGGCGCTGGGCCTTGCGGGGTGTTCGGGCGAGTCAAAGCCGCCATCGCCCCAGCCCCGGCCAAGTGCCGCGCCCGATCTGGAAAGCGCTGCGATAGCGGCCGGTGTCATCGCCGACCCTGCCAATACCGATATTACCGGGCTTTATGCCCGTGATACCGACCGAATTTGTGTTGTGCCTGATCAGCTTAACTACCGGATCGGCGCTTTTGTCGATTATGGCGATCAGCAGAGCTGCAGCGGTTCGGGAACGGTAACGCGGGTGGGCGAGGCATTGCACATCAATTTTGCCGGCGCGGCGGGCTGCGATTTCGATGCCCGATTCGAAGGGGATCGAATCGTCTTTCCAGGCCGTCTGCCACAGGCTTGCGAGAAATTATGCGCTCGCCGCGCCTCTTTTGCCGCGCTTGACGTCCGGCGGTTGGGCGAATCGGTGTCCGAGGCATCGACGCTGCGTAACCCGAAGGGCAAATTGCTCTGCACGCCGGGCGGTTGAGCGCTGCCAGTGATTGACGTTCACGTAAACGGGAAGTAATTTCCGCGTATGACGACCTTACCCGCCTATGCCCCAATCGAACCGTTGCCCGATCGGCATCGTTTTTCGATTTCGGATTTGTCGGCTGAATTTGGCGTTACCGCGCGCGCGCTGCGTTTCTATGAGGATGAAGGGCTGATCGCCCCTGAACGTCGCGGCACCGTGCGGATCTATTCGCCGCGCGATCGCGCCCGGCTTGCCTGGATTCTGCGCGGCAAGCGGGTGGGGTTCAGCCTGGCCGAAATTCGCGAGATGATCGATCTTTACGATATTGGCGATGGCCGACGTGCGCAGCGTGAGGTCACAATTGCGCGTTGCCGCGACCGGATTGCCCTGCTGTCCGCTCAGAAAAACGATATTGATGCTGCGATCGAAGAATTAACGCACTTCATTGCCGTGATCGAACCCGGGCTCGCTTAAATCGGGCCGCGTAACCAGAAGGACTGACCATGCCGAAATACACCCCGCCGGTGCGCGATACGCGCTTCATCCTGGAGCATGTTGTCGGACTCGATCGCTACGCCAATCTGCCGGGCTTTCAGAACGCTACCCCTGATGTGGTCGATGCGGTGCTGGAGGAAGGCGGCAAGTTCGTTGCCGAGGTGCTGTTCCCGATCAACCAGTCTGGCGATCAAGAGGGCTGCACCCGCCATCCCGATGGCAGTGTGACGACGCCAAAGGGGTTCAAAGAGGCCTATGCTGCTTTTGTCGAATCGGGCTGGTCGACGCTTGGCGCGCCAGAGGAATTTGGCGGCCAGGCAATGCCGCACGTCGTTTCGTCGGCGTTTGAGGAATATATGATGTCGGCCAACATGGCCTTTGCCATGTATCCCGGCCTCACCCACGGCGCGATTGCATCACTGCTCGTCAAGGGCAGCCCTGAGCAAAAGGCAAAATACGTCCCCAAAATGGTGTCTGGCGAATGGGGCGGGACGATGAACCTGACCGAGCCGCAATGTGGCACCGATCTCGGCCTGATCCGCACGCGCGCTGAACCAGCGGCGGACGGCAGCTGGTCAATAACCGGTACCAAGATCTTCATTTCGTCGGGCGAGCATGACCTGACCGAGAATATCATCCACCTGGTGCTGGCGAAGACGCCGGGCGCGCCGGAGAGTTCGAAGGGCATTTCACTGTTCGTTGTGCCCAAGTTCCTCGTCAACGACGACGGCTCGCTGGGCGCGCGCAACGCCGTTTCGTGCGGGTCGATCGAGCACAAGATGGGCATTCACGCCAATTCGACTTGTGTGATGAACTATGACGGTGCGGCGGGCTGGCTGGTCGGCGACGAGATGAAGGGGCTGGCGGCCATGTTCATCATGATGAACGCGGCGCGGTTAGGCGTTGGTATGCAGGGACTGGGCGTCGCCGAGACCGCGTACCAGAATGCCGTGCAATATGCGCATGACCGCCGCCAGGGCCGTGCGCTGACGGGGGCCGCTGAGCCGACCGAAAAGGCCGACACGCTGTTCGTTCACCCCGATGTCCGCCGGATGTTGATGGATGCGAAGGCGCTGACCGAAGGCCTGCGCGCTTTGTGCCTGTGGGGCGCGCTGCAAGTCGACCTCACTCATTTCGCGCAGACCGAGGAGGAGCGCCAGCTTGCCGATGATCTGATTGGGCTGCTGACCCCGGTCATCAAGGGCTATGGCACCGACAAGGGCTATGAGATCGCGACCAATGCCCAGCAGGTCTATGGCGGGCATGGCTACATTGCCGAATGGGGCATGGAGCAATATGTCCGCGATGCCCGGATCGCGATGATCTATGAAGGCACCAATGGCGTGCAGGCGATGGATCTGGTCGGCCGCAAGCTTGCCACCAATGGCGGCCGCGCGGTGCAGACGCTGTTCAAGATGCTTGGCGAAGAAATCGCGGTGGCAAAGCAGGATGCCTCGTTGGCTGACTTCGCGACCCGGCTTGAGCGCGCGACCAACGATCTCCAGGCATCGACTCTGTGGTTCGTCCAAAATGGCATCGCCAACCCAAATAATGTCGGTGCTGGCGCGCATAGCTATATGCATTTGATGGGGATCGTCGCGCTCGGCCTGATGTGGCTGCGCATGGCGACAGCCGCGACCAAGGCGCTGGCCGATGGCAAGGGCGACAAGGCGTTCCTTGAAGCCAAGCTGGTGACCGCGCGATATTTTGCCGAACGCATTTTGCCTGACGCTGGCGCGCTACGCCGCAAGATCGAGGGCGGGGCAGAAGCGATTATGGCGTTGTCGCCTGAAATGTTCGAAGCGGCTTGATAGGCGGCGACACCGCCGGCGTTAGGGCGTCGGCGGTGTCGGCGCAGGTTTCTGGGGCAGGATTGCGCTGGCCCCAGGCAAGGGGTCGGCCGCAGAAGCGCGGGTTATTTTTTCACCAACCGGGCTGAGCGTTACGGGCCCTTTGCTTTCTCGGTCAGCCAGTTGAGCACCGGGAACAAATGTCTGCACCTTCATGCATTGCTTGCGATCGGCGCGGGGGAATTGATCGCAATTCCACAGCGCCTTTTCAAAGCCACGTGACCGGTCGCGCAAATAGCTGAACGCCATCGTCGCTACTTGCGATGGATCAAGCGGCAATGCGGTTGGTACTGCGTAGCGCTCTGCCCAGACCATGTATTTGCAATAGGGGCGGTCACCGCAGCCGGCTTCGGCAAGGCGGGGAAGGCCTTCCGGATCGGCGTCTCGGTCGATCGTCACTAGAAAGGCATTGTCGTCACCCGCGATGGGGCCGGGCCCGGCATAGGCAGCAGCCAAGAGCGCGGCCAAGCGCTCTGCCCGTGTCGCCGCCAATTGCCCCGCAACCGGATAAAGGCCCATTGAATGGACCGGTGAAAAGCGCGCAAGCTGGCCGACAGCCGGTTCTTCACTGGCGATCTGGCGATTAAATGCCGGTGGCGTGCCCCACCAGCCTGTCCAGCGGAAGAACAGATGCGTACCGACAGCGCTCACCTTGTCCAGGCTGGCGCTCCAATAGGGCACGACCCAATCGGTGTGATAATGGGTGGCATAGCCGACTTTGGCAAATACCTTGCCGCTTAATGCCTCTCGCGCCACAGCGCGGGCGCGGTCCCAGGCGGCATCATTCCAGCTATGCCGGATTAAGGCGCCGTCGCACGCAAAAGTAAATTGGCAGCCGGTCCGCCGTTCCGATCCCTGAAAGACCACGCCGCAAATTGTCTTTGGAAAGGCAGGGTGGCGCACGCGATTGATTACAACCTGGGCAACAGCGCGCTGCCCGATCGAGTCATCGCCGGCCTCATATAGAACCGCCGTCGCCAGGCAATCGATTGCTCGAAGCGATGCGAGCGGCGCGTCGGTCAGTCGAAATGGCTTGGCAGCAGGCACCGGCGCTGTCGTAAACGGGATCGTTGCATTGATGGCGCGGGCATCATCAGCCGTGATCGCCGCCAGGCTGACGGGGTCGACCGGGGGCATCACCGCTTTTGGGATGACCGGTAGCGCCGCCGGCGTCAAAACGCGGGCGTGCTTTGCGGGTGAAATCGATGAAATGATCGCGGTCGGCACGGCAATTGCCGATGTCGCAATCACCGCCAGCGTGATGCCCATTACCCGTCCGGGACGACCGAACAGGCGCTGGTTTAGCGAACCCCGACTATCTGCTGGGGCGGGAGAAAAGGCAGGTGACATCAGCATCAAAAGGGCCCGAACGACATTTCGTTCCGGCCCTTAGCGTAGAATGGTCGATCCGCGAAGCGGTGCAGCAGGACTGGCGAAGAGAGGGGGCGGGCCGCCTGATGCGCGCCACGCCCGAGTCTCAAGATGAAACATATCCGTCATCATTGGCAAAAGAGCGAAATCGCGGCGTAACGACTCGATCAGCCCCATCTTCCGACCGCCGACTCCTGTCCCGGACCGGCCAGCATGATGGCCAGTTAGTTGCCCCAAAAGCCTGTTGCTTCGCACAAATCCCACTGGTCTGCGGATTTCATGCGGCAGGCGCGATCTTTGGGTGCGCAGGCAGCAAAGGCAATTTCATAATGACGGTAACAGCTAATATGTCCAGTCTGACCAACCGTTTGGCTTGCCAATTTGATCGTTCCCACGGTGGCATTTGCGGGTACTGCCGCCCGTTTGGCGGGGACGATCGATGCCGCCAAGGCACTTGGTGCGGCCGTCGCTGCCACTTGCGCGGGCGTCACTGAATTACCAAAAATCATCGGCCAAAGCTGCAGAATCGCTAGCATCACGCTAACGCAAATCATCGCCTTTCGCATTCCCATTCCCCTGAACGTGCCCCCACGACTCGGCCATGATACTGGGGTTTTTCGGTAAATGCGACGTTCAGTTTTAGCCTTCGGGCAGAAAATCCGGGACGGATAAATAGCGCTCGCCCGTGTCATAATTAAAGCCGAGGACGCGGACGGTATCGGGCAGATCGGGAAGCTTTTGGGCAATCGCCGCGAGCGTTGCGCCGGAGCTGATGCCGATCAACATGCCTTCCTCCGCGGCGGCCCGGCGCGCCATCTCCTTGGCGGCTCCTGCTTCGACTTTGATGGTGCCATCGATCGATGCGGTATGGAGATTGGTGGGGATGAAACCAGCGCCAATCCCCTGAATCGGATGCGGCCCTGGAGCGCCGCCGGAAATGACCGGTGAAGCCGCAGGCTCGACGGCATAGACTTTCAATGCGGGCCAATGCTGCTTCAGCGTTTCGGCAATGCCAGTGATGTGGCCACCCGTGCCGACCCCGGTGATGATCACGTCAATCGGGGTCGCAGCGAAATCGGCCAGGATTTCAAGCGCCGTGGTGCGGGTATGGACATCGATATTGGCGGGATTTTCAAATTGTTGCGGCATCCAGGCACCGGGCATGGAATCAACTAGCGCCATAGCGCGCTCAATGGCGCCGCGCATTCCCTTTTCGCGCGGGGTAAGATCGAACGTCGCGCCATAAGCGAGCATCAGCCTGCGACGCTCGATCGACATGCTCTCAGGCATGACCAAGATTAGCTTATAGCCCTTGACGGCCGCAACCATCGCCAGGCCGACGCCGGTATTGCCACTGGTCGGCTCAATGATGGTGCCGCCGGGTTTGAGCGCGCCCGATGCCTCGGCAGCTTCGACCATTGCCAGCGCAATCCGGTCCTTGATCGACCCACCGGGATTGGAGCGTTCGGACTTGATCCAAACCTCTGTATCCGGGAATAATTTGCTGGCGCGGATATGCGGCGTGTTGCCGATCGTTTCCAGGATCGAGTTGGCTTTCATGCGATGGCCTCCATCTCTTTGGGCAAATCTTCGGGGGTATTCGCGGCAGGATCAAACGTCTTTGCGCGTCTTATGCTGGGAAACAGATAGGTCCACAGGATTGTCACCACAATTGCCCCGCCGCCGCCGATCAAGACCGCGCCGACCGGGCCGAGCGCCGCAGCAAGAAAGCCCGATTCCGCTTCGCCCAGTTCATTCGATGCGGAAATGGTCAGCTGCGATACCGCACCCACCCGGCCGCGCTTGTCGTCGGGCGTGTATAGCTGGATCAGCGATTGGCGGATATAGACGGAGAACATGTCGGCAGCTCCCGCTACGGCGAGCGCCGCCAGGCTGAGCGCCATCACCTGAGACAGCCCGAAGATGATGGTCGCGCTGCCATACACCATCACCGACCAGAGCATTTTGGGGCCGACATTGTGCTTGATCGGGCGGAACGAGAAAAAGATCGCGGTTACCGATGCGCCCACTGCCGGCGCCGACGCCAACAGGCTCAGGCCAAAAGGGCCGACTTTCAAGATATCATGGGCATAGATTGGCAGCAGCGCCGTGGTGCCGGCCAGAAAGACCGCAAAAAGATCCAGCGTGATTGTTCCTAAGACCAGCTTGTTCTGGCCAACATAGGCCAGCCCATCGGCGATTTGCCGTAGCGGATGGGCCTTGCCAGGGATCGTGGTGCGCGGCACCGGGCCAATCAGCATCAGGCAAACCAGCGCCGCAGTGAACAGCGCCGTCGCCAAGGCATAGGCTGCATAGGGAGCCCAAGCATAAGCCATCCCGCCAAGCGCTGGCCCGATGATCGTGCCAACCTGCCACGAGATCGAACTGAGCGCGATGGCGGTTGGCAGAATTTCCCGCGGCACTAGATTGGGCGCGAGCGCGCCAAAGGCAGGGCCAGCAAAGGCCCGGCAGAACCCCAATGCGACGGCGACGGTAAATAATACGGGTAGGGTCATCGTTCCTGCATAGGTCACAAGAGCGAGCGCCAGCGCGCACAGGATCTGCAGCGTCACCGTCGCCCGGGTGATCCAGCGGCGATCGAACCGGTCCGCGACCCAGCCGGTGATCGGAGTGGAAAAGAACAAGGGCAGGAATTGGAGTAAACCGATCAGCCCCAGCTGCGCCGCCGCGCCGCTCGGGCCCATGCTCTCGCGCGCAATTGTGTAAGTCTGCCAGCCGATCACGATGATCATCGCATTCTGGGCGATCGTCATGGTGAAACGGGCCGCCCAGTAATAGACGAAATTGTCGATTTGAAAGGGGTGGGTCGGCGTGGTCATCTGCAGTGGCTTTAGATCGCAACTGGCCAGCGGGGCAATCAGCGTTTGCTTCGCGCCGCCAAGCTTTTCTTGACCGGTTCAATGGCGCCAGCCCATCGCCGACCGGTCTTGGGGCTGGCGGGAATGGGCGCAACCTGCCAGCTTCGTGTCCATCGACTCACATGGGAGCAGTGGATGCGTATCGGCATATTATGGGCAGCTAGTTTGTTGGCGCTGGCGGGGTGCGGGCCGGTGGCGACCGTGCCCGCTGGATCAATGGCGGCAATGGCACAGGCTGGCGACTGGACGAAGTTTCGCGACAATTTCGTCAACCGCTGGTTCGAACTGGACCCGGCCAATGCCGTTTACCAGGGCAAGCATGAATTTGACGGCCAATTGCCGGATTGGAGCGCTGCGGGCCTAAAGAAACAGGGCGATTTCCTGAAAGAGACGATTGCCGCTGCGGCCAAATTTGATGCCACCAAACTTTCCGACGCGGATCGGTTCGAGCGCGATTATCTGGTCAAGGTGGCGCAGGGTAAGTTGTTCTGGCTGGAAGACGCCGATCAGCCGCACCACAATCCAACCTATTATGTTGGCGGCGGGCTTGATCCCAATGTCTATATCGCCCGGCCCTATGCCGATGCGCCGACGCGCATGAAGGCGATGATCAAGTTTTTCAACAGCGTGACGGCGCAGGCGCCCAATATCCGCGCCAATCTGAAGACCCCGATGCCGCTGAGCTTCGTCAATTATGGCGTGGCCGGTTTCAACGGTTTTGCCGATTTTTATGCCGGGGACGCCAAAAAGGCGTTTGCCGAGGTCAAGGACCCTGCGCTGCAGCAGCAGTTCGACGTGGCGGCGCAGTCGGCTGCCAAGTCCATGCGCGAGATTGGCACATGGCTGGAGAGCCAGCGCAGCACTGCAACGCAGGATTTCGCGCTGGGGGCGGAGCGGTTTTCCCGCATGCTTGCCGCGACCGAGGGTGTCGATGCCCCGCTCGCCGAGCTGGAAAAGATTGGCTTGGCCGATCTTAAGCGCAATCAGGCGGCGTTGACCGAGGCCTGCGCCAAATTTGCGCCTGGGGCGACGATTGAGGCGTGTACGGCCAAGATGAACGCCAACAAGCCTGATGGCGGCCCGGTGGCTGAGGCACGTCGGCAAATCCCGATGTTGCGGGCGTTTGTGATCGATCATGATCTGGTCTCGATCCCCGGCACCGAAGCGGCTTTGGTCGAGGAAAGCCCACCCTATAATCGGCAGAATTCCGCCTATATCGATCCGCCTGGGCCGTTCGATAAGGGCATTCCGTCAGTCTATTACATCTCGCCGCCTGATCCGAGCTGGAGCAAGGAGGTGCAGGACGGGTTTGTCCCCGGCAAGCAGGATCTGCTGTTTACGTCAGTGCATGAGGTGATGCCGGGCCATTTCGTCCAGTTCCTCCACGCCAACCGATCACCCTCTTTGTTCGGGCAATTGTTCGTCGGCTATGCTTTTGCCGAGGGCTGGGCGCATTATGCTGAGGAAATGATGTGGGAGGCCGGGCTGAACAAGGGCGATCCCGAAACGCATATCGGCCAGCTAGGGAACGCGCTGTTGCGTGATTGCCGGTTCCTGTCGGCGATCCGGCTGCATTCCGGCACGATGACGCAGGAGCAGTCGCGGCAGTTATTCGTCACCGAATGCCATCAGGATGAGGGCACGGCACGCCAACAATCGGCGCGGGGTACTTATGACCCGGCCTATCTCAACTATACGCTCGGCAAGCTGATGATCCGCAAATTACGCGCGGATTGGACGGCCAGCCGGGGTGGAGCCAAGGCGTGGAAGGGCTTTCATGATGCGTTCCTCAGCTATGGCGGCCCCCCGGTGCCGCTGGTGCGCCAGGCAATGATGAAGGAAGCGTCGGCGAAGGCGGTATTTTAAGACGCTAAGCCAAGGGTGACCAGCCGGGTTCGGCAAGTTCGAACCCGGCAAAGTCGAATGCCGGCGTCACCACGCAGCTCACCAGCGCCCAGCCATCCACCGTTTCAGCAGCTTGCCACGCATGGGCGGGAACGATCGCTTGCGGCAGCTGCCCGTCCAAACGGCGCGCCGCCCAGGACATGCGTTTCCGTGTCGATTTTCAGCAGCAGCGGGTGGCCAGCGTGCCACAGCCACAGCTCGGTCGCATCAACCCGGTGCCAGTGCGAGCGTTGCCCCTGTTCGAGGAGGAACAGGATCGCCGTCGCCAGTCCGCGACCACCGCCGGGTGCCGGCTGGCGGAAAGTCTCGCGGTACCAGCCCCCTTCGGGATGCGGGGCAAGATTGAGCTTAGCGATCAACGGGTGGGGCATGGCGGTGCAATCCGGTTCGGTTCATGGGCATCGATCAGCGCGGCAAAACTGATGTCGCTAATGCCTCGATTGACGGAAAATTCGCCCATCCGCAAACTTGTTCGATGCGCCTGCATCACCATCTGTTGCACTGCACCATTTTGTGCTAGGACGGTGTTATGAAGCAGCCCGAATCCCAAGGCGATGACAACGCCCCGACCGGCCCGGTCCCGACAATCCTTGAAGCGATTGTCCGCCGACTGTGCCTGACTGCCGTCTATAATCGCGGTTTGGTGACGCTGGCCCCGCACATCATGTATACCAAGCATGACGAGCTTCACATCGATGCAGTCGCCGTTGAGCGCGATGGCAAGCCGCCGCGTGAGCTGAAATTGGGCACCTACCGGCTGAGCGGCCTTGGTGATATCAAGCTAACTGACCGCTCGTTTGTGCCGATCGAGCTGTTTGATCCTGTCGAGCCACGCTATGCCGGTGTGACGCTGATGATGGTCGATCGCGCCTGAGGGATCGATTCAGGGCCTGCACGAGAGCGACGATTGCGGTTGAAGCAACGGTGCGGTTCAGCCGACCGTGACGAAGCTATCCATTACGCGCTTGCGCCCGGCGGTTTCGAAATCGATTTCGAGCTTATTGCCTTCAATCTCCGCAATAACGCCATAGCCGAATTTCTGATGGAAGACCCGCAGGCCGAGGGACACGTCGTCGCGGCCCTTGTTGCCGATGCTGACTGCGCTCGCGCGCGCCTCGACAACCCTTGACGGTTCGCGAACAAAAGTGCGGCTGGTGAAGCCGCCGCCAGGATTGACGCCCGCCGCGCGCTGCCAGCCGGGCCCGCGGCCAGTGCCACGCGCAACGTCCGCGAAGGGATCAGCCCGTTCGGACCAATTGGCCCGCCACAGGCTTTCGCCGCCCGACATGCTGCTCTCGGTGTCGATATGCGCAGGCGGCAATTCGCCGACAAAGCGGCTGGGGATGCTTGATGTCCATTGGCCATAGATCCGGCGATTGGCGGCGTGGAGGATGATCGCGCGGCGCCGCGCGCGGGTAATCGCGACATAGGCGAGGCGGCGTTCCTCCTCCAGGCTGGCGAGCCCGCCTTCATCGATCGCGCGCTGCGAGGGGAACAGCCCTTCTTCCCAGCCGACCAGAAAAACGGTGTCATATTCCAGCCCCTTGGCGGCATGGATGGTCATGATGGTGACCTTGGCATCCTCAGCCTGCGCCTCATTGTCCATGACGAGGCTGACATGCTCCAAGAACGCACCGAGGTTTTCATATTCCTCCATCGCCCGGACGAGTTCGGAGAGGTTTTCAAGCCGACCTGACGCTTCGGTCGACTTCTCCGCCTGGAGCACGGCGGTGTAGCCGCTTTCGTCGAGGATCTGGCGGGCGAGTTCGGGATGGGGCAGGTCGGCGGCCATCTGGCGCCAGCGGGCCATGTCGATCACGAAATTCCCGAGCGACTTGCGGGCCTGTGGGGTCAGCTCGTCGGTATCGAGGATGCGGGCGGCAGCGGTGGTAAGCGGCACGCCTTGCGCGCGGGCGAGGAGGTGCACTTTCTGGACCGCCTTGTCGCCAAGGCCACGCTTGGGGACGTTGACGATCCGTTCGAAGGCGAGATCGTCAGCGGGCTGGCTGACGACGCGTAGATAGGCGAGCGCATCGCGGATTTCGGCGCGCTCGTAAAAGCGGAACCCGCCGACGATGCGATAGGGCATGCCGATCGCGATGAAGCGGTCTTCGAACTCACGGGTCTGATGCTGAGCACGGACGAGTATCGCGACTTCATCGAGCGATTTGCCGCCGCGCTGTGCTGATTCGATCTCCTCGCCGACGCGCCGGGCTTCTTCGGGGCCATCCCAGATACCGAGCACCTTGACCTTTTCGCCCTCCGACTCGTCCGTCCACAATGTCTTGCCAAGGCGGCCTGAATTATTCGCGATCACGCCCGATGCGGCGGCGAGGATGTGCGGCGTGCTGCGGTAATTCTGTTCGAGCTTGATGACCTTGGCACCCGGAAAATCCTTCTCGAACTTCAGGATGTTTTCCACCTGCGCGCCGCGCCAGGAATAGATCGATTGATCGTCGTCACCCACGCAGCAAATGTTCTTGCGCTCCTGCGCGAGCAGGCGGAGCCAGAGATACTGGACGCTGTTGGTGTCCTGATATTCATCGACCATGATGTAGCGGAAGCGCTGCTGATACTGGCTGAGGACCTCTCGGTCGCGCTTCAAAATGGTCAGCATGTGGAGCAGCAGGTCGCCGAAATCGCAGGCATTGAGCGCGATCAGCCGCGCCTGATAGGCAGCGTACATCTCCTGCCCGCGACCATTGGCATAGGCTTCGCTCTCACCCGCATCGATATCGGCGGGGGTCAGCCCTTTATTTTTCCAGCCATCGATCATCCCGCCCAGTTGCCGGGCGGGCCAGCGTTTCTCATCGAGATCGGCGGCGATGATCAGCTGCTTCAGCAGCCGCAGCTGATCATCGGTATCAAGAATGGTGAAGTTTGATTGCAGCCCGACCAGCTCGGCATGGCGCCGGAGCATCTTTGCGCCGATCGCGTGGAAGGTGCCCAGCCACGGCATCCCCTCCACCACATCGCCCACGATCGCGCGCACGCGGTGCCGCATCTCGCGCGCGGCCTTGTTGGTAAAGGTCACCGACAAAATTTCGCTGGGATAGGCTTTGCGCGTATAGAGCAGGTGCGCAAGCCGGGCGGTGAGCGCCGCCGTTTTGCCGGTGCCCGCGCCCGCCAGCACCAGCACGGGCCCTTCAGTCGTCAGCACCGCCTCGCGCTGCGGGGGATTGAGCCCGCGGATATAGGGCGGGTCCTGTGGGGTTTCAGCGGGGAGACTCATCGGTGAACAGGTAGGGAACGGTGACGCATCGGGCAAGCGCGCTTGTGCTGCCCGGCGAAGCTGATAGCGTGATGGCGAGAATTCGGGGAGGGCAGCATGGCGGCGGCAATTGATCACTGGTATCGGCTGATGGAGGCACGCGATCCGCACGGCCTGCATGATTTGATCGCCGATGATTGCGTCTTTCAGTCCCCCGCCGTGCATACCCCGCAATTGGGCAAAGCGATCACGATCAAATATTTATCGGCAGCCCAGGCGGTGCTGGGGACGCCGAGTTTCCGTTATGTCGAGGAATGGATTGGCGAGACCTCTGCCGTCCTGGAATTTGCGCTTGATTTGGATGGCATTCAGGTCAACGGCGTCGACATTATTCATTGGAACGACGCGGGGAAGATCACCAATTTCCGGGTGATGATCCGACCGGTCAAGGCGTTGCAGGCGGTGATGTCGGCCATGGCGGCGGTGTTGGCGCGCGAGTCATGATTGTGGGTGGCGTTGACGCCTGATCGGCAATTGGTCGCTGACGCAACGACCCGCATTATCCCGAACTCATGCGCTTATTCGTGCCCGGGCTGTTGATCGATCGGCTGCTTCACCGCTAAGGGCGCGCAGAGGTGGCGTTGACTGTCATCCGACTGACATAGAAGCACGCCACGGAAGACTCATGGCCAGCAATTCCTTTTCCACCGAAGCCCTGCCGGGCGCAGCATCTGGCGCGCCCTCGCTTGATCGTCCTGCGCTGGATGTGCCCCCAAACCCAATCGGGCGCTTGCTCTTCATCCTGACAATCATTGGGGGGCTTGGCTTTGCTGGATACAGCATCGCCAGCGAAACGGCGCAGGTTGGTGAGACGCTGGCGCTGGCGACGATCATCCTGCTGGGCGTGGCGCTGATCATCGCGCTTGGCTTTGAATTCGTGAACGGCTTTCACGATACCGCCAATGCCGTCGCAACCGTGATTTACACTAATTCGATGACGGCACCGGTGGCGGTGGTCTGGTCCGGATTTTTCAATTTCCTGGGCGTGATGCTGTCATCGGGGGCGGTTGCCTATTCGATCGTCACCTTGCTGCCTGTCGAACTGATCTTGAATATCGGCAGTGCGGCCGGATTTGCGATGATCTTCGCACTGCTGATTGCCGCTGTTCTCTGGAATTTGGCCACGTGGTTTGTCGGCTTGCCCAACTCGTCTAGCCACGCGCTGATCGGATCGATTCTGGGCGTTGGATTGGCCAACCAGATCCTGTCGGCAGGCGCTGGGGCAACATCGGGGGTGAATTGGGGCAAGGCGCAGGAAGTGCTGACTGGGCTGGCGCTGGCACCGCTGATCGGCTTTGGCACGGCGTTGTTGCTGTTGCTGATTATGAAACGTGTGCTGCGTAATCCCAAGCTTTATACCAAGCCCGAAGGCAATGCGCCGCCGCCGCGCGGCATCAGAGCGCTGCTGATCTTCACCTGCACCGCCGTTTCCTTCGCGCATGGCGGCAATGATGGGCAGAAGGGGATGGGCCTGATCATGCTGATCCTGATCGGCTGCGCGCCAACCGCCTATGCGCTTAATCGCGGACCGGACGTCAACGCGCCGGCCTTTGTTCAACAGGCGACCACTGCGGCATCGGTTTTTGCCGGGCATGCCGGATCAGCCACGGTGCCGCTGGGCACCGCCCGCGAAATCCTTGCCAGCGCGCTCAAGACCAAATCTGCTAATGACCCGGTCGTTTTTGCAGCGATCGACACCGTTTCACGCCAGATTGCCAGCACGGTATCGGGCTATGGATCACTCGCCAATGTGCCATCCGCCGCGACATCGCGGTTGCGCAATGACCTGTATCTGGTGCTCGACACTAGCAAGCTGGTGACCAAGGGAAAGAATGTCCATGCGACATTTTCCGATCCCGAACTCAAGACGATCGCTGATTTCCAGAAGGGCATGGAAGCGAGCACGCGCTTCATTCCGCTATGGGTGAAGATCGCGGTCGCGGTTGCGCTGGGGCTGGGGACGATGGTCGGTTGGAAGCGGATCGTCATCACGGTTGGCGAGAAGATCGGCAAATCGCACCTCACTTATGGCATGGGCGCGTCGGCTGAACTGACCGCCGCCACGATGATTTTGGCGGCCGATGCTTTTGCCTTGCCGGTTTCCACCACCCACATCCTGTCATCGGGCGTTGCCGGGGCGTCGGTTGCCAGCGGGGCCGGGTTGCAGATGCGGACGATTCTGAACATGGCGCTCGCCTGGCTACTGACATTGCCTGCGGTGATGGCGCTCGCTGGCGGACTTTATTGGGTTGGACTTAGCGTCATTCGCGCCATGGGCGCCGCCTGACGCGCCGGCCCTCGCCAAGCGCGCCAGGATCGTTATGGCGGAGCAATGGCCGCCCGAACCCCCAACCCGCTTTTCGCCCAGCGCCGCGTGTTGACGGCGAGCCTGGTTGGCACGTCGATCGAGTTCTACGATTTCTATATTTACGCGACCGCTGCCGCCTTGGTGTTTGGGCCTTTGTTTTTTCCGGCGGAGGACAAGGCGGCACAGCTGCTGCTGTCTTATGCCAGCTTTGGATTGGCCTTTATCGCCCGACCGGTGGGCGCGGCGATTTTTGGCCATTTTGGCGATCGGGTCGGGCGCAAATCGACGCTGGTTGCCTCATTGCTGCTGATGGGCGGATCGACGGTGCTGATCGCGTTCCTGCCAACCTATGCGCAGATTGGCTGGACTGCGCCGCTGATCCTGTGCGTGCTTCGTTTCGGCCAGGGGTTGGGGCTGGGGGGCGAATGGGGCGGCGCATCGTTGCTGGCGGTGGAGAATGCACCGCCGGGCTGGACGGGCCGGTTCGGGATGTTCCCGCCGCTGGGCGCGCCGATCGGTTTCATCGCCGCGAACGGCTTTTTCCTGATCCTTGGCCTGACGATGAGCGACGATCAGTTTCGCGCCTGGGGCTGGCGATTGCCGTTTCTGGCGAGCGCAGCCTTGGTTTTCGTTGGGCTATGGGTGCGCCTGAAGCTGACAGAGACGCCTGCCTTTGCTGAAGCGGCAAAGCACGGGGCGCTGCCCAAGGTACCGATCGCGCAGCTGCTGCGGCATGATTTGCGCAGCACGCTCGCCGGCACCTTTGGTGTGATCGCGTGCTTTGCGTTGTTCTATATCGCGACCGCCTTTGCACTTGGCTATGGGACGACGACTTTGGGCCATTCGCGCCAGGCTTTTTTGATTGTCGAATTGCTCGCGATTCCCTTCCTCGCCGCCGGGGTGGTCCTGTCCTGCACGCTGGCCGATCGCTTCGGCACGGGGACGATGCTGCGATGGGGCTTTGCTGGCGCTGTGATTGCCGGGTTGACGATGGGGCCGATGCTGGGGGCAGCTTCCTTGGTGATCGTCTGGTTATGGCTGTCGTTCGCGTTGTTTGCGATGGGGTTTGCCTATGGACCACTGGGCGCCTGGCTGCCGTCGCTGTTCGGCGCTGGGGTGCGCTATACCGGGGTGTCGCTGGCGTTTAATCTGGGCGGAATCATTGGCGGCGCGCTTGCCCCGATTGTTGCGCAGGCGCTGGCCGAACGCGGCGGGCTGGCATTGGTCGGCGTGTATTTGATGGTCGCTGCGGGCCTGAGCCTAGGTGGGCTCATGCTGGTTCGGCGTCAGCCGACCAGCTGACGCAGCAGGGTGATCCGTGCCTTGCCATGCGTACGTTCGGCATCGATCTGAAACCCGGCGACGGTGACGGGTTCGTTAAAGGCGGTTTCAATACTGACCCAGCTGGCCGGACTAACCCAGCCGAGCCGGGCGAGCTTGTCGAGCGCGACCGCGCCTGCGCCCGATCCATAAGGCGGGTCCATCATGATCACGTCGAGCGGCGCGGGCGCACTCCCCAGCGACAATACCGAAATAGCGCGGACATCGCCCGATGCGCCGAGCTTGGTGAGATTGGCGCGGAGCGCGTCGATCGCCGGGCGATCCTGTTCGACGAACAGGCAGCTCGCTGCGCCGCGTGACAGGGCCTCGATCCCCAGCGCGCCCGATCCTGCGAAGAGATCAGCGACTGCCAACCCTTCAAAGCTGCCAATCCGGCTGATCAGCATCGAAAACAGCGCCTCGCGGGTGCGGTCCGCGGTGGGGCGGGTGGCTTCACCTTTGGGCGCAACGATCGGGCGACCGCGCCATTGTCCGGCAATCACGCGCATCGTTTAGCGCCTTGTCCGTGATGGGCGCGGCTTGCCGGCCCCAGGTCGTGCCGGTTTCGCGGGGCGCGCGCCGGGCGCTGGGCCGCGCGGCCGATCGACCAGTTCGCCTTCTTTACGGCGAGGATCAGTGGCGGTGCGGCGCGCGCGGGCGCTGGTGTCGCTGCGCGCGGCCGTCCGCGCGGGCTTGGTCGGCGTAACACCGCCTTTTTCCTTGGCGTCATAGAATCGCTTGGGCTTGATCGCGGCTGGTGCCGGGGCACGCGGGGCCTTGCGCGGATCAGCGGCATCCGGGCCGGGCTTTGGCGCGCGATAGGGGCGATCGGTCTTGTCAGGCGCGGCAGTGCGATCACCGCGGCTGCGCGATGCTGGTGGCTTGGCATGGTCGGGCGCCGGGGTTCGGGTAGGATCGCGGCGGAAAGCGACGACGTCATGCTGGCGGACCTCGCCAATCTCGCCGGGCGCGAGATCGCCGAGCAGGAATGGGCCATAGCGGGTGCGGATCAGCCGTGAGACCTTTAGCCCGAGAAATTCGAGCACGCGGCGTACTTCGCGGTTTTTGCCCTCCGTCAAGATCATCTCAATCCAGACATTGGCCCCCGTGCGGCGTTCAAGATTGGCGTTGATCGATCCGTAGCGCACGCCTTCAATCTCGACACCCTCGATCAGGTCCTCAAGCTGGGCCTGGGTGACGGTGCCATAAGCGCGGGCGCGATAGGCGCGTTCGACGCCGGTAGAGGGCAGCTCAAGTTGGCGTTTCAATTCACCATCGGTGGTGAGCAGCAACAGCCCTTCGGTGTTGAGATCGAGCCGTCCGACCGGCACGAGCCGCGGCAAATCGCTCGGCAATTTGTCATAGATGGTCGGCCGACCAGCAGGATCGCGTTCGGTGACCAGCAGACCGCTTGGCTTGTGATAAAGGAACAGCCGAGCGGGGGCGGGGGCCTGAACCGGGTTGCCGTCAACCGTTACACCGCGCAGCGATGACAGGATCGTCGCCGGCGTATCGATCGGCTTGCCGTCAATGGCAACGCGGCCTTCGGTGATCATCCGTTCGATCTCACGCCGAGAAGCGATTCCAGCGCGCGCGAGCAATTTGGCGATGCGATTGCCTTCGCGGGGCGGATTCTGGGGATCGGATGGGGGCATGGGGACGCTGATACAGGCTATTTGCGTGCTCAATGCAAAGAAAATGCGCGCAAGTGCGTTGTGGCTCTAATAATAGAGGATCGGCGGTCGATCGATCGGCAGGAGTGACGGCGTGGCAATGTTTGAACGCAAGAAAAGACGATTTCTCCGCTTGATGATCGTTGAGGATGAACCGCTCATCGCTTTTGACAATGAACGATTCCTGACCGACGAAGGGTTCGAAATCGTCGCCACGGTAGATCGGGTTGAGGATGCGGTCGCCCTGATTGAGCGGCAGGCGATCGACATGGTCCTTGCCGATGTCAGCCTGAGCGACGGCAGCGGGATTGATGTCGCCCGGGCTGCTCATGAGGCCGGGATTGCCGTGCTGTTCGCCACCGGCGAATGCCCAGTCGAGGCGAAATCGCTGGCGGATGGCTGTTTGGGCAAACCCTATACCCAGCGCGACTTGCTGTTGGCGATCGGCGCGATTGAGGCTGTTCACGCCGGCCAAATGCCGAAGCGCTTGCCCGCTGGCTTCACTCTGTTCAAAACAGCGATCTGATACAGGGGAATCATAATGCCGGGGAAAAGAACTGCCGCGATTGCGGGCGTGACGATGGCGCTGGCAGTGCTGGTGCTGCTGGCCGGGCCGCTGGTGAAATCTGGCGTGCTGCCCTGGGTGGCGGGGCTTGGCCTGTTTGCGCTTGGATCGCTGGTGGCGGGGATTGGCGGGATTATCTGCCTGATCGCCCTGGTGCGCCGCCGGGGCGGGCGGGTAGCGATCGGCGGTGCGATTTCAGGGATTGGTGCGCTCGCCGTGCTCGTGGCGATCATCATCAACGGCCGGGGCGTACCGCGCATTCACGACATCACCACCGATACCGTCAGCCCACCGCAGTTTGTGGCGATCACCCCGGCGGTGCGCGGCGCGGGCAGCAACAGCGTGGTGTATGATCCCGCCCTGGCCGCGCAACAGGCCGCTGGGTATCCGGCGCTAAAGCCGCTGACGGTCGCCAAACCGCCAGCCGAGGTGTTCGACACGGCACTGCGGACGGTAACCGCGCGCGGCTGGCCGGTCGCAATTGCCGATGCGGCAGCCGGCCGGATTGAAGCGACCGAGACGGCCAGCTGGTGGGGCTTCAAGGACGATGTCGTCATTCGCCTGACGCCGACCGAGTCAGGCACGCGCATCGATATCCGATCCGTTTCGCGCGTTGGCGAGGGTGACTTCGGGGCCAATGCGCACCGGATTGAGGGATTGCTGAAGGCGATTGGCGGCTGACCCTCAGGCCAGTCGCGCCTCCACCGCGTTGTGGAAATGGCGGATGCCGGTTTCGAGCGTGCCGAGCGTGACTCGGTCGATCGCACCGGAGGCCAGGCCCTGTTGCCCCAGTTCGGCCGCGCGGAAATCCTCGCCGGCAAACACCTGGCCATCGAGCAATGCCCAGCTGCGTTCCCAATGATTGCGCGCCTTGTCGGTGGCGGGCGCTTCGGGGATCAGCATGAAGTCCTCGACCAGCACTTCGCCAGCCGATTGCGGCATCATGATCATCAGGTTCATGTAATCGGGGCTAACGATCAGCACGGTGCCGGGGAACATTTGATAGGTATAGGTGATCGCCGCGCGCAATTGCGGCCAATCACTCCCCGCCGCCGCCACCAGATCCGCTTCGCGACCAACGGCGGAGCGTTGGTGCGGGCCGATCTGGTCGCCCGTCGTCACCCCGTCTTTGAAGAAGGGCCCGATCGTCCCCGCATGCAGCCGCTGGACATGGTAGCTTTCAAGGAAAGCGTCCATGATCAGCTTCCAATTGGCTGCAACGCGGTGCGTTTTGCGGCGGAAAAGATAATGACCGGGCAGATCAAAGGCGTCGAAATCTGCCCCTAGCGCGTGGGCCTCGGTGAAATCGGCGGCCTCGTCGAACGCGAACCAGATCAGCCCGCCTGATTCGACCGTCGGCAATCGTTTCAGCCCGAAATCGCCCTTGTCGAGACCGGGGAAGGTTTCTGGCCGGGGCATGCCGGTAAGTGTGCCGTCCAGGCCATAGGTCCAGGCGTGATAAGGGCAGATGAGCTTCGGCGTGCAAACCGGCTCACCCCCTTCGACCAGCCGGGTGCCCCGGTGCTGACAAACGTTCAGGAAGACGTGCGCGGTGCCGCTTTTGTCGCGGGTGATCAGCAGCGGTTTGCCAAAGCCGTCATGCGGCACCGCCATATTGGGTTCGGGTAGCAGCGCCGATGGGGCGATAATGAGCGGATGCTTGGCGAAGATATGCGCCTGCTCTGCCGCATGGCGATCGGCAGAGGTATAGGCGGCGGCATCGACATGGGTGATTCCGGTGCTCGCCCGCGTCCCGCCCCGGGCGAGGATAGCGGCGAGCGCAAGCTGGCCCTCGGTCGGTCGCAAGCCTTGCGGTGCATGCACGTTCATGGCTGTCCTTCTCCCGTTTTCCGGCTAGTGTCGGCCTGAATTTGGCGGGGAGCAAGTGGGCGATGGCGACAGCGGCGGGGGATGATTGGCTGTCTGGCATCAGGCCCTATGTCGAAAAGGCGCCGCTTGCCGCGTTTTTCCTCGGTGTGTCGTCCGGCTTTCCTTATACGATGATCGGCGCGACGCTGACCAGCCGATTGGCGCAGGACGGCATCGACAAGAAAACCATCACGGCGTTCACGCTGGGGTTCCTTGTTTACAACCTGAAGCCGCTTTGGGCGTGGGCGGTTGATGGCGTGCGGCTGCCGATCATCGGCGGGCTAGGGCAGCGTGTGTCGTGGCTGTTGTTTGCTGGTGTGCTGGTGATGGCCGCTGTGGCCAATCTGGCGCTGGTCAACCCGTCCACGGATATTGGCGCAACGGTGGCGGCGGCGATTCTGGTCGGCTTTGCCGGGGCGACCTTTGACATTGTCATCGACGCGTACCGGATCGAGCAGTTGAAGCCCTATCAGCTCGGCGTCGGATCAGGGATGACGCAATATGGCTGGCGAATCGGTTCTGTCGCGGCGGGCGCCCTGGCGCTGGTGCTGGCGGCGCGGATTGGCTGGGCAGGGGCCTATCTGGCTTGTGCGAGCTTTGCCCTGCCGGCGATGATCACGGGGTTAGTGCTGGGCGAGCCCGAGCGGCACCGCGCGCCCGCGGAAAAACGTGGCATGGCGGAAATCGTGGCGTCGATCGTCGGCCCTTTTAGCGAATTCTTTCAGCGTAACGGCGCGATCATCGTGTTGCTGTTCATTCTGATCCACAAAATCGGCGATACATTGGGTCAGATTGCCCTCCGGCTGCTGCTCAACGATCTGGGCTTCAGCAATGACGAAATCGCGATCTACGATGTCGGCGTAGGTTTCTGGGCCTATCTGATCGGAATCTTCATCGGCGGTGCGATGTATGCGCGGCTGGGGATGAAGACGTCAGTATTGCTGAGCCTGATCCTGATGGCGATTTCCAATGCGAGCTTTGCGGTGCTGGCCGGAGCCGGGCATACCAACTGGGGACTGGCAGGCGCGATCGGCTTTGAGAATATTGCCAGCGGGATCGGCGGCGTCACCGTCGTCGCCTATTTCGCGGCGCTGTGCGATCTGCGCTATACGGCGTCGCAATATGCGCTGATTTCGGCTGCCTCCAGCGTCGTCGGGCGGCTGCTGACCGCGACGACGGCAGGCGGGCTGGTCGAACAGTTCGGCTATGTCACCTTTTACTGGATGACGACGATCGTCGCCTTTCCGGGCGTTTTGCTGTTCTGGTGGATGATGCGCAAGGGGTTGGTCGATCAGGCGATTGGCGATGCGGGCGTGGAAGACACGAAGGACGGCGAGCGTCTGGCGAGTTGACGGGTAACGCTATCCCTTGATGCAGCGCCCGGCATCGGCAAAGGCCGACCCGACCAGCGCCATCGTTGCCAGCACGCCATCGACGCAGCGGTTGCCGAGCAGATCGGCGAGCAGGGCGCGGGCGGCGAGCGGTTGACCGCTCAGTCGCCGCATGACCTCGATCAGCGTTGCTTCCGATGCGGTCATCCGCATGCAGCAGCACGGCGCAATCATGATCGGCGTGCTCGCCACGCTTGCGATCTCGGCCATCATCACGCGCAACGTGATCAGCGGGCGCTGAAAGCCTGATCCGAAGGCGCTGACAAAATGATTGGCGAGCTGCGCATCGGCGAGCCCGTGCGCACCAAGCCGCCGAACCGCGAACAGAAACAATGCGGTATCACGGGTGAGGGGAAGCGGGTGCGGCAAAGGCCGGGTAAAGTTTTCAGCAGCGAACATCACGACATCTCCCGATCAATGATAAGGGGTATCGAAGTTCTGCTATTGCAAGTCAATCGCAATAACTAACTGGGTCTCTGGCCGTTCGCCGCCAGCACCCCGCCAGCCAGATAGAGCGAGCCCAGAATCAGCACGACCGGCGGATTGGCGGGATCAGCACGGGCGGCGATAGCGTCCAGCGCTGCGCTGATATCGGCGGCGGTGGAGGCCTGCAGGCCCAGTTTTTCAGCCGCCGCCACCAGCGCGTCAGGCGCATGATGCGCGTGATCGGGGACCGGCACTGCCTGAAGCGAGCGCGCATAACTGGCAAAGGGCAGCAACAGGCCACGCGCATCCTTATTGACCAGCATGCCTAGCACGAGATGCACCGGGCGCTTGCCGGCGCGACTTTCAAGGCCTGTACTGACCGAGATGGCAGCGGCGGCGTTATGGCCACCGTCGAGCCAAAGCTCGCTGCCGGCGGGCAGTCGGGCGAGCAGCGGGCCAGGGCTGAGCCGCTGCATTCGCGCGGGCCATTCCGCCCATTCGGCAGCGGCACGATAGGCGGCAGGGGGAATTCTCAGCACATTCTGGTGGCGCAGCATGGCGATGGTGAGGCCGAGATTTTCAGGCTGATGCGGGCCGAACAACCGGGGCAACCCAGTTTCAATCACGCCATTTTCGTCTTCATACCGGACGCTGTCGCCGACCCCAAGCTGCCAGCCTGTGCCAAGCGCGCTGACGGATGCCTTGGCCGATTTGGCAACGCGGCCAACGCGCTGCGCCACCGACGGCGGATAGCGCATCGTCACCAGCATCGCACCTGGCTTCGCAATCCCCGCTTTCTCTCCCGCGATTTGCTCGATCGTGTCGCCCAGGAAACTTTGGTGATCGAGGCCGAGCTGGGCAATGCCGGTGACGATTGGCGCTGCGATGACATTGGTCGCATCCAGCCTGCCGCCGAGCCCAACCTCTATGATACAAGCGTCTGCGGGGGTGCGGGCAAAGGCGAGGAAGGCGGCGGCGGTGGTGACTTCGAAGAAGCTCGCGCCGATATCGCTGCCAGCACTGAGCACTTCTTCGAGCAGCGCGGCCAGCATCGCATCGTCAATCAGCCGACCCGCCAACCGGATGCGTTCGTTGAAGCGCACCAGATGCGGGCTGGTATAGACATGGGCGGTCAGCCCCGCCGCCTCGATCGCGGCGCGCAGAAAGGCGCAGGTCGATCCCTTGCCATTGGTGCCAGCGACATGCAGCACAGGCGGCAGTAACCGATGCGGGTTGCCAAGCCGGTCGAGCAGCGCAGTGATCCGCTCCAGCCCCAAGATATCGGCACCGGGCGACAGCGCCCATAGCCGATCAAGCTGCGCCTGCACCTCGGGCGATGAAGAGCGGGCGTTATCTGCCATGGTTGACTGGGGCTGTCGTGAAGGCTGTTACGCCGCCTGCTTCGCGCACAGAAACTCGATCAGCTTGCCGAGCGTCTCGGGCAGTTCCTTGCGGGGTTTGACCATGTCGATCATGCCGTGCGCGAGCAAATATTCGGATGTCTGGAAATCATCGGGCAGCTTTTCGCGGATCGTGTTTTCAATCACCCGTCGGCCAGTGAAGGCCAACGTCGCTTTGGGCTCGGCGATTTGCACGTCGCCCAGCATCGCATAGGCGGCCATTACGCCGCCCGATGTGGGATCAGTCAGCACGACGATATAGGGCAGGCCGGCATCGTGGAGCATCTGGATCGCCACGGTGCTGCGCGGCATTTGCATCAGCGAAAGAATACCTTCCTGCATGCGCGCGCCGCCCGAAGCGGTGAAGATGATATAGGGGCAATGATCGGCAATCGCGGCCTCAACGCCCGCAACAAACGCTTCGCCAACTGCCAGGCCCATTGATCCGCCCATGAAAGCGAAGTCCTGCACCCCGACGATCGCCGACCGGCCACCGATTTTGCCACGGGCATTAACCAGGGCGTCACCTTCGCCGGTGGCGGTGCGCGCCGCCTTGATGCGATCGGCATAACGTTTGGTATCGCGGAATTTCAGCGGGTCTTCTTGGACGCGCGGCTGTGGCAGGGCGGTGTAGGTGCCGCCATCAAAGGTGTAGCCAAAGCGCGTCTTGGGCCCGATGCGCTCATGATGCGCGCAGCTTGGGCAGACATGGAGGTTATCCTCCAATTCCTTGACGAAGATCAGCTGCCCGCACCCCTTGCACTTGTGCCACAGCGTATCGGGCGTTTCCTTTTTGGGAACGACGAACGACAGCGCGTTGCGGACATTGCTGAGCCAGGTCATGCGGGTATCTTCCTTGCGGTGCGGATCGCGGCAGCGAGCGAGGCAATATAGCGGGTAACCGGGGCGGGCGCATTAGCGCCGTGTTCGGCGATGATCTCGACAATGGCCGATCCGACGACGACCCCGTCGGCAACCGCCGCGATCGCTTCCGCTTGTTCAGGGGTGCGGACGCCAAAGCCAACCGCGACGGGCAGGTCGGTCTGTGCCTTTAGCCGGGCGACAGCATCCTCGATCGACGTTTGGGCGGCCTGCTGCAGACCGGTGATGCCAGCCACAGAGACATAATAGAGGAACCCGCTCGCGCCATCGAGCACTGCCGGCAGCCGCGCTGCATCGGTGGTGGGGGTAGCAAGGCGGATGAAATCGACGCCGGCTGCGCGGAGTTCGGGGCCAAGGCCGTCATCCTCTTCGGGCGGCAAATCGACGCAGATCACGCCGTCTATACCTGCCTTGGCGCATTGGTTGGCGAACCAATCAGGGCCGCGCCGGAGCATCGGGTTGGCATAGCCCATCAGGACGAGGGGGACATTCGGGTGGCGGGCGCGGAAATCGCTGGCGATTTGCAGGATGTGCGCGGTGGTGGTGCCGGCGGCGAGGCTGCGCAGGTTCGCCGCCTGGATCGCGGGACCATCGGCCATCGGATCGGTGAACGGCATGCCGAGCTCAATGACATCCGCCCCGCCTTCGACGAGCGCGTCGAGGATCGCAGGCGTAGGGCCGTCACCAGCCGTCACGAAGGTGACGAGCGCAGCGCGATCGTTGGGAAAGGCAGCGGAGAGGCGACTAGTCATTTGCGACTTTCCTCAGCCAAAACGCCGACCAAGCGCCAAGGAACATCGCAAAGCAGACGACGAAAAACTCGGGGCCGGTCGCAATCTGGCCGTCATCGTACCAGTCCCGAAAGACGATAATGGTGACAAAAGGAATTATGAAAGCTGATGCATTGACTAATGCATTTCTGCTCCGCTCAGTCATAACCTCTCCCCCAAGGGAATCCGCCACGGTGAAAATGTCCTTGCCGCCGCGCCGTTCGCCAACCCAAACGTCGCCCCGAACTTGTTTCAGGGTCCACTTCCCCGCCCGCGTTGGTCGGGGTTGTGGCGCGGTGGATGCTAAAGCGAGTTCAGCATGACAGCTGATTGCAAATTGAGCGGGATTCATATCGCCGTTCCCAGCGCCTCGGCGACGGTGAAGATATCCTTGTCGCCGCGCCCGCACAGGTTCGCCAGGATGATCTGGTCTTGGCGCATCGTCGGTGCGATTTTCGCTACCGCCGCAATAGCGTGGGAGGGTTCGAGCGCGGGGATGATGCCCTCGGTGCGGCACAGCAGCTGGAACGCATCGAGCGCCTCGGTGTCGGTGGCGCTGGTGTAGTCCACGCGGCCGATGTCGCGGAGCCAGGCGTGTTCGGGGCCGATGCCGGGGTAATCGAGGCCCGCCGAAATCGAATGCGCCTCGGTGATCTGACCGTCTTCGTCCTGCAGCAGATAGGTTTTGTTGCCATGGAGCACGCCGGGCGATCCGCCCGCCAGCGATGCCGCATGCTCCTTGTCGAGGCCATGCCCTGCCGCTTCCACACCGAGCATCTTCACCTCGGCATCGTCGAGAAACGGGTGGAACAAGCCGATCGCGTTTGATCCGCCGCCAATCGCCGCCACCAGCAAATCGGGCAGGCGGTTGATACGGCTCAGCATCTGTGCGCGGGCTTCCTTGCCGATCACGCTCTGAAAATCGCGGACCAGCTCAGGGTAGGGATGGGGACCAGCGGCGGTGCCGATGATGTAGAAGGTGTCGTGGACGTTGGCGACCCAATCGCGCAGCCCCTCGTTCATCGCATCCTTCAGCGTCGCCGCACCGCTTGTCACGGGGCGCACCTCGGCCCCAAGCAGCTTCATGCGGAACACATTGGGCTGCTGCCGCTCGATATCGCGCGCGCCCATGTAGATGACGCAGGGCAGGCCGAAGCGCGCACAGACCGTGGCGGTCGCGACGCCGTGCTGGCCCGCGCCGGTCTCGGCGATGATCCGCGTCTTGCCCATGCGCATCGCGAGCAGGATTTGCCCAATGCAATTGTTGATCTTGTGCGCGCCGGTATGGTTCAGCTCATCGCGCTTGAACCACACCTGGGCACCCATGCCGGGCTCTGCACCCTTGCGCAGTTCCTCGGTCAGGCGCTCAGCATAATAAAGCGGGCTCGGGCGGCCGACATAATGTTCGAGCAGATCATCAAACTGCGCGTGGAAGGCGGGATCGGCCTTGGCGCGGTTATATTCCGCCTCAAGCTCCAGCACGAGCGGCATCAGCGTTTCAGCGACATAGCGCCCGCCAAACTGGCCGAAATGGCCGCGTTCGTCGGGTTGTGCGCGGAAGGAATTGGGGGCGGGGGAAAGGGGCGCGTTCATAATGCGGCACAGGCTTTAAGGAACAGGGCGATCTTGTCTATATCCTTGATGCCCGGCGCTGTTTCCATGCCCGATGAGGCATCGACCAGCGTCGCCCCGGTCTGGCGGACAGCATCGCCGACATTGATGGCGTCTAAGCCGCCCGAAAGCGCCCAGGGCAGCGGATGGCTGAAGCCGTTCAGCAACCCCCAGTCGAAGCGAACCCCCATTCCGCCGGGGAGGGCCGCGTTGTCGGGTGTCTTGGCGTCGTACAAAATCCGGTCTGCTGCGCCCGAAAACCCGCGCGCGGCATCAAGATCGGTGCGCGCGCGTACCGCAACAGCTGCCCAGATCGATAAGCCAGTTCGAGCTCGCAAGGCCGCTGCGCGTTCGGGGGTAACCTTGTGGAGCTGCAGGTCAGTCAGTTTTCCGGCGGCGATGGCGGCATCGACCAATGCATCGTCAGGATCGACAAATACACCAACCCGGCCAACATGATCGGGCACGCGCATCGCGAGCGCTTCGGCCTGGCCAAGCGCGACATAGCGAGGCGAGGGCGGATAGAAAAGCAGGCCGATATAGGCCGCGCCGTTCGCAACGGCGGCATCGAGCGTTTCAGCCGTGGAAAGGCCGCAAATCTTGACAGAGACAGACATGGACCGCGCTTAGCAGGGTGATGCGGGCGGCGTCACCCCGGCCTTCGTGCTGAGCGAAGTCGAAGCACAGGGCGCACCGCTTGGCCTTCGACTTCGCTCAGGCCGAACGGAGGTGGTTCAGATTTAACGCACGTTGCTGTAGAGCAGACCCGGCACAAAACGCTTCACGCGGTTGCTATAGGCATCATAGGCCGCCCCAAATTCAGCCCGGAGCAGCTTTTCTTCGAGTGATACGCGCATCCAGGTGGCAAAGGCGAAGAGCGGCATGGCAATGATAAGCATCCTCGTGTGGCCAAAAGCAATCGCCATCGCGACCATGAACAGGCCGAGCGCGACGTAAATCGGGTTGCGGACATAGGCGAACGGCCCCGTTGTCACCAGGCTGGCATCGGTCCGGGTGCGAGCGACCAGCGCCCAGTTTTTCCCCATTGCCCGTGATGACCAGTCAAACAGGAAAACCGCCCCCAGCATCAGTGCCAGGGTTATCGCCGCCGTGATCAATGAAGCTGACGAGAGCGGATCGAGCACGACATAAATCGGGCCAGCGCCGGCCAGGCCAATCGCCAAACCTTGGAGGGCTATCCACAGGATGGAGCTATTGGCCCGCCTGCCGCCTTGTTCAGCGGCGTCACGTCGCGCGCGTAATCGTGCGCCCAGCAGGGCAACGGCAAAGAGCGCAATGCCAAATCCCAGCGCGGCGAGGCCCGGAAGGCCTACGGGATCACTGGTCGGCAACATCGCCTTGGCTCCTATCTGTGTTGCAATAGTGATACACTTGATACGCTCGGCGCGCAATCACCGCCTACGAACCGCCCCCTGCTCGCTCTTTATGATAGGCCTGCATCGCCTCCACCGCCACTGAACGCCGCAGCACTCGTGCCATCGGATCGATCACGACATGCGCGCCCTTGGGCACTGCGATCCAGCCATGACCGTCGGACATTTCGATGCGGGTGACCGTATCGTTGACCTTCACCTCAATCGGCATTGGGAAGGGGAGGTCGGTGGGCAGTTTCCATGCCAGCGCCAGGCCGTCATCACGCGGGGTGGTGATTAGCTCTGGCAGCGGCGCCTGGCGCAAATACGCGTCGAAAAACCAGTGATAATCCTTGCCCGTCACCGCCGCGACCAGGGTTTCGAACTCGCCGGTAGATCCAAAGCGCGGGGTGAAATTGCCCGGCTTTGGATCGGGCCGGCCATAGACCAATCGACGCGTGGCCTCGAAAAAGGCAGCGTCGCCAATCAGCCAGCGCAGGGTGTGGAGCGTCCAGCTGCCCTTGTAATAGATATCACCTGCAGGGCCGCCTTTGGCAGCCTCATAGACATCTTCTTCGGTGCGGATGGTGCCTGATACCAGCGGTGCCCGATTTTCAATCTTGCCGCGTTGGAGATCTAGCATCGCTGCGTACCGGGCATCGCCCTCGCGCCACTGGCCAAAGAGCGGCTGCATATAGCTGCCAAAGCCCTCATGCAGCCAGTAATCGTCCCAGTTCGCCGCGGTGAGTTGGTTGCCGAACCATTCATGCGACAATTCGTGCTGGAACAGCCAGTCAAACCCCTCAATCGCCTTGGCATAGCCATTGCCATATGCGTTGATCGTCTGGTGCTCCATGCCGAGATGCGGTGTTTCGACCACGCCCAGTTTCTCATCTGCAAAGGGATAAGGACCAATCACGCTTTCGAAAAAATCGATCGTCGGCGCGAATTCGGCGAATAGGGCTTCTGCCTTCTGCCTTTCGCCGGGCAAATACCAATAATATACCGGAATCTCGTTCCCGAAACGGCTTTTGTACCTGTCCGTCAAAACCGCATAGGGCCCAATGGTAAGGGCGATGGCATAGCTATTCGGGTGCTTGATCCGCCAATGCCAAGTCGTCCGGCCATTGGCGAGCGTGTCTGTCCGCAGCAACACGCCGTTGGCAGGTGCCGAAAGCCCTTTTGGCACCGTAATGTGCAGCGTTACCTGGCCAGGCTCACCCGTCGGGAAATCAAGGCAGGGCCAGAACAGGTCGCAGCCATAGCCTTCTGCGGTGGACGCTATCCAGGGCTGCCCATTTTTGGTTTTCGCCCAGACAAAACCATCGTCCCAGGGGGCCCGAACCGCGACATGCGGCGTGCCGGCATAGCTGATCCGCGCCGTTACATGCGTGCCAGCGGCAACGTCATGCGGCAGGGTTATGACAAGCTGGCCTTGCGGATTAGCCCAGCTTTTGGACAAGATCGGTTTGCCATCGATGGCGATGGCTGAGACGGGCAGGTTGCGATCGAGATCGATTACCAACCGGTCAAGCGCCGCCTTGGCCTTGAAAACCAAGGTCGCCGTGGCTGAAATTGCTTCTTTGTCAGGGAAGACCTCAATGGCGAGATCGGCACTTTCAAAATCGAGTTTGGCCTGGTCGGGATCAATCACGCCCCCGGATTTCTGGGTTTGTGTCGTGATCGGCGGCTCGCCTTTGCGCGGCGGTGCGGCAGCAATCAGCACCAGCATCGCAAATCCTGCCACAAGCCGATTGATGGAACGGTGACCATCCCCATATAAAGAAGAATTGGCGTCCCGATTGGGCGCCGCCGGAGACTGCATGACCAAGACCTATCCCGTATTGCCGCTTCGCGACATCGTCGTGTTCCCGAATATGATCGTGCCGCTGTTTGTTGGCCGCGACAAGTCCGTCGCCGCGCTCGAAGCCGCGATGAACGATACCAAGGAAATTTTCCTCGTGGCGCAGCTCGACCCGAGCGAGGACGATCCCGATCGCGACGATTTGTATGAAATTGGCGTAACGGCGGTGGTGCTGCAATTGCTCAAACTGCCCGACGGCACGGTGCGGGTGCTGGTAGAGGGTAAGCGGCGCGCAAAGCTGGTCGAGATCTCCACTGATGGCGGGCATATGGTCGCCGATATCGAGCTGCTCGACAGTGAAGAAGCTGGCGAAGCGCTTGAGAAGCAGGCGGTGGAAGTATCACGCGAAATTGCCGCGCTGATGCGTTCGGTGGTCGATCAGTTTGAAAATTACGCCAAGCTCAACCGCAAGCTGCCGGCCGAAACCGCCGTGCAACTGGGCGAAATTGACGATCCAGGCCGGCTTTCCGATGCGATTGCGGCCAATATTCAAGTCAAGGTTGCCGACAAGCAATCGCTCCTGATCGAGTCCGATCCGCAAAAGCGGCTGGAAATGGTGTTTGCCTTCATGGAGGGCGAACTCGGCGTGCTGCAGGTCGAAAAGAAGATCCGCAGCCGCGTGAAGCGCCAGATGGAGAAGACTCAGCGCGAATATTATCTCAATGAGCAGCTGAAGGCGATCCAGCGCGAGCTGGGCAATGAGGGCGAGGAAGGCGAGGGCGATGAGATCGCTGAGCTCACGCAGAAAATCGCGACGCTGAAGCTCTCCAAGGAAGCCCGCACCAAGGCGACCACCGAACTGAAGAAGCTGAAAACGATGGCGCCGATGTCGGCCGAGGCGACGGTCGTGCGCAATTATCTCGATGTGCTGCTGGGGATTCCCTGGGGCAAGAAATCAAAGCTGAAAAAGGATATCGAAGCCGCCCAGGCGATCCTTGATGAGGATCATTATGCGCTTGAGAAGGTCAAAGACCGGATCGTCGAATATCTCGCGGTGCAGGCCCGCACCAACAAGCTGAAGGGGCCGATCCTGTGCCTCGTCGGCCCGCCGGGTGTCGGCAAGACTAGCCTTGGCAAGTCGATCGCCAAGGCCTGCGGGCGTGAATTCGTGCGTCAGTCACTGGGCGGCGTGCGCGACGAGGCCGAGATTCGTGGCCATCGGCGGACCTATATCGGCTCGCTGCCGGGCAAAATCGTCACCAATCTGCGCAAGGCCGGGACCAGCAACCCGTTGTTCCTGCTCGATGAGATCGACAAGCTTGGCCAGGATTTCCGGGGCGATCCCGCATCGGCGCTGCTCGAAGTGCTCGATCCCGAACAGAATTCGAAATTCCAGGACCATTATCTGGAAATCGATATCGACCTGTCCGACGTCATGTTCGTGACGACGGCGAACACGCTCAACCTGCCTCAGCCGTTGCTCGACCGGATGGAGATCATCCGGCTGGAGGGCTATACTGAGGACGAGAAGGTCGAGATCGCCGAGCGTCATCTGATCGCCAAGCAGATCGAGGCGCACGGCTTGAAGCCCGGTGAATTCGAGCTGCGCAACGACGGGCTGCGCGCGCTGATCCGCTATTACACGCGCGAAGCTGGCGTCCGCACGCTGGAGCGCGAGATCGCGCGGCTGGCTCGCAAGGCGCTGCGCCGCATCCTTGAAGGCAAGATGGAAAGCGTGGTCATTACCGCCGAAAACATCGCCGACTATGCCGGTGTCCAGAAATATCGCTTCGGCATGGGCGAGGAAGAGCATCAGATCGGCGCCGTTACCGGGCTTGCCTGGACCGAAGTGGGCGGTGAATTGCTGACCATCGAAAGCGTCACGGTGCAGGGCAAGGGGCTGGTGCGCACCACCGGCAAGCTGGGCGATGTGATGAAGGAATCGGTCGAGGCGGCGATGAGCTTCGTCAAGGCGCGCGCGCCGACCTATGGCATCAAGCCGAGCATTTTCGCCCGCAAGGACATCCACGTCCATCTGCCCGAAGGGGCGGTGCCCAAGGATGGGCCGAGCGCCGGCATCGGCCTGGTGACATCAATCGTGTCGACATTGACGGGTGTCCCTGTCCGCCGCGATGTCGCCATGACGGGCGAGGTTACGCTGCGTGGACGGGTGTTGCCGATCGGCGGCCTGAAGGAAAAACTGCTCGCGGCGATGCGCGGCGGGATCACCACTGTGTTGATTCCGCAGGAAAATGAGAAGGATTTGGCCGAAATTCCGGCCAATATCCGCGAGGGGCTGAAGATCATTCCGATCCGCCATGTCGATGAAGCATTGCGACTCGCGCTGACGGAGCCGTTGACGGCGATCGATTGGAGCGACGCTGACGAATTGGCTGCGCTCCCGCCAGCGGGCGTGCCCCCTGTGGGCGGCGAAGTGCACCACTGAAACGGCTAACCACACCTCAAAGCCTAGAAATCCGTCATAATTTAGCCTGTCGGGCGCAAATTATGACGGATTTGCTTTGACAGGCTGTTGCCAAGCAGCCTTATTGGTCGTCCGGCCGCGCCGTGACTCAATTGATTTTATAAATTTGCAATCGCAAGAGACGGGGGTTCCAACGGATGAACAAGCAGGAATTGATCGGGGCAGTCGCTGATGCGTCAGGCCTCACAAAGGGCGACGCAAGCAAAGCCGTTGAGGCGGTTTTTGATTCAATCTCGACCGCACTGACCAAGGGCGATGAAGTCCGCCTGGTTGGGTTCGGCACTTTTTCTGTCAGCAAGCGCAAGGCGTCGACGGGCCGCAACCCGCGCACTGGAGAGCCGATGACGATCAAGGCGTCGTCGCAACCAAAGTTCAAGGCCGGCAAGGGCCTGAAGGATTCGGTAAACTAAGCTTTTCTGGCCGGGGCTGGACAAGCTTTGGCCGCATGCTAAAGGCATCATGGTTGGGGCGGCGGGAAACCGCCGCCCTTGTCTTTGGTCCCGTACCTATCGGAAATCGAGGTTTCGGGCGCGTAGCTCAGTGGTAGAGCACACCCTTCACACGGGTGGGGTCGCAGGTTCAATCCCTGCCGCGCCCACCATCACCAAAGGCCCCGGCGACCAACGGTCGGTCGGGGCTTTTTTGCTTGAAAAGGGCGGTTTGGCCCTGCCGCGCTTGCCTCTATCCGCCCTGTCTGCCAATAGGCGGCAGGCCAAAAAAAGAGGTGGTAGCGTGCGTTTTTCCGTCGTGATTTCCTTGATTTCGGCCCTTCTCGTCGCCGGTTGTTCGGCACCTGAAGGAGCGGCCAATAATCAGCAAATGGCCAAGGCGCCGGAGGCAGCGACGCCTGGCAAGAAGATACTCGGTGATGAACCAGCCAGTTCGCCCAGTGCCATTGCCGCCAAGGAAACGGTAGATCGCTATTTCAGCTTCATCCGTGCTGGGGACTATGACAAAGCCTATGTCCTGTGGGGCGATCGCGGCGGCGATACGCGCGGGACGCTGAAAACGTTCAGCGACGGGTTCAAAATCTATAGCGTCTTCGAACCGGTTACCGGCGAACCGACGGCGATCAAGATGACCGACGGCAAGCAATATATCCTGGTGACGGCAACGATCGACGTCAAAAACCGGAAAAAAGGCACCACTGCGCACCGCGAAGGTGTCGTCATGCTGCGGCGATCCGCCGACCCGACCGAGACTGACCCTGAAAAGAAGGAATGGCGGATTTGGGGCGTCGACATTCGGGTCAAAAACTGATCGGTCGACCATGGCTGATCGTTGCGGATTGGCGGTTGAATCTGGATGTCGGCTGACTGTCGGAAACTTTTGTTTGGCGGCAGTTCGAGAGAAGAGTCGACTAAACCTGAATCCGGCCTAGAGTCTGTCCTGATTAGATTGAGGCGTATCCGCTGTTTCGGAGGTAGCTTGCGCATTCGTGTGGCGGGAAGGTGTCGAGTAGCGTTCCGATGCG
>LNFI01000003.1 GCA_001464615.1 Sphingomonadales bacterium Ga0077557 | reverse complement strand
CAGAAAACTCCTCACATTCGCTAACGCCGTCCTCGCCAGAGGCTCACAATGGACACATGCTGATAATGGTTGCTGAGCGAAGTCGAAGGGCATGCGGATCGCGTGGGCTTCGACTTCCCCCGGACCTGATCCGGGGCCGAACGGGTCTGAGGTTGAAGCGACCTAACGTCATCACGCTCTAAATAGCGGCGAGCTGGGGCAAGCTGGCGGGTGGACGCCGGTCAGCGTTGCTTCTTTGTGATCGTCGCCGTGAAATCCGGGTCCTTCTTTGCGACCCAATCGACAAATTTGCGGATGGCAGGATTGGCCAGCAACGCGTCCACATCCAACCCGTAACGCTCGAGTTCCGAATTTGTAAAATTGGCGATCACCGTTTGCTGGCAAATCGGGTGCATGGGCACGACGTCGCGACCGCCCCGGCTCTTTGGCACGGGATGGTGCCAGACGATGGTCTCGCCCGTGGGCCGACCACATAGCCAGCACGGTACCGCCTCTACCGGCGCCTCGTCCTTGGGCTTTGGGTCTTCATAGGGGCCATGTTTTGAATGTTTGCGTGCCATGCGCCTGCCTGCAGTCGGTGCGCGCGCTGCCCAAAGCGGACAGCGCGGTGGTCATCCCTACACGAGCACCGGGGAGATACCAGATCGTGCCGACATGGCCCGTCTCACCCGGTCGTGGCACCGCGCACCCACGTCAACGGTCAACGCGTGGCTTGCGTCAAGCGACATGCTACAGATGCCATTATGTCAAACGCTCGAAGCAACACCGGCACCGTCGACGTCGATGGCGTCAAATACGACTGGCACCTGCAACGCGAGCCGCAATGGTCCGATGACGATGGGTGGAAAGGCATGACCGTCGCGCTGCTGCAACAGGATACCCAGCGCGCGGCGGTGCTGGAATTCCCGCCGCCCAAGCGGCTGTTAAAGGGACTGCAGCGCGGGCGTCTTCAGCTTGACGACGCCACTGTTTGTCGCGGGGTGCGCGCGGCGTTGCAGGCGGGGTGGGAGCCACTGTCGCGCGGCAAGCCGATGGTCTTCACGGTAGACGCTGACGGGCGCTGAGGCGTGGCTTCGCGCCAGGCCCTTGTTTTTCAATCAGTGTAGAGGCACCCAACGCGGATGCGCACCGACACGGACGTGGAGACCATGTTGCTGGGACCGGTCCTGGCCGATCGCAAGTGCGGCGATTGCACGGCGTGCTGCACGGTGCTGACGGTAAATACGCCCGAATTCTCAAAACCTGCGGGAACGCCTTGCATCAATCTCCGTTCCGGCGGGTGCGGTATCCATGACGTCCGTCCTGGCATTTGCCGGACATGGTTCTGCGCCTGGCGACGCGTCGCGACTATGCCCGATGCTGCCCGGCCCGATCGATCCGGCCTTCTCGTCTCAATCAATTTCGTTCAAGCGCCGCAGAACTGCTTCGAAGGCGTCTCGATCAACGTCCGCGCACTTGCTGGCAGCGACGCGATAGAGAGCGGCATGGCTGCCGCCGTGCTCGACAGTCTGTGCGATCGGCTGGTCCCGGTGTGGTTCAGCGATGGGTCAAAGAAGATGTTGATGCATCCCGACAACGACGTGGCCAGCCTTGTCCTGTCGGGAGATCTTGCCCCTGAACATCTGCAGGATGAAGTGGCGGCGTGGCGCGAGCGCTATGGTGTATTTGCACCAAATGGCTAGGCGTTATGGCGCGCGTGTGGGCGCCAGCGTCACCCGGCGAACACGCTAGAGCACCGTGCCGACCGTGTCGCCCACGGCAATCAACTTGCCACGCGTGACGACCACGCGATCGCCCAGCTTCACGGCCCCAAAGAGCTGGCGCGCAAATGGCGTCGGCACCCCAATGCAGCCATGCGTCATATACCCGTCTGCGACGGACGTGCCGTGGATGCTGATGCCATCATTGGTCATCCGCAGCATATAGGGCATTGGCGCATCATAAAGATTGGAGACATGATCCGCATCTTTTTCGGTGATTGCAAATACACCCAAGGGGGTGGGTTTGTCGTCGGCACCGTATAGGATCGCCGCCGTGCCGATCTCATGGCCGCCGCGAAACACCGATATCGTCTGGGCGGCGAGATCAACCGTGATCATCATGGGCCCATCTGGCGCGCCGCGTTCGTCCCAGTAATGGTCGCCCATGTGCAGCGGGCCTTCGATCGGCAGGATATGCTTGATCAAATAAGCGGTGGGCGAAGCGGTAACAGCATCTGGCGACGGTGAAGCTGGCGGCGTGGCGGTTGCCTCTGCGGGGGATGGTTTAGGCTTCGATCCATCACGGTCGCTGGGGCTGATCGCTGCCAAAGGCACGCGGGACGCCGTGGCCGGTGATGTCAGTGCGCCATTCGCCAGGGCAATAAACGCGCCCACCAGCACCAGCGCGAGGAGGATCATCCCCTTTACCTGGCCACCAAGTCTTGCCTGCTTCATCCCGCTTTGGGTACCGAAACTTGGGGCTAGGACAAGCCCGACATTTGGCGCGTTCCATCGCCGGACACTGGGCTCCCTTGTTAACATTCCGGACACCAGCAGGATTTGCCGCAGGCTGCCGGGGGATTGGCGGGCTGCGGTTGCGTTGACGCTTATGCTGCTTTGTCCCAAGGACGGCGTGTGAACCCGCTCTACGCCAATCTCGGCACCACCATTTTTGAAGCCATGTCGGCGCGCGCGCGGGCCAATGGCGCGATCAATCTGGGGCAGGGCTTCCCCGATGGGCGCGGGCCGGAGGATGTGCTGGCAGAAGCCGCGCGCGCGCTGCTCGGCGAGTCGAACCAATATCCGCCGATGGCGGGCACGCCAGCGCTGCGCCTGGCGGTGGCGGATCATTATGCCGCGCATCAGGGGCTCGATCTCGATGCGAGCGAAGTGATCGTCACTTCGGGCGCGACCGAGGCACTGGCGGCGTCAATCCTCGCGCTGGTGTCGCCGGGCGACGAAGTGGTGATGTTCCAGCCGCTCTACGACGCCTATCTGCCGCTGGTGCAGCGCGCGGGCGGCACCGCGCGGCTGGTGCGGCTCGAACCACCCGAGTGGAAGATTACGGCGGCGGCGCTCGCCAAGGTCGCCAGCCCGCGTACCAAGCTGATCATCCTCAACACCCCGCTCAACCCCACCGCGACGATGGCAACGCCAGAGGAGCTCGCGTTGCTCGCCGATTTCTGCGTTTCGCACGACGTCATCGCGATCTGCGACGAGGTTTGGGAGCATGTCGTGTTCGACGGGCGCGAACATGTGTCGCTGATGACGCTGCCGGGTATGCGCGACCGCACGGTGAAGATCGGGTCTGCGGGCAAGATTTTTTCGCTCACCGGTTGGAAGGTCGGCTGGCTCTGCGCCGCGCCTGCGCTGTCGCAGGGCATTGCGAAAGCGCACCAGTTCCTCACCTTCACCACCCCGCCCAATTTGCAGGTGGCGGCGGCTTACGGGCTGGGCAAGGACATGGCCTATTTCACCGGCATGCGTGCGGGGTTTCAGCGTTCGCGCGACCGGCTCGCGACGGGGCTGACGGGGCTGGGCTATAAAGTGCTGCCGAGCGCGGCGACCTATTTCCTGTCGATCGACTTGGCAGCCAGCGGCATTACGATGGGCGACTTGGCGTTTTGCGAATGGCTGGTCGAGGAGGCAGGCGTCGCAGCCATCCCGGTCAGCGCCTTCTATGCGCAGGACGCGGTGACCAACGTCGTGCGGCTGTGCTTTGCGAAGGCGGACGAGACCATCGACGGTGCTTTGGAGCGGATGGCGCGGCGACCTTGAGGAAGCGGAGGCTGCTAGAGCCGTGCGGCCGCTCGTAGCGCCTCATTGATGCGCGATTGCCAGCCGGGTCCGGCTGCCTTGAAACTGTCGATTACGTCCTGATCGAGGCGTAGCGACACATGCTGCTTGGTCCGGTCCAGTTTAGGGCGGCCTCGCCTGACCAATGTCTCGCCCTCAAAGGCGTCGGCACCATCCGCCCAATCCTGATCGAGCTTCGGCGCATCATCGGGATCGCTCCAGTTCTCGTCGATAGATTTCGCGTTCGTCATCATCCGCCATTCTCATCGAGATAACGCGAACGGCGTCACCCCTAGGTGTCCAGACACAGACGACCGGCTGACCTTCCAACGCGCCGAGAACGACGTATCGGGTTTCACCATAGTCCCGACGGTCGTCCGTCCGGCTCAGATAGAAGCCCCCAAAAACTTCGGCGATAGCCTCGAAATCTAAGCCTCTGTCGTTGAGCGTCCGTTGTCGTTTAACTGGGTCATATTCTATCTTCATAGGCTCAAAAATCCCGAGCTTGGTTAAAAGTCCGAGTCGATGGCCTAGGATTTATGTAGCACGTAAATTGGCGGTTGCAACCGGAATCGCTTCAACTCAAGCGTTCCTCAAATCGTCCCACTCACGCCCTTCTCCGTAATATACCCCGTCACCAGCCTCGCCGGCGTCACATCAAACGCCGGGTTCGCCGCCCCTGAGGCCGTCACCCGGATCGCGCCGCCTTCACCCTGCACATGCGTCACTTCCTCGCCAGATCGCTCCTCGATCGGCACGTCGGCGCCGGTCGGGGTCTGCGCGTCGAAGGTCGTGCTCGGCAGCGCCACGTAAAAGGGGATGTTATTGTCCTTGGCGGCGAGCGCCTTGAGATAGGTGCCGATCTTGTTGCAGACGTCACCATTCGCCGCGACCCGATCAGTGCCGACGATCACCATATCGACCTGGCCGTTCATCATCAGATGGCCGCCCGCATTGTCGACGATCACGGTGTGCGGCACGCCGTGGCTGGCGAGTTCGAACGCGGTGAGCAGCGCGCCCTGGTTGCGCGGGCGCGTCTCGTCGACCCAGACATGCACCGGAATGCCCGCGTCATGCGCGACATAGATCGGCGCGGTCGCGGTGCCGTAATCGACCGTCGCCAGCCAGCCCGCATTGCAATGCGTCAGGATATTGAGTGGGCGATCGGGGTGTTGCGCGTGCAGATCGCGCAAAATGGCAAGGCCGTGCGCGCCAATCGCCTCGCTCATCGCGGCGTCTTCATCGGCAATCTGGTCGGCGCGGGTGAAGGCGGCCTCGGCGCGCGCTTCGGGAGCGAGCGGGCGGACATGCGCCGCGACATCATCCAATGCCCAGCGCAAATTGACCGCCGTTGGCCGTGCTTCGAGCAGAAACTTGTGCGCCGCCTCGAGCCCCGCGTCCGACGCATCTTCGGCCAGCGCCAGCGCCAGCCCGTAAGCCGCCGTTGCGCCAATCAGCGGCGCACCGCGCGTCCACATCTCACGGATCGCGCGCTCGGCGGTGGCCGCGTCGCGCAGCTCTACCCAGGTGATCTTCCACGGCAGATCGCGCTGATCGAGGATCGTTGCGCCTTTGCCGTCATCGGTGCGGCGGATCGATCGGGTGTGGATGCCGCCTAGTTTCATGTGCTTGAACCCCTGCTGATCCGTTTGTCCTGAGTAGCGGCCGAGCTTGTCGAAGACGCGTATCGAAGGACCAGCGGCGGTGCTTCGATACGCGCCCTCGATACGGCTTTGCCTACTCGGTCGCTACTCAGCACGAACGGGGTTGATTATTATCTCGTCGAAGCTTGCAATATCCGCTGGCCCGCCGCCCCGATCGATCAGCAGCGCCTGCATGCCTGCCGCCTTGGCCGCATCGGTTTCCGCTGACACATCCGACAGGAACAATATCTCACCCGCTAGCAACCCGATCGCCTCGGCAATGCGCGTATAGGCCACGGCCTCGCGCTTCGGCCCCGTTGTCGTGTCGAAATAGCCGGAGAAGAGCGGCATTAAATCGCCCGCCTCGCTAAAGCCGAAGATCAGCTTCTGCGCGGCGACCGATCCGCTCGAAAACACATAGAGATTCAATCCTGCGGAGTGCCAGCGTTGCAGTGCCGCGACCGCATCGGGATAGACATGCCCCTTGAACGCGCCGCCCTTAAACCCCGCGTCCCAGATCATCCCCTGCAGCGTTTTCAGCGGAGTGATCTTGCGATCCTCATCAATCCAGCGCGTCATCGTTTCGATCGGGTCGCCGGGCTCGATCGCTTCAACCTCGGCCAGGATCGGCGCAACCTGCTCAGGGTGCGCCGCGCAATAGCTGCCCAGTCGTGCGCGCGCATAAGGGAACAGGACGTCTGCCACAAAGGAGATCGACGAGGTCGTTCCTTCGATATCGGTAACGATCGCGCTGATCACTCAGGCGGCGACCGGTTCGTGGCGTGGGAAGCGATCAGCAATGTCGTCGCCGGTAAACCTGGCGATCCAGCCATCGGGATTGAGGAACAGCCGGATCACACTGAAATCGGGATTCGCGCCCATATCAAACCAGTGGCGCATGCCGGCGGGGACTGAAATCAGGTCACCCTTGGTGCACAGCATGTTGAAGACACGGCCCTGATGGTGGAGCGTGAACAGCCCCTCGCCCTCAACGAAAAAGCGAATCTCGTCCTCGGCATGGGTGTGTTCGGACAGGAATTTGGTGCGAATCGTCGCGCGATCGGGGTGATTGGGGGCGACGGCCATCACATCGATCGATTGATAGCCATCGGCGGCCACCAGCTGGTCGATTTCGGGCGCATAGGCGATCAGCACATCGTCGGCGCTTGCCACGGCGCGGGTTGGCCAGCGTTCGAATCGTACGCCGATATGGCCAAGCTCGGTCGCGATCAGGGCCGCATCGGCGGTTTCGAGCAGCGCATTGGTGCCGTCAGTCTCGTCGAATATCTGCAAATGGCTCATTTCATGCTCTCTCTGAAACGGGCTTCGGCGAGTTCGGCGGCGATCATCCATTCGACGCCCTCGATCACGCGCTCCGCCTCGGCCATGTCCTTGCCCCAGCCATACAGGCCGTGGCTGCGGATAAGATAGGCCGGCGGCGGCGATTCGGCCAGCATTGCGGGTTCCAGCGCGGCGATGATGTCCGCCATGTCCTGGCTATTATCGACGATCGGCAGGTCGAATTGCGCCTCGTGCGTGGTGAAGCCCGGCAGCACCTTCAGCATTTCATGCCCCGCAAGCATGTAGCTGGCGGCGTCGGCATAGGCGCGGCTCATGCCGACAGCCTCAGGTGAATGGCTGTGCAGCACCGCATTCACGTGCGGGAAACGCGCATAGAGCGCCATGTGCAGCGCGGTTTCGGCGGACGGTTTCTTGCCATCGAGCGAGCGCCCTTCAGCATCAACCGTCATCACGCCAAAATCAGTCAGCCGCCCCTTGTGCCAACCCGAAACGGTGATCGCGAACCGCCCATCGGCGAGCCGCATCGAATAATTGCCCGCCGTGGCAGGCGCCCAGCCCTTGCTATCCAGCCATCGCCCTGCGGCGATGATCTGCGTCTTCGCCTCGGCCAGGGTCGGTGTTGTCATGGGGTTACTCGGGCAGGGGAAATGGAGCGGGTAACGGGAATCGAACCCGTGTATTCAGCTTGGAAGGCTGCTGTACTACCATTGTACTATACCCGCATTGGTCGGTTCGATTACTGTCAAGCGCGCGGCGGCGCAAGCGCGGCGGCGCGATAAGCGCTCGGTGTGGTCGCCTCGCTGTCGCGAAAGGCGCGATTAAAGGTGGCGAGCGACCCGAATCCGGCATCCAGCGCGATCGTCAGAATCGGCACATCCCGCTGGGCCGGGTCGCTCAGCGCGGCTTTGACCTCGGCAAGCCGATAGCCGTTCAAGAAAGCGGCAAAGTTGCGATGGCCAAGGCGTCCGTTGATCGCCCGGCGCAGGCGATATTCGGGCTCCCCCAGCTGCGCGGCGAGTCCTGCGATCGTCAATGTCTCGTCGCGATAGGCCCGTTGTTCGGCAACATGCGCCTGGACGCGATTGGCAAGCAGGGCGCTGGCGCTGTCGTCGGCCGGGGGATCGCTCCGTGCCGGTGGCTGGCGGCTCAGAAAGATGTCGCTTCGTCTGAAACCAAGCACTGCCGCACAAATGCCACCGGTCACCGCCAGAGTGACCAGGCTGATCGCCAATGACATTGCGGGGGCGGTCCGTTCGATCGATGTCAGATTATTGGCTGCATAGATCAGGTTGATGCCAACGACCGCGCTGCCGGTTGCCCAGACAAAGCCGATACGGACCCGCCGCCGCGCTTCGACAAGATCATTCTCGCGCCCCTGCCAGGCGACCCACAGTCCCGCCAAAGCCAGCCCCAGCCACAGCGCGCGCATCGGCAGGTCGGTCGGCCAGAAATTGCCGCGTTCGGGTGTCCATAGCGCGAAATTGGTGAGCGACAGGACCAGTGTTAAGCCGACCAGCGACCAGCTTGCCCAGCCAAAGCGCGCTTCATCGTTGAACCAGCTGCGGACGAACAACCAGAAAAAGCCGGAGATTGATGCTTCGCCGATCAACAGCACCGCGCTGAATGGCTGATCAAAAGTGGTCAGGCCATGCGCTTCAGCGATCACGCTGCAGGCGACGCCGAAAATCAGCGCGCTGGCCATCCGCGCTGGCACGGTGTGGCGGTGATCGCGCAGCAGCATTGCCGTGATCAGCGCCAAAAGCGAAAGCGCCCCGCCGCGTGCAACAAGGTCGAGTTCAGAAAAGCTCATTGGCTGCTGCTGTCAGAGCCCCGTCATGGGCGCAAGCCAGTCATCAAAAAAGGGCGGGGCGGCCAGGTTGGCGCCCCGCCCAGGCAATCACAGGCCGGATGGTGTTGACAGAAGGCCCTGTGATTCGGTTGCGTCGGGACGCGCAGTCACCCGCGTGAAGGTTTCGCGGTAACGGGGGTGCTCGGTTCCCATCAGCCGGTCCCAAAAGGTGAACCAGAAACCGTAATTATGGTTGAACCCGCCGCTATGGTGCAGATCGTGATGCGTCGTCGCGCTGATCCAACTGGTCAGGGGCGTTGACAGCCACCAACGCGGGTGCAGCTCCAGCCCGGCATGGGCGGTGACGTTGCGGATGATCTGCACCGTCAAAAAGCTGAAGGTGACGATTCCCGGGGTCGGCACAAGGATAAGCCAAAAGGGGAAAAACATCGCGTTCACCAGCGCTTCGGGCAGCGCAAAGCTATAGGCGGTCCACGGCGTCGGGGTGGTCGACAAGTGATGATGCCGATGGAATGTCTTGAACAACAGCCGGGTGTGCATCGCCCGGTGGGTCCAGTAGAAATAGGCATCATGCCCCAGCACGATCAGGGCGAACATCATCAGATTATAAGCAAAGGGATGACCGTCACCGCCATAGGTCATCCAGCCATTATGTTCTGACCAGTCGATCGGAATCGCCACCAGCAGGTAGATGAAGATGGTCATCAGCGAAGAGACGACCTCACGCCGAAAATCCTCGCGGGTTGCGGTGCGCGGCTGAATCTGGCGCGACTTGAAACGGGTTCGCCGCAGCACCCAGATGATGCCCGCCAGCACGCTCGCCGCGATAAAATAGCGGCCAAGTTCATAGGGCAGATAATAGCGTAAATCATCGACGACGACGTCGATCAAGGATTTGGGGTTCATTGCGAATGCTCCGATGACCGGACGGCTATCGGTCCCGCCGGGCGCTGAATCCGCGCATCGTTCGATTCTGGCTGATCAAATTCGAAAAATGCCCAGTGATTGGCCAGCGGCTTGACGGAATCGCGCGCAACTGGCTGTTGGGAGCCTGATCAGGCGCGGTGAACACATGGCCAAGACAACACAGACGACCGAAACCAGGCAAGACACCCTTCGTGCGCTTGAAATGCTCGATACCCGGCTGCGCTGGCTGTCCGCCTGGACGATCCACAATGCCAATCATCTGCGCGAGAAACGCGATGGGCTGAAGGTTGGCGGCCATCAGGCGAGCTGCGCATCGATTACGGCGATCATGGCGGCGCTCTATTTCCACGCGCTGCGCCCGCAGGACAAGGTGGCGGTCAAGCCACATGCCGGGCCGGTGCTGCACGCGATCCATTATCTGCTCGGGACGCAGAGCCTCGATCAGCTCCAGCGCTTTCGCGGGCTTGGCGGCGCACAAAGCTATCCTTCGCGCACCAAGGACCGGATCCCGGTCGATTTTTCGACGGGGTCGGTTGGGCTTGGCGTCGCGATCACGGCCTTTTCCAGCCTGGTGCAGGATTATCTGATCGCGCATGGCGCGCTGGCGGAGGGGCAGGCCGGGCGGGTGATCGCGCTGATGGGCGATGCCGAACTTGATGAGGGCAATATCTATGAATGCCTGATCGAGGGCTATAAACATGATCTGCGCAATTGCTGGTGGGTGGTCGATTATAACCGCCAGTCGCTCGATCATACGACGGCGGACCGCATGTTCCGCCGCTTTGACGACATTTTCGAAACCTGTGGCTGGCGTGTTCTGACGCTGAAATATGGCGTGCAGCAGCGCGCCGCGTTCGAACGGCCCGGTGGCCAATCACTCCAGGAATGGATCGATACCTGCCCCAATGCCGATTTTGCCGTGCTGACCTATCAAGGGGGCGCGGCGTGGCGGGCCCGGCTGATGGCCGATATCGGCACCAGGTCCAATGTGGCCAAATTGCTGGGCAGCTATGATGATGCGGCGCTGGCCGCATTGATGACCAATCTTGGCGGGCATTGCATGGAAACGCTGTGCGCCGCTTTCGATAGCGCCGATGATGATCGGCCAACCTTGTTCATTGCCTATACGATCAAAGGCTATGGCTTGCCGCTCGCCGGCCATAAGGACAATCATTCGGGCATGATGAACCCGCCGCAGATTGCGGCGTTGCGCGACAGCCTGGGGATTGCGGCGGGCGAGGAATGGGCACCCTTTGGCGGGCTTGGTGACAATGTCGCAGCGCAGCTAAAGGCGTTTATCGATCGCAGCGCGCTCGCCCGGCGATCGCCCGAACCGCGCCCTCCTGCCGTGCCGGTGCCCCCGCGACTGCCCGTGCCAGAGGGGGCAGAATTATCGACCCAGGCGGCATTTGGGCGAATCCTGCTCGATCTCGCCAAATCGGGCGAGCCCTTGGGCGACCGGATCGTCACGACAGCCCCTGATGTTACCCAGACCACCAATCTGGGCGGTTTCGTCAATCAGCGCGGGTTGTTCCGGCGCCAGGCGCTCGCCGATGTGTTTCGCGCCGCCAATATCCCATCGGCACAGAAATGGTCTGGCCACGCCGCTGGCCAGCATATCGAACTGGGGATCGCTGAGAATAACTTCTTCCTGATCCTCGCCGCCTTGGGGCTGGCCGGGCCGCATTTCGGGACAAGGCTGATCCCGGTTGGTACCGTCTATGACCCCTTCATCGCGCGCGGGCTCGATGCGCTCAACTATGCCTGTTATCAGGATGCGCGCTTTCTGCTGGTTGTTAGTTGACACTTGATGCTGGAGTGACCGGGATTTCTCGACATAGGGCGGGACACCGTGGGATGAATGGCGGAAAACCGGGCGTTTCGTTAGTTCTGTGGGCCGCGTGTGGCCGGGTTCGTTGTCTAGAGTCGGGCGGCATTTAGACATCGCTATGACAAGAGCGGCTGGAGTCGTGCGGGTCAATCGTAGATTTGGCGGCGGGCTTCTCAATCGCCTCTTAGTGGCGGAAAACGGGGCTTTGAGCGGCAGCTAAGAAGAGGGGTGCTGCCGCGGGCCGGTCATCTGGCGCATAATGAAGTGGGACCCTGGCGCGCTCACTTAGCGGTGAGGGTCCCACTTAGCTCAAGGCCGCAGAAATCCGTGCATTTTTCGAAGCGGCCGCCAACGTGGCGCCGTAAAACAGCAAATTTAAGTGGGACCCTTTCCCGACGGGGCGTAAGCGCCAGCGGAGATCAAACCCCAAGGTCCCGCTCGTCCTTACAAGCTACATGGCCAAGGCTGGCCGATCGAAAATCGGTCCCTTGGTTCACTTTGCCAATATCGACGATCCGCACGTTGGTTTCATCATCATAGAGGGCGTTCTCGCGCAGCTGCTGACAGACATAGCCAGCATATCCAATGCGGCTCGTTCCATCATCCCGCACGCCGATCTGCCACGTTACGGCGAGCGGCGAGGGATCGAAGAGCAAGTCCACGATCTTCGGTTCTGCGAGCAGCTTCTTTTTCATCGCTTCTACGGCGACAGGATCGAACCTAGGCGCCCGCTGAGCCTCGGTCGCTGCCTGATCAATCTCGTTAAGCACAGATGGCGGTGCAGCTGCAGGTGCCGTGGTTTCGCCGCACCCGACCAGCATCGTCATTGCCAAAAGCGGGCCAACAATCATGCGCTTCATATCGAATCTCCAACGACTACGCCGAGTGGCGGCCTGGTCATAGTTTACGACCGATGAAAACGACCCGGCCGACGACATTTACTTCTTCAAAATGAGCCTCGTCAGGCGGCACGCGTTCATTGTCCGATAGGATCGATACCATCGGACCCTTTACTCGCACCCGCTTGATCATCGCAATGTCACCGACGGTTAGTGCCCAGATGGCGTCCTGCTCGCGGATCGTTCGAATTGATCGATCGATTAGCACAATGTCGCCATCCTGCATTGTCGGCTGCATTGAGTCACCGCGGCCACGAGCGAAGGTCAGCGATGCGGCCGGCGTGTGGGTAATCGTTTCAAGCCACGACCGAGGGAAATGGAGGATCTGCGTTTCGACGGGTCCGTCAGAATATGTGCCACCCAACCCATAGGCCAGATCGATTTCGCCTACCGGTACCAGGTCGAGCTGATCCGCTTGGTCTACGGTGGCTTTGCCGCGAAGCTTCGTGCGCGATTCCTCTGCGCCCGTCAAAAGCCACTCGAGGTCAACACCCAGGGCCTTCGCAATCTTAATCGCGACGTCAGCTCGGGCGATGCCGCGCTTTATGGCGTCTCGTAGCGTATTTTCCTTCACCCCGCTTTTAACGGCCAGCCACGGAATGTCCCGTCCAGGTTCGCTCGCCAGCGATTCGAGTATCCTCTGCCCCGAAGCTTCATCTGCTGAGACCGCTTGACGTCCGATGCTTCGTGGTCTACCCGAAGTTTCAGCACGAAGCTTCGGGGTTGTCACAGTATGCTCGCAGAGATGCACAGAGAAGACGTCGTCGCGACGATCCGCAAGCAATATGGGAGCGTCGCGGAATTCGAACGACAGTCATCGCTACCAGCGAAGTCGGTCAACGAAGTCCTTCGCGGCCGACCCAATCGCCGCGTGACCGACGCTGTTAATGCGCTTCTGGAAAACTCCACCAAACCACTCCAACCCGAACATTCGGGTAGTAGCGCACGCAAAGACGGCGCGCACCGTCTAAATCACGCGGCCTGATAGACATGGCATCGCTCCCTGCGCCCGACGCGCCGATCGATGGCCTGATGGCCGAAAAGTCAGACGACATTGTTCTGATCCGCGTCGATCAGATCGACAAAGGCGAACGGCTGCGCGCGGTCGATCCGGTGTGGGCCGATGCCCTGGGATCAGTGATGGCGCGTGAGGGGCAAAACACGCCGATCGAAGTGTGCCGGTTGCCCGGCAGGACGCGCTGGACCCTCGTTTCCGGGGCGCATCGCCATACGGGCGCCGAGCTGCACGACATCGCATATCTGAAAGCGATCATCGTCAGCGCCGATCGTGCAAGTCGCCGGCTGCGCGAGATCTCCGAAAATCTGTGGCGCCGGGACCTCGACCCAATCGACCGCGCGGCTTTCCTCGCCGAGCTGGTGCTGCTGAAGCGCACTCAGGCGGGGCTGGACGTCGCATCGCAACGGGATGCTAAAGTCAGCCAACGCTTCAAGGATCGGATCGATAGCGAAGCGACCGAACACCTGGACACGATGTCCACGTGTTACGGTTGGTCCGACGAAGTTGCCGACCAGATCGGGTTGTCGAGCCGCAGCATTCGCCGTGACCTGATGCTTTTTCGGGGGCTTTCGCCCTCCATCGTCGCCGCGCTGCGCGACGCTCGCCACCCGATGTACCGCAACGCCACCCAGCTGCGATCGCTGGCCAAGCTCAGTCCGGCAGATCAGCCGCGGATCGTCGACCAGCTGCTGGCTGGCACGGCCAAGACGGTGAACGAGGCAATCGCTCGGACGCGCGGTAGCAACAAGGCGATCGACCCAGAAGCAAAGCGGCTCTCAGCCTTTTTGGGCGCATTTTCACGCATGGGCCTCGCCGAGAAGAAGGGCGCGCTGGCCCAACTCGCTGCCCAGCTGCCTGCAGGCTTCACCCTGTTCGACCAGGACGGGGTGATGCTGCCATGACCCCCGCGCAGCTGGCCACGCTGGACGCGATCCGCGCCCATATCGAGACATTCGGCTATGGGCCGACGCTGACCGAGATCGGCGAGAAGCTCGGCCGATCAAAAGTGACGATGCACAAGCATGTCGCGCAGCTGGTCTGGCTGGGCAAGCTGCGCAAGACATCCAACCGTAAGCGCGGGATCGAGCTGGTCGGCGGGGTCGACCTGCGCAGCGTACCACTGACGGCCTTGCGTGCCGAGCTGGCGCGTCGCGGCGAGACGCTAGGTGCGCTTGACCGCGATCGTCCAGCGAGCATGGCACGCGGCACCGCCCATTGCGCGGCTGATGGCTGCCAGATGGGCGTCAGGCGTGGGCATCTGATGTGCTTCCGGCACTGGTCGCTACTGCCGTTCGACCTGCGGCGCGGTCTGCTCGGCGCGCATGCCCGCCGCGACCTGCCCGAATTCTCGGCATTGCTGGTGAAAGCGCGCGATATCGCTGCCGAGGAGCGGGCATGATGCCGCGCCTTGATCCCATCGTCGAAGCCGAGCGCATCCGCGAACGACGCTTGGTCTTCGAGCTGGCGCAGGCCGCAAAGATCAGCCTGGCCGAGGCGCGCCGCCGCATGGTGGAAGCACGCTGGCGCCTGCGGGACTCCCAGCGCGCACGCTGCGGCACCTTGGCCCCGGCGATTCAAGCAATCTCCCCAATCGATGACAGCGATGAAGGTCTGGAGTGGTGGCAACGATGAAGTTCACCGAAATCGGCTACTTTGGCCCCGCCACGAACGTCACCGATGCGCCGATCAGTGACGCCGCCGCCGGCGCGGTGCTGGCCGCGCTCGATCGCCTGCCACGCCGCGCATCACCGCCTGCGGCCACTGCGGCGATTATCCCTTTTCCCATCGCTCGCGGCCCGCAGGGCGAACCGCTGCGCTTCATCGATGTGGTGAGCAATTCCTAATGGTCGCCTATTCGTTCGCCCCGCAATTTGCCGACCAGGTAGCGACGCTTGCCAAGCGGCAGACTGTGCGCGCCGATCGGAAGCGTCATGCCCGCGTCGGTGAGCGGCTCCAGCTCTACACCGGCATGCGCACCCGTCAGTGTCGCAAGCTGCTCGATATCGACCCCGTGTGCGTCGACGTGCGGCCGATCGAGATCGTTTTTTACTGCAACTGGCTGGATAATCAGCCTGAATGGTCGGCATATATTGGTCGGATGTCGATCGATGGAAGGGCGCAAACCCACACCGAGATCGAGACATTCGCCAAAGCTGACGGGTTTGATCCCGACCGCCTACACGATGGCCTTTCCGCGCGCCGCATGGCCAAATTCTGGGCAAAGCATCATGGCCTTGGCGGCTTCTCCGGCGTCGTTATCCGCTGGGAGCCACTGTGATGAGCGGTTGCTATCCCTTCGCTCCAGCGCTTTGCTTCTCTCTGAAAGGAGCCAAGGCATGGACGAAACAAACAAACATTTCACCGACTACGCAAAGGAGCGCCTGGAACAATTGCGGGCGGGCGGTTTCGAATTCTGGGTCTATCGTCACGACAGTATCGGCTGCGAGGACCAGCACGAAGACCTGGACGGGCTTGCTTTGCCCCCTGACCATCGATTCTGGACGAGCCTTTACCCGCCGATCACGGCCACATGCGGGTGCTACGTCGTCGGGGCAAGTTCAGCCAGAGCGGCTCAGCGCCTCGGCGGTGATCCCGAAAAGCCGATTCCACAATGGTGCGAAATCCCTACCTGATCCGCGTTCCGGCGTCGGCCTAAGCGGTATCGCAGCGGGGATGCTGGCTAATGCCGGTTGATCCGCGCATCCAGGCCGCGCTCGATGCGCCGTTCGGGCAGGGCCGCGATCTGATCGCGTCGATCCGGCCCAAGCGAGGCTATGCCGCCGCACCCGGCAGCGGGCCTGCCGGTGAAACCTGCCATTCGTGTCGGTACATCTGCGGCGTAAAGGGCAACGAGTATGCCTCGGGTTGCGCCATCGCCAAGAGGCGCGGCCCATTAGGCGGCAAGATTCCCATTTCGACCAGCTCGCCCGCGTGCAGCCGGTGGGAGGCGCGCCAATGAAGCGTCGCGGCGCCTCCGATCCCCGCCAGATAGACCTGTTCACGTCGGCGCGCCCCGTGGCGGGTCCCGCCGCGCATGCCGGTATCGAGGCCTGGGTGGCTGCGGAAGTCGGCGCGATGCTGAAGGACGATGCGCGCAGCCGTGAAGAGATTGCTGGCGCGGTATCAGCGGCGATTGGCGAGGACGTGTCGCGCTGGATGCTCGACGCCTACGCATCGCCGGCGCGCGACACCCACAATATCAGTTTCGGCAAAGCGATCGCGCTGATGAGCGTCACGCAGAATGCGGCGTTGATCGAGGAAGCCGTTCACCGCCTGGGCGGGCGCATCCTTTGGGGCGACGAAATCTATGCCGCGCGGCTCGGCCATTTGTTGGCTCAGCGCGAGCGGCTCGACGGTGAAATCAAGCATTTGCGTGGCGGGAAAGCCCAGCCAATCGAAAGGGATCGCCATCCATGAGTGCAGACGCGACTCTCGAACTTGCAGTCCGTCGCGCGCGCCTCGCGGCGGCGATCGCCGACCCGGATCGAACGACAACGACGCTGATCGCCGCGATGGCCGCAGGCTCGGGCGCCGAAATGGTAGCCCGCCAGCACCGCGCTCGGGAAGCATTGGCTACCCGATTGGCGAAACGTGATCGCGATCGCGATCACGTTTCGGGGGGCTTTGCCAAGTGAAGCCTGCCGGGGGGAAAATCTGGTTCACGGCCGCCGAACTGGCAGCGCTTTCGCTGCCTGGGCTGCCCAAATCGAAGCGCAAGATCAACGAGGATCATGCGCCCAGCTGGCTGTTCGAAACGAGCCCAGCTGGCCAGCCGCTTGCGCAGCCGCGCCAGGCGCGGGGTGGCGGCATGGAATTTCATATCGATGTGCTGCCGGCATCGGCGCGCGCCGAGCTGGCGCGTCGAGGCGTCGCCATCGTCGCCGATGTTACCGACGCGCCGGAGACCCGCACTACGCAGCTCTGGCGCTGGTATGAGGGCTGCAATGCCAAAACCAAGGCCGAGGCGATCCGTCGGGCCGGCATTATCGCCCAGGTCGACGCTTTCGAACAGCAGGGCATGACGCGATCGGCAGCGGTGGCATCGACCGCCGCGGCCAATGAGGTCGGTCCATCGACGCTTTGGAGCTGGATCGGCCTGCTCGACGGCGTCGATCCGTCCGATCGCCTGCCGTATCTCGCGCCGCGCCGTGGCGGCGGCGGCAGCGAGGCGGCCGTCGCGCCCGAGGCGTGGCAATTCATCAAATCAGATTATCTGCGGCCAGAGCAGCCGACCTTCAGCGATTGTTATCGCCGACTGATCGCTTTCGCCGTCCCGCTGGGCATCGATGTGCCATGCGAGCGCACGTTGCGCCGCAAACTGGAGCGCGAAGTCGATAGCCGATTGATCGTGGCCAAGCGCGCCGGCGCCGAGGCACTGCGCCGCACCTTGCCGCCCCAGCAGCGATCAGTGCTGGACCTGCATGCGATGGAAGCCGTCAACATCGACGGTCACAAGTTCGACGTGTTCGTCCAGTGGCCCGATGGGCGCATCGGTCGCCCGCTGATGGTGGCGGTGCAGGACCTGTATAGCCGCAAATTTCTGGCCTGGCGGATCGACGAGAGCGAATCGGCCCTGTCGACCCGGTTGGTGTTCGCGGATCTGTTCCGCGACTGGGGCATCCCCAAGATGTGCGTGCTCGATAACGGTCGCGCTTTCGCATCAAAGACGATCACCGGCGGCGCGAAAACGCGGTTCCGCTTCAAGATCAAGGATGAAGACCCAACCGGCGTGCTGCCAGCGCTGGGCATTCAGGTGAAGTGGGCAATGCCGTATCGCGGCCAGTCCAAACCGATCGAGCGCGGCTTTCGCGATTTCTGCCAGTCGATCGCCAAGCACCCGCGTTTCGCGGGCGCGTATACGGGCAACCGACCCGACGCGAAGCCCGAGAATTACGGCAGCAAGGCGATCCCGCTCGATGTGTTCAAGCGCTATGTCGATGCCGGTATCGCCGAGCATAACCGCCGCGAGGGACGCCGCACCGAAATCGCGCAGGGCCGCAGCTTCGACGCGACCTTCGCCGAATCCTATGCCGTTTCGCCGATCGGCAAGGCCACGCCCGAGCAGCTGCGCCTGGCGCTGCTAACCGCCGAGGAGCGTCGCTGCGATCGCCAGTCGGGCACGATCACGCTCGATGGTAACCGCTACTGGACGCCGGAGCTGGCCGATCATGCCGGCAAAATGGTGACCGTACGGTTCGATCCGGACAATCTCCACGGCGAAGTCTTTGCCTATGACCGCGAAGGCCGACTGATCGCAGCGGTACCGGTGATCGAGAAGTCCGGCTTTTTCGATCGGGCGGCTGCCAACAAGCGGCGTTCGCAGGAATCGGAATTGCGTCGCCTGGTACGCGATGCCGAGAAGGCCGAGGACCTGCTCGCCGTCGCCGACCTGGCCGCGCTGCTCCCCGATTACGAAGACGAAAACGCCCGGCCGCAGCCAAGCGTGATCCAGCCAGTCCGCCATCGCGGCCAAACAGCCGCGGCGCTGAAGCCCGTCTCAGAAGCTCATGAAATGCCGCTCAATCCCGTCCTCGACCGGCTCGGCAAGCTGCAGCTGGTGAAGTGATGCGCGCCCGGCGCTTTCCGGGCTGAAGGAGATGAACGATGGCCAGATGGCTAGCACTTTACGTTGATCAAGCGGGCAAATCGCGAGCCGCGATGATCAAGCCCGCAAAGCCCGAGGATTTCCCATTCGGCGTCGATGAATTCGAGCTCGGCCTCGACGACTATGACGGCGAGCCGCTCACTCTGGTCGAGATGCCGGACGACACCGAATTCCGGCCGATGGTCGTCGACAATACCGACGACGTCGAGCTGCCAATGCAATTCATCGACCTGTGAAGCTCAAGGCCGCGCGTGCGGTGCAACGCGCGCGCGGCCGGCCCGGACCCCTGGAAAAGAACATCCAAAGCAAAGGACGCGTATCATGAACAATCCCGAGGCACTACCCATCGACATCGCCGAGCAGCGCAAGTGGCTCAATGACCACAAGGCCGAGACCGGCCTGTCCTGGTCGCAACTGGCGCCGAAGCTCGACGTCAAAATGTCGACGCTCAGCGCATTCGCCAACGATACCTACGCGGGCAACAACGCCAAGATCGCCGAGGCGATCTATCGCTATCGCCAGTTGCTGATCTCGCAGGCGGAGATCGCTTTCGACATGCCCGATCCACCGGCGTATTTCGAAACGCCGACGTCGCGTCGCATCATCACGATGCTCTCAATTGCCCAGCGTGGTCGCATCACGCTCGTTGCCGGCGCTCCGGGCACCAGCAAGTCGCGTGCGGTTCGCCACTATCAGGCGAGCGTCTCCAATGTCTGGGTCGCTACCATGATGCCGTCCACGGCGGGCGTGAACACGATGCAGCAACAAGTGCTGGAAAGCCTGGGCGAGCGCGATGCCAAGGGAACGCCGTTGGCACTGACAAGACGGGTCATGTCGATGGTGCGCGGTAGCGGTGGTCTGATCGTGATCGACGAGGCTCAGCACACCAGCGAAAAGGCGCTGGAGGAAATCCGCGGCTGGCATGACGCGACGGGGATCGGCATTTGCCTTGTGGGCAACGAAGATGTGCTGACCCGGCTGACCCTTGGCAGCCGGAAGGACGCCTTCGCGCGGCTGGCCAGCCGGGTTGCGCAGCGGATGATCTTTCGCGGGCCAATGGACGGCGATGCGCTGGCGCTCGCTGACGCCTGGAACGTCGAAGCAGACGACCAGCGCGCCTTTCTGGTCGAAATCGCCAAGAAACCGGGCGGTCTGCGGACGTGCACGATGCTGATGGAAACCGCGTCCATGCTCGCCGCCACTGAGCGCGATACGGTGAAGATCACTCATATGCACGACGCTTGGGCCCATCTGTCGACCCGGCAAACTCCGGCATGACGATCATCGCCACCCTGCTTTTCGCCATCGCCGCGACTGCAGTCGCCGGCGTGCTCCTCAATACGCTGGCCCCAGCGCTGCCACGCATAATCGCCCTGTTCCTGGAAGGAGGACGACCATGATCGTTCGAAACTATCAACGTCCTGATCCGGCGCTAATCGCACTGATCGGTCACTCGATTGCGAAGCTCGCCGATCGGCATGCCGTGCCGATCGCGCCCGAGCTTGATCCCATCGAAATCACCGCACCACCGATCGGCATTTCGGCCGTGATCGGCTGGACATCGTTTGAGATGGGGCTGCACGTAAGCGCGATCACCGGTATTTCGCGAGAAGCCCGGCTGGTGCGTGCCCGCGCAGCAATCGCATGGGTGTCGACCGTTGGCCTGGGGCGCAGCCTGAATCAGATCGGTGTACTGCTGGGCGACCGACATCACACGACGATCCTGTCGCTGTTGCGCAAGGCGGAGTCGATGCGCGGGCGTGATCCGGCGTTTGCCCTGCTCACTACTCGGCTGCTCGATCGGATCGAACAGGCTGGCGGGCTGCAGGCGCGAGAGGCACGGGCATGAGCATCACTGCCCCCGCTCTGCCCCGGCGCTCCAACGGCGTTCCGGCCCGGTTTGACGCTGGTCAGCAGCGTCGCCGTTCGCTGATCGCCAAGGTGCACGTCGCCAAAAAGCAGCTTGGCCTTGCGGACGACGACTATCAGGCGGTGCTGATCCGCATCACCGGCCATGCCAGCGCTGGCGACTGCAACGCCGCCGAGCTGGTTGCCGCATTGAAGGAGTTCGAGCGGCTCGGCTTTGCGGCCGTCACGCCCGGCCGTACTGCCGGCAAGGCCCGCCCTGCCGATCATCCGGTGGCGCGCAAGGCGCGCGCTTTGTGGATCTCGCTCCATCAGCTCGGCGTCGTTCGCAACCCATCCGAACAGGCGCTGGAGGCCTTTGCCTGCGCCCAGCTGAAGGTCGCCAAGCTACAATGGGCGAACCAGTCGCTGGGATATCGGCTGATCGAGGCGCTGAAGGCTATGGCAGAGCGCGCGGGATGGTCGCAGGACCTAACAGGCGTGAAGCCTGGCGCACATCTGCTGGTGCTGAAGCGCCGGCTTGTCGAGACGCTGTTTGGCAAGCTGCGCGCGGCCGGACTGATTGCGCCAGGCTGGAACATCGACCGTGCCGCGCGCGAGTTTGGCGGGCTCGAGCTTGACGGGTTTTTCCTGACATGGGGCGTTGAGTCGCTCGACCAGGTTGCGGCGGTGTTCGCGACGACACTGCACGCGGCGAAACCTCCGGCGTCGGGCAACGCGGCATGATCGGGCGGCTGCTTTCCCGTCGCCGCGTGGTGGGCCGTGATGCTGAATTTGCGCGGCTGCCGCTCGTCCGTCGCCCTCGCGCGTCGCGCGATCGCCACTTGCTGTTCCTCATCGTCCCCACCGCGATCGGCGTGATGATCGGCGTCGATATCGCCTATCTGGTGATGCTGCTGATCCGATGAACGCGCAGCGTCCCATTCGGGCAGGCGGCGACCTGCAGGATGAACTGGCCGCAGTGATCGGCCAGACCGCCGTGACGCGCCTGATGGAGCGTCTCGGCGGGACGCGCACCTATGTCCCCCGCAAGATCGGCGTGCATCATCCGATCGCCGAAGCCATCGGCTTGAAGGCGGCAAATATGCTCGCCGATCACTATTTCGGCATGACGATCGACCTGCCCAAGGCTCATTTGCGCCGGCGGCGCGCACTTGAAACCGCGCTCAATCGGCCCGACGGCGTCACGATCAAACAGATCGCGCTCGATTTCGACTATTCGGAGCGCCAGATCTACAACATGATCGACGCTCATCAGCGGGCGAAGCGCGACACCGAGTCGCAACTCGATCTGTTCGATCGCCCCACTGGCACGACCAACACCTGAAATTCTTCAGGTTCGGGCGGTCCCCTCGTCCAGTCCATAGCATTGCCCATGACCGGGCAAGAATCAGACATCGTCGTCACGGCCTTTGGCCCGCGCTATCTGGCCGCGGCAAAGAAAGTGCTAGGCTTTGAAGGCGGGCATTCGAACGATCCCGTCGATCGCGGCGGCGAGACCAATCTCGGCGTGTCGCTCCGGTTCCTTGTGGCCGAGGGTCAGATCGACCTGAATGGCGACGGCGTCGCCGATTACGATCTCGACATGGACGGCGATATCGACGGCGCCGACATCCGTAAGCTGACGAGGAACGACGCGCTGGGGCTATTTCAGCGGTGTTTCTGGAACCGGCTCGATGCCGACAGCTTCGCCAAGCCGATCGGCGAGATGATGTTCGACCAGGCCGTTAACGGTGGTCTCGTTGCCGCCCGCAAGCTGTTGCAGACCGCGATCAATCGGGTGGCGCGCAACAACCGGTTCAATGTGCCGGACCTGGCGATCGATGGCGACATTGGCACCGAAACACGCCGCCAGCTGGCGGCAATTCTGCAGCGCGCCGATGGCCTGGCGACGATTGTCGACGCATATCGCGCTGCTGCCGCGGCTCGCTACCGCGGCATCGTTCGCCGCAATCCGAGCCAATCCAAATACATCAATGGCTGGCTGCGCCGCGCGCGCGCCCTGGGGGAATAATGGCCTATCTGAAACTGCTCGGCCCGATCGCCGGCGCGCTGCTGCTTGGCACCCTGCTCTGGCTCGCCCAGGACCGGTTCAAGCAAAAGTCGGTCGCGGACAAGGCGCGCGCCTGCGCGGTGGCTGCCGGCGACAAGGCCGGCGTCGCGCCACTGGTGGATTGTCTTCCGGCGGTGGCGGTCGGCATCGCGACCGCGCGCCAGGCGCAGGTATGCGATGCCGCGCTGGTGATGCAGCCCCGTGCCACCCAGCTCTATGCGATCCGCGCAGCCTGTTCGACCGCGATTAACACCGAGGTTGCGCGTCTGGCGGCGAGCGAAGGCAACCTCGCCGATGCGCGGGCCACCATCGAGACCATGCAAGCGACCACGATCGCGGCGGTCGAGCGTGCCGAGGCGCGCGCCACCAATCTCAATCTTCAAAGGAAAAAGGCCGATGATGCGATCGACCATGCGCCGCGCCGTGCTGATGGGGTCGTTATCTGCGACGCTCAGTGCCTGCGCGCTCTCGCCGGAAGCTAGGCCGCCCGCCAAGCTCGATCCCGTCATCGAGCAGCGGACGGTGGTCAAGACTGTCTGCCCGGCCGAAGTCGCCGCTGCGGTGCCAGCACCCATCGCCACGCCCGAGGGCCTTGTGCTGGAAGCGTCGCAGGCGGTCCTCGGTTGGCTCGCTGCGCACTTCGCGCGCGAGCAGTTGCTGACCAAACGGATTGAAGACGCCAAGGCACAGTGCCCCAATGGCTGAGCCACTTCTCACCAAGGCGATCATCCAGCTACCACTGCTTGAGGCGGTGTCGCCCGATGCGGTGATGGCGGTGCAGGAACCGGCAGGCGCGGCCGGCCGGATCGCGATCAAGCAGCTGCTGGGCAGGCTTGTCCAAACCGACGAGGCGGCTGCCACGGTCGCTGCGCTGCAGCTGCTGCTCGAATACCCAGCAAACAGCGTCAGCCTCGTCTATGCCGATCCGATCGAAGCCAATAACGGCTGGTACCGCAAAACTGGCGCGTCGGGCGCCGGTGCCTGGGTGCAGTTTGAGCAGCTGTCCCGCGTAGCGATCGGGACGGCGCTGAATTACAACGCCACGTCAACGAGCAACGTAACGATCGGCGTTGGCGCCAAGGCCTTCACGGTCCAGACCAGTCGCCTTTATCAGCGCGGCATGTTTCTGTTGGCGGCCTATGCGGTCGATCCGACGCGCTACATGATCGGCCAAGTGGACAGCTATGACGCGTCGACCGGTGCGCTCGTATTGAATGTCACGGCTGTGAACGGCGCTGGTACCCATGCCGATTGGCTGCTCTCGCTCACCCCTTATGCCGACTTCCTGTTGCGCAGCGGCGGGACGATGACGGGGCCGCTGGAGCTCTCCGGCGATCCGACGCTCGCCCGGCATGCGGTGACGCTGCAATATCTGCAGAACTTGGTCGCCGGCATGAAGCCCAAGGCAAGTGTGCGCTTTGCGACCACGGCCAATGATACGTTGACCGGCCTTGCCGCGCGCGACGGCGTCACGCCCGTCGCCGGCGACCGTGTGCTGGCCTGGCAACAAACGGCACCTGCGCAGAACGGTATCTATGTCGCCGCCGCTGGCGCGTGGGCGCGGGCCAGCGATTTCGATAACTGGGCGGAGATACCTGGCGCTACCCTCGTTGCGGAAGAAGGCACGCTCTACGGCGACAAGGGTTTCATCTGTACGGCGAATGCCGGCGGCACGCTGGGCAGTACCGCGATCGCGTTCCAGTTCTGGCTGGGTACCGGTGCCTATCAGGCGCTAAGCGCGATCTTGACGGCGTTGGCGGGCGTGGCGGCCGCGGCTGACAAGCTGCCCTATTTCACGGGTGCCGCGGCAATGGCGCTTGCTGACCTGTCGGCTTTCGCCCGAACCCTGATCGATGATCCCGACGCTGCGACAGCGCGAGCGACGCTCGCGCTCGGCACGATGGCGATCCAGAATGCCGCAGCAGTTAATATCGCCGGGGGGACAGCAGTCCTTGCGAGTGGAATGGTCGGTACGACAACGCGATTCGATTCGACGGTCGAAGCCTCAGTCAACGTTTTTGGTGTTCAGAGTGCGTTAGCGTTGAAAGCGAGCGGCACGGAAAATTCTATCATCAGTTTTTACAACGATACCGGCGCGGCGCGCGTAGGTTACATTGGAACGTCAGGGGGCAGCACACTCTATGCGACCACCTCGGACTACCGGATTAAGAGTACCCCGGAGCGGATCACCAATGCACGGACCCGCTTCCGTCAGCTCCGTCCGTGCCGTTTCCATTACCTTTGGAATCCCGACATCACGGTCGACGGCTTTTTAGCCCATGAGCTGGCGCCAGTGGTTCCGGAAGCCGTCTTGGGTGAGAAAGACGCATTTGAAGTTATCGGCCGCGCCGTGCCGCCTGCCGGTAGTGCAGAATTGCCGTTTATTGACATTACCGAGGCTCGCTGCCCGGAGGGTTGGAGTTGGACCGCCACCGGCAAACGCGATGTCCTGCAAAGCGTCGACCACTCGAAGGTCGTGCCGCTGATATCGGCTACGCTTCAGGAAATTGACGGCGAAGTGCTTGTGTTGCGGGCGGCGCTCGAAGCAGCGGGCATTCCAATTCCGCCTGCGGTTCGAGAGCGCGAGGCATGATCAGCTCGCTTCCCCAACTTTACCGCGCAGTCGCGGCGGGCGCGATTGGCGCCGGCATGGCCAGCATTGCGGATGCTGCCACCCGGCCGATCGTGCAGATCGGTCCCCCGGAGATCATCCTCTTCGGGGCGGCTGTTCCTATCTGGTCAGCGCTGTTCGGCCTTGTCGGCGTCCTCCTAGCGCGCCGCGTGGCACCTGCCACCGCCGCCGGCGCCGCGCTCGGCCCTGTCGGCAATGCCGCACTGACCGGGCTGCTCGCTCTGGGCGTCATCGCGCTGATCGTGGCGGGCGAAAAGCGGCCGATTGTCGCCCTCGGGTGGAGCATCGGCCTTGGCTATTCGGGTCTCGGCTTCATCGAACTGGTGGCGCGCAGCGTCGTCGCGGGCGCCAAGCTCGTGATGGACGCCTTTATCGAAGTCGCCGCGCGGATCGCCGCCGGCAAGCGTGGAGATGGCAAGTGACGATGGATTTCGAGGTTCTGGCGGCGATCGCCATGCTGGGGTTCTTCGTCTGGGTAATTTTCCGCAGCGGCGGGGCGAATCCCGTTGGGACCGGGCAGCTGCAGAACCAGCTCAATACCGTAGGATCTAAGGTGGGCACGCTGGAAGGCAAGCTGGCCGGCTGCGCCTCGGCGGCCGAGCTGCAGCAGCTGCGCGAAGAGCTGGACAAGATGGAGGGACGGATGGCTTCAAGCGGTGAAGTGCTCGCGCTGGGCCAGCAAATGGCCGCGGTGCGGGCCGAAATTCATAACCTCCGCAACGTCATCGATGAGCGTCACCAGGCACGCCAGGACAGCCTGGCGGGGATCACCAGCGACGTCACGTTCATCAAGCAATTCCTGATGGAAAAGGGGCTGGGCGGCCGATGACCGAATTCGCCGAGTTTGTGGGCGAGCATGTCCGCCTGACCGTGCTTCGCCTCCTGGAAAGCCAGGCGGGCTATCAAGCCAATGACAGCGTGATGCTTCAGGCAACGCAGGCGATGGGGTTGAACGTGACGCGAGCCCAGCTGCGCGGCCATGTCGAATGGCTGGGCGAGCAGCGGCTGGTGACGTTGATGCGGCCGACCGCCGACCTGATCGTGGCCACGTTGACCGAACGCGGTTTCGACGTTGCCAACGGCCGCTCTTGGTACACCGGCGTTGCCCGCCCCAGCCCGAAAGGCTGAGCCATGGGCAAGAACACGCCGTCGACAATCGACCGGCTGCCAACCGAGCTGAAGGAGCTGATCGGCAAATTGCGCCGTGAAGGCCGCACGATCGACGAGATCCGCTCCAAGCTGTTCGAGTTGGACGCCGACGTGTCGCGATCGGCGCTCGGTCGACATGTGAAGTCGCTTGCCGAAGTGCAGATCGACATGCGCCGATCGCGGGACATGGCGCTCGCCCTGGTCGGCCAGTTCGGCGAGGAGCTCGACGACAAGGTGGCGCGCGCCAATCTGGAGCTGATGCAAAGCCACGTCATGCGCGTGATGAGCTCGGTGATCGAGAACGAGCAGGGCGAAATGGTGCTGCCGGTGTTTTCGCCCAAAGAGCTGATGGAGCTTAGCCGCTCGATTTCGTCGATCGCGAGCGCGGCCAAGACGCAGGACGATCGGATTGAGAAGGCGGTAAAGCGGGCGACAGAACAGGCGCGCCAGGAAGCGGCGACCAATGCCGTTACCGCCGCGCGCGCGCAGGGGCTTTCGGCCGCCGGCGTCCAGGCGATCCGCCATGCCGTGCTGGGGGACGCATGAAGCTGGCACCCGACGAGATCGCGCGCCGCGAACGTGCCGCCGATCGCGCCGCGGCCGAGGCAACGATCGTCCGTCTGCCGAAGGGCGATCTGCTGCTCGGGTACCAGGCGCGGACCACTGCGCTGCTCTTCACCGGCGTGTCATTGCTCGCGATCGACAAGTCGCGCCGCATCGGCCTGACCTGGGGACTTGCGTCCTATGCCACGCTGAAGGCCGCCGCGTCCGTCGGCGCCGGCGGCCAGAATGTCTGGTACATGGGCTATGACAAGGACATGACGCTCGAGTTCATCGAGGTCTGCGCAATGTGGGCGCGCGCCTTCGATTGCGCGATCGACGAAATGGGCGAGGTCATTCTCGACGACGGGCCGAACGAAGGCATCAAGGCCTTCTCGATCCGTTTCGCCAGCGGCTTTCGCATTACTGCCCTGCCCAGCGTGCCGCGGGCGCTACGCGGCAAGCAGGGCATCGTCATCATCGACGAGGCCGCGTTCCACAAGAACGTCAATGAAGTGCTGAAGTCGGCAATGGCGCTGCTGATCTGGGGCGGCCAGGTGATCGTCGTCTCGACGCATGATGGCGCCAGCAACGCCTTCAACAAGCTGATCGGCGAGATCGACGCCGGCACGCGGCGCGGCAAGCACATCACCATCACCTTTGCCGATGCGATGGCGGACGGGCTGTATGAGCGCGTCGCGCTGGTGGCGAAGACCAAGGGTGCCGAGATCGCTGCGAAGGCCGAGTGGGAAGCCAATATCCGCGCCTCCTATGGCGATGATGCGGGCGAGGAGCTCGACTGCATTCCCAAGATCGGTTCGGGTTCACTGATCTCAATCGAGGATATCCTCGCTGCCGAGCACGAAGACGCCGGTGTGCCCGAGCTCTATTCGGGCGGCATCTACGGCATCGGCCGCGACGTCGCGCGGCGTCGCGACGGACAGATCATCTGGGGCGGCGAGCTGCTCGGCGACGTGACTTGGGTGCGCGATGTCTATGACGAAGTCGGCCAGACCTTTGCGCACCAGGACGCCTTCTTCAACGGCCTGTTCCTGAAGCGGCGGGTGTTGCGCGCCGCCATCGACCAGACCGGCATGGGCGAAAAGGTGGTCGAGGATCTGCAGCTGCTGCACGGCAGCTACCGCGTCGAGGGCGTGTTGCTGGTTGGCCCGAACCGTCTGGACCTGGCGCTCGGCCTGGCAACGGCTTTCCAGCAAGGCAAGCTTCGCATCCCGGCCGGAGACCCGGTGCTGCGTTCGGATTTAATGGCGATCAAGAAAATCGGCAGCGAGGAATCGGGTTCGATCCGCATCGTCAACGATGGCGCCGTCCATGCCGATCGCTTCTGGGCAGCCGGGCTGATGGTACGGGCGCTCAATACCGGCCCCCAAGAAATTGCGTATCGGTCGGTGCCCAAACCCGCCTTTGGCGACGAGGGGCCGCTCGATGATCGCAACGACGCCTTTGGCAACCGCCACGGCCGACGCGGGCAGCCGCACGGCCGCTTCGGCACCGGCGCCTATTAGGAGCGGATGGATGGCGGCTTTCATCGGTGAACTGCTGATCGGCTGGCTGCTCGCCGACCTGGCGTCGGGCATTTTGCACTGGCTGGAGGATCGCATGCTCCGCGCCAGCTGGCCGATCGTCGGTCGTTACATCGTCGCCCCTAATCGCCTGCACCATCTGGACCCGCTGGCGTTCACCCGATGCGGCGTGATCGAGCGCAACTGGACGAGCTGGATCGCGGTCTGCCTGATCTCGGCAATCTGGCTGCTGATCGCGGGACCTTCGGTGACCTGGGCCGCGGCGACCATCGGTGGCCTTGTTGCGAACGAGGTCCATTGCTGGGCACATGTGCCCGCGGCCACGCCGGCGATTTTCAAGCCCCTGCAGGTCGCCGGGATCATCCAGTCGCCGACCGAGCATTGGGGCCATCATCGCCGGGATGCTGCGGCGCGCTATTGCGTGCTGACTGACCTGCTCAATCCCTTGCTCGATGCGCTGCGCGTCTGGGCGGTGTTGGAAGCGACCCTGGCCGCGATCGGCCTCCGCATCGACAAGGAAGCCGTATGAACGATCTGGTCCCCTATCAGGCCGCACCGCCGCCGCCGCTGGTCGACAGTCGCGGCGTTCCGCTGCGCTCTGCAGCGGACGTGCTGACGAGGGAGATCTCTGCGGCCAGCGTCACGGGTATCCGCAACATCAACGCCGGCCATCCGGCTCAGGGGCTGACCCCGCAGCGCCTCGCCCAGATCCTGCGCGCGGCCGAGATGGGCGATGCCACCGCTTATCTCGAGCTGGCCGAGGAAATGGAGGAGAAGGACCTTCATTACCAATCGATCATGGGCACCCGGAAACGGGCCGTCGCGCAGCTGCCGATCGAGGTTGAAGCGGCGAGCGACAGCTCAGAGGACGAGGCCGATGCCCAGCTGATCCGCGACTGGCTCAAGCGACTGACGCTGCAGGCCGAGCTATTCGACATCCTGGATGCGATCGGCAAGGGTTTCAGCGCGACCGAAATCATCTGGGAGCTGGGCGAGCAGTGGTTGCCGCGCCAATTGAAGATGCGCGATCCACGCTTCTTCGAGTTCGACCGGGTGACGGGCGAGCAGCTGCTGCTGCGCGGCGATGGTGGCGTACCCACGCCACTTCATTCCTATAAATATATCGTCCATCTGGCGCCGGCCAAATCGGGCCTGCCGATCCGCGGTGGCCTCGCCCGTGCCGCGGCCTGGGGATACCTGTTCAAGAATTACTCGATCAAGGACTGGGTGGCGTTCCTCGAGGTGTACGGCCTGCCGCTGCGCGTCGGCAAATATGCGCCGGGCACGTCGGAGGCGGATATCCGTCTGCTCGAGCGCGCGATCGCCCAGATAGGATCGGATGCCGGCGCGGTCGTGCCGCAATCGATGCTGATCGAATTCATCACCGCAGGCGGCGCGGCCGCGAACCCGGATATGTTTCAAAAGCTGTGCACCTATTTCGACGACCAGCTGTCGAAGGCGGTCCTCGGCCAGACCAGCTCGGCCGACGCCAAAGCGGGCGGACTGGGCAGCGGCCAGGCCAACCTGCATGGCGAAGTGCGTCATGATATCGAGACCGCCGATGCCGTCCAGCTGTCAGCGACGCTGACCCGCGACCTCGGTGTGCCGATAGTGATGTTCAACCGCGGTGCTCGCAGGCGCTACCCGCTGATCCTGGTCGGCCGACCCGATCCGGTGGATGTGCAGGGCGCACTGAAGTCAATCGACGCGGCATTGAAGGCGGGCGTACCCGTGGCGGTTTCGCTGTTCCGAAAGCTGACCGGACTGGCCGCGCCGGAGCCGGGGGACGAGCTTCTGCAACCCCCCGCTGATCCGGCGCGCCAGGCCACGCAGAACCCCGGCGATGGCAGCTCTCCAGCCGAAACGCCGCCACCTGCCTTCTTAGACCCTCTTAAACGGCGTGGCGGGGCCAATCGGCCCGCCAGGGAAACGGCGATTGCCGCGGTTGCGATCAGTGCGACCGACACGTTTGATAATGGCGACGGTGATTCGGCTGATGCCGTCGATCGCGCAATCGACGATGCGATGGAGGATTGGGAGGCGATGCTCGGGCCGGTAGTCGCCCCGCTTTCCGCGCTGGTCGAGGGATCGGCCGACCTCGGCGAAGTCCGCGCCGGCCTCGTGAACCTGATCGGCCAGATGGATGATACGGCACTCGTTGAGATGCTGGCGCGCGCGCGCTTTGCCGCACGACTGCAGGGCGACGCGTTGATCCAGGATGAAATGCGCAGCTGATGCCCGATTTTGGCAACAATGATTTTGAGGACTGGTTTGCGTTTGGGCGGCCGGTGGCTGGTGCTTATCGCGATCAGGCGGGCGTACCAGCGACCGCGGCGATCGATGAGCCGCGCTTTGACCATGACGCGGATGGCAAGCCGCTAGGCCTGTTAATCGAAGCGGGTGACACGATGGGTCGTGGAGACCGGGTCACGGTGCAGCCAGGGCAGCTCGACGAGCTTGTCGAACTGGAGACGACTATACTGCATGCCAGCATAGCCGCTGGTGTTGTCGAGCGGCGCGCATGGTACAGCCGTGATGCGCGCCGCACTGTCGAGGCGCTGCTCGCCCAGGCGGGGCATCACCTGTCGATCGCGGTCATCCCCGGCTTTCTGTCCAATCGCGGTGCCGCCTCCCAGCCCGGTTTCGTCCGCTATCGTCGGCTGAGCTGGTGGCTGGCGGGCGGTATTGATGTCGGTGGCGGGTATCTGATGGCGGACGATCAGGGCAACCCGATCATCGAGGGCTAGATGGCCGGCGATGAACCACCCATCCCGCTGATCACGCCGATCGAGGCGTTGCGATACTTTCGCGCCAAAGGCTTCGCCTTTGGGTTTGCGTGGCAGGATGTGTGGCAGGAGGAGCATGTGCAGGCCTTCACTGTCGCAAAAGCAATGAAGCTACAGATCCTTGAGCTGATCCGCGCGGCGGTCGATCGCGCGATCGCCGAGGGGCAGACGCTGGCGATGTTCCGCGAGGGCCTGCAGCCGTTGCTTGAAGCCGAAGGCTGGTGGGGACGCAAGCGGATGATTGATCCGCTGACTGCCGAGAACAGGGTCGTCCAGCTCGGCAGCCCGCGTCGGTTGAAGACGATCTACCGGGTGAACATGCGCACCGCCCAGGCGGCGGGGCGATGGGAGCGTATTCAGCGATCGAAGAAGCTTTTTCCGCTGCTTGAATACAGCGCGATCCTCGACGGCCGTGAGCGGCCCGAGCATCATGCCTGGCACGGCACCATCCTGCCGGTCGACCATCCCTGGTGGGACACGCATTATCCGCCCTGCGGCTGGGGGTGTCGCTGCACCGTGAAGCCACGCAACCAGCGGATGATGGACGCGCGCGGGCTGAAGCAGACAATCCGGCCGGTCAGCTTTCCGCTGCGCGATTACACCAACAAGCGCACCGGAGAAGTGTCGCGGGTCGAGCAGGGCATCGATCCCGGCTGGTCTTATAATGTCGGTAAGGCGGCGCTTTCAGGCACAACACCCACACCGATTGGCCCCGATGCGGAGATTGCCGCAGCCGCCAGATCAGCGCCCGAAATCGACCCCGATGTCGGCGCCTTTTTTGCGGTGTTCGGTCTGGCGGGGCGCGCGGACCTGGCCAAAGGCATGATTTTTACCGACGCGGGCGGCTGGCCGGTACCGATCGCGCTCGACATGATGATGGCTGCGGGTGCGCAAAGGCTGGCGATCGATGTCGAGCGCCGCCGTTATCTTGTGGCGGTCGCCGCCGCGATCGCCGCGCCAATTGAGATACGCTGGCGATGGGTCGCAGGCCGAGACGGTTTGCCGCTATTGATGCGTCGCTACATCGGCGCTGGCGCGATCGTCGATATCGGCCGGGCAGGATGGCGGTTTTTTGCCGCAGGCGAACAGGGTTTCGATCGGGCGCGCCTGGCAAGGGGGGAAACCGCCTGGGCGCGATCGTCGCCGGCTGTTGCTGATATCGCCGCCGCGTTCGATCGACACCAAGCGCGCGATGCCAACGGGCGATGGACGTCACGACACGCACTTGCTGCCGCGTTTGTCGAATCGGTGTGGAGCGGCGCGGAAACGCCGCCGGCACACAGGATCGGTCCCGTGGCGGATCACGTCCAGGCGCGCCTGGCAAAACTCGGCTTGCGATCAGATACCAAATCGGTCGAGTTGGGTGCGGGAGAGATCCGTCACATTCGCAAACGGCATGGCAGCGACGGCCGGAACCGAAAGGCGACCCGTTCGATCGATATCGCTCGCGCCAGCGACATTCTCCACAAGGGAGACATTAATCACGGCACGCCCCAAGTCGCGCGAAACGGTTCGCGCCGGATATCGGTGAAGGCAGAAGTCGGCGGCGAACGCTACACGGCGGCGTTCGAGATCCACAAACACCGGATCAGGTTGCATACTCTGGTGAGAAACTGATGTCCGCGCTGTCTTGTGCGCCCATAAGGGGCCTAGACCGGACGTCCAAAACGGCGCGCGGCTCGACATTCACATAGCGCGTCGTGGGTTAATGATCAATAAGACGGCTCTGAGCGCGCCTGCTTCCGCATGAAATACTTCAGGTTAGAGCGCCATGTGTGCCGTGCGATCAGCGGCGCATGGCAGGTGGTGGTCCTTCGATATTGGCGGTGGCGGCAGCAGTTGAGCTGTCGCTGATCGATGGGCGCGCGCCCAAGCGCGTAAAGCTGCTGCCCATGGGCCAGATCGACATGCGCGACGGGCGCGGGCCGTATCGGCTTGCCGACCGCAGTCATGCCGATCGTGTCGTCGCGGCCACCCGGACCTGGCTCGGCTCTGCCGATTTCAATTTCGACTATGATCATCAGACGCTGCATGCCCAGCGCGTCGGCGGGCGAGCAATTGCTGCCGGATGGATCAAGCCTGCCACGCTCAGCGTGGAAGAGGACGGCATTTACGGCGAGGTCGAATGGACGGCTGCAGCTGCCGCCGCGATCGAGGCCAAGGAATATCGCTATGTCAGCCCGACCTTCTTTGCGGCCAAGGCCGACGGATCGGTGCTTCGACTGAAAAACGCCGCCCTGGTGAACATCGGGGCGATCGACCTGCCGGCCATCGCGGCCGGCCTTTCCGAGGAAGACGACAACATGGACCTTGCTGCCCTTGCGGCGCTGGTCGGCCTTGCGGCCGATTCCAGTGTCGAGCAGATCGCCGCGGCGATCGGCGAACTGAAGAAGACGGTGCCGTCGACCGGCGCAATCGCAGTCGCGGCTGGACTGGCCGACTCTGCGACGGTCGACGAGATCGCCGCAGCCGTCACCACGCTGAAGACTGCCGCGCCCGATCCGGCCAAATACGTGCCGATCGAGCAGGTAACCGGCATCACCCAGCAGCTGGGTGTCCTGACCGGCGAGCGCGCCGAGCGTGAAGTCGCGGCGGCCGTGTCGTCAGGCAAGCTTGCGCCTTCGATGAAGGCCTGGGGTCTTAACCTGTTCAAGACGAACGAGCCTGCCTGGAATGACTATCTGAAGGACGCTCCCGTGATCGTCGCCGCCGGCGCCGAGCTGGGCGACCGGAAGACGGCGCAGAATTTTACCTCGCTGACCGCTGACGAAATCGCGGCCTGCGAGATGACCGGCATGAGCCATGAGGATTTCCTCAAGGCCAAGAACGCCCCAACGGTGGAGCTCGTATAATGGCCCTTAGCGCCCCCAAGAAAACGCAGAAAATGGCAGGCGGCGGCCTGTTGAGCCTTGGCGTCGTCGCCGCTGTCGCCATCCTGCAGGGTGGGTTGGTGATGACCTCGTCGGGCTATGCCCGGCCGGCACGCGCTGGCCAGGGCGCTGGCGACCTCGCCAAGATCGCTGATGTGGCGAATTGCCGGGTCGTTGGCATGGCGCTCCAGTCCGTTACTGGCGGCGCAGCTGACGGTGCGGTTACGGTCGAGGTCGAAGAAGGCACCTATCTGTTGAAGAACAGCGCCGGCGTCGATGCGATCACGGTTGCTGACATCGATGGCTATTGCTTTGTCGTCGACGATGAAACGGTCGCGAGCAATTCTGCGTCCGGTACCAGGCCGCGCGCCGGCATCGTCCGCGAGGTCGGTAGTGATGGGGTGTGGGTGGAAATCTCCGCCGCGGCATCGGCTGCTGCGCCTCGAAGCGTTTTTCTGCCTTGGACGATCAATGAAACCGACACGCTTGCGGGTACGTCGGCCGAACTGGTGGCGCCCGGCAGCGGTCGGATCGCGCGCAACACCGTGATCGTCCAGAAGGCTGTGACGACCGGCGGCGATGTGACCGTGGCGGTCGGCGTGACGGCGGTTGCAGGTCTCGCCTGTGCCGTCGCCGACGCCGCGGCCAAGGGCACGGTCATCACCGACACGCCGACGGCAGGCGACGCATCGACGATCGTCGCGGCCGGGGATCGCATCCAGATCATCCCGGCTGCCGCCTTCGCCACCGCGGGTGCCGTTAGCGGCATCCTCGAAATCATTCTCAAGTAAGGAGCGAGGCACTTGGCACGCGTAGTTACCCAGGCGCTTTTGGAAGCGCTCCGCACGACCTTCAGCATGGCCTTTACCCAGGGCCAGACCGAAGCGAAGATCATCGGTGAATTCATGTCGACGCCGATCCCGTCGTCCACGTCGATCAACACCTATGGCTTTCTCGGCGATCTGCCGATCTTCCGCAAATGGGTTGGCGAGAAGCGGCTGAAGGAGCTGGCCGAGAAGGTCTATCAGCTCATCAACGACGATTACGAAGCGACGCTTCCGATCAAGAAGCGGCAGATCGAGGACGATCAGATCGGCCTTTATCCGGCCCTGTTCCAGGGCTGGGGCCGTGAAGGCAAGCAGTGGATGGATCGGCTGCGGTTCGAGGCGCTCGCCCAGGGGCATTTGCGGCCCTGCTTTGATGGCCAGAACTTTTTCGACACCGATCATCCGACCTACCAGGACGACGGTGGCGTGTGGTCAAACCACAACAACGCCGCCCAGGGCGAGGCGTGGTTCCTGCTCGACTGCTCGCAGCCGCTGAAGCCGCTGATCGCGCAGGAACGCAAGAAACCGATGTTCTGGTGGATCGCCGACCTGATGGACAGCGAAGTTGCCAAGACCGGCATCATGACCGCTTATGGCGAAGCGCGCGGTGCGGTCGGGTACACGATGCCGTTCCTCGCCTATCGTTCGACCGCCACGTTGAACGAGGCGAACTACATCGCAGCGCGCGATGCGATGAAAGCGTTCCAGGACGATAACGGCGAGCCGCGCGGCATTCGGCCGACGCATCTGGTGGCCGGCATTTCCAACCACCAGCGGGCAAAAGACGTCTTCAAGCCCAATAAGGCGGGTGGCGAAAGCAACACCATCGCTGGCGAGATCATCATCGTCGAAGCCGATCGGCTGCCCTGATCCGCGCGCCCTACCGGCGCGCGGGTCTCGCCTGGGCCACCTTGTCGGCGATCGACGTGGTGATCCGCTCGCTAGACGGCGTGCGGTTTCGCGACCTGCTGCAAGATCCAGCGCTCGGCGTCATGATAGGCACCGCAGACGGCTTTGTTGCGATGCCGGATCTCCGACTGCTTGGACCGAACGAGCTGCAGCAGCTGATTGATCGTGCGCCAGTTGTCGATGATGTTGCGGGCACCGGCCTAGATGACGGTCTACGCGGTCGTAAAGGCCACGTCGTCGTCGATGAGTTCGCGTTTCCTGGCGGGCATGACGACCGTACTGACGCCGCCGATCTTGTGACGATCGCCGACAAGCTTGCCGAGGCGGGTTTCGACACGCTCGATGATCTGATCGCGAAGTATCGACTGACCGCGCTTCAACTGACCCAGTCGAGCGAGACGATCGATCGCCTGAATGCCGACATGCAGGCACTCCGCACCGAGAACAGTCAGCTGCACGACGATCTGCGCAAGGCCGATCAGCGTAAGGTCGATCAAGGCGAAGCGCACGAGGGGGAGAGCGGTGAAGCGACGCCCACCGCTGCTGCTGTGCTGAGCGCAAAAGCCCAGCCCAAGGCGAAAGCCAAGCCTGCGGCCAAGCCGGGCTCTACCCCGCCCGCGAGCTGAGCCTGCACACCCGCCGCGACCGATGACGCGGCCGCGGCGGGGAAATTTCGAACAAGGAACCGACCGTGCCGATCGTCTATGCCAGTTTTGAGGACATGAAAGCGCGCTTCGATGCGCGTGACATCGTCCAGCTGGCCGATGTCGAGGACATCGATGACGCGCAAGCCTATGTCGAGCAGCGCCTGGTGCGCGCCGGCACGATCATCGATGGCTTTGTGTCCGCGCGCTACGGCGATCGCAGCGCGCTGCCGGTACCGCCGCTGCTGACCGAGATCGCGTGCGACATCGCCTTCCACAACATGTTTCGCGCCGAGCCGCGTGATGTCGTGGTTGCCAACCACAAGGCGGCGATGGCGATGCTTCGCGATATCGCCGACGGCCGGGTCAAGCTCGACGAAGGCGTTGTCGACGCGCAGCCCGCGCGACCAGGTGCCGTGCTGATCGAAGGCCGGCCGCCGATCTTCGGTCGTCAGAACATGAGCGGCTATTAATGTCAGTCGCGCAATCCTTTCGTATCGACGGCCTCGACCGCGCCGAGGTGCGGCTCGCCGCGCTGATTGTGGGCGTCGAACAGCGCACGCCGATGATGGAGGGGATCGCCCTCTATCTCGAAAGCTCGACCATCGACCGCTTCGATGACGAGGTTGGTCCGGACGGGTCGGCGTGGAAGCAAAGCATCCGCGCTCGCCAGGAGGGCGGCAAGACGCTCAGCGACAGCGGGCTTCTGAAGGGATCGATCGCTTCGATCGCCGACAACGACCAGGTCGAATGGGGCAGCAATCTAATCTATGCGCGCCCTCACCAGGACGGCGCAACGATCACCGCCAAGGGCGGCGGACGGTTGAAGTTCAAATTACCTGGCGGCCTCGGGTTTCGATCGGTGCTGGCTGTCACGCTGCCCGCGCGACCATTTCTTGGCATCAACGACATGGACGAAGAGCAGATCATCGGCGTGGCCGAGGATTATCTCGCGGACATCGCACCGGAGCTGGAGCGATGATCGCCCAGATCGAAAACGCGATACTCGGCCGTTTGAAAGCCGCGGCCGATTCGGACGCGCTCGGCTATCGATTTGGGTTGCTCGACAGCTATCCGGAAGATTGGGACGAGTATTTCAAGGACAAGCCCAACTGGCGCGGTACCGCCGCTTGGGTGACCTTCGCCGGGTGTGGCGCCGCCATCCCGACCGATGACGGCCAGGTTCACTGGCCGGTCAATTTCTTTCTGGTGCTGGCCGCTGAGAGCAGTCGCAACGAAACCGCACGCCGCCACGGTGAAACGGGTGCTGCCGCGCAGCCCGGCAGCTATCAAATGATGATCGATGCGGTGCAGCTGCTGGCGGGTACCGACCTCAATCTGCCGATCGACAACATCGCGATCGGCGCGGCCAGGCTGGTGCGCAACAACGCCCAGCTCGCGGCGCGCAACGTCTCTGCCTATGCGGTCGAGCTTAAGACCAAGATCTTCGTGCAAAAGTTCCAGGGCGACCCCGAGGCGATCGGCGAGTTCCTGACCTTCCACGCCAATTGGGACGTCGAGCCTTTCGGCAATGTCGATGCCGCCCCCGGCACGCCCGGCGCCCAAATCCCCGCCGATGAAACGGCTGATGCCACCGACCATCTGGAGATCCGCAGTGAATGACCGAATTCGCGTGGTGCCCGTTGCGGGACGCCTGATCCGCAAGCTCGACCGGACGCCGCTGGCCGCGGCCGGTGAGATGGTCGACGACGATACCTATTGGCGGCGCCTGGAGCGCGACGGCGACGTGACGATCGAACCGATCGCTGCGGATGTGGAGAGCGAATCGCTTGCCACCACGGCCGAGGTCGAAACCAACAACAAACCCCGCAATCACCGCCAGCAAAGGGACGCTGAAGCATGATCTCGTTCAATTCCATTCCCGTCAGCCTGCGCACGCCGGGCGCCTATATCGAATTCGACAGCTCGCGGGCAGTGAACGGTGTCTACCGCGTCGCCAACCGCGTGCTGCTGATCGGGCAACGACTGGCCGCGGGCGCGGTCCCGGCGCTGACTCCGACGCGGATCGACACGGTCGACACGGCGATCGCCGCCTTCGGCCGCGGATCGATGCTGGCGCAGATGGCGCGTGCGCTGAAGGCGGCCGACGGCCTGAGCGAATGCTGGGCGATCGCCCTGGACGAGTTGGTCGGCGGTACCGCCGCAACCAGCACCGTCACGATCACTGGCCCGGCGACGGGTGCCGGCACGCTGGCCCTGATGATCGCCGGGCAACCAGTCATCGTTTCGGTTGCCAGCGGTGACACGGCAACCGCGATCGCCACCGCAATCGTCACGGCCGTGACTGCCCAGCGCGACTTGCCGGTCAATGCAGCGAATGTGGCCGGGGTCGTCACGCTGACGGCACGTGCCAAGGGTACGCATGGCAACGATATCGATGTCCGCGCCAATTATTACACCGGCCAAAAGCTGCCGGCCGGGGTGACCGTCGCCGTTGCAGCGGGCGTCGCCGGGGCAGGTGATCCGGACTATTCCACCGCGATCGCGTTGATGGGCGACAATGACTATCGCACCGTCATTGTGGGGACCGCCAGCGCGACCACCCTTGGTGCGGTGGAAACTGAACTGGCGAGCCGCTGGGGTCCCACGCGGATGCTCGAGACCTTTGCCTACGCAGCGACACGCGGCACCCAGGGCGCATCTGCAACGTTTGGCGCTGCCCGCAACAGCCTGCTGGTTTCGATCATCGGTACCGGCGTTTCGCCGACACCGCCCTGGGAATGGGCGGCCAGCTATGGTGGCATCGTCGGTTATTACAGCGCGATCGATCCGGCGCGCCCGTTCCAGACCCTCGGCATGCCCGGCATCCTGCCACCGGCAGAGGTCGACCTGTTCACCCGTGCGCAGCGCGAGCTCTTGCTCCTCGATGGCATCTCGACCTTCCTGGCCGATCGCAGCGGCAACGTGACGATCGAGCGGGCAATCACCACCTATCAGACCAATGCACTCGGGATCGACGACGTCGCCTATCTCGACGTCAATACCCCGCTGACGCTGGCCTTGATCCGCCAGGCGGTGCGTGCACGCATCCTGCTCAAATTCCCGCGCCACAAGCTGGCGGATGATGGCACCAATTTTGGCGCCGGCCAGGCGATCGTCACCCCCAAGATCATCCGCGCCGAGCTGATCGCATTGATGCGCGATCTAGAAGACCTGGGGATCGTCGAGCGGCTCGACCAGTTCATTGCCGATCTGGTCGTCGAGCGCGACGGCAGCGACCGCAACCGGATCAATGCGCTGATCCCGCCCGACATCGTCAACCAGTTCCGCGTCTTTGCGGGCCAGGTCCAGTTTCGCCTCTAACTCCCTGCTGAGAAGGCTCTCAGCGGCAACTGAAAGGAATACCAGGTGGCCAATCCCAACAAGGTCGTCGGTCAATGCACGCTTACCGCCAATGGCATCCGTCTCGAGACGTCGGGCGGCACGCAAATGGAGATCGGCGGCGTGAAGCGCGAGCCCAAGATGGGCGACTATCAAGCGAGCGGTTTCAGCGAGTCAACCGAACCGTCGAAGATCACCGCCAAGGTGCTCTATAAGGGCGTTCTGTCGCTCGCGCAGATCCGCGCGATGGATAATGTCACGGTCTTTCTCGAAACCGATGTCGGCGTGTCGTGGGTGGTACGCGGTGCCTATTGTGCCGAGGTGCTGAGCTTCGACACGAAGGAAGGCATGGCCGATGTCGTGCTTCAGGGACCGCCTGCTGAAGAGGTGCGGTAATGGAGAGCCGCATCCGTTATGTGCTGCAGCACCCGATCGAGCAGCTGGTCGGCCCGGAGGGCGAAGAGCGCCACATGCTGACCGAATTGTCGCTGGCGCCGCGCGTGAAGGGCAAGCACATGGCCCGCACCGATGGTGCGGCGGGGCCGACCGCCCAAAAGATTGCCCTGATCGCCGCCCTATCCGGCTTGTCGAACCGCGACGCGGGCGAACTCGACTTCGACGATATCGAGGCGATCGAGGCGCTGTACAACACGCCGGCCGACGCGACGGGCCCGGCAGCATCGACGATCGCGGGGGCACCGGCTGAAGGCCCTTTGGAATCATCACACAAGGATGGCCAGCCAACTGGCGCGCCGTCCTCGGCGACCTAGCGGCCGGGCTTCATTTTCCGCCGGGCGATCTGCTCGAGCTGACGATCGACGAGCTCGCATTCTGGCACGACATCCTCCTTTCGCGTGAGGCAGAGCAACAGTGAAGCTATCCCTGATCCTTGAAGCGGTGGACCGTTCCAGCGGCGCGCTGCGCAAGGTCGCCGCCGCGACACGCGGTCTGGCGAAGGATGGCAATCAGCTCGACCGCGCAATGCGGGCTACCGCCACCGGCGGTGGTAAGGCACTCGACAATCGCGTGATCAGCACATCGCGCGGACTGACCGGTATGATCGACCGCGCGCGCGGTGCCGGGCGCGCGATCGTCTCGCTCGGCACCAGTGCGGGGCGACTGAAGGCAGTCGAACGTGCCGCTTATGGCGTGGGATTTGCTTTCGGGCGGGCGGGCCGCGAGGCGGCGACATTTGCCGGTCGTGACTTGGGCTTGGTTCGCCGTTCCCTCGCGGCAACCGATCGCGCCGGCAGTCAGTTTCTGATGGGCATGCCAGCCCGATTCGACCGCGCGGCCGCGGGCGCGCGCAGACTTGGCCATGCCATCGGGTACGGCATCGGCTATTCAGCCGGCGTCGCTGCGCGCAAGCTGGCGGGCATGACGCTGCAGATCGCCCGCGCGGCAGCAGGCTGGGGCGTGCTTGGTGCGACGGCCGCAGCGGGTTGGTTCACCAAGGGTGTTATCTCGACGGCGTCGTCCTTCGAGCAATATCAGGTGGCGCTGGAAGGAACCGAAGGCTCCGCCATCAAGGCGAAAGCCGCAATGTCCTGGGTGGCGAAGTTCGCCAAGAACACGCCTTATGACATCGAAACCGTCACCGACGCTTTCGTTCGCGCGCGCGGCGTTGGCCTCGATCCATTAACGGGGGCGTTCCGTATTCTTGGCGACGCCGCTGGTGGCACGCGCAAATCGCTGATGGACGCAGTCGAAGCGATCGCCGATGCCCAGACGGGCGAGTTCGAACGGCTCAAGGAGTTCAATATCACGACGTCGGTCAAGGGCGACGTCGCGACCTTCAGTTATATCGACAAGGCGGGCAAGCAGGCCAAGAAAACCGTCAAAAAGGACATGAAGGAAATCCAGGGTGCGATCCTGGCGGTGTTCGACGCAAAATATGGCGGCGGCATGGAACGCCAGTCCAAGACCTTCAGCGGCATCCTGAGCAACATCGGTGATGCCTTCACCAATTTTCAGCTGCGGATCGCCGGAGCCGGGTTCTTCGACAAGGTAAAATCGCGGCTGCAGGGCATCCTCGCGTGGATCGACAAGCTCGATAAAGAAGGCAAGCTCGATGCCTGGGCGAAGCGCGCCGGCGACGAAATGGGCCGGCTGTTCGATCGCTCGATCGATTTCATTACCAAGACCGACTGGGCGGCGGTCGCCACCGGGATCGGCACGATCGTGTCGGTGCTGGGCAACGTCATTACACTGATCGGCAACGCTGCCACGGCTTGGAGCCAGTGGCAGCGCGACGTCGAGCGGCGGCAGCTCAACATGGTCGTCAGCAACAACGGCTGGTTCGGCCCCTCCGCGCAGGAGAAGGAAGCCGCCCGCAAACGGCTGGCAGCGATGGACCGCGAAGAGGCCGTCCCGAAGAACCGTGCGCAGCTCGCTGCCACCGCGAATGACAAGGGGTGGTGGGGCACCGGGCTTGGCATGCCGACGGCCGACGACCAACAACGTGCGCGCCGCGCCCTGCAGCAGCAGGATCAACGCAAGGCCAATCCGAACCTGCCCAAAGCTTGGGCAGCTGCCGGTGCCGCAGTGCCGCCATCGCTGCAACCGCCACGGTCGCGAGCGCGCCCGCCACAAGCGCCGACCGACCGGCGACCTTCACCTCGGCGCGGCGCGTTTCAATCAGTCACACCTGCCCGGTCCGCCCCCGTTAAAACATCGCCGCCATCGGCCACACCCCCAGTCTCGCGTGCCTGGCAGCGCGCGATCGCCGCGCCAGCGCCGCAGCCAGCATGGTCGCGCGCACCAGCTCCCGCCAAGGCACCGGCGTGGCAGCGGAGCGGTGCGAAGGCACGGGCCGCGCCGCAACCCGAAGTGAAAGTGACGATCGCGCAGCCACCGATGCCCAAGCCGGTCGACGGCAAGGTCAAAGTGGAAGTGACGCTGGTCGGTGCTCCGGCCGCGGGCGCCCGCACCAGCATCAGCAGCAATAGCCGCCAGGTGAGCGCGTCGGTCACCACGCCCGGCCGCCGCGGCGCCGCAATGGGACCGGCGGCATGAGCTGGCGCGACGCCTTCGAACCCGGCAGCTTTCGCGGTGCAACGTTCGTCACCCGGAGCCACGAATATGCGGGCGGCCGCCGCCTTGCCGTGCATGAATTCCCCGGCCGCGATGACGCGCTTCCCGAGGATATGGGGCGCAGGGGCCGTCGCTTCACAGTTGATTGCTATCTTTGGGGTAACGATTACCGCCCCGATCGCGACGCGCTGCTCACAGCGCTGGAGGCCGAGGGCGTCGGAACGCTCGTGCATCCCTGGCATGGCACGCGCGACGTCGCAGTCGACAATTTCACCTCAAGCGAGAGCACCGACGAGGGCGGCTATGTCGTCTTCAGCGTCGAGTTCGTCGAGGCGGGCGAGGACCGGCAGCAACGGGTTACGGCCGACACGGCGGCAATCGCCGACATGCAAGCGTTCGAAGTACTGCGCGCCCTGCCGATCGATTTTGCGCGGCGCTACAGCCTCGCTGGCATTCCGGCGTTTGTCGAAGCTGCCGCGGGCGACCTGGTGCGCGGCATCGCCAGCGTCGCCCAGGTGACCAGCGCGATCAGCGCTGGTGCCGGGCCTGCGCTGCGCAGTTTCGACACCAGTCTGCGCGTGCTGGCGGCACCGGCGTTGCTGCGCTCGCCCGATACGCTCGCCCATTCGATCGTCGGCCTGATCTCGGCGATCGGCAATGTGGGCGCGTCGCCGCGCCAGCGCCTAGCCGCGCTGACGACGCTCGCGGGCTTTGGTGCTTCTCTGCCGGTGATCGCGCCGACGACGCCCGCGCGCCGACGCCAGGCGGTTAATCAGGATGCGATCGTCCATATCGTGCGCGCGGCCACCGCTGCGGAGCTGGTGCGAGCGGTCGCCGCGACCCGCTTTTCATCCTATGACGATGCTGTCTCCGTGCGTGACGCGCTTGCCGTCCGTTTGGACGACTGGGCGGTCGACGCGGCCGACGCCGGCGAGGATGCCCGAGCCGCGATCTTCAACGGGCTTCGCCGGGTGATGGTGCGCGATGCTACGGTTCGGGGCGGCACGCTGGAGCGCACCTTCGCCCATCCGATCACCGCGACCAGCCCGGCTCTCGTGATCGTCCACCGCCTTCACGGCCCCGATCGCCGCGACTTGCTCGATAGCCAGGTGACCGACCTGGTCGCGCGAAACAAGGTACGTCACCCCGGTTTCGTACCGGGCGGCAGCCAGCTGCAGGTGCTCGGCGATGGTTGAGGCTGCAAGCGAGCGGGTCGAGCTGTCGATCGACGGCATGCTCTATGCTGGCTGGACCGGCGTGAGCATCATCCGTGCGATCGACACCATGTCGGGCGAGTTCACGCTGTCGCTCACTGATCGCGAGCGGATCGGTGCCGATCGGCTCGACATCCGCGCCGGCCTGGCGTGCAAGGTAAAGGTGGGCGGCGAGACGCTGATCACCGGCTGGATTGACCGGATCAGCCCGCAAATCGACGCGAACAGCCATTCGATTGAAGTGGCCGGTCGCGACAAGGCAGCGGACCTCATTGACTGTTCGGCGATCGCCAAGCCGGGGCTGTGGAAGAACGTGTCGATCGAGGCGATCGCCGAGCAGCTGGCGAAGCCGTTTGGGGTGAGCGTTACCGCCAAGGCGAGCACCGCGCCATCGCTACGCCGTTTCGCGCTGCAGCAGGGTGAAACGGTACAGGCGGCAATCGAGCGGCTTTGCCGGTTTCGCGGTTTGCTCGCCATCTCCACGCCCGAGGGCAATATCGAGCTGATCACGCCGGCCCAGGGCGCGACTGTAGCGACGATCAGCGATCGCGATCGCGCCATCAGCCTGTCGGCCACGCATGACGTGGCCGAGCGCTTCTCGGAATATGTCATACTCGGCCAGTCGTCCGGATCGAACGAGATCAACGGGCGTGCCGCCGCCAGTCCCCGCGGGTCGGCTAAGGACCCGTCGGTCAAGCGCTATCGGCCTTTGGTGATCGTCGCCGAGGAGCAAGGCGACGCCGCCAGTCTGGAAAAGCGGGCCAAATGGGAAGCGACCACCCGCGCCGGCCGCGCCCAGGAAGCGACGATTACGGTGCCCGGCTGGCGAGTGCCGGGCGACGGCCGGCTTTGGGCACCCAATCTACGCGTCCAGCTCGATGCGCCTGCGATATACATGCAGGGAGAGATGCTGGTCACCTCGGCCGCGCTGACGCGCGACGAAAGCGGCACGACGACGGTGCTGAAGCTATCGCCGCCCGAGGCCTGGAGCCAGCTGGCGATCCCCGAACAGGCCGATGCGTCGGCGGTGGGGAAGAAGAAATGAAGGCGCTGAAGCCCGCGATGGACCGCATCCAGATGATGATCGGTCGCGCCGTGATCATGGCGGTCGACGACAGTCTGAGGGCGCAGGGGCTGAAGGTCGAGCTCCTCGATGGCGAGATTCACGACGAGATCGAACATTACCAGCAATATGGCTTTAGCAGTGTGCCGCTGGCTGGCGCCGAGGCGGTCATCGCCTTCATCGGCGGTCTCCGGTCGCACGGCATCTGCATTGGTACGGTCGACCGGTCAGTCCGCCTGACCAACCTGGCACCCGGTGAGTGCGCGATTCATGACGATCAGGGCCAGAAGGTCCATATCACCCGCGACGGCATCGTCATCGAGACTGACAAGCCCCTCACCGTCAATGCCAAGAGCGCGGTTGTAACGATCGAAGACGACGCGACGGTCACCGCGACGAACGTGAAGCTGATCGCCGATCGCGTCGATCTGGGCGACGAAGGCGGCGCTAAGGTTGCGCGTGTCGGCGACCATGTCGTCGGCGGCGTGATCACCGAAGGATCTGCCAAGGTGTTCGCGGCATGAGCGATCTTGCCCTGATCTGGAACGCGGCCGACTTCGCGGGCGATATCGCCCTCGTCGGCGGGGACCTCGCCCAGGACGATGGTATGCGCACAGCCATCTATCTGTCGCTGTTCACCGATGCTCGCGCGCGCGACGACGATGCGCTGCCCGACGAAAGCGGTGATCGCCGCGGCTGGTGGGGCGATGCGCTGGCCGAGGAAGAGGGCGACCGAATCGGATCGCGGCTGTGGCTGCTCGGCCGCGCAAAGCAGACGCCGGCGACGATCGAGCGTGCCCGGTTTTACGCGCGCGAAGCGCTGGCCTGGCTGGTCCGCGACAAGGTGTGCGCAGGCCTCGACGTCGAGGCGGTGGCACAACCCGGCGACCGGCTGGCGATCGGCGTTGTCCTCTACCGGCCCGATGGCCGCGTCAGCGCCCGGTACGATTACATCTGGAAGGGCACAGACTGATGCCGCTGCAACGACCGACCCTCAGTGATCTTCGCGCGCGGATTGCCGCCGATATCGACGGCCGGCTGCCGGGCGCCGACAGTCGTCTGCGCCGATCGATGCTGGAGGTGCTGGCGCGCGTCCTCGCCGGTGCGCTCGATTCGCTTTATGGCTTAGCCGTGTGGCTTGCCGAGCAGCTGATGCCCGACACGGCATCGGCTGAATATCTGGCCCGCTGGGCGTCCATTTGGGGGATTGCGCGCAAGCCCGCCGTGGCGGCCAGCGGTAACGTGACCGTGACAGGGCTGATCGGCGCTACCGTACCGTTCGGCGCCGAACTTACCCGCATCGATGGCGCGCGGTTTACGGTAACGGCCAGGACCGTGCTGGTAGCGACGACCGCAACGGTGCCGGTCGAAGCGACCGCGCCAGGCGCCGATGGGGCGGTCTCTGCGGGCACCGTGCTGACCTTCGCGTCGCCATTGTCGGGTGTGAATGCGACGGCGGTAAGCGTCGCCGGGCTTGGCGGTGGTGCCGATGAGGAGGATGACGCGGCTCTGCTCGCTCGGCTGCTGACCCGCATCCGGAACCCGCCCAATGGCGGCTCGAGCGCCGACTGGGTCGAATGGGCAAAGGAAGTGCCAGGTGTGACGCGCGCCTGGTCGTTCGAGAACTGGACCGGGCCGGGCCGGGTGGGCCTGACTTTTGTGTACGATGATCGGGACGACATCTTGCCGAGCGAGGACGATCTGGAGCTGGTCGCCGCGTACATCGAAACAGTGCGTCCGGTGATCGCGACGCCGGTGATCTTCGCACCGATCCCCCAACCGCTTAACCCCGTGATCCGCTTGCGGCCCGATACCGACGAGGTGCGCGCCGCGGTAACGGCCGAGCTCGCTGATCTGTTCGCCCGCGAAGCCGAGCCCGGCGGCGTCATCCTCAAAAGCCACCTGGACGAGGCGGCCAGCGTTGCGGCCGGGGAAACCGATCATCTGTTCCTTAGCCCCGTCGCCAATGTCACAACCGCGCCCGGCTATATGCCGATGCTGGGCGCGATCACCTGGGCGCCGTGATGTTCGATTCGATCGCCTATCGAGACCAGCTCATCCAATTACTGCCGCGCGGCCTCGCCTTTGCGCGCGATTCGGCGTCGAACCTTGCACAGCTGCTGCACGGCATGGCGGCCGAGATGGCGCGCGTAGACGCCCGGTTGTTCGGTTTGATTGAAGAAGCCGATCCGCGCACCACGCTGGAGCTGTTGGGCGACTGGGAGCGCGTAGCCGGTCTGCCTGACACCTGCACTGGGGCACCCGACACGATCAGCGAGCGGCGGCTGGCGCTGGTCAACAAGATTTCCGAGCGTGGCGGCCAGTCGATCGCTTATTTCGTCGGGCTGGCACGGCGGCTTGGCTATGTCATCTCGATCGCCGAGTTCGCCGAACTCGAGGCTGGCTTTGCTGCCGGCGATGATTGCAACGGCCTCGACTGGTGTTTCGCTTGGCGCGTCGACGTCTGGCTCGATGACGATCTGATGCAGTTTGCGCTCGCTGAATTCTGCGCCGGCGGTGATGCCGGCGATCTGCTGGCGGGCTTTGGCGCGCTCAACCTCGAATGCCTGATCGGCCGTGCTGCGCCGGCACATGGCGAGCTGATCTTTTCCTATCACACCGAACCCGAACCGACCTTCTGGTTCGATTTTTCAAGGAGCGAATAGCATGCATGCGATCGACACCCTCGGCGCCGTCGACGGCCAGTTTCAGGAGGGAAACCCGAGCACGGGGCAACGGGCAACGAAGGTAGGCGCTGCTTGGCTGAATGACGTCCAGGCCAATCTGCTGGCTGTTCTCCAAGAGGCCGGCATCGAGCCGGAAAAGGGCCGTGAACTCGATCTGGTCGAAGCGATCATCGCGATTGCGAACGGCGTGACCGGGGATGGCGGCGGTGCGGTGCCGACCACACGGACCGTGACCGGTGGCGGTCTGGTGACGGGCGGTGGGGCGCTGAGTGCGAACCGCACGCTGACAGTCGATAAGGCCACAGGCGCCGAAATTCTTGCCGGTGCCATCGACACCAAGGCGTTGACACCGGCCGGCATGCGCGCCGCTATGGGGGCAACATTTGGGGCGGATAAATCCGTCAATCTATTCGGCTTCATCATCAAATGGGGGTCGGTGGCAGGGCCGTTTTTTGAAGGGCCAGTGTACACGCCCTTTCCGGTAGCATTCCCCAACGAGTGCTTCATCGCTTTTCCGATTGCGGTGAATCCTACCGCTTCTCCCTTTGCAGATGCGACCGTCGAACGCGTTAGCTTTGACGTGAATGGCATGACCACGTTTGCGCAGTTTGTTGGCGCAGGGCTTGGTCTGGGCGGTTTCGACTATGTCGCGTTCGGCCGCTGATATCACTGCAACTAGGAGGGGCGGCATGGCCAGAAGGAAAGATGACGCGCTGCGGGTGCCGGAAACGCCGGGCGAAGCGGTGCAACTGATCAGCGAATATGTCGGTGATGATCGCCGCGCGCTGAAGGTGAAGCTCGCCTGTGAGGCGGCGATCGACAAGCTCAAGGCCGAGCGCGACGTCGTCCTCGCCGGGATCGAGGCCGTTCAACGCGGTCGCTTCGCTGCGCTAAAGGCCTGGTGGGAAGTCAGCGGCAAGCAATTCGCTAAGAACCGTCGCTCGGGCGAGCTGGCCGGTGCGAAGATCGGTATCCGGCTTTCCACGCCGGCGGTGAAGTTCGCCAAGGGCGTGAAGGCGGATGCCGTGCTCGCGTGGCTCCAGGGCCTGCGCTGGATCGGCAAGAGCCGGTTCATCCGCGTGAAAACCGAACTCGACCGTCAGGGCATTATCAAGCATTTCGGCGAACCCGACGTCGCCAAGGCGTTCGAGGGCAGACTGTCCGTCGAGCAGGTCGACGAATTCTTCATCGACACCCAGCTCGACGAGGAGGACGTGCGCAAAGAAATTGCTGCCGCCTAACGGGGGCAGTCGAGGGACTGCCATCCCTCGAACCGCGAGAGCGAGCTCGCACCTTGGGCTGGCGCGCCAGCCTTCGGCTCCCCCGGCCGTCACGGCGGGAGCATCGATAGGTGCTAAAAATGAAGGAATCATATCGATGCGGCGGTTGTGCCGCGCTTCTTTTCAAGGCAGATGTCGGGGCGCTGGCAGGCCTCGTCGAGATCAAGTGCCGACGTTGCCGCCAGATCAATCAGCTGAGGCCTGTGAGCCCTTCTCCGAGCGCCGAGTGAGCAGCCCCAGGAGAAGACCCTTGTGGCTATATGTCCCGAACCTAACGACCATGGGGGCGGCGATCTGCGCGGCCTCTCCCTCTGCGCCGGTTATGGCGGCCTCGAACTCGGGCTTGCCATTGCCGAGCCAGGCTATCGAACTGTTTGTTACGTCGAGCGGGAAGCCCACGCTGCGGCCACTCTCGTGGCGCGGATGGAAGACCAGGCCCTGGAGCCAGCGCCTGTTTGGGACGATTTGCGATCCTTCGACGGCCGACCATGGCGCGGCCGTGTACATGTCGTCACTGCCGGCTATCCCTGCCAGCCCTTCAGCCTCGCCGGAAAACGGCGCGGGAAGCACGATCCCCGTCACTTATGGCCCGATATTGAGCGCATCGTCGACGAGGTCCGGCCGCGCGCCGTCTTCGCCGAGAATGTCGAAGGGCACCTCGATCTGGGATTTGCCGAAGTCGTCAGCAGCCTACGCCGCCTGGGTTACCGCACAAAAGCAGGACTGTTCACGGCGCGAGAGGTGGGCGCAAGCCACCGGCGTCGCCGCCTCTTCCTCCTGGCCTACGCCGACGGCGACCGATGCGGGCTATTTGCCGGACCTCATGATTGCGGACGGCCAGATCCAGCCGAAGTCGCCGTTCGACGTTGCGGCGACCAGCTCGGGGCAGTTTTCGCTGGGCAATGCAGCGAGGGCCTGGACCAAGCTTTGGCTGACCATGCGAGCGATGGGGTGGCACCCGGTTACGATGCCCCCATCTTCGCACCGGGTCCGGGTGAGCTTCAGGCTTGGCTCTGGCTCCTTCATCGACGGCCTGATCTCCAACCCGCAATTCTACGAACTGACGATGGGATGGCCGATCGGGTGGAGCGCACCAGGGGAGCCGGTAACGGGGTTTGTCCACTGGAAGCAGCGTTCGCGTACCGAACTCTCGCGGCTGATTTCGCTAGGGAGCGCGGGCAATGACGCTTGAACCCGTCCAGCCTGTCCGTCCTTTTGCCCCTTACATCGGCGGCAAGCGTAACCTGTCGGCGCGTCTCGTTGCACGCATCGGCGCGATCGATCACCAGGCCTATATCGAGCCGTTCGTTGGCATGGGTGGGGTGTTTTTCCGCCGCGATCGACGGCCGACGCTGGAAGTGATCAACGATATCTCGGCCGATGTGACCAATGTGTTCCGCATCCTGCAGCGCCATTACCAGCAGCTGCTCGACGTGATGAAGTGGCAGATCACCAGCAGGGCCGAGTTCGAGCGCCTCGTCCAGGTCGACCCCGATACGCTGACCGATCTCGAGCGCGCGGCGCGCTTCATTTACCTGCAACGCCTGTCGTTCGGTGGGAAGGTGGCCGGTCGGCATTTCGGCGTAAGCACGACCGGCAGCGCGAGGTTCGATCTGACCAAGCTGGTGCCCGCCTTGGAGGACGTGCACGAGCGACTATCACCCGTCGTGATCGAGCGTCTTAATTATGATCGCCTGATCGAAAAATACGACCGACCAGCCAGCCTGTTCTACCTCGATCCGCCCTATTGGGGCTGCACCAATGACTATGGCCGCAACGTCTTCTCAGAGGCCGATTTCGAACGTCTCAGCAGCGTCTTGGGCGGCATTAAGGGGCGCTTCATGCTGTCGATCAACGATACGCCCGAAGTGCGCGCAATCTTCGCCGGTTTTGCCATCGAGGAGGTCGGGGTGAATTACCGCCTGAGCGGGAAGGTGACGGCGGCGCGAGAACTGATTATCAGCGGCAAATGAAAAATGGAGTGCTCCAGCTTGTTGTGTCAAAGACTCCAGAATGTTTTGTCACGCTACACTGGTCGGCACGCCGTCCGGGTTGACCTTGGCGGGGGAGGGGGGTGCGCACCAATCGATCAACACGCCGCTGATCGGCATGGGGCAGCCGGGGCTGACCTATTATGAACCCGCCTTTGCCGACGAATTGACGCAGATCATGCGCCACGCCTTTGCGCACATTCAGGCTGAAGACGGCGAATCGGTCTATTTGCGGCTGAGCACGCGCACCATCCCGCAGCTGGCGCGTGACGATGACGATTGGGAATCCGGCGCGTTGCAGGGCGGTTACTGGCTGCGCAAGCCCGGCCCGGGGGCCGAGGCGGCGCTGGTGTTCAGCGGCGCAGTCGCGCCCGAGGTGCTTGCCGCCTATGCGGACTTGGCTGATGATCTGCCCGGGCTTGGGCTGCTGAACATCACCTCGCCCGATTTGCTGCATCGCGGCTGGTCGGCGCGGCGCGCGGCGCGCTGGACCGGTACGCCGCCCGCCCCCTCCTATGTGGAGACATTGCTATCCACCTTGTCGCCAGCGGCAGGATTGGTGACGGTGATCGATGGATCGCCGGGCGCTCTGTCCTGGCTTGGCGGGGTGCGCGGGATGCGGGTGAGCCCGCTTGGGGTCGATCGCTTCGGCCAGAGCGGGGACTTGCCCGATCTTTATCAGCGCTATCGGCTCGATGCAGCAGCGATTGTTGACGCAGCGGCGGAGTTGTTCCTGGGCTGAACGCGGCTTGCCGATGGGCGCGATGCTTCACGGCTTGCTTACCATTGCTGCGCTATCACCGCAGCGATGTTGCACGATCCTTCTTTGGCGCGCGCGGTGGCAACCGATCCGCGACCGGCATCCGCCGTCAGCACCGGGGTTGGCATGGCCGGATTGGCAGGCTTGCTTGCCTGGGTGGTTGTTGCCCGCTGGTTCGGGCTCGATGGGCCCTATTCGGCGCTGGTCAATGTCGCGGCCTGCGGCTTGCCGATGATTTTGTGGTCGGTATGTGTCGATAAGGTGCATCGCCGCCCGACGACCGGCATCGATTGGTCACGCACCACCAGCTGGCGCGAAACGCTCGACATCAGCCTCACTAAACTTGCCGGATTATGGGCGACCTGGGCCGGCATTGCGCTGATTTATGGCACCGCGCGCTTCTATTGGGACCGGCAATGGGCGGACTATCCCTTTGCAATGAACATGCTGGGGGCGGCAGCGCCAATTCTGTTTGTCGGCTCGATTCCCTATGTGATCTGGCTCGATCGCAAATTGGTAGCGCCAAAGGATGGTGCCTGGGCGCTGGGCAGCTGGCTGATGGGAACGGGCGAGGCCGATCCGCAGATGATCTTCGCGCATCTGCGCAGCTGGGCGGTCAAGGCGTTCTTCTTTGCGTTCATGCTGGCGATCGTCCCGCCGGGCTTTGGCAATTTCATCCGCGCCGATTGGCAACAGGTGCTGCACGATCCAATCGCGCTGGCCAATTGGCTGATCACGCTGATGTTTGTGATCGACGTCGCCTTTGCGACCGTCGGCTATGCGCTGACGATGCGCCCGCTCGACGCGCATATCCGCAGCGCCAATCCCCATGCCGAAGCATGGATGGCGGCGCTGATCTGCTACCCGCCCTTTTCACTAATGGCCAATGGCGGCGTGCTTGATTACCATCCCGGCACCGCAGACTGGACGCATTGGTATGCCAACCAACCCGTATTGCTGGCGATTACCGGCGTGGTCCTGGTCGGGCTGACGGCGATTTATGCCTGGGCGACGGTTGCCTTTGGCCTGCGCTTTTCGAACCTCACGCACCGCGGGATTTTGACGCACGGGCCCTATGCCTGGTCGCGGCACCCCGCTTATCTCTCCAAAAACCTGTTCTGGTGGATCGCCACTGTGCCGTTTCTCAGCACCGGTTCGCTCGTCGATGCTGCGCGCGCGACGTTGCTGCTGGCGGTGGTGTCGGGCATTTATTACTGGCGCGCCCGGACCGAGGAGAAGCACCTCCGCGACGATCCTGATTATCAGGCCTATTCGGACTGGATGGCGCGCAACGGCCCGGTGCCGCGCTTCTTCGCTTGGGTCTTCGGCCAAAAGCCAGTCGGCTGACATCTTGCTCCCGCGCGGATCGCTGCCTAGGCTCGCGATCCGGTGTCGGGGGGCATGATGCAAAGCGAAGCACAGCAGGCGATGAGTGTCTTCGCCACGCAAATCGGCTCGATCAGCGCCTTTTTCGGGGGTGTCGCCGTCGCATTTCTGGGGCTGTTGATTTTCGCCAACACCCGGTCGCGGCTGATGGAAGCCACGATCGGCACCTTTGTCACCGCCGCGGTCTGCTTCATCGTCTCGGCGCTGTCGGCGACGATCCTCAGCGTCGGCCTGCTGCCCGGCGCGTCGCGCGACATCGCCAGCCGCCCCTATCTCGAATCGACACTGCTGCTGATGAATGTCGCGTTTCTGCTGGGCATCATCGCGCTGCTCAGTGGCATCATGTCGAGCGGCTGGCTGCGCAGCCGGTTGACGGGCTATACGACCACCGCCGTTGGTGCGGTCGGTTTGGTCGCGGTGCTGTGGTTGTCGGTGCGCGTTAGCTAGAAGCGCATTTCCTCGTAAATCCGACTGACATCGCCGCCCCATTCACCGTGATAGCGATCGAGCAGCAATTGCGCCGGCACCTTGCCGGAGCGGACGATCTCGCGCAGCGGATCGAGAAAGCCCGTCTCGTTGCTGCCGCCCGCATCGGTGCGCGCGCGGGCAGCAAGCCCGGCATGCGAAATATCCAGCACTTGCCCAGCGATATCGCGCAACGTGCCACCGCCTGGCAACGGCGCATCAAGCGCCAGCTTGGGCACCGATGAGCGCAATAATTCGCGCTCTTCCATCGACCAGCCCTTGACGAGATCCCAGGCGGCATCGAGCGCGCCTTGGTCATACAGCAACCCGACCCAAAAGGCCGGCAAGGCGCAAATGCGGTTCCACGGCCCGCCATCGGCGCCGCGCATTTCGAGAAAGCTCTTCAGCCGCACCTCTGGGAAGGCGGTCGAAAGATGATCATTCCAGTCATCGGTGGTCGGCAATTCGCCGGGGAGGACTGACAGATCGCCCTTCAAAAAGTCGCGAAAGCTGAGGCCCGCCGCGTCGATATACTTGCCGTCGCGGTAGACGAAGTACATCGGCACATCGAGCGCATAGTCGGTGTAGCGGTCATAGCCGAAGCCGTCTTCGAAGACGAAAGGCAGCATGCCGGTGCGCGCCGGATCGGTGTCCGACCAGATATGGCTGCGATAGGAAAGCATCCCGTTCGGCTTGCCCTCGGTAAAGGGCGAATTTGCGAACAGCGCGGTGGCGAGTGGCTGCAGGGCCAGGCCGACGCGAAACTTTTTCACCATATCGGCTTCAGACTGATAGTCTAAATTAACCTGAATGGTACAGGTACGCAGCATCATGTCGAGGCCCATGCTGCCAACGCGCGGCATATGGCGCAGCATGATCGCATAGCGGCCCTTGGGCATGATTGGCAATTCGGCGCGGGTCTTGTCGGGCCACATGCCCAGCCCCAAAAACCCGATGCCGAAGCGCTCGCCGATCTTCAGCACCTGCTCGAGATGACGGCCGGTTTCGGCGCAGGTCTGGTGGAGATTATCGAGCGGCGCGCCCGACAGTTCGAACTGCCCAGCGGGCTCCAGGCTGACGCTACCGTCGCTGCCGTTCAGCGCGATGACCTTCCCGCCTTCCAGCACCGGTTCCCAGCCGAATTCGGTCAGCGCCATTAACAGGTCGCGGATGCCGCCGGCTTCGTCATAGGAAGGGGCGCGATGATCGTTCAGCGCATAGACGAATTTTTCATGCTCGGTGCCGATTCGCCAGCGCTCAGGCGGCTTTTCGCCCTTGGCGAAGCTCGCGATGAGTTGGTCGCGGTGTTCGATGACCGCCGATTTGCTGTTGGTTACGGTCTTCGTGCTCATGGATCGCGCCTTTAGCCGGGGGCGGGGCGGGACGCTAGTGCTCGTGCCTTGTGCTGCTGAAACCAATTATTGCCAGTCGCCCGCCGCGGTCATCCAAATAGCGACTGCTGCTGCTGCTGCCGTGTCGGCGCGCAGGATGCGGGGCCCAAGCGACATACCGATCGCGGCGGGGTGGGCGCGGATCAGATCGCGTTCGCTATCGTCAAAGCCGCCTTCGGGGCCGATCAAGATGCCGGCCGGTCCGGGGCGCGATCGCATCGCGTCCAAGGCGGGCTGCCCACCGGTTTCGTCCGCAAAAAACAGCATGCGATTGTCAGGCCAGTCGCGCAACAGGGCAGGCAGCTTGATGGGGTCGGTCAGGCTCGGCAGCGCGGTTCGGCCGCATTGTTCGGCCGCTTCGATCATGTGGGCGCGCAAGCGATCAAGGTTCAGGCGATCGACCACCGTCCGCCGCGTCAGCACCGGCATCACCCGATCGACCCCTAATTCGCAGGCTTTTTCGACCAGCCAGTCGATCCGCCCCTTTTTCAGCGGCGCAGCACAGAGCCATAAATCGGGGACAATTTCGCATTCGCGCAGCTTTTCGGTGACGTTCAGCGTCAAGTCGCGCTTCCCCAGCGATTCGACGATCCCCAGCCATTCGCCGCTGGTGCCGTCGAACAATTTCACAGGATCGCCATGTTTGGTCCGCATCACCGCCATTAAGTAATGCGCTTGTGGCCCCTCAACGCGGATTGAACCGGCGACGATGGGCGTCGCCACGAAGAGCCGCGGTGTCGATTGAGGGGGCCAGGCGGGTGTGGCGGGCATAGCGAATCGGATAGCTGATAAGGCCGGTGTCGTCACCGGCAGCACGAAAAATCCGCCTGTTCACCTTTTCCCACCAATCGACTAGGACGGCGGATCGAATAAGGGATTCATTTTTGCATGTCTTTGCCCGCTACCCCGCTTTTGGACACTGTGACCACGCCTTCGGATTTGCGGAAGCTTTCACCGGAGCAGTTGCCGCAATTGGCGGCTGAGTTGCGTAGTGAGGTTAT
>LNFI01000002.1 GCA_001464615.1 Sphingomonadales bacterium Ga0077557 | reverse complement strand
GCGGTGCTGCGCGAACAGGCCGAACACATGGATGCACCCGACCGGTGCTCATCGCTGCAAAAAATGCTCTTGCACCGCAGGGGTCGTCCACACATGGCTCAACGACCACATCATTGCACAGCTATGCTGGTGCAGGGGTCGTCCACCCCATCAGGTCATGCCCGATATTGCGACCGCGCATTTGAGCATTTCGAGAACAGATGAGTTAACCAATACCCCCTCCGGATCAGCGTCCAGTCAAGGTTCGATCTAGGGATAACGTGTAAAGTCGTGGTTAACGCTGGTCGTAGGGGTCTGAACCGCACCATGTTTTCCCGGGGGCTGAATGGTTTGTGTTCAACCGCCACCACTGTCGAATTGGCTCGAAATCACTCATTTGATTCCACGACCGAAATGTCGCCCTGACGTCCGCTATAGGAATGTAAACTCGGCGCGGATTGCCTGGATCTCCCAGCGGCCGGATGCCAAGATCCGCATAGAATTTCCATCTCCGGTCAAAGTGATCGCAGTCCGGTACATCGAGAACGATGGCCGTCCGTGGTAATCTTGTCGGGCGCACCATGCCGCTTGAGCGCTTTCTTCATGAAGCGGAGCGCCGCGTCTTTGTCCCGCGTTTTTGTGATGTAGCTCTCGAGGACTTCGCCATCGTGAGCGACCGCACGCCAGAGGTAAACCATCTCGCCGGTCAGCTTCACGTACATCTCATCCAGGTGCCAGCGCCAATGGCGAAAACCTCGCATCCGCACCGTCTCGTGGCAGATGTCGATACCGCGCTCGAATAGCAGGCCCTCCACGTTCCGCAGCGACAATGGGAAACGCACGTACATCATGACTACCAGGCGGATCACCTCGGACGACGAACTGAAACAGAGAAAAGGGGAAGCGGGCTTTGCTCTGGATTTGCTGCTCATTTGCGCCCGCTAGCAGCATCCCGCCAAGCCAGCCATGTAGCGCTGATAAGGCCCAAGTAATCGTAGTCACCTCAACCCGTGAACACAACCTCGGCCGTTTTCGGATCGGGCTGTCCTCGATGCAGCAACAGAAACGCCTCTGCGATCTTTTCGGGCGCGAACGCCGTGCCGGGCTCGACTTGCCCTGCAATGGTGACGGTGCCGACGCGGATGCCTTTGGGTGCCAGCTCTTCGGCCAGCATCAGGGCCAGCGCCCGAATGCCAGCCTTGCCGACCGATAACGACGGCGCTTGCGGCGAAGGGTAGAGCGCGAGACCTCCGCCGGTCAGGAGCAGCGTCCCGCGCCTGGCCGCAATCATCGCAGGGGCGAGTGCACAGGCCGCAACAAGCGCGCCTGTGACGCAGACCCGGAAGTCTTCGTCAAAGCTTTCGGGGGTCGTGTCGAGCACCGGACCCGGTCGCCAATAGGCCGCGTTGTAGAGCAGGACTTCGGCATCACCATGGGCGCCGCGGATAGCATCAAGCGCATTGGTCAGCGATGCGGCATCCCCCGCATCTGCAGCAAAGCCCTGCGCGTTAATGCCTCTGGCAACAAATGCACTGACAGCCGCGTCAAGTTTGGCAGCGTCACGCGCAATCAACGCGAGCGGATAGCCTTCACCCGCGAAGGCCTCGGCGACAGCGCCGCTGACGCCGGATCCATAGCCGATGATGATGGCGGGTCCTTTGGGAGAATCCATGGTGCCAATCCTTGCTGCTGTGGCGCTTAGGCCGGTTCATTATGCGATTCGAGTTTCCACAATGCCTGATCGGCGGCGCGGGTGATTTCGGTCAAAATGTCGGACGTTACCGGGTCGCCGAGCGTCGCGGCTTCATCGATCGCCGAACGGGTTTCGCCGCCAAAGGCCGCAATCGCTGCCGACAGCGCGGCGATATGCGCTTTGCCGGGCGCGATGTTCAGCGGATAGGGCGCAAGGTGCGAGCGTTCGGTCGCCATCTGGATGGTGCCCTCCGCCGCGCTGCCAAGCGCCCCGGCGCGTTCGGCGAGCAGATCGCTCCAATCCTCAACGCTGCTCGCGATCCCATCGAACAACTCGTGCAAGCCAATGAACTGGCCGCCGCGCACATTCCAATGCGCCTGCTTCACCTGCGCGTGCCGGTCGATGGCGGCGGCCAGATGCCGGTTCAATAGCGCGGCCGATTTGCTGCGGGCATTTTGCGACAGCGTGTGGTGGGTATTCATCACGGGCAGGCTTTCCTAACAATCCTTCCGGCCAGCGACGTTCCGCGAGGCACTTACCGGACCAGAATGGCGCTGATGGCAGGACCCATGCCCTGCACATAGGCAAGGTTGGTGACGAGCATGCCGAGTGGTTCGGTGAAGCGGGCAAGCTTGAGCGGACCAGCATCGACGGCTCCGGCATCGACGTCGCTGACCAATTGCACCACGGTCGCGCGAGCGGCAGGATCATCGCCGCACACGAACACGCCGGGCTTGTGGCCACCAATGTCCATCGAGGGCGCATGCAGGCTTTGGGCGAAGGGCGGCACTGCCTTGACGATCTTGGCGAGCGGCGCGGCCTTCGCGATTTCCTCGCCCGCCGATGTCGTCGTGCCAATCAGCAGTTCGGACATGTCGGGGGCGAACGGGTTGGTGCAGTCCCAGACGATTTTGTCGGCCAGCTCGCTCGCGAGGCTGCTAACAACATCCAGCGTAACGCCCCATGGCGTCGCCAATATGATGACCTCGCCGTGCGCCACCGCTTCCTCCGGGGTGCCGGGCTTCGCGCCGCCCCCGATTACTGCGGCCGCTTCCGTCACCTTTTCGGGCGTGCGGGCATAGCTCACGACGATGTAATGCCCTTTTGCCGCCAACCGTTTGCCAAGGCCCGTGCCGATATTGCCCGCACCGATAATGCCAATTTTCATCATCTGCCCCTTCATTCAGTCTACATAGTGCATCGACCGGGCGAGCGGCTCGACGCGATCGAGATTGGCCTGGAGTGCCGCGATCTTGGCCTTGGTTGCGCCGATCGACGTTTCGCCAAGTGGCAGTCGCTCGGGCGGCGGGCCCCAGCCAGCGGCATCGATGATCGCAGCGGCAGCGCGGGCCGGATCGCCGACCTGCGCACGGTCCGCGTAGACGCCCTTCATCATCTCGACATATTGCCACACCGCCGGATAGCGCGCTTCGTCGCGCGGTCCCCAGATGGCGTTCTTGCCTAGCCATTCCGTGTCGAACGGTCCCGGTTCGACGATCATCACGCCGACGCCATATGGGGCCAGTTCGGCGCGCAGCGCTTCCGACAGGCCCTCGACCGCGAATTTCGAGGCGGAATAGACGCCCAGGCTATCAATCGACACCTCGCCCGCCATCGAGGCGAAGTTGATGTAAAGGCCCGAGCGTTGCTGGCGAAACACCGGCGCAGTCGCGCGGATAACGTTGAACATGCCGTGGACGTTGACGTCGAACTGCAGCCGCGTCTGTTCGGGCGTCACATCTTCGACCGGACCGATCACGCCAATTCCGGCATTGTTGACCACAATGTCGATCCGGCCGAACCGCGCCATCGCGCCATCAACGGCGGTCGCGATGCTGGCGGGATCGGTGACATCGAGGACGGCCTTGAGCACTTGCGGTGCATCATCGGGCAGATGGCCAAGCGCCTCCGTGCGCCGCGCCGTTGCGATGATGGACGTTCCGGCGGCGGCAAGCTGCGCCGACAGGGCTTTGCCAAAGCCTGAGGAACAACCCGTCACCAGCCAGACGGCGGATGCAGTATCGATCATGGATGATCTCCTGGAAGGGCAGAAGGGAGCGAAAGCGCCGCCCGCACTTGCGCTGCGGTGAAGGATTTGGCGTAAATCGGGCTGTCCGGATCAAGCGCGGCAGACTGGCTGAGCCCGCCGATGACCACAGGGTCGAACCCTGCATCGCGGGCCAACTCGGTCACCATCGCGAGGGCCGCCGGATCGTCGCCAGCCATTGGCATGGCGAGCAAGGTATCCGGTGCAAAAGCCTTGTCGCGCAGATCAACCCAGTAAATCGTGTTGAACGCCTTGACGACATGGGCACCGGGCAACAGGCTGGCGGTATAGGCGGCCGCACCATGGCCGGACGCGATGATTGCCGCCGCCATATCGCCATCGCGCGGGGGATAGGGATTGGCGGCATCGACGATGGTCTTGCCCGGCACGCTCGACGCAATATCTCCGGCAACATCGGGCCACGCGCCATAGGGCCCGGCATAGACGACCACATCACCATAGGCCGCGGCCGCGCGTGCTGAACCGGCGCTGGCACCGGAGCCGAGTTCGTCGAGCAGCGGCAACACCCGCGCCGGATCGCGCACGCCGAAACGCACCTGGTGCCCGGCCTGCACCCAAAGCCGCCCCAGCGTGCCGCCGATGTTGCCAGCACCGATGATCCCGATCTTCATGGTCTCGCTCCCCGACCTGGTACCGGCGAAGCGACGCGCAGCACGCGCGCCGGGGTGTTGCCGCCTTCGAGGAGATTGCCGGTGGTCAGCACGATCAGGTCGTGCGCCCGGCCAAAGGTCGTCACGCTCGTGCATGCGTCGCACCCGGATGCCAAGATGTCGGCGATCGTGCCGTCGGGCATGATGCGGATCAGCCGCGCACCATGCGTTGCCGCCGCGATCGACCCGTCGGCAAGGAATGTGAAATCGTCGATCGGCCCAGTGGTAGCGAACAACTCGAGCGCACCCATCGGCGACGTGCCCGACAGCCGGACACGATGCAGCGTGCCGCGCGCCGAATTCGAGATGTAAAGCCAGCCATCATGCAGCTTCAGCCCATTGGCACCGGGTCGCTGTGATGGCGCCGCCGGGTCCGCTCCCAGCAGGGGATCGGCCAGCCAGGGTTCGACCGTGCCGGCCACCGGATTGAACCGCCATATTTTTCCAGCCAGTGAATCGGCAGCCAGAATCACATCGGGGGCGATTTCGACCATCCCGTTCAGGAACAGGGCATCCGGGGCGGCAACCCGCTTTGTGACTGCCCCGCTTCGGCTGAGCACCAGCAGTTGATTAGTGGCGGTGAAGGACGGGCCTTGGGTAAACGGCTTGCCGTGCGCTGTCACGATGATGTCATTAGCCCGGGCGAGGACGGCGACGGGATGCACATCAAGCTTGACGAGGGGGGAGGGTGTACTGCGTCCATTCCAGGTCATCAGCGACCGGTCTAGGTAGCTGGTGAACAGCAGTCGCCCCTTGGGATCAACGCTCATATTCTCCAGGAAAGTGCCGTGCGGATAGCTGGCGACCGTGGTCACCGCCGGTGATTGCGCCGCTGCTGGTGCAACGATTAGGCCGACCGTGATAGCCGCCCAAATCATTTCTTTGCGTGTCATACTGTCCTCCTCAAAATCCTGCGGTCATCTGGACCAGGGCAAAATTGGTGTTCCGGCCACCGCTGGCGCGAATGCCGTCGAGCGCCTGCGCGTGCAGATAGGATGCATAAAATTCCAGGTGGCGATTGACCCGCCAGCGCGCCGATGTTGCGATCTCGACGGCGGACAGCTGTCCGCCATTTGCGGGCAGCGCGAGCGGCCGACCGTTTGCCGCATAAATTGCATCGCGGGTCGATGCGCGCGCGAGCAGCGTCATGTCCGTCCTGAACGTTACCCGATCAACGACCTTGCTGACATTGGCCTGCACGTTGATCTGGTTCGCGTAGAAATACAGCGGCGCGTCGTTAAAGGCGCCAAGATTAGGATAGAGCGGATCGAACGTGCCAAGCTGGCCATTGGCGGGATCGCCGTCGCCACTGGCAACGCCGATCTCCGCCCCCAGACGCAGCGGATTGCGGCTACCTGTCGTCCAGCCGAAATCGACCGCCCCGCCCCAGGCGAGGATATCGCGCGTGCCGATATGGCCGGTCTGAACGCCGCCCTGGGCAGTGAGATCCCATTGATGCGCAGTGCGCTGATACTTCACGCCGAAGGTCTGGCGCTCCTCCGGCCCTGAAGCGGACTGGAACGTCGCCAGCGGGCGGGCCCGGTTGAAGATGAAGGCGGTCCATTGGCCGGTTCGAAGGGTGCCGGGGAATTGCCAGTTGATCCCTGCAAAACTCTCCTCCCGCGTGCGTCGGTCATCGAAAGCGCCGGGGCGGTTCGTGACCGGACTGAAATAAAAGCCGGTAAGATGATGGCCGCCCAGTATCGCATCGAGCCGCGCGCCATCGAAAGCCCGCCGCAATGTCACGCCATCGCGCAGCGCGACGAGCCGGTTGCCGATGGGAAACTCCTGACGACCCAGGCGCAGCACCAGCGCGGCGCCGCCGATCTTCGTTGGAATGTCGACAAAGGCCTGCGCGAGATCCGGGTCGCTGACGTCGAACGGCCGCACCGCCGGCCGACGCCCCGATTGGCCCGCGGCCGACAGCTGGACATAGGCGCGCACGCCGCCTGTGGTGCGCAGATCAGCAGCGATCAGCCCGCGATGCGCAATCGATTCCGATTGGGGTCCGCCCGCTATGCCGAAATTGACCGGATCGAACGCTTCGAACCTTACCCTGTATTCGCCGCCGACTGTCACCCAGGCGGCGCTCCCCAGGCTGGCACAGACGGCTTGTGAATCGCCCTCGCAATTTTCAACAGATCGTATTTCGGGTGCCGCGCAACAGCTCGACTGTGCCAACGCCTGTGCGGGAGCGATCAACAGACCGCTCCCCATTGTCACGCGTGCCAGAGTTGCGACGGCCGCCATCGGTCAGGGCAGGATCATCGGCGTGAGCACCGGCGCCATCAGCATCTCGAACTCAAGATTGGTGGCCGAGACGATATTCTCGACGATCTTGCCGTCCTTCAGCCGCGCGACATGCGTTTCATCGAACAGGATGACGCGGTCTGTGGCAGGAATGCCGAAATAATCCTTCGCGTGGCGCTGGCGCGAGTGGAACCGCGTGACCACCCGCGTGCCATCAGCGGATTCGAACTGGTCGATGATCTCGACCGGCCCTTCCGCCGGAAACGCATCGACAAAGCCGGTCAGCGTCGCCTTATATTCTTCGATCCCCTCAATCGGCCCCATTGGTTTCAGGCCAGTGATGCCGCGAATATCGGGATGCATGGTTGCATCCGCCGCCGCCAGATCGGCATGGCCCAGAAACTCGACAGTAAAACGCCGAACGATTGTCAGATTGTCCATGTTTTGCTCCTCAGCCCAGATTTGCCCAGATGGTTTTGTACTGGGTGTAACTTTCTAGCGCCTCGGCACCTTGCTCGCGACCAAAACCACTCATCTTGAAGCCGCCGAACGGCGCGTTGGGGTGATATTTGTGCCAGGTGTTGAGCCACACCGTGCCCGCCTTGATCCGGTCGGCGAGGCGCAGCGCGCGGCCCATGTCGCCGGTCTGGATGCCCGAGGCGAGGCCGTAATTGGTCGCATTGGCGAGGCGGATGGCTTCGTCCTCGGTATCGAACGGGATGACCGGGACGACGGGACCGAAGATTTCTTCCTGAGAAATCGTCATGTCGTTGGTCGCGTCGGCAAAGACAGTGGCCTCGATGAACAGCCCTTTGCCGTTGATCGTGCGCGTGCCGCCGCCCGCACTCAGCCGCGCCGACGATTCCTTGCCCGCCTGCACATAGCGCAGCACCTTGTCATACTCCCCGCGCGAGGCGATCGGCCCGATCATCGTCGCCGGATCAAGCGGATCGCCAAGCACCGCTTCGCGCGCCATCGCCGACAGCCGCTCGACGAACTCGTCATAGATCGCGCGTTCAACCAGAATGCGCGAGCCAGCGACGCAAACCTCGCCTTTGTTCCAGAAAATGCCCCAGAATGCCGCCTGCAACGCGCTCTCGATATTGGCATCAGCAAAAACGATGTTGGGCGATTTGCCACCCAGTTCCATCGTCAGATGCTTCATCGTATCGGCACCCTTGCGCATGATGCCCTGGCCGACCGGGGTCGATCCGGTAAAGGCGATCTTGTCGACCTTGGGATTGGCGACCAGCGCATCGCCGATCGAGCCACCGGGGCCGGTGATCAGATTATAGGCTCCCTCAGGCACGCCAGCATCGAGCGCGATCTGCGCCATGGCAATCGCGGTCAGCGGCGTGTCCGACGCCGGCTTGTGGACGATCGTGTTGCCCGCCGCCAGCGCAGGCGCGATCTTCGAGCACGACAGCGCCAGCGGGAAGTTGAACGGCGTGATCGCCGCGACCACGCCCAAAGGCTGACGACGGGTCAGGATACGAATGTCCGCCTCATAGCTTGACCGGTAGCTGCCGTTCATCGCGCTCATCGCCAGCCCGCCGAAAAAGCGGAACAGGCCCGAACAATGCGGCATGATGATCTCGCGGAAATCCTTGTAGGGCATCCCCATGTCCATCGCCTCGCGGATCGCCAGATCCTCGGCGCGTTCGTCCATCAGGTCCGCCATGCGGAACAGGATTTTGGCGCGCTCCTCATGATGCATCCGCCCCCATGGGCCCTCCTCGAAGGCCTCATAGGCGGCATCGACCGCAGCATTGGCGTCGCCTACCGTGCCCTTGGCGATCTGCGTGGTAATCGCCTCTGTCGTCGGATCGAGATTGTCGGTGGTCTCGCCAGTTTCCGCATCGCGCCACTTGCCCGCGATCATCAGTTTGCCAGGCGCGATGGCTTTACGCAGCGGCCTGTCGTTGGGCGATGCGGATGGCTGCGCGTCAGGCGGCACTGGGGTCATGATGCGTTCCTAGTTGCAGACGGGGGTGAGGATTGGTGTGGCGTTGCGTTGTGGGAAGGCCCGCGGCGCGCCGCCGCGACGCTCGGGCAAAGCGTGTCGAGTTGGTCGGCGTCAGGCGCTGCAAGGCGGAAAAGCACACACGCCTGATCGACATGGGCCGTGCCCGATAGCGGATCGGCAGCGCTCGCCGCAGGCACGATCACGCCGGCGGGCCAATGGTGCGTGGTGCCCGGCGCCGATAACTGCCCGGCGCAAACCGCGACCAGATCGCAGCCGACCGCGACCCCTTCGCCCTCGACGTAATGCTCGATGCTGCCACGGCGGAGCAGCGTGAGGCAGGCGATAGACTCGTGGGGGAGGTCGGCAAACACCGGTACGCTGCGCAGAAGCTCGGCGAGCGGCGGTGCCTTGGGGTCATGGGCAGCGATGCGTTTCATACCGTCCTCCGGTCGTCGCCATCGGTACCGGGAAACAGCAGCGGGGGCGTCCTTCGATCGGCGGGTAATCACCTCCCCAAATTTGGGGAGGCGCGATCAGGCCGGTATAATGGCAGTAATCGTCGTTCCCCGTCCCGGCGCACTATCGATCGCCAAAGTGCCGCCCAGCGCTTCAATTCGTTCGCGCATGCCAAGCAAACCCCAGTGGCCGCCCATTGCAGCGGCGTCGGTCGGTTCAAACCCCTTGCCATTATCGACGATCTTCATGACGAGTTTGCCGTCTTGAGACTGCGCGCCAACCGCTATTTTGCTGGCCTCGCCGTGAATGATCGCGTTGTTGACGGCCTCCTGCACAACGCGAAGCAGCGCTTCGGCTTTTACCTGCCCCAAGCGTTGTGGAAGACCGGCAAGGTCGAGATCGATTGCAGCCTGATCATTGCGCCGACTTTCAAGCCAATCGACAATCGCGGCACGCAGGTCACCCGATGCCAACAGTGGCGATCGCATTTGCCAGACTGCGTTGCGAACCTGCGCCAGGCTGGCACCTGCATCACGCGCCAATGCAGACAGCAAAGCGGGCAGCGCGGCTGGGTCTTCGCGGGCGGCAGTTCTGGCGGCTGCCTGCAATTGCATGGTCACCGCCATGAACCCCTGCAAAGCTGTGTCGTGAAGATCCCGCGCGACCCGCGTGCGCTCTTCGATCACCGCGTCGTCGCGTCTACGCGCCTGGACGAGACGAAAGCGCGAAAAGCCGATGACACCTAAGAGAATGACGGCTCCAAGTATTCCGAATAGAATTACACGCGTCTGGACAAGGCGCGCCTGCGCGCGTTCAGCATCGAGTGCCGCCCGCGTGCGCGTGAGCTCGAGCGCTGCTTCGCGCTCGACCACCGCTGACCGGGCGACTGCAGCAGTGACTGCCGAGCCGCGCGCGGTATCGGCAACCGTTCGCATGGTTTGGTAGGCTTGCTCAGCATCGTTGAGCGCGGTGTCATATTCGCCGACGCCGGCATGAACCCGAGCCGCGAGACGGTATAGATTGGCCTGGCCGCTTGGAGTCCTATCCTTCGCGTCACGCAGGGCAATCGCAAGCCACGGCAGCGCTTCACGCGGACGTGCCAGGGCGTTCAGCGCCTCGGCGAGCGCTTCCGCCTGTTCGGACACTTGCGCCGCTTCGCCCCTGCGTGTTGCCGCGCTTGCGCACATGCGCATACGTGGGATCATCGTGTCATCATTGAGGTATGCCTCCGCACGACCAATAGCTGCGGTCGCTGTACATACAGGGTCGGGCAAGGAGACGAGGCTTGGATGCTGTTTAGCGATTTCGAGCGCTCGCCTGGCCGCGACGCGGGCGTTCGCGTAGCGCCCCCGGTCGAATTCAAGCAGTGCCTCGTCCAATGACGCGGCATAACGAGCAGTCGGATCACGAAACTCTGCTGCGATTCGGCGATCAGTGGCAATTGCACCGTCGCGGTCGCCACTATCGTCCTGAACATTGGCGGCATTTAGAAGGGCTCTTGCCGCGAGATCGGGCAGCTCCGCCCGCGAAAAAACCGCAGCGGCGCGCTGGAAGTGGCCAAGTGCGGATACATAGTCCCCGGCGCGTCGACTAACGATGCCCAGAGGCACGAGAGCCCTTCCCTCGCATTCGAGATCGGCTGCACGTCGGCATTGGAGGAGAGCGGCTTCGGCAGCGCGCCTGCCCGAGTCGAAGTCGCCGGACCGAATTGCGAACGCGCTCGCATACCCAAGCGCCAATCCTGACCCGCGCGCATCACCGCGCGCCTGAAAGTCCGTTGCAAGGGCGGTGGCCGAGCGGCGCAATTGGGAATAAGGTGCCGGTGGTGGTCGGCTGTCCATGGCTCGCTTAATCTCAGCAAGCCGCGACTCCAAGACATTCGAAGGCACTGACTGCGTTTTTGCAGTCGATTGCGCAAAGGCTGAAATGCCCCACATTGCCAAAAGCAACGTGAGCGGTATCTGGAGACATCGCGGCTTTACGACCTTCCGCACTGTCGTTAGCAATACCGCAAAGAACAAAAATGCTTGCGCCCGGAAACTGCCGGGCAGAGCCATGATGCCCATCCGATCGCTCCTGCTCATCACGCTGGCATGCCTTAATGAATCCACGCTGTCGACGATTCGATGCCTTGACCACATGCGGCACGCCACTCGACAGGAGACGCTGTGGATTGCTCGATCTGCGTCAGCCGTGGATCGACTTGCTGTCCACTTGCACTGGAGCTCATACATCCGACCAGAAGAACGACCAGCCACCGAAACCTCATAGCTGCCCGATGCTCCGGTCGCCTGTCGCAAGGAACCCCCGCGCGATTGCTGCCGCTATTGCTGCGCCACGATCACGACAGCCGAATTTTTCGATGATGTGCTGGACATGCGTGCGGACCGTCGCCTCCCCGATGCCGAGCCGCGCGGCTATTTCGGCGTTGCGCAACCCATCGGCCAGATGATCGAGGACGCCGCGTTCCCTCGGCGTAAGGTCTACGCGGGGTCCGTTGAGGACCAGGCGCATCGCCACCACTGCTGGAATATGTCGTCGCCCGGCGGCAACGGCCCGGATCGCCGCCTCAATCTCATCAAGCCCTGAATCCTTCAGGACATAGCCGCGCGCGCCAGCTTCCAACGCGCGGTGAATCGCTTCGTCGCCATCGAAGGTGGTGAGAACAAGGACCCGAACTGCGGGATGCCGCGCCAGAATGGCGGCGGTTATCACAGCGCCGTCTTCGCTGCCGAGCCGCAAATCCATTAGGACAACGTCGGGGTCAGATGCTCCACAAGCACGCAGCGCCGTGGCCTGCGAGTCGGCTTCAGCGACCACCATCATTTCATCCGCTGCGCCGACCAATGCCGCGATCCCGGCACGAACCGCCGGATGATCATCAACGATGAGCACACGAATCATTTCGATTGCATATCAGAACCGAGCGGGCGGTCATCATTGTTAATCGTCTACTTGGGCAACATGTACAAATCGGTTAGCGCGAGAAAAGATGGTTGGTCCGAGGCTTCAATTTGCAGGCATGCTAAAGTCGAGGCGATCTAAGCGAATCAGATTGGCGTGTTTTTAGCAGCTTGCTGCCGGTTGATCCGACGAACGAAGGGCGTGGCCGTCGCCACCAAGAGAACCGCTCCATCATCGACGGGATACTCTGCCGAATTCTCTAGCGCACGCCATGGCGCGATGTCCCGCCCAAGTACGGCCGCTGGAACACAATCTATTGGCGTCACATTGGCGTCTGTGCGCTGGAGCACTGCCGGGCTCCGGGGAGCAGGTTACATCGGTTACGATGTCCGCCCAGATCTCCTTCGCCCCCAATCGGGACCGATGGGTAGGCGCACCCTTGCCAGTTGTCGCGGCTCGTCGACTAACTCGCCGGCCAAGGTTGCATGTTTTAGTGGCGGTTGCGCAAGGGAGCCGCCTATGATGGGGGCATTCTTGAGCAAGTAACCAGGCGTTGAGGTAGACTGCTGTTGCACTATTCTGCAACGACGGATGAGTTCTGAATGAATTTCTAGCTTTAAACGGCGCGATCAAAGGCTCGACTGGCCAATTATGGGGCCAAGCGGTCATGAGCCGATTTCAGGGCAACTGAACCAGTTGGCGGAATGCCGCTACGCATGAGCCGGGAGGGGGACCACGCACACCCGTTGGGACTAGAGCAAGAACCTGCAATTGGACGACGACCGAATGCTCAAAACGCAGTAGGAAAACTTACACATGCTCAGGAGGATTTGAAAATAATTCAATATTAACAGTGCTATAGGGGGGGGGTTGCGCCGGGCTCAAAATCCGGTTCCGAAAGGAATGTCGGTTCGATTCCGACCGCCCGCACCATCGGAGTCTCGGCACATTTTTAGAAAAGGCGTTGGCGGGCTTGCGGCCTATGGACCGGCAAATCTTTGCGGTCGCATTGTCCTATAGATCACAATTGAGAAGAATTGTGGTCGATTGAGGCTGTTATTATCGATCATTAGCTCGGGTCTGATCGATCTTGATGGGACGTTTTGGTCCTGGCGGATTTTTTGGGCCCTGCGGACGGGTAGGGCGAAAGGATCTTGGCTAATTTGCGTTGAGCGCGTCCGCCAACAGTTCAGATATTCGGGAACTGCGCGACGGGCTGCAAAACCTGCCGCCCGTTCGCATTGGTTTCCGGTGTACATGGGTGGAAACCGGCCGGTCTGATTTGGAGCGGCAAGGCGGCCTTACCGGCCATTTATCACGCGGGCTTTTACGGCAGTTACGCTCCCCAATTGGCGCCATTTAACGCGCTGATCTGCGTCGCTAGAACCCGCCATTCAATCAGGCTCGCGGTCGGCACCCCCGAAGATCCGCAGCTAGAGACATAACGGCCTTTCCCGACGCGATCGTTGAATGACGGCATCAGGCAGAAGCGGATGATCCGCTTCTGATCAAATCTTATAAATGATACGGCCAAACACCATCAAGAGGAGCAGGCAATGTCATCGCAGACCAAACGGTCCTTCAAGGGTGCAGGACAAAGCCTGCTCACTGTCGTTTTCGCGACCGCGCTGGGACTTGGCTTTGCTAACCTCGCTGGGGCCAACAGCATCAATATGGGCGCATATTCGGCCGTTTTCGTTTGCGCGATGCTCGCCTTTGCGGTGAATTGGTTGGCCTTCATCCCGTCGGCTTTGGCGCAGAAAGACACCTATTACGACACTGTCGGCGCCCTGACATATTTGTCGGTGATTGGGGTCGCCGCGTCCAATGCCTGGCCGCTCGATACCAGAGCGATGGTTGTCGCAACGATGGTCGGCATATGGACGATCCGGCTCGGAAGCTTCCTTTTCAGCCGCATTCATGCGTCCGGCGGTGCAGATCAGCGATTTGAAAAGATAAAGGTCAATCCGCCACGATTTCTGGTCGCCTGGACGCTGCAAGCCGTATGGGTGATCTTCACAGCATCGGCAGCGCTGGTGATCATCACGTCGCGGCAAACCGCGCCTTTGGATGGCCTCTTCTGGGCAGGCGCTGCGCTTTGGGTGATCGGCTTTGCTTTCGAAGTGGTTGCAGACAGCCAGAAGCGGCAGTTCAAGAAAGACCCGGCGAATAAGGGTAAGTTTATCGACACCGGGCTTTGGGCATGGTCGCAACACCCGAACTATTTTGGCGAGATTACGCTGTGGTTCGGCATTTTGGTGATGGCGATCCCGCTACTATCGGGTTGGTCATGGTTGGCGGTCATATCGCCGATCTTCGTCTACCTGCTGTTGACCCGGGTGAGCGGCATCAATCTGCTGGATGGCATTGCGAAAGAGCGCTGGGGCGATGACCCCAGCTATCAAGCGTATCGAAAAAATACGCCGGTGCTGTTTCCGCGTCCGCCGAAAGGCTAAATGCGGACTGTCATTCGCGTGCGCACCCGCCAATTTCGGCCCCGGCTGATCTCATCGGCGGGACGCAGTATCGCTCTCCACCGCAACGCCTCAAAGCCCCTGCTGCCGCTCTGCTCGCCAGCAAAGTCGAACGGTTCTTGGGCGGGAACGGCGGGTTCTCACCTGTTCAAGCCTTCGACAAATTTGGGGCGGTTCACGTCGCCGTCGCCGAACCGCATGTCATCAATGCGCTCAATTTCACCGTTAAAAGGCGCTGGCGGCAGTCCGACCAGCGGCCACTCGCTGAGTCGCCCAACCCTGACGCAGCACGGATCAGGCCATAATCAGGATGATTGATCTTGTCGGCGGAGCGGCGAGGGGCGACAAGTGCGGATGGCTGATCCTTCCCTCCTGACGGTGCGCGCGCTCGCCAAAAGCGTTCCTGGCCCGCGTACGTTGTTTCGCGGGCTAGACTTGGCGGTCGGTGCCGGGGAGATTGTTGCGATTACCGGCGAATCCGGCGTTGGCAAATCGACCTTGCTGAACATCCTTGCCGGGTTGGACGACGCCGATGCCGGCGAGGTGGCAATCGAGGGGATCGCGCTGAGCGATCTCGACGAGACCGCGCGCACCCGGCTCCGGCGCGAACGGATCGGCTTCGTTTTTCAGGCTTTTCACATCCTGCCATACCTCACCCTGCAGCAGAACGTCGCGCTCCCGCTGGCGCTGGTCTCGCCCGACGCTGCGGCGGCGCAGATCGAGGCGGAGGCGATGCTCGCTGCGGTTGGGCTCGGCGGGCGCGGCGCGGGCTATGCGCGCGACCTGTCGGGCGGCGAGTTGCAGCGCGTGGCGATCGCGCGTGCGCTCGTCCATCGGCCTGCGCTCATCCTCGCGGACGAGCCGACCGGTAATCTCGATCCCGAGACTGCGGCGCGCGTGCTCACCTTATTCGCCAGTGCTGCGCGCGAACGCGGCGCGGCAGCTGTGCTGGTCACGCATTCCGACGCGACCGCCGCGATCGCCGACCGCGTGTTGAGGCTGACGTCCGAGGGCCTGGTCGAGCGTGCGCGCTGAGCCTGGCCTATGGTCAGGACGGCTGGCGCTCGGCTGGCTGCTCGGCGGCGAGTGGCGCTTTCATCCGACGCGTTTCTTGGTCACCGCGATCGCGATAGCGGTGGGGGTCGCGCTCGGCTTTGCTGTGCATTTGGTCAACGGCTCGGCGCTCGCCTCGTTCGACAACGCGGTGCGCGGCGTGAATGGCACCGCCGACCTCAGCGTGAAGGCGACGAGCCGACTCGGCTTTAACGAGCGCCTCTACCCGCGCGTCGCGACGGCCAGCGGGGTCGCGGACGCCAGTCCCATTGTTCAACTCCCCGCGCGGATCGGCGCGGCGCGCATGACGCTGCTTGGCCTCGACATCCTGCGGGCGGCGGCGGTGACCCCGACGCTGATCGGAGTCCGCGCGCAAGGGCCGGATGCGGGCGGCGCCGCGGTTTTCGACGAGGCGAGCGTGTTCCTGTCGCGCGCAGCGCTCGAGCGGAGCGGTGCGAAGCTTGGCGCGGTGGTCACGATCGCCGCGAACGGGCGGGCGGTGCCAATGCAGATCGCGGGTACGCTCCCCGGTGTTGCCGATGGTAGCGCAGTCGCCGTGATGGACATCGCCGCTGCGCAGTGGCGGTTCGACCGGATCGGACGGCTTGATCGGATCGACGTGAAGGTGGCGGATCGCGCAGCGGCAGATGCCGCGCTCGCGAACGTGATGCCCGGCGACGCGGTGATCTCGACCGCGCAGGCGCAGATCATGCAGGGTGATGCGCTGTCTCGCGCGTACCGGGTCAATCTCGACATGCTGGCGCTTGTCGCGCTGCTTACTGGTGGATTTCTAGTCTATTCGGCGCAGTCGCTGTCGGTCGTCCGCCGGCAGAGGGCCTTCGCGCTGCTGCGCACGTTAGGCATGCCGCGCAATGGGGTGATCGCCGCCGTCGTGGCCGAGGGCGTGGCGATCGGCGTGATTGGATCGGGCTTTGGGCTGGCGGCGGGCTACGGGCTTGCCTGGGCTGCGTTGCACTGGCTGGGCGGTGACCTTGGCGCCGGCTATTTTCGCGGGGCGGGGGCAGGGCTGGTGTTCCAACCCTGGGCCGCGCTCGGCTTCTTCGCGCTCGGCCTGCTCGCGGCGGTTGCCGGAAGCGCTGTACCGGCGCGACTGGCGGCGCGCGCGGCTCCTGCGGCAGCGCTGAAGAATGTCGGCGACGTGGTCGATCCGCGTCAGCGCGTGGCATGGTGGCCGGCGGCCGCTTTGCTGATCGCAGGGAGCGTGGTGTCGCTGCTGCCGCCCGTCGCGCACTTGCCGCTGTTCGGCTATGCCGGAATGGCGCTGTTGCTCGCCGGTGGCATAGCCGGGGTGCCGTGGTTTGCGCGGGCGTTGCTGAGACCGATCGCGCGTCGGGCGATCGGCACGGTCCCGGGTCAGCTCGCGATCCGGCATTTGCACGGCGCGCCGGGCGAGGCCGCGACTGCGCTGTGCGGCATTGTCGCGTCGACCGCGCTGATGATCGCGATGGCGACGATGGTGACGAGCTTCCGTGGCGCGGTCGATGACTGGCTCGGCCAAGTGCTCAGCGCCGATCTGTATATGCGGACCAATGCGGGCGCGAGTTTCGACCCCGCCACGCGCGCGCGGCTTGCCGCGACGCCCGGCGTCGCGCGCATGGCCTTCGGACGACAGCTTCCGCTGACCATCGCCCCTGATCGTCCGCCGATCGCGCTCGTCGCCCGTCCCCAGCGCGGCGTGGAGGATCCGCAGTTCGTGCTGATCGCGCGCGCGGATGCGGTGCCAACTGGCCTCACGCCGATCTGGGTGTCGGAGCCGGCGCAGCGCCTTTACGGCTGGAACCCCGGCGACGTTATCCGTTTGCCGATCGGCGGCGGCACGCGCTTCGCCGTGGCGGGCGTGTGGCGCGACTATGCGCGGCAGGGCGGCGCGGTGCTGATCGACGACGCAGACTATCAGCGTCTGACCGGCGATACCGGTCGCGACGAGGCGTCGGCCACGCTCCTGCCCGGCAGCGATGCAGCGGCGGTGATGCAGCGGCTGCGCGCGCGCGTACCACCGGCGTTGCGCGGGCAAGTCGATATCACCCAGCCGACGATGCTGCGCCGCTTCGCCTTGACGCTGTTCGACCGGAGTTTCGCGGTGACCTATCTGCTTGAGGCAATCGCCATCCTTGTCGGGCTGGCCGGTGTCGCGGCGACCATGTCAGCGCAGACGCTGGCGCGCGAACGCGAATTCGGGATGCTGCGCCATCTCGGTCTCACGCGCGGCCAGCTCGGTGCGATGCTCGCGACCGAGGGGGCGATCGTCGGGCTGACTGGCGCGCTGGCCGGGATCGGACTTGGGCTGGTGCTGGCGCAAGTGCTGATCCATGTGATCAACCCGCAATCGTTCAACTGGACGATGGACACGCGCGTGCCCGTCGGGACCCTGCTGGCGGTGGCAGCGACGCTGACCGGCGCGGCGGCGGTGACCGCCATACTGGCGGGCCGCCGCGCAACATCGCGCAGTGCAGTGCAATCGGTACGGGAGGATTGGTGATGCGCGTATCCCCGATCGTCGCACTACTCGCTGCCGCGAGTCTGACCGCGTCTGCGCCGACGCCCTATCCGGTGGTGAAGCCCGGCCTGGTGCTGCGCTTCCCGCGCGATCACGGCGCGCATCCGCAGTTCCGCACCGAATGGTGGTATGTCACCGGCTGGCTTCGCACGGCGGACGGTGCCGATCTCGGGTTTCAGGTCACCTTTTTCCGCACCCGCCCACTAGTCGATCCGGCCAATCCGAGCAGATTCGCGGCCGGGCAGGTGCTGTTCGCGCATGCCGCGCTGTCAGACCCCAGGATCGGACGACTGCTGCACGGCGAACGCTCCGCCCGCGCAGGGTTTGGCCTGGCCGGTGCCAACACCGGCGATGCCGACGTCACGATCCGCGACTGGCGGCTGCGGCGACGCACCGACGGGAATTGGACGACGCAGGTGGCGGCACCCGGCTTCGCGCTTGCGCTCACTTTCGCGCCGACCCAGCCGCCGCTGCCGCAGGGCCAAGGCGGGTATAGCCGCAAGGGGCCGCAGCCCCAGGCAGCGAGCTATTATTATTCGATCCCGCACCTCAAGGTTTCGGGCCATGTGAAACGCGGGGATAGGTCGGTCGCAGTAACCGGCGAGGCGTGGCTCGATCGCGAATGGTCCTCCAATTTTCTTCAGGCCGACGCGCAAGGGTGGGACTGGACCGGCCTCAACTTCGACGACGGCAGCGCGCTGATGGCCTTCCGCATTCGGCGCAAATCGGGCGGCACACTGTGGGCGGGCGGGTCGTTGCGCCGCGCCGACGGCACCATGGTCGTGCTGGCGCCGAGCGACGTGGCGTTCCGCCCGCTGGCACGATGGCGCAGTCCCGTGACCGGCGCGGTATATCCGGTGAAGCAGGAGCTTCGCGTGCGATTGCCGAGTGGCGTGCGCCGCTGGGTGCTAACCCCCTTGTTTGCGGCGCAGGAACTCGATGCGCGGCGCAGCGGTCTGCCGGTCTATTGGGAAGGCGCGGTGCGGACCACGGGTGGGCACGGCTATCTTGAACTGACGGGCTATGATCGCGCGCTTAAGATGTGAACCCCGCTGGGTAAAGGATGCGGCGGCTTGCGCGCGGCGTAGGGCACGCCGATACAAAATCGTCCGATGCTCGGGAAGGAATGACCGACTTTCGGCAGCCGTCAACCGCTTCGACATGTCGCCTTTTTGGGTCACAAATCGCCCTTCGCTGGTTGTGCTGCAGCCGGACAGCAGTGCACCCTAATCTCCGCTGTGCTGATGCTCGGCAATTGATCCACCACATCGGCACGGTTTCGTGACAAAGGTCGATGCCGCGCTCGAATAGCAGGTCCTCGACATTTCGAAGCGACAGCGCGTCTGGACGACCATGGCTTATCTGGATGACGATATGGAGGGAGGTGACACGCGGTTCGTGCGCGCGGAGTTCAGTATAAAACCTGTAGCGGGAATGCTGTTATTGTGGAACAACATGACCCCAAAAGGCGAGGTTAACTGGTTGACCTTGCACGAGGGCGCGCCCGTCAAGCGCGGAGAGAAAACGATAATCACCAGGTGGTATCGTGAGCGCCAATGGTTATTTCCGCCAGTCGACACGGCTGCAGGTGCGGAGCTTGATGTTGTGACTTCATGAAATACGTTGAGTATCCTGATCGCTCTTGCGTCAGGCGCGTCGCACAGGTTGTTCGGACGCTTTTGGCGGGCGCGATGGCCGCGGCGTCGATGATGGTTTCGGCGTCGGCCTTGGCCGGGCCGTCACCCGCAACTTGGGCCACTGAAAGTGCACCTAAAGACGCGGATGCGCCGCAGGTCCGTCGTGGTCTGAGCCCCGACGATCCTCCACCTATGAGTAGAGCCGGAGGCCCTGTTGATGCCCTTGCGTGGGCGTGATGGCAACCGGGTTGGGGGTTAACCC
>LNFI01000001.1 GCA_001464615.1 Sphingomonadales bacterium Ga0077557 | reverse complement strand
ATCGCTGCTGGCCTCCTGCCCAGCCAGCAGCTTGAATCACAATCAATCCCGCTTGGGAATCCCCTATCGATTCAGTCTCATCAGGACAGACTCTAGGCTTGCTTGATACCATCGCGAAGGGAATGGCGGTGAAATCAAGAATGGTGCTTGCCGGTGCTGCCGTTGGCGTGTTGTTCGCTGCATCTGCGGTTGCGGGGCAGAATGATCGTCCGCCTGCTCCTGCCACTGCTGCTACGGCGGCAACGCTGCTTGCGCCCGACGCGGTATTTGATGGACGCGACGGCATTGTCCATCGCGGCTGGAAAGTGCTGGTGCGGGGCGACCAAATCGCCGCAGTCGGCCCCGACATCGTTGCACCCGCTGATGCGCAGATGATCACGCTGCCCGGGTCGACATTGCTGCCCGGGCTCATCGACGCGCATGTCCATCTTTTCCTCCACCCCTATAACGAAACCAGCTGGAATGATCAGGTTCTGAAAGAACCCTTGGCGCTGCGCACGGTGCGTGCTGCGGCCAATGCGCGCGCGACGTTGATGGCGGGCTTTACCACCGTGCGTGACCTGGGGACGGAGGGGGCGGGCTATGCCGATGTCGGGCTGAAGGCGGCTATTGCCCAGGGCATCGTTCCCGGACCGCGAGTCCTGGTGGCAACCCGTGCGCTGGTCGCGACGGGCAGCTATGGCCCCAAGGGATTCGACCCTGGATTTGACGTCCCGCAAGGGGCCGAAGAAGCCGATGGGGAGGCACTGGTCGCAGCGGCGCGGCGGCAGATCGGCCGGGGTGCTGACGTTATCAAGCTCTATGCTGATTATCGCTGGGGTGCTGGCGAACCAAGTCGGCCCACGTTTTCAATCGCTGAGATGCGCGCGGTGGTCGATGCCGCCCATGCAGCAGGTCGCCAAGTTGCGGCGCATGCCAGTACGATCGAGGGGATGCGCCGTGCGACACTCGCCGGGGTGGATACGATCGAGCATGGGAATGACGGCACGCTGGAAATATTCGCGTTGATGAAGGGGCATGGCACTGTTTTTTGCCCCACGCTCGCGGCGACTGACGCGATCGAGCGGTATCGCGGCTGGCGCGGCGGCAGCCCTGAACCTGCGGCAATTGTTGCTAAGCGCGCCAGCTTTGCCGCTGCATTGAATGCCGGGGTAGCAATGTGCGTGGGCGGGGACACGGGCGTCTTTAGCCATGGCGACAATGCCCGGGAAATCACGCTGATGGTCGCATGGGGCATGCCGCCCGCCGCCGTGCTGATGGCAGCGACCAGCGGCAATGCGGCTGCGCTTGGCATCGCGGATCGGGTCGGTGCTATAGGCCCGGGCATGGTAGCGGATATCATCGCTGTGCAAGGCGATCCGGTTCGGGACCCTGCCGTGCTTCGATCGGTAAGCTTGGTGATGCAGGCCGGAGTAGTCGTTCGGCGCCCCTGATTGCGACCTGCTGCAATCGGGGGCTGGTCGTCCGGCGGCCCTGAGCCACCGAACGACCAATGCCGATCAGAATTTCACGCTCATCGAGAATTGCAACGTGCGGCCGACATTATAGAGGTTGTAGTTGATCCGGTTGACCCCGTTGTCCTGGAATTCCTGGAACCGGGTGCCGGTGATGTTGCGTGCTTCGAACTTCATTTCGGTATTGATGCCAGCCAGTTTGACACCCTGGCGCGCGACGAAATCTAGCTGGAAGCCAGGATATTCGAAGACGTCAGGCTGGCCGAGCGCCCCTGCACGGATCGTCGCACGGCGGCTGGCATAGTTGAGCAACAAGGTCTGCTGCGACAAGCCATCGCGATCTTCAAGCCCAATCTCAAGATTGGCAAGGTGATCCGATTGCCCGGTCAGCGGGACGCCATCACGAAACAGCTGGTTGGCCCGCGTAATGCCCGACAGGAAGGATACCGATGCGGGATCGTTCGCACCGACACTGATCCGCGATTTGGTGTAGGTATAGTTCGCGATCAGCAGCAGGCGACGCGAGGCAAAGAAGGAAGACCCTTCAAAGACATCGCTCAGGTTGAAATATTTCTGCGCCTCAACTTCACCGCCATAAAGCGTTGCACTGGGGGCGTTGGCATAGCTGTAGATAAACGATTGCTGGAAACTACCAGTGAAGACTTCAATCGGGTTATCGATCTGCTTGTAGAAACCGGCTGCCGAAACGCGCTGATCGCGGTCAAAATACCATTCGATTCGGCCTTCAGCATTGTAAAGCTGGGTATCGGTTAGACGACCATTACCGCGATACTCGCGATTGACCTCTGGATCGAAATAGGACTGATCGATCAACTCGCGGAATTGTGGGCGCGAAATGGTCTTCGAACCCGCGATGCGGACCTGCAGTTCGGGGGTGATCTTGTACGTGAAGGTTGCCGCCGGCAGGAAATAATTGCGGTTGATCTGCGTTTCGGCAGAGCGGGAGATCGGTGTGGCAAAGATCTGGACGACATTAACGGCCTGGCGCGCCGTTTCATAGCGCAGGCCGATATCGACATTGAGATCGTCCAGAATGTCCCATTGCAGGCGGCCATAACCGGCATGAATACGCAGGCTGGCGCCGAAGACCGGCGTCCCTGAATTCTCGTTGATCGAAATACCAAAGGCATCAATCACCGCAGGCGACAGCAACGCATCAGGACGGAGGAAGGATAGCCCAGTCGCAACGGTTTCCTGCGCACCCGCAAGATCGTTCAAGCCCTGTTCGCGCAGACGCGTGGCGATTTGATCGCGGCGGAACTGGAATGCCCGCCGTTCAGTCCGCCGAAACGTGTCGGTGTAGGCATAGCCGACCGAGCCGGTCACATCAGGCGTGAACTTGTACGCAACATCGGCACCGACCGAATACAGGTCTTCACGCAGGAACGAGTTAGCGATCGTGGCGTCGCCAAACTGGCCGTTAAGCGGGTTGAGAAAGAACTGGCCGGTTGGGCTCGCTGGGTTGTTCGAGCGCTGATACTGAAAGAAGATTTCGTCAGGAGCATCACGCCGCGAATTTGCATAGCCGCCGCGCAGATCAAGACTGAGTGCATCGGTCAGCTTGAACTCGCCTGCCAGCTGGGTGTCGATGAGCTGGCGGGCAAACCAGGCGGTGTCCTGCTGCTGGAAAGTGCTGCCCTGCGCCAGGCCAGTGATCGTGCCGACGCCGAGGCGCGCCTGCTTCAGCGTGTCGCGAACGTAAAGCGTGGTCCACCGGATTTTATTCCGGTCAAATTCCAGGCTGGTCCCAATCAACCCGTCAACGACTAGGCGGTTGTCGGTGATCACGCGCTGGAAGCTGGTTTCGGCAAGCGAAAGGTCCTGCGTCGCGGTGGTTTGCTGCAGGTTGTCGCGCGTGCGCCATTTGTTGCTGTACCCAAAGGTCGCAATCAGACCCAATGTGACATCATCGATATCCCAGGACTTCCCGCCATCCAGGCTGAAGCTCCAATTCGGCGGAATGGCAGTATTGCGCTGGACGACCGAGTTGTTGCCGTTGAACAATTGCGACGCGATCGCGCGCTGGGTGGCCCGCGTGGTATCGGCAATCTGCTGGCCGCTGCTCAGGAAAGTCGCCAGGGCCGGCGGGATATTGCGCGCGCCGTTGCCAAAACCAGTCCAGTCACTGGCCGACCCGAAATAGGTATAACCAAGCTGCCCGGTCGTGACGGTATCAGCGCCGATGCTGGAATTGACGTTGAAAAAACCTTCCTTGGGCGTCGATTTGGTCGTCAGGTTGATGACGCCACCGCCGAATTCGCCTGGAAAGTTCGCCGAATAGGTTTTTTGAACCAGTGATGAGGCAATGACATTTGTCGGAAAGATGTCGAGCGGCACCGAACGGCGCAGCGGCTCAGGGCTCGGCAGGGGCGAACCGTTGAGCAGCGCGAGCGAATAGCGGTCGCCGAGACCACGGACATAGACAAAGCCGTTGCCGACAACGCTCAGGCCGGTAACGCGCGCCAGCGCGCCGGCGATGTCGCCTTCGCCCGTGCGGGCAATGTCTTCTGACGACAGGACGGAAAGAACCTGCGACGTCGAGCGGGCAATATTGCCATTGCGCTTGCCGACGACGACGATGTCCCCGCCACCGGGGATGGAAATATCGGGGTTTTCAGCGACCTGTTCCTCCTCCGCTGGGGCGGCGGTTTCAGGCGTGGCAACCGCCGGGTCCTGCGCGGGCGCTTCGGCCGTCTGGGCAGGGATTGAAGGTGCCGGGGCTGGCGCGGGCACAGCCTGCGCACGCGCTACCGAAGGCGCTACTAGCGCAGATGAAATCAGCAATAGGCTTGCCAGCTCGAACGGCCTCGACATCGTAAACCCCCTTTGAAATCCTGAACAAGGACGGGGCGTCGCCTGCATGGCCACGCCCCGTCCAATTTCACTTACCGAGCATCAAGCCGTTGGCAGCGAGGTGCACAGGCCGGTATTGCCGGTACCGAGGTCGAGCGTCGTGCTGTTGCACGTCCATGTGCGATACCAGGTGTCGTTGGCATCACGGACCGCACCGATATAGCTGGTCAGTTCAAAGAACGGGCCATTGGCCGAGCTTGCCGTCAACGGCCTCGCGTCGAATGCGGTGACAGCTGTTTCCGCCGGACCATTGATGAAGGTGCTGGTGAACGACGGCGTGAAGGTCGCGCTGTTGTTGTTGCTGCCAGCGCCGAAGATCGACGTAACGTCAGCATTGGTTACGCCATTGGCACCCAGGAACGGCGTCGCACCGCACTGCATCACAACCGAGCGGAACACCGGTGCACCAAACTCGTCAATGGCAGGGTTGGCCGTAGCCGAGGCGGTCTGGGCACGGCTGATGCGCAGGCACGATGGCGATGGCGACGGCGCTACAACAACGCCGTTGACCAGCGTGTAGTCCGTGCCGCCGCGCAGGAAGATCGCCGAGAGCGCCGAGGTGTTGTTTACGCGGTGAATGAAGGTGAAGTTCGACACGATCGTGTTCTGGCGTGGGTTGTCGCCGTCGACCGCGTTGTCGCTGTCGGCTTCAATGATCGAATCGGTGCCGCGCGATTCACTGCCCGCGCGCTGGGCAACCAGCACATACTGGAAGTTGCCCTTCAGACCGGTATCGGTGTCGAGATTGTCGTCTTCTGCCCCAACCGAGATAAAGTGGGTCATGTTGACGCGACCGCCGAAGAATTCAGCGCCGTCATCAGAGCTGTTGAAGGACTGAATGTGGTCGAGCCGGGTCCCGCTGCCGGTACCTTCGGTCGTGAGCGACTGAAGTTCGCTGTTGGCCGAGAGCACGAAGCCCGAATAGCGGATCTGGACATAGCTCATCCGGCCGCTGCTTTCGGTGTTGTTGGTGCCACCGTAAACGGCAGGATCGATTGCGCCTTCGGTCTGACGCTCGCATGCAGCGGTGCCTGGAGCTGCACCCGAAGCAGCGCAGTCAGTGATCTGGGCGCGGCCCATCAGCACGACGCCGCCCCACTGGCCCGACGACGTGTCGGTGTTGAGGCCAAGGACGTTGTCACGGCTAGTGAAGATGATCGGACGGGCAGGCGTGCCAACGGCCTGGATCGAGTTGCCGCGGTTGACGGCGAGCCAAGAAACACCGGTGTTCCCGAAGATGATGGCACCAGGTTCGATCGTCAGCACGACGTTGGTCGTGCCGGTCGTCGTCGCACCTTGATCGGTGCCGACATCGACGCGGCCGGGCAGGGCATACAGAACGCCTGGGATGCGCGCGAGCGTCGAGCTGCGCGTAATGCGGGCGGGCAGGTTGCACTGGCGATAGCTGCCGGTTGGGCCCGTGATCGTACCGGCATCGGTCAGGCCTGCGGGATCAGCAATGGTCGGGCAGCCAGTTGCTGCGGTGACCAGCGTGCTGGTCGGCGTGGGGGTTGGGGTTGGCGCAGGCGCGGGCGCTGGCGTGTTGTTGATCGTCACGTTGCCGCCGGTACCCGGGGAGGCGATGTCATTGGCGCCGCAGCCGCTCAGCACAGCAACCGACGCGGTCGCAAAGAGGATGCGACGTAGGTTCGAGTTAATCATTTCCCTGTCTCCAGCGTGTTTTCGTGCCCGGCCGAGTGACCGTTGCGTTCACGATGCAGCCGCGAGTCGTTGTGCCCCCGCGCTCTCATCTCCATCGCCTCTAGAAAGGGGTTGTGACTCAAGCATGGTAATTGCGATGCACTTTGATGAACTAAAAGTTACAGTTTTAAGGCGTTGCATCTGCGCATTGCTGCCAGGCAATCACCTATAATACAGGTATTTCTCCTCTGAGCGGCAGCGGCGATCGTGCCGATCTGGGCGGGCGCGGGCGCCTATCCCCAACGCCGTTCGCGAAACCATTTGGTCAGGATATATTTGGTGCCGGCGCGAACGGGCATGCCCTGATGCAAGGTTGATGCGTTGATGGACCCGTCGAGGCCGCGATTGTCCCACATTAACAATTTGCCTGTTTCAGGCTGGACAATTTTGTTGATGGCCTTGAACCGGGTGGCCCCGCCAGCGGCGGGTTCGTTGAGATAGATCATTGCCGTCCAAGTGCGTTGCCCCGCCACGCTGCAGTATTTTTCGTAATCGATCCCGAGCGGATCGAAATAATCGGTATGCAGCTTAAATTCCTGGCCCACCGCATAACGCTGTCCTTGCAGCGGTTCGCCAAACGCCGGATCCAATCCCATCAAATCGCAGATCGCGCTATTGACGGTCATGCCCAGCGGGTCATCAAACGCGATGTCACATGTTTCGCTGGTGCGATATTTTGCGTCGCCATTGGGATCCGACAGCGTTGAAGGACGCCGCTCCGCGTCGATGCGATCCATCAGCGCGGCACAAAGATCTGGCTTTAGGAAATGGCGCTTAAGGAACAATGTCAACTTGGCGCTAGGAACTTTTTGGATAGCTGGTTGCCTGCTCAGATGAGCGATGACGGGCAGCGAAGGCTGGCCTGAACCGAAACAGGCTGACGGGTGAGGGTCGCTTGGCGCGCTGGGCATGGATACTAATAGCCAGAAGGACTCCTAGAATTCCAGTCTGGTCTGAAAGGGACTGAAATTGTTGCAACAGGCCATCTTTTTTGTCTCAATTCGTTCACCAAAGTGCCATTGAAATGTAACGCGCCCCGCCTAGCAACGGCGCTTCCTGGGGACCCCACCGATGCGGCTAGAATTTGATGCACGCGCTCAGCGCCTTTTGCAGCTTTTGCCGCGCGCCAATGTCTATTCGGCGATCGAGCTCATTTTGCTCTGTGCCCTCGCCATTCAAGGCGCGCGATTGGTCTGGACGGTGGTGACCCCGGTTAGCCCTTTGGGAAGCTGGCGGGTTGCGACGCCAGGGTCTGGCGCCAATGCGGGCGAGGTGCTTCGTACCTTTGATGCGTTTTTCCGCCTTGAAGCTGCTGCTCCAGGGTCACAAGTGGCGGTCGTGACGCCGCTGTCGCTGGTCCTTTTTGGTACGCGAATGGATGAAGCGACCGGCAAGGGCTCGGCCATCATCGCGTCAGCGGAAGGTGAGCAGACCAGCTATTCAGTGGGCGCTGAGATTATGCCAGGCGTCACGCTGAAATCAGTGGCATTTGACCATGTAACATTGACGCGGGGCGGGGTGGATGAAGACCTGTTCCTTGATCAATCAGCCGGAAGTGCGTCGGCCAATGTTCCTTCAGCCAGCGGGCAGAGTGACGCGCTTACTTCAGCGCTGCCACCGCAACCAGGCAGCTCGTCGCTAACGCTGGGACGGCTGCGGGCCGAAGTTGGTTTCATCCCGCGAATTGATGGCGGCAAAATCACCGGGTTGGTAGTGCGCCCGCAAGGGTCTGGCGAGATTTTCCGTCAGGCAGGATTCAAAGAGGGGGATATCGTGACGCAATTGGGAGGCCGGCCAATCCGCGGCCAGGGCGATTTGGAGCAGCTGGCCGGGCAGTTTGCCAAGGGTGGCAACCTTTCGGTGATGGTTGAGCGAGGAGCCGAGCAATTGCCCCTCGCCATTACGCTGGCTGGCCAATGAAGCGGCTGCTGCTCTCCGCCGCAATCGCGCTAGTGATCGCTGGGCCACTTGCTGCCCAAACCACGCTCAACGTGCGTGACGCCGATATCCGCGCCTTCATCGCTGATGCCGCCAAGGTTACCGGACGAAGCTTCATCATCGACAGCCGCGTGCAGGGCAAGGTAACGGTTGTTACCGATCATGCGCTCAGCCGGTCTGAGTATCTTGAACTTTTCCTATCGACGCTTCGGGCCAATGGGCTGGTCGCGGTGCCGGCAGCAGGCGGCGCATTTCGAGTCCAGCCGATCGACAATGCGTCATCACAGCCCAGCCGTGTGGGCAATTCAGCAACGGCATCGCGCAACAGCTTTGTCACGGATATCTTTCGGCTACGATCGATCGATGCGGCCTCTGCCGTCGATACGGTGCGGCCATTGATTAGCCCGCAAGGATCGGTGACGGCGAATCGCGGGGGCAATTCGATCGTCGTGGTCGATTTTGGCGACAATGTTCGCCGCATTCGCGAAGTGATCCGCCGGATCGATACCGATGGATCGTCGACCAAGGTCGTTGCCCTCAAAAATGCCGGCGCGCGTGAGATCGCGACTGCATTGCAAGCGCTGGTGCCCGCGGCGGCACAGGGCGGGCAGACCGTTTCGGTGGTGCCGGTGAACAGTTCAAATGCCGTGGCCATTCGCGGCGACGCGCCCACCGTTGCCCGCCTTGCCGAAGTCGCCCAGGATCTCGACAAGCGCGCCTCGCTGAGCACCGAGATCAAGGTGGTGTTCTTGCAGAATGCCGATGCGGGACAGCTTTTGCCGGTGCTCCAGCAACTGGTCGGCCAGCAACCAACCGAGGCGCCGCAGCAGGTTCAGCTGTCGCAATCGAGCGTGAGCATCAACGGCAGTAATGGCAGCAACGCGCGCAACATCGTGGCGCCGCAGCAGAATAGCGCGCCGGTATCGCAGAGCGGCGGCAGCGCGAGCCAGCCGGCGGTGGTTGGCGATGGTGGCCGGACAGCCGCAGTTGTCACCCGCTTTGCTGGTGCCAATGCGATCGTGATTGCTGCCCCTGCCGAAGTGCAACGGCAACTGGCAGAGGTGATCCGCCAACTCGACACGAGACGGGAACAGGTGCTGATCGAGGCGATCATTGCTGAGGTTTCTGATGCCACCGCCAATCGGCTTGGCGTCCAGTTACTGCTCGGCAGCCTTGATGGCAGTTTGCCGATCGTATCGAGCAGCTTTTCGAACACGGCGCCCAATCTCCTCACCGTTGCCGGAGCTATTGGTTCGCGCCAGCTCAACACATCGACCACAACGATTAATGGCAACACAACAACCACAGCGACCAACAGCGCGATCAGCGATTCGCTGGCGCAATCGGCGATCAGCTCGATCCTGGGCGCATCGGGTGGCCTGGGCGGCTTTGGCACCACGATCGGCAGAAACGGCGTGTTCGCCGGCATCATCAATGCCGTTAAAAGCGATTCAACGTCTAATCTGCTGCAGTCGCCCAGCGTGACCACGCTGGATAACCTGCCTGCGCGTCTGTTGGTCGGCCAGGAAATCCCGGTCACCACCGGTCAAGCGCTCAGCCAGAATTTCGACAATGCGTTCCGGACCGTGCAGCGCCAGAATGTCGGCATTGAGCTTGAGGTTCGCCCGCAGATCAATTCCAGTGGCACGATCAAGCTGTTCCTGCGCCAGCAGGTCAGCTCGGTCTCCGGCCCGGTTTCGAACGACAATAGCGATCTGGTCCTCAACAAGCGCGAAGTCGAGACGACGCTGACCGTGGATGATGGCCAGATCGCGGTGATTGGCGGGCTGTTGTCGGACGATGAACGCCGGACGATCGAGAAAATCCCGCTGCTGGGCGACATCCCTGGACTCGGTCAGCTGTTCCGGTCGCGGGCGAAGCAGCGCACCAAGACCAATTTGACGATCTTCATTCGGCCGACGATCATCCGCAATGCAGAGGATACGCGCCGCGCCACCGAACAACGATATGGCTATTTGCGGCTCCAGCAGGGGCTGCAATATCCGGATAGCGAACCGACCATTGATCAGCTGGTGCGCGATTATATGGGCGCGGAGCCCCCGCTGCCGCGGTCTCCTGCACCGGGCAGCATCGAAGATCCGCGCATTGCCTTGCCGGCCATGCCGAGTTCGAGCCAGGACCTTCGCGTGCAAGGGAAGCCGAAATGAACGATTATTCCGGTTCCAGCGACGATTTCATCGAGCCATCGGTCATGGCATTGCCTGAACCGAGTGATTTGCCGGCGGCGATCGTTGGCATCCCTTATGGGTTTGCCCGGCGTTTCGGCGTCGTGCTCGATTCGGTTGAGCCGGGCCATTTCGCGGTGGCAATGCGCGAGGGCAGCGATCCCAAGGTCTTGCTCGAGCTCCGCCGCCATCTCGCGCGCCCGTTCGATGTGAGCTTTACCAGCGCCGAAGATTTCGACCGGCTATTGTCGTCGCGCTACGCAATGGACGGGCAGGCGGCGGCCGCTGCCGCTGGCTCGCTGGGACTGGGCGATGAGCTCGATATGCTGGCGGGGAACCTCCCGACCGCCGAAGATTTGCTCGATACGGCCGATGATGCCCCAGCGATCCGGCTGATCAATGGCATAATCGCCGATGCCGCGCGCAATGGCGTGTCGGATATCCATATCGAACCCTATGAAACCGGGCTTGTCGTCCGGATGCGGATCGATGGCGTGCTGCGCGAAACTCTGCGGATGCCGCCACATGTCGCGCCGGTGGTCGTTAGCCGCGTGAAGGTGATGGCGCGGCTGGATATCGCTGAACGACGCGTGCCGCAGGATGGCCGTATGGGATTGTCGTTGGGCGGCAAATTGCTGGACGTGCGCGTCTCGACGCTGCCAAGCCGGGCGGGCGAACGCGTGGTGCTGCGTATCCTGGACAAGGACAATGCCGGAATCGATCTTGACGTGCTCGGCATGGCGCCGGCGATCAACGCCGTGCTGCGCAGCGCGATCAGCGAGCCTAACGGTATCGTGCTTGTCACCGGGCCGACGGGATCGGGCAAGACGACGACGCTTTATGCCGCGCTGCGCCTGCTCAATGATGGCAGCAGCAACGTCCTGACGGTTGAAGATCCAATCGAATATGCAATGGACGGGGTTGGACAGACCCAAGTGAACCCCAAGGTGGGGCTGACCTTTGCGGCGGGCTTGCGCGCGATCCTGCGTCAGGATCCGGATGTCGTGATGGTCGGCGAAATCCGTGATCGCGAAACCGCAGAGATCGCGGTGCAGGCATCGCTCACCGGGCATCTGGTGCTGTCGACCGTCCACACCAACGACGCCGTCGGCGCGATTACGCGAATGCGCGACATGAAGATCGAGCCGTTCCTGCTCGCTTCCACCTTGCGGGCGGTGATCGCGCAACGGCTGGTCCGCCGCCTTTGCCAAAGCTGCCGCAAGCCGGTTCAGGCGCAGGGATCAGTGTCGTCGCTACTCGGCTTTGACCCCGGCGCGATCGTCTATGAGGCGGTGGGATGCGACGACTGCAGCGGCAGTGGCTTTAAGGGCCGGATCGGCGTGTTTGAAGCGATCCGGATCGACGATACGATCCGCCGGTTGATCAATGATGGCGGTGACGAATCGATCATCGCGCGCCACGCCTTTCTCCATGCGCCCAATCTCGGTGCTGCGGCGCGTCAGCTTGTCCGCGATGGGCTAACGACACCCGAAGAAGCGGTCCGTATTTCCCGCAGCGAAATGGCCGATGCCTGATTTCGACTATCTGGTGATCGACACGGCCGGTCGCGAGAAGCGCGGCGCGATTTCGGCTGAATCGATCGATAATGCCCGTGAGGCGCTCGACGCCCGCAAACTCTATGTGGTGCGGATCGATCCAGGATCTGCCGCGACCAAGGCACCAAAGGCCAAGCCTCTGCTCCAGCAGCTGCGCGGCCGGCGGATGTCGACCAAGCATCTGACGCTGTTTACGCGCCAGCTGGCGACACTCAACCGGGTCAGTCCGCTCGAGGAATCGCTGCGCACGATCGTCCGCCAGACCGAGCAGGAACAGGTCCGCGAGATCATCAGCGCTGTGCATATGGGGGTGATTGAAGGGCGGCGGCTCGCCGAAGCGATGGCGCGCGAACCCAAAAGCTTCCCCGCGCTTTATTGTGCCATGGTGTCGGCGGGTGAAAATTCGGGGTCGCTGCCGACGATTCTTGATCGGTTGGCGATCCTGCTTGAGCGACAGGCCGAGATTCGCGGCAAGATGATCACCACGATGGCCTATCCTGCCGTGCTGGCGGTGTTCGCAATGGCAATCGTCACCGCGTTGATGGTGTTCGTGGTGCCGCAGGTCGTGGAGCAATTCGATACTGTGGGCCAGCAATTGCCGATGCTCACCCGGGTCGTGATCTGGATTTCGGATTTTCTGGTCAATTGGTGGTGGGCATTGGTGCTCGGCGCCGTCGTGCTGACGGGGGGCTTTATCCAGGCACTGCGCGAACCGCCAATCCGGCTTGCTTTTGATAGCTGGCTGTTGCGGTTGCCGCTGATTGGCAGGTTGCTGCGCGATCTTCACGCCGCGCGGATGGCGCGGACGCTATCGACGATGGTTGCAAGCCGCTTGCCCTTGCTTGATGGGCTCGCGCTGACGGCGGGAACGATTCATAACCGTCGGCTGCGGCTGGCATCCGATGAAATTGTCGAATCAATCCGCGGCGGTGGCAGCCTGTCGGCGGCGATGCGGCGTGCCGGGGTGTTTCCACCGCTGCTGACCTATCTGGCCGCGAGTGGCGAGGCAGCCGGGCGGCTTGACGAGATGCTGGAACGCGCGGCGGATTATCTTGAGCGCGAATTTGATCGCTTCACAGCGACCGCGCTCTCGCTGCTCGAACCGCTGATTATCATCGTGATGGGCGGTATTGTTGCGACCATCGTGCTATCAATTCTGCTGCCGATTTTGCAGCTCAATACACTGGCAGGCCAATGAGGGTGATGATGCGTACCGAACGACGAAAACTGAAGCAGCGCCGCCGCGAAAACGGCTTTACGCTGGTGGAACTGATGGTCGTGATCGTGATCCTGGGCCTGCTCGCGACGATCGTGGCGTTGAATGTGCTGCCAAGCGGGGACCGCGCGCGATCGGAAAAGGCCAGGGCCGATATCGCGACGATTGAAGATGCGCTTGAACTCTACAAGCTGCAGAACATCAGCTATCCTGCCACATCGGACGGCTTGAGTGCGCTGATCAGCCCACCGCCCTCGCTCACCGATCCTACCCGCTACCAAAAGGGCGGTTATATCAAGAAACTGCCCAAGGACCCCTGGGGCCGGGATTATCTCTATGCCTCGCCCGGTGCGCACGGCGCGATCGACATCTGGACGCTTGGCGCAGACGGCAAGGAAGGCGGCGAGGGGGTCGATGCCGATATTGGCAGCTGGCAATAAGGCCGGGCTGACGGCGCGGCGGGCTGCTGCCATGCGCCGTTCCGTCGAACGCGGCTTTACGCTGATCGAGCTGATGGTCGTCGTCACGATCATCGCGCTCGCATCGGCGGCGGTGGTGCTTGTTATCCCCGATCCGCGTGGCCGGTTGTTGGACGATGCCGAGCGCTTCGCCGCGCGCGCGCATGCTGCGCATGACAGCGCGATTGTCGAGGGGCGATCGGTCAGTGTCTGGGTATCGCGCGAGGGCTATGGATTTGATCGCCGTGCCAATGGAGCGTGGCAGCCAATTAGCGAGAAGCCGCTGCGAGTAGCGCGGTGGGCAGACGATGTCCGCCCGGTCATTGCCAGCAGTGAAGGCCGAGACCGGGTGATCTTCGATTCGACTGGCTTAGCCAACGCCCCGTTCGATGTGCAATTGCGACGCGGCGGCGACGCGAGCGTGACAATACGGTTCGGCGCAGACGGTACGGTGACGATCGGTGGCTAGGCACGCGCCCATTGGTGGCCTGCGGGGTCGTTCCGCCGAACACGGCTTCACGCCCTTGGAACGTTCCGCCGAACACGGCTTCACGTTAATCGAAATGATGGTTGCGTTGGCGGTGTTCAGCCTAGCCGCGTTGGCGCTGATCCGGCTTGAGGGCGCGACAATCCGCAGCGCGGCGACGCTCGATTCGACGATGTTGGCGCAGATGGTCGCGCATAATGTCGCGGTTGAAACGCTCACCGATGCGCAACCGCCGGTGACGGGGGAGAGCCGCGGTATTGAGGATAATGGCGGGCGGCAATGGTCCTGGCGGCGCGTCGCGACCCCCATCGGTGACCAGGGGGTAATCCGCATCGATGTCAGTGTTAGCGACCCGACTGGCACCGTGCTCGGCCATTTGACGATGGTCAGGCCACCGAACCCACCCGTCGTCGCGCGCTCGGCACCGCTCCCTGGGGGGCAGGCTCAGTGATCCGTCGTAACACCGGAAATGTCTCTCATTCTGTAAAGCGTTCCGCCGAACACGGCTTTACGCTGATCGAAATGATGATCGCGCTGCTGATCTTTGGGTTGCTGGCGGCAGCCGGGGTTGCGCTGTTGTCGTTCAGCGTCCGCGCGCAGGGCGCGACGGCGGCGAAGCTCGACGATATTGCCGCGATCGGCCGACTGTCGTCAGCGCTGTCCGCTGATCTTGCCCAGGCATCACCCCGCCAAACCCGTGATGAGGGCGGCATTGCCATTCCCGCTTTCCAGGGCGGCAGCGGTTCGGTTGGTACACCAATGCTCCAACTGGTGCGGAACGGCTGGACCAATCTGGACGATGCGCCTCGCGCTGGCCTGCAAAAGGTCGAATATCGCGTCGAGAACAATATATTGCTGCGTGTTGCCTATCCGATGCTCGATGGGGCGGCGCCGCTGCCACCTGCAACATTGCTGGGATCGGTGGCGTCGGTTGGGCTCCGCTACCGAATCGGTGGTGCCTGGAGTGATCGCTGGACGGCAGAGCCAGGCATGACCTTGCCCGAAGCGATGGAAATGCTGGTCACGCGATCGGACGGGACAAGGTTCCGCAGCGTCTATCTGGTGGGCACCGGCTATAATCGGCCCAAGCCGCAGGGGGGCATCAATGGCCCCGGCTAAGCGCACCAACCCCCGGCAAGAGCGCGGTGCTGCCCTGTTAACGGTGCTGCTGCTGGTGGCAGTGATCGCCGTCTTGGCGGCAACGGCGCTTGAAAAACTGCGCCTGTCGACCCGGCTTGCCGCCAATCTGATCGCGATCGATCAGGCGCGTGGTTATGCAATGGCCGCCGAAACGCTGGCAGTGACGCGGATTGACACCCTGCTGGGCCGGGATGCGGCCCGCGTGACGCTGGTTGGTGGCTGGAGCGGCCAACCCTTCCGGCTGCCGGTGCCGGGCGGCATGGCGACGGCGATCGTCACCGATGGCGGCAATTGCTTCAACCTAAATGGTCTGGTGGTAGAAAATGGCCCCAATAGCTACACCCCGCGGATAGGAGCGATCGCACAATTCACGCGGTTGATGCAGATCATCGGCATTCCCGAACAGACCGGCGGCGGCATTGCTGCGGCGACTGCCGACTGGATCGACAGCGATTCAACGCCGCTGCCCAATGGCGCTGAAGACGGCCAATATAGCGGCGGCGAGATTGGCTATAGCACGGCCAATACGCTGATTGGCGACATTAGTGAGTTGCGCGCGATTGCGGGCGTTACCCCACAAATCTATGCCAAGCTGAGGCCCTGGGTTTGTGCGCAGCCCGTCGCAGAACAGTCCCGAATCAATGTCAACACGCTGTTGCCGGAACAGGCACCCCTGTTCGCCATGCTCGCCCCTGATCGGCTGTCGGTGGAAGCGGCGCGCGCAATGCTACTTGATCGTCCGCCACAGGGCTATACGAGCACCGTTGCGTTCTGGAAGGTAGCGGCGTTGAAGGGGGTGACTCCTTTCCCTGAACAAGAAGCACAAACGGCAATCACCACCAAATGGTTTGCGCTGCATATTGATGTTGAATTGGGGGGGACGGAATTGACCCAGACTGCGCTCATCGACGCGACAACCCGGCCGGCCCGGCTGGTGGCGCGTGCCTGGGGTGATCCAGCATGAGCACCAATGTTGTCTTCCTGCCGAGCACGAGCGAAGAGAATTATCGCTGGCTGCGGGTTGGCAATGGCGTCATCGCCGCGCGCGGGGAGGGGCTGCCGGTAGCGGATGAGAGCCCGGCATTTGTGATCGTGCCCGCCGAAGATGTAACGTTACATTGGGCTGCACTGCCTGATCGATCAGCCGCCCAGTCGGTCGCCGCCGCGCGCGTGCTGGTCGCCGATGCGAGTGCCGCCCCGATTGGTGAATTGCATGTCGCGGTGGGGCGCGAGGCGGGTGAAACGGATCGCCCGATCGGGGTCGTATCGACTGCGCAAATGCAGAACTGGCTCGTCTCGCTGGCCAAGGCCGGGCTTGATCCCGATGCAATGATCCCTGCGCCAATGCTGTTGCCGCGCCCTGCCGAAGGGTATCTCCGCGCGGATTTTGGCGGTGACGCGGTGGTGCGCGGCGCAAGCGCGGGCTTTGCCGACGATCAGCAATTGACCCCCTTGATGACGGGCGGCGTTGCGCCCGTCATGATGGCGCGCGAAGCGATTGAGGCGGCGATCGTTGCGGCGGTTGCGGCACCACCGCTGGACCTGCGCCAGGGGTTGTTCACCAAGCGACGGCGCGTGGACATCAACTGGCGGCTGATTCGTCGGCTCGGCTGGATCACCGTCGCCATTCTGACGATCAGCCTGTTCATCAGCCTGACGCAGATCATGCAATATGGGTTTGCCGCAGATGCGCTTGAGCGGCGGACCGATCTTCTTGCGCGCCAGGGCCTCGCGCGCGGGGAGACGGTGAATAATGCCGCGCAGCAGCTGGATGCCCGTCTGGTGCGGATGCGGGGTGCCGGGATGGGGTTCAGCACCACAGCAGCGGTGGTGTTCGACGCGATCAGGGCTGTACCAGGCACGGAGTTGCGGGGGCTGGCATTTGATCAAAAGGGGCAATTGGACATGACATTGGTTGCCCAGAATCAGGGTCAGCTGCTGGATGTGATCAGCCATATCCGCGCGCAGGGCTTCGGTGCTGAACCGAGCACCTTCGAGCAAAGCGGCAACCGGCTGAGCGGCCGCATCACGGTGAAACCGAAATGACGACGGCAATTCAGCGCTGGTTCGGCGCGCTATCGTTGCGCGAAAAGCGCCTCGTGCTGGTCGCGGTCGCTCTGGCGATCATTACCCTGTTCTGGTTCGGGCTGGTGCGGCCGGTTGGGGACGGGCTGTCCGATGCCAAGGCACGCTACAGCAGCGCCGTCCGCCGTCTGGCCGAGACCGAGGCCCAGCTTCGCGACGTGCGCGCGTTGCAGCGTCAGCGCCCGGCACCGATCGCGGCACCGCTTGAAAGCGTGATCCGTGAGCGCGCTGCCAATGCCGGTTTCGCTTTGTCATCCGTGACACCCGCGTCGGACAATGGCATCCAAATTGCCATCCCCACCGCGCGTCCGGCGGCGTTCTTCGCCTGGGTGGCGGATCTGGAAAGCAATGGGATATTGGTCGACAGCATGACGACCACTGACAATGCTGATCAAACGATCTCGGCGACGCTGGTGCTGAAACTACAGGGTTTGTAATGAAAATTCGGCTCGATACGCGCCCCGCCGTCTTGTTTAGCGCGATGTTCGTGGTGGCGATGATCGTGCTGATGCCGATGCGGCTCGTGCTGTCGCTTGTCGGGCTGGGCGATGCCGGACTGTCGGCACGCGCCGTGAGCGGCCCGGTTTGGTCCGCACGGTTGAGTGAAGCGCATGTTGGCGATCTCGATCTTGGGGACATCCGCGCCCGGCTGTCCCCATTGCAGTTGTTGTTGGGACGGGTTCGGCTCGATCTGGCCAGCATCGGGGCCACCAGCCCCGGACCTGGCAATCCTGCACCGCTGAAAGGTGCAATCAGCACCAGCCGGCATAGTTTTGGGATCGATGGCATGACGGCGTCGGTGCCGAGTGGCGCGGTGTTCGCCCCGCTGCCCATCACCCGGATTGACCTGGATGACGTCAGCGTCCGGTTTGATAATGGCGACTGCGCGGCCGCTGAAGGGCGCATCAAGGCACAATTGAGCGGGGCGGTTGCGGGTATCCCCCTCACGCAAGGAATGAGCGGTGTCGTGCGCTGTTTGGGCGGGGCGCTGCTGGTGCCACTCGTTAGCCAGGCGGGGACCGAGACGGTAACGCTGCGGATTTCGGGCAATGGCCGGTATCGTGCCACGCTCGCCATTCAGTCGCCCGATCCGTCACTGGCGCAAAAGCTCACGCTGGTCGGCTTCCAACAAAGCGACGCTGGATATGCGCTTTCGGTGGAAGGGCAGTTTTGATGGTCTTGACGCTGCCGCCATTCGCCCGCTAGGGCCGCGTTCTTCGTGGCGATCGTAGTTCAATTGGTTAGAGCGTCGGCTTGTGATGCCGGATGTTGCGGGTTCAAGTCCCGTCGGTCGCCCCATTTTTTCCCGTACCCTTTCCTCTTCGTCCTTGCAGGATAATCACCCGTGACCACCGGCTGGGGCTTCCCCGATTTCGACGATCATGAGGGCGTGCACCTCTTCACCGATCCGGCGTCGGGTCTTCGCGCGGTCATCGCGGTCCATTCGACCAAGCTTGGCCCAGCGGGCGGCGGGTGCCGGTTTTGGCATTATGCCGATTCGAACGAAGCGATCACCGATGCGCTGCGGCTGTCGCGCGGCATGAGTTTCAAGAACGCGATGGCCGGGCTGCCAATGGGCGGCGGCAAGGGCGTGGTTCTTGCTGACGCCAATCGCACCAAGACGCCGGAACTGCTGAAAGCCTTTGGGCGCGCGATTGAGTCGCTGGGCGGGCGCTATGTGACGGCTGAAGATGTCGGCATGTCGGATACCGACATGGTCACGATCGCGACCGAAACCAAGCATGTGACCGGTCTGCCGGTTGCCTCTGGCCGGGCTGGCGGCAATCCGGGGCCATCCACCGCGCTTGGCGTCTATCTGGGCGTCAAGGCAGCCGCGAAGCGCGGGCTGGGTGCTGACTCGATGAAGGGCGTGCATGTCGCGATCCAGGGTATTGGCTCGGTCGGCGGTGGGTTGGCGGCATTGCTTGCCAAAGACGGCGCAAAGCTGACGCTGGCCGATGTCGATGCAGACAAGGCCGCGGCAATGGCCAAGGTGCTGGGTGCCGATGTCGTGACAACGGCGGAAATTCTGAGCGTCGCGGCTGATATTGTGAGCCCTAATGCGCTGGGTGCAATCCTGACGGCGGAGTCTATTGCAGCCCTGCAGACCACCGTGATTGCCGGTGGCGCGAACAACCAGCTCGCCACCCGCGAAGACGGCGCACGAGTCCATGCGCGCGGCATTCTCTACGCGCCCGATTATGTCATCAATGCCGGTGGCATCATCAACGTGTGTCTAGAGTATTTGGGCCAAGGGGACCGCGCCGACGTCGAGGCCCGCATCCGCAAAATCCCTGATCGCCTGATCGAAGTGTGGGATGAAAGCGATCGCAGCGGCCTGCCGTCGTCAGATGTTGCTGATATGATTGCGAAACGGCTGATCGGACGCGGGTGACCGCATGGTTGCGGCGCAGTCTTTGCCGCCCGCGCTCGGCGCCCTGGTGGATGGGTATGCCTGGCACCCGGTTGAGATCGGTGAATCCGGCGGCAGCGTTCATCGGCTGACGGCACCGGATCGACCGAGCCTTTTTCTGAAACAGGGCACCGGTCGCACCGCGACCGACATTGTCGATGAATTTGCAAGGCTCGCCTGGCTCCAGTCGCGCTGGCCAGTACCCTGGATCGTCCATTTTACCGCCGCTGATGACACCGCCTGGCTGCTGACCACTGCGCTGCCGGGGCAGGCGGCCTATGCCTGGCTTTGCGATCACCCGGCCAAGCGGGGAGCGGCGGTTGCCGGCATGGCGCAGTTCCTGCGCCGCCTGCATACGCTGCCGCCCGAACTCTGCCCTTTCAATGCCGCCTTGCCGCTTCGGCTAGCGGCGGCGCGGGCGAATATCGACGCCGGGCGGATCGATCTCGATGATTTTCAGCCCGAGCATGAAGGCTGGTCCGCTGAACAGCTTTGGACAAAAATCCAGGACATATTGCCGATTCCGCACGACCCTGTCGTCACGCATGGTGACTTCTCGCTCGACAATATCTTCCTCGATGAAGACGGCAATGTGCTTGGCTGCATTGATGTCGGCCGAGTGGGGCTAGCCGATCGCTACCAGGACCTGGCCATCCTCGCAGCGTGCCTCGACGAATTCGATCCTGACCTCAAAACGCTGTTATATGCGGGCTATGGGGTGGAGCCAGATTTGAACCGGATCGCCCTGCATTTGGCGCTCGACGAACTGTTCTAGGCTGCTGGCGGTATTGACGCTTGATCGGCGTCCCGCCACGATTTCCGCATGCAGTTTGGGGGACGCGGGTTTTGACGATGCACCATGGCCGCTAGCAGCGTCATTTCGGGCGATGAAGCACTGGCCAGCAGCACCAGCATGTTCGATCATCCGCGCGGGCTTTGGGTATTGGCGGGCACCGAATTATGGGAGCGGATATCGTTCCACGGCATGCAGGCGCTGCTCGTTCTCTACATGGTTGGCGCTTTGCTGCTGCCGGGACATGTCGAGAATGTTGCCGGATTTGCGCAATTTAGGGCCTTTATCGAAGGCGTTACCGGTCCGCTATCGGTACAAGCCCTCGCAGCGCAGATATTCGGCCTGTATGTCGGGCTGATCTATTTCACGCCGGTAATTGGTGGGGCGATTGGTGATCGTCTCACCGGGCGGCGGATCGCGGTGGTGGCCGGTGGTGGTTTGATGACCGCGGGGCATTTCTGTCTCGCCTTTGATCGCACTTTTCTATTGGCCTTGCTGTTACTGATTTTGGGAGCGGGATTGCTGCGCGGCAATCTGGGACCACAGGTAAAGTCGCTTTACGCTGACGGGGATCGGCGAGAAGCCGATGCGTTTCAGCTTTATTATGTCGCGATCAATGTCGGCGCATTCATCGCACCACTGATCACCGGCACACTGGCGGTCGTTTATGGCTGGCATTTCGGCTTTGGTTTTGCGGGTGTCGGCATGCTGATCGGGCTGTGCGTCTATCTCGCCGGGCAACATCTGTTGCCCCCGGAACGCAAGGCGCTCGTCTCATCTGAGCCGACAGCGCCGCTCACCCGACCAGAGCGGCAGCGGGTAGTCGCCTTGTTCATGATTTTTCCGCTGATCATTGGCTTCTGGATCGCCCAGTCACAGGTGTGGAACGTCTATAATCTGTGGGCGCGCGATCATGTCGAAATGCGTGTGCTTGGCTTTGAAATGCCGGTGCCATGGCTCCAGGCGTTTGACGGGTTAGCACCGGTGATCGTGATGCCATTTTTTCTAGCACTGTGGCGCGCTCAGGCAGCGCGCGGGCGGGAGCCTGATGATCTGGCCAAGATGGCCATTGGCTGCCTGATCTTTGCAGGCGGCACTGGGTGGCTGGCGCTGTCGCCGCTGGTGGCGATCGCCGGAAAGGTGCCGCTGCTTTGGGCGATCGGTTTCCACCTGCTTTCAAACATTGGCTGGCTTTATTTCACGCCGATAGCGCTCGCGCTGTTCGCCTCGAAATCGCCGGTCAGCCTGCGGGGCACGATGATTGGGGTCAATTACATGGCAGTGTTTTTCGCCAGCACGATCAGCGGCCGGCTCGGCGGCCTGTATGAAACGCTTAGCCCAAGTGCCTTCTGGCTGCTCCACAGCGCCATTGTTGGCGGCGCGGGGATCGGGCTGATGCTGATCGCGCGGCCGCTCCGGCGGCGGTTCAGCGATCAGCCCGATCCGGGAGCAAGCTAGTTCATCGGCAAATCGAGCGCATCCGCCACTGCTTGATGCCGGATCTTCCCGCCCGACACGTTCAGCCCGTTTGCCAGATGCGGGTCCGCCGCCATCGCCGCCTCCGCGCCCAGATTGGCGAGCTTCAGCGCGAAGGGCAGGGTGGCGTTGTTGAGCGCAAACGCCGACGTGCGTGCCACCGCCCCCGGCATGTTCGCGACACAATAATGGATGACGCCATCCACCTCGAACACGGGATCATCATGCGTGGTGGGGTGCGATGTTTCAAAACACCCGCCTTGGTCGATGGCGATATCGACGAGCACCGATCCGCGCTTCATGGTCCGCAGCATCTCGCGCGTGACGAGCTTGGGCGCGGCCGCACCCGGCACCAGCACCGCGCCGATCACCAGATGCGCGTTCTTTACCGCCTGCGCGATTGCCGCTGTCGATGCATAGGCCGTCTTGATCTGGCTGGAAAAGAACATGTCGAGTTCGGCCAACCGGGCATTGTTGATGTCATAGATCGTCACATCGGCGCGCATGCCGACCGCCATTTGCGCTGCGTTGACGCCCGAAACACCCCCGCCAAGGATCGCGACCCGTGCCGGAGCAACACCGGGCACGCCGCCCAGCAGCACGCCGCGCCCGCCCTGTTCCTTCTCCAGATAATGCGCGCCGACCTGGATCGACATGCGCCCGGCGACTTCGGACATTGGCTTGAGCAACGGTAGTGAGCGATCGGCAGCGGTGACGGTTTCATAAGCAATGCAGGTCGCGCCCGACGCCATTAGGCCAAGCGCCTGGGGCTTGTCCGCCGCCAGGTGGAGATAGGTGAACAGCACATGGCGGGCTTCCAGCATGGCGATCTCGCTGGGTTGAGGCTCCTTCACCTTCACGATCATGTCTGATCCGGCAAAAACTGCGGCGGCATCGGCGACAATGCTGGCCCCAGCGGCAACATAATCGCCATCTTCGAAATCAATCCCCAGCCCAGCCCCGGTCTGGACGACGACCTGATGACCGGCGCGAACCAGTTCGGCGACCGAGGCTGGCGTCAGGCCGACACGATATTCGTGGTTTTTGATTTCCTTAGGGACACCGACTCGCATTGATCCACTCCGACAAATGTTGTGCGCCGGGCTATAGCGCCTTGGATTGTGCTTGTCCCGCCAGCGCGTCGGTTGGCTTTGGGCGCCAGAATGTGGCGTTGCCGGGCTTGGTGGTGCATGGTAGGAGCCGCGCTTCAGTTCCTTGGATGGGCAGTCACATCGTGATCATTGGTCGCATTCCCATTTTGTCAGGGCACCGCGGCCGGTGAGCGAGCCGCCAACCGATAATGCCGCGCCGGATAAAACGCCCAATGCCCCGCTTGTCGGCGATTCGGTGGCGGAAGCACATGGCCACGCCCATCATCAAGACGGCCCGATCAGGCTCGCCGTCAGCGCGATCGGCGTGGTATTTGGCGATATCGGCACCAGCCCGCTTTATGCCTTCCGCGAGACCTTTGCCGGCCACCACAAGCTGACGCTCGATACGCTGCACATCATGGGCGTGGTCAGCCTGATGTTCTGGTCGATGATGATCGTCGTGACGTTGAAATATGTCAGCGTGATCATTCGCGCCGACAACAAGGGCGAGGGCGGCAGCCTGGCCCTGCTCGCGCTGATTTCCGGGCGCACGAAGAACCAGCGCTGGAGCCAGGGGATCATCCTGCTCGGCGTCTTCGCGACCGCGCTATTTTATGGCGACAGCATGATTACCCCAGCGGTGTCGGTGCTTGGCGCGATTGAAGGGTTGACCGTGGCGGCCCCCGGCTTTTCCACATTGGTGCTGCCCCTGGCCGTGGCAATCATCGTTGGGCTGTTTTCAATCCAGCGCAGCGGGACATCAAAGGTCGGGCTGTTTTTTGGCCCCGTCATGCTCACCTATTTCGTGGTTATTTCCACGCTTGGCGTGATCAGCATTGCGAAAACCCCCGAAATCATCTGGGCGCTGTCGCCCACATATGCCTTCAGCTTTTTCGCGGCCGATCCGCTGCGCGCCTTTCTGGCGCTTGGCTCGGTGGTGCTGGCCGTCACCGGCGCAGAGGCTCTTTATGCCGATATGGGTCATTTCGGGCGCAATCCGATCCGGCGATCCTGGCTGTTCTTCGTGCTGCCGGCGTTGATCCTGAATTATATGGGGCAGGGGGCATTGCTGGCGCGTGACGGGATGACGGCGCTTGAAAGCCCTTTCTATCTGCTCGCGCCGGAAATGCTCCGCCTGCCGCTCGTCATTCTGGCGACCATGGCGGCGATTATCGCCAGCCAGGCTGTGATTTCAGGCGCGTTTTCGGTCACGCAACAGGCCATCCAGCTCGGTTTCGTGCCCCGGCTCAGGATTGAACACACCAGCGCGTCGACGGCAGGGCAAATCTATATCCCGATCGTCAATTGGGCGCTGCTGGTGATGGTATTGTTGCTGGTGCTGTCGTTCCGGACCTCCTCCAACCTGACCTCGGCCTATGGCATCGCGGTGACGGGCGCGATGACCATCGACACCTGCTTGCTCGCAGTGGTGCTGTTCCGGTTGTGGAATTGGCCGTCTTACTATGCGGTGCCGCTGCTCGGATTACTGTTCGTGGTCGATGGCGCCTATCTCGCCGCGAATCTGACCAAGATCCCCGACGGCGGCTGGTTCCCGCTGTTGATCGGGCTGATCGTTTTCGTGTTGCTCACCACCTGGTCAAAGGGCCGCAAGCTGATGATCGAGCGGATGCGTGATTCGGCGATGCCGATGAAGGTATTCATTCAGTCGGCGGCGACGGCGGCAACACGCGTGCCGGGGACGGCGGTGTTCATGACATCGACCGCAGAAGGCGTGCCGCATGCGCTGCTGCATAATCTGAAGCATAACAAGGTGTTGCACGAACGCATCATCCTGCTGACCGTCAAAATCATGGATGAGCCCTATTGCCCCGATGACGGCCGCTGTCAGCTCGAACATCTCGACAACGGTTTCCATCGCATGGTCCTGAACTATGGCTTCATGCAGGAGCCCGATGTGCCCGCAGCACTTGCCCGAATCGACCAGTGCGGCGCCAGCTTCCGGATGATGGACACCAGTTTCTTCCTTTCGCGGCAGACATTGCTGCCGTCTGATCATCCCGGCATGATGATCTGGCGCGAAAAACTATTCGCCTGGATGCTGCGCAACGCGGAAAGCGCGATGGAATTTTTCCGTCTGCCGACCAACCGGGTGGTTGAACTGGGTAGCCAGGTCGAGATTTGACCACGCCCGCCGGCGCGCCAATCATCGTTACCGCGCTGCTCGGCAAGCAGGATTTTGCCTATGTCGATGGCTTGCGGCGCGCGCATTTTCCGCCTGAGCGCAACCAGTTGGACGCACATCTGACGATGTTTCATCATCTGATGCCGTCGCTGGAAGCGGAACTTCGGCAACGCCTGAACGACGAAACCCGTGGCGTGCGGGCCCCGGCGGCGCGTGTGGCAGGGCTGATATCATTGGGGCGCGGCACCGCCTTTCGCATCGAATCGATTGAGCTGGAGCTGATCCGCCACCGGCTCGCCAATGCTTTTGCGATGCTGCTGATACCACAGGATGCCGCCCCCTGGCGCCCGCACATCACCATCCAGAACAAGGTGCAGCCTAGCGAGGCCAAGGCGTTGATCACCGCACTTGCGGCCGATTTTCAGCCGCGTCCGCTAGCAATAGCCGGGCTGGCCGCATGGGCCTATCTCGGCGGGCCATGGACGCTCATCTCGCGCCACATGTTTCGCTAATCGCGCAATCATGCCGGGGTGGTTGACCGGGGGCGATGCCGCACTTATAGCCCCGCGCTCGCCAACAGGCGTGTCCCTTTGGGGCGAAGTAGCTCAGCTGGTTAGAGCACGGGAATCATAATCCTGGGGTCGGGGGTTCAAGTCCCTCCTTCGCTACCATTTCCGCCCCGCCGGGGCCGGGTGACCAAAGCGCGGCGGTGCGCGCTGCAAGCAAATCTACGCTGGCGTAACGATTGTGTGCGCCCTTGCGAACACCATGTTGCAAGCAAGGCCCGATCTTCCCTACAGACCGGGCAGGTCCAGAATGAAAGCCCCCCAGATGCCCGCTACCCATCATACCCGTATGCTCATCATCGGTTCCGGGCCCGCAGGCCTGTCCGCTGCCATTTACGGCGCGCGCGCTGGCATGAAGCCGATATTGGTGCAGGGCATCCAGCCCGGCGGGCAGCTGACGACCACCACCGATGTGGAAAACTATCCTGGCTTTCGTGAAGTTATCCAGGGCCCCTGGCTGATGGAAGAAATGCAGGGCCAGGCCGAGCATGTCGGCACCCGGCTGATGTACGACACGATCGTCTCGGTTGACCTGTCCAGGCGCCCGTTCCGGCTGATCGGCGATGGCGGCGATATCTATGAGGGCGATGTGCTGATCATCGCGACCGGTGCGCAGGCCAAATGGCTGGGGCTCGACAGCGAAGAGCTAATGAAGGGCAAGGGCGTCAGTGCCTGTGCGACGTGTGACGGCTTTTTCTATCGCGGCAAGAAGGTGGCGGTGATCGGCGGCGGCAACACCGCGGTTGAGGAAGCGCTCTACCTGACCAACCATAGCGACGATGTGACGCTGATCCACCGGCGTGACAGCCTGAAGGCCGAACGCATCCTGCAGGACCGGCTATTCGCCAATCCCAAGATCACCGTGCTGTGGAACAAGGAAGTCCGTTCCTTTGTCGGTGGCGGCAGCCCTGAGGGGTTGGTCGGCATCGCGCTGCATGATCGCGTAACGGGCGAGGCATCTACCGTGGACGTAGAGGGCGGCTTCGTTGCGATCGGCCACCACCCCGCAACCGAATTGTTCCGCGGCCATCTGGCGCTTGATTCAGACGGCTATATCGAGGTTGAGAAGGGCACCACCAAGACCAGCATCCACGGTGTGTTCGCTTGCGGCGATGTGATGGACAAAATCTATCGTCAGGCTGTCACGGCGGCCGGCACCGGGTGCATGGCCGCGCTGGATGCAGAGCGCTTCCTTGCCGAGGCGGATTTCGAAAAAGTGGCCGAAGCCGCCGAATAAGGATCAGGCAAGTGCGGAAATGATCGCTGCGCGGAGGGCGGCCTTGTCGCTCGGCCGCGCAAAGCTGTGCGATGCGGTGTCGATCATGATTGGTGCTGCATCATGGCCAAGCCGCCGGGCCGCATCGGCAAAGGCGATAGCGGTGGCGTCGCCAGCAGCGAGAATCACGCGGGCATCGCGATGCGCGGCCAGTGCCTCGAAAACGGCTCGTTCCAATGACGATAGCTGAGACTGGGCAGTAGCAACCTTTGCCAATCCACTGACCAACTTGCCGATATTAACCTGGCCAGTGACCATCCGCCGCCAACTCGTCGGATCGCGCAGCCGGTCGGCATAGCGCGCGCGTATGGCGGCGGCAGGGGGCAGGTCGTCATTCTGCTCGATCACCCAGGGGTTGGCAAGGATCAGCCGGTCGAAAGCGTCGCCGCCATGTAGCAACAACGCCGTCGCCGCATCGCAATTACCAAAACCGACCAGCGTCTTCACTTGTGGTGCAGCGGCGCGAAAGGCGGTGACTGCCGCCATGACGTCAGGCCCGGAGGACGCAAAGCCGCCATTTTCGCCGGTTGAATCGCCGATACCGCGCCGATCGAAACGGAACACCGGCGTGCCAAGCACCGCCAGTTCAGCCGCCACAAGCGCCATGCCGCGATGCGCGCCACAGCGGATCTCATTGCCGCCTGAGACGATCAGCAGCCCGGTCGTGCCTGGGGCTTCGTCGAGCGAACCGACCAGGGTCTCGTCCGCGCAGGGGAAAGTGATCAGCTTTCGCATGCGCGCACCCAATCGGCGATATCGGCGGCGAGCAGGGAGGCGAGGGCCGGATCATTGCCCGGCTCCGACCGGCGCCATAGCGGCGCGCCTGGGACTTTGATGTCGGCGATGGCGGGGTCGCTGTCGAGGCGGACGGTGCGATGGGGCGCCTGAGGCTCGATTAGAACCGCATCAGCGCGCAAAGCAGCATAAAGCGGCCAACCAATCGCGTTGCCTGCCAGCTGCACGGGCGCATCTTCGGGACCAAGCGCGTCCCAATCCCGCTTGCCGCCAACCGCCTCTGCGCGCTGCAAATCGGCCAGCGCTGTTTGCCCAGTGATGGGAGATAGCCGCCAAACGCCAGCAGCGGCTTCATTGCCGTCGAGCACAGCGCCAGCGCGGAACGATGCCAGATAGACGCGGCCGCGACTTCGTTCAGCCTCGGCAATGCTCGCTATGGCAGCGCGCCATCTTCCCAGCGTTGCCTGCTCGGTCGGCAACAGGCTTTCGCCCTGACCAGGCAAATCGGGCAAAATACTCGCCACCCCCAGATCGGCCAAAGCCCGGCAGATCGTCACCGCAAACGTCCGCGTGCGGTTATGTTCTTCAAACAGCGGTAGCAGCATTACCACGACCGGGCCGTTATCGGGGCCGAAGCGCATCATCGCCTCGCGCCCGCCGGACCAGTCGTAATGGTCGATCAAACGCCGACCCGCGCGACGGCGAAGCGCGTAAGGGCGCCAAAGGTCGCCAGCATATCGCCATCGACCTCGTCATCTTCGATCAAAATGCCGAGCCGATCCTCAAGTTCAGTCAAGACACCAGCGACGGCGAGCGAATCGAATTCGGGTAGCGCGCCGAAAAGTTCGGTTTCATCGCCAAAGGCCGCCATCCGGTCCTCGCTGATCGCAAGGACGTCGCGCAACACCGCGCGAACCGTGTCTTCAACCTCGGCTTCACTCAACCGCCCCAACGCGACCACCCACAAGCTGTTTCCGTTAAGCGAGGCCGTTAGAGAATTGCCCGGCTTCTGCCAAGCTCTGCTCCTGATCGACACTAGCCCTTGGCAGCACGGCGCGAGCGGGTAACAAGGGCGCATGATCCCGCTCGATCCCGTTCCCCGTCCGATCGACCATCTGCCGAGCCGTGGCGCAGCCGATATGATCGCGATCGCGGATCGTGGCGGCACGCTTGATTTTGCCGGGCTGGAGCAGGCGGTCGGCCAAATGGCGGCATTCCTGGCATCGCAGGGCTTAAAGGCCGGAGACCGGGTGGCGAGCTGGCTTGCCAAAACGCGTACAGCCTGCCTGTTGCCGCTGGCGGCACCACGCGCCGGGCTGGTCCATGTGCCGATCAACCCGCTGCTGAAGCGGGGACAGGTGGCCCATATCCTGGCGGATAGCGGGGCCGCGCTGTTGGTCACTCAGCCCGCGCGGGCCGCGACGTTAGAAGCGGGCGACGTGCCCTCATTTTGTCGCCAAGTGTTTGAAGACGCAGTGATCGCTGCTGACGTCATGCCGCCAAGCGCGGCTGATCCGCAGGCGCTGGCGGCTATTCTCTATACCTCGGGATCGACTGGGCGGCCCAAGGGCGTGATGCTCAGCCATGCCAATTTGTGGTTGGGCGCGATCAGCGTCGCCCATTATCTGCGGCTAACGCCCGATGATCGGACATTATGTGTGCTGCCCTTCAGCTTCGATTATGGCCAAAACCAGCTGTTTTCGAGCTGGGCAGCGGGCGCGCGGGTGATCCCGCTCGATTATCTCACCCCGCGTGACGTGATCAAGGCGGTCGATCGGTTCGGCGCGACCACGCTGGCAGGCGTCCCGCCGCTGTGGGGGCAATTGCTTGAAGCCGATTGGCCCATGGAAACCGCCAATACGCTGCGGCGGCTGACTAATTCGGGCGGCGCGCTCACGGCGCGGATGGTGAGCGATTTACGGCGGCGGTTCCCGCAGGCCGATCTTTATCCCATGTACGGGATTACCGAGGCGTTCCGTTCGACCTATCTCGATCCCGCCCTTGTCGATGCGCATCCAGAATCGATGGGGCAGGCGATCCCGTTTGCTGAGGTGATGGTGGTGGGTGCCGATGGTCTCCGCGCGGCACCGGGCGAGCCCGGCGAACTTGTCCATGCGGGGCCCTTGGTGTCGCTCGGCTATTGGGGCGACCAAGGGCGGACTGCGGAGCGGTTTCGGCCTGCGCCCGCCTATTTCACCAGCGGCGGCATGGCAGTGTTCTCCGGCGATGAGGTCATCGAGGGCGCTGACGGCCTGTTGCGCTTTGTCGGTCGCGCAGACGAGATGATCAAATCGGCCGGCAACCGGATCAGCCCCACCGAAATCGAGGAAGCCGTTCTCGCGGGCGGCGAAGTAGCCGAAGCGGTTGCAATCGGTGTGGCCGATGCACGTCTTGGTCAGGTGATCGCGGTGGTTGCGCGCGCCCTGGGCGATCCGGCTGATGTCGAGCAGGCCTTGCGTGCGCGGCTGCGGCGTGATTTGCCCAATTTCATGCAACCGGCGCATTATCACTGGCGCGATGCTTTGCCACGCAACGCCAATGGCAAGCTCGACCGGGCGGCGTTGAAGGCTGAGGTGACGCGATGAAACCGATGGGGCCGATCCCGCCCGAATTCTCAGCCCAGATCGGATCGCTCACCATTGCTGGGAAGAACGCCACCCAATGGATTGATATCGCGGGGGATACGCCGCTTTTCGTCTATGATTTTGGGATTGTTGCCGGGCGCATCGCGCAGCTTCGCGGGGCGCTGCCGGGCGGGATTGGCATTCATTATGCCGTCAAGGCGAACCCGTTTGCACCGCTGATCCGGGCAATCGCGCCGTTGGTTGATGGGCTCGATATCGCCTCGGGCGGCGAGCTTAGCCTGGTTAACGCAGCGGCGCCGGACACGCCCGTCAGTTTTGCCGGCCCCGGCAAGCGCGACGACGAATTGACGGCGGCGATTGGGGCCGGGGTAACGATCAATCTGGAGTCGGAAGGCGAAACCCGCCGGGCGCTTGCGATCGGCGAGCGGATCGGTGTTGCGCCCAAGCTGGCGGTTCGCGTCAACCCGGCATTTGAATTGCGTGGATCGGGTATGCGGATGGGCGGGCGGGCGTCCCCCTTTGGCGTTGATGCAGCAGCAGTCCCCGCGCTCGTCCAGATGATCCTTGCTGCTGGGGCGAACTGGCGCGGGCTGCATATCTTCGCTGGATCGCAGGCGCTCGATTCAGGCGCGATTATCGATATGCAGGCCCAAACGCTGGCGCTCGCGGGCATGCTGGCGGAGGACATTGGCGTGGTGCCGCCGCTGGTCAATCTCGGCGGCGGCTTTGGCATTCCCTATTTCCCGGGCGATACGCCGGTTGATGTGACCGCAATCGGCGCCGCCTTGGGTGATGCCATGGCGTCATTGCCCGCATCACTGGCTGGCGCGCACTTCGCGGTTGAACTGGGGCGCTGGCTGGTCGGCCCCTGCGGCGTATATCTGACGCGGGTGATCGATCGAAAGGTCAGCCGGGGTGAGACTTTTCTGGTCACCGATGGCGGGTTGCACCACCAACTGGCGGCAAGCGGCAATTTTGGCACGGTAGTGCGGCGAAACTATCCCGTCGCCGTTGCATCGCGGATGGGCGAAGCGGCGGATGAACCCTTCACGGTTGTTGGTTGCCTGTGCACCCCGCTGGATCGGCTGGCCGATCAAGTCGCGCTGCCGCCGGCCGCTGTTGGGGATGTTATCGCAATCTTCATGGCTGGCGCTTATGGTCTGACGGCCAGCCCCGTTGGTTTCCTCGGCCATGCGCCGCCAACCGAGCTTCTGGTGGGTTTACCAGACAATCCTAACGCAATCTTCACCTCTTGAACCGATACCGGTGGCCATAGCTGCGCCTGGAGCCGGATGACGTCACCGGCCTTCGCGCGCCAGCCGGAGGATCGAGTGATGCGTTTGCAGCAGTTTTCCAAGCTATTTTGCGGGCCGATCGCGGTCGCAATGCTGCTGTCGGGATGCATTCCCGGCGGTGGTCGCCCCGAATTGCCGCCCGCTGCCTTTGTCGCCTCGCAGGAACAACCGGGCGAGGAGTATGTGATCGGGCCGCTCGATCAGCTCAACATCTTCGTCTGGCGTAACCCCGAACTGTCGGCAAAGGTGCAGGTACGCCCCGATGGCCGCATCACCACGCCGCTGATTAGTGACATGCCCGCCGTCGGCAAGACGCCAGCAATGCTCGCCGATGACATGAAGATTGCGCTGGGCGAGTATATCAAGGACCCGATTGTTTCGGTGATCGTCGAGAATTTCTCAGGGACTTTCAGCCAGCAGGTGCGGATCGTCGGCGCGACCGAAAAACCGGCGTCGCTGCCCTATCGCGCCAATATGACGTTGCTTGATGCGATGATCGCGGTTGGCGGGCTCAGCGAATATGCCGCTGGCAACAAGGCACGGCTCGTGCGCTATGATCGCAATACCGGTCGCCAGACCGAATTCTCGCTGCGGCTGTCCAGCCTCCTCAAAAACGGTGACTCCTCGGCCAATGTGAAGCTGCAGCCCGGCGACGTCATCATCATCCCGGAAAGCATGTTCTGAGGATGATGGCATGAACGGTCTTTACGACGAGCTGCGCCTTGCGCTCCACGGGATCTGGACCCGCCGCTGGCTTGCGCTGGCGGTGGCCTGGGCGGTGTGTGTGCTTGGCTGGCTTTTGGTATCGCAGATTCCGAACAGCTATTTGTCGCGCGCACGCATCTCGGTGCAGATGCAATCGATCCTGCCGAGCAAGATCGGCATTACCGCTGATGAACAATCCAGGGACATGGACCGTGTCCGCCAGACGCTGACTTCTGCCGTCAACCTGGCCAAGGTGGTCCGCGGCACCGATTTGGCCGCCAGCGTCGCTAATGACCGCGATGTCGCTGACCGAGTGGCCGCGCTGCAGGGCGCGATCAAGATTACCGCGCAACAGGATAATCTGGTCGAGATCACCGCGAATTCGACGAGCCCCAAGCTCGCGCGGCAGATCGTGCAGAAGCTGATCGATATCTTCGTCGAGGAAAATCTCGCCGGCAATCGCGATGAGACCAGCCAGACACTGCAGTTCCTCGATGGCCAGCTTGCCCAGCGTCAGAAGCAATTGCAGGACAGCGAGGCCAAGCGTGCCGATTTCCAGAACCGCTATCTGGGCTCACTGCCCGGCACCGGCACGCTCAACGACCGGATCGGCAACGCCCGCAGCCAGATGGCGCAGGTCGATAGCGACCTTGCCGCTGCGCAGAGTGGATTGGCCGCGCTGACCGGTCAGATGGCAGGCGTCCCGGCGAGCATCGCTGGCGTCGGTGGCGGGATCGCTGGCCCGGCGCGCGCGCGGGTCAACGCCATCCAGGGCCAACTTGCCGAGGCGCGCGGTCGTGGCTTCACCGAATCACACCCTGATGTCGTCGCGCTCAAAAGTCAGCTCGCTCAGGCGCAAGGGGCAGCGCGCGCCGAACCTTTGGGCACAGCAGCGGCAAGCGCCAACAATCCCGCCTATCTCTCGCTTCAGTCGCTTCGCGCCGACAAACAGGCGCAGGTCGCCGCGCTCACCGCGCGCAAAGCCCAGCTGCAAAATGATCTCGATCAGCTTCAGGCGAAGCTGAACGGTGATCCCGCTGTTGCCGCCGAACAGGCGCAGTTGGAGCGCGACTATCAAGTGCTCAAAGATCAATATGACAAGCTGCTTGGCGACCGCGAGGACATCAAGCTGCGTGGCCAGGTCCAGAACCAGACGGACGCGATCAAATTCAGCGTGATCGATCCGCCCACTGCACCGCGGGCGCCAACCGCTCCCAATCGACCGCTGTTGCTGACGGGTGTGTTGATGGCCGGGATTTTCGCGGGGATTGGCGCGGCATTCGCCTTTGGCCATTTGCGGGCCACCTTCGCGACAGCAAGCCGGCTTGAGCGCGCAACCGGCATGCCCGTTATCGGGTCGATCGGCGAGATGGTTACCGATGCCCAGCGGGCAATGCGGGCCAAGCGGCTGACCTATTTTGCCGGCGGGGCCGGGGGGCTGGGCGTTGCCTATATCGCGCTGATCGGCGTTGAATTCTTGCAGCGGGGGCTGGCAGCATGAGTGAGATGCGCCCAATTCGGACCGGCGGCTCGCTGCTCGAACGGGCAGCGGCGATCTATGATTTTCAGGCCGAGCTGCGCGGCGGGGCACCGATAACGGTGCCTATTCCGGCATCAGATCCCAACCCCAGGCCGTTGCCATTGAATGTGGAGGTTGAGGCGCTCGCTCGCGCGCGCGCACCTTCCCCAGCCGCCTATAGTGTGCGGCGTAATTTTGAGCAGCGCGGCCGGGCTGCGATGATCGATCGCGGGCTTTTGGCCGAACAGGGCCTGATCGTCCCCGGTGCGGCCATTGGCGCGCTGGCTGAGGAATTTCGCCTCGTGAAGCGTCAATTGCTGCTGACGGCACGCGCGGTGAAGTCAGCAGAAGGCGATCGTTCGCGGACAATCCTGGTCTGCTCGGCTAATCCCAATGAGGGCAAAACCTATTGTTCGCTCAACCTTGCGCTGTCGATGGCGGCGGAGCGCGACACGGAAATTCTGCTGGTTGATGCGGATTTTGCCAAACCTGATGTGATGGAGCGGCTTGGCCTCGTTGAAGGGCCGGGACTGCTTGATGCGCTGGCTAATCCCGTGATCAATGTCGAGGATTGCGTGATCCAGACCAACATCCCGCAGCTCAGCTTGTTGCCGGCGGGTACCAAGAGCAATCAGGATACCGAATTGCTGGCCAGCGACCGTACCCCGGCGTTGTTGCAGCAGTTGCTCGATGCCGATCCCCGCCGGATCGTTATCTTCGATTCACCACCAGCATTGGCAGCGTCGCCCGCGGCAACGCTTGCCCTGCATGTCGGCCAGATCATGCTCGTCGTGCGCGCAGACAAGACCAGCGAGGGCGATCTGCGTGAAGCGGTCGGGCTGCTCGATGGCTGTGCCCATATCCAGCTGGTGCTCAATTCAGTTGCCTACGCGCCAGGGGGGCGTCGGTTCGGCAGCTATTATGGCTTGGAGGAGCCCCAATGACGCGGATCGCGATCATCATCACGGCGCTTGGCGGTGTCGGCATGGCGGCGACGCCCGCCGATGCCCGCAAGCGGACCATCACGCCCTATATCGAAATCGGTCAGGTCGTGACCGCCGATCTCAATACCAGCGACGTGTTGACCTATACGTCGGTTGCGGCCGGGGTGGATGCCTCGGTTTCGTCACGCCGGGTCGAAGCACAGGTCAGCTACCGGTACGAACGGCGGATCGGCTATCAGGCACGACTGAACGATGTTGACGTGCATAGCGGCCTGGCACGGGCCGCCGTCCATGTCTTGCCGGGTTTCAGCGTTGAAGGCGGGGCAATCGCCACGCGCGCCCGATCGGACATTCGCGGGGCCAACCCGGGCACCCTGGTCGGCAATGTCGACAATATCAGCCAGGTTTATTCGGTTTATGGCGGTCCAACGGTTGGCACGCATGTCGGCGATCTTGGCATTAGCGCAAGCTATCGGCTTGGATACACCAAGGCAGAAGCAACCGGCGGTGCCAGCATTACGCCAGGCCAGCCACGGATTGATGCCTTTGACAGTTCGCGCAGCCAGGTCGCGCAGGCCAGCCTGAACCTAAAATCGGGTACGGTGTTGCCCGTTGGGATCACGGTCAGCGGCGGATGGGAACGCGACGATGCTGTTCAGCTCGATCAGAAATATGAAGGCAAATATGCCCGGGCCGATGTGCTGGTGCCGGTTGGCGGTGCGCTCGCGATTGTGGCCGGCGGGGGCTATGAAAATATCCAGGTCAGCCAGCGTGACGCAGTAGTTGATGCAACTGGCCAGCCAGTTGTTGACTCGCGCGGGCGTTTTCAAACCGATCCGGCCAGCCCGGCGCGGATCGCCTATAGCTTTGATGGCATTTATTATGATGCCGGCGTTGTCTGGCGGCCCAGCAAGCGCACCCAGCTCGATGTGCGGGTAGGGCGGCGTTACGGATCGACCAGCGTCACCGGATCGTTCAGTTATACACCGACGCAAAGCATGGCGATCCGCGTGGGCGTCTATGATGGCATCCAGACCTTCGGACGCCAGCTACAAAATGGCCTTGCCAATATCGGCACCAGTTTCAATGCCACGCGCGGTGGTTTCGGCGGTGACTTTAACGGCTGTGTCTTCGGCGCACAGGGCGGCGCGGCTGGCAATTGCCTGAACGGTGCGCTGCAATCGATCAATGCGTCGGCCTACCGTGCGCGCGGTGTCGATGCGATCGTCTCGGTTAGCCGTGGTCCGCTCACCTTCGGGGTGGGCGCAGGCTATGCCAATCGCGAATTCGTCGCGCCCAATGGCGGCACTGGCTTCTCGGTCAATGGCATCAGCGACGAAAGCTATTACGCCCAAGCCTTTATCGCCCGCGCGCTTGACAGTAATACAAGCATCGATGCCACTGCCTTTGCCAATTACTACAAGAGCGGCATTGCCGGCACCGACGGCAGCTTTGGGGCAGGTGCTACGGGCACGCTGACCCGTCGGTTCGGCAAGCTCTCAGCGCAAGGCGCAGTTGGCGTTTACAGCTTTAGCCAGCCGGGGCAGGACACAGCGGTTTCCGTGCAGGCATTGCTGGGGGCACGTTATTCGTTCTGATACTGTTGGGGCCAGGGGCCCGACTGGGATGACGCCGAATGTATGATGATCACTATGGATTAAGCGGCAGGCCGTTTCGGCTCACGCCCGATCCACGATTCTGGTTCGAATCGGCCACGCACAAAAAGGCGATGGCCTATCTTGGCTATGGCCTTAGCCAGGGCGAAGGCTTCATTGTGGTGACCGGCGACATTGGCGCCGGGAAAACCACGCTGGTCGGTCATTTGATGGCGACGCTCGATCGCGAACGGCTGCATGCGATCAAGATCGTCTCGACCCAGATCGAAGCCGATGATCTGTTGCGGATGGTGGCCACCGGGCTCGATATCGACCCGATTGGTCTCGTAAAGGCGCAATTGCTGGCGCAGATCGAACGCGGCCTTCACGCGGTGGCGCGCAGCGGTCGGCGAACGCTGCTGATCGTCGATGAAGCACAGGCGCTGCCGGTGTCGGCGCTTGAAGAACTCCGTATGCTGTCCAATTTTCAGGCCGGCGGGCATGCGCTTCTGCAGATCTTTCTGCTCGGCCAGCCCGAATTCCGTCGCCAGCTGCACGGGGCGGCTGGGCTTGAACAGCTTCGCCAGCGGGTGATTGCGATGCATCATCTCGATCCGATGGGGCCGCAGGAGATCGAACCCTATATGCGCCACCGGCTCGCCGTGGTCGGCTGGCAGGGACGGCCGCATTTCACGCCAGAGGCGATTGCCGCGCTCTATCACGGATCGGCCGGCGTTCCGCGGCGGCTAAACCAGCTCGCCGGGCGCGTGATGCTGTTTGGCGCCATCGAGCAGATCGACACGATTGATGCGCGCGCGGTGGACGCTGTGATCGCCGATATCGCTGGGGACATGCTCGCCCCGGCGGTTGAGGCTGATGTGCCCGAAACCCTCGCTCAGCGCGCAGATAGGCCAGCACCAGCAATGGCAGTTCGGGAACCCGAACCATTGCCGATCCGCCAGGGCGATAGCTGGCGCGAGCCTGGTCCCGTTGCGGCATCGGAAGCCCCTCCGCACGATAGCGCCGAACAGGCCAGGCTGCTCGGTCGCGTCGCGGCACTTGAAATGCGCCTCGAAGATCAGGAACGGGCGCTGCGCCGGATCCTTACCCTGCTCATTGACTGGGTCGAAAGCGACAATCATCGCCCCGATCTGTCTGCCTTTCGGGGGCCAGCCGCATGAATGCGATGAGCCCGATCGTCGCCGCGCGCGTCTGCAATGCGCTGTCGGTCGATGTTGAGGACTGGTTTCAGGTCGGTGCCTTTGAAACGGTGATCGACAAACAGGATTGGGATCAGCTCGCGCCGCGCGTTGAGCAGAATACCGATGCCGTGCTCGCGCTGTTTGCCGAAAGCGGCGTGAAGGCGACTTTTTTCACGCTTGGCTGGGTCGCCAAGCGTAACCCGGCATTGATCCGTCGGATTGTTGCGGCGGGGCATGAAATCGCCAGCCATGGCTGGGATCATCAACGCGTGTTCACGCTGAGTGCCGAACAATTTCGTCAAGATTTGCACGACGCGCGCATAGCGATCGAAGATGCCGCTGGAGTCGCCGTCACGGGATATCGCGCACCAAGTTTCTCAATCGATCAACGCACGCCCTGGGCCCATGCCGAATTGGCAGCAGCGGGTTATCGTTATTCGTCCAGCGTCGCACCAATCGCGCATGACCATTATGGCTGGCCCGACGCGCCACGCTGCGCATTCAAGCCACTCGCCGATGCGGATTTGATCGAACTGCCGATCACCATCGCCCGTTTTGCCGGCCGGGACATGGCAACTGGCGGCGGCTTTTTCCGGCTGTTCCCTGGCGCGATCACGGACTGGGCGATTGACCGGGTGAATGCGGAGGCTGGGCGCCCGGCGGTGTTTTACTTTCATCCCTGGGAAATTGATCCCGGCCAGCCGCGTGTCGCGAATGCGCCGCTCAAGTCCAAGCTGCGCCATTACAGTCGGCTTGGCGCGATGGCGGAAAAGCTGCGCCGGTTGATTGATCGGCATGACTGGGACCGGGTTGATGCCGTCGTCGCTGCTGAACGGGGTCGGGTCGCGTGACGATGCCGTTGCTCTCTATGCCGTTGGCGCTGCGGGCGGCTAATCTGGCCGATGCGGGTGATCGCGCGCGGATCGATGGCTTTGTACGCGCGCACCCGGCGGCGACCCCATTTCACGTGCCGGCCTGGAATATTGCGGTGGCGCGGGGCTGCGGCCAGCGGGCGCATTGTCTGGTTGCAGAGCGCGGCAATGGCGAGATTGCAGGGGTTTTGCCGCTGACTGAAATCGGATCGCCGCTGTTTGGTCGCGCATTGGTTTCGACGGGCTTTGGTGTCGGCGGCGGTATCCTGGCGGTGTATGACGATGCGGTGCCATTGCTCGCCGAAGCGGGTTGGGCGCTCGCCGAGCGGCTGCGCTGCCCGACAATGGAGCTTCGCGGTGGGCCGTTGCCCGGCGCACCTTGGCAGATCGACGAGACCACCTATCTGGGCTTTGCGCGTGATCTTGCCAGCGATGACGAGGGCGATCTTGCTGCCGTGCCGCGCAAGCAACGCGCTGAAATCCGTAAGGGCCTGGCGCAAAATCTTGAAATCGAAACGGGTTGTCACGATAAAGTCGTGAAAGATCATTATTCGGTATATTCTCAATCAGTGCGGAACCTGGGGACGCCCGTTTTCCCGGCCCGGCTGTTTCGCGAAGTTTTACGCGAATTTGATGATTCCGCTGATATCCTGGTCGTTCGGCAAGGGGGTATGGCGGTGGCCAGTGTGTTGAGTGTGTATATGAACGGCGTTGTGTATCCCTATTGGGGCGGTGGCACCCCCGCCGCGCGTGATTTACGGGCGAACGACGTGATGTATTTTGCCCTCATGCGCCATGCCCGCGCGCGCGGCTGCACGCGCTTTGATTTCGGTCGATCAAAGGCAGGCACCGGCCCGGCGGCGTTCAAGAAAAATTGGGGCTTTACTGGCCAGCCGCTCCATTATGCCAAACGCGCACCTGCGGGCGAGGCACCTCGGGAAATCAATCCGCTTAGCCCGCGATACCGGATGCAGGTGGCAGCGTGGCGTAAATTGCCGCTCTGGGCCGCCAATCGCCTTGGTCCGATCATTTCAAAGGGCCTTGGTTGATGGGCGATATTCTGTTCCTGACTCACCGGATTCCCTATCCGCCCGATCGCGGCGACAAGATCCGTGGCTTCAATATCCTGAAATATCTTTCGGCTCGCCGCCGGGTGCATGTCATCGCGTTTGCCGACGAAACGCGCGATCTGCGACGCAAGAATGAACTTGCCGCTTATACGGGCAACCGTTCGATCATCTGGCGGTCAAAGCCGCGCTGGCTGGCAGCAGTGCAGGCGCTGGCCTTTCGCCGACCGGTTTCGCTCACCGCATTCGAAAACGGGCCGCTGCAGGAAGCGGTCGATAACATTTTGGCGCGTCATTCGATTGATCTGATTTACGTATTTTCGAGCCAAATGGCGCAATATCTGCCGGCCAAACCGCGCCAGAAGGTGATCATGGATTTTGTCGACATGGATTCGGCCAAATTCGATGCCTATGCCAAGACGTCTTCTGGCCTGACCGGCTGGATGATGCAGCGTGAGGCCCAATTGCTGTTCGCGCATGAAAAGGCGGTGGCCGCCCGTGTCGATGCCAGCCTGTTCGTTAGCGAAGCCGAAGCCGAGCTGTTCCGCGAACGCACTGGCGCAAAGCGGGTTTATGCAGTCGAAAACGGCATCGACACCGATTATTTCAACCCCGCCGCGAGCTTCAAGCGGATCGAGACGACTGGCGCTCTGATCGTGTTTACCGGCCAGATGGATTATCGCCCCAATATCGAAGCGGTAACCTGGTTCGTCGAGGCCATCATGCCGCATATCCGGGTGGTCCACCCCCAGGCTAGGTTCGCCATTGTCGGTCGCAACCCGACCGATGCGGTCAAAGCGCTGGCCCGGCAGCCGGGGGTGATTGTGACGGGGGAAGTCGCCGATGTGCGCGGCTGGATCGCCGCGTCTGCCGTTGTTGTCGCCCCACTCAAGCTTGCCCGCGGCGTCCAGAACAAGGTGCTTGAGGCGATGGCGATGGCCCGGCCAGTGGTCGCTTCGACGGCGGCGGCCGAAGGAATCGACCATGGAGACACGATCCATGTCGGCGCAACGGTTGGCGAGATTGCCGAGGCTGTTACCCGGCTAATGTCCGATCCCGCTAAGGCAAATGCGCTTGGCCTGACGGCGCGCGAGCAAGTGATTGCGCGTTATGGCTGGGACGCGCGGCTGGCCGTGCTCGACTCGATCCTTGGCCTGCCCAAAAAGGCGCCGCCGATGCGCCGGTCAGCGGCGTGACGATCGCCTTTCCGGCCGCCCGTTTCCAGACAGGCGGCGGGGAGGGGACGGCAGCCGCTTGGCGCCGCCAGGGCGCTTTGCTGGGCGGTGTTGCGCTCATCCTGCTGATCCTATTCGGCCATGACAGCGCCGACTTGGCGCGTTTGTGGTGGACCAGCACCACCTTTGGCCATTGCCTCTTCATTGGCCCTGTAATCGGCTGGCTGGTCTGGCAGCGCCGCCATGATCTTGCCCAGCTGACGCCCATAGGATGGTGGCCGGGCCTGGCGATCATCATGGTTGGCGGGGCTGGCTGGCTGGTTGGCGATGCTGCAAGCGTCGCGCTAGCGCGGCATTTTGGGCTGATCCTGATGCTGCAGGGCGCGGTGGTAAGCCTGTTCGGCCCGCAGGTCGCACGCGGGCTGTTGTTTCCGCTCGCTTATGCTTTTTTTCTGGTGCCGTTCGGCGAGTCGCTTGAAACGCCGCTCCAGGGCGTAACGGTGGCGATGGTCATGCCGATGTTGCATGCAGTTGGCGTGCCCGCGAGCGTTGACGGCGTGCTGATCACGATCCCCAATGGCTATTTCGAGGTCGCAGAGGCCTGTTCGGGCGCGAAATTCGTGATTGCCATGATCGCCTATGGCACGCTGGTGGCCAATGTCGCCTTTGTCAGCTGGCCGCGTCGGATTGCCTTCATGGTGATGGCGCTGGTCGTGCCGGTGATCGCCAATGGTTTCCGTGCGTTCGGCACGATCTATGCTGCGCACCTCACCTCGGTGGAGGCAGCGACGGGGTTTGATCATATCATTTATGGTTGGGTGTTTTTCGGGCTGGTGATGGCAGCGGTGATTGCGATCGGTTGGAAATGGTTCGACCGCGATCCGGATGCGCCGTGGTTTGACGTCGCTGCGCTTCGCTCCACGCCGCGTTGGCGGATCGATGGATTGATCGCTGCCGCATTAGCGCTGACGATCGCGTCCGGCTTTGCTGGCTGGGCCGGAGCGCTATCCGCCCAGGCGACACAAATGCCTGACAGGATCATGTTACCGACCATCGCCGGCTGGAGCCCGGCGGGCCCCAATCTTAGAGCGCCCTGGTCGCCTTATTATCCGGGTGCCGATCATTTTCTGGCTGGCCGCTTTGCCGATCAAGGCGGGCAAGCGGCTGACTTCACGATCGCCCTGTTCGGCAGCCAGCATGAGGGCAAGGAGCTGATCTCATTCGGCACTGGGGCATTGCGTGAGGATGATCGCTGGGTGCGGATCGAGGACTTGCCAGACATTGCGGGTGGTTCAGCGATGCGGATTACCGCGCCCGGCCATGTCGAGCGGATTGTCGTCACCTGGTATCGTATCGGCGGGAAGCTGACGGCGAGCCCCCGTGTCGTGAAGCTGGAGACGCTGAAGGCGAAGCTGCTCGGTGGATCGCCCGTTGGCGTGGCGCTGCATGTATCGGTACAGGTTGAGCCAGGTGTGGATGCCCGGGCGACGATTGCGCGCTTCATCCAGGCCGCAGGGCCGCTTGACCGGCTGGCCGACCGGGTGGCAAGCGGCCAATAGATCGACGCAGGTTTCCGCGATCGATCGCAACGGGGCAGACAGTATAGCATGTGTGGCATTGCCGGTATTTTCTATCCTGCCACGCCCAAGCCCGTTGATCCCGCGCGGATTACCGCGATGGCCAATGCCCAAGCCCATCGCGGCCCGGATGGATCGGGCGTGTGGACAGCACCTGGCGTTGGGCTGGGCCACCGGCGGCTGTCGATCATCGATCTGGGCGGCGGCGCGCAGCCAATGGTGAGTGCCGATGGCGCGTTGACGGTTACCTACAACGGCGAAATCTATAATTTCCAGGCTGTGCGCGCCGAGCTGGAGGCGAGGGGCGCCCGCTTCCGCACCAACAGCGATACCGAAGTGCTGTTGCATGGCTGGGCGGCATGGGGGCCGACCATGCTCGACCGGCTGAACGGCATGTTCGCCTTTGCCCTGCACGACGCGCGGACGCAGAGCCTGTTTCTGGCGCGCGATCGTTTAGGGGTGAAGCCGCTCCATTATGTGCTGCTTTCAGACGGCGGATTGGCATTTGCCTCGGAACTTAAAGGCTTGCTCGCGCACCCGCTCGTGCGGCGCACGCCCGATATCCGCGCCGTCGAGGATTATTTGGCATTCGGCTATGTCCCCGATGACACATGCCTGGTGGCTGGCGTGCAGAAACTGGCGGCCGGCCACAGCTTGTTGATTGAACGCGGCAAACCGGTGCCGGCGCCGGTGCAATGGTGGGACATTGATTTCAGCCGCCGTGCGACCGGTTCCGTCGCGTCGTTGAGCGAGGAGCTGACCGCGCTGATGCGAGCGGGCGTCGAATCGCGGATGCTTGCCGATGTGCCGCTGGGGGCGTTTCTTTCCGGCGGTGTCGATAGCTCGGCGGTGGTTGCGCTGATGGCGGCGGCGTCGAAGCGCGCGGTGAAGACCTGTACAATTGGTTTTGAGGCGGCTGATCATGACGAACGCGGCTATGCCAATCAGATCGCCACCCTGTTTGCGACCGACCACCGGGAGAGAATCGTCGCTGCCGATGATTTCGCCCTGATCGATACGCTGGTCGCGGCGTTTGACGAGCCCTTTGCTGATGCCTCGGCGCTGGCCACCTATCGGGTGTGCGAATTGGCACGTGAAACGGTGACGGTCGCGCTGTCGGGGGATGGCGCGGATGAGGCGCTCGCCGGCTATCGTCGCTATAAATTCCAGGCCGCTGAGGAACAGGTCCGAGCGCTCATCCCAGCGCAATATCGTGCCGCAGTGTTTGGGAAACTCGGTGCGCTTTATCCCAAAGCGGATTGGGCACCACGGATGTTCCGGGCAAAAACGACGTTGCTGGGACTCGCTGATGACGGGGCGACCGCTTATGCACGGTCAGTGGGCGTCACCACCCCGGCCTTGCGGGCACAATTGTTCAGCGATGCGGCGCGGCGGGCGCTGGGCGGGCATGTCGCTGAGGCGCGTTATGTCGAGACGATGCGCACGGCGCCTGCGCGCGAGGCGCTCGACCGGGCGCAATATGCCGATTTCAAGCATTGGTTGCCGGGCGATATCCTGACCAAGGTCGACCGCACCAGCATGGCCGTTAGCCTGGAGGCGCGCGAGCCGCTGCTCGATTACAAGTTGATCGAATTCGCCGCGACCTTGCCCGTTTCGATGCGGATCAAGTCGGGGGAGGGCAAATGGATCATGAAAAAGGCGATGGAGCGCTATTTGCCGCGTGACATTCTTTATCGCCAGAAAATGGGTTTTGTGACGCCGATCAGCAGCTGGTTTCGCGGGCCACTCGCGGGCGAAGCTGCTGCGCTGGCGACGTCGCGCGTGCTTGGCGCGACGGGTTGGTTCGACATGCCGACAATCGAACGCCTCGCCAGCGACCACCGCGCCGGGCGTGCAGAACACGGCAGGACATTGTGGCAGCTGGTGATGCTCGAACGATCGATGGCGCGGCTGTTCGGTTAGAGGTGGTGCACGCTGAGCATCGCCATCGCCGCATGTAGCGTCAGCGCGATCAGGCAGAGCGATGACAGCGAGAACAGCGTGAAGCGCACGATGACGCGGTTAATGAGCACCTGCACCAGGCTGTGGAGGACGCGCAGCGCGACATAGGCCCAGGCGATGGTGAGGTTCACGCCGTCTCCGGTGCCGATCAGCGCGTGTGTGATGGCGATGGCATAGAAGATCGTCGGCTGTTCGTGCAGATGGTTGTAATTGTCGGCCGGCCATTGCTGCTTGGGCGGGATGATCGCCTTCAGGTCTGATCCTGCGCCCCCGACCAGGTTGAAGGTATCGATCTTGGCCTTGCGCATCGCAGGCAGCCGGGTGGCATACATCCAGAGCCACATGACAAGGCTCCACGCTGCCAACGCAACGACGGTCGCGAGAATTGGACTGTTCATAACGAAAACTCCCCCCGGAATTGGTTTCCGAGGGGAGCGGTGACTCACTATGTTTCGAAATGCAACCGATCAGTCAAAGATCGCGCCCCAGCGGCGCTTGGCGCGGTCCTTCCACAGGCCGCGGTGATAGGCGTCCGATGCCAGCAGCGGCATGACCGAGCCGGCTTCTGCGAACACCATCTGTTCGATGCCGGTGTTGACCTTGCCCCAGCTCGCCGCTTCCTGCAGCGTCGATGACGAGCAGGCGCCGTCGCGCACATCAGCCACGGTGATCTGCACGGCGTATTTGTGCACCTCGACATCGTCATGGCCCAGAATTTCGGCGCAAACGACCGTGTCCTGGATGAAGTTCTTCGGCACGCCGCCGCCGATCATCAGCAGGCCGGTGGTGCCCGCTTTGATCTTGATGTCGGTCAGCTCGCGGAAATCGGCGATGGCGTCGAGCACCATATAGGGCTTGCCCGCCTTCACCGAGTCCACCTGATGCTTGACGAGGCCAAAGCCCGCCGAGCTGTCGACAAAGGCAGGGCAGAAGATCGGCACATCATGCTCATACGCCAGCTTGACGAGGCTGTTGTCCTTCTTGCCATGCTCGACGAGATACTTGCCCATCTCGCGGATGAAGGCGCGGCTGGAATAGGGGCGGGGCTCGAGCGTCTCGGCGATCTCGAAGATCGTATGATCGACGTGCTGGAGCTCTTCCTCGTCGATATAGGTATCATAGATTCGGTCGATCAGCAGCGAGCGCAGCGTGTCGTCATCGGGCACTTCCAGCGCCTGATAATGCTTGTGGCCGAGGCCTTCGAAGAAATCCATGTCGACGATGGTCGCGCCGGTGGCGACGACGCAATCGACCATGTTGTTGCGGATCAGCTCGGCATAAAGATCCATGCAGCCGCCGGCCGACGTCGAGCCAGCGATCACCAGGCAGATCGTGCAATCAGGATCGGCCAACATCTGGTTGTAGATGCCGGTGGCGCGCGAGAGATCGCGGCTGGTGAAGCTCATCTTGCCCATCGCTTCCACGATCGGGCGCGCATCGAAGCTGGTGATGTCGATATGCTCGACTTGGGTGGAGAGCAGCTCGGCTTTCCGCTGATCATTGGTGCGGGTGGGGGTGAGCGTGTCGGTCATAAGATGCTCCATATCCCCCTCCCGCTTGCGGGAGGGGTTAGGGGTGGGAATGGTCTGGGTGCGGACATGGACGCGTGAACGGCGCAAGCCCACCCCCAACACCTCCCGCAAGCGGGAGGGGAGAGGGATGTGCAATGCTACGCGCGTGTTACAGTGTGACGACGTTCGACGGAACCGCGTCTGCCTCGTCATCGAGATAGAGCGACACCATCGGCTCATCATCGACGATCACCGTTTCGTCCGAGCCGAAGCCGTTAAACGCGGTGCGCATCGCCGCGCCATAGGCGCCGAGCATGCCGATTTCGATATAGTCGCCCGCCTGCACATCGGCGGGGAGCATGAAGGGCCCTGCCATGTGATCCATATCGTCGCAGGTCGGCCCATAGAAGCTGAACGCCATGTCGCGGGCATTCGAATCGGGCTCGCGCAGCAACGTCACCGGGAAGCGCCAGCCGATATGCGCTGCATCGAACAACGCGCCATAAGCACCGTCGTTGATGTAGAGTTCATCGCCGCGACGCTTTTCGACGCGGACGATGATCGAGCTATATTCGGCACAGAGCGCACGGCCGGGCTCGGCCCAAAGCTCGGCCGAATAGGAAATCGGCAGGCTTTCGAAAGCGCGGTGGATCGTCGCGAAATAACGCTCGAGCGGGGGCGGCTCCATGCCCGGATAGGATGAAGGGAAACCGCCGCCGACATCGACGACGTCGACTGTGACGCCGGCATCGACAATGGCCGCACGCACGCGCTCCATCGCCTGCGCATAGGCTTCAGGCGTCATCGCCTGCGAACCGACATGGAAGCAGATGCCAAGCGCATCCGCTGCCTGGCGCGCCGCGAACAGGAGTTCCTTGGTCTCACCCGGTGCCGCGCCGAATTTCGACGCGAGGCTGAGCTTGCTATGCTCCGACGAGACGCGCAACCGGACGCAGAGCGTCAGGTCAGTCGCGTCATTGGTCGCGCGCATCACCTTTGACAGTTCTTCCAGGCTGTCGAGGGAGAAGACACGCACGCCGTGCGTGAAATAGGCTTCTGCAATCGCTTCCTCGGCCTTGACCGGGTGCATGAAGCAGAGCGTGGCCTCAGGCAGCGTGCGCGCAACGAGCCGCACCTCGGCAATCGAGGCGACGTCGTAATGCGTGATGCCGTTGTCCCACAGGATCTGCAGCAGATCGGCTGAGGGATTGGCCTTTACCGCATACATTGACCGCCCCGGAAACTTCTCTGCGAAGAATCGGGCGGCCCGTGCCGCGGCATGGGGACGAACGAGCGTGACCGGCTGAGCCGGTCGGCTCGAAAGTGCGATTCCAATGGCGGAACCGACCTGGGGGCTAGCTAGCTCCCGCGTGCTATGATGCTTGTGCAACTCAAGGGACCTCCAAATGTCGTGAGACAAAACGAAAAAAGCTGCCTTGCGGTTGGAAGTCCCATGGGGCAGCGGAAGGGCCGAATAGGGTCGGTTGATCTGGATGTAAATAGTTATTTGAAGGTCGAGGAAAGTTTCATGACAATTTTGCGACAACCGACCCGCGCGGGGGTGCGCGATGCGGCGGCAAAGCTCGCCGCCATCCTGCCGCCGAGCCCTTTATTCATAGGCGAAATCAAGGGGTTTAGCGTCGCTTTCAAGGCGGAAAATTTGCAACCGGTTGGCGCGTTCAAATTGCGCGGTGCCTGGCACCGGCTGACCGCGATTGATGCCGAATCGCGGAGCAAAGGCGTGGTTGCGTTTTCCTCGGGCAACCATGCGCAGGGAATCGCTTGGGCCGCGAAACGGCTCGGCATGCCCGCGCTGATCGTGATGCCGAGCGATGCGCCTATCGTGAAGCGCGAGGCAACGCTGGCGCTGGGCGCGGAGATCGTCAGCTATGACCGGGCGCGCGAGAGCCGGGAGAAGATTGCCGCCGGGCTGGCGGGCGCGCGCGGCGCGGTGCTGGTGCCGAGCTTCGATGATCCCTGGGTGATCGAAGGGCAGGGCAGCGCGGGCCTGGAAGCCGCCAAGCAGATGGAGAAGCAGGGGATGGGCGCGCCCGCCCATGTGATCGTGCCGTGCGGCGGTGGCGGGCTGGCGGCGGGGCTGGCGCTCGCGTTGCCCGATGCGGCGGTGACGGTGGTCGAGCCCGAGGGGTGGGACGATATGCGGCGATCGCTCGAGGCCGGGTGGATCGAGCCGGTGGGGGACAACCCGCCGCCGACCGCGTGCGATTCGCTACAGACCAAGGAGGTGTCGCCGCTGACCTTCGATGTGTTGTCCAGGCGCGGGGTGACGGGGGTGGCGGTGAGCGAGGAAGAGGTGGCGGTGGCGCAGCGCTGGGCGGCGGAGAAGCTGCGGCTGGTGGTGGAGCCGGGCGGCGCGGTGGCGCTGGCGGCGTTGCTCGCGGGCAAGGTGGAGATGGGGGAGGGGATGCTGGTGATCTTGTCGGGCGGGAATGTCGATCCGGCGGCTTATGCACGGGTGCTGGGGGGATGAACGAGGGGCTGGTGGGGATCGCGCAGGCGGCGCCGGCGATTGCGATGCTGGGGGTGTTTGCGTGCCTGATCGGCGGGGGTTGGATGGTGGTTAAGGGGGGCGACCGGAAGAAGGGGGTGCTGCTGCTGGTGATGGCGGCGGTTCTGTTGGGCAATGTGGTCATTTGGGTGGGGTGAGGAGGAGGATCGCGCTCACACCCACCCCAAGCAAACCCGTCACCCCGGACTTGATCCGGGGTCCCGCTGCCTTGTCCACGCGATGCCCGAGGTTGGAAAAGCGGGACCCCGGGTCAAGCCCGGGGTGACGAGAACGGGTTAGGGCGGCGACCACGCCACAATCTGCCGCCCAAATCATCCGGCGACGTTGTTGGCAGCGGACGACGGTTCAGCCCCGGCCGGGATGTGAATGTTCCCTAATGTTCCCACTGGCCATGGGCTCGCCAGACAGTGCGCATTGGGCGACGCTATGGCGAAGCGGGCAGGACTGCCCAGTTGCGATCGACGGTGTGAAAGAGCAGCGGGAAGCGTAGCAGAACGCTTAGCTGTAGGACAGGCTTGGGGCGCGTGGATGGTGGCGAAGGGGTGCGACCGGAGGAAGGGCGTGCTGGTGATGGTGTTGTTGTTGGGGAACGTGATGATTTGGGTGATTTGATATTATGCAGTAAGCTTGCGGGAATCATAAGCTGGGGAGTATAATGTGAACTTAGACCACCAAATTGTACTCAACGCAGAAACTCGTCCATTCACGGAAGGGGAAACTGATCTTTGTAATTTAGTATTGTTGAAATATTATTATGCAATGGATGCATCATTTCGCGAAAAATCTTGGGCAAACGAACGGCTTGGGTGGCTTTTTACTTCACAGGCAATTATGATTGCCGCTTACGGCCTTAGCTATCAAAATACACTATCTCCAACACCCGTCGCCTTGATTTTTTTGAGGATAACTATTCCAATAGTCGGTATTTTGATTAGTTTAAGTGTTGCTATTGCGGTGATATGTGCGGCGTATATGCACCATGTTTGGACCGAGAGGCTTAGAAGTGCAGCAAACCGATACAATGAGCTAATGAAATTTCCGGACAATGAAGGACCACTAGCGTTCGGTACAACTAATAGCTGGCCCGCAATTTGGGCTAGGATAGCAATGGCTGCGATCCCAATATTTTTCATATGCGGTTGGGTTCCAATAATCATTGTCACCCGTTTCTAAACAAGCTCTGTTCTCATTTGATAGGTGAATTCGGGTCCAGCCGCATGTCCAGATAATTGTCCACGCTCTCCATCAGCTCCGGCATTTCATGCTCGAAGAAATGGTTGGCGCGCGGCAGCACGTCGTGGTGGATCGTGATGTGCTTTTGCGTGCGCAGCTTGTCGACCAGCTTTTGCACCGCGAGCGGGGTAACCACTTCATCGCCGTCGCCCTGGATGATGATGCCCGAGGAGGGGCAGGGGGCGAGGAAGGTGAAATCATACATGTTGGCGGGCGGCGCGACCGAGATGAAACCGCGAATTTCGGGGCGGCGCATCAGCAGCTGCATGCCGATCCACGCGCCGAAGCTGACGCCGGCGATCCAGGTGGTGGAAGCTTCGGGGTGGATGCTCTGTACCCAATCGAGTGCGCTGGCCGCGTCGGAGAGTTCGCCGACGCCATTGTCGAACACGCCCTGGCTTTTGCCCACGCCACGAAAATTGAAGCGGAGTGTTGCAAAACCGCGCCGCTGGAAGGTCTTGTAAAGCTCCTGCACGATCCGGTTGTTCATCGTGCCGCCCGAGGAGGGGTGCGGGTGCAGGATCATCGCGACAGGTGCGCGCGGGCGCGGCGGCGGCGAGAAACGGCCTTCGAGACGGCCATCGGGGCCGGGGAAAATGACTTCTGGCATGGGACCTGCTGACAAAAATGCGGGCGCGCGCGGGGCACGGGATGCGGGCCTATATAGGAAAGGGCGCGCTTGGCGCAATCATTCTGGACGGCTAGGGCCTTAGCGGTGAAAAAGCGCATCTATCTGGACCATGCCGCAACGACGCCAATGCGCCCCGAAGCCATTGCGGCGGTGGCCGAGGGGATGGCGCGCTGGGCTAACCCCTCCTCCCCCCACGCCGAGGGTCGCGCGGCGCGCGCGGCGCTGGAAAATGCGCGCGCGCGGATCAAGGCGTCGCTCGGCTGGACAGGCGAGCTGATCTTCACGAGCGGCGCAAGTGAAGCGCTGTGGATAGCGCTCAACCGGGCGAAGGTCGAGCGGCGGATTGTGAGTGCGGTGGAGCATGACGCGGTGTTCCGCGCCGCGCCGGGGGCGGAAATCTTGCCGCTGCTCGGTCGCGATGCAGATGCTGCGGGCGAGCCCGATTGTGATTTTCTGGCGGACTATCTCGCTGGGCCCGGCAAGGCGCTGGTTGCCATTCAGGCAATCAATTCGGAGACCGGCACTGGCCTGATCCCTTATGGCAGGCCGCCAGCGATTGATCTGGTCCGCTCTAATGGCGGTATCTTCCTCAGTGACTGCTCGCAATTAGCCGGCGAGGGAACGTTGCCCAACGCCGATATGATTGTGGTGTCAGCGCACAAGCTTGGCGGTCCGCCGGGTGTCGGGGCGCTGCTGGTCCGCGATCTGGCGATGCTTGAGCCAGTCGGCGGGCATGAGTTTGGCTATCGTCAGGGCACGGAGAATTTGCCCGGCATACTCGGTTTTGCAGCGGCGCTTGAGGCGGGATCGGTTGAAGATTGGCCGACCAGCGTTGAGCAGCGCGTTGATTTCAAGAATGCAATTTGGCGCGCGGGCGAGATCGTCTGTCCGGGTGTGCAGTGCTCGCACATCTATGCCATCGCCATGCCCCACCTCTCCGCGGCGGCTCAACTGATCCGCTTCGATGCGATGGGCTTTGCTGTGTCGGCGGGGAGTGCGTGTTCGTCGGGCACCCTGAAGCGCAGCCGGGCCTTGGCGGCTTTTGGGGTCGATGAGGATACGGCCAGCCGCACAATCCGGGTGAGCTTTGGGTGGAATACGACGCCGGAGGAGATCGACGCCTTCGGCGAGGCGTGGCTCGAGGTCGCGCATGACGCGGCGAAGCGGGCATGATTTACCTCGATTATCAGGCGACGACACCGCTCGCGCCCAAGGCGTTTGAGGCGATGTTGCCATGGTTGCGCGACAGCCATGCCAACCCGCATTCATCGCACGCGCCGGGTCGGGCGGCGAAGGCAGCGGTGGAGGTGGCGCGCGAACGGGTTTCCGCCCTGTTGCCGCCTGGCGGATCGCTGGCCTTCACCAGCGGCGCCACCGAGGCGCTCAATTGGGCGATCAAGGGAACTGTCGGCCCGATCGTGACGATCGCGACCGAGCATGCAGCGGTGCTCGATACGGTTGAGGCACTTGGGCGACAGGGGCGGGCGGTGACAGTGCTGCCGGTCGGGCGTGATGGGCTGGTCGATCTGGCGGCGGCGGAGCGCGCGATTGTGCCGGGGACGGGGCTGGTCGCGGCAATGCTTGTCAATAACGAGATTGGCGTCATTCAGCCGATCACGGCGCTGGCCGATCTCGCTCACAAAGCAGGCGCGCTGATGCTGTGCGATGCGGTGCAGGGCTATGGCCGGGTGCCGATCCCGGACGGGTGCGATATGGTCGCGGTGTCCGCTCACAAGATCCACGGGCCCAAGGGCATTGGCGCGCTGTGGGTGCGGGACGGCGTCACGCTCGCACCGCTGATGCATGGCGGCGGGCAGGAGGGGCTCGGTCGATCGGGCACCCTGTCGCCCGCGCTCTGTGCCGGTTTTGGAGTCGCCGCCCGGCTGATGGCCGAGCGGGCCGATAGGGATCGCGCGCATGTCGAGCGGCTATTCGGCATGGCGCGGCAGCATTTCGGGCCAGGCTGGACGATCAACGGATCGACCGCGCATCGCTACCCCGGCAATCTCAATCTCCAGCGCGAGGGGCTCGACGTCGCGCGGCTGATGTCCGATCTGCGCGATATCGCCTTTTCTGCTGGATCGGCCTGTGCCAGTGGATCGGGGCGATCGAGCCATGTCTTGCGCGCGATTGGCCTGAACGAGGCGCAGGCGCGTTCCAGCATCAGGATCGGGTTTGGCCGCTATACGACCGAGGAGGAATTGGTGACCGCGATCGATCGCATCATGGCAGCCGCCGCCACCCAGCAGGTGACCCCGTGATCCGCGTCCGCTTCATCGCCACCGATGGCAGCGTGCGCGAGGTGGAGGCCAATCCCGGCGACCGGCTGCTCGACGTGGCGCAGGCCGATGGCCAGCCGCTGGAGGGCACCTGCGAAGGGCAGATGGCGTGCTCGACCTGCCATGTCATCGTCGATGCCGATGATTTCACGAAATTGAAACCGGCGCGCGAGGAGGAAGAGGATATGCTCGACCTTGCCATGGGCGCCACGCGGAATAGCCGCCTCGCTTGCCAGATCTGGCTCGACGGCGCTTTGGAGAGCCTGACGGTGAAAATGCCGCGCGAGACACGGAACATGCAGGGCCGTTGACCATTTCGCCTTCAGTGCCTTTCGCACGCGAAGGATAGCCTCTCATGAAAATCGTCGCGCTACTTTCCGCCGGCCTGCTTGGCGTGGCGGCTATGCTCAGCCCCACCACCGCGACCGCCCAACAGATGGAGCCGCGCGAACAGGTTCGCCAGCAACAGATGGGTCATACCGAGCGGCGCGTCGTCGTCACCCAGCGATCACATACCGTTCGTCGCGGCAATGGCTGGGGCCATTATCGTAATCGGCGGGTCTGCCGCGTGACCTATCGCAACCATCAGCGCATCCGCCGCTGCCGCACAATCCGCGTCCGTTACTAGGCCTTGATCCGCCCGCCTTACTCCCCCATATGCGCCGCGGGAGTCGGGCGGGCGTAGCCGTCGCCAACCTGGTCAGGGCCGGAAGGCAGCAGCCACAACGATTTCGCTGCGGGTCGTCCCGGCTCCCACCGCGCAGCGCGCATGTGCGCTGCGAAGCAGCACACAAGACGCGCAAGCGCGGCCGGCGGGCAAAGCCCGTTCGACGACGCGGCTTTGCCGCGGCGCTCCGGTAAAACTCTCCACAAAACTAACCACCACACCCCTTCGACATCCGCGCCGCCTGCCCCTAGATAAGGGGAGATGGCCGACTCCTTCCTCGATCTTGGCGAACCGCCCCAGCCCGCAAAGGCCGAGGCGTACCGCGTCCTTGCGCGCAAATATCGCCCGCAGAATTTTGATCAGCTGATCGGGCAGGATGCCATGGTCACCACGCTGGGCAATGCGATCAAGCGCGGTCGGTTGGCGCATGCGTTTCTGCTCACCGGGGTGCGCGGGGTGGGCAAAACCTCGACCGCGCGGCTGATCGCCAAGGCGCTCAACTGCATCGGGCCTGACGGTGAGGGTGGGCCGACGATCGATCCGTGCGGGGTGTGCGAGCCCTGTCGGGCGATTGCCGAGGGGCGGCATATCGATGTGATCGAGATGGACGCCGCCAGCCATACCGGGGTGGATGACGTCCGTGAGATTATCGATGCCTCGCGCTATTCGGCGGTGTCGGCGCGCTACAAGATCTACATCATCGACGAAGTCCATATGCTGTCGAAAAACGCCTTCAACGCGCTGCTCAAGACGCTTGAGGAGCCACCACCGCATGTGAAGTTCCTGTTCGCGACAACCGAAGTGAACAAGGTGCCCGTGACGGTGCTGTCGCGCTGTCAGCGCTTTGATCTGCGGCGGATTAGCAGTGAAAAGCTGGCGGCGCATTTCGCGCATGTCGTCGATGCCGAAGGTGTCGAGGCTGAGCCCGAGGCACTGGCGCTGATTGCGCGCGCTGCCGAAGGGTCGGCACGCGACGGGCTGTCGATCCTTGATCAGGCGATTGCCCATGCCGGACTGGAAGGCGGCGGCGTGCGGGCCGATGCGGTCCGCGAGATGCTGGGGCTGTCCGATCGCGGCGCCATTCGCGATTTGCTCGGACTGGTACTGGCCGGCGACGGGCCCGGCGCCTTGGCCGCGCTGCGTCGGCAATATGATCTGGGGGTTGATCCGCTAGGAGTGCTGCGCGCCCTGCTCGAATCGGTGCATGCCGTGACGCTCACAAAGCTGGGGACCGAGCCAGATTCGGCGCAGTCCGTGGAAGAGCGCGCGGCGCTTGCCGGCTGGGCGGCGACGCTGTCGTTCGCGTCCTTGCACCGGCTATGGCAGTTGCTGTTGAAAGGCCATGACGAAGTGGCGCGGGCGGCATTGCCGATCGAGGCGTGCGAAATGGCGTTGTTGCGCGTGATCCACGCCGCCAGCCTGCCTGATCCCGGAGAATTGGCGCGGCGATTTGCGGGCGAATCAGTCTCGCCACCGGTAGCGCAAGTACAGGCAAGCGCATCCACTGCGCCGGCAGCATCAGCGGCCATGGCGAGCGACATACGGCCAAGCGAGAATGGCGAATGGCCGACTGATTTTGGTGCGGTGCTGGGCCTGCTCGATACGGCGCGTGAAATGGGGCTGGCTGAAAAGTTGCGGCTCGCCGCCCGGTTGGTCCGTTTCGCCCCGCCGGATATCGTGCTGAGTTCCGCAAAGCCGTTCCCGGCGGACATTCCGGGCGAACTCGCGGATGTTTTGCGCCGGTTGACCGGCAAGAGCTGGCGAATCACGACCGAGGACACCCCCGGTGCCCCCAGCGTCCGCGAGGCACAAGCGGCGGCGCGCGCTGCAGAGCTGGACTGGGTGCGGGGCACGCCAATCGTGAAGGCCGCAATGGAAGCTTTTCCTGCGGCCGAAGTGGTCAAATGGGCGTTGAAACAACAAAGCGTGACATGAGGAACGGGCGATGAAGGGTATCGAAGACATGCTGGCCATGGCGCAAAATGTGCAGGCAGAGCTGGCAAAGGCGCAGGCCAATCTCGACAATATCGAGGTAGAAGGCGTGGCGGGCGGCGGGCTCGTCAAGGTCAAGGCATCGGCCAAGGGGCGGATCATCGGCGTGTCGATCGACGATTCGCTGTTTCAGCCGGGCGAGAAGCAGATGCTGGAGGATCTGATCGCGGCGGCGCTCAACGATGCGCGGGCAAAAGCTGATTCGGCATCAAACGCCGAAATGTCGAAGATGACGAGTGGATTGCCATTGCCGCCCGGGTTCAAGCTGCCATTTTGAAGGCGCGAGGAACAAAGCGCGGCGATTCAGGTTCTTCTCCTGTCACTCAACAGAGAAGAACATCATGGCAGACAATCAACCAAATACCGTCGTCGTCGAACGTAGCGGCAATGGCACCGGGCTCATGATCGGGCTCGCACTGGTTATCCTGCTCGCAATCGCCGGCTATTTCGTGCTCAACCAGACCAATAACGATAATTTGCGCACTGATGCGGTGACATCTGCCGCAAAAGATGTTGGCGACAGTGCCGAGAAGGCTGGCGGTGCGGTTGAGAAGGCCGTCGACCCGAACAAGTAAGAAGATATGGGCTTGAGTCGGATGACGTTAGGTCGATTCAACCTCGCCCCCCGTTCGGGCTGAGCGAAGTCGAAGCCCACACGCTCCGCATGCCCTTCGACTTCGCTCAGGGCGAACGGCGTATGGGTTGGTCCAACCCAAAGTCATCACAGTTTAGGTTTTAACGCAGGCAGCTATCCAGCCCGCCATTGCGCACCACGCCGACGCGCCGCGTTATTGAATTACCGTGGCGGCGGGTGAATCCAGTCGGCGCGATCGCGGCGCGCTTTTTGGGGAGTGGCAGAACCGCCGCAATCCGGCCGGCCTCGGACGGTGACAGGCGCGACGCATCATGCCCGAAATAGCGCTTCGATGCGGCATTGACGCCATAGGTGCCGATGCCCGTCTCGGCGATGTTCAGATACACCTCCATGATCCGCCGCTTGCCCCAGATATTTTCGATCAGCACGGTAAAATAGGCTTCGAACGCCTTGCGGACATAGCCGCCGCCCTGGAACAGAAAGGCGTTCTTGGCGGTCTGCTGGCTGATCGTCGAGCCGCCGCGCAGGCGCTTGCCGCGCGCATTTTTGGCGATCGCCTGCTCGATTGCGCTGAAATCAAAGCCGTGATGCTCGCAAAAGCGCCCATCCTCACCGGCAATGGCAGCGCGGGCCATGTCGGGATCGATGGTCGATAGTGGCATCCAGCTTTTTGAGATGCGGTGGCCGCCCAGTGCATCGCCAATCATCGTGAAGGTGATGGGTGGGGCGATAAAGCGGTAGATCACCACCCACAGGATGGAGACCAAAAGGAAGCCCAGCACGATTCTGGCAGAGATGGAAAAAACCCGGCGGATCATCGATCCACCGGGTCGCATGCGGGCGGGCTGCAATCAAGCCCGAAGAGGGTGGTTGCGTACCGGATCAGTACGCTGCCAGCATCCGTTTCTCCCCCGCCAGCCGCATCATTGCCTTTTGCAGCTTTTCAAAGGCGCGGACCTCGATCTGGCGGACGCGTTCGCGGCTGACGCCATAGACCTGGCTCAGTTCCTCCAGCGTCTTGGGGTCGTCGGTCAGCCGACGCTCGGTCAGGATATGTTTTTCGCGCTCGTTCAGATCGTCCATGGCAGAAACGAGCATGGTATGCCGAACATCGGCTTCCTGTGCCTCGGCAACGACGGCATCCTGCAGCGGGGCATCGTCGGCGAGCCAATCCTGCCACTGGCCCTCGCCATCCTCGCGCATCGGCACGTTGAGCGAGGTATCCCCGCCCATCGCCATGCGGCGGTTCATGCTCGTCACCTCTTCTTCGGTGACGCCCAGATCCTTGGCGATCTTGGCGAGATCCTCGGGCTTCAGATCGCCATCCTCGAAAGCGTCAAGCTTGGCCTTCATCCGGCGCAGATTGAAGAACAGCTTCTTCTGCGCCGCGGTGGTGCCCATCTTGACCAGCGACCAGCTGCGCAGAATGAATTCCTGGATCGATGCGCGGATCCACCACATTGCATAGGTGGCAAGCCGGAAGCCGCGATCAGCCTCAAACTTCTTCACGCCCTGCATCAGGCCGATATTGCCCTCGGAAATCAACTCGCTGACCGGCAGGCCATAGCCGCGATAGCCCATCGCGATCTTCGCCACGAGGCGAAGATGCGATGTGACGAGCTGCGCCGCCGCATCGGTATCGCCATGCTCCTCAAAGCGCTTGGCGAGCATATATTCCTGCTCGGGCGCGAGGATGGGGAATTTCTTGATCTCCGCGAGATAGCGATTGAGACTCGCCTCGCCGCCGAGGGCGGGAATCGTCGCTGGGACGTTGCTGCCGCTTGCCATGATCAAATCTCCCTTATCCGTGCGCTCAAAGTACCGTGGACCGAAAAGCGCATCAACCTAGACCAATGAGTGTACCCAAGAGTGCCTGCATGTCGGCAGGTATTTCGCTTTCAAACGCCAAAGCGTTACTTTTAACCGGATGAATGAATCCCAAACGAGCGGCGTGCAGTGCCTGTCGGTTAAAGGCGAGCTCGTCCAACAACGCGCGGTGCGCCGCTTTTGTTCGGCCATAGACGGGATCACCGAGCAGGGCATGGCCAATCGAGGCCATGTGCACACGCACCTGGTGAGTGCGGCCCGTTTCCAGCCGACATTCGACCAGTGCCGCTTCGCGCAAGGGGCGGATCATCCGGTAATGGGTGATTGCATGCTTGCCGCCGCTGACGATCGCGATTTTCTTCCGGTTCGACGCCGATCGGGCGAGCGGCGCATCGACGGTGCCTTCGGACGGATTGGGGCGGCCAGCGACAATCGCCAGATACCGCCGATCAATCGAATGCGCGGCGAACTGCGCGGCAAGCCCTAGATGGGCGGCATCGGATTTGGCGGCGACCATCAGGCCGGATGTATCCTTATCGATCCGGTGGACGATGCCCGGCCGCGCGACGCCGCCAATGCCGGACAATTGCCCGGCGCAGTGATGCAGCAGCGCGTTGACCAGGGTGCCATCAAGATTGCCCGCTGCCGGATGGACAACCAGCCCGGCCTGCTTGTCGATGACGATGAGATGCTCGTCCTCATAGACGATATTGAGCGCGATATCCTGCGCGGCGTTGTCGAGCGGGACAGGGGCGGGCAGGGTCACGTTGAACAGCTGACCACCAACGGCCTTGCGTGATGGATCGCGGGCTTGCAGGCCCGCTTCGTCAGCAACATTGCCAGCGGTGATCAGTGCCTTTAATCGCTCGCGGGAAAGCATCGGCGCGGCGTCGGCAAGCGCGCGGTCGAGGCGAAGCCCATCGGCGATGCCTGCAATCCGCACTTGAATGATTTCTGCCCCCCGGTCCATGTCTGCCGGATATGGAAAGCGGCGTTGGAATTTCAAGAAGCGTGCTGGATCGATTGCTGGCGGAGGCAGCGCAATCGCCGTCCGCAGAGATATGCGGACTGCTGTTTGGCGATGACACGGCGATATCAGCAGCGATAGCTTGCCGAAATGTGGCGGCAGACCCCTCGATTGCGTTTGAGATCGATCCGGCGGCGCTGTTTGCCGCCCACAAAGCGATGCGCGCAGGTGGGCCAAGGGTGATCGGCCATTATCATTCGCATCCAACCGGCCTTGCCGCGCCCTCAGCGGTCGATGCGGCGGCGGCGATTGGTGGCGAATTGTGGCTCATCATTGCTGGCTGGGAAGCGACGCTGTGGCGGGCCAAGCGCGATGGGACAGGGCTGGAACGCTTTGATCGCGTGCCCGTTAGCCTTACTGCGCCTTGCGCCGCTGCCGCCGCTTCGCCATGAGAGGCGGCATCGCCTCGTTTACCAACAAATTCTCGCCGTCTGGAGCCCCTTTTTCAATGACGATCAGCCCGGTCGATTTCGCCAGCCTGTTATGCTCGCGCTTGTGCCATGATCTGCTGAGCCCGGTTGGCGCGCTCAACAATGGGCTGGAGCTGCTTGCCGACGAGCATGACCCGGAAATGCGCAATCGCTGCCTTGAGCTGTTGAGCGAAAGCGCCCGCGCGTCCGCCAATAAGCTGAAATTCTTCCGGCTCGCATTCGGGGCGGCAGGTGGCTTTGGCGAGACGGTCGACTCGCGGGAAGCGCGGGCCGCGATCGAGGGGCTGTTTGGTGACAATCACCGCGTTTCGCTTGGCTGGATGGTCGAGGATGCGGTGCTGCCCAAGCCAGCGATCAAGGTATTGCTCAATCTGGCGCTGATCGCCGGCGATGCGCTGATTCGTGGCGGCCAGCTGGATATTGGCGCTGAAGTCGTTGACGGGATGGTCGAAATCGTCGTCCGTGGCGATGGCCCCCGCATCGTGCTCGACAGCGAATTGCGCACTGCCTTGCTTGGGGCGAGCCCCGATACGGTCATTACGCCGCGGGCAGCAGCAGCCTATCTTGTTCAAGCGCTGGTGGCTGAAGGCGGCGGAGAAGTGAAGATTTCTGATCCCGATGCGCCCGTATTGCTGTTTGGTGCAGCTTTTCGCGCGCGGTAAACTGCAAATTAACTGCTCATCGTCATGAGTTACCCCGCCGGTAGAGGCATATCGGGGGCCCATGGACGATCTTCTGCAAGAATTCATCGCTGAAACCCGTGAGACGCTGGAAGCGCTCGCGGGGGAAATCGTGATGTGGGAGGCCGATCCGTCGGATCGCGCGCGCCTGGATGCGATTTTCCGGTTTGTTCATACCGTGAAGGGAAGCTGCGGCTTCCTCGATCTGCCCCGCCTCAGCCGATTGAGCCATGCTGCCGAAGATGTGCTGTCGGCGGTCCGCTCGGGGGAGCGGACGCCGGATACTGCGTTGGTCAATGCCGTGCTCGCCATTGTGGATCGTATCGGCGAAATCATCGAGGCGATCGATGTCGGCGCTTCGCTTGATGATTCGGGCGAAGACTTGCTGATTGCCGCGCTCGACAAGGGCGCAGAGGTCGCGGCAGCCCAAATGCCAACCACGATCATTCAGCGCGCGCCCACGCGCAGCGTAAGGTTGAGCGTCGATTTGCTCGACATGATGATGAGCGGCATGTCGGACATGGTGTTGGCGCGCAATGAATTGGCGCGGCGCTTGCGCGATGAAGCCGTCGATCCGGCGATTGAGGCCGCCCTCGATCGATTGTCCCACACCGTTTCGGAAATGCGCGATACGGTCACGCGCACCCGCATGCAAAAGATTGACGCCTTGTTCTCGGCGCTACCGCGGATGGTGCGCGATACAGCGGCGGAACTCGGCAAAAGCGTCGTGCTGCAGATTGACGGGTCCGATGTTGAGCTTGATCGCGAGATGATCGAGATGATGCGTGATCCCTTGGTCCACATCATCCGCAACGCGATCGACCACGGCCTGGAAACAGCCGCCGAGCGTGTCGCTGTGGGCAAACGACAAAATGGTCGGCTTTCAGTCGCCGCCCGGCAATCGGGCAACCAGATTATCGTTGAAGTCGTCGATGACGGGCGCGGCATCGATGTCGAGCGCCTCATTGTTAAGATGGCCGCTACTGGGGAACGCAGCGAAGCTGAACTGCGCGCCTTGCCCGAGCGCGCCAAGCTCGATCTGGTTTTTGCGCCTGGCCTGTCGAGCAAGAACGAAGTGACGGCCATTTCCGGTCGCGGGGTCGGCATGGATGTGGTCCGCGCCAATATTGAGCAGATTGGCGGCCGCGTTGAATTGATTAACCGGCCGGGCAAGGGCCTGTGCATCGCTATCCATGTCCCGCTGACCTTGTCGATCATCTCGACAATCGTGGTCGGCGCTGCAGGCCAGCGCTTTGTGGTTTCGCGGCAATCCATCGAAGAAATTGTAACGGTGCGCGGCGATGCGGTGCGGGTCGATATGCTCGGCGATACGCCAGTCGCGACCGTGCGCGACCGCCGTTTGCCCTTGGTGCCGTTATGCCAGATATTGCGCCTGCGCGATGACCCTGTGGCGATCCGGATGCTGGCCATTGTCAGCGTGGCTGGGGGCAGCTTTGCCTTAGCGGTCGATGAAGTGCTCGATACCGAAGAGCTTGTGATCAAGCCGGCGCCGCCGATTGTGATGGCCACTGGGCTTTATGCGGGGCAGACATTGCCCGATAGCGGACGACCGATGTTGCTGCTCGATTGCGCGGGACTTGCTGCCGAAGCCGGGCTGCAGTTCAGCCGCGATGTCATTGTCGGCGATGATGACGATGGCATTGACGACCAGGCCGCACAGGCGATGTCGGTGCTGTTGTTCCTTGATCTTGACGGTGCGCGCCGCGCCGTACCGCTGGATATTGTCGAACGCGTCGAACTGGCATCAAGCGACGCGGTGCGCCGCTCCGCCGGTCAGCTGCGCCTGTCCATTGACGATGCCATTGTGCCGCTCGCCGGGGTGGCCAATGCGGATGACCTCATCGCCGCCCGAACCGAGATTTCGGTGCTGCGGTTGGCGGATGGTCGCACCGAAATTGGCTATGCGATTGCCGATGCGCTCGACATCGTTTCCCTCACAGAACCAATGGTCCCCGCTCGGATCGCAGGGCCGATCGCTGGCGTCGTGGCGATTGATGGTGAGCAAGTCGAGGTGCTCGACATTTATTGGTTGTTCGCCGCCCATGCCGATCCTGGTTCGAAGACCGCTGGTCAGGCGCTGTGCCTGCTCGCTGGCGATGAAGCTCAATGGATGGAGCAATTCTTGCGGCCAGTGCTCGAAAATGCCGGGTATAAGGTCGTGACAAAGATCAAGCCAGGCGAGGCCGTGGCCATTGCCCTGGCGATGGATAGCGATGATTCGGTTGCGGTTGGCAATGCGCCAATCGTGCGGCTGCGCGCTGATCCCAAGCCGCCAAGCACCGCCGACGACAGCGTTTATCGCTATGATCGGGACGGGTTATTGGCGGCATTGGCAAAACGTCACGCTGGCGGAAGGGGCTGAAGATGGCGGATTTGTTCCTTATTGCCCGCATCGCCGGCCGAACAGTGGCGATTGCATCCGATCAAGTCGAATCGGTCGTCGATATCGGTGAAATCACCCCGATCCCCCGCGCTGCCGCAGAAGTGCGTGGACTGGCAGCGCTGCGCAGCCGGGTGGTGATGGTGATCGATACCTGCGCCGCTCTTGGCCTTCCACCTGCCGAAATCAGCCCCACCCGCGCGGTCATCACGCTGGTCGAAGGGCATCATTACGCTGTCTTGGTCGACGCCCTGGAAGACGTTGCCCCCTTCAGTGTCGCGCCGCTGGCCAGTGGCATCGTCGTGGATGGGGGATGGGCAAAGGCCGGCTGCGGGATCGTCAATCGCGATGGGGATCCGTTGCTGGTCGTCAACCTGCGTGCGCTCATACCCGGAATCGCGATCGCGGCTTGATCGCATCGCTTAACGCTCCGCTTACGTTTTTAGTGCACTAATCACCCAAAGGCATTCAACGGGGTAAGAATAATGAAGACCTGCCTAGTGGTCGATGATTCAAAGGTGATCCGCAAGGTCGCCCGCCACATCCTCGAAACATTGAATTTCGAAGTTTCAGAGGCTGGCGATGGCCGTGAAGCGCTGGAAAGTTGCCTGAAGTCGGCGCCCGATGTCATCTTGCTCGATTGGAACATGCCGGTGATGAGCGGCATGGATTTCTTGCGCGCCCTTCGCGAAAGTGCGGTCTCGCACCGACCCAAGGTTGTGTTCTGCACCACTGAAAATGGCATGGCGTATATTCGCGCGGCGATCGAAGCCGGCGCAGACGAATATGTCATGAAGCCGTTTGATCGCGAAACGCTGGAAAGCAAATTGCAAATCGTCGGCGTGGCTTGAACTGAGTTAACCCGGTGAAGAACACCCCCTTAGCCTTATCGACGTCGCCACCTGACGCGCCGCCGACCCGCATTCTGATCGTTGACGATTCAGTAGTCGCGCGGGCGGTGATTGGTCGGATGATCGATTCCACCGGTCATTTCATGGTCGCTGGCGCGGTTGCCGATGCGCAGGCTGCCCTGGCGTTCTTGCGTCAGCATCGGGTCGATATCATTCTGCTCGATATAGAAATGCCCGGTGTCGATGGGCTGACCGCATTGCCCGACATTATCGCCGCTGGGCAAAACGCGCATGTGCTGATTGTCTCTTCCTCCTGTGCCGAAGGGGCTGCCGCCTCCATTCAGGCGCTGACGCTGGGTGCCGCAGATACGCTGGTCAAACCCGGCATCGGCAATCTGGTCGGCAAGTTCGGCGATATCCTCGAGGAAAAGCTGCACCGCCTGGTCCAAGGACGCGCGCGCGTCGCCAATCTGCAGGCACTGCCGCCACCGGTCGCTCTGGGCGATGACTATGATATTGTCGCGATTGGTGCCTCCACCGGCGGCATCCATGCCCTAAGCCTGATGCTGCGGGCTATTCCTGCATCATGCCAGTTGCCGATCCTGATTACGCAGCATCTGCCGCCATCATTCATGCCCTATTTCGCCGCGCAGCTGGCGGTTTTGGGGAGCCGCCCCTGCGTCGTTGCCACCGATCATATGCGGATCCAACCGGGACGGATCATTATCGCCCCCGGTGAGGCCCATTTGCGTTGCGTTAGTTTTGGTGACGGCGTTGCCTTGCGGCTAACGACCGAGCGCGCGGTCAGTGGGTGCATGCCATCCGTTGACCCGATGCTCGAAAGCGTTGCCAGAATTTATGGCGCGCGCGCGCTTGCGATTGTGCTGAGTGGGATGGGCCGCGATGGTTCTGAAGGCGCGCGAGCGGTGAGTGCAGCCGGGGGCAGCGTGATTGTCCAGGATCAGGCAAGCTCGGTTGTGTGGGGCATGCCCGGCATGATCGCCAATGCTGGATTAGCCGACGCAATCATGACGCCCCAGGCGATCGGGCGGCTGATCACCGAACAACGTCGGCCGGCACGGTGATGATCAACCGCCAGCCAACGGCCCAAACTGGCGCGATGGCAGTGGTTGCCAGCTTGCTTGAAGCCCGGACAGGCCAACAGATTGCGGCCAATCGTACCTGGCGGATTGAGACCGCGCTGAAACCCGTCCTGCGCGTGCGCGGGCATGATTGCCTTGACCAGCTGGTGGCCGAGTTGTTCGATGATCAGACTGGGGTGATTGCCGATCAGATTGTCGATGCCCTGCTGAACCAGGAAAGCTCGTTCTTTCGGGATTCCGGCGTGCTCGACATGGTGGTGACAGCGATTGATCAACGCCAACAGGACTGTGATCGCCGCCCGCGCATTTGGTCTGCCGCCTGTTCGACTGGGCAGGAGCCCTTGTCACTGGCGATGCTGTTCGCTGATCGGTTCGAAACCACAGGCAAAGTAGAGCCGGAAATATTGGCGACAGACGTTTCCGACGCCGCGATCACGCGTGCCCGTGCCGCCCGCTATTCCCAGTTCGAGATTCAGCGCGGCTTACCGGTCCGCCAGATGATCAAATGGTTTGAGGCATCGGGGTCGGACTGGATTGCGCAGTCCAGTCTGGTCCGCAAAATCAATTTTCGGCGCCACAATCTGGTCGGCGATCCCGCACCGGTCGGCTATTTTGATATCGTCTTGTGCCGCAATGTCATGCTGTATCTCTCCCCGGTGCTGCGCAAGCGCGTGTTTGATCTGCTCGCCCAAGTGGTGCGTCCAGGCGGCCTCTTGGTGCTTGGTGCAGGCGAAACGGTGATCGGCCAGACAGAGGCCTTTTCCCCGAGCCCGCGCTACCGCGGCCTGTACGAGCGCGGTGCCCAATCCATGCACGAGCTCGGTTTGGTGGCCGCCTGATCAGACGAGCGTTTACTTTGTGCAGGCACCGCGCCAAGCGGGGTTGATGGAACCGGTGACGCCCCTCAGAAAACAGGCGTTTGGCCCGCGTGATTTGTTCGTCGTCATCGCGATGAATATCTTGTGGGGCCTGAACCTGATCGTCGTGAAGGTCTCGGTCGACGCCATATCCCCACTTACCGCCGCCTTTCTCCGCCAAGCGATTGTGCTGCTGGTCTGTGCGTCGGCGCTGCGGATTGTGCCGGGCAAGATGCGCGAGTTGACCGCGCTTGGGGTGCTTTCGGGCGGTGCTTTTTACATCGCTACAAATCTCTCGCTATCAGTGGCGACCAATGTTGGTGCGCTAGCAATTGCCGGGCAGCTTGGCGTGCCCTTTTCGCTGTTGCTGACGATTATGGTCTTTCACGAACGCATCCACGCGCCGCGCATCATTGGCATCTCGCTTTCGCTCCTTGGCGTGATGATACTCGTGTTCGATCCTGCGGCGGCGGGCGAGGGGTTGGGCCTTGCGCTAACCGCGCTTGCTGCCCTGATCTGGGCAATTTGTTCGCTTATCCAACGGTTATTGATCGGCGTTCGGGTGCTGACGATCTATGCGTGGATCGGCTTGTGGGGCACGGTGATATTGGGCGCAGTCGCCTGGTGGCGGGAGCCGACAGCGATGGCGGCGTTGCCCGATTTGCCATTGCACACAGTGGTGCTGGTTTCGTTTTCGGCAATTGGGTCAACGGTGTTGGGGCAGGGGTCAATGGCTTGGCTGCTCCAGCGGCACTCTATTGGCGTGGTGACACCGCTGACGCTTGCGGCCCCGGTGATTTCAGTCTTTACCGCTTCTTGGTATTTCAACACGCCGGTAACGGCGATCATGCTTGTCGGAGGCGCAATGGCCATGCTGGGCGTAGCGATCGTAACGGTGCGCACTGCGCAAGCGGCATCGTCATGAACATTATCGACGCCGCTTCGCCGAATTTCGATGAGCGCGCCCGACCAATATCGATGATCGTGCTGCATTATACCGGGATGCAGGATGCCGATTCCGCCATCGCCCGGCTTCGCGATCCAGAGGCAGCAAACCGGGTTTCGGCCCATTATGTTGTTGCAGAGGACGGCACCGTGCTGCGGCTGGTGCCAGAGGATAAACGCGCCTGGCACGCCGGTTTGGCGAGCTGGCGCGATATCCCATCTGACATAAACAGCGCGTCGGTTGGCATCGAGATCGTCAATCCCGGCCATGAATTTGGCTATCGCCCCTTTCCCGATGAACAGATTGCGTCGGTTGTGCAGCTGGTGATGCAGATCAAGGATCGCTATCAGATCACGCGCGGCAATATCGTCGGCCATTCCGATATCGCCCCACAGCGCAAGCGCGATCCTGGTGAGCTGTTCCCCTGGAGCAAGCTGGCCCGGCTGCGCCTTGCCCTGCCGCGGCCGACCAAGAATCTGATGGACCCGAACTGGACTCAGGCGGGCTTTCTGCTCGCGCTTGAGCGCTTCGGCTATGACGTGACTGATCCGATGGCCGCGATCATGGCCTTTCAACGGCGTTTTCGCCCTGAGATGATCGACGGCGAAGTCGATGCCGAATGTCGGATGATCCTGCTCGCGCTGCTGTTGCCAAAGCCGCAAGGGGACGACTAAGGCTGATCGTGCCAGAGGGTCGGGCGGCCGCGGGTGCTTTAGGGCGCGCGAGGAAAGTCCGGGCTCCACGGAAACGACGGTGCCGGATAATGTCCGGCGAGGGTGACCTTAGGGAAAGTGCCACAGAGAGCAAACCGCCGATGGTCCTTTAAGGGACACAGGCAAGGGTGAAAGGGTGCGGTAAGAGCGCACCGCGCGACTGGTAACAGAAGCGGCATGGCAAACCCCACCGGGAGCAAGACCGAATAGGGGTGGCGCGAGAGTAATCTCAGGGCATGTTCCGGCCCGCTACCCGGGTTGGTTGCTTGAGCCCCGAAGTAATTCGGGGCCTAGAGGAATGGTCGCCTATCTCCCTGTCAGGGAGTGGACAGAACCCGGCTTACAGACCCTCTGGCATTTTTCTGCACCGACGGTGCCTCGCTCGTCAGCCTGGTGCATCCGAACTGGCATGCAGCACCTTGTCAGGCTGTCCAATGGCATCGAGCGGCGTCGAAGCGTCAATTTCCAGCAGCGGTTTGATGTGCCCGTCGCGAATGTCATAGACCCAGCCGTGCAGGAACACCTCCTGGTTGCGGGCCCAGGCGGCCTGAATCAGCTTGGTGCGGGCGAGCTTGATCAGCTGATCGCGCACATTCACCTCGACCAGGCGATTAACCCGGGTTTCGTCATCGGGCTGGCTCGTCACCTCATGCTCATGCGCATGGAGCACGGCGCGCGCGTTGGTCAGCCAAGAATCTACCGCGCCGCTGGTGCCCCCCGCCAGCGTGGCCTGAAGCCCGCCGCAGCCATAATGGCCGCAGACCATGATATGGCGCACCTGCAGAACATCGGTGGCATATTGCAGCACCGACATCAGGTTGAGATCGTCTTCATTCACCAGATTGGCAACGTTGCGGTGGATGAACATGCCACCCGGCGGCGTCATCGTCATTTGTTCGGGGCTGACGCGGCTATCCGAACAGCCAATCCACAGAAAATCAGGCTTTTGTCCGGCGATTTGACGCTTGAAGAACTCCGGGTTCTCGTCGGTCAATTCCTTGGCCCATGCCTTGTTGGCGAGCAGCAGCTGCTTGTAATGTCTCATGCGAAACGGACCCCATAGGATGGCGCGTTGATCTTTGGCGCGGTCCGTTCAGCGACATCGCCGCGGACATGCACATCGATCTTCCGGAAAGCAGCGCTTTTGATGAAGGCGTTGATCACGTCGATATTGTCGAGATCGACATAACTGGTCGACGACAGATCGATCACCAGAATGGAATTGTCAGGGACTTTGTTAAGCGCCTGCTGCAATTCATATTTATGAATGAAGTAGAGGTTGCGCCGCGCGCGCAGCAGGCAATCCTCGCCATCCACGGCAAAGGTGATCGCGGGCCGGAAGTTGCGCGCGATGACGAAAGCGAAGCCCACCGTCAGGCCAACCAGAATGCCAATCAGCAGATCGGTGAACAAAATCGCCCCAATCGTTACAACAAACGGAATAAACTGGGTTAGACCCTGCCGGTAGCGTTCGATGAACAGCGCCGGGTTGGTCAGCTTATAGCCGGTCGCAATCAGCACAGCCGCCAACGCGGACAACGGAATCAAGTTCAGAATAACCGGGATCAGCGCAACCGACAGCAACAACCAAACGCCGTGCATGACTGCCGATGCTTTGCTTTCCGCACCCGCCATGACGTTGGCCGACGATCGCACGATCACCGATGTAACCGGCAAGCCGCCAATCAGGCCCGAAACGATATTGCCGCTGCCCTGCGCGAGCAGTTCCCAATTCTTGTTGGTGGTGCGGCGGCGCGGATCGATTTCATCGACCGCCTTCACGCTGAGCAGCGATTCGAGGCTGGCGACGATCGCCAGCGTCAATGCGGTGGTCCACAAAATGCCCGTGCCGATCGCCGAAAAATCCGGGAAGGTGAACAGGCCGACAAAACCATCAAAGCCGTCAGCAATCGGAACTTGCACGAGATGCTTGGGTCCCAGCGCCCATTCGGGCCGGAACACCGCGAAAAGGGCATTGCCGACCACCCCCATCACGACAACGACCAGGGGGCCCGGCAGCAACTTCAAAGGACCTTTTTTTGGTTTAATCTTGTCCCAAAGGAACAAGAACGCCGTGCAACTGATCCCGATGATCGCGGCACCTGGCGTCAGGCTCTCGGTCAGGCCAGCCCAAAAGGTCGTTAGCGTATTGCCGCCATCGGCATTGAGGAAATTCTCGCTGCCCTCAAAATCCTTCTCATAGCCAACGGCATAGGGGACTTGCTTCAGGATCAGGATGAGCCCGATCGCGGCGAGCATGCCGGTAATCACCGATGATGGCACAAATTCGCTGAGCAAGCCGGCACGCGAAACCGAAAAAAAGATCTGAATGATGCCCGCAATGACAACCGCAGCAAGAAAGACCTGGTAGCTCGGTAGGCTCTGGATCGCGTCCAGCACAATGACGGTCAGACCGGCGGCGGGCCCGCTAACCGATAATGGCGAGCGCGACACCAACCCAACGACGATGCCGCCAACGATGCCCGCGATAAGCCCTGAAAAAAGCGGTGCGCCGGAAGCGAGCGCGATGCCAAGGCATAGCGGCAATGCGACGAGCGCAACAACGATCGAGGCCGGCAAATCGGCCAGCCAATTGCTCAAGAGCGATTGAGGTTTGTTCATTGGACTCCCACGTCATCAAGGATCGGTGATCATAGCCTAAGACCAGCTATTTCTATGTAGGCGCTTGAGCATCGGCGGAACCCCTGAAAATGTGTTGAATCATTGCTGGATTGCCACCAATTTTATCCCGACAGCGGTGCTACGACCGGAACGTACGGACACTGATGGCAATTCTCGTGATTGTTGCGTAAGGGCAAAACCATGGCACGCAGCACTCGATCCGTTGACTGGGGTTTCCCGCGCTGGCGCGGCTATGGCAGTGGCCGCGAGGCGACGCAGGTGCGGCTATGCGATCGTCACGGCTGTGCGGAGCCCGGCAATTGTCCGGCGCCCAAATCGCCCAACAGCCCCGAACGCTGGTATTTCTGCCAGGTCCATGCCGGCGAATATAATCGTGGCTGGAATTATTTCGAAGGATTGACGGCAGAGGAAGCGGCGGCCCGCGAAGCAGAGGAAAATCGCGACACCTCTGGCTACACCGAATCGCGCCATAATAGCTGGGCAGGGCCGGGCGATGGGTCGCGGTCGCGGGACGAAATGCGCGCGCTCGACTTGTTTGAACTTGAACCCGATGCTGATTTCGAAGCGGTGCGGGTCGCCTGGCGCAAGATGGCCAAGGCCAATCACCCCGATGTTCGCCCAGGCGACAAGGACGCCGCCGCCCGCTTTCAGGCGATCCAGGCGGCTTATGACGTGCTGCGCGTAGCTGAAGAGAATCGGCAATGGCGGCCTGAGTGAAGGCCCTGATCAAGGCTGATTGGGAAAATGCCGTCCTGATCTGTGCAAAATGTTCAAAGCGGCTGGGCGGTGGCTTTGGCCGCAATGGCAAAAAATCACTGGCCAAGGCGCTGCGCAAACAGCTTGGCATCAAACGCTTCCGCAAGGCGCCGGTCGGCATTGTCGAGGTGAAATGCCTGGGGGTTTGTCCGCGTGGGGCGGTAACGGTCGTTGATGCAAGTCAGCCGGGCGAATGGCGGCTGGTGCGACCAGGGGCCGATCTCGACGCGCTGGCGCGCGAGATCGGCCTTCGCGCCTAGGCTCGCCCTAGCCGCTCTGCCATGCCGGGCAGCAGGACACGAATGCCCTGATCGGCCAGCCAGAACAGCAGCAGCGACAAGCCGAGCACGGGCAAGAGGATCGCCAATACAACCAATAACGCGGTAATGATCCGCGCCTGTGGTTCGCGCAGGGCAGGCGGCGCCCCAAGCGTTCCGCTTGGCCGTTTCCGCCACCACATGATCGTACCGCTGATCGCCAGCAGCATCAGCATGGCGGCGGTGATCACACCGATTGCCTGGTTGATCCAGCCAAATAACTGCCCTTCGTGCCAGGCAATGCCGTAATTGATGATGCGATCGATCACATGCTTGTCGGCAAAGCCGCGGCGATCAATCACCGTGCCGCTATTAGCGTCATAGCGCACCGTACGGATGACGGACCGGTTTTGCGCCTCGCTGGTCAGTTTCCAAAAACGCCCATTGCCCGGACCGAACCGCGCCTTGGCGCCCGGCGGGGAGAGCAGCGCGGGGAACGGCATGCCCTCAAGACTGGCGCGCTCGACGATGCCCGATAGCGTGATTTGCCCGAAGGCTGATCCCCGTGCTGGCGTTATCGCCGCCATTGACTGGTGATCATGCCTGGCGTGGAGATCCCCCGCGTGGAGATCAATGCCGCCGCGCCAATCCTGCGGGGTGTTGACCCAGCCCATCTGGCTGCGGATGAAGCGAAAACCGGTCGCCCAGCCATCACCCCAGGGCAAGCCGCTAGCCAGCATCACCAACGCCAGTCCGGAAACCCAAAAGCCCGTCACGGCGTGAAGATCGCGCCAGCGCACGCGGCCGCCTTGATCCAGCCGTGGCCACAGCACGCCCGCCAGACCACGACTGCGCGGCCACCAGAGATAAAGGCCGCTGAGAATGAGGAAAATCGCCCAGCTGGCCGCCGCTTCGACAATCAGGCTGCCCGGCGTCCCCAACAACAGCGAACCATGCAGCCGGGCGACCCAGGCAGTCACTCGATTGTCGGGATTGGAGATGGCAATCACCCGGCCGTCTGGCGCGACCGCGACATCGCGCATGCCGGAATCGCCGGGCAATGCGAGGTGGAGGACAGCGGCATCTCCGGATGTTTCGGGGAGGCGGTAGCTGTTGAACCGACCGCCGGGCACCGCCTTTTGCGCCGCGGCGAGCTGCACATCGGGCGAGACGCGGTTGATGGCGGATAGGCCATGCCAGGCGCTTTCTTCCCAGCGATCAATCTGGGGTTTGAACAGATAGATGGTGCCGGTGATCGACAGAAAGAAAATAAAGGGAAGAACAAGCAGCCCGGCATAGAAATGCCAACGCCATATGGTGCGATACAGCGCCGCACCGGGCGCTGGGGAAAATTTGGTCATGACAGGTCCTGATCACGGGCACCCGGCACCACAAAGGGGCCGGGCAGGAGAGGTCGATTGATCAGGCGCGAGCAGGTGGGCCGCGAAGGGGTGGTCGGAGAAATGCCCGCGATTGAGGGAAGGCCAGGGGAAGGAAGAACAGCGCGACCAGTGCCGCATGGCGGAGCGCGGCGACCAATGAAGGCGGATCAATCGATCCCGTCGCCAGCAAACCCAGGCCCGCAAAGGCACAGGGCTGCATATCGCGATCGGAGCTGTCATGCTGGGTTGGCGCGCGATTATCGCCTGCCAGACTGACGGTTTTTAGGCCCATCCCGGTACAGATGGTCACCGCAAAGCCATGGCCCTGCGCGCTCGGCATATACCCCGCCGGCACGACCAGTTTGATCGCCAATGCAATCAAGGCCAGCAACAGGGCCAGTCGGGCGTGGTTGCGAATCAGATGACGGGCTGCCTGCACGCTGCGTCGCTACTGAACAATAAGGGCAAAGTCAGCCAATTGAGTGGATCTGAGCTGCACCCGGTTTCGTGGACACCAAGATAAGGTGTTTTTGGAACCGGAGGGTGATGATGCAACGACGGAAGTTCAGCCGGGAGTTCAAGCTCG